>CAWKKU010000005.1:0-323946 GCA_963850295.1 Vicinamibacterales bacterium | reverse complement strand
CCCGACCGAACACAATCGGGCGCTCGTAGGTGCCGCGGAAGGTCAAATCCGCGCTCGAGACGATCGTCGCATCGTTGTTTTCAATGCGGAGCAGTACCGGCGCGATCACTCGCACGTCGAGCCGCACCGACGGCATGCCATTCGCCGACGGCGCTGCCGCGGCGATGGGCGCTGCGCTGTTCGACTGTCCGCCGCCGAAATCGAACAGATTGCCGCTCGTGTCAAACCTCGTCGTCCAGATGGCGCTCTGGACGGTGACCGACCCGGCGAGCAGCGGAGCGGTCACGCGGCCGGTAAGCGACAAGTCAGCGTCGACTTCGGAGCGCACCCCTTCCGGATAGCGCAGGCGCATGCTGCGGCCCGAAGCGGTCAGCGCAAGATCCGCGGGCGTGTAGCCCTCCAGGCCGATGCGGCCGTCGAAGCTCACCTGTCCGTCGGCCAGGCGGGCGGATAGCCCGTCCAGCCTGATGTTGCGAGAGTCGAACAGGATCGTGCCGTTCACTTGTTCGAGCGAGTGCGGAAGCGACACGTAGCGAAGGCGGCCGTTCTCGATGGTCGCACGGCCGAGAATGACCGGCGCATCCATCGAGCCGCTCACCTGCGCTGTCAGCTGTGCCGTACCAGAGGTGCGAATGTTGCGATAAAACCCCTGCAGAATTCCCAGGTTGGCGGTGCCCCTGGCAAGGCCCGCAACACGCCGCGCATTCATGTCGACGATGCCGGTCAAATCGAGCTCGGTGCCGTCGCCGACGAAGCGCATGTCGTCGATTCGGAGGACGTTGTCGTTCATGAGCACGCGAATCGGCATCGCGTTGCGCAGCGTGTAGTCGAACGTATGCAGTTGGAGCTGATCGAACATCACATCGACGATGAGCCGTGCGCGATTCGCCAGAGGTCCGATCACGCGCAAGGTGCCCGTTCCGACAACCGTGGTAAACGGCGAGAGGCGCGGATCGTATGCGCGCGCATATGGATCGAGCGACGTATCGCTGAAGCGCAGCGTGATATCGGCGTCCTGCGCGTCTGTCAGGTCGATGCGGCCCGTGCCCGATACCGCAAGCCGTGGCGACGCTGCTTCGAGCTCGACCGTCATGGTCTCGCCCTTCACGTCGAGGCGTCCGGACACCTCGCCGATGCCTTCGTCGATGACGAAGAGGTCGCGTATGCGCCCGCGGAACTGGTAACGCGGCTCCTCGAACGTGCCGTTGCCATCGGCGTTGAATTCGAGAACGCCGCTGAGAGGCGCTTGCGGATATGTCAGCGCCTTCACACTCTCCAGCGGGATAAGGCGGCCTGTCGCATTGAATGAGTAGGTGCCATTCCAGCCGACGAATGCCGCGCCTTCGGCGACACCCGTGCCCTTCTTCATCTGAATGCTGTCGATGCGGACGCCGTTGCCCTCGAACCGGAGCGAGCCCGACGCAGTTTCGAACGGCTCGCCATACGCGAAACCATCCTCGATCGTGAGCGTCCCGAAGCCGAACGGTCCCTGATAAGGCCCGTAGAGGTGATATTCGCCCGAGACGACCCCCTTTACGTCGTAATCGTCAATGTCAAAGGCGTTCTTGAAGTCTTCGGCATCCCACCTGGTGACGCGGATACGTCCATTGATTTCCTCACCTTTATCGCGGCGCGGAAACCCCAGCGAAAATCTGCCGTTCACCGCGATTTCCCCTCCGCCTTTGCTCATGCGGCCAGCTGTCACATCGGTGTATGAATTCTGAATCACGAGGCCAGCTTCACCACTTCCCCAGTTGACCCCAAAAGCCTGCATGTCGTTGGCGACGAAGTGCCCTTCGACGCGCGGACGGGAAAGCGATTCGGTCATGACGCCGGAAAATTCAGCAGTTCCCCCGACCGTAATCGGGTTGGTCGGTGCCCCGAATGCCGTCATCATGCCCGCGAGCACGCGGTCGCTTTCCTGCAGGTCTGCGCTGGTCACCTCGAACGCAATATGCGAGGCGTCGCCCCAGGCGGTGCGGCCGCTGAAGGTGACGTCTGTCGCCGGCGTCGAAAAACGGCCGTCGGAAAACTCCACCCCGTTTCCGTCGTAGCGATAGCTCACCTGCCCTGCGATCGGCAGGTGTCCCACGCCGGGATGAAATCCGCCCTCGTCGGGCTCGCTCGCGAACCTACTCGCCGGGATACCTGCCAGCACATCGACACCGACCGGCGGCACCACTTCGGAATAGCCATCGCCGGCATGTTCGGAGAAATGGCCGAGACGCCACGCCATGCGATTGCGGCCCGACCATCGGCCCGCGAGGCGCAACCCTGGAAGGCGCAGGAAATCGCTGTAGGTCGAAAGATCGACGTCCTCCCAGTCGGCGTCGAAGTTGGCCTTCGCCGGTTCGCCGGCGCGTTCGGCCGACAGAATTGAATATTTCAGCGACGCCTCGCCGCCGTAGAAATCGGTGGTCGTGTCGGTCACCTCGAACCGGTTCGGGAACCATCCGAGCTTGCCCTTCAAGTTCGGGAACTCGTAGTCGAGGCCGCCGATCTGCATGCCAGCGACGTCGCTGTCGAAATCGCCCGTCAACGCGCGACCGCCCTTGAACAGATGAAAGATGCCGGTGAAGTGGCCCTTACCGGAGAGCGTGTATTTGTCCTTGGCGAAGAACAACTCGCGCATCCGCTTGAAGTCCACCGTCGAATTGACCTTGTAGGTCATCTCGGGCCAGTTCGGAATATCGGCCTCACCCGTGATGTTCGATTCGGCGCCGTCGGTGGTCAGGAGCATCCGATCGAAACTCACTTTCCCGGCTTCCACGTGAAACAGCGCCTTCATCGACATCGCCATCGGCACGTAGTCCTGAATCCAGACCGTGCCGCCGTGAAACGTCGCTTCACCCTGATAATTGGCGCCCTTGCGGACGACGACGTCGAGGTTGCGCGATACCGCACCCCATCGCGATCCGTGGTCCTCGAAGGTGACCGTCCCTCCATGGGTGCGCACGTATTGCATCGTCGTCACGAATCGCTTCGGACCTGTGCCGCCGCCCATATTGAATTTTGGAAAGCTGTGTTTGCCGCCGGCCCACTGCTCGAGGACCATGTGCCAGTCCGACATTACGATCGAGTCGATCAACACTTCGCGACGAAACATCGCCTCCCAGGCAAGGGACACATCGATGCGCTTGGCGGTAATGAAAGGACGGTCAGTCGGCTCGAGCCCCGCGATCGAGAAATCTTCGATCACGAATTTGCCGTTGAAGAGCCGGACCCCGAGCCGTCCAATTCGCATCGTCCGGCCGACGCGCTTCGAACCCTCGCGTTCCGCGAGACCGCGCAGACCAGGGCCCAAATCGATCGTCAGCGTCGCCACGATGGTCACGGCGAGGATCATCGCAAACGCGATGACGCCAAACCTGGTGACGCGGAACGCGAGATGCGCCCGAACGCGCTCGAACCGTTTGAATCTCAGCGGCACTTCGAATCCCTAATCCCCAATCCCTACAGTTCACGCAGCGTCATGAGGACGGCGCCCGTCTCGACGGCGCTCCCCGGCGCCGCGTGAATCTCCTCGACGTCTCCTCCTCTGGGAGCACGCAACTCATTTTCCATCTTCATCGCTTCGACGACCACGAGCGGCTGCCGCGCCGCCACCCGCTCGCCGACAGCCACCAGCACGCGGACGACCCGACCCGGCATGGGTGCCTTGATCGCGCGGATGACGCCCGTCGATGCCGCCTGGTGCACATCGACGTCGCCGGCGCGCGCCCTCGCTCGTTCGTTCGCTGTCGATACCGCGGCTTCGTAAACCCGGCTGCCGATCTCGATACCCATTTCGCCTGGCCCGTCGCGGCGATGAATCCGGATGTCGCGGACCACACCGCCGTCGATCACCGAGAGTGTGTCGGTATCAATCCACGTGACGTCGATGACACGCCGCCGGTCTTTCACGGTGACGACGAGCTCGCCTGACCGCTCGCCAGGCTCGAGTGTCACGTTCCAGGGCTGGCCGTCCAGGGTGACGTCGACTTTCACCGCAGCGATTCCATCCGCGCGCGCTGCGCCCACGCCGAAAACGGGGTCGGGTGTAATTTTCGCAGGCGGCCATCGAAAGTTGCACCCGGCCCGATCATTGCCTTCAGCGCAGCGGCGATGGCGGCCATCTCGGCATTCTCAACATTCTCATTAGGCGCCTCGTCGGAGCGGCGACCGTTCCCGTTCTCCCGCAGCAGCCGGTCCACGTACGTCGTGTCGAACTCCGCGGCGGCAAACGCCGGCGATCCGATCAGGTCACGGCAGAAGCCGATCGTCGTATGGATCCCCCGGACGTCGTACTCAGACAATGCGCGAACCATCCGCGAAATAGCTCCACGCCGATCCGGGGCCCACGCGATAACCTTCGACACCAGCGGATCGTACGCGGTTGGGACCGCCCAGCCTTCATATGCGCCGCTGTCGTTGCGTATTCCCGGGCCCGCAGGCGCCGACAGGTGAGTAATCACACCGGGGATGGAAGGAATCCCTCGGCCGGGTTCTCAGCGTAAACACGCACTTCGATCGCATGGCCGGTGGCCGGAACCGCCGCCTGGCCGGCGTGTGCCGTCATTTCGAGGCCGCGCGCGATGTCTATTTGTGCTCTCACAAAGTCGATCCCGGTGACGGCTTCGGTGACGGGATGCTCTACCTGAAGCCGGGTGTTCATCTCGAGAAAGTAAAAGTCGTCTCCATTGACGAGGAATTCAATCGTACCCGCGCTCGTGTAGCGCGCCGCCCTGCCGATGGCAATGGCTGCCGCCATGAGGCGGTCGCGCAGCCCCTGGCTCACGGCCGCAGACGGCGTCTCCTCGATCAGCTTCTGATGGCGCCGCTGAATCGAGCACTCGCGCTCGACGAAAGCCGTCACCGAGCCGTGACGATCGCCGAGCAGCTGCACTTCGATGTGCCGTGGCTTCTCGAGCAGCCGCTCGAAATACACGCGATCGTCGCCAAAGGAAGACTTCGCCTCCGACCGGGCCGTTGCCGTTGCGGGCGCCAGCTCCTCCGGCGCGCGCACGACGCGCATGCCTTTGCCGCCTCCACCCGCCACCGCCTTCACCAGCATCGGATAGCCGATGCCGTCGGGCACATCTCCACCCGGCACGACCGGCACGCCCGCCGAAATAGCCACGGCGCGCGCCCCCGTTTTGCTCCCCATCGCACGCATCGCCGCCGGCGTTGGTCCGATAAACGTCAGTCCGGCGTGCTCGCATGCATCGGCGAAATCGGGATTCTCCGCGAGAAAGCCATAACCCGGGTGAACGCCGTCAGCGCCAGAGCGTCGTGCCACGTCTAGCAGCTTATCGACGCGGAGATAACTTTCCGACGCCCGATCGGGACCGATGGCATACGCCTCATCGGCGAGGCGCACGTGTAACGCGTTCCGGTCGCAATCGGAGTACACGGCGACCGTGGCGAGCCCCATGTCGCGGCACGTCCGGATAATCCTCACGGCGATCTCGCCGCGATTAGCGATGAGTATCTTTTTCAAACAGATCGAACGAGTGGCAGCGCGCCTGTAATTCTATCATTTCCGAGCACTTACGGGCAGGCTTCAGAGCGGGATGTTTCCGTGTTTTTTGGGAGGGTTCTTCTCGCGTTTGGTCGAAAGCGTCTGCAGCGCCTGCACGAGTTTTCGCCGCGTTGTCCTGGGCTGGATGACCTCGTCCACGAACCCCCGGGCCGCCACGACGAACGGATTGGCGAACTTATCGCGGAACTCGGCGACGCGCGCCGCGCGTTCGGCGGCGGGATCTTTCGCCGTCTCGAGCTCCTTCTTGAACAGCACGTTGACCGCGCCTTCGGGCCCCATGACCGCGACTTCAGCGGTTGGCCATGCATAGTTGAAGTCGGTCCGCAGGTGCTTGCTCGACATCACGCAATACGCGCCGCCGTACGCCTTGCGGGTGATCACCGTCACCTTCGGAACAGTAGCTTCGGCAAACGCATATAGCAGCTTGGCGCCGTGCCTGATGATCCCGCCGAATTCCTGCGCCGTCCCGGGCAAAAAACCGGGGACATCTTCGAAGGTGATCAACGGGATGTTGAACGCATCGCAGAACCGGACGAAACGCGCCCCTTTGACAGAGGCGTCGATATCGAGCACGCCCGCGAGGTGCGCCGGCTGATTGGCGACAATGCCGGCCGGCGTCCCTGCCAGGCGCGCGAACCCGACGATGAGGTTCCGCGCGAAGTGCTGATGCACCTCGAGAAACGCCCCGTCATCCGCAATCGAGTGGATGAGGTCGAGCATGTCGTACGGCTGATTGGGCAGCGCCGGCACCAGACGATCGAGTGCCTCGTCCTCGCGAGTCGCCGGGTCGCCCGTTTCGATCCGCGGCGGCGCATCGAGGTTGTTGCCTGGGAGAAAGCTCAGCAGGTCGCGAATCGCTGCGAGGCACGCGCGGTCGTCATCGACGGCGAAGTGAGCGACACCGCTCTTCTCGTTGTGGGTCATCGCTCCGCCGAGCTCCTCTTTCGAGACCTCCTCGTGCGTAACCGTCCGGATGACGTCGGGTCCGGTGACGAACATGTAGCTCGACCCGCGCACCATGAACGTGAAGTCGGTGATCGCGGGAGAGTACACGGCTCCGCCCGCACAGGGGCCCATCACGGCCGAGATTTGCGGGACGACACCCGACGCGAGCGTGTTGCGGAGAAAGATGTCGGCATAGCCGGCCAGCGACAGCACGCCTTCCTGAATGCGCGCCCCGCCGGAGTCGTTGAGACCGACGATGGGACAGCCCATCTTCATCGCGAGGTCCATGATCTTGACGATCTTCGCGGCGTTGGTTTCCGACAAAGATCCGCCGAAGACGGTGAAGTCCTGGGCGAAAGCACAGACGACCCGGCCGTCGATGCGGCCGTGTCCGGCGATGACGCCGTCGCCCGGGATGACCTGGTCGGCCATCCCGAAATCGAGGCATCGGTGCGTGACGAGCTTGTCGACTTCTTCGAAGGTGCCGGCGTCGAAGAGCAGCTCGATGCGCTCGCGCGCGGTGAGCTTGCCGGCGGCGCGCTGGCGCTGCAGGCGCTCCTCTCCTCCGCCGAGCTCGGCGCGGCGCTCGAGCTCGTCTAACTTTAGTCGCGGTCGCCGTCACGGGTCCCCACACGCGCGCGGTCTGCGACTTCTCCCAGTCCTTGAGGAAGTTCGCCAGGCCGATGTCGGTCAAGGGGTGCTTGAACAGCTGATCGATGACCTTTGCCGGGCACGTACAGATGTCGGCGCCCATCTTCGCGGCTTCGATGATGTGAATCGGGTGGCGCGTGCTGGCGACGAGCACCTCGGTCTGGAACGGATAGTTGCGGTAGATTTCCACGATTTCCTGGATGAGCGACATGCCGGTCTGCCCCACGTCGTCGAGCCGTCCGACGAACGGGCTCACCATCGTCGCGCCGGCCTTCGCTGCGAGCAGCGCCTGCGCGGCGGAAAACACGAGCGTCACGTTGACCTTGAGGCCCTCGCGCGTCAGCGTCTTGCACGCGCGCACGCCATCACGCGTGAACGGCACCTTTACGACGATGTGCTCGTCGATTGTGGCGAGGTCGCGTCCTTCTCGCATCATGCCCTCGAAGTCGGTCGCGAGCACTTCCGCGCTGACCGGTCCCTGCACGATGCGGCAAATCTCCTTCATGGTCTTGCGATAGTCACCGGCCTCTTTGGCCATCAACGACGGATTGGTCGTGACGCCGTCGATGATGCCGATGGCTGCCAGCGTTTCGATTTCCTTGACGTTCCCCGTATCCAAAAACAGCTTCATATGTCACTCCCTCTTGTCGTCTTGTTACCCGCTGACTGGATTGCTCAGCTCCCCGATGCCTTCGATCTTGACCGTAAACCGATCGCCGCTCTTCAGGGGACCCACGCCGGACGGCGTGCCTGTGGCGATGACATCGCCCGGGAGCAGCGTCATGACGTTCGAGACGAACGCCACGATCTGTGGCACCGAGAAGATCAACTGCTTCGTGTTCGAGGCCTGCTTGCGCTCGCCGTTCAGCCATCCTTCGATGTCGAGGGACGCCGGGTCGAGTCCGATCGCAACGCAGGGTCCGATGGGCGCGAACGTGTCGAACCCTTTCGCGCGGGTGTACTGCACGTCTTTCCGCTGCAGCTCGCGCGCCGTCACGTCGATGAGGCACGTCAGGCCGAGCACGTAATCCATCGCTTTGTCGGCAGGAACGCGGGACGCGCGCTTCCCGATGACCACGCCGAGCTCCGCTTCGTAATGTATCTCGCCGGCGTTCGGCGGAATGCGAATCGCGTCGCCCGGTCCGACAACCGCTGTCGACGGTTTGAGAAACATCAGCGGCTCTGGCGGGAGCGGCTTGTTCATCTCCGACGCGTGGTCTTTGTAGTTCAGCCCGATGGCAACCACTTTCGACGGCACCACGGGGGCGAGAAACCTGGAGGCGTCACCGCCTGGCCCTCGTGGAGCGGCCCGTCGAAGATATCGCCCTCGACCAGCCGAAACGCGCCGTCAGACTCCACTGCGTAACGCGCGCCGCCATTGTGCTCGATTCGGTACAACCGTTTCATCGTATCGTTTCTTCTACCCGGTTCGAGGGCGGGCTCTGATTGCCCGGCTCCGCCTTGTCGACCGCAACGACTTCGTAGACGTATGTGCGACCCCGCCGCACCGTCGAGTCGGTGAACGACGTCTCGGTGATTGGCGCCGGAGTCAGAGGGGAAAGTGTGTCACCAGGCGCCTCGCCGCGCAAGACCACGTAGCCGGCAAGATCCGCGTCGGTATTGGCTTCCCACAACAGGCTTACGCCTGTCGCGTTTGCGATGTGGACGAGCCCTTTCGGCGCGACCGGCGGGAACGTGTCGACCGGCGTCACGCAGATCGGCGCCGTCGCCGCGCCCTCTATCGCGACCGCGCCGGTCATTTCGACGCGACGAACGGCATAACAGCGCCGCGTGCCGAACTCCACTCGCGGATCGGTGAAAGCCGGAGCGGTCAGGAGCGCGGTATTCAAAGGGGTAATAGGTGCGCTGGTGCGCTGGGTGCGCTGGGCTTGTCTCGCCGTAGCTGCGCATCATGTGCGGGAGCGGAGGCGGACGCGACCGTGTGTCGACTTCATAAACGTTGTAGCCGAACCGTGGACGCGGCGGCGGCTGGGGCTTTCCGGCGGCAGCAGCAGCGCCAGTCCAGGCTCCTGCGTATCTTCCGTTTCAACGTCGGAATAATGCTTCGATCGTGCCGGGTGTTTCCTGGCTGGCGCGCTCGAGGGCCACCGGGGCCGGCTTCTCCGTCGCCGGCGGCAGGCGCCACATCTTCCGGCAAGCGCGGCCAGGTGAGCGATATCGGCCGACGCCGTGTACGCGGCGTCTACTTTTTCCGGCGCCGCGGGCGGCTCGGCAAGCGGCACCTGAAGCGGACCCGCATATGGTCCACGGCGATTGCGGCTGAGGCTGACGCCGACAACCGTGTAGTAGCGCTGAGGCGGCAGCTCGAAGTTGATCGTGCCGGGCGTTTCAAGTCTTTCGATGACGACGGCCGTCCCCGCCGGCGCCTCGACGATCGGACGGGTCGGCGGCATCGGCCCGATCTCTTTGTGCGCATCGGTCAGCGGCTCACGCACGCTGATCGTCGCTCCCTGTTCGACCGCATTGGCGGTCGAATCCGCCTCTGCAGCTTCCGCTTCGGCAGGCGCGACAGCGTCCTGCTTCGGCGGGACAGGTCCGCCTGCGCACCCGCGCACCTCGTCCTGCTTCGGCGGGACAGGCTCTTGCTCTTCGCTCTCTGCTCTCTGCTCTTTTGGATTGCGGACCTCTATCCTCGCCACCAGCGTTCCGAATTTGAGAAAATCCGCCGGCGCCGGAAGCGGTCCGGTGTGCGCGTAGACTTCGATCCTTCGCAAGTCAGCCGGACCCGAACTGTCGGTGTTGACGGTGGGAACGGTGAACTGAAGCACCACTTCGTTTTCAACGCGCTTCGCCGTCAGGCCGGTGACCGCGCGCGGCGATCAGGACGATGGGCGCGAGCGGCGGCCCCTTCTGGCCGCATGCGATGGCAATAAACCACACAGAGCACGAGAGAACCACAGCGGATTTCTTCAAATGAAAAACCCCAGCATGTCTTCTCTGTGTCCTCTGTGTTCTCTGTGGTGAATTTTGAATCACAGAATATAGCGCGACAGATCCTCGTTCTTCACGATGACGGCGAGCATCCGATCGACGTATGCCGCATCTATCGTGATGATCTTATCGCGCAGGTCGGGGCCCTCGAACGAGATTTCGTCGAGCAGCCGTTCCATGACGGTGTGCAGGCGCCGGGCGCCGATGTTTTCCGTGCGCTCGTTGACGCGCGTCGCGAAGTCGGCGATGCGCTCGATGGCTTCGTCCAGAAAACGCAGCGTGATGCCCTCGGTGTCCATCAAGCCGATGTACTGCTTGATGAGCGCGTTTTTCGGCTCGGTGAGAATCCTCACGAAGTCGTCTTTGCCGAGCGGCTCGAGCTCCACGCGAATCGGAAACCGCCCCTGGAGCTCGGGAATGAGGTCGGACGGCTTCGAGACGTGGAACGCGCCGGCGGCGATGAAGAGAATGTGATCGGTGCGCACCATTCCGTATTTCGTGTTCACCGTGGTGCCTTCGATGATCGGGAGAATGTCGCGCTGCACGCCCTCGCGGCTGACGTCGGGCCCCTGCCCGCCGCCGCCCTCGCGTCCGGCGATCTTGTCGATTTCGTCGACGAAGATGATGCCGCTCTGCTCGACGCGCTCCACGGCAACGCGCGCCACGCTGTCCATGTCGACCAGCTTGCTCTCTTCTTCCTGGACGAGATATTCCAGCGCATCGGGCACCTTCATGCGGCGCTTCCGCGTGCGTCCCTGGATCAGCCCGGGCAACATGTCCTTGATATTGACGTCGATCTCTTCGATCGACGAGCCGGTGATCACCTCGAACGAGGGAAACGAGCGCTCCCGCACGTCGACTTCGACGAACCGCGAGTCGAGCCGCCCGTCGCGCAGCTGCTCGCGGAATTTTTCCCGCGTGCTGTGCCAGGAATCCGGCGCCGTCACGTTGGGGATGTATTCGATGTTCCGCCCGGCGGTGTCGTCCGCGTCAATCCCGCGCGCCGGCGGCAGCAGCAGATCGAGCAGACGCTCTTCGGCGTTCTGCTCGGCCTTGTCGTGGATTTCTTCGAGTCGCTCCTCGCGCACCATGTCCACTGACAGCTCGACGAGATCGCGCACCATCGACTCGACATCGCGGCCCACGTAGCCGACTTCCGTGAACTTGGAGGCCTCGACCTTGATGAACGGCGACTGCGCCAGCCGCGCGAGCCGCCGCGCGATCTCGGTCTTGCCGACGCCTGTCGGCCCGATCATCAGAATATTTTTCGGCACCACGTCTTCGGCGAGCTCGGGCGCGAGCCTCTGCCGCCGCATGCGGTTGCGAAGCGCGATGGCCACGGCGCGCTTTGCGTCTTTCTGGCCGATGACGTACTTGTCGAGCTGGGCGACGATCTGCCGCGGCGTCAACGTGTCCATCGCGGAGGCGAGCGTTTCGGGAAGCAGGATAGCCATCAGAGTTCTTCAATCGCCAGGGTGGCGTTGGTAAAGATGCAAATCGAGGCGGCGACGCTCATGGCGCGCTCGGCGATGGCGCGGGCATCGAGATCGGTGTGGCGCACCAGCGCCTTCGCGGCCGCCAGCGCATACGGTCCGCCCGATCCGATGCCGATGACCCCCTCGTCGGGCTCGATCAAATCGCCGGTGCCGGACAGCAGAAACATCGAGGTCTTGTCGACGACCACGAGCATCGCCTCCAGCCGGCGCAGCGCGCGATCGGTGCGCCAGTCCTTCGCGAGCTCCACCGCCGAGCGCTCGAGGTTTCCACGATATTGCTCGAGCTTCGACTCGAAGCGCGAAAACAGCGCGAACGAGTCGGCCGCCGAACCGGCAAATCCGGCGAGGATCTTGTCGTTATAGAGGCGCCGGACCTTCTTCGCGCTCTGTTTGACGATGGTGTCGCCGAGGGTCACTTGTCCGTCGCCGGCAAGCACGGCGCGGTCGCGGTGCCGTATCGCGAGAATGGTTGTCGCGTGGATCACTTCATCGCAGTCTATACCACGCCATCAGCATGGAATCAACTGACGTTGCGGCGGCCGTGTCAGCCAGAGATACAGCGGTATACCGGCAGCCATCACGAGCAGGCCGGCGCCGGTGGGACCCGGGCGGCTGTAGATCCCGTTCACCACGATCAGGAAACAGGCAATCACGAACACCGCCGGCGCGACGGGATAGCCAAACGCCTTGAACGGCCGCGGCGCGTTCGGCTCGCGCGCCCGAAGCACGAAGAGCGACATCACCGCGATGCCGGCAAACAGGACGATGGCAAATCCTGTGTAGTTCGTCAGCGCGTCAGCACTGCCCGACAGCACGAGCAGGCCGGCCCAGATCGACTGCGCGATAATCGCCGCCGCCGGCGTCTTGAACTTCGGATGCACGCGCCCGGCCGCAGCGAAGAACAACCCGTCTCGCGCCATGGCGTAGTACACCCTCGGACCGGCAAAGGTCATCGCGCTGATGCTCGCCGCCAGGCTGATAATCGACACCAGGCCCATGATGTCGCCGGCGCGCGCGCCGAGCAGCCGATCGGCGATGACGTCGAGAACGGAGCCCTGCACTTTGGCGAGCTCGCCGACGGGAAGCACATACAGATACAGGAGGTTGACCGACAGGTAGATGACGATGATTGCCGCCGTGCCGAGCGCAAACGCGCGCGGCACATTCCGGTCCGGATTGCGAATTTCCTCGGCGATGTAGCCGGCCGCGTTCCACCCGGAATAGGTAAACATCACGGGAATCAGCGCGAGCAGCCAGGCGCTCCATACGACCGGACCGCTGACCGCGCTGGTGACGTTCGCCGCCGATCCCGCGCCAAGCGAAAAGCCGAGGGCGATGAACATCAACAGCGCCGACACCTTCAGCGCGGCGAGCACATTGCCGACCAGCCGGCCGGGACCAATGCCGCCAACGTGAATCGCGGCCATCAGCACGATCATGGCGATGGCAATGAGCGTCTGCGGCGAAAAGCTCAGCGGCACATACGGCAGCGGAACGACGAAAAACGGCGCGCTGCTGGCCGAGCCCGGGAAAAACCGATCGAGATAAAACGTCGTCACGATCGCGCTGGCGGCGATGGCGCCGGTGAACCCCGCCACGAACGACGTCCATCCGGTGAGAAACGCGGCGAGCTCGCCGAACGCCTCGCGAAGATAGACGTATTCGCCCCCCGCGCGCGGCCGTAACGCCGCCAGTTCGGCGTACGCCATGGCACCGGCAAACGCGAGCGCGCCGCCGGCCAGCCACGCGCCGAGGAACCAGAACGCGTTGGGAACAGCCGCAGCGACTTGTGGTGGAGTAAAAAGGATGCCGGCGCCAATGACGTTGGCGACAATGATGGCGGCGGCGTCGAGAGGACCGAGCCGCCGCTCGAGAGATGTGGGTGTCGGCGATGGCACGAAGGCGCTACTGCGTCAGCAAATCGCGCTCGATACGCCACTCGCCGAGTTTCGTCCACTGGTTGCCGCCATGTTTGGCGAACACCTGGACCTGAGCGTCGACGAACTGGCTGTTCTTCAACATCTGTGCGCGCGGTTCGGTGGAAGTGTAACCGAGGTTCGATCGCAGCACGATAGGCTCGGTGCTCGACCCCGGCGGCAGGCCATTGGAGTCGATGACCTTCCTGAAGGCGCCCCCCCACTCTTCCGTCTCGCCGACCCGGCGAATGACGGCGTTCAGCTGAATGTTCGCAACCGGGGCGCTGCTCACATTCTTGAGTTTCAGCGTCACCGTCGGAAGCAGCTTGTTCTTGCCGTCTTCCACGCCCGCGTCAAACCATCCCGTCTTCACCTCGACGGGCTCGACGAGGGCGGTGATGGGCTCGCGTGCGCTGCTGCCGCATGCAGCGTGAAACAGAACAGCCATCAACAGCAGAGATTTTGCTTTGAGTGCCATGCCTTATTAGACACCACAGCTGGGGATTAGGGACTGGGGATTCGGGATTAGTCGTGGGTGTCCCTCCTAATCCCCAATCCCTTATCCCCAGGCCCCCTAGTAGTGTTTCACCACGACGCGCTTCTGCGCCTCGTCGCGCGTTATCTTCCGATCCCGAAGCGCCTGCAGATCGCTCCCCTTGATGCGCAGGATGACCGTCATCGCCGTGTCGGTCGGATTGCCCGGGATGAACCGGCGATCGACGACGCTTTCACGCGCGGCGATCGTGAGCCATTCGGTCGCGCCAATACCGATCGGCGCGTTGTAGTCGAGAATGGCGTTCGTCAACGCGTCGGTAATTTCGGTCTGGTATATCTCGCGCGGCTGAACCGACGGCGTCTCCGCGGCGCTGACCGCGCGCCCGGTGGCGCCGCCCGCCGCGCGCTCGAGCTCCTGCAGGCTCCACACCATGCTGCGCCGCATCGACGGGAACTCGACGTCGAACATGACGCCGTAATCATCGAGCCGGAATCCGCGGGCGCGTGTCATGCCGGCGAGCATCACCATGTTGGCCGCGCTCGACGCCTGCAAGCGCTGGTCGAGCATCTGCGCGCCATACCGCACCGCGTTTTCCAGCGCGGCTTCGAATGCCGAGACCTGCTGCCTCGCCTGAACCTGCGCGCCGCCGCCCGCCGGCTGCACGGTCTGTGCGCGGCATGGCACCGCCGCTATCAAGACGGCGCTGGCAGCCAGCGCCGGAACAACACCTTTCACTTCACCCCTCCCGACGTCCTCACCAGATAATCCATGACGTCCTGCGTCTGGCCCACGCTCTGCTGAATGCGCATGAGATCGGCCTGATGCTGGGCGTCTACTTCGCCGGCGACCTGCGACAGCCGCAGCGCGAGCTCCCGCTGCTGACGCTGTTCACTTTGATCGATCATCGTGCGCACGCGCTGCAGCAGCTGCTCGGTGTCGACGATGGTCGCGGCCCCTTGCCCCGCTTGACCCGATGTGTCTCGCGATGCCAGGCTCGCTTGCAGTTTTTCCACGAGTCTCTCGTAGTCGATCTCGGGCGCAACGGGTGTTGCCGGCGCCGCGACCGTCCGGACACCGTCGAGCCGGGCCGCCTGCGGCGTGCTCACGGTCAGCGCGCCATCGGCATACCGCACGTTCAGCTGCGACACCGCCATACCGGCGACAAACAGCAGGACCGCGGCCGCGGCCTGAAGGCCCCATCCCCACGCCCCAATGCCTCGAGCGACAGGACGTGCGGGTGCGGGCACCTCAGAATCCTGCACGATGCGGAAACCGAGATCGGCCGCCGGCGCCTTCCAGTCGCGCAACATTCCGCGCACGCTCTGGAATTCGAGAACCGCGACCGAACACGCCGCGCACTCCTGCAGATGCTGCGCGATCTTCAGTCGTTGAGCGGAGTCCCCCTCCTCGTAGAGGTAATCCAGCAGAGCGTCGTGATTGTCGGTGATGTGCATACTCTCAGTCTCTTTCAGCTCTCATGCTTCGGAGCCAGCTGGGCTCCAAGCTGTTTTCTCAAGGTTGACAACCCCTGGTACACGCGAGTCTTCACGGTGCTGAGGGGACACTTCATGAGATCCGCAATTTCCTGAAATGTCAGGCCGTGATATTCCTTCAGGATAATCGCGTGCCTCTGCTCGGCTGGAAGCTGCTCCATCGCCTTGGCGACTTCACGGCTCAGCTCGGCCCGCGCGGCCAGATCTTCGACCGATTCGAATGGCCCATGTTCGGCGGCGAGCTGCTCGAGGTCGACCCCTTCGGGAACCGCCACGAGCGGCGCCCGCCGGTCCTTTCTCATCCAGTCGCGGCACAGATTAAGCGCGATTCGATACAGCCAGGACGAAAATTTTGCGTCGCCCTTGAACCCTGAAAGAGCCCGAAAGGCGCGGAGAAATGTCTCCTGGGTGACGTCGCGGGCGTCCTCTTCGCGGCCCAGCGTGCGATACGCCAGCGCAAAGATTGGACGTTCCCAACGCTTCACCAGTTGGTTGAAGCTTTCCGTATCGCCGGTCTTCGATCTCGCGACCAGCTCTTCGTCGGTCCACGTCATGGGGACTGCTGCTGCAATCGCTGTCATATGTGGTTCTGGCTCGATCCGTCTATCTAAAGGTTAGACGAGCCGTGGCACCGCCTGGCCTGCAAGCGCCGGCCTAGAGGCGTACGGGCCGGTCTAATCGATCATAGCGCCCCAAACCGAATCTGCTGTTCGGTTTATCGCTACACTAGGGGCGTGTCATGGGAGGCCCGCCTCTTTCAGGCCCTCACGTCCACCGACGGGCTGAGCGACCTGCTTCCACAGCTGCACCAACACGCCGTTTCCGCCGTCGAGGGGCGGAGCTCCATCCTTTTTCAGTTCAATACCGGTGGCGACACCCTGCACCCGACGTCCACCTTCGGAGTGGACCACCTGCCGCCCGACGCCGGCGTGGAGCGCGGATTTACCGATCGGTTGTTCCGGGATGGAGGTCCGGTTTTCGTTCCGGACTCGTCAAACACTGTTCCGGAAGCGCACAAGTTGCTGGGCGGTCGATCGGCCGTGTTCGTGCCGCTGGCCTACATTCAGGTGAAGCTGGGTGTCCTGATGATCGATTGCCCGGAGCCGCCATCTCCCGCGCAACTTGCCGTGGCTGCGGCGGCCGGCCACGCGTTCGCCATTGCGCTCGAGCGCGACCGGCTGACGGGCGGCTTTCAGATGCAGAGTGCCGAGCTTCGAAATCGCCTGGTGCAATCGGAAAAGCTCGTCGCGCTCGGCCAGTTCGTCGCCGGCATCGCGCACGAGCTGAATAATCCCGCTGCAGGCCGTTCTCGGAAATCTCGAGCTGATGCGGGCGACCGGCGCCTTTCCCAAAACGATTCGCCGCGACATGCAACGGGTTTATCGCGAAGCCGACCGCGCCGCAAAGATCGTCCGGAACCTGCTGGTCTTCGCCGGTTCGCGGCGGCTGAAGCAGCGCCGGACCAGCGTCAACGCCCTGTTGTCGCGCGTGCTCGCGCTGCGGGCGCGCGCGCATCGCGACGCCGGCATCGAAGTCGTGCGGACTCACGCGGACAGTCTGCCCCGGGTCAAGGGCGATCCGCTGCTGCTCCACCAGGCGCTGCTCAACATCATCCTGAACGCCGAACACGCGATTGGGGCCGGCGGCGGCCGTATCGAGTCGCAGACCACCGTGGACCGTCGCAACGGCGGTCCGGAAGTCGTCATTCAGATTCGCGACACCGGCCCCGGCATTCCCGCCGACGTCATGCCGAGAGTGTTCGAACCGTTTTTCACGACAAAGGAAGTCGGCAAAGGCACCGGACTGGGACTGGCGATTACCTATGGCATCATTCAAGACCATGGCGGGCACGTCGTCGCGGCGAATCACCCGGACGGGGGGGCGCTGTTCACCGTGCGGCTTCCGGTGGAACAGGAGTAGAGTGAGAGATCTGAATGAATGAGACATTTCTGACGACCGACGAGGTGCTCGAGTACCTTCAGGTCAATCTGAGAACGGTGTACCGGCTCATCAAAGCCGGCAAGATCCCGGCGGTTCGGGTCGGGCGCCAGTGGCGCTTCCGCAAGAGTGATATCGATACCTGGCTCGACAGCCAGCGTCCCCGGGGCGGGTCGCGGCCCCCGGCCCCGGCGCCCGCTTTCGGACAGCGCGCCGGCGACGGCCGGCCGCGGATACTCGTGGCCGACGACGAGGCGAGCATTCGCGATCTGTTGTCGAAAACGCTGACGATGGACGGGCATTACGATGTCGATACGGTCGCCGACGGGAGAAGCGCGATCGAACAGTTCCGGCTGCGCACCTACGATCTTCTGATTGTCGATTTGAAGATGCCCGGGATGGATGGGCTGAGCGTGATCCGCGAGATCAGACAGCTCGCCCCGTCGGTGCCGACGATCGTCGTCACGGGCTACTCCACAGAGCCGTCTGCCGTAGAAGCGGCCAATCTTCGTGTGAGCGGGTACCTCAAGAAGCCCTTCCGCATTAAAGAGGTGCTCGACAAGGCTGCCGAGGCCATCGGCCCCTAGTCGCGGTCTCGAGTGTTACAGCTATCCTCACTCACAAAATCGTTTGGCGATCGGGTTCTACTCGAGGACGTCACCTGGCAAATCACCAGCGGTGAACGCGTTGGCCTCTGCGGCCCCAACGGCGCCGGCAAGACCACGCTGTTGAAGCTGATGGCCGGGTTCGACGAACCCGACCAGGGTGCGATCATCAAGCCGTCGGCGCTGACGGTCGGCTATCTGCCCCAGGACGGGCTGGCGCATACGGGCCGGTCTATTCTGGAAGAAGCGAGCTCGGCGTTTGGCGATCTTCTCGATGTGAAGCGCGAGATGCACGCCATCGAGGAACGCCTGGGCGATACGGCGGTGCCGCAGGACGAGCACGACGCGATGCTCGAACGCTACAGCGCTCTGCAGGATCGCTTCCGCATCGAAGAGGGTTACGGGATCGACCTGAAAGTCGCAACGGTCCTGCGCGGGCTGGGCTTTGCCGATGAGGTGTTCGAACAGCCGACCGATGCGCTCTCGGGCGGCTGGCAGATGCGGCTGGCACTCGCGAAGCTCCTGCTCGGACGGCCGACGCTGCTCCTCCTGGACGAACCGACGAACCATCTGGATCTGGAAGCGCGCAACTGGCTCGAGGAATATCTGGCGGCGTATCCGCACGCCGTCATCCTCGTGTCGCACGACCGGTTTTTCCTCGATGCCGTCGTCACGCGGATTACCGATCTCAACCTGCGCAAGCTGACCGACTATCCCGGCAACTACACGCATTACATCGCCGAACGCGACGCGCGCATGGACCAGCTGCGCAAGGCGAAGCGCGAGCAGGACGAAGAAATCGCGCGCGTGAAGATGTTCATCGACCGGTTCCGCTACCAGGCAACGAAAGCCTCGCAGGTGCAAAGCCGCATCAAGATGCTGGACAAGGTGGTGCCGATCGAGGCGCCACCCGAGCGGAAACGCATCCACTTCACGTTTCCGGTATGCGCGAAGAGCGGCAGGTCCGTACTCGAACTGCACGATGTTCGCAAGGCGTACGCCGACAAGGTGATCTTCTCGAACCTGAACCTGCTGATCGAACGGGGCGACCGCATTGCGCTGGTGGGACCCAACGGAGCCGGCAAGTCTACGCTGATGCGGATGCTCTCGGGGGTTGAAACGGCGGACCGCGGCACACGGCGCGAGGGGCATCAGGTGGTAATGCAATATTTCGCGCAGGACGAAGCCGTGAGGCTCGACCCCAAGCTCACGGTGTACGAAACGTTGTCGGCGGGTTCCCCGCTCGCCATGGTTCCGACGATTCGCAACATCCTCGGGGGCTTCCTGTTTACAGGCGACGATGTCTACAAGAAGGCGGCGGTACTTTCGGGCGGGGAGCGGACCAGGCTGGCCGTGGCGCGGATGCTGTTACGGCCTTCGAACACGCTGCTGCTGGACGAGCCGACCAACCATCTCGATCTCGACTCGAAGGACATCCTGCTCGAGGCGCTGGAAGACTACGGCGGTACGCTGATTTTCGTGTCGCACGACCGCTACTTCGTCGAAAAGCTGGCCACGAAGATCATCGAGATCGGCCACGGCGAAGCGATCGTGTTCCCCGGCACGTACACCGAGTTTCTGTGGAGCAAGGCGCAAAGAGAGCTGCCAGTAGACAGCAAGCGCCTGCGGCCCGAGCGAGGTGCCGGAGGGAAGTCCGGCGAAGCCGGACCACCGAGCGAGCGCGAGCCGGGGGTGGGGCCCCGGCGAGCATTGAAAAAAGACGACGCAGCGGTTGCACACGAGCAGAGAAGACGCGAACAAGCGGACCAGCGCCGGCGCGATCAGCACGTCAAGAAGCTGCAGGCGAAAATCGCCGACCTCGAAGCGCGGATTGCCGAACGCGAGCAGCTGATGAAAGAAATCGAAGCCGCGATGTCGCAGCCGAGCTTCTACGAAGATCGCCACCAGGCGCAGCCCGTCATCGATCGGCACCAGACTCTGATGTGGGAGCTGGGCGACCTGATGCACCAGTGGGAGGAGTTGGTGAAGGCTGGAAGCTAGTAGTTACAGTTACGCCCCCGAAATGACGATAATGTAATCAGCAATTCGCGGAGTTGCACGCGAAGCCTTACGGCTCAGTGGTTTAACCGCCATTTTGACGGCGAGCGCCGGGCACGGCGTTTGCCCCTCGGAGGGCGCACGATAGAACCATGCAGAGCCTTCGCATAGCTTCATTGCCGTTCACCGAGCCCCTGATGCCACCAACGAGTCGGCGCCGGCCGAACCCACGCAGGGTGCCCGCAGGACCCAGGCGCCAGCGCCGGGAATCCGATCGCTTCTTCCGCCGCCTCGTGGCGGGGATGCGCAATGGCGTGCTCGCGATTACCCGTGACGGCAACGTCGCGGAAATCAACGGCGAGGCGCAGCGAATTTTTCAGCTCAAACGTTCGCAGAACGCCGTCGGCCGCCATTTCTCGGAAGTGCTGGCGAAACATCCCGACATGGTCCGCGTACTGCACAGCGCCTTCGAGCTGAGCCATCTTCCCAACCGCGCCGAGCTGCGGTTGAAGACCACCGGCAAGGTCATCGGCTACACGCTGTCGCATGTGCGCGACGAGCGCGGACGGTCGACCGGCGTGGCGCTGTTTTTCAAGGATTTGACCAAGGTCGAACAGCTCGAAGAGCGCGAGCGCCTGCGCGATCGCCTCGTCGCGCTGGGCGAAATGGCCGCCGCGATTGCGCACGAGGTGAAAAATCCGCTCGCCGGCATCGAGGTGATGGCCGGTCTGCTGAAACGCCAGGAGGCCGTGGTCAGCTCGCCTGACGCGCAGTCGCTGCTCAACGACATCATCGGCGAAGCGAAGATGGCGAACCAGATCGTCCACGAGGCGCTCGAGTTCGTACGGCCGATCCGGCTGCAGGTCGAACACACCGCCATTGCCGACGTGCTGCAGAACGCCGTCACGCTCGCCGAGACGAAGGTGCCGCGGCGCGAGATCGGGCTGAAGGTGCTGGTGGACCCGGCGCTTCCGCCGATTCAGGCCGACCATCATCAGCTCTGCCAGCTGTTCACGAATCTGCTGATCAACGCCTTCGAGGCGCTCGAAGGCAAAGGGGCGGTGGAGCTCACGGCGCGCGAAGGCGTGCTGGAGGAGGACATTCACGGCTCGGTCGGCGACGCGCATGCCACGCGAACGGTGGTGATCGAAGTTGCCGACAACGGGCCCGGGGTACCGAAGGAGTTGCGTGATCGCATCTTCAACGCGTTCTTCACGACCAAGCCCCAGGGCTCGGGGCTCGGCCTTGCCATCGTCCGGAAGGTCGTCGACGCACATGACGGACGTATCGACATTCAGACGGGCGCGCACGGCACGCGCTTTGTGGTGACGCTTCCGGTGTCGGGAGTGAACGACTGGTTCGTTGCAAAGCCGATGAACGGCACGGATTAACGAGGAGTAAATGGGTCGCATTCTCATAGCTGACGATCACGACGCACTGCGGCGCGGGCTCGCGCGGGCGCTCACCGCCGCCAACCACGAAGTGGAAGAGGCCCCGAACGGCAACCAGGCCATCGAACGGCTGCACGAGGGACATTTCGACGTCGTGCTGAGTGATTTGAAGATGGGCGGCAGCGACGGTCTCGACGTGCTGCGCACGACCAAGACGCTGCACCCGTCGACCGCGGTCATCCTGATGACCGCGTTCGGATCGGTGCACACGGCGGTCGAGGCGATGAAAAGCGGGGCGTTCGACTACGTGCAGAAGCCGTTCGAAATCGAAGAAATGGAAGTCAAGATCGAGAAGGCGCTCGAGATGCGGCGGATGCGCCACGAGCTCGACTACCTGCGGCACACCCAGAACGACATCTACGACTTCGACCGTATCGTCGGCACCAGCGAGCCGCTGAAGCGCGTGCTCGGGGTGGTCCGCAAGGTGGCGAAGAGCAATACGACGGTGCTGATCCGCGGCGAAACGGGGACGGGCAAGGAGCTCATCGCGGGCGCGACGCATCACAACTCGCTCAGAGCCTCGCGGAACTTCGTCAAAGTGAACTGCGCGGCCCTGCCCGAGACGCTGCTCGAATCGGAGTTGTTCGGGCACGAGAAAGGCGCGTTCACGGGCGCCGATCGCCAGCGCATCGGCCGTTTCGAGCAGGCGGACGGCGGCAGTCTGTTCCTGGACGAAGTCGGCGACATGAGTGCGGCGATCCAGGCGAAAATCCTCCGCGTCCTCCAGGAGCACGAGTTCGAGCGGCTCGGCGGCACGCGCACGCAGAAGGTGGACGTGCGGCTCATCGCCGCGACCAACCGCGATCTGTCGTCGATGGTTGCGACCGGCTCGTTCCGCGAGGACTTGTACTACCGGCTCAACGTCGTGTCGGTGGAAATGCCGCCGCTGCGGGAGCGGAAGGAAGACATCATCGCGCTCGCGATGTTCTTCGTGAAGAAGTTCGGCGGCGAGCTGAAGAAGAAGGTGGACGGCATCGATCCGGACGCGCAGAAGATGCTGCTGCGCTACAACTGGCCCGGCAACATCAGGGAGCTCGAGAACTCGATCGAGCGCGCGATTCTGATGACCGAAAGTCAGTTCATTGCCTCGGAAGATCTCCGGCTGGGCGAGATCGTGACCGCGGGCTCCACGGGCCCGAGAGAAACGTCGGCGCTGGTGAAAATTCCGCCGTCAGGCGTACCGCTCGAAGAGATCGAGCGGAGCGCGCTGCTGGAAGCGCTGAAGATGTCGAACTGGGTCCAGAAGGATGCCGCCGAGCTGCTCGGCATCAGCCCGCGCGTCATGAACTACAAGATCAAGACGCTGGGCATCGAATTTCCACGCGGCCGCCGGCCGATGGTGGCCGCGGCGAGCTGAGATCGTCGATCGTCGATCGTCCATCGTCGATCGTCGATCGTCGAGTCGACGGACGATGGACGATGGACGATGGACGATGGACGATGGACTGATCGACGATGGACGAATAAAGCTAACCTCCCGCCCGCAAAATCTCGAGAAATACTCGCTCGGTCTCCTGCGATGGATCCGCCCCGAGCTCATCTCTGAAAAGCTCGCGGCATCTGGCAAACACGCGTAACGCTTCACCACGGTTACCCATATCCGCGTGCAGGCGCATGAGGTGCCGGTACCCTGTCTCCTGAAACGGCTCGAGATCGACAATTTCGGTCGCATATTGCAGCGCGAGCGCGGTCTCGTTGTTTCGGGCGCTGACCATCGACAGCACGTGAAGCCCGCGCACCAGAAGCGTCCGCATCTTCGCTCGCCGCGCTTCAATCCACGGGGCTTCCTCGCCAGGCAGGAAGGAACGCCTGGCGATGACAACCGTAGCCAGCGCCTGTCCCCACGCTGCGCCGCCCTGGCCGGCGCGCCACGAGCCGTCGGCTTCGTCGATGGAATTGGACGCATATTCAAGGTCGATCCACACGTCCGAAGGAAGACGCAGGTGCACCGATCCCGACAGCACGTCAATCGAGGCTGTATCTGACAGGTCGACGCGCTTGAGCACGGCGCGCAACTTGCTCAAGATTGCGCTCAATGCCACCTCGGGTTCGTGAGGCCGGGCATCCATCCATATCACCGAACTCAGCTGTTCCTTCGCCACCGGATGGCGGCGCTCGGTGATGAGGTAGGCAAACGCGAGCCGCCCCTGGCGGCCGACGAGCTCGTGCTCGTCGAGGAGGTTCGCGCCGTTCTCGACGGCAATTCGTCCCGTCAGGTAGATTCGTGGCGTCGCCAAGGTTTTACCAAGCTCGCCGCAATGTTTGGTCAGTACGGCGGCCCTATATTACGGACTGCGGAAAGGAGCTGTCATGCAGAAAGTCATCAACTGCCCCTGCGGGTTCATCGTCAAGGCGGAGACGGACGATCAGCTGATCGCGAAAGCTCAGGAGCACGCCAAACAGGTGCATCAGATGGACCTGACGCGCGAGCAGGCGCTCGCGATGGCGAGACCTGAATAGTCGACAGTCTACGGTCGACAGTCGAAAGTCTACGGTCGGGAGTCCGGGAGTCCGGGAGTCGTGGGAGTCCTGGAGTCCAGGAGTCCAGGAGTCCTGGGAGTCCAAGAGTCCAAGAGTCGACGAGTCGATGGACCGTCGGCTGTGGACGATGGACTCTGGACTTTCGACTCTGGACTTTCGACTCTGGACTTTCGACTCTGGATTGGACTCGTGGACTCCAGGACTCCGGGACTCCGGGACTCTTAAGCTCTCGGATGGGATTTCTTGTAGACGTTAATCAGCTGCGCCGCGTTGACGTGCGTGTAGCGCTGCGTGGTACTCAGACTCGCGTGGCCCAGCAACTCCTGAATCGCGCGCAAGTCTGCTCCCGCCGCGAGCAGGTGCGTGGCGAATGAGTGGCGCAGCGCGTGCGGGCTGATGCCGAACTTCGCGCCGCACAGCGCGACGTATTTCCTCACCAGCCGATCGACGCTCCGGGTCGTCAGGCGGCCGCCGCGGTAATTGAGGAACAGCGGCGACTTCCCTCCTCTGGACTCCCGGGACTTCCGGGACTCCCTGGACTCTTTCGACTCCCTCGACTCTTTGCTCTTTGCTCTCCGCTCTTTGCCCTCTACAGGCGCCAGCGCCGCCCGGTCAGCCGAGGTACTCCCGCAACGCCTGAGCCGTGGAGTTGTTGAAGGGAACGAGCCGCTCTTTCCGCCCTTTGCCGAGGACACGCACCATCCTGCCGGACAGGTTCACATCTTCGATGCCAAGGCCGACGAGCTCGCTGAGCCGCAGGCCCGACGCATAGAACAACTCGAGAATGGCGCGGTCCCTCCGGCCCAACGGCCTGGAAGAGTCGGGCATCTCGAGCAGCCGGGTCATCTCGTCGAGCGTCAGGTGCGCGGGGATCGTCTCGGGTTTCTTGGGCGCCGCGACGAGCGCCGCGGGATCGTCGTCGAGAAGATCCTCCCGCCGCAGGAACTTGACGAAGGTCCGGATCGCCGAGAGCTTGCGCGCCGCCGAAGAGGCCGAAAGGCGCTGGCGGCTCAACTCCCCGAGAAAGGCGCGAATGGCAAACGTATCGACGTCGGCGGCACCGAGATCGTCCAGCGGTTTCTGCCGGATGTGCGCGGTGTGCTTGAGAAACGTCGCGACGTCGTTTTCGTACGCCGCGAGCGTGTGCGCGGAGACGTCGCGGCGGCGGAGATGCTGCAGGAAGTCCTTGAGCGTCGCCCTCATAGGTCGATCCGTGACGCAGAGGCGCCGGGGAGCAGCGCATGCGTTTCAAACGTTCCGCTCGGCGTCCCGGCGTCTCGGCGTCGAGAATCTGCGTCTCTGCGTCGAAATTCCTCGAGATCGTGCAGCGCCCGCTCAGCGATCGCCAACTTCCGTTTCTGCTTGTCGCGAACGTGCCGCTCGAGCGGCTGCATGATGCCGAACGTCACGTTCGTCGGCTGATAGTCGTGCGGATTGGCGTGCGAGACGTAGAAGGCGAGCGCCCCGATCGCGGTCGTTCTCGGCGGCGCGAGGACCGGTTCACCGCGAACCATCGCAGCCGCGTTACACCCGGCAATCAGCCCCGACGCGGCTGACTCGACGTAGCCTTCCACGCCGGAAATCTGACCGGCGAAAAACAGCGACGGGTTCGCCCGCGTCTGCCACGTTTCGTGCAGCACCGTCGGCCCGTTGATGTAGGTGTTGCGATGCACCATCCCGAAGCGGACGAACTCGGCCTGCTCCAGGCCGGGAATCATGCGCAGCACTCGCGCTTGTTCGCCCCATTTGATCTGCGTTTGGAATCCGACGAGGCTGTAATGATCGCCGGCGAGGTTGTCCTGACGCAGCTGCACCACCGCATACGGCTGTCGCCCGGTTGCGGGATCGGTCAATCCGACCGGCTTCATCGGACCGAACCGGAGCGTGTCTTCGCCGCGGTGCGCCATCACCTCGATCGGCAGGCACCCCTCGAAGAATTTCTCCTTGTCGAAATCGTGCACCGTCGCCGACTCGGCGGAGGTCAGCGCCGCATAAAACGCGCGATATTGCGCCGCGTTCATCGGACAGTTGAGGTAGTCGCCTTCCCCATCATCCATCCCGCACGCAGGACCGACGATCGACGATGGACGATGGACGATCGACGACGAGCGGTTCCAGCGCGACGCCCGGAACACCTTCGTCATGTCGATGGACTCCGCGAGCACGATCGGGCTGATCGCGTCGTAGAAGTACAGATGCTCGCTGCCCACGAGCCGGACGATCGCACTGGATAAATCGGGAGAGGTCAGCGGACCGGTCGCGATGATCACCGGCGATTCCGGCGTCGAGGCCGGGATCGACGTCATCTCCCCGCGCGAAAGCGTGATCCCCGGATGACGCTCGATTGCCTCGGTCACCGTCCGCGCGAACAGCTCGCGGTCCACCGCCAGCGCCGCGCCGGCCGGCACGCGCGCGATATCGGCGGCATGCATGACGAGCGAGTCGAGCCGGCGCATTTCTTCTTTGAGGAGGCCGACGGCATTGTCGAGCTTGTCGCCGCGGAACGAGTTGCTGCAGACCAGTTCGGCCAGCCGATCGGTCTTGTGGACTTCAGTCGGCCGAACCGGCCGCATTTCGTGGATTGTGACGGGAACGCCGCGCGAGGCAGCCTGCCAGGCAGCTTCGCACCCGGCCAAACCACCACCGATGATTCGGATTGGGCCTAATCCCAAATCCCTAATCCCCAATCCCTCAATCCCATCCAGTCCCTAGGCAGGGACCGGCTCTTCTTCGAGCGGCGCATCGCGCATGTAGGTGCAGTCTTCTTTGCTGCAGACCAGCTGACGGCCGGCCTTCTTCGTGATCTTCTCGAGCAGGAACGGCGTTGCGCACTCCGGGCATACCTCCAACACCGGCTTCTTCCAGAGCGTGAAGTCGCAGTCCGGATAATTCGCGCAGCCGTAAAAGACCTTCCCGCGCCGCGACTTACGCTCGACGATGTCGCCGCCGTCTTTCGGGCACAGGACGCCCGTGGACTTCATCTTGACGTATTTGCAGTTCGGATAGTTCGTGCAGGCGGTGAACTCGCCGAAGCGCCCCTGCTTGATGACGAGGTTCGACTCGCACTTCGGGCATTTCTCGTCGAGGATCTGATCCGGCTTGGCGGCTTTCATCGCGCCTCCGGCCGAAATGATCTTCCTCGTCGTCTTGCAGTCGGGATAGCCGGTGCACGCCAGGAACTGGCCGAACCGGCCGCGCTTGACGACCATCGGCTTGCCGCAGTTCTCGCACATCTCGTCCTGCGTCTCGTCGGTGTCGGCGTTGGGCTCGCTCTTCTCGAGCTCGCGCGTGTTGGTGCAATCGGGATAGCCGCTGCACGCCACGAACGGACCGAATTTGCCCACCTTGATGACCATGCCTTTGCCGCAGCGATCGCAGACTTCCTCGGTCTTGATGCCTTCCTTGAGGTTCTGCATCTCCTTGCCGGCTTTGGCGAGGTCTTTCTTGAACTTCTTGTAGAAGCTCGTCAGCGTGCCTTTGTAGTCGGCCTTGCCCTGTTCGATTCGATCGAGATCTTCTTCGAGGCTCCGCGTGTATTCGACATCGAGGATGTCGTCGAAGCTCTTGATGAGGAGATCGGTGATGATCATCCCCAGTGCCGTCGGCTTGAACTTGCCTTCGACCTTGTTGGCGTATTCGCGATCCTGAAGGACGCCGATGATCGACGCGTAGGTGCTCGGACGGCCGATGCCGTTTTCTTCGAGCTCCTTCACGAGCGTGGCTTCGGTGAAGCGCGGCGGAGGCTGCGTGAACTTCTGCTCCGGACGGAGCACCCTTGAGCTCGAGCCTGTCGCCTTCGACCAGCGGAGGCAACACGCCCGACGGGCTGTCGTCGTCGTCTTTCTCTTTCTTCGCTCTCGGGCTTGTCTTCGGCCGACGCCTGCATGCCGTAGGCGGCCTGCCAGCCCGGAAACTTCGGAACGGTGCCCTTCACGCGGAAAAGGTAGTCGCCCGCCTGGATGTCGACCGTCGTCTCGTCGAAGGTCGCCGGCGGCATCTGCGAGGCCACGAACCGGTTCCAGATGAGGCGGTAAATCGAATATTGCTCCGGCGTCAGAAAGGGGCGGACTTTCTCCGGGTCGTATTCCATCGACGTCGGACGAATCGCTTCGTGCGCGTCCTGAGCGTCGGACTTCGTCTTGAAGAAGTTGGCCTTCTCGGGCACGTACTCCGGCCCGAACGTCTGGCCGATATGTTCTCGGACCGCCGTCAGCGCGTCGTCCGAGACGCGCGTCGAGTCGGTGCGCATATAAGTAATGAGGCCGACCGGCCCTTCGACGCCGAGCCCGGGAAGCTCGACTCCCTCGTACAAACCCTGAGCGATCTGCATGGTCCGCTTCACCGGATACCGGGCGGTCTGCTGCAGCTTGCTCGTGATGAAGGGAGGAGCGGCGTTCCGCTTGCGTTCTTTGGTCGCGACCGACGAGACGACGAACTCGGCTCCTTCGAGGTCGCGCAGGACCTGCTTCGACTGTTCTTCGCTCGTGACTTTGATGGTCTCGTCGCGCCGCTTGACGAGCTTCGCGTCGAACTCTGGCGGCGCCGATCCGGCGAGCGTCGCAAACAGGTGCCAATACTCCTCCGGGACGAAACGCGCTGATCTCCTGCTCGCGGTCGCAGATCAGCTTGAGGGCCACGGACTGGACGCGTCCCGCGCTCAACCCGCGCCGGACCTTATCCCACAGCAGGGGGCTGATCTTGTAGCCGACGAGCCGATCGAGCACGCGGCGAGCCTGCTGAGCATCGACCATCTTCATGTCGATCTCGGTAGGGTGGTTCAGCGCTTCCTGAACCGCCTTCTTCGTGATCTCGTTGAACATCAGGCGCCGGATTTTCTTCTTCTTCGTGCCCAGCTCTTCGGCCAGATGCCACCCGATCGCTTCGCCTTCGCGGTCCGGGTCGGTTGCGATGTAAATGTCGGTCGCCTCTTTCGCGGCGCTCTTCAGCTCCGCGATAACCTTCTTTCGTGCAGCGATTGGCTCGTAGGAGGGAGCGAACCCTTCGTCGACGTCGACACCGAGCTTGCTCTTCGGCAGATCGCGGACGTGTCCCATCGACGCGAGCACCTTGTAGTCGCGTCCGAGATACTTGTTGATTGTCTTTGCCTTCGCCGGAGATTCGACGACGACGAGCGCTTTTGCCATGGGAACCTTTCGAATACCTTAGCACGGGCCACCCCTGCCGACCTGGCTCAGGGGCCGAAGCGTACGAACCGTCCGCCTTCGACGCGACGCAGCGCGCCTGCGAGTTCCAACTCGACTAACCGCGGCAATAACCGTAATCGATCGATGCCGGAGCGCTGTGCAATCTCGTCGAGATCGTAAGCGTCACCCTCGTCCATCGACCGGAGCACTGGATCGTGAGACGCCGGTTATCGGCCTTCGGGTTCAGTGACACCACTAATCCCCAATCCCGAATCCCCAATCCCTGATCCCGGCCGGTTGCAGGGAAGCCGGGAGTTCCTCCAAGATATCGTCCGCACACTCCACGAGCTTTGCACCGTCGCGAAGCAGCGCGTGGGCGCCGTAATTCCTGCCGCCCAGGACGTTGCCCGGCACCGCGAGCACGGCGCGTCCCTGCTCCATGGCGAAATCGGCGGTAATCAGCGAACCGCTGCCCTCCGCCGCCTCGACGATGACGACCGCCAGAGACAGACCGCTGATGATGCGGTTGCGCTGAGGGAAGTGCCCTTTTAGCGGTGGCGTCCCCGGCTTGAACTCGCTGACAAGCGCGCCGCGCTCGCAAATGCGTTCGGCGAGCGCGCGATGCTCGCGGGGATAGATCACATCGACACCGCAGCCAAACACGGCGATCGTGACGCCGCCGCCCTCCAGCGCGCCGCGATGCGCCGCTGAATCGACTCCGCGCGCCATTCCGCTGACTACAGTGATATTGCGGCGCGCCAGGTCCGCACCGAGCCGCCGCGCCACCTCGAGGCCGTAAGGAGAGGCCGCGCGGGACCCGACGATGGCGACGCAGGGCGTTCGAAGGACGTCGACATCGCCTCGAATCCACAACGTGTCTGGCTGGGTCGTGAATGGCGGCAAGGGCCGTTGGATACCGGGTGTCCCCTGGAGATATTGCGAAAATGTTCAGAACCCACGGCTGCTCCTGCTGCGGAGCGCGTGCGGTGCCCGACCTGGGATCTATGGTAACCCTCATTTACCCTTACCCCTATCCCCTTGCCCCTGCTATAGTGGATTATCCCTATGCCAATGCGTCTGTTATCTGTCGTTGTGCTTGTGGCGGCCTTCAGTGGCGCCGTTCATGCCGACGCACGCTCGGACGCCAAGGCACAGGTCGAGTTCGGCATCGCCGTGGCGCAGCGCGGGCTTGTGGAAGGAAGCGATCTATCGCTGGGAACGCGCGACGCAGATCGATCCAACCTATGCGGCGGGGTTCAACAACCTCGCGGTCGCCTACGAGCACGAAGGCATGCTCGACAAGGCGGCGGAAGCGTACGAGCGGGCGCTGAAGCTCGAGCCGGACAACACGCTGGTGCGGCAGAATTTCGAGTTGTTCAAGGAAATCCATGACCGGTCGAATCAGTCTCAAACTCCTTAGCGGCGTGTTCGCGGTCGCGGTCGCGGGCTGCGCCAGCTTCTATGAAATCCCGATCGAGACGCCGATTGCGGCGAAGCTCGACGTCTCTGCGTTTCAGCGCGTCTTCATCGCCGGCTTCATCTCGGGCGGCACAGACGATGTGGACGGGAACCTCGAAACGGTGCGGCTGCTGCGAAGCCAGCTGCGCATGAAGTCGAACCTGCGCGTCATCGACGCCGACGTGCTGCCGCTCATGGACGTGGCCTCGGGCCGCGTCGAGGGGGGACCGAACGCACCGGTTCGCGAGGTCACGGCGGATCAACCCCAAATCCGGAATGAGAAAGACCTGCAGCCCTACGAACACATTTTCGCCGACGCCGACTACTGGAAGAAGATCGGCGAGGAGTATCAGAATCCGCTGATCGTCACGGGCACCGTGCTGTTCACGCCGCACTCGCAGGCGGGCATGGTGCAGCGCGAACGCGAGGTCATCGACCAGCTCGGGCGCCGCCGCGTCGAGCCGGTGCGCGAATACATGGAGCGGAAGGGCTTCATTCTTCAAGAGAAGTTCATCTTCATCGACGGCCGCTCGGGCGCGCAGATCTATTCGGAGGCGCTGCGCGAAGAGCGGCTCTACAACCAGAACGACAACACCCCGGCCCTGTCGTCCTATTTCGAGCTGATGGACGAAATCATCCCGCGCTTCCTGAGCACCCTCAGCACGCAGCGCGTCCGGGGGTCCAGGGTCCTCATCAAGTAGCCCCCGTGTGATATAATCTTTTGTTTCCTTAAGTTAGGAGGAGTCTTCGTGTACGCGATTATTCAAGCCGGGGGGCGTCAGGTGAAGGTTGCGCCGGGCATCACCGTCGAGCTCGACGGAAAGGCTGCCGAGGCAGGCAAAGAAGTGACCTTCGACCAGGTGCTGTTTCTGGCGAAAGACGGCGGAGAGTTGACGGCGGGCGCCCCGTTCGTGAGCGGCGTCAAGGTGCTCGGCATAGTCGATGGCGAGGCCCGCGGACCCAAGATTCGCGTCTTCAAGAAGAAGCGCCGCAAGGGCTTCCGCAAGCAGGGCGGCCACCGCGCGTTCTACACCCGCGTCCGGATCACCGACATTCAGTTTTAGACTTTAGATCTTAGATTTTAGATCTTAGTTTCAGGATTCAGCCCATGGCTCATAAAAAAGGACAAGGCAGTTCACGCAACGGCCGCGACAGCAACTCGCAGCGGCTCGGCGTCAAACGTCACGACGGCAACATCGTCACCGGCGGATCGATTCTGGTGCGTCAGCGCGGCCGGCGGTTCTCGCCCGGCCTCAACGTCGGCCTGGGCAAAGACGACACGCTGTTCGCGAAAGTCGCCGGTCGAGTCCGCTTCGAAGACCACGGCGCGCGCGGCCGGAAAATCAGCGTCCTGCCGGTCGCGGTGACTGAGTAACTGACATGTAGAAAGTGAGAATGTAGAATGTGAAAACTAAGTAGAAAGTTACTTACCTAACCAGACTTTTTAGATTTCAGTTTCTACATTTCACATTCACCACACCACCCATGTTCGTCGACGAAGTCGACATCCTCGTGGAGGCCGGCCACGGAGGCGCCGGGTGCATGAGCTTCCGGCGCGAGAAGTTCGTGCCTCGCGGCGGACCGGACGGCGGCGATGGCGGTAAAGGCGGCTCTGTTTACGCCGTCGCCAGCCCGCACCTCAACACCCTCGTTTCCTACCGCTTCAACCGGGAGTTCCGCGCCAAGCGCGGCGGCCACGGCCAGGGCTCGAATCGCACGGGTAAAGACGCGCAGGATCTCGATCTCGAAGTGCCGGTCGGCACGCTCATCTACCAAAAAAGCTCAGACCCCGACGACAGCCCGATCCTGATTGGCGACCTCGTCGAAGCCGGGCAGCGCGTGCTGCTCGCCCAGGGGGGCATCGGCGGCCGGGGCAACGCGCGCTTCGTGAGCTCGACCAACCGCGCGCCACGGCGCTGCGAAGCAGGCATGCCGGGCGAGGAAAAGCAGCTGCAGCTGCATCTGAAACTGCTCGCCGATGTCGGGCTCGTCGGTTTTCCGAACGCCGGCAAGTCGACGCTGATCTCGAGAATTTCCGCGGCGCGTCCGAAGATTGCCGACTACCCGTTCACGACCTTGATCCCGAATCTCGGCGTGGTATCGCTGAACGGCAACCGCAGCTTCGTCGTCGCCGACGTGCCCGGGTTGATTGAGGGCGCGCACGAAGGCAAGGGGCTCGGCGATCGATTTCTGAAGCACCTGGATCGCACCAGAGTGCTGATTCACCTCGTCGACGTGTCGGGCGCATCACAGCGCGATCCGATCGAAGATTTCGAGACCATTCAGCGCGAGCTGGCGCTGTTCAACAGCGCGCTCGGAGCGAAACCGCAGATCGTCGCCGCAACCAAGATGGACGCGGTCACCGAACCGGAGGCCGTGACCGCGCTCGAGGCGCACGCGCGCTCGCGCCGTCTGCCCTTCTTGCGCATCTCCGCGGTAACCGGCGAAGGACTCGATGCGCTGCAGGAAGCCGCCTGGAGGTATCTGGCGGCGACATCACGCGAGCCCGACGAATCCGATAGCGCCGACGCATCTGCCGGTGAGACGGCGGTGGTCGCTCGGCCCACGAAAGCGCGCCGCACGAGCGCCAAGCCTACCCGCCGGAAAGGCGAGGCGAGCGCCCTCAGCGCGCGCCGACTCGCCGAGGAGGCGAAGGTGGTTGCTCGGCGCGCGGAAGCGCGCCGCACGAACAGCGCCGACGCCGACTCGCCTGCCAGCGAGGCGAAGGTGGTTGCTCGGCGCGCGGGAGCGCGCCGAGATACTAAGAAATGACCGTAGGCATTTTAGGCGGCACCTTCGACCCCATTCACAACGGCCATATCGAGGCAGCGTCTGCCGCGCAACGGGCCCTGTCGCTCCAACGTATCCTTCTCATGCCGGCGCGCACGCCTCCACATCGCAGCATCGAGCCGCGCGCGTCAGCCTTTCACCGGTTTGCGATGGCCGCCCTGGCGGCGGCGGAGCGGGACATGTCGGTGTCCGATTTGGAGCTCCGGCGCGAAGGGCCCTCGTATACGGCGTTGACGCTCGAAGCGCTGCACGCCGAGGGCGTCGCTCCGGCGCAGCTGTATTTCATTACCGGCAGCGATGCGTTCGCCGAAGTGAACACGTGGTACGACTATCCACGCATCCTGCAACTCGCAAACTTCGTCGTGGTCTCGCGGCCAGGTGCGCCGAAAATGAGCGATTTGATTGCGGATTCGCAGCTCGACGTCTCCAGCCGGACGCGCGTGCTCTTCGTGGAGGCCGACACTCCGGACGTCTCGTCAACAGAGATTCGCCGCCGCGTCGCCGCGGGCGAACCCCTCGACGGCATGGTGCCAGCCAGCGTGGCCGGTCACATTCTCCGGCACCGGCTGTACGTCCCCAGCCCCCGCGTCGGTGGTTCTGTGACTCCTTCACGCAAGCGCACATCACGAAAGTTCCCGGCACAGGTGCAGCGGGCAATCGACGCGGCTCACGATCGCAAAGCTGCGGACGTGGTTGTCCTCGATCTCCGTCCCGCGGACGGGTTTACCGACTACTTCGTCATCATGACCGGCCACAACACACGGCAGATCCATGCCATCTCCGATGCGATTCAGGAGTCGCTGGAGTCGAAAAACGTCAAGCCGGCTCACATCGAAGGCGGCGACCGCGCCGGCTGGATTCTGCTCGATTACTTCGACTTCATCGTCCACATCTTCAGCCCCGAATCGCGTGCGTTCTATGCGCTCGAACGGCTGTGGGGGTCTGCTGAACGAATCGACGTGCCGGAGCCGAAACCGCAATCACTTCCCTGAGAGCCAGGAGACATGGGATTGGGGATTGGGGATTGGGGATTGGGGATTAGCAATTCCAGCCAGTCCGCACGCTCGAGCCAGTTGAAGTTTTTGCACTGTCGTGAATCTCAGGTTCCAAAACCTGGTATTTTCCGCCGGCACGGGCATGCCTTTCACTGGCAGCGTGACATGCCCAATTTCTAATCCCCAATCCCTAATCCCTATCACTCGCTCGCTTATCAAGCGAGCGGTCAACGGTCTGGCGGCAGCGCTGATCGCCCCCGAATGTGCCATTTGCGATGAGTTGCTCGACCAGCCGCTCGAGGGATGCGTCTGCTTGCGTTGCTGGTCGCTGGTGAGGCCCATCACCCCACCGGTGTGCGCCGTGTGCGGGGACCCAATGGCCCGTCACGCTCCAAAGTGCGCCGCGTGCCAACACACCATCCGGAGCATTGATAGGGCACGCGCGATTGGCGAGTACGACGGCGTCCTCCGCGAGCTGATTCACGCGCTGAAATATGACGGACGCCGCTCGATCGCACGGCCTCTGGCGAGCCTGATGCGCTGGCGAGCGCCGGAGCTGGTCGAAGGCGCCGACTGCGTCGTGCCGGTGCCGCTGCATTGGCGCCGTGAATACGGGCGCGGATTCAATCAGGCCCGAGAGCTCGCCCGCCATATTGGTCTTCCAGTCGTGGAGGCGCTGGCGCGCCGGCGGCACACGCGGGCGCAGGTGGAGCTTCCGGCAGATTTGCGCCGGGCGAACGTCGCGCACGCGTTTGCATTGCGACGGATGCGGCGTGGTTCAGCGTTACAGGGGGTGAAGGTCGTTCTAGTGGACGACGTGAGCACAACCGGCGCAACACTTGAGGCCTGCGCCGAGCGGCTGAGGGCCGCGGGCGCCGCGGCGGTATATGCGGTGACGGCTGCACGCGTAGTCCACGCAAGCCGACGGACCAACGACGGGCAGCGGCTGCGTGCGGCGAAAGGAACACGAAGCGAACTCGTTCCGGAACGAGTTGGACGCGAATGCTAGCCGGCGTCGGCCAGACGGCCAGTGACTGCGGCGAACACCTCATCGGCGATGTCGTCTTTGGTTCGCTCGCCGTCGACGACGATCCAGCCCGGTTGCTGAGACTGCCGGAGATAACTCTCGCGTACACGCCCGAGCAGAGCCAGGTCGCGTTCGTAGCGATCGCGATCGTGTGCTTTCCGTTTGAGCGCAGTATCGGGAGCGATATCAACGTACACCGTGAGATCGGCCGGCGGAAGAAAGCGCTGCACCTCTTCGAGCCACTGGCTGTCGAGTCCCTGCGCGTTGCCATACGCGATGCTGGAGGCGCGATACCGATCGCACAGCAGGATGAGACCGCCGGCGAGCCACTCCAGGATGGCCTCGCGGCGTTCGTGCCGGTTGGCGACAAAGAGGAGCTGCATCACGTCGGGACCGTACTCGCGTTCGCCCTGGAGCGCGCGCGCGATCTCTTCGCCGATCGACGTCCCGTAGTCGGGAAACGACAGCAACCGCACCTTGTGACCGGCTTCTCGAAGCCGTTCCCGCAGGCGCTGCGCCTGCGTTTCCTTGCCGCTCTGGTCCAGCCCTTCGAACGCAATCAACATTCCTAATCGCACCCTTCGAGCGCCAGCTGGTCGTCGATCGTCTGACGCCGCCGGATGACGCGAGCGATGCCGCCATCGACCATCACTTCGGCCGGAAGCGGCCGGCGGTTGTAGTTCGACGACATCGCCGCGCCGTAGGCGCCCACGTCGCGAATCGCAATCAGATCGCCGACTTCGAGCGCCGGCATTCTGCGATCGCGGCCGAAAGCGTCGGTGCTTTCGCACACGGGCCCGACGATTTCATAAGACAGCTCGCGCGCCTGCCGAGGCGTAACCGGCTCGATTCGATGGAACGACCCGTAGAGCGCCGGCCGCATGAGCTCCGTCATCCCGGCGTCGAGGACGGCGAAGTGATGCCCTCCGGCAGCACTTTTCAGATCGACCACCCGCGACAACAGCACCGCGGCTCCGCCGACGATGAAGCGGCCGGGCTCGAGAATCACCTCGAGCCGTGAGGAGGAGACGATCGACAGCACGGCCGCGGCATACTCTGCGGCGCTCGGGACGCGGGAGCCGTCGTACGAGATGCCCAGTCCGCCACCCACGTCGAGATGCTCCAGCTCGATTCCCGACTCGCGCAAATCCCGCGCGAGACGCACCACTTCCGCCGCTCCGCGCTGAATCGGCTCGGTGCTGATGATTTGCGATCCGAGGTGCACGTGAATACCGACGGGCTGCAGGCCCGGCTGCGTCGCCATCTTCCGATACAGGTCGCGCGCATGTTCGATCGGCACACCGAACTTGTTGATGTGCAGGCCGGTTGAGATATGAGGATGTGTGCCGGCATCGATATCGGGGTTCACGCGGAGGGCGACCCTCGCGCGCACTCCCCTGTCTCGAGCCGCCCGATCGATCCGCTCGAGCTCTCCGCCAGACTCCGCGTTGATGGCCTTCAACCCGAGCGGCACCGCCCGCTCGATTTCTTCGGGCGATTTCCCCACGCCGCTGAAGACGATATCCGCGGGCGTAAACCCGGCGCGCAGGGCGAGCTCGACTTCGCCGATCGAGTTCGCGTCGACGGCGCTGCCGGCCTCGCGCAGCAGCCGCGCGATCGCCAGCGAGGAGTTCGCCTTCAGCGCGTAGTGAATCCTGTGCGGATACGATCCGAACGCGAGGTGGAGGTCGCCGTACGCCCGCCGGATGGATTCGGCGCTGTAGACATAAAGCGGCGTGCCGTGATCGCGGGCGATATTTTCGAGCGTGACGCCGTCGCAGACGAGCGCATTTCCCTGCCGAACAAAACCAAACACGCCACGAATCTTATCGCATCCCTCACCGGTGTGGCGGTCATGTATCATTCGAAGCGCCGGTGTCCATCGAAGCGACCATTCAGCGCGCGGCCGACGGCGACGAGGCCGCGTGGGAAACGATCGTCCGGACGTACTGGCGGAAGGTCTTCAACGTGGCATACCGGTTCGTCGGCACCTACGACGAGGCCGAAGATCTGACGCAGGAGATCTTCCTGAAGGTCTTCAAATCGTTGAACACGTTCGACCGGCGGGCGAATTTTCAAACCTGGCTCATCAGCGTCAGCCGGAACTACTGCATCGATCGATACCGCAGCGGGAGACGCGATCGCGAGGTGTTCGCGCGAGGAGGTGGACCCCGCGACCGTGCAGGCGGAGGCGCCGGGGCTGAGCCCGCAGGCGCGCGTCGAGCTGCAGGATCGCGTCGCGCTGCTGCGCGAGGCGCTGCGGGCGCTGTCGCCGCCGTTGCGCACGGCCGTGCTTCTGCGCGATATTCACGAGTTGTCGTACGTGGAAATCGCTCAGCAGCTCGGGGTCGCCGAAGGCACCGTGAAGTCGCGCATCAATAGAGGCCGCGCCGAGCTGGCCAGGCAGATCGAGGCGCTGCGCGCCAAACAGGACAATACGCCGGACGAGACGGTGTAGGAGCTCATCTATGAACGTCAACCAGCGAACGCGCCGGCGATGTCGTCATCGTGCACGCCGGACCGGCGCGCCTCATGCACCCGTCGCTCTCCGAGTTCTCGACCGACGGTCACGGGCGAGATTGCCGGCGGCGCGCGCAAGATCGTGATCGACCTCGGCGGCGTCGAATACCTCGACAGCGCCGCCATCGGCTGCCTGATGGACCTCTATCGCCAGGCCACCGCGGCCGGCGCGACGCTCAAGCTCGCCGCCCTCCAGCGGCGCGTGGAAACGATGCTCACCCTGACGGGCGCGAACCAGTTCATCGAAATTCACGCGGATACCGCGGCGGCCGTAAAGAGCTTCTGACGAGGGCGATATGCGCACCATAAAGACGAGCACCGGCGCGGCGATCAACCTCGACGGCGATCTGCTGGCGATTCTCGAAACGCTCTATCGCGAGATTACCGTGAAACGGAACTTCGAACGGTCGTTCGAAGACATGATTCAGGAGATCAAGCAGCTCATCGAGCAGATGACGGAGGACGAGCGACGAGCCTATCTCGCGGAAAGCCTCTTTCTCAACTCGGTGAAGTACGAAAACGACCGCGCCGAGGCACTTATGCGAAAATTGACGAACAAGAAATGAATCGCCATGTCCCTTAGCTATCTCGCGACGCGCTTCCAGTGCACGTGGCCCTGGAACACCCTGGTCATGCTCTGCGACGGGCGGATGGTGTGCGGATGCGCCGATCCCTACGGCCGCCGTGTGCTTGGCGACGCGAAGACCGCGAGCCTCAAGGAAATCTGGAACGACACGACGATCAGCACGCTGCGCGCCGATCTCAACGCCGGCGGATCAAAATTTTGCGGCGACTGCCCGTTGAAACTGCCGCTTCGCGGCGAGGAGCCGAAGGTGCGCTCCCTCGATGCCGGGCTTCTCCCCAACCGCCTCTACATCGAGTGCACGGCGGCCTGCAACATATCCTGCAGCGAGGCCTGCTGCGCGCCGGAAACCGGCATCACGAAAACCCGCAACGCCGGCATGCTCGATTTCGAGCTGTTCAGAAATGTCGTGGACGAGGCGGGGCCGGGGCTGGTGCGCATCGATTTCTTCAACTACGGGGAAGCGTTCCTCCACAAGCGCGCCATCGAGATGTGCGAATACATCAAGAGCCGCTTCCCGCACATCTATCTGTACACCAGCACCAACGGCCTGATGTTCACGGAAGAGTCAGCCCGGCGCCTGGTGCATTCCGGAATCGACGAGGTCACCTTCTCCATCGACGGCGCGTCGCAGGACACCTACGTGCAGTACCGCCAGCGCGGCAAGTTCGACCTCGCTCTCCGGAATCTGCGCGTCATGGCGGAAGAGAAACGGAAGGCCCGGCGCGATGTACCGCACCTCAACTGGCGCTACATCCTGTTCAAGTGGAACGACAGCGACGAAGAGATGAACCGCGCCCGGACGCTGGCTTCCGAGATTGGCGTCGATCGTCTCTCGTGGGAGATTACCGATCATCCGGAAAATTCGTTCTCGCGCCGGTTCGCGCCCGGCACGCCGGACTTCGACGCGATACGCCATGAAATCTGGGACATGACCGGGCTCGGCAACGCGATTCCGGGCGCCACGCCGAAAGCCCTGATCGAGGTGAAGAAGCGGTTCTTCCCCGCCCGCCCGTTCAAGACGCGCGCGGCGAAAAAGCTGAAGATCAAGACGCGCGTGGAAAACGTCTCGGCGCGTCCGTTCCCGGCGAAAGCGACGTATGGCCGCAGGCTCGTCAGGCTGGGCGCGCAGCTGTGCGACGAACACGGCGCGCTGCTCGAGCGCGACTACGCGCGCGCGTGGCTGCCGAAGACGCTCAAGCCGGGCGCCAGCGTGGACGTGCCGATCGAGATCGTCGCCCCCGCCACGCCGGGGAACTATGTGTTGAAGTTCGATCTGGTCAGCGAAGGGATCGACTGGTTCGAAAACAACGGCTCGCAGACGACGACGAAATCCATGATCGTGCGCTAGCTGTGGCCTGCCGTCTCAGGGCCGGTACAGATCCCTTACGCGGAACGATCGGTAGACGAACGCGCTCGACTGAAGAGTGAGCTTGTGTGTTCCATCCAGCGCGATCTCGATGCCTTCGCTCCGCGGGTTGGTGCGATTCCCCAGCAACCCGTTGCCAAAGTAAAAACTTCCATTCGTCAGCCGTTCGGCCGAGCCAAGCGCCGGAGAGTACGCACCGAGATCGTAGTTGAGCACAAGCCTGGCCGTCATCGCGTTCTCATCCAGAACCAATACCTGGCCGCGGCTGTGGCCGCCGATTCCGGCGGGGCCCTCAACGCGCGTGTTCCCGTTGTCGTAGAGGAGCATGGCCCCTGAGAACTGGCTGTCGTGCTGGTGCGAGAACCACGGCCATGGACCAAAAGCAGGACTGGCCTGCAAGGTGAAATCGCCGCCTTCCCCCAGGCGCCACAACACCGCACCGGTTCCGCGGCCATCGCGATAGTCGATCTTGATAACCCAGTCCTGATGCCGCAGTGAGACGACAATATTGCCGTCAGCCGGCACATAGCCTATCGAATTGGCGTGGAGCCAGTCGTTCGCAATCGGCGCAAGGTAGAGCGCGGGACACCCGGGCCCCTCGAACGTGCATGTCTCGCCGAGGATTGCCGTCCGGGACACATCGAGCCAGTCGAATGCGTTCCAGGCCCAGACGACCTGCAGGTTCTGATCGAGATCGATGACCATCTCTCCATAGACGTCGACATCGCCCGGTCCTTGAACATCGGACACGATGCGTTCAACCGACGCGAGCACGAGCGTATGGCCGTTCGCCAGCCGCAGCGCCTCGTGGTGAAATACCCCGATCGGATCGTGGCCCATCGCGACGAGCTGGCGCGAGACTTCACGAGAATTGGTTTCCCGCACGACATGGCCCGCCAGGTCGATCTCGCGGAGCCAACGCCCGAGCACATCATCGCGCGCGAGGATCAGCATCGTTCCGCCGGGGACGGGCCGTACCAAAGTGGCCAGCGGCTCGCGGTAGTACCACATGAGCGAGCCCGCGAGATCCGAGGCGACGGGGAACCAGCTGTCGTCGAACGCGACCGAGTTCAGCACCATCGCGTCCTGCAGGCTGAGTCCTGTGCGTGCCGGTAACGCCGGCGCCATCGTCGTAAACGGCCCGATCGGCGTTCCGCTTCGGAACTCGAGCAGAGGACCGTCGGTGACGTTGGTGGTGGTTACGATTTGATGCTGGACGTCGTACGTGGTCGCGACGTACAGCCCGGCGACATAAAAAGAAAGAGAGGTACCCGCGGCGCACGGTTTGAAGGGTGAATATTGCCAATGCAGGCCGTTTCGCCGACGGAATTTCACGCGCATCCAGCCCACAGTGCACGATGGAGCGCTGAACACCGCGACAAGAGGGTGGCTCGTGGGGCCAATGACGGGCGCAGCTGAGCCGGGCGATCGAATCTGATAGGGCAGTACCGTCTCGACCGTCTCTGCCGTGATCGCGTCGCGAGCGACGACCCGAATTTCGTAGTCCCCTTCGTCGAGCGTTACCCACGTGAACCCGGTGAGATGGTAAAAATCGCGAAGCAGAATCCACGCATCACCCGGCCGCCGGTACGAGAACTGATAATCCACCGTCGCCGCGACTGCACCGGAAACCGCCTGAACAGCCACAGGATTCCCGGCAAGCTGCATGTTCTCCGGGGCGGCCGTGGCCGACAGCGTCAGTTGGGCCTCTGCGCGCGCGATGGATGTCACGACCAGCATCGCCGCCAATAGAGCCTGCCTGCCAACTATTCGACGATTCATGCTGAAGACCCCTTTGAGCGTGAGTAGTCAATAGCTCAGCGAGCACAGTGCCGCCGGCTCCGGCGGCACCTGGCCGCAGGAGTGTGGGTGTCCCAACGGCGTCGCCACGGATGGCAGTGAGCTGCCCGGCAGCACGTCTACCATCGGCGTGTACTCTCCCATGAATCCGCCGACGGAATTATCCTCGCTGGAGAATGAGGCCACGGCCTTCGGGGAGCAGTGGAACTCGGGACTCGCGAGGATGGTCCGAATGCCCAGCAGCGATAGGGTCTGGTAACCGTCAATCGCCGACAGGTCCAGATATGTGTAGTGGTTCTCTGCCGTCACATGCGCAGGCGGCGCACTGCCGAATCCGACGATCACAGTCACATATCCCGCAGGATCCCGTGCGAGCTCGAATTCTCCAAGCGTGGCCAGGGTTTTTTTGCCGGCGTCGAAAAACGACAAGCTGAAGTAACGCAGCTCCTCGTTTCCGTTCAGGGCGCATCCATTGCACGGCAGCTGCGGTAGCACCGGTAACCTGAACTGAAGGCGCACGAATCCCTTGTGCGCAAGCACCCATTCCAGATGGCCAGGAGACAGTCGTCCAATCAGGTAGTCGGCATCGGGATTGGGCAACTCCAGATAATCTTCCGGCTTGAACCAGTGCGCGGCGGCGGGTCCCAGCCGATGGCAATAGGGCCGCTGTAAGCTGCGATAGTACTGATGCGCAAAAACCTGCCGCACGTCTATCCAGTTCGCGGCCACTTCTTCCGTTCCGGTAATGAGCCCCTTATCTTGTTCATCCAGATCATCGGCGAGCACTTCTGAGGCCGGGACCGCGCAGCCGGTGGTCAAATCGCGCGCCAGCACCAACGGCACGGCCAGACGCACGCCACCACCATCCTGCTCTTCCATGTACATGCGCACGGTGAGCAGTCCGCCCCCGTTCGGTCCAGCATCATCATGCGGCGGGAACCATACTGGCGTGTCCGGTTTTCCCGTCCAGGTGATGCCTTCGTGGCGTTTGGTCGCATCGAGGACGTTCGCGTGGAGATTCAGACCGCCCAAGCCACACCCCGGCAAGACGGCACTCGCGTCGGGCTGCGCGCCGCCAAAGCCGATCGTCACGGCGTAAAGCTGGTCCTCTTTGAACGGCGTTCCCTGAAGGAATGGATTTATGTGAGCGGGCGCAAGCGGCCGCAATTGAGCGTCGTAAAACCACTCCTGCGTCAAAAAGTGTCCGTCGTCCAATTTTATGGAGAGGTAACGGGCTCGGGGGAATTCTCCGAGCAGGATCAGTTCATATCGGGGATCGACTCGATAGAAAAAACCTGCGTAGGTCTGATCGAGATCGGTCATGCCGTTGCCCTTCCCCTTCGAACCATGCAACGGAATGGCGTAGCAATTGTTGAGAAAATTTTCGAAAAACGATTTTTTTGGATCGGGCGCAGGCAGTGCGGTGCAGCCGACCGTCTGCGCGGTTGACGGTCTGGGCGACGGTCCGAGGGCTCCCGTCGCAACGATGACGCTCACCAGGAAAACTCGTGCGCGAATGGACATGCTGGCGCCCCCCGGGATCTCGTTCATGTTGGGCGTTCCGACGATCAGTTTTCAGCGCGACCAGTATACGCGAGCCACACGGCAATTATTCCCTCTTACTTCTGAACTTCGTCGGGCGTGGAAATCGGCTCGCCCACTCCGAGATCTCGGCGCGCGGCCAGCAATTGACAATGCGCTCTGACGGGATTCCTGCCAGCCTCGCGTGGGCGATAGCGTAGTCGGTCATCCATAACTGATTCGCGGCGTGCGCATCGCTGTCGAGGGCGAAGAGACATCCGGCCTTTTTCGCCGCCGTGGCGATGCGATAGTCCAGATCCTGACGCGAGACATCGCCGTCGAGCTCGATGGCCACACCCGTTTCGGCCGCCCGCTTGAACACAGCCGGCCAGTCGGCGATGACGCCGGCGCGCGAGTTGAACTTCCGTCCGCGCGGATGACCCAGGATGTGGACGCCGGAAGTAGACACGGCGGCGATCATGCGCGCGGTCTGATCGACGCTCTTCCGCAGGCTCGAATGCGGCGAGGCGACGACGAGATCGAACTCACCGAGCTCGGCTGCATGCATGTCGAGCGAACCGTCCTGCAGAATATTCGCCTCGACTCCCTTGAAGATGTGGAAATCGCCGCCGTACTTTTTGTTGAGCGCGTTGATTTCCGCATGCTGGGCGCGCATCTCAGTCATCGACATGCCCCCCGCAATCGGAAGGCCGTAGGAATGATCGGTCACGCACATGCAGCGATAGCCGCGCTCCATGCAGCCCTTCGCCAGCGATTCCACCGTGTCGGAACCATCGCTCCCACGCGAATGCATCTGAAAATCGCCGCGGTAGTCTTCCACTTTCACGGCGCCGCGCTTCGGCTCGGACAACACTTTCCGCACCATGGCCGCGCTCAGAAAGTGGCGGCGCAATGCCCGCTTCGCTTCAATCTCCTTCGATTTTTCACTGCCCGCCACGATGCGGCTCACGGTCGGCGACGCACCAGTGTCGAGATATTCGCGCACGACGCGCAGCGAGGCGGGACCGACCCCCTCGATTTTCAGGATGTCCGGATCGCCGAGGTCCGAGAGGAATTCGGGATGACGTCGAATCGATCGCGACGCGTTTTTATAACCCCAGAACCGGGGCGAAGGGCGATATACCTCGGAGAGATCGAGCAGCAGCGCGGCGATCTCGAGGTTCGGATCGGTTAGTTGGGACTCACCGCGATCGGGTAGAGAAGGCGATATTTGACCGGCTTGCCGTTTTCGGTTGCTGGGGTGAATCGCCATGTTCGGGTCGCGCCGAGCAGCAGGGAGTCGTACACCGGATGCACGGCCTCCAACAGACGCGTCTGGATGACCGCACCATTTTCTCCGACGATGACCTCGAGCACGCCCTTGAAGTTTCCCTTCCAGGCAGTAGTCGTGCTGTCCGGCCATGCGGGGATGTAGCGCTTGAGGGCGGCCGGCGGAATCACGCCTGTGCTCGACAAGTCATATATGGGGCCGGCGATGCCGGACGGCTTGCCGACGACCGTCGCCGCAGCGGCGCGGGCGGAGGGAGGCGTGCTGGTCGGATTCAGTGTGCCGGCGGCCGCAGGTGCGGGAGCCGGCGCAACCGGAGGAGGCGCAGCGGTTGCCGCAGGAGTCTGCGTCGCGGCGGGAGCCGCGGCAGAGGCGGTGTCCCGCGGCTTCCGCGAATTTTCGGCGAGCCGCACGAAACCGGCGGCCAGCATCTTGAGCTCCGACATCATCTCGGCGCGTTCGGGTGGAGCCGACTCGGCGAGCGTGACGACTTGCTGGAACTGGGTTGCCGCGCTGTCGAAGTCTCCCTGATCGAAGCTCGCGCGCGCCTTTTGATAAATCTCCTTCGCCGCGGCGGGGATCGTTCTCGTCCTCACGTCGTTGAAGATGGACACGACGCGCGGTGACACGGTCGCGGAATCGAGGGTTGCGAACGGGCGCGCGAGCACGAGCTGTTCGAGCGCTCGCTCAGCGTCTCTGGGCTGCCCGAGCGCCAGAAAACACAACGCGCGATAGGTTTCGGCCTCGACCACATCCCCTTCGCTGCCTTCCTGCTTCAGGACGGCAAGCGCTTCGGAATACGACGCGGCTTCGTACAGCTGTTTGGCACGCGTCAGCGGACGGTCCTGAGCCCAGACCGGGACGCAGATCACGGCAGATAACAGAGCGAGCCCGAGCAGCGGAGCGGTTTTCATTGAATAGTTCTCCGTGGTGGCCGCTAGGATTCCGACTTGTCCCTGACGCGCTGCACGCCAATTGTCGTCGGCAGCCTGCTCGTCTTGTCCACCGCCAGCGGGCGGCGCGCGACCGTCCCAGGGCCGCCGGAGAGAATGTTCACGCGCTGCTCGAACTGCAGGGCAGCCGCGGTCCGAACGCGATACAGGCGCGCGCTGAGTCGAATGGCTTCGAGGTCGCCAACCTCGATGCGCTTGTAAATCTGCTGCCGGCTCACGGCCCAATATTCGGCGAGGTCCGGTACAGTCACGTACTTAGGTTGATGCGTTGCAAGATCGCGAATCGCCATTCAGCGCGGCTCCGTTGCCAGCTGTCTAGAGGAAGATAGTTATTAACGTATTCACGGCGCGACTGTCCAGTACATCTTGGACGTGCGGACGCTAAATTCCATTAAGGACACAACCGGCCGGCTGAGAGAAATGTATCAGCGCGCGCGCCGAAGCGGGCGCGAGGCAGGCGCTGGCTCTCTTCGGGGAGGCGGATGCATGTTGGCCTTGCGTTCGAAATCGAGGGCATCCGCGGTCCGAATCCGCAGCAGCCGCGGCCCCAGCCGGATGGCAGGAAGGATCCCCGCGTCGATCTGCTTGTAGATTTGCTTTCGGCTGACCAGCCAGTAGTCTGCCAGCTCCGCCACCGTCACGTATGGCTCGCTATGATTGAGCAGGTCTCGCACCGGCATGCCATTCGAGCCTAATGCAAAATCACGGCCCGGGAGAATGCTATTTTACCCCCTGCCAAACGTTTGTTGTGCACCGTCACGATGAGAAATGGCAGCCTCGCGCAGGACTTCAGGATCCGTGTCCCTGCGCTACGCGAATCCCGCGCCTCGGCCGGAGTACACTACCGGCCGGCATGCAGCCCCTGTCACTTCCGCTCGATCAGCTCGCCATTCAGCGCATTCTTCCTCACCGGTTCCCGTTTCTTCTGGTCGACCGCATCACCGAGCTGGAGCCGGACCGGCGCATCGTGGGCATCAAGGCGGTGACGTCGAACGAACCTCACCTGACCCAGAGCGATTCCGGGCGCCCCGTGCTGACACCGACGATTCTTATCGAGGCGGTGGCCCAGGTCGGCGCGATCATGATTCTGGCGAAGCCCGAAAACCGCGACAAACTGATTTTCTTTCTGGGCATCGACTGGGCGCGATTCCGCTCGTCCCGCGTCTGCGGGCGACGTGATCGTCATCGAAGCGGTCGTCAAGCGGCTGCGGAGCCGGATGGGGCCGTTCCAGGGCACAGCGAAAGTCGACGGCCGCCTCGTCGCCGAGGGCGCCATGACGTACGCCCTGGGCACCGCCGGTCAGCCGTGAGGATGCGTGGCGTGGTTAGATGCGGCGCCGGCTCAGCACTTGATCGACAAGTTCCGACCGATCGCGGGTATCGGTCGTCTCGTTGCTGGAGTGACGAGCACCGGCATGCGTGACGAAATCGTCATCCGGCTCCGACTCGACCACGAGATCGAGATGGTCGCACACCTCGAGAGCCAGTTTCTGCCCCACCGGGCGCTCGTCGCGAGCAAAACCGGCGATGAGCGCATTGTCGCCGATCGCGTTGATGGTGCGAGGGATGCCTCTGGACCGCTCGTGAATCGCGACGACCGCTCCGCGCGTAAATAGCTGGTTGCATTGACCGCCAACCGCTCGAATGCGCTGAGCCATGTACGACGCCGTCTCATTCAGCGTGAGACGATCGAGCAGCGCAGCGGAACGCCACTCGCTGCTTCAGCGGCTCGAACCGCGGCTCGTTCAGTCACGTCGGCGAGCTCGGGCTGTCCGGCCAGAACGATCGGGAGCAGTTTGTGATGCCCGTCTTCCAGATTCGCCAGGAGCCGGATCTCGTGCAGCAGGTTCGACGGAATGATCTGCGCCTCGTCGACGACAAGCGCCGTCGGCCGCTGCATTCCGATGGAGCTCCAGAAGCTTCTGCTGCAGCTGCGCAATCAGCATCGTCTTCGACGACGCCGCGTCGGGCGAGAGCGAAAACCCGTGCGCGAGGAACTGCAGAAATTCGCTGCGCCTGAGCGACGGATTGTTCAGCACGACGATCGCGGCATGTGCGCCGAAGCTCTCGAGCGCTGCCCGCAGCATCGTCGTTTTGCCGACGCCGGCCTCGCCGATAAGGACGGTGATCCCGCTGCGCGATTCGATGCCGTACTGGACGTGGCTGAGCGCCTCGCGGTATTTATCGGTCAGGAACAGCGCGCGCGGGTTCGAGGTGAGATCGAATGGCCGCGCGCTCAGTCCGTAAAATTGTTCATACACAGCCGGTTCCCTGCCGCGCAGTATAGACCACAGGTGCGTTCGTCTCAATAAAGGGGGTGACTATTGCGTGCTCATATAGCGCCGGCGAACGGCCGAGGCGGCCAGCCCGGCCCCGAGCAGCAGCATGGACGCGGGTTCGGGAACAGCGGCTGCGGGTTGAGCCAGAGTGACGCCTACGGTAATCGGGTAGCTGATCTGCGTGAAGCCATCACCGCCCGATTGCGTGGCTTCACCAAGGGAGAAGATGAACGCGCCCGGATTGTCGAGTCCCGACAGGTCGAACGCGAGCCCGCTGAAGACAGCGCTGCCGATGCCGAACGGGGCGCCACCGAGGTTCGGAAACCCCAGCGCGATATTCGAAAACGTGGCTGACAGGACCGGTATGAAGACCAGTGGATTGATGGGATTTGCAATCGCAATCGAAAACGAACCCGGACCAAACAGGTGCACCTGCGACGTGCCGTCGTTGAACGACGTGACGAAGTTCACGTCCGGCATCTTGAAAAATCCGAGAAATGGTCCAGAGCTCGGCACCGTGTCGACGAACACCGGGGCTGAACTGCCGTAAACCGGATGCAGTGGATTCAGAAAATTCGGCACGTCGGCCGACGACAGCGTCGCACCGACCGGAGAGAGCGTCAGCTCGAGCCCGTTGAACCCAGGCGCTGAGACGAGACCGCTGAACGGCACCGGATCTGCCGCGGCCAGCACCGGCACCAACATCGCGATCGCCAACAGCATTCCTACCCTCGATCGCATCTATTCCCCCTTCATCAGAGAAGACTTCAGGCGAGCCTGTTTCCGCAGTTCAGCAAAAAGCGGTCCATGGGCGTAGTAGACATACCGCCATAAACAACGTGAGAGTCATCAAGTCAGCCGTATGACGTGCACCTGAAAGTCAGAAGCTTTTGTCCTGAATGTCTGCTTGCGGGATGAATCTCGGGCGTCGCGCTGAATACTGAACGGTCTCGGAATGGTAAGCACTTCGTAAACACCCCGAATATGTGATCGGAAACCTCCATTCTTGTGGGGGATTTCGCGTGCGCCAAACGAAAGTGTCCGCGTACGAAGTTACAAAAACTTATTGATCGTTGGCTCGTAAATTGGAGTATGTTCGGCCTACGTTCGCATCGCATGCGAACGCCTCTCGAGGTCATGTTTTCCATGTTCGTAGAATCTGCTCCATCAGCCTACGGCGGTTCACTCGTCAATCTTCTGGCGTCGGCTGATCGAAAAACGGAACTCATCGCGCAGTCACACTCGTGGCCATCGCTCGACCTGTCCGTGCGGCAGACGTCGGCGCTCGAAATGTTGTCGAACGGCGCGCTGTCCCCGCTCCGCGGTTTCATGACTCAGCGGCAGCATGAGAGCGTGCGCCGCGACGGACGGCTGCCCGATGGAACATTGTGGACGGTGCCGGTGGTGCTCACGCTTCCCGACGCGGTGGCGAAACGGCTGGTGCCCGATTCGTGCCTGGCGCTGCGCGACGCCGAAGGCGTCATGCTTGCCGTGATAAACGTCGAGGACATCTGGACGCTTGGTGAAGGCCCTAAAGGACCTGTGTGCTGCATCGGCGGCCCCGTGGAGACGGTTCAGTTGCCTCACCGCTACGACTTCAGGTCACTGCGGATGTCGCCGACGCGCGTGCGCGAGGCGTTCGGACGCCGCGGGTGGTCGCGGGTCCTCGCGGTGCACGTAGACGAGCCGATGTCCCAAGAAGGCCAGAAGTTCACCCAGGCCGTCATGCGGGAGACCGATACGAGGCTGCTGATTCAGGCCCTCGCGCATGGCGCCGAGCCGAGCGATCCGGAGCACTTCGCGCGGGTCCGATCCCATCGAGCGATCGTGCAGGATTATCCGAATGACACCGCGATGCTCAGCCTGCTGCCGTTTGCGCGAGAGGAGGCGACCCGGGACTCGGTGATTGCAAGCGCGATCGTCGCGAGAAACTTCGGGTGCACGCACTTCCTCGCGGACACGGCCGACGAGGCACGGGCCTCGGGGGCGGCCGATCTCGTCGAGAAAGAAGTCGGTATCACGCTGGTGTCGGCCCCCGGGGCGGTGGCGCAGCGCCGCAGCGTCGGACCCGCCACCGCGGCTCCAAATGCCCGGCAGGCGCCACATCGCAGGGGCGTCACGGTCTTTTTCACCGGACTCTCGGGATCGGGTAAATCGACGATCTGCAACATCCTGCTCGTCAAGCTGCTCGAGCGCGGCGATCGCGCGGTCACGCTGCTCGACGGCGACGTTGTCCGCAAGCATTTGTCCTCGGAGCTGGGATTCTCCAAGGAGCACAGAGAGACCAACATCCGGCGAATTGGGTTCGTCGCGAGCGAAATCGTCAAGCACGGCGGCATCGCGATGTGCGCGCCGATTGCGCCCTACGCGCAGACGCGGGGCGAAGTGCGACGCATGGTCGAGCGATTCGGGGACTTCCTTCTGGTGCACGTCGCGACCGCGCTGGACGTGTGCGAAGCGCGCGATCGCAAGGGTCTGTACGCGAAAGCGCGTCTCGGTCTGGTGGAGCATTTCACGGGGATTTCAGATCCCTACGAAACCCCCGATGACGCGGATGTCACGATTGACACCGTTGTCGTGACCGCGGAGCAGGCCGCGGATCAAATTTTGTCCGCTCTGATCGATCGAGGGTATTTGGGCGAGATCAGGCGCGAAGGCGTCGACTCTGTCGAAGGCGCTACCGTTTTGTGCGACTAATGTCTGTCTAGATCAGACTTTCTGATCCGGTCCAGTTGAATTCGTGGCGTATCGGTTGCTCTGAATGCGGACCGGATTTTGCTGTTTTGTGCCGCGTTCGCGAGTGCCGGTGACCATTCCACACTTGACACGTTCACAAGGAATCACAACGACTATGCCTCGGCATCGAGTGGCTATTACTGGTGTAGGAATGGCCACATCCCTCGGCTCGGATACGGCGACGTCATGGAGCCGACTCGTCGCCGGAGAGAGCGGCATCCGTCGGATTACCTATTTCGACGCATCGCAGTACTCGTGCAAGGTCGCGGCAGAAGCCCGCTCTTTGGAGCCCGATGCGGAAGCTGGAGAGCCAACGCCGAACTATCGGCGGGGTACAAAATTGTTCCTTCGCGTCGCGCGCGAAGCGCACGACGATGCCAGGCTGGATTGTTGTCCAGTACCTCGCACGCGCGTGGGGGTCGCGGCCGGCGCGAGCGTCAACTACGTGAACATGAACTTGATGCGCTACTACTTCCGGTTCCGTCACGGTAGCCCTGCGACGATCGATTTGGACCGTTTCGCACGGGACGCTGAACAGCCGGCGGCCATGTTCTTCAAGCGTCAAGGGGATCTGATTGGCTCCGCGACCGCCAAGAGGCTGGGCCTCGCGGGTCCGAATTTCGTCATCGATACGGCCTGCGCGGCGAGTTCCTACGCGGTGGCCGAGGCATTCCGCCTGGTCCAGACCGGCCGCGCCGACGTCATGATTGCGGGTGGGGCGTGCGCGATCGTCAGCCCGATCGCGATTCTCGCCTTTGCGGTTTTGGGCGCGCTGAGCACCAACCCGGATCCTGAACACGCGTCATGTCCGTTCGATCGGCGGAGGAACGGCTTCGTGATGGGCGAAGGAGCCGGCGCCGTCGTGCTCGAGCGCTACGACCTGGCCGTCGAACGTGGCGCGAAAATCTACGGTGAGCTGGTCGGGTGCGGCATGACGATGAATGCGCACACGCTTACCGATCCGTCGCCCGACGGCGCAGCAGAAGCGCAGGCCATGACGCTTGCGCTCGCTGAAGCCAAGCTCACAACGGGCGACATCGATTACATCGCCGCTCACGGTACGTCGACACCCAAAAACGACGCCTCCGAAAGCGCCGCGATTCGGCGGGTCTTCCGCGAGGATGCGGGCCGGGTCATGGTCTCCTCCAACAAGGGACAGATTGGGCACACCATTTCAGCGGCCGGGGTCTGCAACCTGATCTGCGCCACCAAGGCGATACACGACGGCATAGTTCCCCCGACCGCCCACTACACGGAACCGGATCCGCTGTGCGATCTCGATTACGTGCCGAATGTGGCGCGCAAGGCGCGCGTGGGCGCCGCGTTGGTGAATGCGTTTGCGTTCGGTGGTCAGAACATCGTGTTGGCGGTGAAAGCAGCCTAGTTCGACGGATCTTCTTGAATACGTAGAGGTTGTACATGCGTGTATTGAACTGAGTGCGGGTTGTGAATTAGCGCGTGCGTTGAGACTTACGGCCGACTGTGTGTTGACAGTCGCCCGAAGCGGCCGGTATACAAAACATCGCCGTCCGCTCCATTTTTTCAAACAACAGCAGGACCGGGGGAATCTATGTCGTCTGCCGCGTCAGCGGAAGCCATTCTCGAGAAGTTCGCACCCATCGTGGCCAGTAGCCTGCGGATCGATGCCGGCCAGGTTGTGGAAGAAGCCTATCTCGACGATCTGGGCGCCGAGTCGCTCGATCTGCTCGAAATTACGATGGAAACGGAAGATGCCTTCAATGTGCTGATCGCACAGAAAAACATCTTGCAGACGGCGCAGGAAGTCTTCGGCGCAGGTGTCCTCGTACAAGGCGACCAGATGACCGACGCCGGCTACGCACTCCTGCGGCGCCGTATGCCCGACTCGCTGTGGAGGAGCCTGCCGGACAGGCCCAGCGTGTCCGAGCTCAATCGCTTGTTCATGCGCGTCGAAACCTGGATATGGATGATCAACGGCCTGCTCGAGCACACTCCGCGCACGTGCGCGGAATGCGGGACGAGCCTGGAAAGAGCTGTCGCGGGCCGACTGAAATGCAAGCAGTGCGCAACGGAAATCGAACTGGTGCCAGGCGAGGAAATCAACCGGCAGTGGGTGCAGCAGGTACTACGAACGGGAATACCAGCCCTCCATGATGTCGGCGTCGACGCAGCCTTCAGCGCCTCCGGCACCCGCTGTCTGATTTCGAAAGCCGGACAGCGGTCGTGAGGTCGCAGCATCTCTCAGCTTCGAAAGCGAGAACGGTGGGTACTATCACTACGAGCCGCAGATTTCACGTCGTCGCCTCTAATCTGCCGGGCTGGCCGGACATTGCCGTTCCGGTTGCCGCCAGCCGCGCGGGCGCCACGGGTGTGCTCAATCTCGAAGAAACACACGACATCGGGATGGCGCGAGCCGCGGTCACCAGGTTCGCAAAGTTCGGACGCGGCGCGCTCGGCGTAAAGGTACGCCTCGACAATCCGATTGCGTCAGAACTGATCGAGTCGCTTCCCGCGGCGGTGAATGTTCTCGTCGTCACGGGATACGACGCGGCGTCCCTCGAATCGGCGATTCGGCAACGCTCCGCCGATCGCCGCATCATCGTCGAATGCACGAACATCGAGGATGCGCGGGCGGCACTCTCCGCCGGTGCTGACGGTCTCATGGCGAAAGGCCACGAGGCAGGCGGCCACGTCGGCGAGGAAACAACATTCATTCTCGTGCAGCGTTTCGTGCAGGAAACGAGCAAGCCGGTGTGGGCGTACGGGGGCATCGGCCCGCACAGCGCGAGCGCCTGTTATGCCGCGGGATGCGCCGGAGTGGTCCTCGATGTACAGCTTGCACTTGCCCGGGAATCGAAGCTGCCCTCTGCGCTCAAAGACGCGCTGGAGCGTTTCGATGGCGACGAAACGGTCTGCCTCGGCAACGATCTCGGCAACTTGTACCGCGTCTATCGGCGTCCGGGTATGGCCGCGGTCGAACACGTGCAGCGGCTCGAATCCACTCTGTTCGAGGGTCAGCCCGCCGACCGCGGCCGGCAGTGGCGCGACGCCATCGGCGCGCGGATCGGATGGGAACGGCCCGAGCGCGAGCTCTGGCCACTTGGCCAGGACGCTCTTCAGGCGGCCCTGCTTGCACGCCGCTATGGAACCGTCGCGGCGATCATCGACGGAATCACCGCCGCGTGCCGCGATCATGTTCGTCTGGCGGGCAAGCAGCGGGCACTCGATCGCTTCTCACCGCTGGCGGTCGATCATCAGACCGAATACCCGATTCTGCAGGGGCCGATGACGCGCGTCAGCGACACGTCCGCGTTTGCGGAGGCGGTCGCGACCAACGGCGCACTCCCCTTTCTGGCGCTCGCGCTGCTCCGTGGTCCGCAGGTAAGGGCGCTGCTCGAAGAGACGCGGACCCGCCTCGGCGGCCGCTCGTGGGGTGTCGGCATTCTCGGATTCGTTCCGCTCGAGCTTCGGCAGGAACAGCTCGAGGTGATCGACAGCGTGCGTCCCCCGTTCGCGATCATCGCGGGAGGACGTCCGGACCAGGCCGCGCGGCTCGAAGCCCATGGGATCGCGACCTATCTCCATGTTCCCGCCCCCGGGCTGCTGAAGCTCTTCATCGAAGACGGCGCCCGGCGCTTCATCTTCGAAGGCCGCGAGTGCGGCGGGCACGTCGGTCCGCGCACGAGCTTCGTGTTGTGGGAAAGCATGATCGATACGCTGCTGTCGGCGATCGACGGCGGCGTGCAGGGGCATCAGCTCCACGTCGTGTTCGCCGGCGGCATTCACGACGCCCGGTCGGCCGCCATGGTCGCAACGATGGCCGCTCCGCTCGTCGAGCGCGGCGTCCGCATCGGCGTGCTGCTCGGAACGGCATACCTGTTCACCGAAGAAGCGGTGCAGGGCAACGCCATCGTCGAAAACTTCCAAAAGGAGGCGGTGGAATGCACGGGCACGGTGCTGCTGGAAAGCGGCGCCGGCCATTCCACCCGCTGCGTTCCCACCCCTTTTCACGAGACCTTCAAACAAACCAAACGCAAACTTGCCGCCGAAGGGCGGCCCGCCGAAGAGATCAAGGCGGAGCTCGAGACCCTGAATCTGGGCCGGCTGCGAATCGCCTCCAAAGGGATCGCAAGACATCCGAAAGCCGACGCTGGAGGACCGCGATACGTGCCGGTCGAGGCGGGCCGGCAGCACGTCGAAGGCATGTACATGATTGGCCAGCTCGCTGGCCTGCGCGGGACCGTTTGCCGGATGTCGGAGCTTCACGAAGACATCTCGACCGGCAGCACGAAGCTCCTGCAAGACACGCCCGTGCCGGGCGATCGGCCGCAGCAGGAGATTCCCGCGCGCCCCTGTGATGTCGCGATTATCGGACTCGGTGCGCTGCTGCCGAAAGCGGCCGACGCGCCGACCTTCTGGTCGAACATCCTGAATAAAGTGGACGCCATCACCGAGGTCCCCAAGGAACGATTCGACGTCGATCTCTTCTATGACGCGAAGCGCGGCACGCGCGACAAGGTGTACTCCCGGTGGGGCGGTTTCCTCGACGACGTACCGTTCGATCCGATGCGGTACGGCATACCGCCCGCTTCACTCACGTCGATTGACTCGCTGCAGCTGTTGTCGCTGGAAGCGGCTCGACAGGCGCTCGCCGACGCCGGGTACCTGGAAAGCGCCGGTCTGCGCGAGCGCTGCTCGGTCATCCTCGGCTTGAGCGGAGGGCTCGGCGACCTTGGCCTCAAGTACGGGATTCGTTCGAACCTCCCGACCATCCTCGAGCCCTCGGACGAACTGCTGGAGCGGCTGCCGGAGTGGACGGAAGATTCCTTTGCCGGAATCCTGCTGAACGTCGCGGCCGGCCGAATCGCGAACCGGTTCGATCTCGGCGGCGTGAACTACACCGTCGACGCGGCGTGTGCGTCCTCACTGGCCGCGGTGTACCTCGCGGTGCAGGAGCTCGAGCGGCGCACGAGCGACATGGTCATCGTCGGCGGCGTCGACACGGTGCAGAGCCCGTTCGGCTTCCAGTGTTTCGCCACCGCGCAGGCGTTGTCGCCGCGCGGCCGCTGCCGCACGTTCGACTCGACGGCCGATGGCATCGCGATCAGCGAAGGTGTCGCCATGCTCGTCCTCAAACGTCTGGACGACGCCGAACGCGACGGCGATCGCATCTATGCGGTCATCAAGGGGATTGCGGGCTCCAGCGACGGCCGGGGCCGGAGCCTCACGGCGCCCAGGCCCGAGGGCCAACGGCTTGCGCTCGAGCGCGCTTACGCGCAGTCGGGCGTGTCGCCGGCCAGCGTCGGGCTGATCGAAGCGCACGGCACGGGAACCGTTGTCGGCGATGCCGCCGAAGTGGCAGCGCTGTCGGAAATGTTTCAGGAAGCGGGCGCGGCGCCGGCGTCGTGCGCAATCGGCTCGGTGAAATCCATGATCGGCCACACGAAATCGGCCGCCGGTGTCACGGGGTTGATGAAGGTGGCACTGGCGCTTCACCACAAGGTGCTTCCGCCGACGCTTCACGTCGAACACCCGAATCCGCAGCTCCGCGATCCGGCCAATCCGTTTTTCGTCAACACCGAGCCGCGCCCGTGGATGTCGAGCGAAGGGTCGACGCCGCGCAGAGCCGGCGTCAGCTCGTTCGGTTTCGGCGGCACCAATTTCCATGCGGTGATCGAAGAGTACACCGGCGAATATCTGGATCCCCTTTCCCGGAAAACGTCGGCAAGCTGGCCCGCTGAGCTGTTTGTCTGGCAGGGGCGTTCCGCGGCGGAGATCGATGCCGCGCTTGCATCGGTAGAAGGTGCCGTCGCCGGAGACTCGACGCTTCCGCTGCGTACCATCGCCGCCCGCGTCGGCAGGGCCTCGGATGCGCACGCGTCCCCCGCCGCGCTGCGTGTCAGTATCGTCGCCACCGACGTCGCCGATCTGAGCCGGAAAATTCGCGTCGCACGAGAGGCGATGCAATCGGGCAAACAGCGGCTGCACGACACCGCCGGCGTCTACATCCGGAATGAGATGCCATCGGGAAAGCTCGCGTTTCTGTTCCCTGGACAGGGATCGCAGGGGCCGAACATGCTGCGCGACCTCGCGGTCGCATTTCCGCACATCCGCGAAGCGCTGCAGAACGCCGACGATGCACTTGCCGGCGTGCTGCCGCGGCAATTGAGCACCTACATCTTTCCGGCACCGGCGTTCACGCCCGAAGAGCGTGCCGCGCAGATGAGCGCGATCACCGACACCACGATCGCACAGCCTGCGCTCGGCGCCATCGAGATGGGCGTTTATTCGCTGCTCTCGGCAATCGGCATCGAGCCCGACGTCGTCGGCGGGCACAGCTACGGCGAGTACGTTGCGCTTGCGGCGTCTGGCGCGATTTCCGAACGAGAGCTCTACGAAATCTCGAGCGCGCGAGGACGCGCGATCGCGGATTCGGTCGCAGGCGCGCCCGGCGTGATGGCGGCGGTCAGCGCATCGGCGGAGAGCGTGAAGGCCGTTCTTGCCGATCGCGCCGACGTGTGGATCGCCAACCTGAACGCACCGTCGCAGACGATCATTTCCGGAACCTCCGCCGGAGTCGATGCGGCAACGGCGGCGCTGGAGGCGGCCGGTCTGCGGGCGAGCCGGATTCCTGTCGCGTGTGCGTTCCACACACCGCTCATGGACGGAGCTCACGGGCGTCTGGCGGATGCGTTGTCGAAGCTGGATATCTCGACTCCGCGAGTACCGGTGTTTTCGAACACGACCGCCCAGCCGTATCCCGACGATCCGTCTGCAATACGTGCGTTGCTGTCGAGTCACCTGGTGAATCCGGTGAATTTCGTCGATGAAGTCCGCGCCATGTATGACGCGGGCGTCAGGACCTTCGTCGAAGCAGGTCCGAAGACCGTGCTGAGCACTCTGACGCGTCAGAACCTCGATCAGCGGCAGGCAGACATCATCTCGGTTGACAGCTCCGACCGCCCCGGCATCACGCAGCTCCTCCATCTGCTCGCTCAGTGTGCCGCGGCCGGCCACGTTCCGCGGCTGGGCAGGCTATTCGAGGGACGCGAAGAAACGGAGCCGCAGTCGGAGCAGCGCGCGCGGGCGGCAAAAGCCACCTGGGTCGTGAACGGATCGGGAGCGAGGCCGGCGAATCAACCCGTCAAGGTCTACACGCCCATTCCTCAGTTGTCGCCAGCGGTAATTTCGCAGCACGACACGACGTCTGCGGTGCCGATGCCGGTTGCTGCTGCCGCGGCGGCGGTCCCGGCCGGCGATGCGGTCATGCTGCAGTTTCAGAACATGATGTCGCAGTTTCTGCAGACGCAGACCGCGGTCGTCACCGCCTATCTACAGGGCGGCAACGGCGGCGTTCTTCCATCCGCGATCGCACCTGTCGCGGCGGCGGAGATACCCGCGGTATTCGCACCGGCGCCGGTACCAACCCCGGTGGCCGCTCAACCCGTCGCACCGGCGGCTCGTTCACTTCCCACGAGCGCTCCGGCAGTCGCACCGGTAGCCGTCGCGCCGGCGGCAGCCCCTCGCGACATCGCGGCCGACCTGCTGCGCCTGGTCAGCGACCGCACGGGCTATCCGGCAGACATGCTGAATCCCGACCTCAACATCGAAGCGGATCTCGGCATCGATTCGATCAAACGCGTGGAAATTCTCAGCGCGTTTCAACGTACCTGCTCCGCTGATGAGCAGCGCGCGATTCAATCTCTGATGGATCGGCTGACCAGCCTCAAAACGCTTCGTCAGATCGCCGACGCCATCGGCGAGGCCGTCGCCGGCAGCCGGCCGGCAGGCGCTGCCGCGCCCGCGCCCGCGGCGGCGCGGGATGTGTTGGTTGAGCTGGTACAGCTCGTCAGCGAGCGAACCGGCTATCCGGTCGAAATGCTCGATCCCGATCTCAACATCGAAGCGGATCTCGGCATCGACTCGATCAAGCGTGTGGAGATTCTCAGCACGTTCCAGCGCCGCGGCTCGTCGGATGAGCAGCGCAAGGTTCACCAGGTGATGGACACGCTCACCAGCCGGAAGACGTTGCGTGATCTGTCTGCGGCCCTGGTGGCGGCGCTCGAAGGAGCAGCGGCCGCGCCGCGCGCGCCCGAACAGCCGACGTTACCGCAGGAACCAGAGCGTGCGGCGGATGACGTGCCGCGGTTCGTGATGCAGCCGATCGATGCTCCGCTTCTCGAGGCACCACGGGCATTCCCCGGGCGCGTCTCGCTGATCACCGACGATGAACATGGGTTGGCGGCAGGCGTCGCGACAATGCTCGCGGAAAAGCACGAGCGTCCGGTACTGCTGCGTCATGGCGCTTCAGTGGCAATGCTGGGGGACAACCGGTTCCAAGCCAACCTGACCGACGAGAACCAGCTCAAGGAAGTGCTGGCGGCGATACGGCGTGCGGTCGGGAAACCGAACGCGCTGCTGCATCTCATGCCGCTCAAGCCGGTCGCCAGCTTCGATCAGCTCTCGCTCGATCAATGGCAGGAGCGCGTCACGGCGGACGTCGAAACGCTGTTTGCGCTCGTCCGCGCGACGCAGTCCGACCTCCTCGAAAGCGGTCCGCAAGCGGGCGCGATGGTTGTCGGCGTCACCGCGATGGGCCCGGCGTTGAGTGGAACACCGTCGGAGTTCCCGCTGTCGCACGGCGGCGTGCCGGGTTTCCTGAAAACCGCTGCGGCCGAACTACCGTCGGTGGTATGCCGGGCGGTTCACCTCGACACCAATGAAAATGCGTCGCGTCTCCTGGAGCACCTGCTTGCTGAAGTGGGATCGCTGAACGGACCTGTCGAAGCGGTGTACGCGCGCGGGAAGCGGACCACGATGACACCGCGGCTCGCGCCCCCCGTGCGCGCCGGCGCACCGGTCGACCTCGGGTCCAACTCGGTGTTTCTGATTACGGGCGGCGCCCGCGGCGTCACGGCGGAAATCGCGATCGCGCTGGCCCAAGCCGTTCGTCCTCATTTGATTCTCGTCGGCAAGTCGCCGCTTCCAGCAGCGGAGTCCGGACCAACCGCAGGCATCGAAGATGCGCCGCGTCTTCGCCAGGTGCTGACGACCGCGATGCGGGCGGCGGACGCGAAGGTGAAGCCGTCCGACATCGAGACCGCGACGCAGCGGGTTGTTCGCGACCGCGAAATACTGCGCAACCTCGACGCCGTCCGGAAAGCGGGCGCCACGGTCGAATACGTCGAGCTCGACGTGCGCGACGAATCGGCGTTCGGCGCGCTCATCGATCGCATCTACGCCGAACATGGGCGGATCGACGTCGTCGTGCACGGCGCAGGCATCATCGAGGACAAGCTGATCAAGGACAAGACGCCCGAGTCGTTCGAGCGCGTTGTCCGCACCAAGACGGACAGCGCCTTCACGCTGCTCCGCAAGCTGCGGCTCGGCGACCTGAAGGCGCTGATGTTCATGTCGTCGGTCACCGCGACATTCGGCAATCGCGGCCAGGCCGACTACGGCGCGGCAAACGGCATCCTCAACGCCGCCGCCATGGCAGTCGGCCAACAGTTTCCGATTCGCGTGCGCGCGATGAACTGGGGACCGTGGGACAAGACCGGCATGGTCTCGGACGACGTGAAACGGCAGTTTGCGGCGCGCCGAATTCAAGTCATTCCCGTGGCAGCCGGCGCCGCCATCGCCGTCGCGGACATCCTTTTCAATCAGGGTTCTGACACGTGGATTGTCGTCGGAGACGGACCGTGGGGTGAAGACCCGGCTCGCGCGCAGGAAGTGGAGCTGACGGCGTGAAGCCGACATTGTCTCCAGGTCCAACCGGCGATATCGCCATCATCGGGATGTCGTGCGTGTTCCCGGGCGCGCCGACGGTTCAGGCGTACTGGCAGAACATCCTGAACAAGGTGAACGCGATTGGCGATCCTCCCCCGGAATGGGAGAGCGAACTGTTCCTCGATCCGTCGGTCGAGGCGAACGATCGCGTGTATTGCGCGCGCGGCGGCTACCTGGGTGCGCTCGCCGAGTTCGATCCCGACGAAGTTCGGCATCATGCCGAACTCCGTCGACGGCACCGAGCCGGACCATTTCCTCGCGCTGCGATCGGCGTATGAAGCGGTCGCCGATGCCGGGTATCTGAAGCGTCGGCTCGACCCGGCCAGGACCGAGGTGATCATTGGCCGCGGCACCTACGTCAACCGTGGCAATACGACCGTCGTGCAGCACGCTCTGGTGGTCGACTCGATCATCCGCATCCTGAAGCAGCTGCATCCGGAGCACTCCGACGAGGAGCTCGCGATCATCCGCGGACACCTCAAGGCGAGCCTGCCGGCGTTTCATGCCGAGACGGCCGCCGGGCTCGTGCCCAACATCATTTCAGGGCGCATCGCCAACCGGCTCGACTTCATGGGAGCCAACTACCTGGTCGATGCCGCCTGCGCGTCGTCGCTCGTGGCGCTCGACCACGGCATGCGCGATTTGCTTTCCGGCCGGTGCGATCTCGCCCTGGTCGGCGGCGTCCACGCCTCCACCCCGCCGCCGATCGTCATGATCTTCTGCCAGCTGAAAGCCATCTCGAAGTCCGGAGAAATCCGGCCGTTCGATCAGCGGGCGGATGGCACGCTGCTCGGCGAAGGGGTCGGGATGGTGGCGCTCAAGCGCCGCGAAGACGCCGAACGCGACGGCGACCACATCTACGCGCTGGTCAAGGGTGTGGGCGTGGCCAGCGATGGCAAGGCGCTCGGGTTGCTGGCGCCGCGCCTCGAAGGCGAGCAGCTGGCTCTCCAGCGCGCCTACGAATCCGCCGGTGTCGCTCCGGAGACCGTCGGACTGATCGAGGCGCACGGCACGGCGACGCCGGTGGGCGATGTGGTCGAAATCGAGGCGCTGAACAGCGTGTTCGGCCCGCGGTCGGGCGATGCACCGACGTGCGCGCTCGGTTCCGTGAAGTCGATGATCAGCCACCTGATGCCCGCTTCCGGCATCGCCGGGCTCATCAAGACCGCGCTCGCGCTGCATCATCGGGTCCTGCCGCCGACGATCAATTGCGACGAGCCGAACCCGAAGCTCGGGCTCGACGACGAGCCGCTTCTATCTCAACACCGAGACGCGGCCCTGGATTCATGGACTGGCAGACGCCGCGCCGCGCGGGCGTCAACGCGTTCGGATTCGGCGGCATCAACGCGCACGTCGTGCTCGAGGAGTACAACGGCAGCGCGCCGCGGCCCGCGTCGATGCAGCACGAGTGGGACAGCGAGGCGATCGTGCTGTCGGCGAGACTCCCGTCCGGCGTTGCTCAGCGAAGGGATGCGGCTGCTGCAGTATCTCGAGCGCACGCCCTCAGTCGAACCTGAAGGATCTCGCGTACACCTATAACGCCGCCTCGGCCTTCGAAGACGTGCGGCTGTCGATCGTCGCCACGTCGGCCGACGACCTGAAAACCAAGCTGGCGCGCGCCCTCCAGCGATTGAGCGATGAGCGGTGTCAGCGCATCAAGGACATCGAGGGCATCTACTTCTTTGGAGCACCGCTCGGGCGGTCGGGCAAGCTCGCGCTGGTCTTTCCCGGCGAGGGATCGCAATACGCGAAACATGCTGGCCGATCTGTGCGTGCACTTTCCCGAAGTGCGCGAGGTCTTCGACTTCATGGATCGCGCCTTCGCCGACCACCCGCGAGGCTATCTGCCGAGCCAGGTCATCTTTCCGCCGCCGCAGCCGGGCAAGGCGGACGCCGGCAGCCGGATTCACCGGATGGATTCCGGCGCCGAGGCCGTGTTCACGGCGAATCAGGCGTTGGGCCGCCTCGCCCGCGAGCTCGGCATCAAGGCCGACGCGATGGTCGGACACAGCACCGGAGAACATTCGGCGCTGCTGGTTTCGGAAGCAGTCAATCCGGATACCGACGACGGAGCTGATCGGCCACATCCGCCGTGTGAACGCCGTATTCGAGCAGCTGGATGCCCGCGATGAGATTCCGCACGGCGTCCTCATTGCCACCGGCGGCGTCGCGATACCGGCGCTGCGGGCCATCGTCGAGTCTGCGCCGGGCGGCGCCTTCATCGCGATGGACAACTGTCCGCATCAAACCGTGATCTGCTGCACGGAAGCGGCGAAGGACGCCATCCTCGAACAGCTGGCGGCCCGCGGGGCGATTAGCCAGATTCTGCCGTTCGCGCGCGCGTATCACACACCGTGGTTCGAGGTGTTCTGCGACCCCATGCGCGACTACTTCGCCGGGGTCACGATTCACCGTGGCGCGGCGGACTTGTATTCGTGCGTGACGGCGGATCGGTACCCGGACGAAGCCGATGCCGTGCGCGAGCTGGTCGCCACTCAATGGGCGCGGACGGTGCGTTTCAGGGAAACGATCGAGGCGATGTACCGGGATGGCGTGAGGATCTTCGTCGAGGCTGGTCCGCGCGCGAATCTGTGCGGGTTCATCGACGATACGCTTCGCGGCAAACAGTACGCGGCGATTCCGATGAACCTGCAACACCGTTCGGGAACCGCGCAGCTGAATCACCTCGTCGCCCAGCTGTGCGCGCACGGCGTTCCCGTGCGGATGGCCTACCTCTACGAACGACGAAGTCCTCAGGCCGTTGATCTCGACAAGGCGCCGGAGACCGCCGTGACTGCGCGGAAGCCGGCACCGCTGGCAACGGGACTCCAGCCAATCCGTCTCCCCGCGGATTTCGCGCTGCCCCGCCGCGAACCGCCGGCACCGGCTCTTGCTGCGGCCGCTCCTCAGGGGAACGGAAACGGTTCATCCCCCTTGCGTCCGGCGGCCGCACCGCTGCCCGCGCAGGCCGCGCAGGTCGTGCAGCGCCACTTCGAGGCGATGGACCAGTTTCTCAAGGCGCAAACACAGGTCATGAACGCGTACCTCGCTGCCCGGGAGAACCCCAAGGTCGCGCCCGCGCATGCAGCGCCGCGCCGGCTTCCATTTTGCGTCGACGTCCACGACCTCGTGCCGGGCGAACGCGCGCGGGTCGTCCGGCGGTTCGATCTCGAAGAGGATCGGCTCTTCACCCACCACACGCTCGGGCGCGATGTATCGAGCACCGACGCCGAGCTGCTCGCCCTGCCTGTCGTCCCCTTCACGGTGACGATGGAGATGCTCGCCGAGACGGCTGCACTGCTCCACCCGACCCTGCTGGTTAGCGGCATGCGGCAGGTGCGTGCGTCGCGTTGGATCACGCTCGAACAGCCGCAGACACTCGAGTTCGTCGCCCGCAGGGCGCCAGCGGACGGCAGCGAGGCCGCTGTGCAGGTGTCCGCTCACGAGCGGCGAGCCGACGGCGGCCTCGGCCCCTCGATCGCCGAAGCGACGATCACATTTTCCCCGGCGTACTCGGCGTGTCCGCAGGCTGGAAGCTTCGCGCTTCGCGGAGATCGGCGTTCCACCTGGAAGGTGGAACAGCTCTATGACGAGGGCATGTTTCACGGGCCGTGTTTCCAGGCAGTGAAGTCCATCGATCGCTACGGAGAAGACGGAAACGTCGCGACGCTGGAGATTCCCAGCCGCGATGACATGCTGCGAAGCAACGCCGATCCGCGGTTTCTCATCGATCCCGTCGTGCTCGACGCCGCGGGACAGGTACTCGCGTTCTGGGTGAAAGAGCGATTCGGCGTGCTCGTGGACGTATTTCCCTATGCGCTCGAGGAGCTTCGCTGTTACGGCGCGCCGCCGGCGCCCGGTACCCGGCTCGACTGCCGCGTGCGTGCGGAGCTGATCGGCGACACCCTGACGCGCTGCGACATCGACATCGTCGACACCACCGGCGCGATTTTGTACGAGCTGAAAGGGTGGCAGGATCGGCGGTTCGAATTGCCGGCGCCCTTCGTCCACATGCGCGTGTCGCCTGCGGACACGTACCTCAGCGCTCCATGGGAGAGTCCGCTCGGAGAGCAAACGGCAGGCGATGTGGCGTGCCAACGGCTGGATTGCCTGACCGAGAGCGTGCTGGACGCGCACGGCGAGATCTGGCTCAAAGTGCTGGCGCACCTTGTTCTGAGCCGCCGCGAGCGCGAGACATGGGATGGGATGACCGCGGTGGCGAAGCGCCGCCGGGAATGGCTGCTTGGGCGGGCGGTCGCGAAAGACGCGGTCCGAAAACTGGTCCACCGGCAGCTCGGATTGCGGCTGGCGCCGGCGGACGTGGAAATCGCGCCCGACGCTCTCGGCCGCCCGGAAGTACACGGTCGATGGATCACGGATCGCCGCCATGCCCCGCTCGTGTCCATTTCACACAGCGGCGGAATGGCCGTGGCAGTCGCGACCCTGAGGCCCGCGCATCTTGTCGGCATCGATATCGAATCGGTCGCCGATCGCAGAACCGGCTTCGAACGAGCCGCATTCACACAGCACGAACGCAATCTTGTCGCAGCCGTGGGCGACAGCCATCAGCTCGAGTGGTATCTCCGTATGTGGTGCGCGAAAGAGGCGGTCGGCAAGGCGCTCGGGCGGGGCCTTCCCAATGGACCCGGCGAGATACGGATCCGCGACGTGGGCATCAAGACCGGGATGGTGTTGTTCGATCTCGACGCCCATCTCCTCGCGGCACACCCGGCATTGTCCGGCAACGACGTGGTAGCGCGCACGCAACGCGACGGCAATATCGTCGCGTCGGCGGTGTTGTGTGGGGCAAATTGAGATGACTTCGAATCGTGAAGAGGTGTTTCGCCATATCACCCAGCTGTTGAGTGACGTCGCCCGCGACTGGGACTACTCGCGCGCGATCGGTCCGGAGACGCAGTTGTTCTCGGAGCTGGGGTTCGAATCGCTCGACATCGTGGTCCTGGGCACGGCAATTCAGGAGCACTACCGCAAACCCATGCCGTTTTCAGACCTGTTCGCGGACATTGGACAGAGGGATAAGCGAGATCTATCGGTGGCCGAGCTCGTGGAGTTCGTCGCCGCTCATTTGGCACCGGCGTTGACGTAGTCCAGGTTCGCGCAGCGCATTCTCCAGGTGAAAAAGGGTCGACATGGCCAAAGTCGCGGTGAACGGGTTACAGCTTCACTACATCACGACAGGACACGGACCGGATGTGGTTATGGTTCATGGTCTCCTCGGTAATCTCGCCGTCTGGCACTTGCACCTCGTGCCACGGCTGCGCGAAACGTACCGGGTCACCACCTACGATCTGCGCGGCCACGGCTACAGTGACGTGCCCAGAACCGGGTACAGCGTTTCGCGGCTCGCGGCGGACCTGTTGGGGCTGCTGGACACGCTCGGCATCGAGAGAGCGCACCTGGTCGGGCACAGCATCGGCGCTGACATTTGTCTCCATTTCGCGCTCGAACACCCGGAGCGCGTTGCCAAGGTTGTGGCCATAGAACCGGCAATTGCCGCTCTACAGCAGCATCGGCAGCAGGATTGGAGTGGATGGAAGTACTGGGTATCAAAGCTGCATGAGGCGGGGATCGAGATCGCACCGGAGCGGTGTCCGGACCTCGCCTACCTCGTGGCCCGCAGCCTGGACACACCTCGGCTGTTCGGCCCCCTGCGTGGGCTGCCGCGCCGCCGCGAAGGCCTGCTCCATCTCGTCCAGGACACATCTCTACTGCACGAAGCACAGGAAGTCGGGAGACTCACGCTGGAGGGGCTGCGCCACATTGTGGCGCCGGTTGTTGTGATCTACGGCGATCAGTCGCCGCTGCTGGATTCGTTTCACGCGCTCCTGGAGGCACTGCCGAACTGTACGCCGGTGCTGCTCGAGGGTGGCGAGCACTTCACGCCGCTGGAGCAGCCGCAGCCGCTGCTCACCAGATTCAGGCTTTCGGGGGGACGAGTGGCAGCCAGAAGAAGAGTCCGTTGAGTGGGCTCTGGAATCAGAGCCGAGGACGTAAGTCTCACGGACACACGGGAGACATCGAGAAGCGTATGCCAAAAGTCAACGTCAACGGTCGCAACTTGCACTACCTGTCAGTCGGCCACGGACCCGAGGTCGTCATGCTGCATGGCTTTCTCGGCAATCTCGCGGTGTGGCACCTCGCGATTGCGCCGGCACTGCGCTACGAGTTCCGTATGACGACGTGCGATCTCGCGGCCATGGCTACTCGATGTGACGCCGACCGGCTACACGACGTCGATGCTGGCGCGACGATCTCAAGGGACTTCTCGATGAGTTCAGCATCCAGCGCCGCTTCCTCGTCGGCCATAGCTTTCGGCGCCGACGTCTGTCTGCATTTCGCCTTGCTCAATATCCCGAGCGCGTGGCGCAGATCGTCGCCATCGAAGCCGGGCTTGCCGCGCTCGTGCACCAGCGCAAGATCGACGACTGGGAGGGCTGGCGCTACTGGGTGGCGAAGCTCGAGGAAGTGGGACTGACGATTCCGCCGACAAGCGCACCGATCTCGACTTCCTGCTCACCTCAGCCTGGAAACGCCGAGGTTCTACGGCCCGGCGCGCGGCCTGCCGCGCAACCGCGAGCCTCTGTTCAACCTGATTCGCAATACGACGCTGATCGCGACTACGAGAGGCCCGGCGAACTCACGCTCGATGCCATTCCGCGCGATTCACGACGGCAACGCTGCTGATGTACGGCGATCGCTCGCACTTTCTCGGGTCGTACGAGTTTCTGCGGCACGCGCTTCCGAACAACCCAACCATCCTGCTGCACGGGGGCGAACATTTCGGTCCGCTCGAGCAGCCAGGTGAATTAGTGCGGCACATTCGCTCGTTTTTCGGTTCGACCGTTCAACCGGCCGCGACCACCCACGCGCCTCACGAAGGTGCGTTGCTGACGGTATACCGGCAGTCGTGATTGAGGACGCAGGGGCGGAGGCGACTCGAATGCGGACGGTGCTCGTGAGCGGCGCGGCGCGGGGTCTCGGCCTGGCGACCTCGCTGGCGCTGGCAGAGAAAGGATTTGCGGTCTGGTCTGGCGTGCGTCAGTCAGACGACATCGATCGCGTTGAATCGGCGGCGCGGGCGCGCGGCCTGAAACTACGCGCGGTTGCCCTCGACATCGCCAACAACGCGTCGATTGACGCAGCCGTCGGTCAGATCGAATCGGAGACGGGACCGCTTTACGGCATCGTCAACAACGCCGCCGTGACCATGCGCGGCTACTTCGAGGACGTGGCGGACGACGAGATGCGGAATGTGTTCGAGGTGAATGTGTTCGGCACGATGGCCCTGGTACGGCGCGCGCTGCCGGCGATGCGCGCGGCGGGGCGGGGCCGAATCATCGTCCTGAGCTCCGTGGCGGGACGGATTGGCGCGATGGGTCTCTCTCCCTACGTCAGCACGAAGTTCGCGCTCGAAGGGTTCGCCGAATCACTTGCGCTGGAACTACGGCCGTTTGGGCTGCAGGTGAGCCTGATCGAACCAGGAATTGTGAAGACCGATATCTGGGGCGCCAACAATCGTGTCGCGGCGGCGGCGCGCGACCCGCGCAGTCCTTACTTCGACTACTTCTCCCGCGTGCTGGAAGTGTCGGACAAGATCGTGCGTGCGTCGCGTCTCACGCCGGAGAAGGTCGCCGCAACCGTTGCGCGCGCGCTGACGGAGAAGACGCCCCGTCTTCGCTATAACCTCGGCATGCCTGCGCGTCTGCTCATTTCCCTGCGCCGGCACCTGCCAGGCGAGATGTTCGAGCGCATTTACTTTGGAAGACTCTGTCAGATGGTTGCCAGACGCTCGCGCCCCGGCGATGCCTCCGCCGCGGCGATGGCGGGAGCACGACCATCACTCCTCGAATCGCGGGACGACAAATGACGATGGATCGGCGGACATTTCTGCGCGGCACCCAGGTGTTCCTGCTCGCCAGTGGCTTCGCGAGGCGAGCGGACGCGGCTGCCTATCGTGTGGGTGTCGGACGCGAGTCGGATCCGTACGGGGCGACGGTTCGCGCAATCGACTCGTGCGGACAATGGCCAGCCGCGAGCGTGTTCGGCAAAAAGGTCGTGATCAAACCGAATCTCGTCTCGGCCAGAACGGCCGATTCGGGAATCACCACCGATCCTGAAGTGGTCCGCGCCGTCGTGGATCGCGCGTTGGCGAACGGCGCATCCGAAGTCGTCATTGTCGAGGCGTCTCCCCAGGGAGCGCTGTTCGGACCCTGCGGCTACAACGGGTTCGCCAGCTACGATCCTCGCGTGCGGCTGATGGATCTGAACAGCCGGCCGCCGGTTCTCGCGCCGGTGCCTTCGCGGATGGCTTACCAGGCCATCTATGTCGACGAAGAGGTGCTCGGGCCCGATGTGTTCTTCATCAGCGTCGGCAAATTGAAGACGCACGGTGACTCGGTTGCAACCCTGTCGATGAAAAATCTGTTCGGCCTGCCGGCGGTCGATCGCTACATCTCGTTTCCGCCGATTGGCCGTTTCGCGATGCACGATCGGAGCCTGCATCAGACCGTTGTCGACCTGTGCACGCTCCGGCCCGTCCATTTCGCGGTGATTGACGGCATCGTCGGCATGGAAGGCAAAGGCCCCATCGGCGGCACGCCCGTGCGCATGGACACGGTGATTGCCGGCCTCAACGCCTGTGCGGTGGATCGCGTCTCTCTGGCGGCGATGCAGATACCTCAGCACGGCGTGAAGCACCTGGACTATGCGGCGAGCCGCGGCATGGGACCGATGGAAATGTCCGAGATCGACGTCGCCGGCGATGCGCTGGCGCCGCGCGCGTTTCAGCTGCCTCCGGTTCCGCCGATTGTCGAATATCCACGCGTGTTTCCGAGCACGTTCGTCCCGACGGCCAATCAGTCCGTTCAGATCTTCCTGTGGTACGCCCAGACTTACGTCCGAAAGCTGGAAGTGTTGCGCGTCCACGAAAATTCCACGGCCGTCGAGCTGATCCGGACGCTCTCGCCGTACCGGGGACAGGCTGCCGGATTCGAGCGCGCCGTCTGGGACGGCCGTGCCGACGACGGAAGCTACGCGGCACCCGGACGTTACATGGTTCACGCCAAAGCCTTCCACGTGTCATTGCAGGGCCGGCCGGGGGACGTGGTCGGCTGGGTTACGGTCGGTGCTTCGTGAGTAAAGACATGACTGCCACATCAACGCTGTTAATCGGCCTCGACGGCGCGACATTTACTGTGCTCGATCCTCTCGTGCGCGAGGGGATCATGCCGACGCTTGGCGCGCTGATGCGCCAGGGAGTCAAAGCCGAGCTGCGCTCGATCGTGCCCGCGTTGACGCCGCCTGCCTGGACGTCGATCCTGACCGGTCGCGGTCCCGGACACCACGGCGTCTTCGATTTCTTTCGCAAGGAAGCGCCGGACAATCCGCAGATTCGTCTGCAGACGTCGAGCGATATCTCCGTCGACACGATCATGGCGATGGCGAATCGTGCCGGCCAGCGCGCCAACATCCTGAACTTTCCCCTCATGTTTCCGCCGCCGCGCATCGATGGCGTCGTGATTCCAGGCGGCTGGATGCCGTGGCGGCAGCTGCGCCTGGGATGTCACCCCGAGGGCATCTACGACGAGCTCAAGGCGCTGCCTGGCTTCAATCCGCGCGAGCTGGCGATGGACATGACCCACGAGGAGAAGGCGCTCGAGGGATGCCGCCATGACGAATACGAAGGATGGATCGATCTGCACATCAGGCGCGAGCGGCAATGGTGCGACGTGCTCGGTCATCTCATGCGCAACCGGCCGGCCGATCTGACGGCGATTCTCTTCGACGGCGTAGACAAGCTTCAGCATCTCTGCTGGCGTTTTCTCGATCCCGCCAGCGCTCACGATCTGTCCAGCGAGTGGGAACAGCGCGTTCGCGAGCAATGCCGCGATTACTTCCGCAAACTCGACGGGCTGATCGCGGAGATCGTCGACCTCGCCGGTCCGGAGTCCACGGTCGTCATCGTCTCCGATCATGGATTCGGACCTCAGGTGCGGACGTTTTACGCCAACGCTTGGCTTGGTGAGCGCGGTCATCTGGCGTGGGCGCAGGATGCGGCCCCGCGCGAGCGTGACGGCGCAACGCTCGGCATTGGTCAGCTGGCCAGGCACGTCTACACGGTCGACTGGAATGTCACGAAGGCCTACGCGCCGATGCCGTCGGGCAACGGCATTCACATCGTCCGTGCCGGCGACGGCCGCCAGGGCGTGGCCGCCTCCGAATATGAGTCGTTCCGCGACCGGCTGATCGCCGACCTCTATGAGGTGACCGATCCCGAGACCGGCGAGCGGGTCATCGGCCGCGTGTGGAAGCGCGAGGAGATCTTTGCCGGTCCTCACATGGAGCTCGCGCCGGATTTGACGCTCGAGCTCACCGATGGCGGGCTCATCTCAATCCTGTCGTCCGATGTGTCGGTCGTCTGCCGATCGGAAATCGCCGGTACCCATCGGCCCGAAGGCGTGTTCATCGCGCGCGGTCCGGGCATCGTTCCAGACACGACCATCAACCCCTTGTCGCTGCTGGATGTCGCGCCGATGGTTCTTCACAGCCTGGGACTTCCGATTCCGGCGGAGTTCGACGGAAGTGTCCCGGTGGAGGCCTTCGACGCCGCGGCGTTGCGCGCGCGCCCCATCGTGACCGAACGGTCCGCAGCAGGCCAGCCGGCCCCGGCAACCGTTACACCGGCGGCTCTCGATTCATCGGACGAGGAAGAAATCTTCAAGCGGCTGCAGGCTCTTGGGTATGTCGAATAGGTCGTTCACTTATTTATGTGGAGCAAAACAGTGCTGAGCTCTCTTACTGATTTGATCAAAACCACGCAAATCGTCGGACTCGGGCCGATGCTCAAGCTCAGGCGCGCGCATCAGCTTGCATGGCCGGGGATGTTGAACGGCTTCTATTCCACCCGGCTCGTCCAGACCTTGCTGAACATCGGGCTCTTCGACGAGCTCGACACGAAAGGGCGGGTCGTTCCCGCCGAATTCGCCAAGGCTCACGATTACGACGTCGCCATCCTCGAGTCGATGTGCGACGCGATGTATGCCTACGGCGTCCTGGTGCGGGAAGGCGATGCGTACCGGCTCAGCCCGACGGTGAGCTGATTTCCGAAGTCGCGCGAGGCTGGTTCAACGGCGTCTACGGTTACGAAGGCGTTTTTCACGAGCTCGAAGGGCTCGTTCGCAAGGAGCGCCACTACGGCACCGACGTCGTGCGCCGGGGAGACTTCGTCGCGCGCGGCAGCGGCGAGATTGAGAACTGGCTCTACTTCCCCATTGCCATCGACTACGCGAAGAAGCACGGTCTCAAGCGCGTCGTCGACCTTGGATGCGGAGATGGCACCTTCCTCCGGCACCTGTGCCGCAAGAACCCGTCGTTTACCGGTTTCGGCCTCGATCTCTCTCCGGAAGCCATCGAAGAGGGAAAGGTGAAGACCGTTGAAGCGGGTTTGAACGACAGGGTTCACCTCTTCGTTCACGACATCACGAAGATCCAGGCGACTCCGGCGGCGTTGGCCGACGTCGAGCTCGGGACCTCGTTCTTCGTGCTGCACGAACTGCTGTACTTCGGACAGAACTGCGTCGTCGATTTCTTGAAAGGCTATCGGCGGCTGTTCCCCAAGAGCCCGCTCATGGTGTTCGAGGTCGATTGGCCGACGCCGGAGCAGATGCGCAAGCGGCCGGGCATGGCGATTCCGTATTTTCTGCAGCACGACCTTTCGCATCAGAAGCCGATTGCGAAAGACGACTGGCTGCCAATCTTTGCCGCCGCGGGTTTCACGGTGAAGGAACGCCGCGACATGGATTTCGCACGCTCCGTGTGCTTCACGATCGTCTAGATATGTCGAGGTTCCTGATTACAGTGTGGCCGTTCACCGGCCACATCCATCCGAATCTCGCGGTGGCGGAAGCGCTGCGCGATCGCGGGCACGAGGTCGCGTTTTTGACGGGGTCGCAGGCTCGCGCCACCGTCGAAGCGGCAGGCTTCAGGTGTATCCCGTTTCGCGCCGTGGACGAAGCCGCCGTCGAGAAGCTGGTGCTGTCATCCGACGGCATCCTCAGCCAGAGGCGTCGCCCGCTCCGCATGAAGGCCATGTGGCGGCAATGGGTGCTCGACACGATCCCTGCACAGGTATCGGATGTCAACGACGCTCTGACCGAATGGGCACCGGACGCGATCATCTGCGATCCGACGATGTGGGGGCCGTTCCTGGTGGTGCACGAGACGAAGCGCATTCCGGTGGCGATGTTCTCGTTGATTCCGGCTTGTTATCTGTCCGGCCGTGATGCGCCCATCCTGGGATTTGCGATTCCGAGGGCGACGACGCGTGTGACGAGAATGCTGTCGGTACTTCTCCGCAAGGCCAGCCGATGGGCGCTCCGGGACATTACACGCGCCGCCAATCGGGTGCGCGCGACGTATGGCCTGCCGCCGATGGGGATGTCCGTTACCGATTTCGCGGGCCGGCTGCCGCTGTATCTCGTGCCCGGAAGTCCTGACTTTGACTATAGCCGGACGGACCTTCCGCAATCGGTGAGATACGTTGGACCCTGTTTGTGGCGGAACACACGCGAAGGAGTGCCAGCCTGGATTCGAGGCGCTCTCGAAGGACCAGCCTCTCGTGTATGTGAGCGAAGGAACGGTCAAGGTCGATTCGCAGATGCTCCGCGCCGCTGCTCAGGGCCTCGCGAATCTTCCGGTTCATGTCTTGATCGCAACGGGACGGCATCGCGATCCGGAGACGCTGGATCTCGGGCCCAGGCCGCTGGCCCCGAACATCCACGTCGCGCGGTGGATTCCGCTCGACCCGATCGTCAAGCGACTCTCCGCGGTCGTCACGGTTGGCGGACCGAGCACGCTTCTGGCCGCGTTCTCACACGGCGTGCCAGTGGTTGTCGTGCCGTTCGACTGGGACCATCCGGAAACAGCCTGGCGCGTGAAGGAGAGCGGCGCCGGCATTCGAATGTCGCCCTCAGCCTGCACGCCGCGGGCGATGAGACAGGCGATCGAACAACTTTTAACGGTTCCGTCGTTTCGACAGAACGCTGCGCGATTGGCGTCTGGCTTCGAGCGGCTGGGCGGACCGCGGACGGCCGCGAGCCTGCTCGAGACTCTCGTGACGGCCAAGTCGCAACACACGGAACGGATGGTGGTAAATGGCTGCTCAGCTTGATTTCGACGGGGAGCGCGTCATCCCGGGCAAGACGCCCGCGTACTTGAGCTGGGCTCACGCGGCGCGATATCGATTCGTACGCGAGCTGGTGAAGGGACGCAAGGTGCTCGACGCCGGATCGGGCGCCGGATATGGAACGTCGTACCTGGCGCAGTATTGCAAAGAGGCGGTAGGCGTCGACGTCAGTCCTGAAGCCGTCGAGTTCGCCCGCTCGTGCTATCAGATGCCCAACCTGTCGTACCACGTGATGGACTGCACCGCGCTGGAGTTCCCGGCGGGCACGTTCGATCTCGCGTGCTCGTTCGAAGTCATCGAGCACCTTCAGAATCCGTCGCAGTTTCTGAGTGAAATCCAGCGCGTCTTGAAGCCCGGCGGGACGTTCGTGGTGTCCACACCGAACACGGAGTCGCGCTTCCCTTCCGGCGACAATCCGTTCCATGTGAAGGAATACAACACCCCCGAGTTCGTCGAGCTGCTGTCCCCATATTTCGCGTCGGTCGATTGCTACGGGCAGGTCTGCAAGAAACCGGTCCGCGAGTTCCTGTTCATGCAATCGACGCGCTTGTATCTTCGCTCCCAGATCTATCGAGGACTCATCAACGGCGTGGCCCCGCTGTACCTCAAGCGCGCGCGGGCTGCAGCGCCGCCTGAGGCTCCGGACTGGGTCGATCGCGTGCATCCGGATACGTTCGATTTCACGAAGGGGTCGGTGGGGAACGCCACGTACATCGTGGCGGTGTGCCGGACCGCGCATCATGCCTGAGACCCCACGCCGTTTCCTGTTCGCGGTCTGGCCGTATTCCGGCCACGTCAACCCGTGTCTCGCGGTTGCCAATGCCCTGCGCGATCGAGGGCATCAGGTGGCGTTTTACACGGGAGAGATGTCCGCGCGCTCAATCGAGAGCGAGGGTCACAGGCGCTTTCCGTTCGTGCGCCTGGCGGCGCGACTCTCGACGGTGGCCGGCGAGCACGGCGGCGACGCCGCAGCCTTGTATGCGGCCCTCACCGCCCGTTATACGACCGTCGGCATCCGGAATCCGTTCGCGAAGTTGTCGCGGATCCGGCGGATGTACGGCGAAATGCTGGCGGGAACCGTGCGCGATCAGGTCGAAGACCTCACCGAGGTGTATGCGCGGTGGAGTCCCGACGTGGTTATCGCGGATCCGATGATGTGGGGCGCGTTCGCCGGCCTTCCGCAGTGGCCGGATACCAGCGTCGCGGCGTTTTCTTTCTTCGCCGGGTGTCTCCTGCCCGGCCCGGACGTGGCGCCCCCTGGCCTCGGGCTGCCGCCTCCCCGGTCGTGGTGGTCCCGTTTCTGTTACAGCGCCGCCTCGAAAATGACGGACGTGCTCGCCGCTGACATGCGCGCAGAGATCAACCGCGTCCGGCAGGAGCATGGACTGCCGCGGTTCACGGGCAGCGTCGCCGAGCTCACGGGGAAGGCAGCGATGTACATGGTCGCGACGAGCCCCGATTACGACTACAACCGTCACGACCTGCCGAGCTCCGTGCAGTACGTGGGCCCCTGCCTGTGGGACAAGAACCCGGTGCACGCCGCACCGGAGTGGATTCAGAACCTCCCTGCAGACAGGCCCGTCGTCTACGTCACCGAAGGAACGGCACAGGTGCAGGGCCCGCGGCTGCTGTCCGCGGCGGCTCGAGGCTTGGCCGATTTACCGATCCACGTGGTCATGACGACCGGATCGCATCGGAAGCCCAGCGACATGAAGATTGGCGCAGCCAACGTCGAAGTGCACTCGTGGGTGGCGCATAGCGATCTGTTTCCGAAGCTGAGCGTCGTTGTCACCAGCGGCGGCAGCAGCACCGTCCGCGGAGCGCTGGCCGCGGGGATCCCACTGGTCGTGGTGCCGATGGAGTGGGATCAGCAGGAGAACGCCCAGCGCGTCGCGGAATGTGGAGCGGGCGTACGGCTGCGAGCAGGCCGATGCGATCCAAAAGCGGTTCGCGCGGCTGTGGAGCGTGTACTTGGCGATCCGTCGTTCGCGGCAAACGCGCGGCGGCTTGCAGCAAGTTTCGTGAGGTACGGAGGCGGCGACCGCGCGGTTGAGTTGCTCGAACAATTGGCGCGGCGGCGTCCAGTAAATTCGCTGGCGTAAATGAATCTTGTTTAATTTGGAGATGAGATGATGATGGAACGATTACTCGCACGGTTACAGCGCCCTGCAATGGTTGCAGCGGTGGCGGCAGCCGTACTGACAAACGCGACGCAGGCCACGGCCCAGCCTCAGGGTGCTGCCCTGACTCGTGCCGACTTCGCACGGGCGGACACGCTGGACAAGATCCCATCGCTGCCACCCGACGCCTATCCGCACGGTTTCGGCGATCGGCAGAACAGCTGGGCGTGGGGCATGGAATGGTTCAACGGGAAACTGTATGTCGCCACCAACCGTTCGTATAACTGCATGGTGTCGGCCTCAATCAATCGCGTGTTTCCGGTCGTTGCGTACCCGCCGAACGATGCGGATATCGAATGCGCGCCGAATCCACACGACTTGGGATTGCAAGCTGAGATCTGGGCGTGGGATCCGGCCGTCGATCAGTGGACGCGGGTGTTCCAGTCGCCGCTCGATCTGCAGATTCCGCAGTCCGATCCGCTGAATCCGAAATTCGTCGCGCGGGACGTCGGCTTCCGCGGTCTCTTCGTGCGCCAGGAGCCCGACGGGAACGGCGGCACAATTTCCGCGATGTATGCCTCCGGCGTGTCGCCGAGCTGGATCTTCCCGCCCCTTCCTGGCGCGCGAATCCTGCGCACGACCGACGGCGTGAACTTCACGCCGGTGCCCCAGACGCCCGGAACGTTCCTGGGTAATCTGGCCAACGCCAGCTTCCGCGGAATGGCGGAGCACGCCGGCAAGCTCTACGCCGTCGCCGGCGGAATCCAGGGCGACGGGGTGCTGATTGAATCGGACCAGCCGTGGCTCGGAGACAATGCCTGGCGAATCGCCTCGGCCGTCAAAGTGTCGGAAATCTCGGCGTTCAACGGGTACCTCTACCTCGGCATCACGGGACCGAACGAAGAAGGATTTCAGGTCGCGCGGCTGGATACCTCGACGGTGCCTTACACGCTGACGACGATCGTGACCCACGGCGGTCACCGGACGCCGAGTCCGAACTTCAATATCTGGAGCATGAAGCCGTTCAACGGCCGTCTATACGTCGGCGGCAACGGAATGAAGTCCTTCTGGAGCTCGGACATCATTCGTATCAATCCGGGCGCAACAGCCGCCGACCCTGACACGTGGGACGTCATAGTGGGACCGTCGCGAACGGTGCCGTTTGGCGCGTCCGGCTGCACGGAGGCCGCCGGGTGCTTGAAGAGCCCGCTCAGTGGTCTTGGCGCGGGATTCGGATGGCCGCTGAATGCGCATATCTGGCGCATGGAGGTATTCGACAGCCGCTTGTATGTCGGCACCTTCGACCTCAGCACGACGTGGAAGCAAATTCCGATACTTGCGAACCTCGTGGCACCAGGCATGGGCTTCGATCTGACGGTCACGGAGGACGGCGAGCACTTCTCCAGCGTCGATTTCCGCGGGTTCCGACAGGGTCCCATCGACGCCGACCCGACCACATCGATCGACGGCAACAAATTCAACTTCGGGGCGAGAACGATCAAGTCCACGCCTTACGGCTTGTTCCTCGGCACCGCCAACTACTACTACGGTCTCCAGGTCTGGCGTGGAATTCCGTCGGCCGTAAACCGGACGACCTTGCTGCCTCCCAGCAAGTTGATGGTGGAACGCACGCCCACGCGGACTCTGCTGGCGTGGGAACGGCCTGCCAACGCGTCTCGCTTCCTCGTGTTCCGTTCGGTACGTATACCAACGGACCCGACGGGCGGACTGGCAGCCGCCAACAACCTCGACCTCGATCAGGCGGCGGCCGCGCCGTTTACGCCGATTGGCGTGACGACAACACCGTTTTTCGCTGACACCACGGCCGGGCTGTTTTCTTACACCTACTTTGTCGTCGCTCAGTCGGTCGCGGGCGCGAACTCGCAGCCGTCGAACATCGTCGTATCAGGCGCTCCGACTCCGGTGACGTTCGCCAGAGCAGTCCAGACGCTGACGGTCATTGCCGCACGCTGCGGCATGTCTCCCGGCGGCCTTGCCACACTGAAAGCGGCGATCGAACAAGCGGGAACGGCCGCGCGCGTCGGAAACACACTTCCCATCGTGACGCTGATTCGCGCGCTCCAGAGCGATGTCTATACCGGTCCGACGATGCTGGACGCGATCAGCAAGGAAGACCTTCTGGCACTGCTCAATCGGCTGTCCAAGCGCGTCAATCTGTCGCGCGCGGGCCTGCTCACTCCGGCGGAGCTCTAGAGGACGTGACGAAGTTCTGGCACGGCAAACGCGTGCTCGTGACCGGCGGCGCCGGTTTCATCGGGTCGCACGTCGTCGACCTGCTCGTGGCGAACCACGCGCAGGTCACGGCGACGTCGACCCGCTCGGACTGGCCGGCGTCGCTGGCGCATCACGGGCGCGATGCGGTTCGCGTCGTGAAGGCCGACCTCACGAACGCGGACGAGTGCGTCGCTGTATTCCGCGGCCAGAACGTGGTTTTGAACATTGCCCATGCAGATGGAAGCGCCGAGTTCAAGCGGCGGCATCCGGCGTCGATTTTTCAGCGCAATCTCAGCATTACGATGAACGCGCTGGCCGCCGCGTGCCGCTGTGAGGTCGATCGAATTCTGATCATGAGCTCGGCAGAGGTATATCCGAAGACGGCGGACGGGCTGCTTCGCGAATCCGACGCGACATCCTGGCTGTCGGACTGCCCCGAAGATGGATATGCGTGGTCCAAGCGCATGTCCGAGTGCGCGGCTCGGCTGTTCGCGGCCGAGCACGGGTTAGCGGTGGCCATCGCAAGGCCCAACAATGTGTACGGACCGCGGGATTACTTCGATACGGTGCGAAGCCGCGTAGTACCGACGATGTTTCGGCAGGCGCATGAAGACGGCGTGCTGCGGATATGGGGCGACGGGAGCCAGCGCCGCACGTTTCTCTACGTCGAGGATCTTGCGCGCGGACTGCTGGATCTGGTCGAGCGTCACGCAGTATGCGAACCCGTCAATTTTGCGGGTGACGACGAAATCACAATCGGTGAGCTCGCTGAGATGATCGGTGAAGTCTCCGGACGGCCCTGCCACGTCGCGCTCGATCCGTCGAAGGCTGCCGGGCCGAGCCGGCGGGCGCTGGATACGACATTCGCCCGGCGCACGCTGGGGTTCACTCCCAGCGTGCCTCTGCGCGTCGGGCTGCAGCGCACCTTGAGCGCATATTTGGAGCAGGAGATATCGCAGCGGATATGAGCCGAAGGCCCAACGTTCTTTTCATCGCGGTCGACACTCTCCGGGCCGATCACCTGGGTTGCTACGGGTACGCGCGTGAGACGAGCCCGCGGCTCGATCGTCTCGCGCGCGACGGCGTCATGTGCGAACGGCTGTTCTGCGCCGGCATCCCCACACATCCGGCATTCACCACTATGTACACGGGACAGCACCCGGTGACGCACGGCGTCGTGGCGCAGGGAGGCCGCACGTCGGTGCCGAGCCACACGCCGATGCTGCCCGAGATACTGCTGGGCGCCGGCTATACGACGTGCGCGCTCGACAACCTGATGCGGGAGCGCCCGTGGTTCGGCAGGGGGTATGAGTACGACATCGACCCCAGCCTCCGGCGCGTGCTGCGGCTCGGCGTGTCATGCGAGGAACTGAACGCACGGGCGATTCCCTGGATGCAGGAGCACCAGGACGAGCCGTTCATGCTGTTCATGCATTACTGGGAGCCGCACGCACCGTACCTTCCGCCCGCCGAGTACCGCAAATTGTTTTATTCGGGCAACGCGACGGACCCGGCACATTTGGGCCTCAAGGACTGGTGGCGCCATCCGCTTGGCGCGCTGGCGCGGGAAACATGGCTGCGCACGGCCGACGGCGTCGTGACCGACCCTGAATACGTGGGCGCCCTGTACGACCAGCAGATCCGTCACGTGGACGACGGCATCGCGGCGCTGCTGGAGGGCCTGCATCACGCCGGGCTGGCGGAGAATACGCTCGTCGTCGTTGTCGGCGACCACGGCGAAAGCATGACCGAGCACGGGATCTTCTTCGAACATCACGGTCTCTACGATTCGACCATTCACGTCCCGTGCATCCTTCATTGGCCCGGTAAATTGTCGGGTGGCGTTCGTCTGCCGCAGATGCTGCAGCAGCACGATCTGGCGCCGACCATTCTCGAGGCGCTGGGTGTGCAAGCTCCGCGGACGATGGAAGGCCGCAGCTTCTGGCCGAGCGCGACGGGTGCGGCGCAACAGGACGGCCGGGACGTCGTGGTCAGCCTCGAATGCAGCTTTCAGGCGAAGTGGAGCCTGCGTACAAACCATTACAAACTCATCGTGGCGCGCGAACCCGACTTTTATGGGAGCCCGATGCGGGAACTGTACGACCTGGTTGCGGATCCAAAGGAACTGCACAATCTCGCCGACGAGGACCGCACCCTTGCAGATACGATGACCGAACAGCTCGAAGCCTGGATTGCCGAGCGTCTCGCCGCAGCACGGAAAACCGTGGATCCGCTGCGGGAGCACGGCATCAGCCTCAAGTTGATTCTGGAAGAAGGCGCGAGACATTGACGAGGAGCAGAACATGACACCAGAAACGGCGGCCTCGAGCGGCCTGGAGCCGATCGTTCGCAGCTATCTCGAGGCGTGGGACCAGCAGGACCTCGACCGCTGCCTCGAGTTTTTCGCCCCGGACGCATCGGTGCATTTCATGTCCGGCACGTATGAAGGACGCGACGAAATCGCGCAGTGGCATCGGGATCGGTTCGCCGCCGGCCTGCAGGTGCTCCGCATCGATGAGCTGTCGGTCGACGGCAACACCGTCAACGTCGAAGGGGTCATCGCGTCGAACCGTCTCAGGGCCTGGGGCATCGACTCACTGAGCGGGACGATGACGACGTCCTTCGATCGCGATCGCATCAAACACGTGAAGTTCGGCGCGCGTTTCCCGAGGATGTAAGGAGTTTCGCTGAGCCATGTTGATCCACCAGTCGATTCGTACCGGCGCCGCCGTGATCGCACTCCTCCTGCTGACAGGCGGCGAACGGGCCGCCGGCCAGGCGCAGCCGGAGGCGTGCCAGGTTCGCGACATGCGATTGGTTCGTCAAAACGGGCCAGGACTGGATTGGTCGACCACGGAGGATCTCATTCTCGTGGCCGAGCCGGACGAACAGAAGAACATTCAGGTGCACATCATCCGGCCCGACGGATCCCGCGTGAGATGCCTGACGTGCAAGCAGGTGCCGGGCGGACCGCCGGTCAACGTGCACAAAGGTGTGCCGCATTGGCATCCCTCGGGCAAGTACATCTTCTTGCAGGTCGAGGCCGTGAAGCACCCGGGCAAGCGCGAGCTCGCGCAGCCCGGCAGCGGACGGAACAACGATATCTGGGCGACGACACCCGACGGCGATCGATGGTGGCAGCTCACAAACAAGGGCGGGGAACGTGAAGCCGGAATCCTCTTTCCCGTGCCCTCCCCTGACGGGAGAAAACTCGCCTGGGCGGAACGATTCGCCGGTCCGCGGCGCCCGCTGGCCACGCTTCTCAAATTGAGAAGCGGCCGCGGCATCGCCGACGCATGGGGGAGATGGCGCATAAACGTGGCGGACATCGACTACAGCAGCGGTGGGCCGCGCCTGACGAACATCAAGAGCCACGTTCCCGGAGACGCCCAGTTCTTCGAAATGCAGGTCTGGAGCCCGAACAGCGAAGAAATTCTGTTCGCCTCCAACATGAAGCAGGACACGCCGTTCATCCTGAACATTCATGCGATGAACGTCAGCACCGGCCGGTTGCGGCCGGTCGTCACTGCCGACGAAGAGTGGCTCGAACATATTGCGTATTCGCCCAGCGGACGGAAGCTGGCTTACATGAGCAGCGAATGCTGTGACTACAACCCGCGGGATCTGAAGACTCTCGTGGCCGATTTGTATCTCATGAACGCCGACGGTTCCGGCAAAGTCCGGCTGACGCATTTCAACGCGCCCGGCTATCCAGAGTCGTCGAAGTCGCCGAGCATCGTGGCAAAGGCGACGTGGTCGCCCGATGGCCGCCGGCTGGCGCTGGCGCGGATTCTCGTGGCCGGGTTTACCGGTGAAGACCGGCCGACAGAGCTCTGGATGTTGAACTTCGCGGGACCTTGCGGACTTCGGTGAACGACACAACTGTACGACGGTGGCAGATAAGGAGATTCCGATGACAGCGCGTATCATTCACGGCGTTTTGACGTTGTTTCTGTTGCTGGCGGCGGCAGCACCAGCGCGGGCCCAAATCGCCCCCTGGCAGCCCCTCCTGGGCCCTGGCGGACGCCTCTACACTCACGGCGCCGTGACCGCAAAAGGCCCCTACTGGGCCGAAGGGTTCCAGGGCAACGACAACTACAAGTACTACATCTTCGAACCCGCATCGCCGACGCCGGCGCAGGCTCCAGTGGTCCTCTTCCTCCATGCATGGCAGGCGACCAATCCCAGTGAATATCCCTACTGGCTCTCGCACATGGTGCGCAAAGGGTATGTGGTCGTGTGGGTGCAGTATCAGGCAGGGCTCGCGGCGACGTGGAACTACCCGAAACACGCCGAAGCGGCGTGGAGGGATGCGTTGAAACGCCTTCAGTACAACTACGCCGAAGCGCACGTGCGGCCTGAAGTCGCCAACGGCGGAGACCTCAAGACCGCATTCGTCGGCCACTCGGCCGGCGCTTACATCGCGGCCATCATCGCCGCGAAAATCGGCCGCACCGGAGACGGCCCAGTCCCCTCCGCTGTCGTCTCGATCGCGCCCGGCCGGCGCGGATTGATCCCAAGCGCCGAGAACTTCGGCACCATCGATCCGGCGACCAAATTTGTCATGGTGGTCGGCGACGTCGATGACATTGTCTGCACCTCTACGGCCACCTTCGTCTGGAACTCGATGGTCCAGATACCCGACGACAACAAAGACTACCTGCTGGTGCAGTCCGATACTCGCGGCTACCCGGCGCAATTGGGCAATCATTTCTACCCGACCAATACCGGCACATACGACACGGCTGCCGTCGACGCTCGCGATTACTATGTGAGCTACAAGCTGTCGGTGGCGGCGTTGAACTGCGCGCTCAAGGGAACCGACTGCGAGTACGCGCTCGGCAACGGGGATCCCCGTCAGCTGGACATGGGAAAGTGGAGCGACGGCGTCGCGGTCAAACCGCTGGGATGGATTGCCGATCCCGATTCGCTGGTGCCCATTCCCGCGTGCGTGGGTCGATAATCATCATCGCGGTGACGTGGAGCTCTTATCTTGATTAGGATGGCAGACGCCCTTCGCAGGGCGCAAATCGAGCGCGGTGACGCGCCAGTGAAGGGCGCGTCAGCCACCGAGCGGACCCCTGGATTGACGGAGTTCGACGCACACGCGTCGGACTCCGAACCGGCGGCCTCCGCGCCGGTCGAAACCGCGCAGTCGCAGGCGGCCGGGCCCGCCGCGTCCGTCGCTGACGCAGCAGCGTTCGAACCGACGCACGTCGGTCCGAGCCGGCGGCGCTGGTGGCGCGTTGCCGCGGTGGCCGCGTCGATCATCGTCATTGTCTTGGTGATTGGACGTCAGCAGCAATGGTTCGGCGCGAACGCGGCGCCGACCGGAGAATTCGCTGTCGCGCCGACCGCTCTCCGAGAGATCGTGGGAGCCAAGGGGCGCGTCGAGCCGTTGAGTGAAGTACGGCTGACCGCCAAGATGCTCGGGCGGATAGAACGTGTTCTCGTCAAAGAGGGCGATGTTGTCAGCGCCGGCGACATCGTGGTCGAGATGGAAAGCGCGGACCTGCGCGTGCAGCTGGAGCATGCCCGGTCGCGGCTGGAAGAGGCCAGGGCAAAGCTCGCCGACGTGCAGCGCGGCCCGCGGCCGCAGGAGATGAACACCGCGCGAACGCGCGTGGCCGAAAGTACGGCGGTCCTGCGCGAAGCGCGTGCGGCGCTGGAGCGCGGACAGCTGCTCGAGTCGAAAAGTCTCATTTCGCGCAGCGATCTCGAGGAGATCGTCACGCGGCACGAGCGCGCGTCGGCGCAGTTGGACGTGGCGAAGCAGGAAATGAGCCTGATCGAAGACGGAGCGCCTGCCGAGGTGCGGCAGATGCTCGCGGCGCAATACCGATCGGCCGAGGCGGCGGTGCGCGAGGTCGAGGTCCAGCTCGAGTATGCGAGCATTCGCGCGCCGATGGCCGGCATCGTGACGAGACGCTTCATGGAAGCCGGCGAAGTGATCATCATGCAGCGTCCGCAGCCGATTCTGACGATAGCCGACGTCAGCAAGCTTCTGGTCCGCGCCGAGGTCGACGAATCCGCGGTGCCACGAATCTCGGTCGGACAGGAAACCACCGTCAGAAGCAGCACGCACCCCAGTCAGCGTTTCAGCGGACGCATCGTCGAGCTGGCACCGTCAATTGGACGAAAAACCATCACCGGAGAGGATCCGGCCGAGATGGTGGACTCGAAAGTGCTCGAGGCGACGATTGAGATGGCCTCCGGATCACAGCTCATGCTCGGGCAGACAGTCGACGTCGAGATCACGACCGCCCGCCGCGATTCGATTCTCGCCGTGCCGCGCGAAGCCATCGAAGTCCGCTCCGCAGGTTCGTATGTTCAGGTGAAATCCGGCAGCGGCTGGACGTCGCGCCGCGTACGGACCGGCGAGTCTCAGGCGGGGATGATTGAAATTGTCGAAGGCGTCCGTCAGGGCGAAACCGTCGGACTTCACAGGCCGACAGAGTAAGCTCCGGGTATGTCGGCTCACCCATCGCGGCCCAGCGCCGGCGTAAAAGCACTCTATGGCGTGGGCGCCGCCGGGGACGCGATCAAGACATTCAGCTTCGGCCTCTTCCTGTTCTTCTTCTACACCTCAGTCCTCGGATTGTCCGGAACGCTCGTTGGCATTGCCACGGCGGTCGGTCTCGTCTGGGACGCCTGTATCGACCCCGCCATCGGTTGGATGTCGGACAGGGCGAAAGCGCGTTATAGCCGGCAGGTCTTCATGTTTGTCGGCGCCATTCTCGCTGGAGTCACGTTTGCGGCCGTTTTCGGACCGGTCACCGGCGCGAGCTCAGGCGTATTGTTCGTCTGGCTCCTGCTGGCCACGCTCGCGGCACGAACGGCCAGTTCGATCTTTCGCATCCCGTATTGCGCGCTGGGCGCGGAATTGACCCGGGACTACAACGAGCGGACCTCGGTGACGGGGATCGCCGCGGCCTTCGGCCTGATCGGCACGTTGATCTCGGGATTCCTGGCGTTCACGCTCTTCTTTCCCGACACTCCGGGAGCAGCGGACGCAAAGTTCCAGGCAGCCAATTACCGCAACCTGGGCCTCGTTTTCGGGGGTCTCATCGCACTCACCGGCGTCGCGTCGGCGCTCGGCACGAAGGGCTTTCGCCCGCCTGCCGTGCCCGTGGATGCCAACAAGGCGCCTCTGCGGCTGGTCGAAGACCTGTCGTACTCGCTTCGCAACCGGCCGTTCACGATTCTGACCGCTGCCTCGTCAATCTTTTTTCTCGCTGCCGTCGTCAACGCGACGTTGTGCATCCACTACCTCACCTACTACGCGCGGGTCGAGGGCAACCGCGCGATAGCGCTGTTCCAGCTTGCCTTCGTGATCGGCGGCATCATCGGGGTGCCGTGCTGGATTCGAGCGGCCCGTCAGATCGACAAGCGCACGATGTTCATCGTCGCGACTCTCGTCACCGCGGCGCTCATGTCGGCGGCTTACTGGGCGGTCGGAGACGACGCTCTGATCAAGCCGGGGCAGCTTGCGCCGCTCGCGGGCGGCAATGCGCTCGCGGGCTTCTTTGCCAGTGTTGTCTGGGTCGTGCCGCCGTCGATGATTGCCGACGTCGCCGACTACGACGAATCGCTCACCGGCGTCCGGCGCGAGGGAGCGCTTTTCGGGATGTATTCATTCGCGCATCAGGGGGCCGCGAGTCTCGCTATCGCCTTTACCGGCGTGCTGGTCGATCGATATGCCGGACTTGTGCCTGGCCTCGCCGCCCAATCGGCGGAAACCAGCACTCGCTTGGGCGTACTTTTCGGAACTATGCCGTCGCTGCTGCTGCTGGTCGCCGCGGCGCTCATCTCTTTCTACCCTCTTACGAGGCGTCGGCTGTCAGCAGTTCACGACAGCAGGCGTGCCTCGGCAGCGTTGTCCAATGGCCTCGCGCAAACGTAGCGTCCTCGTCACCGGAGCGTCCACCGGATTGGGTCTCGAAACCGCCTTACGCCTTGCAGCGCGGGGGTTCGACACGTATGCGTCGATGTTGACCCTCAACGACGCCGACAAGGTGCTGGCCGCCGCGAGGGAGCGGAACGTCCAGCTCACGGCCGTCGAGCTCGACATTACCTCCACATCGAGCATCAAGACCGGAATCGAACGCGTCGTGGCCCAGAGCGGCGGCCTCTATGGGCTGGTGAACAATGCTGGGACACGGCTGCGCGGCTTCTTCGAAGATCTGTCAGACCCCGAAATCCGGCGCCTGTTCGAGATCAACGTGTTCGGCACGATGGCGGTTACCAAGGCGGCCCTTCCCCATATGCGAACCGCGCGGGAAGGACGGATCATCCTGATCACCTCCATCGCCGGACGCGTCGGCTCGTTCGGCGTCAGCGCGTATTGCGCGACGAAGTTCGCGCAGGAAGGATTCGGGGAGTCGCTCGCGCTCGAACTGGCGCCCTTCGGTATTCAGGTCTCAATGGTGGAGCCGGGGATCATCCGGACCGAAGCCTGGGGCGTCAACCGCGTGGTCGCGGCGAGAGCCACCGACCCGAGCGGCGTCTATTACCGATGGTTCGAGGAAGCCGAACGGATGGCAGCGAATCGCGTGCAGCACTCCAGGACGCGGCCATCGGATGTCGCCGACACTGTCGTTCGGGCGCTTACCGCGCGCCGTCCGGCGCTGCGGTACGTCGTCGGACGTCCTGCCCGCCTCGTCGTAAGCCTGCGGCGCCATGCACCGGGCGAGCTCTTCGAACGCCTGTATTTTGGGACGCTGGTGCGTTTGCTTCGATCGAAGGTGGAAGGCTAGTCGAGCTTCAGCTCTTCGAGGCCGCGTGAACGGGGCGCAATCTGCGGCCCGCGGCGCGGTCGGAGCCGACATCGCTGTGGTACCGAAGGTGTCCATCCTGCATGACGACGACTTGATCGGCGAACTCGACCACTCGCGGATCGTGTGAAACCACGACCACCGCCCGATTCTCCTTCACCGCCGCGCGTTTCAACAGCTCCAGCACGATGCGGCCGTTCGCCGTGTCGAGATTGCCCGTAGGCTCGTCTGCCAGCACGAGCGGCGGATTGCCCACGATGGCGCGCGCGATGGCCACGCGCTGCTTCTCTCCTCCGCTGAGATCGCGCGGCATGAAATCGGCGCGATGCGCGACTCCAACGAGGTCGAGCGCCTGCCTCGCCCGCCGATCGGCGTCTGCGCTATCTCCCTTGAGGCGCAGGGCCATGTGGACATTTTCCGCCGCGGTGAGAGCCGTAAAGAGATTGAACTGCTGGAAGATGAAGCCAATCTGCTGCCGGCGGAATTTCGACAGCCACCCTTCCTTCCACACGACGGGCACTCCCATGATTTCAAGGTTGCCGTTCGTCGGAGTCAGAATGCAGCCAAGCATCGATAGCAGGGTCGTCTTGCCGCTGCCGGAAGGTCCCATCAAGACGACAAAACTGCCGCGGGACACGGTCAGGTTCGCATCCGCCACGGCCGTGACGAGCGACGGACCTTCCTTGTACACCCGTCCGAGCCTGGTTGCGACGATCGCTGACGCTCGCGCCGGCATCATGCCCTGAACACGATCGCCGGATCGACGCTGAATGCTTTACGAATGGACAGCGTCGATGCGGTGAGACACATCACGATCGTAATGCCGAGCATGGCGACCTGAAGGCTCGAGCTCGTCACCATGTTCAGGCCAAGTCCTTGATACCACTGCGCCGCCAGCGTCACGACCCCGCAGGCGATCAGGAACCCGGCGACCGCGTTGATCAGTGCCTGCGAAAGGATGACGATGAGGATGTCGGTATTGGTGGCGCCCATGGCCTTGAGCGTGCCGAATTCGCGTAAGCGCTCGAGGGTGGCTGTATAGATCGTCTGGCCGACGATCACCGTGCCGATCAGGAAGCTCAGCAGCGCGACGATGCCAAATCCAACGCCCATGCCGGTCTGAAGGATCCAGTAGCTGCGGGTGCGCCACGCGAAGTCCGATTTCGAGAAGACATCGACGTCCGAGACCGCCTGCCGGATGTCCTGCACCACGCGATCGACTTCCACGCCCGGCGCCACCTTGACGACGATGAAGCTCAGGTTGTCGCCGCTCATCTGGCGAAGCGTGGTGGAAAGCTTTTTCGCGGTCGCGTAATTCGTAAACGCCACCGGGTAGGTCGTGAAGGTGCGCGCTTCCTGCGATAGGCCGACGACCTTCACTTGGGTATCGACGATCTCGAGGCGATCCCCAATCGCGATCCCGCCGAGCTTATCGGACGCCGATTCATCGAAGATGATCGTGTCATCAACTTTCAGCGCGGCGACCGACCCTTCCTTGAGCTTCCAGGGCCAGCCGATCTTGCTGTCGGGATCGAATCCAACCATCATGACGGTGTCGGTGCCGCCGTTCCTCAGCTTCAGCAGTGCCCAGCTCTTGGCAATCGGCTCGGCCCACAGCACTCCGCTGACCTGACGCACCGTCCACAGCTTGCGCTCGGGAAACGGGCGCGCCGCGTCGAAATTCGGGTTGTTCTGAATGGTGATCCAGATGTCCGCCTGCGCGTTGTCGATGAGCACGGTTGACGCACGGACGAAGCCCAGATAGACGCCGAGATCGAAGAACATCAGTACCGACGGCGAACGTCACCCCGACCAGCGTCAGTATGAGACGAGTGCGCTCCTTGATCAGATTCTTCCAGGCAAAAAATAGCATCGTGGATCTGGCGGTATAATCAATTGCAGTTGGACCGACCGAGCTACGATAACACAAGGCGCGTCGCGCCTTTTTGCTGAAAACACTCCATTTCTACGAGGTCACGTTGCCCGCGCGCGACGTGTGCTGAAACGTGACAAATTCCAACCCATCGTACGGCAGTCTTGCTCTGTTCCGACACATCACCATCGCAGCGCTCGTATGCGCCGCGGCGCTGTCGTGTGGAGAGAAAACGCCATCGGATCCCGGACCGGACCCTGGCCCTGGCCCCGGCCCGGGAAGCCCTTGTGCGGTCAGGGAAATGAGAAGCATGCGGTCTCTTGGTCCCGGGCTGGACTGGTCTTCCCGGGTGAACCGCCTGGCCATCGCCGATCGCGACAGCAACGGGGTCATCCAGGTCTACACGCTGCAGCCTGACGGCGGGGACGTGCGCTGCCTCACGTGTAGCGGGGTTGCCGGCGGCCCCTCCGCGAACGTGCACAAGGGGGTGCCTCACTGGCATCCATCGGGCAACTATCTGTTCGTTCAGGTGGAGCGCGAAAATCACGGAGGGAACCGGTTGTTCGCAGAGCCTGGCAGCGGACGCTGGAACGAAATCTGGGCGACGACGCCAACCGGCGATCGGTGGTGGCGCTTGACCGACGCGTCCAACACCGAGTCAGGTGTGCTGTTTCCGGTGCCTTCACGCGATGGAAGTCGGCTCGCCTTTGCCGAACGGGTGAGAGGCCCGCGTAATCCTCTTGCCGCGCTGCTGAGCATCGCCGCGGGAACGCCGATCAAGGACATCTGGGGACAATGGCGCCTCAGCATCGGCGACATCGTCATCGACAGTTTCCAGAATGTGAACCTGACCGGCATCCAGTCGTTCAATCCCGGCGGCATTTCGAACGCGGACGATGCGAACCCCTCGCAGGGCGCGTCGTTCTACGAAATGCAGGAATGGTCGCGCGACGATTCGGCGATCTACTTCGCGGCCGACATCGGCCGATCGCATCCGCAGGTGCTGGACGTATGGCGCTACGACCTGCGCACTCAAGAACTCAAACCGATCACGTCGACCAACGACCACTGGGAGGAACACATTGGGATCTCGCCGTCCGGCCAGCGGCTGACGCTGATGTCGAGCGAATGCTGCACATGGAATCCCGGCGACGTGCGGACGCTGGTGGCGGAGCTGTACCTGATCGATCCGAACGGCGGGGCGAAGACGAAGGTGACGAACTTCAACACGCCCGGAGCGCCAGAGCACACGCCAGGGCTCCGCATCACGGTCGCGAAGGCGGTCTGGAGTCCCGATGGACGGCAGATTGCGTTTGCGCGACAGGCCGCATCCGCCGACCGCCTGTCCGATCCTCGCACGACGGAACTGTGGATGTTGACGTTTCAGGGTGCCTGCGGCGCCTAACGATCAGGGCCGGCGGGTCAGCGGACGTCCCTGCATCGATTCGGGAATCCGGCTGCCGGCGAGATCCAGGAGCGTCGGAGCCAGGTCGAGGATGTGCACGCCTTCCATTTCGCCGCGCCGATCGAATGCGGGCGCTGACAGGATGAAGACGCCGAACTGCGCGTGGTTGCAGTCGTCGGGACCTGTATCGTTTTCCTGCACGTGCAGCTCTGCATAGCCTACGCCTCCGATCGATCGCCAGTACAGCCCACCGAAAAGCACGATCAAGTCCGGCGGAACGTTGCGAACGTGCTTGTAGATGTCCTTCGGTCTGAACACCTGGTTGCCCATCGGCCTGCCCAGGTCATCCTGCAAGGCCTCGAAGCGCGCCGTGAGCTCGGTCAGAAAATCCTCATAGCCGGCGGCCGGCACGACTCCCTGAGGCTCGCGGCCTTCGACGTTGACGAAGACACGCGCGTAATAGCCTCCCTCGCTCCATACCTTGGTGCGGCTCCAGTCAACCATCTCCGGCGTGAATCTGGTCTGCCCTTTCGGTTCCTGCTTGAGGACGAGCAGCCCCTCCCGGCGCAGCCATTCGTTGACGCAGAATCCCCCGTCGAGGCGTTGGGCGCCGTGATCCGACAGGAGCAGCACGTTCGTGTCGTCGTCGATCAACTCCAGCAACGACCCGATTTCAGCGTCGAGATGCAGGTAGTAGTCCGAGATGGCGTTGGCGTACGGCGAATTCGGCACATGTTGCCGGTGAGCGGGATCGTGATACTTCCAGAAGCCATGATGTATCCGGTCGAGGCCGATCTCGACGAACTGGAAATAGTCCCATTCGGTATTCGTCATCAGATGGCGGATCACCTTGAAGTGTGTGCGCGACATCTCGTGGATGCCGGCAAGCAGCTTGGCTTTGTCGTCGGTGCGGAAGTCCTTCACGTCGACCGGATATTCGCCGACGAGCCCATCGATTTCCGCTTTCAGTGAAGCCGGGTAGGTATATTCCCCGCGCACGGTGTCGGGCGTGAGAAAACATCCGATGCTGAGACCGTTGACCTGACGCGGCGGGAATGAGGGCGGTACGCCGATAATCACGACCTGCCGGCCTTCACTGCCGAGATGATCCCAGATCGCCGGAGCGGTAATCGACCGCGAGTTGACGAAGCCGAGGCCCGTGTAGCTGTGATCGACGCGATTGCGAAAACCATACACGCCGAGGGATCCGGGATCCTGGCTCGTCGCCATGCACATCCAGGCCGGAACGGTGATCGGCGGAATCACGCTTTCGAGGCGTCCGTAACAACCGTTCGCCATGAGCGAACGAATGTTGCGGAGGCGGTCATCGCGAAGGACGATTTCTGGTGCAGCACAATCGAGCCCGATAACGAGAGTCTTCATGGTCGGGCATATTCTATCTTCATCGGATGTCCGCACTTGCCGCGGTCAGCCGCGAACCAGGCAGACGCGCTCCCAAACGAGCGCACGATCATGTAGACTAGCAGCGCTTCCCTAGCCGTCACCGACCCGATTACAAAAAGACAGGTCGGCCGACGAAATTGTCTCTTCGATAACCTGATTACAGCTTTCGCAGGGGACACAACACCCATGGCAGCGGGCCTTTAGCACGCTTGAGAGGCGTGGCGGGCACGGGTGTGGAACTTGCTCAGTCCTGGTGCGCCGGTCCCGATGGCGGGCCGGGGTGTGAGCCCACACGCAGTCACAAACATTCGAGATGCGAGCGCCTCGCTGGCGCACGGCTGATAAAGGGATTTGATTGATGAGCGTTAACCGATCCAGTGGAATATTCCTGTCGATATCCGCGGTTGTCCTGACCATCGCGCTTTCGTCGCCGTCCGTCCACGCGCAGACTGTGCCTGCGCCGTATGCCGGCCTGTATTCGGCGCTGAAAGGTTCGCTCGATTCGTATGAAGCCACGGTCGACGCCGCCTGGGACGGTACGCGCCATCCCGTCGATTTCGCGGCTGAGCTGACATCCGCATCATCACTGCTCGGCGAGCGGATTATCGATCCGGAGCATCTCGACGGAGTGCTCCTCGAGCTGGACAGCCTCAAAGCGCTTGGCGTGAAAGCCGTGACAGTCCAGTTCGCCTTCCCTGTTTTGTATCCGCCGTTCCATGGCTCGACCGCCGAATATCAGCAGTACCTCTCGTTCTACGAGCGGCTCGCGTCGGAGATTCGCGCGCGAAACCTGAAGCTGATTGCACGAAGCGGCATCATCATGTCGCAGCAGGGCTTCACGACGGTGGACGTGCGCGGATATTACGAAAGTCTCTCGCTCAATCAGTACAAGGCAGGGCGCATTCAGGCAATCCGCACTGTGGTGGAACGTTTCCAGCCCGACTATATCGTCGTCCTCGGCGAGCCCGACACGGAGGCGGCCCAGACGCGGAAGCCCGAGCTGGCAACGGTCGAAGGGAGCACGGCGTTCCTCGACGCGATCTTGACCTCGATCGCGCAGACGGGAGTCACTGGCGTCAGCGTGGGTGCCGGCATCGGAACGTGGGCGCCGCAATACAGGGCGTTTGCCGAGAGCTTCCTGTCCCGCCCTATCCACTTCTTCGACGCGCACGTGTATCCCGGCAATCGTGACTTTCTGCACCGAACGCTCGAACTGGCCGATTTGACGCACAGCCGCGGCAAACAGTTCGCCGTCAGCGAATCATGGCTGCAGAAGGTCGCGGAACAAGAGCTCGGCGTCGCGTCGGTGCTGACGTTGTTCGCGCGGGAACCGTTCAGTTTCTGGGCGCCTCTGAACGAGCAGTTCGCAGCGGTCATGGTGAAGACCGCGCACCTGAAGCGGTTCGCGTTTTTCTCCCCGTTCTGGTCGCAGTATCTCCACAGCTACGTCGACTACAACGCCGTGGCGTATCTGGCACCGACGCAGATCCTGTCGGTGGCCTACAACACATCGGCGCGCCTGATCGCGGATGGACAATTCTCGACGACAGGACGGGCGTACGCCGCAATGATCGCGGCATCGTCCGATACGGTCGCGCCGTCCGTTCCTCCCGGCGTTACGGCGAATCCGTTGTCCGCGAACGCGGTTTACATGTCATGGGATGCCTCGACAGACAATGTCGGAGTCGCCGGCTACAACGTCTATCGTGACGGCGTGCTTGCCGACACGACCGCGCAGTTGTTTCACATCGACACGCCGCTTTCCGCGAGCACGCGGTACGTCTACACCGTGAGAGCCTTCGACGTCACGGGGCGTCTCTCGGCACCGAGCGTCGCCGTCGCCGCAACCACGACATCAGTACACGACACCGTTCCTCCGTCGACGCCGGCAGGTGTTTCCGGCCAGCCGCTTTCGACCTCGCACATCGAGCTCGCCTGGGGCCGATCGACGGACAACGTGAAAGTCGAGGGTTACAAGGTCTTTCGCAATGCGGTGCTGGTTGGCTGGGTCCAGACGACGAACTTTTCGGACGCCGGCCTGGCCGCCGGCATCGCCTATTCCTACACGGTGGCGGCGGTGGACAGCTCGGGAAATTCCTCGCCTCTGAGTGCGGCAACCGTCGTCAGCACACAGAATCAGGACGTCACGCCGCCGACCGTTCCCACCGGCCTGTCGGCGATACCCGGCAAAGGCATTGTCTATCTGAACTGGGCGCCCTCGGCGGACGAAGGCACGGTAGGCGGGTATCAGGTATTCCGGAACGGCGTGCCCCTGATTCAGGTGACGTCGCCGTCCCATCGCGATACCTCAGTCGCGGCCGGGGTGCAGGTACACGTACGCCGTGCGCGCCTTCGATGTGCGCGCGAACATGTCGGCGTTATCCTCGCCACTGACCATTACGACGATCGATATCGTTCCGCCATCGACGCCGACGGCGTTTACCGGAAGCGTGGTTTCATCGACACAGACCACCGTGTCATGGGCGGCGGCAACGGACAACGTCGGCGTGGCGGGCTACAAGCTCTATCGCAACGGTGTATTCCTGCGTAACTGGGGCCCGACGGCATATCTCGACAGCGGCTTGACGCCGGAGACGTGGTACACCTATCACGTGTCGGCCGTCGACGCGATGGGCAACGTCTCGACGGTTGCCGGCCCCGTTCACCTCCGCACCATGGCGGCGCCCGATACGGCTGCGCCGTCGACACCGGCCGGCCTCAGGACGGTGGTGGTCGCGTCCAATCAGATTTCGATTGCCTGGAATGCATCGTCCGACAACGTAGCCACGGTAGGCTACAAGATTTTCAGGAATGGCATTCTGCTTGGTGTGTCGAACACACCGTCGTTCGTCGACGTTTACGTCTTACCGCGGATGACCTTCACATACAAGGTGGGCGCGTACGACGCGTGGGGGAATGAGTCCGCGCAATCGGCCGGACTGACGGTCACGAGCCCCTAGGAAGACGGGCATAGTGCGATTGACCGCAATCGCACTATGCCCCTTTCGATTCTAGGGAGCCGTTTGAATCCGCACGACGAATCCATCCAACTCGCCGGCAATGTTGCTCTGTGCGACCCCGGCCGTGGCCAGACCAGCTGAATTGGTGATGCCTGCGACGCGGGCGTTGTGTGCCGACCCAACACTGACACCGTAGACGACGTCGGTGCCGGTGCCGCCGAGATACGTCGAATAACCGACCGAATACACCGGCCCCGCCAGCAGGACGACAAAACCGTCGGCCGGTCCGCCGCCATAGATCGCTTGCGGCGCCGCCGATGTCGGGAAGAATCCCGTCGTGAGACCGCCGACGACGATGTTGTTGTTGCCGCCGGCGAAGGTGTCAACGGCGATGCCGTGGGCGCGATCGTAGCCGACGCCGCCAAGGTATGTCGAAAACACCGTATTGCCGGCCGCATTGAGCTTCATCACGAATGCGTCGTTGTTGCCGCCGTAGGTTGGCTGCACGGCGCTCACCATCGGGAACGCGGCGTCATCCGTGGCGCCGGTAATGTATGCGTTCGCCGAGCCGTCGACGGCGATCCCGCTCGTCGTCGTCGCTGAGGTCCCGGCACCAAACACCTTGGCGTAGGTCAGCGCCGACCCCGCGTTGTTGAGCGACAACACCAGCGCGAGCGACTTGCCTCCTGCCAGCGACAGCGTTGCCGACACGTACGGTATCGACGCGACCGACGGAACGGTCTGGCTGTAAACCGCGATCCCGGTTGCCTGCTCGCTCGCCGCCCAGCCGGCGTAGGTCGAGTAGATGCGCGTCCCCGTTGGACCGTATTTGGCGACGAACATGTCATACGCCGCTCCCTTGGCCGCCTGATACGGGGCGAGCGTCGGGAAGTCGGTGGAAAGCGTGGCACCGGTCACGAAAATGCCGGATCCGGTTGCGGACGTTGCCACCGCCACTCCCGTTGCCTGATCCACGCTCGACCCGCCGAGAAATGTCGAAAAGGACATGGTGGCCGACGGAACACCCAGCACGATCGAGATGTCGAACCTGGCGACGAAGGCGTCGAACGATCCGCCCGGTGTCGCCTGGGCCGCATTCATCGCCGGAAAATCGGCCGAGTTCGTGATGCCCGCGACGGCGAGGAACGTGGGAACAGCCGCGGGATCGAGCGCGAGCCCGTTGATCGCGTCGGTGCCGGTGCCGCCGAGGAAGACGGTGAGGAGCACGCTCGTCGCATTGGGTCCCATCGCGGAGATGAACCCGTCGGCGTTGCCGCCGGCGCCCGGTGTAGCGGAGCCGGGAAGATTCAACGACGTCGTGAGACCCGAATAGAACGTAAGGCCGGTCGGTGACGTGACCGCGATCGACTTGATCTGATCGGTCCCGGTACCGCCGAAATATGTGAAAAATCCGATGCTCGGATCGATGACGAGCTCGTATTGCGGATCGTAGGTTCCCAGCTCGAATCCCACCCTGTTCTTCGCGTCAATCGTGAACGATCCGCTGACCGTCTCTCTCCGGCCGTCGATGTGCTGATAGATGACCGGCTTCGAATGCGCCAGCGTTCCCGAATTGGTGCCGAGAAGAAGCTGGCCGTCGCTGCCGAGCTTGACGCTTCTCGCACCCGAGACAGCGAGCCGGATGTTCGACGGATCCGCGCCCGGCGCGACGACGAAGTCGTATTCGAGCTCGCGCTGATTACCGTAGTACACGAGATCGATGCCGGGATAGACCTCGTCGTATTTCACTTTCGCGTAGGTCGCGATGTTCGAGCGCCACTTGCTGCGATCGTTGCCTGTGAAGTAGCTCACCGTGCCGGGCAGCCGGTCAGCGCCGGAAACAGCGGAGGCCGGGTTGCCACCGACGAGCTTGAACCGCAGCACCGAGCTGCGCTCCTTGCTATCGCGCGTGAGCGACAGAATGAATTCGTCGGCGGTCAGCAGGACGCCGTATCCGTTGCCTCGCGACAACGCTTTGATCCCGGCATCTGCCTGCCCTTCGTTCAATTCGAAACTCATCGGCAGCTGCCCGTGCTCGACTTTCGGCGCGCTCGGCGACGGCGCATCCGCTGACGCGGGCGCAGCGAAACCCAGCACCGCGAGGACCATCATCATCGGTGCCACGGTCTTTGCCGCGCGACGTCGACGGCGGCCGGCCGCCAGGCTCGCGAGCGCAGTACCCATGAGCCCTAACGTACCGGGCTCAGGAACAGTTTGTTGAGGAGTGGTCATGCAGTTGATTGCAATGCACACGTTGGCTCCGCCTGCTACTTGAAAATCCATTATCGAACCCTCCGCGCTGAACAAAGTGACATCGAGGATGCTGACCGGCGCGATTCCCGGGGCTTTGCCTATGAACATGACCGATGCCAACGTAAAAGACGCGCCTTGATTGAGTGCAAGCACTTCTGGACTTTCATCGGAAAAAAAGAAGAGATCCAGAGGCGAACCGACGGCCCCGGTAAAGCCAAAGCTTAGATCGGTTCCCGATCCAAGCGCCGGTCCAATCGCATAGCCGATACCCACGAGTTTGCTTTGATCGAAGCCCAGGGTGAGCATGAGCGCGCCGATAGGGTCTGTGACATCGCTGATTGTGATATTCACCATCGCCGTCCCACCTGGCGCAATGTTCTGCACTGGCGGCGATACGCTGAGAATGGGTGTAGCGGACGCGCTCGTCGCACCGCGGGCGACCGCCAGCAGCACGAAGAGTGCACACACGAGCCTTCGTTTCATAACCGTCATAAAGGATGAGTCCCCTTGTATTCGAGGTGGAGTGCTGTCTACAGTGAGTAAACGGCGTTCTAACACACGTAGATCACGTGCGGGATAGGCAAAAGGTATGCCTGTCACCTCAATCAAAAGCCCAGACAAGGGCTGCCCTCCCTGGGACACAACACGCCAGTTCTTGACTAAATTCACCTCACAAGATGACATCGGTCAAAGGCGAGGAATATTGCCGCGACCCGGACTTCAAGACGAAACGTGATAAAAGCTATCAGCGGTTCAGGAAAGGACCCGCGCACCCGCTTGCAAACCGACACCGAGTCGATCGTGGTAACGGGAATGGGGCTTGCTGTGCCCGGAGGCCCGAGCCTGGAGAAGGCGTGGGATCTTTGGAGTGCCGGCAAGACGGCGATGGCCTCCTCGCACCGCCTCGGGGCGCCGATCATGACCGCCGAGGTGCCAGCATTCGAGCTTGCGCCCGAGTTGCGAAGTCCGAAGAACGAAAAATTCATGTCGGACAGCGTGCGCTTCGCGCTTCGAGCGGCGAAAGACGCGGTTGCCGCAGCGCGGGTCGATCTCTCGACCTTCGATCCGTTCCGTGTCGCGCTCTACACCGGTTCCGGGCAGACGGGTCTGGAGAGCGCTGAGTTTTTCGACAATCTCGAAGTTGCCGCGGGCGAAGATAGCGCGCGCGATTTCGCGAACATGGGAGGCCGCGCCGCGCGTCTCATCGATCGATACTTCTCGCTGCGCACGCTCTCGAATGCCGGTCTCGGGCTGCTGTCGATGGAGTTCGGGGCCAAGGGACCGAGTAACAATTTCGTTCAGGACGATACGGCTTCAGCGTCGGCGATCGCATCCGGTGCGCAGGACCTGCGCGAGGGCCGGTGTGACGTGGCGATCGTCGGTGGCTACGACTCGCTGCTGACGGCTTCGAGTTACCTGGCGTATAAACAAGCCGGGTTGTTGTCCGGGCGTGTCGCGCACGACGCGTATCGCCCTTTCGATCGCGATCGCGATGGTCTCGTGCTGGGAGAGGGAGCGGGGTTCCTGGTGCTCGAGCGCGCGTCCGATGCAAGGCGCCGCAATGCACCGATCGCGGGAGAACTGATCGGCGTCTCGTTGGCCGCGGAGATAGAAGGTGGTGACGAAGATACGAAGGCGTCGTCCGCCGCAATCACCGACGCCATCCGCGAAGCCACCCAGGTACGCCGTACGATGCCGTCGTCGCGCATGGCATAGGCACTCAGGAGGGAGACCGGCGGGAAGCCCGTGTCCTGGAAGGTGTGGTGGGGCCCGATGTTCCCGTGACGGCGCTGAAAGGGCTGACCGGTTACCTCGGCGCGGCGACGGCCGCCGTCGAGTTGATCGTCGCGTTGAAAGCGGCGCGGGAGAGACAGCTTCCGCCGCTTGCCGGACACACCTCGAAGGATGAGGAGTGCCGGTTGTCGCTGACGACCGGCGTTCCTCGGCGCCTCGGCAACCCCGTAACCGTGTTGGTTCTGGCGTGGTCGTGGTTTGGACGATGCGCGGCGATGGCCGCACGAACATAGACCGGCGCCAGCGCTCCGGTGAAGGGCCCCTAAATGGCTGAAGTGAACCGCACGGCATGGACGGATCAGGACATTCTTGAACACTTGAAGACCGTCGCGCGCACCGAACTGGAGCTGACGCCGAGTCAAGTCGCAGCCATCGGTCCCGATACGGTGATCGTCGAAGGATTGCAGCTCGATTCGCTGAAACAGGTCGTCTTGCTCGCCAGCATCGAGGATACATTCGGGTTCGAGCTGACCCTGGAAGACCGGCAGGAGTTGCAGGCGATGAGCACGGTCGCCGACCTCATCCGGTTTATTCAGTCGCGCGTAAACGGGTAGGTCATTAGTTGATTTTGGGCTGTTTTAGCCCTTCCACTGCTTGACTTGCGTTCAATGACACTACATGATTCGCGTTTCTGGAGGGACAGTGCAAAGCCTTTCCCGCAGCGGTAACGCCGCGCCCAAATCCGCATCGTCAAACGTCGACCCGGATAAGGCGTTCGCGGCCTTGGACAAGGTCGCCGACACACCTGCGAATTCGCCAGAGGTCGTGGCGCAGGACGAGGCCCTCGACCTGTTCAGCGCCGAGGAACCGTCGCTAGAACGGGAAAGGGTGCCGGTCGTTCAACATCGCGTCTCGGAAGCGCGAGTTGTCTCGATTCCTATACCGGTTTCGACTCGCCTCGAAGTCGAACGGCCGCCAGTGCCGGTGGAAGTTGCGCAGGCCTTCACTGAAGTCGAGCGGCCGGCGCCCGACGTCGAGCGGCCCTCACTCGAAGCACAGCGGTCATCCTACAAGGCGTCCGCAGTCGAGCTTCCGACGGAGTCCACAGCGCACACCGGCGGTAAACGAAATACGCGGCAGGTTCTCATCGTCGCAGCGATTGTCGTCCTGAGCGTCATCGCAGCGGTGCAGGCAATCTTCCTCATTCGCGGTATGCGCGTCGAAAGCGCGGCCGCCGCCGTACCCCCGACCGGCACTGTGTCGGTTCAATCGACGCCAGCCGGGCGCCGCGGTCGCCGTCAACGGCCAGGCGCGGGGCGTCACGCCGCTCACGCTTACGCTCAACCCTGGCGACTACAGCGTCGAAGTGGTCAGCGGCGGTGTGTCTCGCGCGGTCCCTGTCACCGTTGCAGCCGGAACGCGCAGTAGTCAGCACGTGCTGTTTGGCGGCGACACCCAGACGCGCGGCAGCCTGCAGATCACGAGTCAGCCGGCTGGCGCGCGCGTCACGGTAGACGACGTTTCGCGCGGCGTCACGCCGCTCACGATCACCGACTTGGCACCGGGCGCCCATACCGTCGTGCTCGACGGCGCCTCCGGACCATCGCGGCAGAACGTCACCATCCAGGCGGGCACCACCGCATCGATTGCCGTGACGATGCCCGCGGCGGGTGCCAGCGGCGGCTTCGTGCGTGTCAGCGCACCGTTCGACGTGCAGCTGTATGAGGACGGCGCTCTCCTCGGCTCGAGCCAGAGCGAGCGCATCATGCTGCCTGCAGGGCGCCACGTCATCGAAACCGTCAACGCGACCCTGGGCTATCGATCCACGCATACGGTTCAGGTGTCTCCTGGAGCGAGCGCGAGCATCCGCGTCGATGCGCCATCGGTGGGCGTTGACGTCAATGCCGTACCCGTGGGCGGACGTGACAATCGCTGGGCGCCCTCTCGGCACGACGCCCCTTGGGAATGTGCAGGTGCCGATTGGCGCCCAAGAGGTGATTTTCCGCCATCCGCAGCTCGGCGAACGGCGCATCGTCGCGACGATCACGGCGCGCGGACCCAACAGGGTCAGCCTGAACATGAATCAGAAGTAGTTACAGACACGCCATACCTGCGTCGGAACGACGCACTGAACCCAGCCTTGGTCGGTAGCCGGTAGCCCGGTCGGGCGTGCTCATTTTTGAACCGTCGAAAAAGCGAGCCACGTCGACATGGGTAAACTATCCCGTCAGATGCGGAAGCACTACCACACAATCACCGAAGCCGTGCTCGAACTCGAGCGTTGCGAACAGGAAGGCGCACGATTCGTCAAGCGTTCGGGAGAGCCGACGTTCTATCCGTACAGAGAAGTGCTTGCGCGTGCCCAGTCGTGCGCGGGCGCGCTGCAGGCGCGCGGCCTCAAACCCGGCGAACGCGTTGCGGTGATTCTGCCGACCGCGATCGAATTCCTCGACAGCTTTCTCGGCGTCATCCTCGCCGGCGGGATTCCAGCCCCGCTCTATCCGCCCATTCAGCTCGGCAAGCTGGACGAGTACTTCGCGCGGTCGCAACGCATGCTCGAGAAGATCGATGCCCGATTTCTCGTGACCGACCGGCTCATCCGCATGCTCCTTGGCCCGCTGGCGCAATCGGTGGCCGGGTTCTGCGCCATCGTCGATGCCGAGAAGCTTCATGGGTCGCACAGCTGGTCCCGGGTCGATGTCGAGCCAGACAGTCCCGCATTTCTGCAGTTCTCGTCCGGCACCACGCTCGAGCCGAAAGCCGTCATCATCACGCACAAGAACCTGTTGAGCAATCTCGCGATGATTGACGGCTTCTTCGAGATGTTCACTCCGGAGGAGGACGCGCGCGGAGGCGTCTGCTGGCTGCCGCTCTATCACGACATGGGACTCATCGGGTGCATGTTCATGGGTCTCTATCACCCGGGTACCGTGACCTACATCGGACCGGACCTCTTCATCTCGCGCCCCCGAGTGTGGCTCGAGACGATGTCGCGGTACAAGGCCGTCGTCTCGGCGGCGCCGGACTTTGCGTACGCGCTGTGCGCGTCGAAGATCAAAGACGAAGAGCTCGAAGGCATCGATCTGTCGCACTGGCGGATTGCGTTCAACGGCGCCGAGCCGATCGATCCGAACAACATACGAACATTCACGGAGCGGTTCGCGCGATGGGGATTCAAGGCTGAGGCGATGACCCCGGGGTACGGTCTCGCCGAAGCCGGACTGGCGGTCAGCTTTTCCGATCCCGACTCGCCTCCGCGGGTGACTGAGTTTGACGCGCAAATCCTTTCTGAGTCGCGGCGAGCCCAGCCTGGCGTGGGCCGCCGGATCGTGTCCGTCGGGAGGGCCGTACCCGGCCTCGTCGTCGAGATTCAGGATGACGGCGGACCGCGAGGTGCCGTCGGGAACAGTCGGCACGATCATGGTGCGGGGGCCGTCGGTCACCCCTGGGTACTTCAACGACCCGGCGCTGTCGCAGAGCATCATCAGGAACGGTTGGCTGAACACCGGCGATCTCGGATTCGTGCACGATGGCAGATCTGCACGTATCGGGACGCCTCAAGGACCTGATCATCATCCGCGGCAGGAACATCGCCCCGCAGCAGATTGAGCATCTGGTTGCAGGCGTTGATGGCCTTCGCATCGCCTCGGTCGCCGCTGTCGGGTGCCATTTCGACGGCGAAGGCGAGCAACTTGTCATCCTCGCGGAGCGCGAAGCGGCCGCCACGCGGACAGATGCGGACATCGAGGCGGACATCCGCCAGCGCATCTCGGCAGGTAGCTCCCTTATCCCGCGCGATGTGCGCATCGTGGAGCCGGGTACGCTCCCGCGTACTGCCTCCGGCAAGTTGCGGAGATCGGAAATTCTCCGTCTGTACCAGGCCGATGGGCTCGCGGCGCCGCAGAAAGTAGGCGCGCTCCTGATGGCGAAAGAGATTGGTAAGTCGCAGATCGCATGGGGCAAAGTCTGGCTGAACAAAATCGGCAAGAAAATGGAGGACGCGTGAATACGTTGATTCTGAGAACCGCTTTGATCTGCGCCGCGCTCGTGTGGCTCTCAACACCCGCGCAGGCCGCATCGACGTGCGAGCCGGACGGCATACAGGCGAGCGGTTCGATCTATCGCATATGCATGCCCCCCCCGGCCCAATACAACGGCATTCTCGTCATATGGGCGCACGGCTTTCAGGACGCCGGCACGCCCGTCGCCATTCCCGAGGATCAACTGTGCCTCGGTGGGATCTGCATCCCTGACATTGTCAACAGCCTTGGATTCGGGTTCGCGACCAACAGCTACAGCAAGACGGGCATGGCCATACTCGAGGGAAAAGCCGACGTCCTCGATCTCGTGGACATTTATACGGAGCAGAAAGGCGCGCCCTCGAAGGTGTACCTGGTCGGCGCCTCGGAAGGCGGCATCATTACGGCATTGTCGGTGGAGCAGTCACCGACCGTGTTCTCCGCCGGACTGGCCGCGTGCGGACCGGTTGGCAATTTCCCGTATCAGATCAACTATTTCGGTGATGCGCGCGCGACATTCGAATATTTCTTCCCCGGGCTCATTCCGGGGCTGTTTCATCCCGATCCATCTCTGGTCGCCAACTGGCAGAGCTATTACGAGTTGATAGTCAAGCCAGTGGTGTTCAACCCGGCAAACCGCGCCAAACTCGACCAGTGGGCGCGTGTGGCGAAGCTGCCGTTCGTGGAAACGGACTACCTGAACACTGTCGCGGTGTCGGTCGAGGACGTGCTCCGCTACAGCGTCGTCAACGTCAACGACGCCGCCGCCACGATCGGCGGCTTTCCGTTCGGCAATAACACGCGGTGGTACCGGGGCTCCGACAACGACTTGTTGCTCAACATCTTCGTTCCGCGCATCGCGGCGGATCCCGCTGCACTCGCAGTCATGAATACGTCCTACGCCACCACCGGCGTGCTGCAGCGTCCGCTCATCACGCTGCATACGCTGAAGGATCAACAGGTTCCGTATTTTCATGAATCTCTGTACGCCCTGAAAACGATCGCATCGGGGGCCTTTTTCACGCGGCACTTCAACATCCCCATCGATCGCTTCGAGCATTGCAACTTCACCGCGGAAGAGCTGCTGGTGAGTTTCGCTGTGATGTTGTTTTTAGATAACAACGTGCAGCAGATCAGCGGCGGTGCGGAAATTCTCGGAACCAGCGGGGAGCAGCGGTTCGGCCAGCGGCTGCGGGCCGTCAACATTCCCTACCGCCCCGGCGGCAAGCTCACCTTCCGGCTCAAGGACTAGACAGTTGGCCGCACCATCTCCCCGCACGGTCGTCATCACCGGCATGGGTGTGCTGTCCCCTGTGGGATCCGACGTCGCGTCGTTCAGCGATGCCATCGTCGCGGGACGTTCAGGCGTCGATAGCATCCGCGCGTTCGACGCGTCGAAGTACCGATCGCAGATTGCCGGACAGGTCGAGGCGTTCGATCCCCTGCAGTTTTTCGATGCCAAGGCGGTGGCCCATGTCGATCGGTTTGCGCAGCTCGCCGTGGCTGCCGCCGATCAGGCGCTCACCGACAGCGGCTTGTCGGGCGACGACCGGCTTCGCTCGACAGCCGGCGTCGCCATGGGCACGGGCCTGGGCGGCATCAACAGCAACGACAACGAGTTCAAGACGATGTACACGAAGGGGCATCGGCTCGTCTCGCCGTGGGCGATCCCGATGATCATGTACAACGCGGCGGCGAGCCATGTCGCAATGCGGTTCGGGCTGCACGGGCCGAACTTCACGGTGACGACGGCGTGTTCGTCGAGCAGCAACGCGCTCGGCCAGGCGTATCGCACGATCAAACATGGCTATGCCGACCTGATGGTCGCTGGCGGCTCGGACGCGCCCATCACTCCAGGCATTCTCGCCGCGTGGTGCGCGCTGCGCGCCTTGTCGATACGCAACGACCAGCCGCAGAAAGCGTGCCGCCCATTCAGCGCCGACCGTGATGGCCTGGTCCTCGGAGAAGGCGCGGGCATGCTCGTGCTCGAGAGCCTCGAAAGCGCTGAACGCCGGAACGCGCGGATTTACGGAGAACTTGTCGGATTCGCCACCAACGGCGACGCGTTTCACATCACGCAGCCGTCAGCGGATCGCGAGGCTCAGGCGATTACGGCGGCGCTCGAGGAGTCGGGTCTCCCGGCGAACTCCGTCGATTACGTCAGCGCGCACGGAACGGGCACACAAATGAACGATAGAACCGAAACCCTTGCGCTCAAGAAGGCGCTTGGCGACCGGCTGGCATCGGTTCCCGTCAGCTCGCTGAAATCGATGATCGGGCATCAGATGGGCGCGTGCGGGGCACTCCAGACGATCGCTACGTTCGCGATGATGGGACGCGGCCGGGTGCATCCCACGATCAATTACGGCGTGCCCGACAAAAACTGCGATCTCGACTGCGTTCCCAACACAAGCCGCGTCCACCAGATCAACGTCGCGCTCGTGAACTCCTTCGGGTTTGGAGGGAACAACGCGGTGCTGGTATTGACCAACCAACACCGGCGCGGCATCGAGCAACAGGCGCAGTGACCGATTCCGCGACCGGGCCGCGATCGCTTCAGCGGGAGACGAACACGTACGATCCGGGCTGAACTTCCAGGACAACGCGCGTGGCGGTGACGCCGCTGACACGTACTGTTGAGAGCCCTGGCGTCTGCGGTGTGCCGCGCCAAATCAGCGTCCCGTCGACATACACTTCGTTGCCGGGCATTTTTGGCACCGAGACGACCGATGGCGCGTCAGGCGGTCCGCTGAGCCGCATCGTGAATATGTTGGTCTTGCGCCACGCCACCTTTATCAGGCCGGTTGGTGTCGGCACTCCCCCGTCAACCCAGTCGAGGCCCTCGGTATTGGGCGCCACAAGAAAGCGGGAAAATGCCGGCGCGATGGGCCTCACCCCTAGTGCGAGGGTGTTGAGGAACAGCGTCGGCGCGGCTGAGTATCCGTGAGCCATGCTGAAGTGGTGACGCTCACCTTCGGGCCATGGCTGGCCGAAAAAATCCAGTCCGGGATCCCAAACCTCCCAGAGGCTCGTCGCCCCCTGGTCGAGCATGCGCTTCCAATGCAGGCGGATCATGTTCACCGCACGTTCGTACATGCCGGCGCGGGCCAGGGCGTCGAGGATGAATACATAGAAGTGCGGCTGCGACTTGCCGACGGATTCGTGCTCGTCAATCACGTTTTCGAGAATGCGTGACGCTTCGCCTGGCGGCGAGATGCCGTACAGCACTGCAAGGACACTCGCCTGTTCACCCACGATCGTGCGCTGCGGATCGTCCCAGTAAAATCCCGCGCCGCTGTCCCAATAGGTCGCGTTGATGGCGTCCTTCAACAGCCTGGCCTGCTGATCGAATCTCGCCGCGTCGTCCGGACGGTTCACCGCGCGGGCCACATTTGCGCCGTCCACGAGGAACTTGTAGTACAGCGCATCAAGCGCGGCCATCTCTCCGCGCTTGGTGCAGGGTGCGTTGGCGCCTACCCGATGGCCATGATCGATCCACGGCCACAGGATGTGGCCGCCATCGTTTGGCCAGTCAGCGAGCAACGTCCCGCGCGGGCTGAGATGACTCTGAAACCAGTCGTTCGCGCGATTGAGAACCGGGTACAGCTGCCGCAGGAGCTCGGTATCGCCGAAGTGCAAGTAGTACTGCCACAGCTGCATTCCCCACCACATCGTCTGATCGGGAAGCTCGAACGAGAACCAGCTCGGATACGGGAAGAACATGCGTCCCTGAGCGTTCTGCGACAACGCCGTGGACCGCAGAAATCGGGCGGCAATGGCCTGCTCGCCAAACACGTTGTGACTGACGACCGGCGTAACCATGTCCATCCACTGGCCGCGCTCGCGCCACGGGCTGTCCATGAAGACGTCGTAGGTGGAGAGGAGAACTGTGTAGGCTCCGGCGGACCAGATGCGGTTGAGCGTGTCGTCGGACGATCGGAACCAGCCGCGCATCGCAAACGGATACGACGTGAAGACGGCTCCCACGGCGTTCAGTGAAACCGGCTGGGCCGCGTCGCGGATTGTCAGCTGCAGGTAGCGGAAGCTCGTCGGGAAGAATCGCTGCCACCGCATCGGACCATTGCGCAGAATCACGCGATCGGCGGTGTGGAACGGCTTTCCGACGATGTCGCAGAACCTGGCCGGACCGCGCGTGGTGACGATCTGCCCATCATCCAGCCACTCCGAAAAACTCACGTCGATGGTCGCGCCGTCGACACCTGAGAGCTCGAGATAGGGAAATCCTGACACCACACGGCCAAAGTCGAGCAGAATCGCCGCGTCCCGCCCAGGCTGCGTGGTCTGCACGAGTGTCGGTCCAGCGCGGCTGGCCAGGAACTCTGGATGGACGATCGAGACCGTGGATACCGGCTGAATGACCTCCCCCTGTAACTGCCCCGGAAATGCGCCAGCGTTACGCTGGACTTCTCCAGTCGCGGCCACTCTTGCGATATTCGTGGGCCCTTCGAACATCAGCGGAATGTCTCGCGCCAGCAGCGTACCCCACGGGCCAGCCGGCGGCGGCCCGACGACGTGGGGGGCTCCCCACAGAGTCCCATCGAAGCCGCTCTGCATCCAGCCGAGCGGCTCTCGGCGGGCGTCGAACACCTCGACAAAACCCTGCGCATCGCTCTCGCGAGAGCTTGCCGAATCCCACGCAGACGATCGCATCGCCTGCCACGTCGCGTCAGTGTTGATAGCGACCTCGGCGCCGCCGTCCGCTTTGATGGCGCTCTCGAAAATTACCCCACCGGCTCCGAACATGTATTGCTCGTTGCCGTCGCCGTACACGTGGACAATGATGCCGATGACGTTGACGCCTGTCTGCAGAAAGGGTCGAAGATCGTAGGTGTCGTAGAACTTGATGCGGGGATCCGATCGTACAGGACCGCGACCGACGAACCGGCCGTTTACGAACAGCTGATACCGGCTGTCTGCGGAAATCCAACCGGTGGCACTGACGGGCGAAGCGCCCAGGCTGAATTCTTTGCGGAAGTAGCTGTAGACGTTGCGCTCGACCTGGAGTGGCCGATCCCAGATCCACGATGCGCTCCACGTGCGCCCCGTCAGCGGCGGAGGGGCGGTGCGCCCCTCCGACTGCAGCAGAACCGCGGCGACAACTACCGCGGCAATCAGGCCGCAACGCCCGCGAATCATTGGCCGAGGGACGCGTCTATACCGTCGATGATCCCGTCGAGGTCGCGGTCGATTCCCATTCGTACGCCGGACCCCGGAGGAACGCCCATCAACGTGACGACATCCCCCCGCGCAACCCTCAGGCCTATGTCGCTGAGCGAGAACGGTCCGACACCAGGCGTGTCCGAGACGAACAACGACAAGGCGGGCACGTACAGCAGGCCGCGCAGTTGACCATCGATGGTGCCCTTCGCAATCAGGTTGATGTTACCCACCGCGGCCTGCCCATGCAGAATGGAGATATCGGCGTGGGCCGCTTCTGTCCGCACGGTCGCCGCAGTCAACGTGCGCGTATATCCGACGGCCGGCGCCATCCCCGTGTCGAAGCACATGAGAAAGGCGCTGAGGTTCAGCTTGCGCACGGGATCGGCCGCGAATAAATGAAATTGCTGCTGCGACAACAGTTCGAACGCGCTCGGCTGAGACCCGTCGTTCAGCAGCCCGTAGCCGTTGATCGCAATCGATCCCCAGGAACGGCTCATGCCGATCTTTTGGTAGATGTTCCTCAGGTGAGGAATTTTGAACGGTTGGAACTGCCCCTCGACGAACTGGATGCTGTTATTGGTCCCCGGGCCGGGATTGACCTTGTGGCACGTGTTGCACGTGAACGAAGGTTTATATTCCTCGTTGACGAACGTGTTCAGGCCGGCCGATGGCTTTCCTCCCACGAACGTCGTGGGCATCGTACGATCCAGGTTCTGATTCGGATTTGGCATGAACCGGATGGTGTTGACGAAGGCGGTGAACGCGGCCATATCCGGGTCAGGCAGCTTCGACCCACCCATCAAGGAGTCGAACGCGCCGTTGAAGGCGTTGAAGTCCGCCCGGTCACCGCGCCAGTGAAGAGGCGTGTTGCCCTCGAGACCCCGCAGGGTTTGCGTGGTCATCGGGCCTTTCATGGGGTGCATGGGGATGTCGACGCCGTTCTGCGCGACCGTCTCCATGTTCCCCGCCGGATTGCCGAGATCCCACGCGAGGAAGTCCATGTCGGCGTCAATGTGGCACGCCGCACACGATGCCGAGCCATTGCCCGAGAGCTTGGCGTCGTAGAGAAAGCCGCGGCCGGCGCGGATCACCTCGGGTGTGGGATCGAATGCTCCCACGGGCACTTCACCCGCAACTCTGCGGGTGCCGGTCTCGATTGTGGAAATCGTGTTCGAGATGCGATTCAGCGCATAGAGCCACTCCCCGGAAGGATTCATCGCGAGCCCGCGCGGCCCGCGCTTGCGCGATGAGTGCGCCGGGCCTCCCGTGGCGACGTCGATCCGGTGGAGCACGGTACCGTTTGCATCGAGCACGCCGATGCGATCGCTACCGAACGCCGCGACGTAAAGGCGATCGCCGGTGGGATCGAACGTGAGCGCTGTTGGCTGGGCCAGGGACGAGGCGATGGCGGCGGGATTTGGGAGCGGGCCGTCCGGGATGCCCGCGTTCAGATCGTAGTGAACGGGCTCACCGCTGGCCGGCACTCGAGTCACGCGATTGACGACAAACCGTGCTCTCAGGTTCGGCTCGAATCGAATCAGGTTTCGGGCATCCGTGTTTGCCACGTACACCTCGCCGGTGGTCGGGCGCACGGCGATCCCGAGATTGATCGTTCCGATGCGGGAGAAATAACGCGAGGGCGCCAGGGATGCCACGTCAATCTCCACAACGTCCATGTCCGGCATGATGAAGCGCGTCAACGGTGCCCAGTCGGGGTCTTCGACATCGACGATGCGGCCGCTCACGGGCGCGGGCGGCAGCGCCGGGTTGGTCGGAGACGGCGGCGGCGGAGCAAACGGAAATCCGATGATGCTCGTTCGATTGCCCGACAAGGCAAACGCCGCGTACACCTTGCTGCCGTCAGCCGAGGTGGCCAGGGCCCGCGGATTGTGGCCCAGTGTCGGGATCACCTTCACGAGCCGCCGGGATGCCGCTTTGTACACGCGCACGAGGTTGTGACGTGACACGGTCACGAACGCGTACGCCCCGGCGAATGCGACGGCTGCCGGCTCATCCTTGATGAAGATGGTGTCGACGACCAGACGTCGCGATAAAGAGACGATGCTGATGCTGTCGGACACCTGGTTGACGACCCAGACTTCGTTGTTCGTCCGGGGTGTAACCGACACCGGCTCGATACCGACGGGAATTTCCGCGACAAGGCGCGGGGCCGATGGCTGCGAGAGATCGAAGACCGACAGACGTGCATCGGGCGTGTTGACGGCATAGAGCCATCGCCCATCGGCAGACATACTGATGGGATTGGTCTGCGCACCCTCGAAATTGACATATGCGGAACGTGCCACCTGGGCATGGGACGTGTGCGGCAGGGCAAGGAACCCGACCATGACAACGAGCGCTGATAAGTATGTGCGTTTCACGGCTACCCCTTATCGATCGATGAACTCGAAGAGCTGGCACGTCCCGAGGCGGCACGCCTTCAGTGCCGTCAGCCACGCAGTGTGGACTGACCTCTGAAACGCACGTGTGGCGGACTGGTCTGCATGCAGGCTGGCGAGCTGAAATGGATCCGTCGCCAGATCGTAAAACTCGCGCGAATGATGGGCGTCGTCGTATTCCACGTACAACTGGGCCGGCACGTACTTCGCGGCCGCGCTGGTTCGAATCGCAGCATAGGCAGGCACCTGTTCGACGGCCGCCGAACCGGCCTGCCAGTGCTCGATCAGGAAACGCCGCCGCCACGTGACGGTGGGCGATCCCCACACCGGGCGCATCGTGTGTCCATCGGCGGGCAACCCCGGCTGCACATTTGCCACGTCGACAATTGTCGGAGCGATATCCGTGTTGGTCACCATTTGCCGCAGAAGCTGCGGCGGAACGCCCGGTCCCGCAACGATCAACGGAACCCGGATCGACTCTTCATATGCCGTCAGCTTTTCGGTGAGACGGTGTTCACCAAGGTGGTAGCCATTGTCGGATGTCAACACGACAAAGGTATTGTCCAGCTCGCCCGTGACCCGCAGCGTCTCCACGACCGTGCCCACCAAATCATCGAACGCGCGCAGCGCCGCAAGGCGCGACTGTGACTTGACCCGCAGGTACTCCCGATCCTGCGCCGTGAGCAGCGGCAGCTGCTGCACCCACTCGGGTTTGTCGCTCACGTCGATTTCGTTCAGTGACGGAATGAGGTCGAGAGGACGGTTGACGGTGCCGATGTGCCTGGGAGCCGGCCGAACCGTCCAGGGCCATGCGTCAGGATATGTGCCGGCTTTGATGTCAGGCGCCACTTCCATGTGTGGAACGCTCGGCGACACGCTCAGAAAAAATGGCGTGCCGGACGGCAGCTGCGCCGACTCGACAATGAAGTCTGCTGCCCGATCGGCGAGCACATCGGTTTGGTAGTCCGCCTCGCCGGCTCCGTACACGGAGAAGACGCCGTTGTCATTGACGGCGTAGTGATACATCCACGAACTGGATGGTTCGAACAGGCTTTGCCAGTCATCCCACCCCGGCGGGATATAGCGAATGTCGCGCTCGTCCCGCACCCCGTCGCGGTTGGCGTCCGCGCTTCCATATCCGTTCAAGTACTTCCCGACGTGACCGGTCCGATATCCACCCTGCTTCAGCCACACCGCCAAGGTGGACCGATCGTCGAACGCCGAAATTCCACCCGTCGGAGGGTGGATCGTCCGCACGCCGTGATTATGAGAATACTGGCCGGTCAAAAGGGTCACTCGCGCAGGGCAACACACCGCATTCGTCACGAACGCATTGGTGAATACACTACCGCGAACGGCCAGCGCAATGATGTTCGGAAGCAGACCGAGCGACACTCCGCGATTGAACGTCGCGGTATCAAGGTCGTCAGCGATTATCAGTACGACGTTTGGACGTTCGGTCGCCAGAAGCGCAGCCACCGCCGGCGGGGTCGCGTGCAGCGCGGGGGCTTGAACGGCCAGCGCCAGCACGGCGATCCCCCAGCGGACCCTCATCGTCATCGGTCAAAAAATTCGAGTGCCCGGCACGACTCGCCGTGACACGCCTTGAGCGCCGTGAGCCACTGCGCGTGGATCGATCGCTGCAGCGCTCGCATGGCCGAAGGGTCGGCGTGAAGACTCGCGAGCTGGTTGGGATCGATCTGAAGATCGTAGAACTCCACGGAGGCGTCAGGATCTGCGTATTCGACATACATCTGCGCTGGCACGTACCGTGTCGAAGGGCTCGTGCGAACGGCGGCGTAATCGGGTATTTTCCAGTACACCTCGTGATTCGGAGTCCCACGGCCGAGCTCCCACCACTGCTCGACGAGAAAACGTTTCCGCCACGGCTGAGTCGGCGAATCGAACAGCGGAAGAAACGACCGCCCGTCCATCGTGATTCCCGCCTGTGTTCCCGCGAGCTCGACCAGTGTCGGCGCGAGATCGTTGTTGGTGATGTATTGGCGAAGAACCTGGCCTCCCGTGACGCCCGGAATCGCCATGGTCAGCGGCACGCGAATGGACTCTTCGTAGGCGTCGAGCTTCTCGGCAAGACGATGCTCGCCGTAGTGGTATCCGTTGTCCGAAGTGAACAGAAATGCGGTTCCCTCCAGCTCCCCGGCGGCTTCGAGCGAGGCGCCAATCGTCCCGATCAGGTCGTCGATCGCACGAAGAGATCCCATTCGCGCGCGATATTTCGACGCCGCGTTGGTTGTATCCTGCGATGTCAGCATCGGCCGTTGGCGCAGCCACGTGGGTTTGTCGCTGACGTCCTGTTCATTGAACGATGGAAAGTGAGTCAGCACATCGGCGATGGTGCCGATGTGTCTGGGAGCGACCCTCAAGGTCCACTGCCAAACGCTCGAAAACGATTCCGAGATCAGATCTGGACCGACTTCGATATGGGGCGCTGACGGCATGACGACGAGAAAGAAGGGCTGGCTGTCGTTCAACGCCTCGGATTCTCGAATGAAGTCCGCCGATCGCCTCGCGAGTACATCGGTTTGATATTCGGTTTCGGTGGCGCCATGGACGGCGAATACGCCGTTGTCGTTAATCGCGAAGTTGTACATCCACGACGTCGACGGCTCGAACAGCGCTTGCCAGTCGTCCCACCCTGGCGGGACGTAATTGATGTCGTTCACATCGCGCACGTTGTCCTTGTTGACGTCCGATCGGCCGTACTCGTTGAGATACCGGCCAACATAGCCGGTCCGGTATCCGGCGTCGTGCAGCCACGTCCCAATGGTCGAGGTATCGTCGAGTTTGGTGACCCCGCCGGACGGAGACAGATTCGACCTGACGTTATGGTTGTGCGCGTATTGTCCCGTCAGAAACGTGGCGCGGGACGGGCAGCACACGGGATAGGTGACGAAGGCGTTCGAAAAACTCACCCCTCGGCTGACGATGTAGTGCACCAGATTCGGCATATAGCCGCGGGAGATCGCGCGATTCAGCGTATGCACGTCGAGGTCGTCGGCCATGACGACGACGATGTTGCTCCGTGTTACGGGTGAGGCGAACCCCACGGCCGGCGATGGGGGGACGGCTGGAGTGGTACAGAGACAGACCAGCACCAGGCACGTAAGGATTCGGTTTCGCATTTTTGGGACCTCAGTACGATGGCTGACGGACAGGCGACACTCTAGCGCGTGGATAGATATTGAACAAGCCCAGGTGGCCATCTTTCCATTAACCGCCCCTGTGGCTGCTGGGGAGGCGACGTAGACAAAAGGCGCACTTTTTTGTCGAATAGGGCTTCCCTGGTGGAGTGTCAGCGCCTCAAGCGAATACCACGTGACGGCCGTGTGTCGGCGGCAAGAAACTTCCTCATTTTCGACAACACGTGCACCCGCTCGCGGTCCCGTTCCGACGCGCAGCAATCCGACGGGATGACGACCGCGTAGTCGCGCATGTGCGCTTCTGCGGCGGTGAAGAACACGCAGTTGTCCGCGGCGAATCCCGCGATGACCACGGTGTCGACTTCTCCTCCCTGCAGCAGCGTGTCGAGCGGGGTCTCGTGGAAACCCGACAGATGCGGCTTCAGGACGAAGAAATCCCGCGGCGTGGGCTTCAGGAGCGCGGCGATTGCCGCGCCTCGACGCCCGGGGCGGCTGCAATCGGCCACGATGGTCCTGAAATCGGATCGCCACCGCCCCCAGTTGTCGTTCACGTAGATCACCGGTACGCCTGCCCGATGTGCGCGCTCGCGGAGCCGGCCGATGTGTCGCGCCGGCCGGAGCGCCCGCCTGGCGAATGACTCGCCTCCAGGAAAGTCAAACAGATTGATGACGTCTACCAGAAGAATTGCCGTCCGGGCTTTGGGAAATACGGATCGCGCCATTTGAACATCCTAGTCGACAGTCGATAGTCCACAGTCCAGAGTCCACAGTCCAGAGTCCACAGTCCAGAGTCCACAGTCCAGAGTCCACAGTCCAGAGTCGACAGTCCGGAGTCGACAGTCCAGAGTCGACAGTCCGGAGTCGACAGTCCGGAGTCGACAGTCCGGAGTCGACAGTCCGGAGTCGACAGTCCGGAGTCATCGGCGACATAATGACGGCTTCCAATGTTCACCGGCGTCATTCCCATCCTGGCCACGCCGTTTCTGGACGACGAAAGCCTCGACCTCGAGTCCTGGCGGCGGTTGCTCGAGTTCATGGTCGCGCTCGGCGTCGATGGGGTCACCATTCTCGGCGTCCTCGGCGAATCGAACCGGTTGAACGACCTGGAGCGCAAAACACTGATTGAAGGCGCGGTCTCGGTGGTCGCCAAACGGGTGCCGATTATCGTGGGGACGAGCGCGGCGGGGACGCGAACGGCGGTCTTTCTTTCGCGGATGGCGCAGGATCTCGGCGCCGACGCGGTCATGGTGACGCCGGCGAAAGAAGCGGTCCCGAACGACGACCGCGTGTTCGAGCTGTATCAGCAGATCGCCAAAGCCGTCACGATCCCGATCGTGCTGCAGGATCACCCGGCATCAACGGACGTCCACATGTCGGCCGCTCTGATCCTGCGCGTGCTCCGCGCGCTGCCGGGTGTCGCCTGCGTCAAGGAAGAAGCGGTGCCCACGGCGCCGAAAATTCGCCAACTGCGGGAGGGGCTGACGGAACGCAGCGTCCCGATTCTCTCGGGCCTCGGCGCGCTGTACGCGCCCTTCGATCTCGAGGCCGGCTGCGACGGCTTCAACACCGGGTTCGCGTTTCCCGAGGTGATCCAGGCGCTGGTGTCGGCCGCGCGCGCCGGCGACTGGCCGCTCGTGCATCAACTCTATTCGCGCTTTGCCGCGCTGATCGTGTTCGAGCAGCAGCCGGGCGTCGCCGTCCGCAAGGAGATCCTCCGGCGGAGAGGACTGCTGACGTCCGCCCGCGTACGGCATCCGGGCGCCTCGGTTTCGGCCGCACAATCGGCTCAGCTCGATGCATTGCTCGCACAGACGCTCCCCGGCTTCGACCTCACGACGCGTATCCCGACCGCGGGACTGACGAGTTCCAAAACGGCGTGACGCATTCATGAAGGCTATCGATACCGAGGACATCGCGGAGCGCACACGGCGCCGCATCACTCGCCGCCTCATGCCGTTTCTGTTCGTGTTGTACGTCTTCAACTACCTCAACCGGGTGAATGTGGGCTACGCCGCTCTTCAGATGAGGAGCGACCTCGGTTTTTCCAACACCGTCTTCGGCTTCGGCGCCGGGATTTTTTTCATCGGCTATTTCCTGCTGCAGATTCCGTCCACGCTGCTGACCGAAATGTGGAGCGCGCGCAACTTCATCACCATCAGCCTGGTGGTCTGGGGCGGTCTGGCCGCTCTATGCGGCCTCATCGATTCGGCCAACGAGTTTTACTGGGTGAGATTTTTCCTGGGCATCGCCCAGGCGGGCTTCTTTCCAGGGATCATCGTCTATCTCACGCACTGGTTCCGGTATGAGGACCGCGCCAAAACCATCGCCTTGTTCATGGCCGCGATTCCGACCTCGAACATGGTCGGTGCGGCGATTTCGGCGCCCTTGATGCGGCTCGACTGGCTGGGCTGGAACGGCTGGCGGTGGCTGCTGATTCTCGAGGGGATTCCCACGGTCATCCTGGGCATCTTCGCGTTCTTCTACCTCACGGATCGGCCCAAGGATGCGCGGTGGCTTCCCGAAGACGAACGTCTATGGATTACCGCCGAGCTCGATCGCGAGCGCGAGCGCAAGAAGGCGGCAACGAAGTTGGGGGCGCTTGCCGCGCTCCGTCAGCCCCGCGTCATCGTGCTGGCACTCGCCTGCTTCTGCTACATCACCAACAGCGTCGGTCTTGCATCATGGCTGCCGACGATCGTCCGGCGCATTTCGGGCCTGAGCACCACCCAGGTCATTCTCATCTCCGGAATCCCGTGGCTGTGCGCGATACCGATGATGCTCATCACCGCCTGGCACTCGGACAAGACGCGCGAGCGCCGCTGGCACGCCGCCATCGCCCTTCTCGTCGTCGGTGTGGGCCTGTCCCTCAGCATCGCCAGCGGCAGCAACATCGTGCTCGCGATCTCGGCGTTTTCCATCGCAACGATGGCGCTGTATTCGTTCCCGTCGCCGTTCTGGGCGCTGCCGACGATGTTTCTGACGGGGCCCGCCGCGGCGGCAAGCGTGGCGTTGATCAACGCCACGGGAAATCTCGGCGGCTTCGCGGGGCCCTACATGATCGGCTACCTCGCCGATCGGACGGGAGGCTATACGGCTGGGTTGCTCTACCTCGTCACGTGCGGAGTACTCGGAAGCGCGCTGGTCCTGTCGCTGCGGCACACGAAACCTGATGCTGAGCCGACGGCGACCAGCAAACCACACCCGCTCGCCGTCGCGACCAGATAGATCGTCCATCGTCCATCGTCCATCGTCCATCGTCCATCGTCCATCGTCCATCGTCCATCGTCCATCGTCCATCGTCCATCGTCCATCGTCCATCGTCCATTGTCGAGCGCCTGGCACTCCTTATGCCCACGCCAGTGGCATGAAGGCACGGAAGCTCGAGGAAATTCGCGTATATAAGAAGGCGCAGGCGGCTGGGGCGGCAGTTTCTGCGCTGCTTAAACGGCCGGTATTCAGCCAAGATTTCAACCTCAAAGATCAGCTATCGCGATCTTCACGCCGGGTGGCGCCGTTGATTGCTGAGGGTTATGGACAGCTGACGGACCGCCACCTTGCGGTGTATCTGGGCCGCGCGCGAGGATCGGTGCTTGAAACGATCGGACATCTCGAGGACGCCAGGGAGAAGCAGTTCGTATCGGAGACCGAGCACTCGAAGCTGCACAACGAATACGATCACATCGGCCGAATGCTCACACGATGGATCAACTACCTGCGGGATTCGGACTGGAGAGATAGAGGGTAGATCGGCCATCGTCGATGGACGATCGACGATGGACGAGCGACGATGGACGATCGACGATCGACGATGGACGATGGACGATGGACGATGGACGATGGACGATGGACGACGCTACGGTGTTCCTCGTCCGCGCGCGGGAGCGCCGGTGCCGCGGGCCGGCACGAACGGATTCCGCCCGACGATCTGAAAGCGTCTTGCCGCATCCTTGACGATCCCGATTGCCATCAGCTCGAGCGGGGCGCTGCCGGTCGCTTCGAACGATCTGGTCTGATTGAAGTTGAGCGGCACCGCGTCGTGTGCCTTGATCGGCGCCTTTTCCGACCCGACGGTGACGGTGCCCTCGCCCGCCAGCACGTAATAGAAGCCGCCTATTTCCGTATCCGTGCCCGGTCCAATCGACGAGCCCGCCGGAATGAGAATGTGATCGACGTATCCCCAAGGACCGAGGAACACCGGCACGTCGAGCACCCGTCGCGCCTGCACGGTTCCCTTGCCGCCCTGCACGCCGGTGAACGGTCTGAGCAGGGTTCTGTCGAGGCGCATCACCATGAAGTTCGGGTTCGGCTCGACTGGAGCACCCGCTCGCGAATCGCCGAGATCGTAGGCGTCATACCACCCCTTGATGGCGGCGACGTTGATGTTCATCCACTCGACCGGCTTGTCGGTGTGGTTGTAGATGGCGTGTGAGTGTCCCATGCGCACCGGCGCGCCAACGGGGCCCTTCAAGATGGACGTATGTCCGTCGATCGTGAACTGCGCTTCGCCGTCGAGGATGATGAACATCTCCTCGCAGTTGTTGTGGAAATGCGCGCCGATGCCGGCCTTCGGCGGAATGTTCCCGCGGTGCAGGAACCACAGGTTCGTGTCGGTATGGTCGTTCTCGAGCATCGACCCGATGAACATCGGCCCGGCGCCGGCATGCACCGATGGCGCATTCCTGTTCTTCGCCGGCTCGTAGTGTGAAACCCTCTGCGCGAGCGGCAGCGTGTGTGGTGCCGGCCCGTCAGACGCGCCGCGCTGGGCGAGGGTGATACCGGTGACGCCAAACAACATGGCCAGGACAACCGCATAACGGATCTTCATGCGCGCTCCTCAGTCCGGCTGAAACCGGACATTACGAAAAACAAACAGGAGAACGGGAGAACGGGAGAAACCGATATATTCTCCTGATCTCCTGAACTCTTGTTGCATTTCATTCAACCAGCCCGAATGAAATGATGTTCGAGCCAGACGCGATTGCCACGTGCTGCCTGCCGTCGAATCGATAGGTCATCGGCGACGCTCTCCACACGCTGTTCATGCCGTAGTGCCAGAGGGGTTTTCCCGACGACGCGTCGAGCGCGACGAATCGATCCTGATCGTCGCAGATGAACAGCACGCCGCTCGCCGTCACCAGCGTGCCGCCCCGTGCGGCGCCAGGTCCCGGCTGCGGCAGCTCCCACGCAACCTTGCCGGTCTTCACGTCGATGGCGCGAAGAATCTTCTGGCTCGGTGCGTCGGGCGCCTGACGGGTCGATCCGCCCCAGTACCGATTTGCCGGCGACCCACTCGCTGACGGCCTTCAAGAAGACGTTGCAGTTCTCGAGCGTCTGTACGTAATACAGCCCTGTTTTCGGACTGTAAGAAGTTGAATACCAGTTGGCGGCGCCGTGAGCCGATGGGCAGATCCGCGTGCCGTCGTTGCTCGGCACCTGTCCGGGGACGAGAACGGGTCGGCCGTCGGATCCAAGTTCGCGCGCCCACGTGAGATTGTTGACGAACGGCTTGCCCAGCAGGAATTTTCCGTCGGTTCGATCGAGCACGTAGAAAAAGCCGTTGCGGCTTGCCTGCACGAGCAGCTTGCGCGGCTTGCCTTCCCAGGTGGTGTCGATCAGCACCGTGGGCTGCTGCGCGTCCCAGTCCCACACGTTGTGCGGCGTGAACTGGAAATGCCACTTCAGCTGCCCGCTGCGGGCGTCGAGCGCCACCACAGAGCTCGAATAGAGGTTGTCGCCGATGCGGTCGTCGCCGTTGTAATCGGGGCTCGGATTGCCCGTGGTCCAGTAGACGAGTTGCAGCGCCGGGTCGTACACGCCCGTCATCCACGTCACACCACCAGGATGTTCGATGCCGGAGCCCAGCCATGTTTCCGACCCTGGCTCGCCGGGTTTGGGCACGGTCCAGAACCGCCACACCTCTTTGCCGGTCGCCTGATCGTACGCGGCGAGAAAGCCGCGGACACCCTGCTCGCCGCCCGCCGTTCCGGACACCACCAGATCACCGACGATGAGCGGCGCCGCCGTGGCGTTGTAATTCAAGCGCCAGTCGGCCATCTCGCTGTCCCACAACGGCGCCCCGGTGAAGCGATTCAGTGCGATCAGATGCGCGTGATCGGTCACCATGAACACGCGATCGCCGGCGACAGCCACGCCTCGATTGATGCCCCCCGCCGCGTTGCCGATCAGCCCTTTCGTGCGCGGCCGCTGGAAACGCCAGATCTCGCGGCCGTTGCCGGCGTCGAGCGCGTAACACTCGTTTGCGCTCGTGACATACATGATGCCGCCGACGACAACCGGCGTCACTTGCAGGCGCACTGAGCTGGGAATCGTATAGATCCACTTCGGTGAGAGCCGCTCGACATTGGACGTGGTGATATCGGTGAGCGGCGTATAGCGGTTGCCGGTAGCCGAACCGTCATAACTCGGCCAGTCGGCATCCGACGTCACGACACGATATCGAGCGGCGGATTTCTTCGTATCGGCCGCATTGCGTCCGGCACCCGCCGCAAGTCGCAGCAGCAACACGCGGCCGTCGTCGGTCTTCAGCTGAATATCGTCGGCTCGGTCGTGGTTGATCGGCACGCCTTCGACAGTCCGGCCGTCGGTGAGCTCGTACGACGCCCTTATCTGGGGCCGCCCCTGTGCGCCCGGGCCCGTTTGAGCGAAAGGTGACCGTTGAGAAGGACGGTCAACGAAAGAAATACTGCACGATTAGTCATAGTTCAAGACGATGGACGATGGACGATGGACGATGGACGATGGACGATGGCGATCGACGATCGACGATCTATTGCGCCACCCGTGTCGCGTGCCACGCCACCATCTGCCACGCTCCGCCCCTGCGGACGTGGACGGTCGTGTAAACAATCTGAATCTGCGCCGGGGCGCCCTTGTTCACCACTCGCATCCCCGCGGCCCCCGTGACAACAGCCGTGTCGCCGAACACGCGCACCTGAACGTTCTCGGGATCGATCGACACGTATTTGAAATCGCCGGTCTTGAGATCGGCAATGAACGCCGCTTTGTTGACGACGCGGCCGTCGCCGTGGGTGTAGGTCAGGTCGGCGGCAAGCAGCGTGTCGAGGGCGGCAAGATCACCTTTGAGCATCGCCGCGAACCGGTCGGTTTCCGCCTTGCGCACCGCGGCATCCGCGGTCTGCGACGAGGCGACGCCCGGCATTACTAAAAATAAAACCACAGCCGCAAGGAAGGCGCGCCGATTCATGTCTCCCCCTGGAAACACACTAGTTGGACGGTTGGTGATTCGGGAGTAAAGCTATCACAAGTCTCGCATTACGAAATCAAGTTTCGGAGCGAGGCTGACCGGGAGAGGGAAACGGCGAGACAAGGTCTAACAGGAGAACGAGAGAACGGGAGAATTTTCGATTTCGAATTCTCTCGTTCTTCCGTTCTCCTGTTATACCTCTATTCGGCGACCGGCGCCGTTGGGCGGCGGCCCGAGCCGAACGTGCGTGCGGGGTTGGTCTTCGCGTCGATCAGAATGCCGACAAAGGTCACGTGCATCTCGTCCCAGCTCTGGGCGCCGTATGTCACGACCTTCGTCGGGTCGGGATTGAACTTGTTCGCCGGTGAGTTGTCGTAATGCGCCACCGTCTTGAGCTTCGTCCCCTTCGGCAGGTCGAGCGGCTCGGCGAGCTCGTAGCCCACCTGCCAGTCGAAGCGGTAGGTGGGAACCTTCAGCACGTTCGTTTCCCGGCCGTCCGGATAGACCACGATGAGATCGTAATCGACCGCGCGATAGTGCATGTGCGGCTGCACCCACACCAGCTTGGCGGCCTCGTTGACGACGGTCTCGGCTCTCACCTCGTAACGCGGAGCGCCTGCCGGAATCTCGAACTCGCGCGCGCTGATCGCGGTGGTCGTCAGGTGCCGCTGCGCCGGCGGCCCGTCGGCGAACACGATGCCGACCGATGACCGATCCGTCTCCGCTTTGCCGGTTGCCGTGTAGTGCACCTCGAACACGATGTCGGATCCCGCGGCAATGAACTTGGCCGCGCCGCCGGTGGTGAACTTCTGGCCTTCGACGCCCGGATTGTATTTCGCCAGGATGTCCTGGGCCGGCCGGTATCCCGTTGCCGAAAGTGCCGGCGGCTGCGGCGCTACGCCGTCGAATCCCTGCGCGCCACGGGGCGGGCTGTAGAGCACGCCTTCAGGCGCATCTTTCATCCACGCCGAATCGGGTGGACGGATCCAGGCCTTCATGTGGTGAACCGCTCTCGCGTTGCCCGGCCGCACTTCCGCCGCTTCCACCCACACGTCCTTGTCGAATCGCGCGCGCACCAGTACGTTCTGCTGATCGATGATGCCGGTCGCCGGGATGTCGACGTCTTTCGGCATCGTGACGATCATGTCGGGCTTGCCGATCGTCCATCCGTCGTTGAACTCCACCGCCGCGGGCTTGTCCTTCGCGTCGCCTTCGGTGGCGCCCTTTTCGGCCCAGGCATTGAGAATCGCGATCTCGTCATGGGTGAGCATCTTCGCGTTCTTGAAATGGCCGACCGTCGGATCCGCAAACCATGGCGGCATCGTGCGGTTGGTCACCGCCTTGGCGATGGCCCGCGCGTAGGGACGCGATTCGTTGTACGAAATGAACGCCATCGGCGCAATGGCGCCGGGCCGATGACACTCTTGGCAGTTCTTCTGAAGAATCGGCAGAACGTCCTTGTTGAACGTCGGCACGGCAGGCACGGCTGCCGCAACAGGACGTGTCGTCAGCGCAGCGGTTGCCGCGATGGCAATCAGGGGAAGACTACAGGCCGCAACGAGCACTCGCCGCATAGCGAAACTCCTTATTTAATCCGCGTGGGGCCCCACCCCCACGCGCTGCCGTCGCTTACGCTCCGGATCTTGATACGGACGGCTATCTGCTTAGTCCACGATTATACCTGTATACCTGGGGTTTTACATACGGCGACAGGAATTTCACGATGTGAAAATCGGGTCGGGTGTCATTTAAAAATGACACCCGACCCCGAATTATGGGCGGCGGCGGGGGCGGGGCGCGCTTTCGCGCTTGATGTCGGGATCCCGCTGGTACCCCAGATCCGCCGACAGCCCCTGCGCCGCGGCGATGACCAGCCGCGCCACCTGCGGGAGCCGCTCCTTGCGCAGACGAAACACGGGAGCGGCCATGCTGATCGACGCGATGACGTGTCCGCGGTGGTCGAAGATCGGCGCGCTGACACACCGCAGACCCTCTTCGAACTCCTCGTCATCCACAGCGTAGCCGGCGGCCCGCACGCGCATCAGCTCCATCTTTATCGCCGACGGCTTCACGATCGTGCGGCGCGTATTGCGCACGAGCGGCAGGCGCGCAATCAGATCGTCAGCCGCGTCTTCCGAGAGAAACGCGAGCACGGCTCTACCCGCGGCGGTGCAGTGCACCTGGGTCCGCTGGCCGGTTCGCGTGAGCGATTGGAGGCTCCAGCGACCCTCGACATGGGCGATCGACAACATCTCGGCGCCGCTGAGGATCGTGACGTGGGCGCCCTCGCCGGTCTGGCTCGCCAGCGTGCGCAGAAACGGGCGCGCATGCTCGCTGAGCTTGAGCCTGGCCATCGCGCTTTCGCCAAGCTCGATCAAGCGGGTTCCCAGGGAGTACGTCCCTTCCGGACCCCGCTTGATCAACCGGTAGTGTTCGAGCACCGCCAGCAACCGGTGGACAGTACTTTTATGAAGCCGGAGCTGTCGGGCAATCTCGGCGGCCGCCAGATCGGTATCCGCGTCGGCCACCGTCTGAAGCACCGCGATCGTTCGATCGAGAACCTGCACCCTGTATCGGGATGCCGGAGGCTCCGCACGCGGCCGTCGCTCGCGAGGTGTCGTCGTTTTAATCACGCCGGAATCATAACCTCAAAAGAGGTACTTCAGGCCGAACTGCACCTGCCTCGCGGTATTTGAGGTCGAGGTGATGCGGCCTCCCGCCGTGGTGTCAATCGCGGTGTTCGGCAAATCGAAATACACGGAATTGAGCAGGTTGAACACCTCCGCCCTGAACTCGAACGACTGCGAACCGGTGATGCTGAATCTCTTGAAGACCGAAAAATCGACGTTCCACTGGTGGTCGCCGCGCAGGATGCCGCGGCCGGAATTGCCGAAGGTGAAGTCGGCCGGCACTACGAACGCGGTCTTGTCGAACCATAGATCGGTCGTGGGATTCTCGAGCTCGGGGTTCCCGACGAGGTTGGGCCGCTGCCCGCCCGCGCCCGTATTGGCTACGTCGCGCGAGACGGTCGGCGTATACGGAAGGCCGCTGCGATAGTTGATGATGCTCTGAGCCTGCCATCCGCCGATGAGCGCGTTCGCGAGCGTGCCCGCACCTCCCATGTAGCGCTTCCCTCTGCCGAACGGCAGCTCGGCGCCGAAGCTCATGGCGCCAAGATGCGTCGCGTCGAACGGTGCCGGCCCGGTGTCGTAGGTGAAGTTGCCGCCAATGCCCGGCGCAGGCAAGGTCGTGAGTGTCTGAGACCACGTATAGGACGCGAGATACCAGTAGCCGTTCGACGTCCGCTTCTGGATCTTGCTCTGCAGTGCGTGATACTCGGTGGACCGCGCCTGGCTGTGAATATTCATGGTGCCGAACCGTGGATACGGCCGGCGCAGCTGGATGTTGCCCGGACCGGGCGCGGGGATGTTGATCGGCTCCGCCTCCTGCTGGTTCGAGCCCTTCGTGCCGACGTAGTTCACGTCGAGGCTCATGCGTGGGGCGATTTCGCGCTGGAAGCCGATGTTCCAGCGCTGGTCGTACCCGAACTGCGCGTCGAGCGTCAGCGGGTTCCAGCCGACAGTTCCGACCGAGGCACCGAATGGAACGCCGAGAAAATAATTCGCCAGCGTGCGATCCGGCACCACGTTGGTGACCGCGTTCACGCCTTCGCTCAGGCTGAACGGAAGGAAGTGGAAGTTCAGGCGGCCGCTCGTGCCTTCAGCTTCGTAGAACATCCCGTAGCCGCCGCGAACCACCGTGCGATCGCCGAGGCGATACGCAAAGCCGGCGCGGGGCGCCCACTGGTTTGTATCGTTTTTCGTCAGCTGCAGCGGGACGCCCGCCTCGCTGCTGGTTTGAATCAAGTCCCCGAAAAGCTGATAGCCGACATCGGCCAGCCGCTGCGCGTCGAGATCGATCTGATTGGTCTCGCTCGACACGATGATCGACTTCGCCCGCGTCGGGTCGAACACCGCGCCCTGGTTGCGATAGGCGGTGAGCCACGGCGTGTACTCGTACCGCAACCCGAGATTGACGGTCAGGTTGTCGGTCAGACGGTAATCGTCCTGGAAGAAGCCGTGCCAATACGTACCCGTTCCACCCCACCACGTCGCGGGATTCGACCGCGTCGCATTGGCCGGATAGCCGAGCAGGTAATCCGCGAACGACACCCCGGTGCCGGCGGAAGCTGTCGGCCGCTGCGTCATGACGCCCGTGAAGCCGTACACACCGTTATGGCTGCGCGCGTCGGTAAAGAGGATGTTCCTGTGGTACATCCGGCCGCCGAACTTCATGATGTGGCGGCCTTTAATCCACGTGAGGTTGTCGGTGACTTCGTATTCACCGCGATCCTGCCATTTCGGGCGGCCATCGCCGGCGTTGCCCGAGAACCCGGTGTAGCCCGAAAAGTTGAACGCGGGCAGGCTGGCGATTGCCGGATCCTGAACGGCTTCCAGGCCCCTCACGCCCGCTTGCTGCTGCACCAACGCGACACCCTGGCCCTGGAAGTAGGCCGTCGATCGATATTCGCCATACATCCGGCTGAACCGCACTTCGTGCACCAGCGACGACCCGATATTCGACGTCAAGGCCAACGCGACGTTGAATGCCGGACCTTCGAGCCGCGTCGCCCCGAGCGTCGGCCACGCCGATTCACGATCTTCGGCGTTGCGATGGTCGCTGTATCTCGCGAACAGACGGTTCTGCTGATTGATCTCCTGATCCAGCCGGAGCGTCACCTGGTTTGCGGAAAACTCGGTGATCGGGTTCGACACGTAGGTGTTGTTCGCGGCGTTCGGCTCGGGGATGTATTGCATGAAGAACTGCGCCTGCGGCGAAATACGATTCTGCGGAATCGTATTGTTCGCGAACTGCGTGCGCGTGTTGACGCCGTTGACTGTCGCCGTGGTCAGAGGATCGAAGATCGGCGCCAGGCCGCTGAAGTCGCCGCGGCGCTGCGCAACCGACGGCACGTTGCTCACATCGACGACGCCCTGCTGACGCCGGTGCCCTTCGTAACTGGCGAAGAAGAACGTTTTGTTCCGGCCGTCGTACAGGCCGGGAATCATCACCGGACCGCCGAGGGTGCCGCCGAACTGGTTGCGCTCGAGCTTCTCCTTGTTCACCGCGAAGAAGTTCTTCGAATCGAACTTGTCGTTCCGGACGAACTCGAACACGCTCCCGTGAAACAGGTTGCCGCCCGACTTCGTGGTGACGTTGAACGTCGCGCCGGCGCCGTGGAATTCGGCCGAATACGCATTCTGCTGAACGCTGAACTCCTGAAGCGCGTCAACCGAGGTCTGAATCCAGGTGCCCCCCTGATGCTCTTCGGTGATGTCCACGCCGTCGAGCAGGAAGCGCGTCTGCGCGCCGGCGACGCCGCCGATGACGTTGCCGTTGACCACTTCCGGACGCACCGGCTGCGTGTTGCCGGTGGGAGGCAGCAGCGCCACGCCCGACGTGAGACGCGCCAGCTCGTGGAACCCGCGTCCGTTCAGCGGCAGATCGACGATCTGCTCGTTGGTAATGACTTCGCTGAGCGTCGCCGACTCGGTGTTGAGCAGCGGCACTTCTGCAGTGACCTGCACTTCTGTCGAGAGCGTGCCGATGTTGAGCGTCAGCTCGACTCGAGCCGCTTGTCCGACCGTCAACACCAGCCCTTCGCGCCGCGTTGTCTGGAATCCAGGGATTTCAGCAGTCACGTTATAGGTGCCCGGGTCGAGCGGCGTAACGACGTAGTTGCCTTCGGAGTCGGTGACCGCCGTTCTGGTGATGTTGGTTGCGGTGTTGACCACCGTGACGGTCGCTCCGGGAATGCCGGCGCGCTGAGGGTCGAAGATGGTGCCGACGATGCGCCCCGACTGCAGCTGGGCAAAGGCTGGACCGGCGATCGAGGTGCAGATGGCCAGAAGGACGAACCGGGTGATGCTCCCGAATCTCATATCCCCTCCTCGACGCGGAGATGCGCGTCAGCGTTTTACTGTGCAGCGATCGGTGAAGAGTGCAGACTAGCGACGGCTGTCGCGACTGTCAAGCGGTTATCCCACCATGCGGGCGGGGATGTCTCTATATGAAACCTGAGGAGACAGGAAAAGCGAAAAGCGAACAACGAAACCGAATAAAAGTAGGGTGAGGAGGGTCGAACAACCCTCCCTCACCCCTGCCCGCGCAGTTAAAAGCCGAAGCGTGCGCCGAAGCGCCACTCGCGTTCGTCGTACTGACGTCCGGTGCGGTCGGTGCTGGTGATGCCGCCGACACCGTTCAGGCGCGCGATCGATCCGTCGGCGTTGAACGTCACGTTCGAGATGTTCGTGTTCGGGTTGCTGAAATGCGGGGTGTTCGTGAGATTGAACACTTCCGCGCGAACCTGCAGCGTCTTGTTCTGGGCGATGCGGAACACACGGAACAGGCTCAGATCGAGGTTCGGTGCCGACGGACCGCGCCACTCGCCCTGGCCCGAATTTCCGAAGCGCGCCTGCGTGACCGACCGGTAGGCGCTCACGTCGAAGTACTGCGCGTTCGCCCCGGCGTCGCCGAAGATTTCGACATCGCCCTCCTTGACCTTGTCGGCAAACTGCGTGGTCGTACCGGGGGCATTCAGTGAGTTCGCGTTCGAGGTCACCGTCACGAGGGTGCCCGAGGCGTAGCTGAAGAATGTGTTCACCTGCCAGCCGCCGGCGATGTGACCCAGCGCGCCGCCATCGTTGAGCCACGGCTTGCCGGCGCCGAACGGCAGCTCGTATACCAGCGACGCGTTGAGCCGGTGCGGCGTTCCGGTTTCGCCCCTGTTCAGATCCCAATATTCGGGGATGGGGATGGCGCTGCGCCACCAGTCGACGGTATCGGCATAGGTGTAGGCCACGGTGAATTGCACTCCGTCGCTCATCCGCCGGTTCATGCTGAGCTGCAGCGAGTCGTATTTGACCTCGCCGTCCGGCGCAAACACGTTCATCGCCGAGGTGATGCCCAGCGGCTGAAATGGCTGGCTTGCCGCTCCGCCTCCGAGCGTTCCGTAATTGATGTTGCGATTCCTCGTCATGCCATTCTGACGGTTGGCGACATACCCGACCTGAACGCTCATCCGCGTGCCGAGCGCCTTCTGGGCGGTGATGTTCCACGACGAGATCTTGCCCCTCACGTATTCGTCACGGTAGGTGTTCACGCCGGCGCCGGCCGGCAGCGCGAGTACGCCGGGGGTCTGATCCACCTGGCGCACGATCGGCGATCCTTCGCTGAGACTCCCGACCGCGGTCACGTTGTTCGGCGCGTTTTGGGTGATGACGATCGTCTGCGGGAACGACTGCGCCGGCACCATCTGCTGGCGGCCCGGGTTGTTGCTCTGCGGATTGCGCGAGTAGCCGGCGCGGATGACGAAGTCTTCCATCGGCCGATAGGCAATGCCGAGCCGCGGCGTGAACAGGTTCTTCTCGACCTCGATGCCGCAGTTGGCGTCGTTCGGGCCGACGCCGCAAATCAGCAGCCGGTTGAGTCGAAGTCGTAGACCTCGATGCCGTGATCGACGCGGCGGGGCAGCGAATAATATTCCCACCGCAGGCCGACCGACGCCGTGATCTTCGGCGTGATGTTCCACTGGTCGCGCACGTACAGCCCGGTGTTGTTGTTGCGCAGTGTGTTCGGACGGAACGCGTTGTTCGACATGCGAGGCGCCGGAGGCGTCGCCGCCGATGAGCGGCGTCATCGCCTCGGCGGTGCGCGCCGACGGCAGCCCGAGCAGGAACGACGCGAACCGGTTGTAGTCGTTCGCCGCCGTCCCTCCCGGCAGCGTCGTCACGCCGCCATTGAAGGTGAACGACTGCGCCTGCGTTTCGTAGTGATCCTGATGAAGAATGATGTAGTCCACGCCGAACTTGACGTTGTGCGAGCCTTTCGTCCACCCGGCATTGGCGACGAGCTGCCACTGCGGATCGACGTAGTCGCGAATCGGGCTCGTGCCGTTCAGCACCCAGCCCGTCACGTTCATGCTCGGCACGTTGGTGTCGAGCGAATAGGGCGGCTGGCAGGCATTGGGAATGGCGAACACGTCGCCGTAGCAGGTGTCGACAGGCGGAAACACGTTGACGTTGTGCTTGGTGTAGCCGAACGACCCGTCGACGACGAAATTCGCCGACAGAATCGACGTCGCGCCTATCGAATGGCTATCGACGAACGAATCCCACTCGCGTCCCTGCGACAGCGGATTGATCGGTCCGCCGTCGATCGCCGGCAGGATGGCCAGCGAGCGCTCCCAGCTCGGCAGGAATCCGAGGCGGCCGTTGAGGTTCAGCCTCGGCCCCGGGTTGTAGGTAATCTTCGCGTCAATCTTGTGGAAATCCGAATCGTAGCCGGTCGAGGCGTAGTAGTTATTTTGATCGCCCGGAAGCGTGGGCTGAATGAGCTGGCTGAGCATGTTCGCCGCAATCGGGTTGATGCGGCTCTGCGGAATGAAGTTGCACGACGCGAAGCGCGGGTCGGTCGTCGAGCTGAGCCCCGGACAGTTGGCGAACGCAAACGGCACGCGGCCAGCGCCGGTCGTCTGGTTCCCGGTGAGCGGATCGTAGATGACCGTGCCGCTGCCCGAGAAATCTCCCCGTCGCAGCGCTGCGGTCGGAAGCGAGATCAGACCGTTGGTGCCCGGTCTGTCCCTGCGCATTGCCGTTGAAAGTGCGCTGAATCGTCGACTCGTCGCTGAAGAAAAAGAACAGTTTGTTTTTGACGATCGGACCGCCAATCGTGCCGCCGAACACGTTGACACTCGACGTGCCCTTCGTCTGCCCGGCCGGAAGGAAATAGTTCCGCGCGCGCATTCTCGCGTCGGTGACGTATTCGAACGCGGAGCCCCTGAAGATGTTCGTGCCGGTCTTCACCTGCACGTTCACGGCGGCGGCGCCGGCCATCCCCTGGTCGGCATCGAAGCTGCTCGTCACGACGTTGACCGTCTCGATGGCCTCGAGCGCGGGGCCGTAGCTCTGAATGCTCTCGAAGAACTGATTGGTGGCGGTGATGCCGTCGAGCCGGACGACGGTGTTGGTCGCCGGCTGGCCGTTCACGGTGAGCGACATGGTCCGCCCCGGGTTGTTGATGCCGCCCGACTGCTGATAGTTCGGGTCGGCGACGCCGGGCATGAGCGTCATGAAGCTCTGAAACGCGCGGCCGCTCGTCGGCAGCGTCTGCAGCTGCTCCGCGTTGGCGATGTGCTGCACCGCCGCATTTTCGGTCTGCAGAATCGCCGCTGTCGCGGTGACGGTGACCGCCTCTTCGAGCGCGCCCAGGCTCAATCTCGCATCAACGCGCACATCCCGGTTTGTGACGATGACCTCGCGCGCGGTAAAATTCTGGAACCCCGGCACCGTGACCACGACCTGATAGGTCCCCGACGGAATATTGGGAATCGTATATGCGCCAGCCTCGTTGGTCACGACTTCGCGCGTGAGGTTGGTTTCGGTTTGGGTAGCAGTTACCGTCGCGCCCGGGATGGACGCACCGGACGAGTCCGTGACATTGCCGACGAGCGATCCGTAAATGTTCTGCGCCGAAACGACGTGGCCCGCGACGGCCGTGCACAGCACGGCCACTACGGCCGCGCGCGCGAGTGCCTTACTCCCCATGGATCTCCTCCCCTGTCGACGGCTGGTGCCGGCGTTCAACTGAATGACTGAGTCGTGGAGCGTACGGCGAAAGATGAGCGACTGTCAACGCGTTGCCGCACGATGCGGCGCTGAATTTCGCAATGTGAAACGGCGATCCAAAAAAACTTACTGCGCACCAAAAATGCGGATGCGTTGTCGCAATTTGTCGCACTTGAGACGTCTTGAGACAGGGCGGCAGGTTATGATCGTCAAACAAGAGGAACAACTTTGAATCCAATCGTGCAGATGCTGCGCGTGTGCGGGTTGACGCTGGCCGCGCTTGTCGTTCTCGATGCGGCCGTTCTGACGCAGCAGCCGACGTTCAAAGTCGACGTGAATCTCGTCGACGTCGATGTCACCGTCACCGATGCCGAGGGCCGCTTCGTCACCGGTCTGGCGCCAGAAGACTTCGAAGTCTTCGAAGACGGGAAGCCGCAGCAGGTGCAGACCTTCTCGTACATCGAGCTGCCGGCCGAGCGCCCGGAGCGCTTCGCGTTCAATGGGCGCCCCATCCCGTCCAGCGTGCGGACCAATCGCGACGTCGCCTCGGGCCGGGTCTACATCATGGTTCTCGACGATCTCAACGTCGCTCCGCTTCGTACCGGCATCGTGCGCCGTCACGCGCGCGACTTCATCGAGCGGCACGTCGGCCCCCGCGACCTCGTCGCCGTGGTGACCACGACTGGACGGAAAGATGCGGCGCAGGAGTTCACCAGCGACCCTGCGCTGCTTCTGCGGGCGGTGGACAGCTTTGTCGGCCAGCGCCTGCAGTCGGCGGAGATGCAGCGCATCGATGACTACTATCAGTCGCTGGCGCTGTCGGGCCTCGACACGCCGGCGAACCCCGACAGCAATCAGCAGGCGGTCCCCAATCTGCTCACCCGCATGCAGTCGTTCGACCCGAGCAACCTCGAGCGCGGCCAGCGCGCTGTCGGCGTTCTCAACACGATTCGCAGCCTCACCGAGTTTCTCGAAAGCGTGCGGGGACGCCGCAAGGCGCTGCTGTGGTTCAGCGAAGGGATCGACTATCCGATGGCCGAGGTGTTCAGCTCGCAGAGCGGAACCGAAATCGCACAGGCGACGCGCGACGCGGCGACCGCGGCGGCGCGCGCCAACGTCAACATCTTCGCGCTCGATCCGCGCGGGCTCATCGGCATGACCACCGACTTCGTCGACAACATGAGAGCCGGCGCGCCCGATTACGCGGGCACCGATCCGACCAAGCCGGTGGGCACCCCCTTCTCCGGCACACAAGCGTTGATGGGCGAGATGCGGCTCACCCAGGACAGCCTCAGGCTGCTGGCCGAAGGCACCGGCGGCTTTGCCGTGGTCGATACCAACTCGTTCACCGAAGCCTTCGAGCGAATCGTCGCCGCGAACAGCCGCTACTACCTGCTCGGCTACGCCCCGCCCGCGCATCCGCGCGATGGCCGGTTCCATCGCATCGAGGTTCGCGTCAGGCGGCCCGGCGTCACCGTGACCGCGCGCCGCGGCTACCCATCACCAAGCGGAAAGACCACGCAGGAAAAGAAGCAGGAAGCGATCGAAAGATGGAATCGCGACCGCCGCGCGGGCGGAGCGAATGACACGTCGGTCGAGCTGCGGTCGGCGCTCAACAGTCCCGTTCAGCAGCCAGGACTGATGCTGGCCGCGCAGGCTGTCCCGTTCAAAGGCGCGGCAAAAGAAGCGTCAGTCGCCCTGGTCGTCGAGCTCCAGGGCGCGGAGCTCGAGTTCGCGCCTCAGCCAAATGGATTGATGGCCGACACCATCGAGGTCTCGTACTTCGGTTTGAACGACGACGGGCGGGCGCAGCGCGGCACGCGATCGGCGCTGAATCTGGCGATACGACCCGACACCTATCAGCGCGTAAAGGCGACCGGCATCAGGCTCAACGCCCGCACGCCTCTCGTGCCCGGACGGTATCAATTAAGGATAGGCGCCCGCGACCCCAACACCGGTAAGACAGGGACGGTCTTCTACGATGTGACCGTACCGGACTTCGCGAAGACGCCGGTCGCCATGAGCGGCGTGCTGCTGGCGGCGCCGGGAGCCGTGGAAATGCTGACGCCGCAGCGCGATCCGGAAACGGAGAAGCTCCTGGGCGCACCCGCCACCACCCGTCGGGATTTCCGCCAGTCGGAAACGCTCGCGTGGCTGACCGAGATTTACGACAACACTCCGGCGCAGCAGCCCCGGCGCATCCAGGTGGCGGCGCGCCTGGTTGACGAGTCGGGTCGGGAAGTCTTCGCCTCGCGCGACGTGTTGGCCAACGGCGAGGGGGGCGCGGCAAAGTGGCGGGTGTTCGGTTACACTGGCCGCATCCCGTTGAAGAATATTGGGGCCGGCAGGTACTTGCTGCGGGTCGAAGCCGACGACCAGTTCGCGGAAACGCTCATTACCGTCGCTCCGCACTAGGGATTGGGGATTTGGGATCGGGGATTAGGATGACACGACGTTTCGTTGTTTTTGCGCTCCTTATATGTGTCGTCGGGGTTAGTGCTCTCGCTCAGCAGGGTGGGCGTGGGGCGGGCGCGCCGCGGCCCAACATGCTCGACGACGCCGACGTCACGCTGCGTCCGCCGTTCTCGAACTCCACCGATCTCGTGCCGAACCCGAACGCTCCGCAGGGACGCATTCACCGGTTCACGATGAAGTCGGCCGACAGCAAGATCTACAAGGGCATTTCGCGGGACAAGCCGGGCGAGATCGTTCCCTACGAACGCCCGGTCGCGGTATACATACCGGCTCAATACGTCCCGGGCACCGAAGCGCCGTTCATCGTCGTCCAGGATGGCTACAACCCGAAATACCACTACTCGGTGCCCACCGCCCTCGACAATCTGATCCATCAGAAAAAAGTTCCGGTGATGCTTGCGGTGCTCGTGCACAACGGCGGCGGCGACGGCCCGGGCAGCCAGCGCGGGCTCGAATACGACACCGTTTCGGACACTTATGCGCAGTTCATCGAAACGGAAGTCCTGCCCCGCATCGAGCGCGACTACAAGGTGCGATTCACGAAAGACCCTGAAGGACGCGCGACGATGGGCGGAAGCTCCGGCGCCGCGTGCGCGCTGACGATGGCGTGGTTTCACCCGGAATGGTATCGCCGGGTGCTCAGCTATTCGGGGACCTTCGTGGATCAGGCGCGCGGTTCGAATCCCAAATATCCGTTCGGCGCGTGGGAGTATCACTCGACGCTGATTCCGAACTCCGAGAAAAAGCCGCTGCGCATCTGGTTCCACGTGAGCGAGTTCGACAATGGCGCGACGCGCGAGGAATCGACGCACGGCAACTGGGTGCTCGCCAACCAGCGGCTGTCGCAGGTGCTCAAGGCCAAAGGCTATCCACATAAATATGTGTACGCGGAAGGCGCGCGACACACGGATGCCAACGTGGTCTTCCAGACGCTGCCAGATGCGCTCACCTGGCTCTGGGCCGGGCTATAACAAATAGGGTCAGACCCCGTTTTACGTTTTCGTAAACGCGCGTAGAGGAGTTCCTGATGAAGAAGTCCCTGATGTTGGCCGTCGGCGCTCTGGTCGTCGCAGTATCCGCGTTCGTCTCCGGGCAGACGGGCGCGAAAAATGGCGAGTGGCCCCACTGGGGCGCGGACCACGGCAATACGAAATATTCGCCGCTCGATCAAATCAACCGCGACAACGTCAAGAACCTGCGCGTCGCGTGGCGGTGGAAATCAGAAAATCACGGGCCGCGTGCGCAGAACAACATGGAAGGGACGCCGCTGATGGTGGGGGGCGTTCTTTACTCCACCGCCGGCTTCCGTCCGAACGTGGTGGCCATCGACGGCGCGACCGGCGAAACGCTCTGGGTCTATCGCATCGACGAAGGGCAGCGCGGCGACAGAGCTCCGCGCAGCGTGTCGCGGGGTGTCGAATATTGGACCGACGGCAAGCAGGAACGCATCATCCTCATCACCCGCGGATATCAGCTGGTCTCGCTCGACGCAAAAACGGGGCTGCCCGATCCGAAGTTCGGCAGAAACGGGGTTATCGACCTCTATCAGGATTTCGATCAGCCGCCGCCAGGCGACGGGGTCATCAGCTCCACTTCCCCGGCTGTCGTGGTGAAAGACGTCGTCGTCATCGGCGCGGCCATGGTGGGCGGCTCCGCCCCGCGGTCGAAGGAAAACACCAAGGGCTACATCCGGGGCTTCGACATCAGGAGCGGCAAACGGCTCTGGACGTTCCACACCATTCCGCAGCCGGGCGAGTTCGGCAACGACACGTGGCTCAACGATTCGTGGTCGTATACGGGGAACACGACCGTCTGGTCGCCCTTCTCGGCCGATGATGAGCTTGGCTACGTGTATCTCCCGGTCGAATCGGCCACCGGCGATTATTACGGCGGACACCGGCCGGGTAACAACCTGTTCGCTGGCAGCCTCGTGTGCATCGAGGCGCGCACGGAAAACGCGTCTGGCACCAGCAGCTCGTGCACCACGACATCTGGGACTACGACCTCGCGTCGCCGCCGACGCTCCTGAACATCACCGTCAACGGCAAACCGATTCGGGCGGTCGCGCAGGTCACGAAGTGGAGCTATCTGTTCGTGTTCGATCGCGTCAACGGCACGCCGGTATGGCCTATCGAGGAAAGGCCGGTCGAAAAGGGCGACGTCCCCGGCGAGTGGTATTCGCCGACACAGCCGCATCCGACCAAGCCCGCTCCCTACGATCGCCAGGGGGTCTCGGAGGCCGACCTGATCGACTTCACGCCCGAGCTCAACGCCCAGGCGCGCGAGATGATCAAGCAGTACAAGATCGGACCGCTGTTTACTCCGCCGATCGTTGCGGGAACGGGCGGGAAACTCGGGACGCTGATGATCCCTGCGGCTCAGGGTTCGGCGCTGTGGCAGGGCGCGGCGTTCGATCCCGAAACGAACATGCTCTACGTTCCGTCGGTGACCAACATGTCGAACAATACCCTCCAGCCTGGCGGGGAGCGCTCGGACATGAGCTTCATCGGCGGTGGAGGCGGCGGCGGACGCGGCGCGGCGCCCGCACGCGGCGCCGGACCTGGCGGTGCTGCAGCCCCGACGGGCGCTGGTCCCACCGGTCGAGGCACTCCACAGGGAATGGATCCGGAGCAGCCTGAAGCCGCCGCGCGGCGCGGCGGCGGCGGCGGAAGAGGCGGTGCCGCCCCGGTCGATCCGGAGGCCGGTGGGGGCGGGGGCGGACGCGGCCGGGGGGGACCCGTGGTTCTGGGACCGGGATCCAGCCGCGGTCCGTGGGGCATGGGGCCGCAGGGACTTCCGCTGATCAAACCGCCCTATGGGCGTATCACCGCCTACAACATGAACAGTGGCGACATCGTCTGGCAGGTCGCAAACGGCGACACCTATGAATGGATCAAGACGCATCCCGCACTCAAAGGCGTGAACATCCCGAAGACCGGCCGCGCCGATGAAGGCGGCATCGTCGTCACCAAGACGCTGATGTTTGCCGGGCAAGGGTGCGGGTTGTTCAGGGGCGGCGGGGGCGGCGGACCGATGTTCTACGCCTACGACAAGGCGACCGGCGCGGTCGTGCACGAGCTGCAGCTCCCGGCGAACACGTGCGGCAATCCGATGACCTATATGGTCAACGGCAAGCAGTTCATCGTCGTTGCCGTAGGCGCGGCGAATTTCCCGGCAGAGCTCGTCGCGTTATCGCTTCCGTAGATGCTCCAGCAGGGCGCAACTTTGGTGGCGCATGCCATCAGTTGCGCCCTACCGTTTACTGACCGCCGGCTTTCCCGTTAAAAGATCTCTCCACCGTGTCGTTCGGGTCGGTCGAGACCGGGTGATCGCGCCAGAGCCAGCGCATCATTTCCGGGAGAATCGGACCGCCCATCCTTTGTCCGTGTGTGTTCATGCCCCACGTGTAGTTCACGTCGTAGCCCTTTTCGGTGAGCGCCTTCATCAGCCGGACATTCTGCAGGAACCAGTCGCGCCGCGGGTCGTAGGCGCCGCCGCGTCCGGTCCCGCGATTGTCGTTCCTTCCGTCCTGCAGAAAAACGCGGATCGGCTTCTTTTCGCTCGTCCGCACGATGTCGGCATAGGTATCTCCGCCGCGATCGCCGAGATTCACGAAGCTGCCGACGATGCTGAGAACCTTGCGGAAGTCGTTGGGACGCTGCCAGGCCACGGTGAAGGCGGCGATGGCGCCCGAGCTGGCGCCGCCGATGCCATGACGTTCGGGATCTTTGGAGATGTTGTATTCCTTGTATAAGACCGGCATCAGCTCATCGACGATGACCCGGGCGTACTTGTCGTCGAGCGAGTTGTATTCGGTTGGCCGGTTCGTATCGCGGTCACCCCAGTTCCGCGGCGTGGGTTCCGGCTGCTCGGGCGTGCGGCCGGGATTGATGAACACGGCGATCATCACCGGAATTTCGCGGCGGTAGATCAGATTGTCGAGGACGTTGGGAGTCCTCAGGACGCCGTCCATGTCCTTGAACGCCTGACCGTCCTGAAAAATCATCAGACTGGCCGGAACGGAGCGGTCGTACTGCGCCGGCACGTATACCCAGTACGTGTGCTGCGTGCCCGGATACGCCTGGCTCGGAAGCACGAACGGCCCGCGCACTTCTCCCTTCGGCACGCCATCGTGGGCGAGTGAGTCCGGTCCAATCTGGTAATACGCGTTCAGGTCGACAGCCGGAGGATTCTGCGCAGGCGGCTGCGCTATTGCAGGCATGCTGATCCCGAGCGCCGGGATGAGGAAGGCGAGGACTCTTCGTTTCATGACGCGTCTCCTGAGGACAAAAACAATACAGGAGATTACGGGTGTCTCCTAGTGTGGCGATTTGTGGCAGTATCGATGGATGTAAGGAGTGACCTATGAAGTTCATGGCATCGGCCCTCTGCGTCGTTGTCGGTCTCGGCTCGTTCGAGGTCGCTGCGCAAACCCGTCCTGACTTCTCCGGAACATGGACGATGGATTTGTCGCGCAGCGAAGCTGCCGCACAAGGTACTCCGATAGGTCCGGTCGTCGTGGCGATCCGCCAGATGCCCGAGGAATTGCGCATTGAAACCACCCGCAACGGAACCGCCCAGACGATCAGGTATTTGCCTGCCGCCGCGAAAGCGGTGAGCGCCGGAGAGCCTGTCGGCGCGTTTCGCTGGGATGGCGCGAGGCTCATTACGACGTTCGTTACGTCGATCAACAACCAGGCGATAACCGTGGAAGAGGCGCGCACGCTCGATGCGGCTGGCGCGGAAATGACGGTTGAAGTGAGCCTGGTCGTCGAGCATGGTTACCAGTCCGGCGGCAGCAACACGCTGCGATCGCAGAACTCCCCGAATACCGCGAAGGGCGTCAACATTTTTGTGAAGTCGATAGGCGATAGGCCCTAGGCGGTAAGCCGGTGCCGGCGACCCTACCCGACTGGCTCGAGCCGATGGCCGCGACGTTGACCCAGGATCGCTTCGGTGGAGACGAGTGGCTCTTCGAGCGAAAGTTCGACGGCATCAGACTGCTCGCGTACAAGAATCAGGACGATGTACGGCTGTTCTCCCGCAATCGTCTGCCCCAGCATCTTCCGCAAGTCGCCGCCGCTGTCGCGCGCCTGCCGGTCGAGGATGTCATTCTCGACGGCGAAGTCGCCTGGGACGGCAAAAGTGGTTATCACGTGTTCGACATCCTCTGGCTGAACGGACGCGGGGTCACTGCCCTGCCGCTCGAAGAGCGTCGGGCGCTGTTGCACGAGCTGCCGTTCACCTCGCCGTTGCAAAGAGTGGCGCTGCTGGACGAAGACAAACCGTGGGAACGCGCCCGCCGCGAAGGGTGGGAAGGTGTCATCGCGAAACGCCGCGGCTCGCCCTACGAACATCGCCGCTCGAAGCATTGGCTGAAGATGAAGTGCGAGGCGTCGCAGGAGCTGGTCGTCGGGGGCTTTACCGATCCACAGGGCGCGCGCGTCGGTCTCGGAGCGCTGCTGGTGGGATATTACGAGGGCGACGACTTCGTGTTCGCGGGGAAACTCGGAACGGGGTTCGACACAAAACTTCTGCTCGACCTCCGGCAGCGGCTCGACGCCCTCGAACAGGCGCAATCTCCTTTCACGAAAGCCAAAGGCCTTCCCAGGCTGCGCGCGCACTGGGTGCGGCCCGAAATAGTCGTGCAGGTGGCGTTCATCGAATGGACGGTGCATGGCAAGCTGCGCCATCCCCGGTTGCTGGGCGTGCGATTCGACAAGAATCCGCGCGAGGTCATCCGCGAACAGTGATCACCCATCCTGAGAAACTGCTCTTTCCCGACGGCGGGATCACCAAAGGCGACTTGGCGGCGTATTACGAATCGATCGCGCCGGTGATGCTGCCGCACCTTCGCGGCCGTCCGGTCACGATGGAACGGTATCCGGCAGGCATCAACAAGAAAGGCTTCTGGCAGAAGGACGTATCGAAGGGCTTTCCGGAGTGGCTGGAGCGGGCAGAGGTTCCGAAAAACGACGGCGTGGTTCACCATCCGATCGTAAGGGACCTCCGCTCGTTGTTATGGGTCGCCAATCAGAACACGATCACGCTGCACGTGTGGACCTCTCGCGTGCCGGATCTGTATCGTCCGGATATCTGCGTATTCGACCTCGACCCCTCAAAGGACGATCCGTCGGAAGTACGCGCCGCGGCGCTCGGCCTGCGTGATTTGCTTGCCGAGCTCGGCCTGCCGTCATGGATCAAGACGTCGGGCTCGAAAGGTTTTCACATCGTCGTTCCGACCGACGGCAAGACGTCGATGGAAGACGTGGCGCGATTCGCCAATGGAGTCGGGAGCCTCTTCGTGAGCCTTGCGCCGGACCGCCTGACACAGGAATTCAGCAAAGCCGACAGACGCGGACGCATCTACGTCGATACAGGGCGAAACGGCTATAGCGCGACGTTTGCCGCGGCGTACACAGTACGCGCGAAGCCGGGCGCCCCCGTGTCCGCGCCGTGCACATGGGATGAGGTCGAGCACGGCGGCGTGCTCCCAGCTTCCTTCAATCTGCGGAACATGCCCGAGCGGGTCGCGCGCGTCGGCGATTTGTGGGCCGACATGCGTGGACGGTCGCTGAAGGGAGCAATGGAGAAAGTAAAAAGGAATAAGGAAAAAGGAAAAACGAAAAAAGAAAGGACAAAGTAGGGCGCAACTGACGCTGCGCCCTACCAACTAAAACGTCACCCTCGCGCCAATCTGCACGTCGCGCGGCTTCATCACGGTGCTCGAGTCGATATTGTTGAGGCGCATGAACGTCGCGTTGTTCGACGCCAGCGTCACGTTGCCGACGCCGAACAACGTGTAGTTGGTGGCGTTGAGCGCTTCGATGCGCACCTGCACTCTCACCCTGTCGCCGACGCGGAAGTTTTTCGTCAATCCAAAATCGAGCAGGTGGTGGTTCATGAACCGCACATCAGGCAGCGTCGTCGGAAATGTGCGGATGTTCGACTGGCCGAGCTGAATTTCGGGCGCCCCAAAGGTCACCGGCTGACCGGACGCATTGCGGAACGGCTGGTTCTGCAGCGTGTAGAAGCACGTGAGATCCATCGACCGGCACGTCAATGCCGCGGAATCCAGCGGCGCTCTCGCCCCATTCGGCTTTCAGCGATTTCGGATCGCCGCAGGCCGGATCGTAATAGGTGTTGTTGTTGAACACCAGAGGCTGGCCGGTCTGCCACTCGTATTTCGCCGCAAGCTGCCAGCCGCCGAGAATCGCATCGACCACCCCATTCCAGTCGCTGCCCCACTTGCGGTCCTGGCCCACCGGCAGCTCGACCACCGACGCAAACGTGATGCGATGCGGACGATCGACCGCAGCCACACGCTCTTCCGGTTCCTCCCACGGGTTCAGCGGGGTGACGCGCTCGCGCATGCGCGACCACGTGTACGAGCTCATCACCATGAACCCGTGACTGAAGCGCTTGTCGGCGCGGAAGATCATCCCGTGATAGGTGTTGGATCCGTTGTCGGTTTCGGCGCAGAACGTGCCGTTGCCGGTGCAGATGCCGCTCCCGTCGAACTGCGGATGTTGAAGCAGCAGCCGGCGCCGGCTGATTTGCGCCCCGTTATTCGCCGGCGAGTCCGGCATCAAGCCGACAAACGGATTCGCGACCACCTGACTGAGGAAGGTTTCCGCAGCAACGTCGCGGGTAGGGCTTTGCGTCCGGAACTGCTGCGGCACGAAGTTCAGCGACTCGAGAATGGGGAGATGGCTTCCCTTCTGCCCGAGGTAGGACACCTCGATGAGAAAGTCTCCCGGGAACTGACGCTCGATGCCGAATGAATATCGCCAGTATTCGGGATTCGTCCGCTCCTGAAGGGTGACGTTGCCTGGCGCATTGCCCAGATTGGTGGTGAGCCCCTGGCTCGACCCTACCGGCGCGAGCAATTGCCCGCTCGGCACCGGGTTCGACAGATTGGCCTGGAACGTCAGCCCGTTGTCGCTGGTGACCGGAACGGGCGTATTGCGCGAATAGCCGATTTGATTGACGGCCGTCTGGATACCCGGCACACCCTGCACCTGGAACGGCGCGATGAAGAGCCCGATGCCGCCGCGCAACACCGAGGAGTCCGTGAGCTTGTAGGTGAAGCCCGCGCGCGGCTGGAAATTGTTGCGGTCCGCCTTCCACGCCGAGGGCTGATCGCCCGACAGGTACGTGTAGCCTCCCGCAACCCTGAACGCGCTCGCCGTAATCGGCACCCCCGCCGGCGGGTTGGCCGCAAAGTTCGCGCGCGCCTGCGCCTCGATCGGATTGGTCGTCGTGAGATCGAATCCGCCGATGTTGCGGTTGTCGACCTCGTTGAGCCCCTGCTCGAGATCGTAACGAATGCCGAGGCCCAGCGTGAGGCGATCGGACACGCGCCAGTCGTCGTGCACGAACGCGCCGTGGCTGTTGACGCGCGCGTCGTAATCGCTGCGGACCTCGATGATCGACGGCGTCGAGGTCAGGGAAGACGGTATGCCGAGCAGGAACGAGGCGATGCCTTGTCCGTATTGGCTGGTGGAGGCGCTGGTCGCGCGCGTATACGCGCCGTCGAACGAGTACGCGCCCCCCTTCCATCCGAGGTTGGTCTCGTTCTGCCGCAGCTGGCGCCAGTCGTAGCCGAACTTGATGGTATGCGCGCCGGTGGTTTTGGTGAACGTCGGCGCGATCTGCACGTTGTAGAACGGCTGGGTGCGGCCGCTGTTGAAGCCGCTCTGCTGCGCTCCGAGCGTGGCGACACGCCCGGCCGCGGTCGGAGCAGACGACTCGATGCTGAATCGCGGCAGCTGCGCGTAATCGCCGAAGAGCGCCAGGGTCGATGGTGAATACCCGAGGCTTGCGAGATCGACCTCGTACAGCGGGAAGAGATCGTCATTGAAGCGCAGCCAGCTGCCCTTCATGTCGAACACGAGGGTGGGAGACAACATAGCGGTGTGGCCGACAGCGTAATTGAAGTTGAACCGATCGGTCGCGCCCCTCGTGATCTCCACGCCCTGGGTCTCTCCGGCGAAATTGAAGCGCTCTTCACGCCGGAAATTCCGGATGAAGCGCCCGTAGGTCCGGTGGCTCGAGTTCCATTCGTGATCGATGCGGACCATCTGGAAGTTGTAGGCATACGTCCAGGGCTGCTCCGCGAAGAAGTTCTGCGAGAGGTCGGCGGCCGGCGCCTGGTTCGGTTCGGGAAAATAGCCGAGCACGCTGCGCGCGATCGGATTGATCCGGTCCTGCGGAATCATGTTGCCGGGAAACGGGTCGCGCGTGACGACGCCGTTGACCAGCCGTGCGGTGTTGGGGTCGTAGATCTGCACGCCGAGCGGCAGGAGCTCAGAGAAGTCGCCGTTCCGCATCCGCGACGTCGGCACCGAGCTGCCGAACGACTCGATCGTGTCGTCCTGCAGCTTCTCGTACGAAAACATGAAGAAGGTCTTGTTCCTGAAGATCGGCCCGCCGACGCCGGCGCTGTACCGGTTGTAGTTGCGCGGGGTCTTTCCCGAGCCGTTGCGGTTCGAGGCGTACAGGTTCGCCGATCGAGAATCGTCCCGGTTGTAGAACGATCCCGACCCGTGCAGCTGATTCGTGCCGCTCTTGAGCGCCAGGTTCACCGCCCCCGCGCCGGTATGGCCGATCTGCGCGTCGTAGGCCGCTGTTTCGACCTTGAACTCTTCGATGGCGTCGGCCGGCGGCTGAATCCCGGCGCGCGCCTGCGACACGACGTTGCTCGATCCGTCGATCGTGAACTCGCTGTTGATGGTGCCCGTGATGGTCATGCCTCGCAGGTTGTCGTTGTCCATCGGACGCTGCAGGGCGTACGAACGCTCGAACGACGCGCCGGGAATCAGCCGTGTCAACCCATACGCGGTGCCGTCGCCGAGCGGAATCTCGCTGATCAGTTTGCTGTCGATCACCTGGCCAATCGTCGCGCTCCCTGTCTCGAGCTGCGGGCTTTCTCCCACGACGAGCACTGTCTCCGACACCGACGCGGGCCCCAGCGTGGCATCGAGCTGGACGCGCTCGCCGACGTGCACCTGAACGTTCGGGTACTCCCGCTTCTGAAATCCAGACAGCTCAACCGTCACCGTGTAGGCTGCCCGGCTGAAGCAGGACGGCGGTGTACTGGCCCTCACTGTTGGTGGTCTGCACGACCGAGGCGTTGGTGCCGTTGTTTCTGATCGTCACGGTCACGCCTGGCAGCGCTCCGCCGGACGAATCCACGACGAGCCCGGCAATCGATCCCCGCGACTCCTGGGCAAGACCGGAGCTTGCCCCGAATGTAAGACCCCACGTCAGGAGCGCCAAGCCAAACCCTCGCAGCAGCCGGCCCATGAGTCCTCCTTGTGCTGGTTGACGGACGCGTCAGCGGAAGTAATTTGTGCGGATGCTACTGAGTACCATCAGATGTGCGGCGGACAGTCACGATTAACGCGAGCGAGCCGAACGTTTCGTCATGCGAAACCGCTGATTGTGCCGCTAAGGCACATATCCTGCGCTGCTTCGACAGGAATTCGCGAAGAACAGGTCGCGCGTGAAGTGGCGTCACGTGGTTTCCCGTTTCGTATTGAGGAACAAATAAATATCGGGGTCGGGTCGCACCCGACCCCTATTTTTGCAGGCGGAATACTTCGCGGAGATCCCGCGCGACTGGACTGCTGTCCGGATTGGCCGGCATGATGCCTTCCATATGCCGCCACCATCGCTGGCATACGTCGGTTGACGCAATCGCCGCCCAGCGCTCTTCGCTCTCTACCTCGACGTAGGCGAATAGATCACCTGTCGCAGGATCCAGAAAAATGGAGTAAGCGCTGACGCCGTGCGCGACCAGCGTCTCTTCGAGCTCGCGCCAGATCGGATTGTGCCGGCGCGCGTATTCGTCGTGCTGATCCGCGTTGACCGACATGCGGAACGCTTTACGAATCATTCCGATCGTCCATCGTCCATCGTCGATCGTCCATCGTCGAGGCTGCGGAGTACGTCTTCAGTTCGACTGTCCGGCCCAGCAGCTCGCGCGCGGCCGAGAGGGACTCGCACTTCGCCGGCCGCGATCGCCTGCACCATGATATTGCCTGCCGCCGTCGCCTCGCTCGGGCCCGCGACAACCGGCAGCCCGGCCGCGTTGGCGGTCGCCTGATTCAGATATGCGTTCTTCGAGCCGCCTCCCACGATGTGGATGCCCGGCACGCTTCGTCCGGTCAGCGTTTCCATGGTGCGAATCACCGCCACATATCGCGCCGCGAGCGAGTCGAGAATCACCTTGGTCAGCAGCACAGGGTCGTCTGGCGCCTCGCACGCCGGCGTCCGCCAGGAAGCCTCGCAGTGCGCCGGTCATGCTCGCGGGATTGAAGAACCGTGGATCATCCGGGGCGATCAGACCCACAGTGCGGTTCACCCTGGCGACCGCATCGAAGAGCGCGCCACGATCAACAGGCACTCCCCCGGCCTCCCATTCGCGCAGGCACCCCTCGAGAATCCAGAAGCCTGTCACGTTTTTGAGAAACCGCACTGTGCCGCAGGCGCCCATCTCATTGGTGAAGTTCTCGCGCTCCGCCGCGGCGCTGACAATCGGCTTCTCCAGCTCTGCGCCAACCAGCGACCATGTTCCAGACGAAATGAACGCCCAGCCCGGCTTCAGCGGTGTGCCCAGCGACCGCGCTCGCCGTGTCGTGTGTCGCCGGCGCAATCACTCGAATTCCGTCCGCCGTTCCGAGGCAGGTCCCCGCCTCGACGATGCCGGGCATGATTGACAAGGGCAGTCCAGCTGCTCGAACATCTCCGCGTCCCATTGGCCGTCAGCGACGCCGAGCAGTTGCGTCGTGGACGCATTGGTGCGCTCGGTCACCATCGACCCGCACAACGCGTGATGACACAGGTCCGGGATGAGCAGCAGCCGCGCGGCGCGCGCGCGGAAGCCCTTCGCGCACGTGGGCGGCCAGCTGGTACAGCGTGTTGATGGGCATGAACTGAATGCCCGTCCTGCGGAAAATCTCTTCCCGCCCCATCCGGGCAAACACCTCGCTCATCATTGTTGCCGTACGCTCGTCGCGGTAGCAGATCGGGTCTTCGAGCAGATGACCGGACTCATCGAGCAGGCCGTAGTCCACGCCCCACGAATCGACGCCGAGTGAAGTGAGCCGCCCGCCAGCGGCTTCGGCGGCGGGAACCGCCAGGCGGATGCTCGTCCGAATGCCCTCGAGGACCGATGCAAAGTCCCAGCGAAGGCGGCCGGACGCTTGCCGCGGCGGATACGAAAAGCGATGGACTTCGCGTGTCTGCAGTCCGGGCTGGGCGATGCCGCCGACGATGGCGCGGCCGCCGCCGGCGCCCAGATCGATGGCGAGATGAAAGGAGGCGCTCCGCTCAGACAATGCCGGCGCCGCTCCGCGAGACCGCGGGGCGTGCCTGCGCCGCGCGCTGGCGGTAGCCGCTGGCGCGATACGTCGCCACCGGGTCAATCGCGCCCCCCGTCCGGTATCTCGCCATGGCGAGAATGGGACCGACGTCGGTGGTGAATGCCTGCTTCAGCGTCTGAAGCGCCATCAGCGCATCGTTGCCGGACTGATACGCGGCGAGCGCTTCGCGATCGACGAGGTGCGCCTGGACATACGCGCGCACGAGCTCGGCGGCACTCGTCATGAGCGATTCGATCGGGTCGGTGACGTTGTGAGATTGATCGAGCATGTACGCCGGGTCGAAGCCGGACACGCGCTCGAGCTCGGCGTCGACGAGCTCGTTGAACACCAGGAACAGCTCGAACGGCTTGATCGAACCCGCATCGAGGTCGTCGTCTCCGTACTTGCTGTCGTTGAAATGGAACCCGCCAAGCTTGCCGAGCTGAATCAGCCTCGCGACGATCTGCTCGATATTCGTGTTGGTGACGTGGTGCCCGAGGTCGACGAGCGAATATGCGTGCTCGCCGAGCTCGCGCGAACAGTAATAGCTCGTGCCCCAGTCGCTGAGCACGGTCGAGTAGAACGCGGGCTCGTAGGGCTTGTGCTCGATGAACAGGCGCCATCCGGCGGGCAGCGCGCAATAGATGGCTCGCAGGCTGTCGAGGTATCGCTCGAGCGCCTTGCGGAAGTGGACCTGCCCGGGGTAATTGCCGCCATCGCCGATCCATACCGTGTGCGAACGGGCGCCCAGCTTGGCGCCCAGCTCGAGGCACTCGATGTTGTGCTCGATGGCCTGACGGCGGACGGCGGCATCGGTATGCGAGAGACTGCCGAATTTGTACGACAGCGGCTGGTCCGGGTGATCCTGAAACGTGTTCGAGTTCATCGAGTCGATGAACAGGCCCCGCGATTCGGCAAAGGCGCGCAGCTCACCAGCGCGGTCGGGACGGTCCCACGGAATGTGCAGCGAAATACCCGGCGTCGAGCGCACGAGCTGGAACACCGCTTCGCAGTCTTCGATCTTTTCGTAGATGTTGCGCGGCTCGCCTGGCGCGGGAAATCGCGCGAACCGCGTTCCTCCGGTGCCCACGCCCCACGAGGGCACGGCCACACGAAACGACGCCGCGCGCTCGGTGAGGAAGCCGATGTCGATGCCGCGGCGCGCGAGCTGCTGCCCGAGGTATTCGTAGTCCTCCTGCAGAGCGCGCAGGCGCGTGCGATTGTCCGAGCCGATGCGGTCGGATGTCAGCTCGAGCCCCATAACGTTCCGTCAGCGCGTGAACGCCGTCGCGTTGCCGGCGTCCACGTTGATGATGTTCCCGGTCGACTTGGACGAGGCGTCCGAGGCGAAAAATGCCACCGCTTCGGCGACGTCTTCAGGCAGCACGCTTCGCTTCAGCAGGCTCCGCTGGCGGTAATAGTCCTCGACCTCGTCGGCATTTATTTTATTGCTGGCCGCCCGCTCCGTGCGCCACGTTCCACTCCAGATCCGCGACCCTCGAATCACCGCATCCGGATTGACCACGTTCACGCGAATGCCGTGTTCGGCGCCTTCAAGAGCCAGGCAGCGGGCCAGGTGAATCTCCGCCGCCTTGGCGGTGCAATACGCCGCCGCGCCCGGAGACGCCGCCAGGCCGTTCTTGCTGCCGATGAACACGATCGATCCGCCGCGCTTCTGCCGTTTCATCAGCGCGAAGCCGTCCCGCGCGACGAGGAAATATCCAGTGGCGAGGATGTCGATGTTCCGCTGCCACGTCGCGAGAGAGGTCTCGTCGATCGGCGAGGCTGAGGCGATGCCGGCGTTGGACACGAGGATGTCGAGGCCGCCGAACTCGCGCGCCGCCGCCTCGAACATCGCGCGAACCGAGGCCTCGCTGGTCACGTCTCCGACCACACCGCGCACCCGATCGGGGCCGTGCGCCTCCTGCAGCATCTTCACCGCGCCTTCGAGCGCGGCCTGATCGAGATCCGCCAGCACCACATTGGCGCCGTCACTCATCAGCCGGCGCGCGATCGCGCTTCCGATGCCCCCGGCTCCGCCGGTCACCAGCGCGATCTGCCCTTCGAGCCTCCGCGGCGGCGGCATCCGCTTGAGCTTCGCTTCCTCGAGCGGCCAATATTCGATGTTGAACGCTTCCTGCTCCAGCAGCGGCTCGTAAGTGTCGACCCCCTCGGCCCACCGCATGACGTTAATCGTGTTGACGAAATATTCGGCGGCAACGCGCGCCGTGGCTTTGTCTTTCTGGAAGGCGAGCAGCCCGATGCCTGGAATGAGCACCAGCACTGGATACGGATCGCGCATCGGCGGCGAATCGCTTCGCTTGCATCGCTCGTAGTACTCACCGTACGAGTCGCGATATTGCTCCACGAGCGGACCCAGCCGCGCGATCAGATCCGCGGGCGATTCCTTCTGCGGATCGAACGGCACGAACAGCGGCCGGATTTTCGTGCGCAGAAAGTGATCCGGACAGGTGGTCCCGCGCGCCGCGAGCTCCTCGCAGCGGGCGCTGCCGACGAACGCCAGCACGGCATCGGAATCGTCACACATGCATCACCTTGCTGGCAAGCGGACTCAGCACGCCGCGCAGCACGGGCGCAATCTGCTGGACGACCGCGCGGCGTTCGGCGGGCGGCAGCGGCGGAACCGCCACCGATCCGAACGGCTCGGCCTTGCTGTTCGCATCGAGCCAGTCGGCCGCCTGTTGAATCACCCGAAGCGTCGCATCGTAACAAGCCTGCGACGTCTCGCCCCAGGTGATCAGCCCGTGGCTGCCCAGCACCAATCCGGCGCGCGCCGGATCCGACGCCGCCGCGCCCACCTTCAGGCCCAGATCGAAGCCGGGGCGCTGCCACGGCACCCACGCCAGCGCATCACCGAAAATCGTCCGCGTCAGCCGCTCGCCGTTGCGCGCCGCGGCAATGGCGATGATGGCGTCGGCGTGCATGTGGTCGATATGGCGATGTGAAATGAACGCGTGGAGCGTGGTGTCGATGCTCGTCGCGCGCGGGTTTAGATCGAACGTGCAATGCGAGAGGTAGCCGACCATCGCGTCTTCGGATTCGAGGCCGCTGTAGAGCGCTTTCAGCGCTTCGAGTTTGTCGAGATACAGCGTGGCGAACCCGTCGAGCTTCATGCTCGCAATATCGCCGCCGGAGCCCTTCACCCACAGGACGTCCACGGTCTGACGCGTCAACGGATCGTCCATGAGTATTTTCGCGGACGTGTTGCCGCCGCCGTAGTTGGTGATGCGAAGATCGGACCCAAGCAGGTTCGATCGGTACAGCAGCAGCTGCGCCTCGGAGAGCCCGCGGGATCGCTCGGGATCCCATTTGTTGGGCAGCCGGGCTGCCTGAGCCAGGTCGTTGGAGGGTGTCCGCACCAGGTTCGTGATCCTCGGAAATGGATCTTATACCGTGCGCGGATATCTGCCGTTGGATCTGGCGCGCCGTTTCGCTGGCCGAAACAAACGCCCGGGGGTGGATAACGCCCGATGCAAGGGCCAGATGCCGCAAAATGCGGCGCGGCTTCCCGGGGGACCTGTGCAGGTGCCGGAGCGCCCACGTTCCGCATGGGTAAACATATCGTCCGGCGCTAAAAGCCGGCGTACGTGTCCACCCCCATGAGCGCGTCATTCGGATAGAAGTGATCCACGTTGTCGCGCGTCACCACCTGGTGCTTGACGAACACAGCCGGGGGCACCGGCCGATGGCCGAGAATTTCGAGCGCCAGCCGTATCAGACCCGCTCCGTACTTCTCCGGAAAATATCCGACCGACGCGATAAACGGCGTCCTCGGCTGACGCAGTTCGGCGCGCGCATCGGGCTCGGCGTTCTGCCCGACGATGGCGCACTGGTCGCCGCGCCCCGCTTCCAGAAACGCCCGCGCCGCGCCGAGTCCGCTCGGATCGTTCGCCGCGCCAACCAGAATGCGCTGGGCTTTTGACTCGCGGAGATGCCGGCGCACGCGTTCGAGCGCGGTCTTGAACTGGCCGTCGCCGTCGATCGACACCACGTGCCAGCCCGCGGCTTCGGGCGCCACTTCGCGAATGCCCGCGAGCACGCCGCGCACGCGGGCCGCCGGCAGCAGCCCGGCGCGCGCGAGCTCGAGCAAGAGGATTTCGTCCACCGTCCCGCCCCACTGGCGCCGCGCCCATCGCGCGAGATGACGTCCCGCGAGCAGGCCCGCCTCATAGTTGTTGGCGCCGAAATACGTCGCGCCCGGATGTGGGATGTCGATGGCGATGAGCGGAATGTTGGCTTCGTGGTACTTCGACGCGATGGCAGGCGCCACCGCTTCGTCGGTCTGGAACTCGATGACGAGGTCGACGCCGTCGCGGATCAGCAGCTCCGCGTTTTTCACCGCGACTTTCGGCTGGTATTTGTTGTCGACGACGATCAGCTCGATCCGTTCGCGTTCGGCGGCGCGCACGAGCCCGGTCTGCACTTCGCGCGCGAAGGAACTGTCCTGCCCCTGCGCGCCGTAGCCGATGCGGTATTTTTTCCGGCGGCCGATCTGCCCCGTCAGCCGGTACTTGTTGTTCTCGACTTTTTCGATCAGGCCGCAATGCCTCAGCGTGTAGAGCAGGCGGAAGCAGACGCCCTTTCCGAAGCCGGTGCGATGCATGACGTCGCGCAGCCGCAGCGACTCGCCGGTATCCTGGAACACCATCAGGATTTCCGACGCCCTGACCAGCGACTTAACGAGGTACGTGTCGGTCTTGGCGGTTCGCGGCGAGCTCATGCGGTAACATCGCTCCCGCCTAAGACTAACTCACATGCGCAACTCTATCGGCACCTGGGATTATGTGATCGTCGGGGCCGGCAGCGCCGGCTGCGTGCTCGCCAACCGGCTGTCGGCCGACCCCAGCGTCCGCGTGCTGCTCGTCGAAGCCGGCGGTCAGGACGACTGGTTCTGGATCGACATCCCGGTCGGCTATCTCTACACCATCGCCAACCCGCGCACCGACTGGTGCTACAAAACCCAGCCGGATGAGCACCTTGCGGGGCGGACGATCCACTACGCCCGCGGCCGCGTGCTCGGCGGCTGCTCGTCGATCAACGCGATGATCTACATGCGCGGTCAGAAAGAGGACTACGACTACTGGGCCTCCCTCGGCAACCGAGGATGGTCGTGGGACGCGGTGCTGCCCCTTTTCACCAAGATCGAGGATTACCAGCACGGCGCCGACGAAGTGCACGGCGCAGGGGGCGAGCTCCGCGTCGAAGAGGGCCGGGTGCGCTGGGAGATCCTCGAAGCGTGGCGGGACGCCGCCGAAGAATGCGGCATTCCGAAGATTCGCGAGTTCAACCGCGGCAACAACGCCGGCAGCGCGTACTTCCAGATGAACCAGCGCCGCGGCGTGCGCTGGAGCGCAACCAAAGCGTTTCTGCGTCCGGCCTTGTCCAGGCCGAACCTCACCGTCATCACGCACGCGCTCGTCGAGCGGCTGCGCATCGATGCGGGCCACGGCGCCACGCGGGCGCTGGGAGTCGAATTCAGCCATCAGAAAGATGGCGCGTGTTTCGCGGAGGCGCGACGGGAAACGATTCTTGCGGCGGGCAGCATCGGCTCGCCCCAACTGCTTCAGCTTTCAGGGATCGGTCCCGCCGCCATCCTCTCCGCTCGTGGCATTGCACCGGTGCACGACCTCGGCGGCGTCGGCGAAAACCTGCACGATCACCTGCAGATCCGCATGCAGTACAAGGTGCGCAACACCGTCACGCTGAACGAGCGCTTCAACAGCATCTTCGGGAAGGCCGCCATGGCCGCCGAGTACGCGCTGTTCAAGACAGGTCCGCTGACGATGCCGCCGTCTCAGCTCGGCGCCTTCGCGAAAAGCGATCCGGCGCAGCCCACTGCCAACATCGAATGGCACGTGCAGCCGCTGTCGCTCGACAAGTTCGGCGATCCGCTCCACAAGTTTCCCGCCATCACGCCGAGCGTCTGCAATCTACGGCCGCTCTCGCGCGGTTGGGTTCGCCTCGTCTCGCCCGATCCCGCGGCGCATCCCGAAATCAAGCTGAACTACCTTCACGCGCCCGAAGATCGCGCGCGTCGCTGTCGATGCGATGAGATACACGCGCCGGATCATGGCCGCGAAGGCGCTCGAGCGATTCGAGCCGGAGGAGTTCCGGCCGGGACTGGCGGCGGACACCGATGAGGAACTGGCGCGCGCCGCCGGCGAGCTCGGCACGACCATCTTCCATCCGGTGGGCACGTGCAAGATGGGCAGCGACCCGATGGCCGTCGTCGACGATCGGCTGCGCGTCCATGGCGTCGCCGGCCTTCGCGTCATCGACGCGTCGATCATGCCGAGGATCACCTCGGGCAATACGAACGCGCCGGTCTACATGATTGCGGAGAAAGGCAGCGCGATGATCCTGGAGGATCGCGTAGCCGGTACGATACAGGTGGTAGCTCGGAGTGTCTAGCCGGTGGCAAATGAATGCTCCCGACTCCTAATTCTGTTGGTAACGTTAAACGAAACTCCCAGCTGCATCAACCGTGGCTGGTTGGCCTGTGAGGTGACCTGGCCGAAGATACTATCGGCCGCCGTCGACGCCTGCGTGTTCGGCGGGCCGAACTGCACGCGGTTGAACATGTTGAAGGCTTCGATGCGGAACATCAGATTCACTTTGTCGCCGACGCGCGTCGTCTTCGAGATGGCCATGTTCCAGTTGTTGATACCGTGCGCGCGCAGGTCGGGGTCGGTCCGCTCCGCGTTGCCAAGGTCCCACCGCACCGATGCATCCGTGGATGCATTGGCGGCGACGAAAGCCGCAGTTCGGCACGCTGAAGCAGCTCGTGTTGAACCAGCGATTCAGGCGATCGACTGCGGAGCCGGAGACTTGCTTGTCGCAGTTCGGATCGACGTTCGGGCGCAATCCGTAACCCGAGCCGATCAAATTAGGGGTTGCCGTAAATGCGAGAGGATATCCTGCCTGCAATGTGGTGAAGCCGCTCAGCGTCCACCCGCTGATGAGCCGCCCGGTGAGCCCGGACGTCCCGCCCCCGAACCGCTTGCCTTCTCCGAACGGCAGGTCCAGCACGTAGTTGAAGACGAACCTGTGCGGGACATCGAAGCTGCTCAGGGCGAACTCGTTCTCCAGATCGTTGGTCTGGTAGCCGGCGGCTGCGTTTCCAGCCCCCGATCTCCAGCCAGCCGGTCACCGTCTCCACATTGCCGTAATTCCTGGAGAATGTGTAGTTCGCGCTGATCACGCTGCCGGCGCCAAAGCGCTTGTCGGCCCGCAACTGCAACGCGTTGTAGCTGCTTTCGCCGAAATATCCCGGCCGGTTCGCCGATGTGTAGTGCGGGAATCGCATTCAACAGGAGATTGCGCTGAACGCTTTCCGTGGACAGGCCCTTCGCGGATCATCCCCAGGAACGGATTCGGCACGGTCTGCCGCAGATAAGCGCCGTAACACGTGTCGCGCTGTGTCGAGGTGTACCCGGGCTGCCCCTGCGGGATGATCGACGTTGTTCGTCAAGCTGCACACCGTCGTGTCGTTCGCTGCGCGATTGACGTGATCCAGCCCCAGCTGATTCATGTTGAGGGTGGCGGGGAGATGGCTGCCGCGCAGGCCTATGTAGGCGACCTCGACCGACAGGTCTTTGGGGAACTGATGCTGCAGGGCCACGTTGAACTGCTGCGAACGTCCGGGGTATCCCTCCTCATCGCGGTAGAACTGGTTGCCGGTGCCTCCGAGCAGGACCTGCTGGAAACTGGGGTCGCGGCCCGGATAGTTGTCCACGCCGGTCGGGAACGGATTGCTCAGGTCGGTGAAGAACGTGCGGTTGTTGTCGACGCTGGTCGCGATGTTATTTGTTCGCTGGTTCACGGGGTTGCCCGTCGGCGCCATCCTGGAAATCGTGCTGTCGAGGGCACGTAGAACGTCCCGCCACCGGCGCGCACGACCGTATTGTCCGTGATGCGATACGCCACGCCGACACGCGGCGCAAACTGGAAGGGATTTTTCCTCAGCGTGCGCTCCGGCTGCGCGTCGCTCGCCACCAGCTCAAACGCACCCAGGTACGGCTGTCCGGTTTCGGGGTTCGTCCGCCCCGCCAGAAGCGGATTGACCGCGTCGGGGTTGAAGGTCGACGAGACGGTCCTCGGTCTCGAAGTAGGCGCCGGGCTTTTCCATGCGCAATCCGAGGTTCAGCGTCACCCGGGAGTTCATCTGCCAGGAATCCTCGACGAAGTACGCCTGGTACTTGGAGCGACCATAGTTGAAGTTCGATGACTGGTAAGTCCCGCCTGTGGGCTGACCGATCAGAAACGACGCGAACGGATCGCCCGTTGCGCCCGGATTCGTTCCATCCAGCGCCGTGGGATTGTTGGCGAATGTAAACGTGCCGCCCACGTTGTTGTTCTGAAAGTAGTTGACCTCGCCGTTCAGGATGTTCGCGCCCACCTTCAATGTGTGAGCGCCCATGATTTTGGTGAGCGTCGGCGTGAGCGAATACGTATAGTCGTCCGCGTAGATGAGACCTGTGCCGATGACCTGGTTCGAGCCGGCATTGATGCTCGGAATGGTTGGCGGGACTCCGTCGCTGCGTTCGGGAATCTGGCCGTAAGGCACCATGGGAAGACCGAACGTCGACAGGGGTCCGTCCCCAGGTTGCCCGGGGTGCGATCGTAGTCCCACCGCATCATCCCGAACCGCACGTCCAGCACCGTGGACGAGTTCAAGGTGTACGTGTCGGCCAACCATCACCTGCGTCGTGATGAAGTGCTCGGGCGAGTACGGATCGCCGTTGGTCTGGCCGTTGCCGTACGTGTCCACCGGAAGGTTGGTCGAGTCGAATCGCGTGTACCGCCCGATGATGCGGTTGTTCTGGCTCATGTTGTAGTCGGCACGAACGTTGACCTGGTTGTTGTCGCCGCCGACCGAGGCATTGCGTTCGAAGTTCTGCGTTTTCCACTGGCCCGCCACGGTCGGCTCCGCATAGATCGGAAAGTCCAGGAATTCTTTCGCAATCGGGCTGATGCGATTCGCCGGGATGTTGTTGCCGGGAAACTGCTGGCGATTGGGCACGCCGGGCGCGCCGCAAACGCCGTTGAAGACCCCCGTGCCGGGATTGGTGATGCCGCACTGCGTCCACGGATCGTAAATCGGCACGACCGCCGTACCACGTGCCGCGATAGTCCGAGAAGTCACCGTTCTTCATCGCGGCCGTCGGCACCGTGCGGCGGAACAGCACACCTTCGCGGTTGCGGTAGCCTTCGTAACTGCCGAAGAAGAACAGCTTGTTCTGGAAAATCGGCCCCCCCATGGAGCCGCCGAAGTTGTTCTGCACAAACGGCGGCTTGTCGAGGCCGGCGCGCTCGCCGAAGAACGTGTTCGAGTTGAGCGCCTTGTTGCGGTGTTGTTCGAAGATGCTGCCGTGGTAGGTGTTGGTGCCCGAGCGCGAGGCGATGTTGACGACGCCGCCAACGAAGCGGCCGAACTCGGCGCTGCTGTTGTTGGTCTGGACGCGGAACTCGGCGACCGCCTCCGGACTCGGCGTCAGCACGACGATGTTGCCGTAGGCCGAATCCTGCACCGTCACGCCGTCGAAGTAGGACGCGCTCTGGTTCGCCGTGCCGCCGCCGATCTGGTAATTGCCAGCCGCGAACACGTTCTTGCCCGTCAGGCTCCCTTCGCTGCCTCCTTGCGGCACGACGGAAGGCGCCAGCGTAATCAGGTTAAGCACGTTGCCGCCGTTCAGCGACAACTGCCGTATGCGGCGACTCTCCATGACAATGCCGATCGACGCGTTTTCGGTCTGCAACACCGGCGCCTCGCCGCTGACGAGAACTGTCTCGGTCAGGCTGCCCAACTGCAGGCGTCACGTCGATACGGGGTGACGACTGCACGTTGACTTCGATGCCCTCGCGCACGTAGCGCTGAAATCCGGCCAGCTCGACCTCGAGCCGGTAGGTGCCCGGAACAAGATTGACGAAACGATATTCGCCGTCGCTCCCGCTCACACCCTCGCGGCGTTCGCTGGTCGCGGTGTTGGTCAGCACGACCGTTGCGCCCGGAATGACGCCACCCTGGTCGTCCTTCACCACGCTGATTAGGGAACCGTAGAAGCTCTGGCTCATCGCTGGGCGGCAACTAGCAGACAACGAAAAGCAGGGCAGCCAGAGTACGGACCGTATTACGGTTCAACATGCACCCTCCTGATTGGCGAGCGCCAAGCGCACGCCCCGGATAACGCTGTAAAAGATTATCGATAATCGAGTATCTTCGGCGCTGTTGTCAATGGTCTAAAAACACGCCGCCAAACCAATTTTTTGGAGAGCTTCGACCTAGCGGCCGGGACGGGACAAGGCCGAAGCGCCTCTACCCGCCGCCTGGCGCTCCTCGGGATCCGAGCTATAGCGGATGGCGAGTTCGTATTCACGGGCCGCCTCGGCCCGGCGCCCGCGTGGCGGCAAGGACGTCCGCGAGGTCGGTGTGTGCGGCGCCCATTGCGGCGCCAGCCTGACCGCCGTCCGCAACTCGGCAATCGCCTTGTCATACGAGCGCATCAAGGCGAGGACGAGCCCGTAGCTGTGCCGAACCGCGGCGTCGTCGGGGTTGCCTCCTAGCGCCTTCTCGAAATGATGGCCGGCCTCGGCATACATCTTTCGCGAGGCGAGCAGGTTGCCCAGGTTGTTGTGGGCCTCCGCCAGATCGGGTTGATGCCGGATCGACTCACGGAAATGCGCTCCGCGCCATCCCGCGTTGCCGGCATTCAACATCGCCAGCCCCATGGTGTTGTGCGCACGGGGCAGATCGGGATCGAGGCCAAGCGCCTTCTGCAGCGTGCTTTGTCGCGTCGCCCACCCGCTGCAGCTGCAGGTACACGTTGCCCAGGTCCGCAAGCGCGTCGGCGTCGCGCGGCCGAGAGCGGCCACCCGCTCCAGCGCCCGCGCCGCCTCCGAGAGCCTGCCCGACAGCGTTGCGGCGGCGGCGAGTCTCCTTCAGCGCCGGCGCGAAGTCGGCGTCCCGCGGAGGGCTTCTTCGGACCAACGGATGCCGGCGTCGTGGTTCGATGATTTCCTCGTGCGCGCGCGCGAGCTCGTAATAAAACTCGGCGCGCGCAGGCTTGTGCCTGCCGATCGCCTGCTCCAGACGCGCGATGCCGGCGGTGAGATTGGAGCCCTGCTGCACCTGCGCTACCGCCAGATACAGCTCGTTGTCGGCCGTCGGCGCCGGCCGCTGGATAGTAGCTGACAACTTCGCCGCGATACGCGCCCTGCTCGAAGTTGTCCGATTCTTTTCGCGGCGCCAGCAAATCCCGCGCCGGCCGCCGGCGCTGGATGTAGTGATCCGTCATCACCGTGTGCACGGCATCTTCCGATCGCCGCCTGGGCATGTGGCAATCGACGCACGTCGCACGCGGCCGGCGCCCGCCACGCGCGGCGTGCCGCCCGATGCTCGCCCTCGTGGCAGCCGGCGCACACCGCCGCGTATTGTTCCACGGCCTTCTCGCCGCGAGGAATGTCGTGCGGATCGTGACAGGTGACGCACGTCATCTCGCTTTGCTGGAAATCACGCCGACTTGCGCAAGCGATATGCGCCGCTCGCGATCTCGAACTTGTCGTCGCGCCCCGTTCCGGGCGCGTGATCGAAATACAGGAAGTAATCGCCGAGCGCCTTGCCAGGCGATAGGAAAACGGCGCCTGTTCGTTGCGCCGGATCTGGAACGGCAGCGGACTGCTCGTCGGCTCGAGATGACACTGCATGCATGTCTCGAGCTGCCGATCGCGGTCGAAGCTCGCGGTATTTGCGATTGCAAGGCGGCCCGCGTCGATATTGCCCGCCTTGATCGCCTCGATGTGCGCCTGTCCCGGCCCATGGCACCGCTGGCAGTCGATCCCTTGAGGAAGGGAAGCGGTGAACCGCGGCCCGTTGCCGGCGTCCTCCACGGACCCGCGCGGATATCCGTTGTGACACGCCATGCAGTCGGTATTGATGAGGCGGCGGAAATCCTGATGCGCGGGACGGTCGTACCCCGGGCTCATCGCCCAGAAACCATCGCGCTCGGCATACCAGCTGACGGCAGCTCGAGCAGGCGGCCGTCGGTCTTGCGGTGAAGAATGTCTGAGCGTGATTGCCGGAGCCGACGACATATCCGGCTTCCAGCTCGACGACGTTGGCTTCCCTGCCGTCGAAGCCGATTTCATGACGGCGCTGAAAAAGCGCGCCCCCGCGCTCGAGCATCGTGTAGTGGCGCGCAGACGCCGCATGGTGCACGCGGTTGCGGGACTTGAAATCGGCAATCGCCTTCGCAGGGTCAACCCTGGAAAACGAGCGCGCCATGCCGGTCAACGCGTACATGCGCGCGATCTCCGCATGACACACCGCGCAGCTCGCGGCGTCGGCATAGCCGCTGCCAACCGCCGCAGCCGTCGTCTGTGACACCGGCGGGCGCGCCGGAGACACAGACGGCGTCCAACGCAGCGCGTACCAGAGCGCCGCGACCAACGCCACCGCCGTCAGCGATACCGCGATCAGCTGTTTTGCCGTGACTCTCACGAGGTTCGCAACAGCTTAACAGGCCCGCGGACGCTGGCGCGCACCGTGCGTTCTCCGCACCTTGACACGTCATCGCGCCACTGTCACCATTCCGACAATCGATAATCGATCACGGGATATAAATCAGGGACTCCACATGCCGCGAGCGCTCGTGTGTCGATCATGTTTCTCGCAACCGCGGCGTGGGGCCAGACGGTTCCAGAGACGCAGCGGGGCGATGCGGCCGCCGGCGCGGCGATCGCCGCGGGCAAAGGCAAGTGCCTGACGTGCCATCGCATCCAGGACACCGGTTCGCGCCTCGGGCCGGACCTCACCGACATCGGCGCGAATCGAACGCTCGAGCAGATTCAGACCTCGCTCGTCGATCCTGATGCCGAATCCTCCCGGAAAATCGCTCGTATCGCGTCGTCACGCGCGACGGCGCGAGCATCTCCGGCCGGCTGCTCAACCACGACACCTTTCAGGTCCTGATGCGGGACGCGAAAGACCAGCTGCGGAGTTTCATGAAATCAGACTTGCGCGAGCACGGCTTCGTCGCCGCCTCGCCGATGCCATCGTATCGATCGACGTTGTCCGGCGAAGAGCTGGCCGATGTCGTCGCGTATCTGGCCTCGCTGAAAGGAGTCGTCGCACAATGAGCCGCCGGACGCCAATCGCGTCGGTGCGATCTTCCTGTTGAGCCAGCTCCTGCTGGCCCAGGTCTCATCAGATCGCATACTGAACGCGGAGAAGGAACCCCAGAACTGGCTCACCTATTCGGGAACGTACCTGAGTCAGCGCCACAGCCCTTCTGACGCAGGTCACGCCGGCAAACGCGAAGGACCTCGAACTGAAATGGGTCTTTCAGGCGCGTTGGCTCGACTACTACCAGGCCACGCCACTCGTCGTCGATGGAATCATGTACACGACGCAGGGCAACGACGTGCTCGCGCTGGATGCGACGACCGGGAAGATATTCTGGATCTTTCCCTATACCCCATCGAGCGATGCGAGGTTCTGCTGCGGACGCATCACCCGCGGTCTGGCGATTCTCGGCGACACGCTGTTTCTCGCAACCGTCGACGCGCACCTCATCGCCATCGATGCCAGGACGGGCGTCCTCGCTGGAACCGCATCGTGGCCAAGGGCTCAGCCGGCTATTCCATGACCCTGGCGCCGCTGGTGATCAAAGACAAAGTGATCGTCGGCACCGCGGGCGGCGAATTCGGCATTCGCGGGTTCATCGTCGCCTATGAGGGAAAGACGGGGAAGGAAGCATGGCGCTTCAACACCGTGCCGCTACCCGGTGAGCCCGGGCACGAAACCTGGGGTGACGGATGGAAAAACGGCGGGGCTTCAATCTGGGTCACCGGGCGTACGATCCGGAGACCAATCTCACGTTCTGGGGTGTAGGAAATCCGGGACCCGATTACAACGCCAAGCTCCGGCCGGGCGACAACCTGTATAGCAATTCGGTGGTTGCTCTGGACGCGGATACCGGCAAGCTGAAATGGCACTACCAGTTCATGCCCCATGATGAATTCGACTGGGATGCCGTTCAGGTTCCCGTGCTCGCCGACATCTCATGGCGGGGACAGCCGAAAAAGGCCATGCTGTGGGCCAATCGCAACGGATTTTTCTACGTGCTGGATCGCCGCACCGGCGAATTCCTGCAGGCTACCGCTATCGCCAAGCAGAACTGGAACGCCGGGTTCGACGCGAAGGGACGGCCCATCTTTACGCCGAACGCCGCCCCATCGTACGAAGGAACGCTCATTTATCCGGGCAATCAGGGCGCGACCAACTGGTTCAATCCGTCCTACAGTCCGCGAACGGGGCTGTTCTACGTAAACGTCTGGGAAAACTCGCACCACATCTTTGCCCGCACCGATCAGCCGTATACCGAGGGAGCGTCGTATACGCAGGGACGGCTCACCACGAATTACCCGGGCCGTGGCATTGCCGCCGGGATGCGCGCCATCCAGAGACCCAACCTGCGGAAAGAGGAAGAAAACTACGGCACCGTTCGCGCGTTCGATCCCCAGACGGGCAAGTGGAAGTGGGAATACAAGATGACCGATCTGACCGACGCAGGCATCCTGACGACGGCTTCGGACGTGCTCTTCACAGGCGGACGGGAGGGCTACTTCTTCGCGCTCGACGCACGGGATGGCTCGCTTCTCTGGAAGATCCAGCTGGGCGGCCCGATCCAGAATGGTCCGATGACCTACTCTGTTGCGGGCCGGCATACGTGGCGGTCAGCGCCAGCAATTCGCTCTTCGTCTTCGGCCTACCCTAATCCCAATCCCTAGTCCCCAATCCCTAGTGAATAGTCCATCCCCCATCCACCATCAGCACATGACCGACGACCATGTCCGACAGGTGGCTCGATAGAAACAGCACCGCCCCGACCAGGTCTTCCGGCTGATTCCACCGGCCCGCGGGAATCTGCGTGCCGGTCGCCCATTCCTTGTATCCCGGCCGCTCGAGAATGATCTTCCTCGAGTCGGTTTCGGTGATGCAGGGAGCGACGACGTTGACGTGCACGCCCGATTTCGCCCACTCGAGCGACAACGCGCGCGAGAGGTGGTGCACCATCGCCTTGGCGCCGGCATAAACCGCCCGGCCGTTGAACGCGACCTCGCCGAAGTTGGAACCCATGTTGATGATCTTCCCGCGGCCCTGCGGAATCATCACCTGCGCGGCGGCCTGACACGCGAAGAACACGCTCTTGACCGACGCGTTCATGGTCTTGTCGTATTCCGCTTCGGTGACGTCGAGCGCGGGACCGGTACCGGTCCAGCCCGCGTTGTTCACCAGGATGTCGATGCGCCCGAACATCTCCTTGGTCTCGGCGACCATCGAGCGGACCTGCTCGACGTTGGCTACGTCCACGGTGATGATCGGGGCCTTTCGTCCGAGGGCCTGAATTTCGGCCTGCACCGCGGTGATTTCATCCTTGCGCCCCTCGGGATGTTTCGCGAGCACGACGTGCGCGCCCGCCGTCGCGAGACCGAGCGCGATCGCCTTGCCGATGCCCTGCGATGCGCCGGTGACGATCGCGATTTTGTCGTTGAGTTTGAAGCTCGAGTAGTCTTCGGCCATATAGTTTTTTTTTTGGTTGGATGTTTGTTTGCGTTAGTGGCGAAACTCCTGCGCCAGCCTGTCGACGACCGCCGTCGGTGTAGGTCCATCATGAACGACCACGCGGTAGCGCAGGGTGAGCGGCGCGGAAGGGCGTATCGTGACCGGGCCGAACGCGGCGATTACCGGATTCAACATCCAGAGATTCCGCGCGATGTGCCACGAGCTCGGCGGGTTCGACGGATGATCGATCACGGCCGAGCCAACCACTTTGCCGCTGGCCAGCTTGACGACGTAGCCATACCACGGCGAAGGCGGCCAGTTCAGCTCGGGAACCGAATAGTGCACGTTGGGCAGGTTCACGGTGCCCGACGAGTTCGTGTAATACGATTCGCCGTCCTTGCGCGCCTGAAGATTGAAGCCCGAGAACGACTGCTTGTTCAGGACGTAGTCCACGACAGGCGCGAGCGTAAACGTGAAATCGATCACGTAGGCGCCGTCGCGCTCCGAGACCGTCGTGACAGTGTTTTCCTGCAGCAGCTTACGCTTGCCGACCACCCAGTCGTTCTGCAGCTCGATGCGCGCCTGCTGGGCTGTCGCGTTGGCCAGTTTGATGCTGGTGTTTTGAATGATCCGGTTCTCGCGCGGCGCGTACTCGCCCCAGCCCCAGAAATCGGCCCTGGCGATCCCCCACCCGAACGCCGGCGCGTACGGGCCCATCTTTCCAGGATCGATCGGCGTCCGGAACTCGCTGTCGTGCCACGCCAGATAGATGCCTCGGTGGTGCGGATGATCGTCCGGCGCCAGCGCCGTCACGCGTTCACCCGACGGCGTCAGCACCGGGTGGAAACACGCCACGCTCGGCGACGTCAGCGGCACTTCCGACATCGGCGGCTTCTTCGTCATGTACTCGAACACCACGCGGCCGTCCGGCGTCTTCAACTGCATGCCGTAAGCGACGGGCGCGAGTGTATACGCGCCGCCTTGCGGCGCCTGCGCGAATCCGAACGGTTGCGAGAGGACGGCAACCGTCACGATCGACAGTGCAAGCCTCTTCATGCCTTTGTCGCCAGGAAAATCCCGCCGAGCATCACGATGGCGCCGATGATGTTCATCAACGACAGTGGTTGAACGGGAGATCCGAGCAGGCCGAAATGAGACAGCGTCATCGCGCTGAGGATCTGTCCGGCCAGGAGCATCAGCGTCATGTTCGCCGCGCCAATCTGGGGAATGATCCAGGCGATGCCGAACACCAGCGTCGCGCCCATGGCGCCTGCGGTGAGGAGCAACGGATTCACCTGTCTGAGCCCGCTGAGCGCGCCCGCCTGCCAGCCGCTGAGCCCGATGGCGATCGCGGTGACCGCGCCGATACACCAGAACAGCGCGTTTCCCACGCGAGGGTTGCCCAGCACCGCACCCACCTTGCCGTTCATCGCGAGGTGCACGGTGAGCACGACGCCCAGGAACATGGTCAGCGCGTACAAGTAGGCTCTCATCTTGGGAGCTCCTTTCGGTCCGGCTAAAGCGCCGAACTATGGGTCCGGCCAAAGCCGGACCCTGATCCCTAGTCCTAGTCTCGGGAAAGTCCACGCCTTCGTGCATGCGATAGTTCTCGAGGCCGGTCGCCGGCGAGAAGAAACAGACGACCTTCATCTCTTCAGAGCCGGTGTTGTGGAGCATGTGCACCACACCCTGAGGAAACAGGATCGCCATCCCGGCGCGCACCGGCGACACGTCGCTGCCGACCAGCACGCGGCCCGATCCCGTGATGATGTAAATCACTTCCTCGCCGTTCGGGTGCGAATGCGCCGGGGTCACCTTCTCGCCTGGCGCGACGCGGATCACGCACGCGGAGCAATTGTTCGCGTTGACCGCGTCCTTCGACACGAGCCAGCGCAGCTGACGGCCGGGGAGCCCGAGCTCCTCGGCGTCGTCTTCGTGAATGGATGGGACTGTCATTGATCGTCCATCGTCAGCTCGTCCATTCAGTCGCGCCGGATCACAGCTTCGGCGGCGATATGGGCGGAGGTCAAGCCGAACGCCTCGATCAGCTCTTCGTATGTGCCCGAGTGGATGAACCGGGCGCGGCCGTCGCGATCCAGCGTGTTTATGGCGATGATCGGCCCAGGCCTGCCGACCTGACGATCGCGCCGCTGACGATAGTGCACCTTCAGCAGGTTCTGAAGGATATATCCGTTGTTCTGCTCGGCGAGGCACACGACCTTGCCGGAGGCGCACAAGTCCATGAGCAGTTTCTCGTCGATCGACGGCATGTCGACGACTGCGACCTTCAGGCCGCCCGCGGCACATTCGAGCGCTGCGGCGAGCGCTTCGTGCACGCCCCGGCCGCTGCTGACGATGAAGGCGTCATCGGCGAGCGACCCGCGCACGAAAGACGCCTTTCCGAACTCGAACTCGTATTCCGCCGGATAGAGGACCGCCGAGGGCGTCCGCATCACCCTTACGTACACAAGGCCGCGATTCCCCTCCATGATCCACTTCATCACCGCGAGCATCTGCTGCGGACAGGAGACGTCCACGATCTTCAGATGGGCCACGGCGTCGAACGTCGTGTTGTCGTCGTTCCCCATGTGGGTCGCGCCGTTGGTTCTCGTCTCGAAGTTCGCCGCGGTCGCGAGCATGGTGAGATCGAGGCCGTGCCCCTCGCTCAGCCATCCGTCTTCCGCTTCCATGGCCTCGATGCGTTCCTGGTGGCCGACGGCGATTCGCCGCAGCACCTTCCAGTCGTAGAACGGACAGAACGTGCTGATCCAGGTGTTGTGGCCGAGCGCGGCGAATGCCTCGCCGATGACCATCATGTTGGCTTCCGCGACGCCAACGTTCAACGCCCGCCGCTGATCGACCTCGGCCACGCCGGCTTCGAGACCGCTCGTGGTCGCCAGATCCGCGTCGATCGACACGATGCGGGGATCGCGGGCGAAGACTTTCATCGCCTGCGTCACGACGTCGCTGGCCGCGTACTGTTTCGCGGGATCGAGCTTCGGCAGCAGCGCCGCGTCGTAGCGAATGCGTTTGTCCCGAGGCGGAACCCGCGAGGTGACGACGGGACCGATGACCTGGGAAAGCGAATGCGAACCGGCGGACGACCGTTCGACGTCGAGATGCATCTCCGAAGCGAGATCGAGGAGCGTCTCCTGCAGCAGTCCGCCGTCGGGGAAGCCGCTGAGCCGCTCGTGAAACGCGGCGAACTCATCCACCCGGTGAACGCGCTGAGCGGCCTGCAGCGACATTTCCTGCGCAAGCAGTCGATCGGGCACGGTGACTTTGTGTTTGTTCAGAAAATCCGACAGCGCGCCATGCCCTTTCGTGCCGTGGCAGATGATGGCGGTCGGCTTTCCGTTACGCGGCCCGAAGCGGAAACGTTCGAGCGCGGCATAGATACCGTTGTACTGCGTCGCATCGACGTTCGCGACTTCCCAGTTGAACGATCTGAACACCGGCTCGAGATCGGGCATCGGGAAGATCATCCGGTTCGCCATATCGAGCTGACCGTTGTTCCGGTCCACCATCACGCACAGATTGTCGAGATGCTTCTGACCGGCGAACATCACCGCTTCCCAGATGGGGCCTTCCTGCAACTCGCCGTCGCCGCACAACGCATAGTGTCGAAACGCGGCGAGATGCGCCCGGCAAGAGCGAACCCCTGTGCGACGCCGAGACCCTGCCCCATGGACCGGTCGCGATGTGGATGCCGGGAAGGACGGGGCCGGGATGGCCGTTGAGGATGCTGGCGTACGACCGCGAATTGCGGAGCACCGAACGATTGAAGTAGCCGAGCTCGGCGTAAATCGACGCGAGCGCCGCTACCGCATGCCCCTTGCTCAACACGAACAATCCTGCCCGGCGCGGGTCGGGTTTGCGACGTCGATGTCGATGAACCCGCCGTAGTACAGCGCGACGAGCGGAATCGTCGCCGAAAACGCGCCGCCCGCGTGCAGGCTCTTGTCTACCGCGTCGCGGCACTGCTCCAGCGTCAGCAGCCGGATGTCGGAGTCTTTTATCGCGAGCAGCTTGAGGATTCCGTCGCGCAGAAGATAGTCGTGCGTCGCGGCCGGCGGCCGGACCGCCGGGCGCCGCCCCTTCGGCGCGGAGCGATCGGTCAGGGCTTTGTCTCTACTTGTCACTCAGTCAGTCGCGAATACACATGAAGGCGTCCGCCGATGAGACTCTCGTCCACCTTGCGGGCGACCGGCCGGCCGCCGCCGGCCATGATAGCGACGTATTGTTTACCGCGCTTGCCCTGATACGTGATCGGCACGGCGCGGCCATTTTCGGTCAGATCGGCGACCCACAGAACTTTTCCGGAGCGCGCGTCGAAGGCGCGGAACCGCGCGTCCTGCGACGCGGCGATGAACACCAGCCCGCCCGCGGTGGCGATCGGGCCGCCGCGATTGAGTGTCCCCGTCGGCGGCACACCCAGCGCGTCGAGCTCTTCGTACGATCCCAGCGGCACTCGCCAGGCGACGTCACCGGTGTTGATGTTGACGGCAATGAGCTCGCCCCATGGCGGCTGCTGGCACGGCCAGCTCTTCCGTCCGTCCCAGAAGTTCGTCCCCATCATCGGCGGAGCGTTGTCAGGTCCGCTGCGAACGTACATGTTCTCTGCGCGGGTGCTCTTGACCATCTTGTTCAGCATGCCGACATCCTGCGTCGGGGTGAACAGATATCCGAGATCGGGATTGAACGCCGAACCGTTCCAGTTGCCGCCGCCGGTCCATCCCGGAAAAATCACCGCCAGCTTCGGCCCGTACTGCAGGTACGGCCCGCCGGTCAGCGCGCCGCCTTCCAGCTCGAGCAGACCCTTGCAGTACGCCTCGTGCTCGGGGGTCACCTTGGCGATGTCTTCGGGCGAGAAGCTCATTCGCGCGAGCGGCGGAGGTTTGAGCGGAAACGGCTGCGTCGGCGAATATTCGTCGCCAGGCAGCGGGTTGTTCGACACCACCGGCCGCTCCTCGACGCCGAAGACGGGCTTGCCGGTTACGCGATCGAAGACGAACAGCAACCCTTGTTTCGTATACACCGCCACGGCCGGGATGGTGCGGCCGTTCGCGCTTTACGTCGATCAACGTCGGCGGCGCCGTCAGGTCGTAATCCCAGTTGTCGTGATGAGTGGTCTGAAAGAACCACTTGAGCTTTCCGGTGGCCGCGTCCAGCGCCACGAGCGAGGATCCGTAGAGGTTCGACCCCAGCCGATCGCCGCCGTAGAAATCGGTGGCGGGTGTGCCCAGCGGGATGTACGCGATGCCGCGCTCTTCGTCGACAGTGATGAATCCCCAGGCGTTTGCCCCCGCGCGATCGACCCACTGCTCGTTTTTCCACGCGTCGTGATTCGGCTCTCCAGGCTGGGGAATCGTGTGAAACGTCCACAGGAGCTTGCCGGTGCGCAAATCCCAGGCGCGCACGTCGCCCGACGGTCCGAGACTCGGCGCCTCCTGCGAGTGATTGCCGGTAATCGCGATGTTTCTGTAAATCGCCGGCGGCGACGACAGCGCAACCCGGAGCCGTGGAAACTTTTCCCCGACGCCTTGCCGCAGGTCCACTTTCCCGCCCTTGCCGAATCCGGGAGCAAATTCGCCGGTCTTGGCGTTCAGCGAGATCAGCAACGACGACCCGTCACCGGTTCCAAACACGATCTGCGGAGGAATGCCGCTTCCTCCGGCCCAATACGCGAGCCCGCGCGTCGAAGGCGTATTGCCGATGTCCTTGACCCAGATCTCTTTGCCTGTGTCGGCATCCAGCGCGACAACGCGGTTGTACATCGTCGCCAGGTACATCACGCCATCGATGACAAGCGGTGTAGACGCCGACTGCCGCGGCGCCGGGCGCGATGGCGCCGCGGGATTCGACTCGCCGCGCGCCGGCCCTAGAGGAGCGGGAGCATCTTCGTTTTCGGGAGCGGCGCCCCTGGCCGGTGACGGCGGGACCGCCGCCGGCGTGTCGTAGGTCCACGCCACCTTCAGGTTCGATACGTTGCCGGTGTTGATCTGCTTCAGAGGCGAATATCGCTGCGCTCCGGCGTCGTGCCCGTGTGATCCCCAGTCGCGCTCGGGCTTCGGCGCTTGCGCGGCGACGACCGCCGCTGCCGCCACCCCGACGGCGATGACGTGAAGTAGTCGCATATCTCTCACCGCGAGGTTCGTTTCGTGTCTTTCCAGTTGTTCCAGAAGATGAACGTGCCTCTCTTCGTGGACGTGATGATTTCGGCGCTGCCGTCTTTGTCGAGATCGACGACGGCGAGATGCGATCCGACGCCCGAGCGGTTATGGATGAGCTCGGGAACGAACTCGGCGCCTCCTGGCGCCTTGGCGTTGCGCACGGTGCGATAGACGTACAACACGGGCGCCCCATGCGGATCGGGATCGATGAACGTATCGAGATGCGACCAGAACCGTTTGCCGGTGATGAAATCCTGCAGCCCGTCGCCGTCGACGTCGGCATAGGTCGCGCCGTGCAGCTGCGAAAACGTCACGCCGCCGGCGTTTTTCGTCGAGAAGTCGGTCATGATCGGATGCTCGACGAACGAACGCGAGTTGTCGGCGGCTTTCTTCTGCTCGAACCACGACAGACCCCAGCCATGCGCCTGCAGCGACGTGACGACGTCGTTGAGGCCATCGCCGTTGACGTCGTATACCGCTATCTCGGCGCCGCCCGGACTCGATCGCGACCATTTTCCGAACGCCGCAGGATGGTACTTCCATGTGCCCTTCGCGCTCTCCGCGGCCGAGGGCAACGTCGGCCGGTTGCTCCCACCAGCCGAACGCGTTCAGGAAATCCGCCTTGCCGTCGCCGTTGATGTCGCCGACGCCGCTGCCGTGGTTCGCCCAGGGCCCGGGCTCGCTGATGTAGTGCTTGGTCCACATCCCGGTCGGATTGGCCGGATCAGGCTTCGCGTAGACGAACCTGTTTTCGCTGTCCTTGAAGAGAAACTCCAGCTTGCCGTCGCCGTCTATGTCTTTGAGCAGCATGAACTCGCACGACATGCGGTCGGTGACGGTATAGGTATCCCAGCGCCGCGACTCCCCTTTCGGATTCACGTAAAGCACCGCCGGGCGCTGGAACACCGAGTTCAGCACGTCGGGCCAGCCGTCGCCCGTGAAGTCGTACGCGTATTGCAGCCCGTTGAAGTACTGCGTACCCGGATCGATCGTGCCGCCGATGTAGATCTCGCGCGCGGCGGTGTATTCGGGCCCAAGATAGTAATAAGGACCCGCGACGATGTCGGGTGTGCCATCCCGGTTGAAGTCGGCAATCGCCGGGACCCCACGAGTAGTAGAACTCGTTCAGCGTCTGCATGCGGAAGCGGGTGGATACCTGTTCGGGACGCGCGACCCTCGGCTGCAGATCTTTGTAAGACACGTCCTTGAACCGGACTTCGCCGGTTCCACCGACGTACAGAGCAAACGGGCCGAACGAACCGAATTCGGGCTCGGCCACCGAGTCGCCGACGCCGCCGGCATCGTTGAGAAACGTCCGGAGGATGTTGGCGTCGAGCACGAGCTCGACGGCATTCCAGTCGCCTGCGATCAGCCCGGTCCTCGGCCGCGGAATCGGTGACTCGATCCCGCCCGGAAATGGAGGCAGTGCCGGTGGACCTCCCGCCCTGCTAGGTGCGTTAGGTGCGTTGGGTGCGCCGGATCGGTCGGCGAGGCAACGCGACGCGTAACTGCCCGCCTCCCGGCGCTCTCAACCGTTCCTTCGACGTGATCGCTCCGGCCGCGTCGATCGTCACGCGATACGGCGCAAGATCGCCTTCGTTCAGCGAAACGAACACGCCTTTCAATCCGCCGTCGGCAGTCCGCTCGGCACGGAGCAACATTCCAGTCTGACAGCCCGCCGCGCATCGAAACGACGCGAACACGGCAACGTCCTGATACGAACGATCGGCCAGCAGCCAGCCGCCTGACGCGGCGCTTGGCGTGCCGACGATTTCGCCGTTCTGCGCGCGCCAGGCCGCCTGCCCGACAGACCGCCAGGCGGTGATGTTCGAGCCAGTGAAGACCACGTCGGGCGAGAAATTTTTCGACGCGCCCTGGATCGACACGAACGCCGCAGTCACGAGGACGAGCGCCGCGAGAAACGCTGCTGATCGATTCATAAATCTCACCCCAATCAATATACGTAGTGTCCGGCTTTAGCCGGACTCCTGTGCCGGACCTGACTATCGGCGCCGGCCGGCGCGGCTTTTTCGAACGGCTTTGCCGCCGTTCACGTTCGCTGCGGCTTCCTCTTCGAGCGCGGCGCGCAGCCACGTTCCAGGCTCTTCGATGTGCATCCGCAAGGCGCGCTCGGCGGCGTCGGGATCCTGCGTGCGAAGCGCATCCACCACCGACGCATGCCGCTCGACGATTTCCCGCAGCGAGTGATGCGACTTCGACACCGTGAGAAATGTGGTCGTCGCAAGACGCATCCGGTCCCAGATCTGCTGGAGCAGCCGGTTGCCCGATGCCTCGACGATCGTCAGGTGGAACGCGAAGTCCGCTTCGACCGCCCGGCGGTGATCGCCCTTGGCGCAGCAGTCCGCATCGTCGCGAGGAGGCCTTCGAGCTTTTTCAACGTCGCCGCTCAATCCGCTTTGCCGCGTGCCGCGCGGCGAGACCTTCGAGAACGGCGCGAATGGGGTACAGCTGCACCAGCTCCTCAACCGAGATCTGGCGGACGATCGCGCCGCGAAACGGCGAGCTCACGACGAATCCGAGAAGGTCGAGGTCGCGCAGGGCCTCGCGGACCGGCGCCTGGCTCACGCCAAACTGCTGCGCGATGCGCATCTCGACGATGCGCTCACCTGGCGCGAGGCGTCCGCTGAGGATTTCTTCGATCAACTGATCGCGAATCTCGTCCCGCAGCACCCGCCGTTCGCGCCGAAGTGGTTTCGCTGGGGTCAACGTGAAGGTCCTTTCGCAGGAAGTGCGTAAGCTACGTATGCACTCGTGATCGGCGGCGCAGCCTTGCCGTTCGTGCCCTGCGCTCCGGTGATCGTCGAGGTCGCGTTGACGAGGAAAAACTGCCGGCCATTCGCCTCATACATTGCCGGAATGCCGCGCGACCCGGCGGGCATCTGGCCTGACCAGAGCACTCGGCCATTCTCCGAATCGTAAACGCGCAGCTTGCCATCACCGCCCGCCTGGAACAGAAGGCCCGCCGAGGTGGTGACGATGCCCGTGCGATGACTGATATAGCCGGTGTCTTTGGCGCCCTGCGCGACCGCTCGCCCGTCGTCTCCGCCTGCCGGCACCTGCCATTTGATGGTGCCGGTATTGAGATCGTACGCCGTCAGCGTTGAATATGGCGGCTTCACGATGTTGCCGTTCATCCCGTAGCCCGTATACATCCGCACTTCAGGCACCTTGAGGCCGGGCGGGTACGGGGGACCGACCATTCCGCCTGCGCGTCCCGGCGGGACGACTTTCCCTCCAGGCGCGCCGCCCGACGCGACAACCGGACCACCGGTCGGCGTCTGCGGCGTACCTGGACCGCCGCCCCGGCCGCCGCTCGTGGCGTTCGGGCTTCCGAGAAACGCGATGAGCGCATCCAGCTCGGTCTGGCTCATGTCGTTGAACGGCGGCATGCCGGGCCGGCCGCCGACGATCGTTTCGCGCAAAGTCTCGGGGCCCATGCGCTGCGTGATGTCGACCAACGAGGGATACGCTCCCGACCCCGCCAGGTTAGCGGCGTGGCAGCTTTCGCATTTCTGCTCGTACAACGTGCGGCCCTGCGCGATTGCGGCCGGACCGCCGGCGCGTCCACCGCCGCCGGGTGCCGGCGCCTCGGTGCTCAACTTGTAGATCGAGGGCACGTTGATGCTGAGCACGTAGACGAGGCCCTTGGCGGGATCGGCCGCCGTCGTTCCCCAGTTGGCGCCACCCTGAGCGCCGGGAATCGATACCGTGTCCTTCAGCGACGGGGGCGTAAACAGCCCTTCATTGCGCGCGTTGGCGATGCGGTTCTTCCACGTTTCGCGCTCTTCCGCCGTGAGGATATAAGGATTGATGTCGTTCGCCGTCATCCGCTGTGGGGCGAACGGCGGCGGATTGGTCGGAAACGGCTGGGTCGGCCACGCCGCCTCACCGGGAATGTCGCTCGCCGGGACGCGCCGCTCCTCGATGGGCCACAACGGCTCTCCGGTCACGCGATCGAACACATACAGAAAGCCGGTCTTGCCGGCCTGCGCCACGACATCGATCGTCTTGCCGTTCCGCTGCACCGTCGTCAGCTGCGGCGCCGCCACGTTGTCGTAGTCCCACAGGTCGTGGTGAACCATCTGGAAGTGCCACAGCCGCTTTCCCGTGCGCGCGTCGAGCGCCAGCAGCGATGTGCCGAAGAGATTGGCGCCGTGGCGATCGGCGCCGTAGAAGTCATAGGTCGGCGAACCGAGCGGAAAATAGGCGATGCCGCTGACGGGATCGACTGTGATTTCGCCCCACGTGTTGACGCCGCCGATGTATTTCCAGGCGTCGGGCGGCCACGTCTCGTAGCCAAATTCACCCGGATGCGGAATCGTGTGGAACTGCCACGCCAGCTTGCCGGTGACGACGTCGTAGGCGCGAAGATCTCCAGCGGGAGCCATATAGTTCTCGCCGGCGGCGGAGCCGAGAATGATCAGGTTCTCGAACACCTTACCTGGATTGGAGGACTGCGTCTTGACGATCGTCGCGGGGTCGCGGCCCAGCCCCTCGCGAAGGTTTACCGCGCCATCGGTGCCGAAGCTCGTGATCGACTTCCCCGTGCGGGCGTCGATCGCCTGCAGATAGCTGTTCATCTGGAAGAGCAGCCGGCGATCGGAGCGGTCCTTGCTCTCCCAGTAGTTGATGCCGCGCGGCGCGATGCCCGTCAGCCCCTCATGCACCCAGATTTCCTGTCCGGTGGTGGCGTCGAGCGCGACAAGCGAATTGTTCCGGGCCAGAACGTAGGCCGTGTTGTCAACAACGAGCGGACCGAAGACGTAGGAGATGTTGTCCTTAGTGGGATACGTCCACGCCGCGGTGAGCTGATCGAGATTGGACTTGTTGATTTGGTCCAGCGTGATGTGACGGGCGTTGTCGGGCCCGCCGCCATATTCCATCCACGTCGTGCGCGCCGTCTGCGCGTGACCGAGCTGCGCCGCAAGCACCGCCACGCACAACACCGTAAGAGCGCTCGTTCTCTGCATGAGACCTCTTGGGTCAGGCTATTAACTTCTGAACGGGACGCCCTGCTTCTGCAGGTAGGCGCGCGCGATGGTGGCGGTCTCGAGCGCCGCGATCGGCTGGTTGGGGCTGCTGTCGAGCTCCACCATCACCATGCCGTCCATCGCTTTGCCGTCCATCATCGCGAGTATGGCGGGAATATTCACCTTGCCCTGTCCCACCGGCGCGTACCCGAGAAACGCCTCGCCACCCGAAAAGTCCTTCAGATGCATGTGATGAATGATGGGCAGAAAATCTTTCACCACTTGAACCGGGTCCGCTCCGCCCTTCTGCAGCTGGCCGATGTCGGGACCGAACTTCAGGTAGCGCGTATCCACCGCCTCCATCACCGCGTAGGTTTCCTCGCGCGTCTCGATGCACGTACCGGTGTGCTGATGCAGCACGGGCGTCAGCCCGACGTCGACGACGGCTTTCGCGCCTTCGTTGAGCGCGTTCACGATGCCCGCTTTGTGCTCGGCGAAGTTGAAGGAATCGCGCGGCACGCCATTCGGTCCGAACACGATGACCTTGCCGCCGTACTTCTTGACGAGCCTGGCGATCGCGACCGTCCGGTCGAGGGAGGATTTGCGCTGCGCGGGATCGGTGAGGTTCGGTCCGCCGTAGCTCGAGACGAGCGGGAGGTTGTACTTCTCGAGAAGGCGGCCAATCCCGCCGTGCGCCTCCATGCCATCAATCTGCCATCCGAACAGCTCGAGACCGTAATAGCCGAGGCCGGCGATCTCTTTCACGACCTGCTCGATGGCGGCGGGATCGCCGAGCCGCGCCGGTCCGGGTCCGGGAGCGTTACCCCACGACCACGTAATGCCGGTTGCCCGATGCGGATCTTCAATGGCCGCTGCGATTGCAGCGGCACTGCGGCCCCGATGCCTGCAAGCGCAACGAGCCGGGAAAACGAACGGCGATCGATCTCATCATCGCCTTCAACCATCGTACGGCTAGTGCTCCGGCTTTAGCCTGCGACCGTGACTCAGAACCGCCGCGTCCACGCTGACGGCCAGCGCTCGACGACGACTTTCTCCTGTGTGAAGAACTCGATGGCGTCTCTGCCCTGCCCGTGCAGATCGCCGAAGAAGCTGTCGCGCGCCCCGCTGAACGGGAAAAACGCCATCGGCGCGGCAACGGCGATGTTGATGCCGATGTTGCCGACCTCCGCCTCGTGGCGAAACTTGCGCGCATTGGCTCCGCTCGTCGTGAACAGGCATGCCTGATTGCCGTACCAGCCAGTGTTGACGAGCGTGATCGCCTCGTCAACCGTACTGACGTGGTGTGCCGACAGCACCGGGCCGAAAATTTCGGTGCGGGTCAGCTCACTCTCGAACGGCAGGCCTTCGATGACGGTGGGACCGACGAAATTTCCGCGACGATACGACGCCCCTTCGAGGCGGCGTCCATCCACGAGCGGCCGCGCGCCTTCGGCAACCGCCTGATCGATCGCGCTGACGACTCTGCGCCCGGCTCTCGGGAGAGATGACCGGCCCCATCTGCACGCCGTCGTCCAGACCGAACCCGACGACGCGTGACGCCGCCCTGTCGCGCATGGCTTCGAGGAACGGCCCGTGCGCCTCGCCAACGGTAATCGCCAGTGAAGTGGCCAGACAACGCTGACCGGCGCAGCCGAAGGCGCTGTCGGCGATGACGTCGGCCGCGGACGCGAAATCGGCATCCGGCAGGACGACCACGGGATTTTTCGCGCCGCCCTGGCACTGGGCGCGCTTCCCCGCGGCAGCGGCCCGGGCGTAGACCTGCCTGGCCACCGCGCTCGACCCGACGAAACTGAGCGAGCGGACCGCAGGATGATCGATCAGCGCGTTGACGACGTCTCTTCCGCCGTTGACGAGATTCAGCACGCCGGGCGGCAGCCCGATCGCGTCGACGAGCTCGAACACCTTCTGCATCGTCAGCGGCACCCGCTCCGACGGCTTGATCACCACCGTGTTGCCGCAGGCCATCGCGTACGGGAGGAACCAGAACGGAATCATGCCCGGAAAATTGAACGGCGCCACGATCGCCCAGACGCCGAGCGGCTGACGAATCATGATCTCGTCGATGCCGGCGGCGATGTCTTCGGAGTTGTAGCCCTGAATCAGGATGGGAGTGCCGCACGCCACATCGACGTTTTCGATGGCGCGACGCATCTCGCCGCGCGATTCGGCGAGGGTCTTGCCGCATTCGATGGTGATGGTGCGCGAAATCTCGTCGAAGTGCTGCTCGAGCTGGGCTTTGAGCTTGAACAGGTACTGGACGCGGTCGGTGACCGGCGTTCTCCGCCATGCCGGAAAGGCGCGGCTCGCGGCGTCGATGGCGGCGGCCGCCTCCGCGCCGGTCGACAACGGGGTTTGGCCGATGTCTTCGCCGGTGGCCGGATTGGTCACCGAAAACACGTCGGTGGCCGAAGACTGGAGCCACTCTCCGCGAACGTAATTGCGCATCTGGGCGCTGCCTGCTGCCGTGGACATTATCGATAATCGATTTTAAAGTTCGAACAGGAAGTCTAAAAGGATTGACCGACCCTGTCAACGGGATGCCGCTCGTTCCAATGCACCATCGGCAGCCCGGCCACGGGCGATCGAAAGAACGGAATGCGGCTCCCTTTGAGAGAACCGATGTAGACGGTCCGCAGATCCGGGCCGCCGAAGGTGACGCTCGCCATCCACGGCGCGAGCCCCTGCCCTGTCTGGAACAGGATCTCTTCGGTCACGGTATTCGAGAAGAACGCGCGCTCGAGCGCCGCCACCTTTGCCGGATCGCCTTCGTCGAGCAGCACGCGCATGTCGCCCGCGGGGGTGATCACGAACAGCTTGTCCGAATACACGAGCGTTCCCCACAGGTTGCCCGCGCTGTCGAAGGCAATGCCGTCGGGCCATGCGCCCGTCCCCAGCTTGCTGGGGCCGAAAATCTCGCGCGCCGTCACGTTGCCGCGATCGTCGATGCGCAGCCGCGTGATGCAGCCGCCGGTGGTCTCGACGACATACAGATACTCTTCGTTCGCGTCGAACCGGATTTCGTTGGTGAAGTGGAATCCGTCGGCGACGATCCGGAACCGGCCGTTTTCGAAGCGGGCGATATATCCGTCCGCGAGATCGGGACGCAGCGCGTGCATCCAGTTCTTCACCCGCGTCGACACGGTGATCCAGATCCGGTCGCGTGAATCGCGCAGCACGAAATTCACCTTCCCGATCGGCTCGCCGTCGATGGTGTCCGCCAGCGTCCGCGAGGTGCCGTCGCGGGCCATCACTTCGAGGCAGTCGGTGCCGAAATTCGAGATCAGGAAATCGCCGTTGCGGTCGAAGGCGAGGCCGTTGGGCAGCGTGCCGCGCAGGTAGCGGGCGGCCTCGTTTTCGGCCCGCTCGAAATGCGCCGAGCTGCGCTGCGTGACGATCTGCTGCGTGCCGTCCGGCGACATGCGGACGACGCCGCCGCGCGCGTCGGCCGACCAGATGGTGCCGTCGCGCTCCGCCAGGATACATTCGGGTCTTTGAAGATCGTGGCCGACAAAGGAGATCGCGCTCCTGTCGATTCCGAAATCATGGATAGGATTGGCCGCCAATAATTCGCTCGTCGCCTATGGTGCGGTGAAAGGCAGGCAGCTGTCAAAGGGGTAGGGCGAGGGGCAAGGGGTGAGGGTAGGGTAGGCAAAAAAAGGGAACGTAGTTGCGCCCTCTGGACTATTGGCTACCGGCTACTGGCTACCGGCTAGGTTTAGTAGAACTTCCGCGAGATGTGGAAGCCGATGTACCAGTCGTCGTAATTGCCCGCGCCGCGTGCGACCTGGCCCATCGTGGTGCCGAATCCGTTGCCGAACGTCAGCTGAAAATTATGCCCTCCCGCCCGCTTTTCCAGGCCGAAGGTGATCTGCGTCGCGCCGGGATCGTCGCCGGCGACCCGCGGTGCGGCTTCAAAGACGATGTACACCGTCGGGCGGATGCGGAGACGCGTGCCGACCCCGAGGAGGAACGAGTCATTGTGCTCGACGACCTCCGACGGATTCAGATTGGCGTTATTGGCCCAGAGCGGATGGAGGTAAAACGCGGCATGCTCCTTCACCGTGCGGGAAATAACCGCGCCCAGTACCGGCGTGTAGCTATCGCGGAAGTTGTTCGTACCGTCGATGCTGCCGAACACGTCGATGGTGAGCGGAAACGACTCCCCCTGCGTAAGGAACTGATGCTGCGCGAAAAATTCGATCGTGCGATCCGAGGTCCTGTGGATGCCGACCTGCGTGCCCCGGAAGAGGCCGAACCGGTATTCCAGGCCGATCTGCGCGCCTGAGTCGAGGCCGAAAAAATCCTCGAGCAAGCTGCCGAAATCGCCCTCGCCGAGGGGACGCGTGAAGCGGTGCGTCACGCGGAAGGCGCTCTTGTGCCGCGGCAGCCGCAGCGTCGTCGGCAGGGACGTGAGCATGAAATCGGGCTGCGCGAAATTGATGTCCATGTCGGGTCGTCCTGCGCCGCCGCCGGGATGGCGGCGATCATGACGAGTGCCGTAATGGCCGTCAGGCGTCGAAGCGTCGGTGTCACAATAACCTCAATTGTTGGGGGCGCCGTCCTGGATCCATTTGCGGATCACCAGCATCTGACCTTCGGTCAGGAACGGGCCGTTGTTCCGCGGCATTCGCTGACCGACGATGTCGGGCGCGGCTTCGAGCTTTTTCACCATGTAGCTGTTGTCGGGATCGCCGGGAATGACGAGCGTCGTGCCCGGCTTCCCCGAGCTCGCGCGGCCGACGAGCTGCGGATACGACCGCCCCTCGAGCAGCACCAGATTGGGCTGGCGGGAATGCGGCCCTGATCGCTGTGGCACCCGATGCACGCCAGCCGTCCGCTGGAATCGGTGTTGCTGAAGATGTTGGTTTGTATCGACGAGAGGGTCGGTTCGAGATTCGGCGTCGGGCCGGTAATGTCGCTCAGTTTCTCATCGCAGCCCGCGCTGATCGCCAGAACCGCAGCGCAGACAGCCAAAAAACGATAACGAATCATTGAGGTCTTTCTCAGATTGTCGCGGGGCCCCACCCCTGCCGTCGCGCTTTGCGCTCGGCGATTGCATCGCGATCTGCTTAGTGCGTCGTGGCGACTGGCTACGCTCTGGCTGCAGGCTGCCACGACTACCGGCATCGTGGCTACGGCTTAGCCACAACGACGAGCCTGCCGGTCATGTCCTTGTGGCCGTTGCCGCAATATTCCGAGCAGAGAATCGGAAATTCTCCGGCGGAAGAGGCGACGAACTCGATCACGACTGGTGAATCGCCAGGCTTGGCCCTGGGCACAGCCTTCTTCACCTTGAACTGCTTGATTTCCACGCCATGTGGACCGTCAGCGGAACGGACCAGGAGCCGCACCTGATCGCCTTCCGTCACTTCGATGGTCGCCGGCTCGAAGTCGAACCGGCGCGCGACGACCTCGAACACTTTCGGCTCGGTGGCCGCCGGTGCTGGGGATGGATCTTGAGGGGCTCCGGCAATGGCCGAAAACGCCGCAATTGAGCTCGCAGCGGTGATTAGGGTGATTGAAATAAAAGAACGCCGCACGATATGGAGTGCTCTGAGCAACATCGATGCCCGCCGAGCTCGAGCGGAATCGTGGGAAAACCTAAGAAACTCGTTCCGGGCACACTTCGGCCGTACGATTCACGTAAATGCTTACGAATTTTGTCTCCGGAAGGTGTGTCCGACACGCTTGTCACACGTTAGAACCCCATCCGCAGACCGAGCCGGATGTACCGCTCGGAGTATTCACGCCCGGAGCTTTGCGTCGAGTTGATGACGCCGAATCCGTTCAGGTTGCGGACCGAACCATCGGGATTCAGCTGCAGGTTCGACACGTTCAGGTTCCCCGGGTTCGCGAACGTCGGCCGGTTGAACAGGTTGTAGACGTCGACTTTCAGCTGCAGCGTTTTCGCTCCACCGATGGCGAGCGTGCGGCTGAGGCTCAGGTCGAAGTTAAGTGACGCCTGGGCCGCGCAGGCTATTGAACGTGCCGTTGCCGAAACGCGCATCGGTGACCGATTTGAACGCAAGGACATCGAAGTACGGCGTCTGCGGACCGACGTCGCCGTAAATGTCGACCTTGTCCTTCACCTGGTCGGCCAGCTGTGTGGCATTGCCGGGGGCATTGAGTGACGTGGTGGCCGACGACACGGTAAACGGCGTGCCGTCGTAGGCGCTGAACGTCGAGCTCACCTGCCAGTCTCTCGCGAACGCCGCCAGCGCGCCGCCCGAATTGAGGTGCGCCCGGCCAGGGCCGAAGGGAAGTTGATAGATCACCGAGGCATCAACCTTGTGCGGCGTGCTCGTGCCGAGGCGCGCCTGCTGGAACGTGCCACCACCCTGGACGGCCTTGTTCAGGTGGTAGTACTCGGGGATCGCAATGTTACCCGCCCACCAGTCGATAGCTCGTGCATAGGTGTACGCCGACGTGAATTGGAAGCCCGCAATCATCCGGCGCGTGACACTGAGCTGAAACGAATCGTAGGTAATCTTGCCCCACGGCCGGAATACGTTCATCGCAGCCGTCGTGCGCAGACCGTTGGTGAGGTTGGGCTGATTGAACGGCTGGCTGGCGGCCCCGCCGCCAATCTGGCCGTAGTTGAGATTGACCTGACGCGTCTGGTCGTTCTGGCGGTTCGCGACATAGCCGACCGTCACGCTGAGAGAATGAGGAAAGAGCTTCTGCACCGAGACGTTCCACGACGTGATCGTCCCGCGCACGTACTCTGCGTTTTCGAGCGTCGTCACGCCCGCACCCGCCGGCAGCCGGACGACACCGGATGACAGATCGAGTGGCGGCACGAGCGGCACGCCGGCCGTCAACGAACCGATTGGCGTGAAGGTATTCGCTCCCTGCTCGGTGATCTGAATGACCTGGGGAAACGCCTGTGCGATGCCGCCCACGCGACTAATCGCGTTGTCGCTCTGGGGGTTGCGTGAGAAGCCGACGCGGATGACCGTGTCTTCTGTCGGCCGGTACGCCCAGCCGAGCCGCGGCGTGAACAGGTCTTTCTGCACCTTGATGTCGCACACCTGCGGGTTGGCCGCACCGATGCCGCACACCTGGAGCAGGTTGCTCGTGAAGTCGAACATCTCGAGACCGCGATCGGTGCGGACCGGGAACGGGTAGTACTCCCACCGCACGCCAACCGACGCGGTCATCTTCGGGGTCATCTGCCACTGATCGCGTAGATACAGCCCTGTCGCCCAACCACGAACCGTCGCCGGCCACTCTTCCCCTTTCGCGCCCTCGGTGTCGAGGAGCGGTGTCATCACCTGTGCGTTGCGCGAGAACGGCAAGCCCAGCAGAAAGTCGGCGAACTGATTGAACGTGTTCGGCGCGGTACCGCCGCTCAACGCGGTGGCGCCGCCGTTGAAGGTGAAGACCGGCACCTGCGTCTCGTAGTGATTCAGGTAGTTGTGTTGCACGTCGAAGCCGAACTTCACGTTGTGCGTGCCCTTGGTCCAGCCGGCGTTGCCGCTGAACTGCATCTGGTTGTCGGCGTAGTCGCGCATCTGGCTCGGCGTCACCAGCCCCCAGGGGCCCATATTGAACGACGGCGTCGCGCGGTCCCGCGATCGCGGCGGCTGGCAGGCATTGGGGATCGCATAGTGGTTGCCCCAGCATTCGTCTTCCGGTCCTTCTGGTCCGACCCAGCTGTGGTACGGCGTGTAGCCGAAAACACCGTCGATGACGAACGACTGAGACAAAATGGACGTGGCGAGCACCGATCCGCTCGTGATGTTGGCCTGCCAGAGACGGCCGATGCTGAGCGGGTTGTACTCGGCGCCGTCGAGCGAAGGAAAGATGCCGTGGCTGTTCTGCCGGCTCCCGAGCCAGCTGATCCGGTTGTTCAGGTTCAGCCGGTTCGTCGGGGCCCATGTCAGCTTGGTGTCGATCTTGTGCAGCGTCGATTCGTAGTTGTCACGCGCGTAGTAATTGTCCGTGTACCCGGGCCCGGTCGGCAGCACGAGGTCGTTGAGCAACGATCGTGAGATCGAATTGATACGGCTTTCCGGAATGTAGTTGCAGCTCGCGAAGCGCGGATCGTTAACAGACGTCAGTCCGCAGTTGGCGAACGCAAACGGCACGCGTCCGACGCCATTCGCGCCCGTCAAGGGATCGTAGATCACCGTGCCCGTGTTCCCAAACTGGCCCGCGCGCAGGTCCGCCGGGGCCAGCGTATTCAACCCGGTCGTGCCGGTCGACACCTCGCCTTCGGCGAGCTGCACCGTGCCGTCTTTCACGCGACGCACCTCGCTCTCGACGCTCACGAAGTAGAACAGCTTGTTCCGCACGATCGGCCCGCCAATCGTGCCGCCGAAAATGTTCTTGTTGTCCTGCCCCTTGTCCGCGCCCGTGGGAAGGAAATACGGCCGGTTCTTCAGCGCCGAAGCCGTCAGGTATTCGAAGAGCGATCCGCTGACGCTGTTCGTCCCGCTCTTCACCTGCACGTTCACCGCCGCTCCCCCCGCCATGCCCTGATCGGCGTCGAAACTGTTGGTGACGACGCTGACCGTTTCAACCGCCTCGAGGGCCGGGCTGTAGGACTGGATGTCGGGATACCACTGATTGGTCACCGCCGCGCCGTCGATCCTGAAGAGCGTGTTGTTCGGCGGCTGCCCGTTAATCGACACGCCCATCGAGCGCGCCGGATTGTTGATGCCGCCCGCCTGAATCATGTAGGGAGCTGCCACGCCCGGCATGAGGCCGATGAAGCTCTGATACGACCGCCCGGCCGTCGGCAGGTTGACCAGCTGCTCACTCGTCGTCTGCATCTGCACCGCCGCGCTTTCGGTCTGCAGCACCGCCGCGGTGCCCGAAACGAGAACCGTTTCCTGCAGCGTACCGACGTTCAACCTGACATCCACGCGAACGGCTGTGCTCTGCCGCACGGCAATGTCGCGCGAGCTGGCTGCCTGAAAGCCCGTGAGTGTCACGTCTACTTGATACGTGCCGGTCGGGATGTTGGGAAAGTTGTAGCCGCCGGTGGCATTGGTCAGCGACTCGCGCGTCTGGTTCGTCTCGGCGTGCAGGATCTTGACGGTCGCGCCCGGTACGGCGAGGCCGGTCTCGTCGGTCACGTTGCCGACGATGCTGCCGTACAGCGTCTGCGCCGAAGCCCGCGCGGAGAGCCCCCATAGCATCAGTACCGCCGCCGCCACCCGCCAGAAACGAGCCCGCGAGAACGTCTGCATGATGCTCATCCTGCCTCCACACGACTGATACGGGTGAGTGAATCTGGTCTTTATTTGTTGGCCACGGGGACTCGAACCGACTCTTTTTGCGACATCTGCCACACGCCGGCGGGGTTCTGCGTGTACACCTCCAGCGTGCGGGTGCGATAGGTCTCCCCTTTCGCGGGCGTCACGTCCACGAGACCCCAGAAGACTGCCGTCTTCCCATAGAGGCGCACTCTGACCTCGACGGGCTGCATCGCCAGATAATGTGAAGGGCCCTTTGTCACGTTCGCGATGTACTGAGCCTTGTTCTCGGCCTGACCGCCGCCGTGCGTGTAGACCATGTCGTCGGCGAGGTACTTCTCGAGCAGCGCCTTGTCCTGCTTGATGGCGCCCTGCCGCCAGCCGGCGCCGGCTTCGCGCACCCCATCTTCAGGGCCCGCGGCCACGAGCAGCGTCGTCGAGATCATCAATGCTGTGAATACGAGAAATCTTTTCATCGAGCGCTCCCTGAAATTACCAACACAAAAATCAACAGCAACCAAACTCCTAATCTTCTAATCTCCTGTTCAAGACCAAGTTACCAGAGCAGCTTGATCGCGATCTGCCCGATTCGCGGGTCGGCAGCGGTCGTGATACGGCCGAAGTTCGCAGCGCTGGCGCTCGTGCTCACCGCCGTGTTCATCACCGTCGCGCTGAGCGGCACGCTGAAATTCACCTGGTTGAACGCGTTGAACAGCTCACCGCGGAACTGGAAGCCGCATCCGCTGGCGTCCCGGGCATGCCGAAACTGCGCGCCACCGCGATGTCGGTCTTCGCCGCCCCTGGCCCGCTGATCGCACCCTTCGGCACGTTGCCGTAAGTGCCGCGCGGCAGCGACGCCACCGGCGCGAACGCGGTGGTGTCGAAGAACGCGTTGACCATGTCTTCGCGGCTCGAATGATCCCGCTTGATGTCGTCGACCGTCTTGCCCGTCGCCAGCTGCGCCAGCTGCCGGCCTGCGCCGCCAGTCCCGTCGAGCGCGACGTCGGTGCCCATGGTAAAGGTCAGCGGGGCTCCGCTCGACCAGTTGTGGACGCCGCTCACCGTCCATCCGCTCAGAAGAGCGTTGACGACGCCGTTGTCGAACTGCGCGTTCGGCTCCCACATCCACGACAGCCCGACCACATGCCGCCGATCGAATTGCGACCGTCCCTTCATCGCAGTCAAGTCGAACGGGTTCGCGACCCCCGCGGTCAACCCGGCACCCAAATCGAGCAGCGTATCCTCCGCCTTCGATAGCGTGTAGAAACCCGAGAACATGTAGCCGCGGCTCATCCGCTTGGTGGCCTTCAGCTCGACGCCGTGGTACCAGCTCTCGTAAATCGTCTCGAGCACGCGCGACGTCGGGCCGATGATGCCGGGCTCGTAGATGACGCGGTCGTTGATGTTCTGGGTCGACGGAGCCGCGCCGGTGAGCGGCGAGTTGATGAACTGAGCCGGGTTGAAGTGACGATGACCCTCGAGTTTCTTGCCGAAGCGTCCGACATATGCGGCATCGACGACGACATCGTTGGTCACCTGGCGCTGGAACGACACGTTGGCGTGGTGGACGTAGGGTGTGGCCATCTCGAGATCGTTGTAGACGAAGTTGAGCGGCAGCGGATACAGCGGGCAGTTCAGCCCTGGATACGCGCTGATCGGCACGCAGCCGAAGTCACCCGAGATCGGCACGCCCGAGGGCGGAGGCGTGCGGTTGAGCGACCCGAACGGATCTTCGATGCGCCCGTTGAAGAGCTGCACCGTGCCGGTCCATGGCGCCTCGGCCGCATGGACCGAGGTTCCGGCGATGTGGTTGTAATAGATCCCGTAACCGCCGCGCACCACGGTCCTGCCGTTGCCGTTCACGTCCCAGGCCACGCCGACTCGCGGCGCCCAGTTGTTCCAGTCGCCTTCGACTGTCTTGTCCGGCACATTCGGGTCGCCCGGGAACAGGATGCCTCGAGGCGCATCGGGCTTCACGGTCGATTGCGTGCGGTATTCCCAGGATGTGTAACGGCCGTATTCCTGCTCCCATGGGAACCAAGGCTCGTAGCGGAGTCCGGCGTTCATCGTGACTCGCGGCGTCAGCTTCCACTCGTCCTGGATGAAGAACTGGTGCTTCCAGAGGAGCGGGAAGCTGTCGGCGGCGCCGAACCCGTGGCTGACGTTGTCGAAGGCGCCGAGCATGAAGTCGGCCATCGAATTGCCGGAGCGCGTGCCGGTGAAGGTCGCGTTGCGCGCGCCGTTGCCTCGAATCAGGTCGAAGTTGACGAATTGCCCCTCGTAGCCCCACTTGAAGGTGTGGGCGCTCCGGACGAACGTCATGACATCCTTCCAGTGCATGTTTCTGTAGATCTGTTGCTCGGGACCGGTAAAGCTCAGGTTGGGGCCGCCGGTGACGTTCAGGCTCATGCCGACGCCGAGATACCCCTCGTCGATGTTGATGCCCATGTCACGCGGAGGGACTCTCTCGGTCGCAGTCCGGAACGACGACGAGTCGATGTAGGACACCGTCATCTCGTTCAGGAACGTCGAGCTGAAAGTGTGGGTGTTCGTCACGCCGTAGTTGTTGATGTCCGCGACATTGCTCTCATCGACGTAGTCGATGTTCCCAGGCGAGCTGATGCGCTCGTAGTTGTCCTTGAAGTAGTGTCCGAACAGCGTGTTCTTGGACGACACGGTGTAATCCACCCGGGTGATGAAATTATAGGCATCGAGCGGCGACGGAATGAGTTTCACGGCGGTGCCGGTCGGCGAGCGCGGGATGTACTGATCGAGATAGTTCTTGGCGACCGGGCTGATGCAGCTTGGATCGATCACGTTTCCGGACACGCAGGGCGCTCCGGCAGCATTCGTGTACGGCTGGTTGTTCAACGGATTGACGGGGGTTCTCAACGTTGTGGTCAGGCTTCTGAAGTCTCCCGCGCGCTGCGCATCTGTCGGCACGGTCGCCTGCTGGCCGACCGCCTCGGCCCGGTTGGTCAGCTTCTGGTAAGCGCCGAAGAAGAACAACCTGTTCGGCACGATGCGGCCGCCGCCGGCGGCGCCCCACTGGTTCTGCTCCTGATCCGACTTCCGCGGCGCAAAGTAGTTTCGCGCGTTCAGCGCGTCATTGCGGTGGAACTCCCACAACGACCCATGGAACTGATTGCTGCCGGCCTTGGTCACCATCGTGACCTGCGCTCCGGCGTTGTTGCCGAACTCGGCCGAGAACGTCGAGGTCTGCACGCGGATTTCCTGCACCGCGTCCGGCGGCGGCGGGTTGAAGCCGGAGGTCTGCGAGTAGTTGGTGAAGTTGGCCCCGTTCAGCGTGAAGTTGTTCTGCCCGCGCGACGCTCCGTGCACGATCATCGTCGGGCCGCCGCGCGTGCTGGCCATCTCCTGGGACGCCGACACGTCGGTGATGCCCGGCAGTGTGCTGGCCAGCTCGACGACGTTGCGTCCGTTGAGCGGCAGCTCCTGCACCCGTCGATCGTCGACCAGACCCGACATCGTCGCGCTGCGGGTTTCAATCAACGCCGCCGTGCCGGCAACGACCACGGTTTCCGAAAGCTGCCCGAGGCTCATGCGGAAGTCGACGCGGAGGTTCTCGCCCGCCGTCAGCTCTGCCTTCGTCTGCTGCGTTGAAAAACCGGTCAGTTGCGCGGTGATCTCGTAGTTGCCTCTCGGCATCGCGAGAAGGTTGAAGAAGCCCGTTTCGTCTGTGACCGCCGACCGGGTCAATTGCTGCCCGACCATCGTGGCCCTGACGTCAGCGCCGGGCACGACGCCGCCGCTTTCATCACGTACGTAGCCGCTGATGGTGCCGGCAACCTGAGCGTGAAGGTTAAGGGGAAGGCTGAATACGGCGAGAATCAGGAGAATCGCTGAACGCGTGGTCACAATCCACCTTCATTCCGGAATGCGCAACTTGGGTTGCGCTGTTTTTAACCGAGCAGTTCGCTGACTTTTCCCGTGCTGTCTCCGAATTTGTCGACTGGGACTCCCACCTTGTCGAGCAGCGTGACGTGAAGGTTCGTCAGCGGTGTGCCCTCGGGATACACGAGGTGACGTCCTCCCTTGATGCTGCCGGCGCCACCGCCAACCACGACCGTGGGCAACGGGCTGTGCGTATGGCGGTCGCTGTTGCTCAGGCCCGCGCCGTAGAGGATGACCGAGTGGTCGAGCAGCGAGCCTTCGCCGTCGGGTGTCGCCCGCAGCTTCTCGAGAAACGCCGTGAACAACGCTGTGTGGTAGTTCTGAATCTTCGTGCACTTCTCGAGCTTCTCGGGATCGTTCTGATGGTGCGTCAGCTGATGGTGGGGATCCGAGATGCCGAGCTGGGGATAGGTGCGGGCGCTCTGCTCGCGTCCGTACATGAACGTAATCACGCGGGTCAGATCGCACTGGAAGGCGAGCACCTGCAGGTCGTACAACAGCCGGACGTGCTCGTCGAACGAATCCGGAATGCCGACGGGCCGATCCACTTCCGGCAGCTCGCGCGCGCTCTGCTCTTCGGCCTTCAGGATGCGCCGCTCCACGTCGCGGAGCGATTCGAGGTAATCGCTCACCTTCGTGTTGTCGGCGGCGCCCAGCTGGCGCTGGAGCTGCCGGACACGGGCGGTCACGGAGTCGAGGATGCTGCGGTCCTGCCTGAGGCGCAGCGACCGCACGCGCGGGTCCGTGCTGTCGCTCGATCCGAACATGCGCTCGAAGACGACGCGCGGATCGTTCTCCGACATCAGCGGAAGCGTCGGGGTGAGCCACGACAGCGTGTTGCTGTAGGCGCAGCTGTATCCGACGTCGCACGACCCGACGAGATTGTTGTTGTCGACCGTCAGCTGCAGCGACGAGAGCTGCGTCTCGCGTTCGAACGTCCGCGCCGCAATCTGATCCATCGACACCGAGTTCTGGACGACCGTATCCGACTTCTTGACGTGCACGCCCGTCAGATACGAGCCCGACGCGCGCGAGTGGTCGCCGCCGCCGTCACCGAGCGCCTCGGCCTGCCGATCGGCCAGGCCCGTGATGACGACGAGCCGATCGCGAAACGGCTCGAGCGGCGAAAGAATGCGCGACAGCTCGAAGTTGGTACCCGTGCCGGCCGGCAGCCAGTTTTCGTAAACGACCCCGTTGGGGTGATAGACGACACCCAGACGCCGCACGGGCCTGGCGGCTGTTTTCTGCGAGGCGGTCAGCGCCGGAATCATCGCGTCGAGCAGCGGCAGCGACACGGCCGCGCCGATGCCGCGAAGAACAGTCCGCCGTGAAATCGCCTTTTTGGTCACGATCATGATCTTGTTCTCATATTTTAATTGCGGCGGGGCCCCACCCCCGCCGCCTGTGCCTTCGCCGCTTTGCGGCTCGGCTTTGGTTGCATCGAGGATCTGCTTAGTGCAACTTTGCGCGGCGCATCAGAAACGGGTTGCTCTTGACGATGGCGAAAATCGTCGACGACCAGCGATCGCCGTCGGCGGCCGACGTCCGCATGATGGCGCGGATCGCCGGCGCGTCGTGATGATCGAGCTCGCGGCCCAGCGCATACATCAGCAGCTTGCTGGTGACGGCCTTGACGAACTGCTCCCGCTGCTGCAGGAGCGCGGCGCGCAATGACGAAGGGCTGTCCACCTTCGTGCCGTCCATCAGCACGCCCGACGCGTCGATCGGCGACTCACCGTCGCTGACGCGCCACTGCCCGATCGCATCGAAATTCTCGAGACTGAAGCCGATCGGATCCATGTTGGCATGACAGCTGGCGCACACGGGATTCGAGCGGTGATGCTCGAGCATCTCGCGCACCGAGGTCGTTTTGACAGTCTTCGTCTCGTCCAGCGTGGTGTTGACGTCCGGAGGAGGCGGCGGCACCGGCGCGGCCAGAATGTTCTCGAGCAGCCACTTGCCGCGAATGGTCGGCGACGTGCGATGCGGGTACGACGTCACCGCCAGCACGCTCGCCTTGCCGAGGAGCCCCCAGCGGTTCGGATCCTGCAACTGCACGCGCCGGAAATGGCTGCCGTAGACGCCGCGAATCCCGTAGTGCCGCGCGAGCTGTTCGTTCAGATACGAATAGTCCGCGGTCAGCAGCTCGACGATGCTGGCGTCCTGCCGCAGCTGGCTGTCGAGGAACAACCCGGTTTCCTTGACGAACGCGGTGCGGAGGTTGTCGTCGAACCACGGATATCGGCGGCTGATGTCGGGCGTCAGCAGCCATACGTTGCGCACCTGCAGCCACTGGCTGAAGAAGTTCTCCACCAGCGCCGCGCGCGCGCGCGGGTCGGCGAGCATCCGCCGCACCTGCGCGTCGAGCACCTTGGGATCGCTGAGCTTCCCCCGGATCGCGGTATCGAGGAGCTCCTCGTCGGGAATGCTGCTCCACAGGAAAAACGACAGCCGCGAGGCCAGCGCGAGATCGGGCACTCGATACGCCGATCCCGGCTTGACGTTTTCGGGATCCGCTTCGATGCGGAACAGAAAGTCGGGGCTGACGAGCAGCCGTTCCAGCGCCGATTGAATGCCGGCGTCGAAGCCGCCGTGCGCGCGTCCGGCGGTGTAGAAGTCGACGAGCGTCTGCACGTCTTCGTTGGTCACCGGGCGCCGATACGCGCGCCGCGCGAGATTCGAGAGAATCCGTGTCGCGCAGGCGGTCGTGTCCTGATTGCACACGAAGATGCGGCGGCGGCTGAGTGACTCGGCGGGCGTCTGCCCGTTATACGGCCCGCCCACGAGCAGCACCGAAAACACCAGCGGCGCGCGGATGTCGCCGTCGTAGTCATGTCCCCAGATCGGAATGCGGTCGGGACCCAGCCCTTCCGGTTTTGCCGCATCGGATTTCAGCGCGGTGACGCCCACGTCGTGCAGGCCCGCTTTCAGCGACGACCCGTACTTCCAGCCGGTCATCAGCGGTGAAGAGCGGGTTGCCTGCGTCTATGTAGTCGGGCGAGGTGATACGCGCGGCAGCGGCGCTGAACTCGGGGCCGCCCAGCGTGAACTCTCCGACCTTGTTCCCGTCGACGCGGAACTCGATATGGTTTGGAACGTGGAGACCGCGGACCATCCCGGTATAGGTCTTGTCGAGCCGCGCCTTCAGCAGGTACTCGCCATCGACGGGGAAATAATGACGCGCGGCGATGCCGCCCCGCGATCCGAGCGGAAATTCCTCGCCGAGACGATCGGTCTGCCACAGCCACGTTCGTTCGTTCGAGTTGTGCTCGACAGCGGTGTAGCGCTCGAACGCCGGCTTGAGCGTCGGATCGCCGACGGCGAGCCGAGAGATTTTCGCCGCCGCGGCCAGATAGCGATCGAGCAGCGCCGGGACGACCGACAGCGCATCGGCGTTGGTGTCGAAGCCGTGGGCCTGTTCGTCGGGCGGCAGGATGAGGGTGCCGTCAACCTCCACGCCAAGCAGATCGCGGACGGCATTCGTGTATTCAGCGCGGTTGAGACGATGCAGGTCCGCGGGCCTGCCCGGGTCTGGGTTCGCGGCAGCTGCCCGGTCGAGCTCACCCTCGAGCCACGCCGCGACAGCGTCGTAGGTATGGCTATCGGGCCGCCGGCTGCGCGGAGGAGGCATCGCGCGCGTCCGCAGCTTCGACACGATCTTTTCCCAGGTATCCGGCGAGCTCGACACGCGAGCGGCGTCGTCCGGATTGATGACGAAATTGCCGGTCTTCAGCTTCGGGTTATGACACGACACGCAGTATGTCGTGACCATCTCGCCTGCGGGCGTTGCCGGTGCTGGCCGGCGTCGAAGGCGGCGTCTGTTGCGACGCGACAGTCATCGCGCCGATCCACACGATGCACACACCGGCGATGACCGCCGCGCCTCGACGATGGACGATGGACGATCGACGATCGTGACGATGTGACGCTATGGACGATGGACGATCATCGGCATCTCGTCTGCGCCATGCACGGTTTACCCAGCGTGGGATCGGCGCCGAGCTTGACGAGCAGTTCCGCCGTGTCCGTGTTGAACAACACGCCTCCGAGCCGATCGCCCTGGCCCGATGCGGCGCGCCAGGGCGTCGTCCCCGACTTGCTGATCGCGTTGACGTCGGTGCCGTTCTCCGCGAGCACCTGCACGACCGAGTTCCATCCTCGATATGCCGCGCCGAAGATCGCGTTTTCGCCCGTGGATACGGCTGTCTTCGGATCGACGCCGAGATCGATCAGAAGCTTGACGGTTTCGAGCGCCTGGGCTTCGGTGACGTCGCTTTCACCCTGCACGCGGTTGACGCCCGTCGCCGCGGCAATGGCCGTCATGTTGCTCTTTGTCGCGAGCTTCGGGTCGGCTCCGGCGGCAAGCAGCTTTCGCATCATCTCGATGTCGGCAGCCGCGCTGGCGAGGAGAAACGGCGTCGCGCCAATCACGTCGGTGTGCCCTCCCGCGAAACCGGGCGGGCGCTGCGGTCATCGGCACGTTCGGCTTCGCGCCCCGCGCAAGCAGCGCGTCCACGAGCTGCAGCTTCGCGCCGGCGATCCGGAATGCCGCTCATCGGATCGCTGAAACCGAACACCGGGTTGGCTTCCCCGCTTTCCCACGTGCCGGCGGCCCAGTGAAGGGGCGTCATACCCGCCTCGCCCGCATTCGGATCGGCGCCGCGCTCGAGCAGAAACAGCGCAAACGGCACGTGCGCTCGCATCGTCGCGACGAGCAGAGGCGTGCTGCCGGCGGAGACCGTCGCCTCGTAGCTCGGCCCGCCGGGCCGGCCGCCGCCACCTGCATACGTGCCGGTACCGCCTTCGCTCGACGCCGGCTTCTCCGATGCGGAGGGCACGGACCTGATGTTGATGTCGGTGCCCGCAGCGAGGAGCAGCTGCGCCGATTCGACGTCGCCCGCGCGCGCGGAGAAATGCAGCGCGCTGAACCCCCGCCGCGTGCGTGCCTGCACGTCGGCACCATGTGCGATGAGCGCCGCGACGACGGCCGCGTGGCGTTCGGCAGCCGCCCACATCAGCGCCGTCTGCCCCTGCGCTGTTTCCCTGGCGTTCACGTCGGCGCCGCGGGCAATCAACATGCGAACGGCGTCGGCGTTGCCGGATCCGGCGCAGGTGATGATCGGAGTCTCGCCCGTGGCAATCGGGCGTATTGGGATTGGCGCCGGCAGCGAGCAGCCGCTCGACGAGAGGAGCGCTGGCGTTCGTGCACGCCAGTGAGAGCGGGGTCACGCCGAGAGCGTTCGCCGCGTTCGCGTCCGCGCCCGCGCGAATCAGCAGGTCCGCCGTATCGAGGTCGTTCCAGTGCGCCGACCAGAGGAGCGCTGTCGCGCCGTCGGCCGCGCGGACGTTGACGTCCGCGCGCTGCTTGATGAGGGCTTGAACGGCGGAACGGTCCTGGTTCCTCGCTGCCGCGACCAGAGGTGGATCGCCGGCGCCGCGCACAGTGGGCGCGCCGATGACCAACGCCGCCAGGAAGAACGCCAGGGGCATTTTCATTCGAAATTGAGCGGATTATTGAGTATGCCCCGTGAACGCTGTTCCGTTCAACGCGGAATTCATGCCGGGACAATACTCAGCGGTTGTAAATGCGGACGCGGAACAGCGGCTTCGCCTTCTCCTCGTCGCTTTGTTCGTAGATTTGCTCGGTTTTGGCCGGGTCGTAGTCGCGCCAGAGCCAGGTGAGGCACTCCGGCAGCTCCGACGCCGCCTGCGCCGCATGGTGGGAGCCGCCGCCGAAGGTGAAGTTGAAGTCGTAGCCGCGCATCTTCAGCGAGTTCGCCATCTGAATGTTCTGGAGCGGCCAGCTGCCCGGGCCGGTTTCCTGGTCTTCGGATCCGTCGTTCATCCACACGCGCAGATTGCGCTTCGGCTCGCGCCGCACCTTGAACGGATAGACGTTCCCCCCTTCGAGCTCCCCCGGCCGCCACTGCAGCGCGGTATAGCTGGCGACCACCGTATAGACGCGGCTGAACTCCTCCGGGTGGTGCCACGCCACGTTGAATGCCGCGATGCCGCCCGACGACTGCCCCTGGATGGCGCGGCTGTAGGCGTCCTTGCGGATGTTGTATTTCGCGTAGACCTCGGGCAGCAGCTCCTCGCGCAGGAACTGCGCGTATTTCGGCGAGACCGTGTCGTAGAGCACCGAGCGGATGCTCTTGCCGTTGACCGCGCCGGGCGACACGAACACGTGGATCATCACCGGGATTTTCTTGTCGTGGATCAGGTTGTCGGTGACTTCCTGCAGGCGATACAGGCTGGGGCATAGCCGGCACGACTCTTCGACGTTCCGCGACATGTAGCGTTCGCCGTCCTGCCACACCATCAGCGCGGCGGGAACCGCGGGGTTATATTGCGCCGGAACGTAGATCCAGTAGTTGGTCTCCATGCCCGGGTACACCTTGCTGACGTGCACCAGCTTCTCCGAGACCTTTCCCTGCGGCACTCCCGGTCGCGCATACGAGTCCGGCGTGTACGCCGGCACGTCTACGGAGCCGCCGAACTTCGCGCCGTTGACCATGTAGTGGAACCGGTGCGACGTGCCCACGCGAAGCTTGCCGAGGTGGACCCACAGGTTGGTTCCCTTGATCTGACGCATCGGCGCGACCGGCTGATCGTCCACCACCAGCGTCGGTGCACTTGCGGATTCCACCGCCCACACGAAATCGGGACCGTTGGAATTGAAGGCGATGCCCGTCTTGATCTCTTCCTGCGGCAGATGTTTCAGCAGCACCGCACGAAACTCGGGTGAGTCCGGCGGCAGCTTGAGCAGTTGATCCATCGCCGCACGCTCCATGGCGAATCCCGTCGCGGGACAAAGCGCGGCAAACACGGCGATGGCGATCAATGCGTATGTGCGAAACATCGATGCTACAAAAAAAACAGGAGATTAGAAGTTTAGGAGAATCAATCTCCTAATCTCCTAACCTCCTGCAAGTCCTAACCCCGAATCCTACAGATCCGCGAGATATCCGAGTTTGCCCGTACTATCGGCGAAGTTCTCAGCCGGAATACCGAGCTGGTTCATCATCGCGACGTGCAGGTTCGCCAGCGGCGTCTCGGCTGCGGATGCTTGACGTGACGTCCGAGGTGGAACAGCCCGTTGCCGCTGGCCGGTCAACACGGTCGGCAGGTTGTCGTGATCGTGATCCTTGCTCAGGCCGCTGCCGAAATGTGACCATCGTGTGATCGAATAAAGTTCCGTCGCCGTCCTTGGTCGCCTTCAGCTTGTCGATGAAGTAGGCGAACTGCTCGACCTGGTAGCGGTTGATCAGGATGCACTTCTCGATCTTTTCCTTGTCGCCGCCGTGATGCGTCAGGCCGTGATGCGAGTCGGAATGCCGATCTCGCGATACGCGCGGTTGCTCTGCTCGATCGCCATCAGGAAGGTGATGACGCGCGTCGAGTCGGTCTGCAGCGCCGCCGTCATCAGGTCGAACATGATGCGGGTGTGCTCGCTGTAGTTCTCCGGCACGCTCGACGCCGGCCGGTCCATGTCGGGGTCGAGGTTGTTGTCGCTCTCGGTCTTCTGGATGCGGGTCTCGATGTCGCGAACCGCATACAGGTATTCGTCGAGCTTCTTGCGGTCGGACTGACCCAGCGTGGTCTCGAGGCGCTTCGCATCGGCGAGCACCGAATCGAGCACGCTCTTCTTGTACTTCTCGAGCCGCGCGCGCTTCACCGGATCGCGCTCGATCTCGCCGGCACCGAACAGCCGCTCGAACACCGCGCGCGGGCGGATTTCCGGCGGATTCGGCGTCGACGGCGTGCGCCACGAGATGCTGTTGCTGTAGGCGCAGCTGTAGCCGTTGTCGCAGTTGCCGCCCTGAATCCCCTCTTCGCAGCCCAGCTCGAGCGACGCGTAACGCGTCTCCTTGCCGATCATGCTCGCGGCGTATTGATCCATCGAGACGCCGGCCTGCAGGTCTTTGCCGAAGGTCTTCTTGGGATGGGCGCCGGTCAGATAGCTCGCACCCGCGCGGCCGTGGTCGCCCGGGCCGTCGCCGTGCGCACGCCCGCCGTCGACCGTCAGGCCGCCGAGCACGGTGATGTCGTTGCGGTATTTGGCCAGCGGCTCGAGCGTGCGCGGCAGCAGCCTCGGGAAGCGCGCTGATGTGCTCGGCGGTCGCGATCTGCCAGGTGTCCATCTGCACGCCGTTCGGGAAATACAGAATGGCCATGCGCGACGGCGATTTGGACGCCGCTCTGACAAACGCGGGGACCATTGCATCGAGCATCGGCAGCGCCAGGACGCTGCCCATTCCTCGAAGAAACGTGCGCCGCGGAAGTTGCTTCTTGAGAATCAGATTCATGGCTTCGCGCCCTCCACACTCTGCATCTGGAACGGTTTGCTATTCACGACGCCCATCACGAGCGCCGAAAACTTGTAGCCGTTGGCCGTCACCTGGCGGCTGATCGCCTCGACCGTCGGCCGATCGAACCGCTCGAGACCGCGTCCCAGGCTGTAGGTCAGCAGCTTTTCGGTCACGTTATGGATGAACACATCCGACTTGCCCCGCAGGATCTCCTTCAGCCCCTTCGACCCGGTGAAGCTCTGGCCGCCGGGCAGCGTGCCCGATGTTTCGATCGGGAACTTGCCGTCGTGGGTGCGCCACACGCCGACCGCGTCGTAGTTCTCGAGGCCGAAGCCGAGCGGATCCATCAAGAGGTGACACGGCGAGCAGCTCGGATCCTTCCGGTGCTGCTCCAGCCGTCTCGCGCAGCGAGACCTCGGTGCCGATGTTCGAATCGTTCAGCGACGGCACGTCGTCGGGCGGCGGCGGCGGCGGAGTGCCGAGCAGATTCTCCATCACCCACTTGCCGCGCACCGGCGGCGATGTCCGCGTCGGATAGGACGACACGGTGAGAATCGCGCCCTGCGTCAGCACGCCGCTGCGCTGCTCGCCGTCGAGCTCGACGCGCTGGAACTCCTCGCCGTCGACCCCTTTCATGCCGTAGTGGCGGGCCAGCGGACCGTTGACGAAAGTGAACTTCGCGTCGATGAAGTCGAGCAGGCTGCGATCTTCCTTGATGATCGCGTCGACGAACATGCTCGTTTCCTTGCGCATCGCGTCGATCAGCTCGTCGTCGACAGTCGGGAATTTTTTCGGATCGGGCTTGGTGCGGCCGAGATTCCGCAGCTGCAGCCACTGGGCGGCCCAGTTTTCGACCAGGTTATAGCCCTTGGGATCCGCGATCATCCGGCGCACCTGCGCCTCGAGCACGCCCGGCTTTCGCAGGGTTCCCGCCTTGGCGGCACGCAGCAGCTCCTCGTCTGGCATGCTGGCCCAGAGGAAATACGACAAGCGCGACGCCAGTTCGATGTCGCTGACCGGATACTCGTCGATCGTCGATTGTCGATCGTCGATCGTCGGTCGCTGCGCCGCCATCGCCAACATCGGCGCATTCGCGACGAATCGGACGCTATGGACGATGGACGTATGGACGATCGCCTCGATGCGGAACAAGAAGTTCGGCGACGACAGAATCGCCTGCAGCGCCAGCCGGATGCCTTCCTGGAACGTGTCTCCTTCGTTCTGCGCCAGCCGCACGAGCTCGAGCTTGGACGCGAGCTCCTGATCCGTGACCGGACGCCTGTACGCACGCTCCATCAGAGTGCTCGAGTATCGTCCGCGCGCACTGCGGCGTCGTCTGACTGCAGGTGAACACTTTCTTGTAACTCGCCGGCGGCTCCTTGCTCGGGTTGAACGGTCCGACGATGTCGAGATAGTCGACGAACAGGCCGCGCCGCATATCCGGATTGATGTTCTCGCGCGGATCGTCGAGGTTCGCGAGCTCCGGATACGACGCACGCAGGAACCGCTCGCCCGCCTTCACGGTGGCGCGCGCGGTGAACTCACCCTGCGAATAGCCGAACGTGCCGGTGCCTTCGATAACCGTGGAGATGACAGGTGCGCCATCCACCGCAAAGGATCAGCTTGCGCGGCGGCGCCGCCTTGCGGGCAGCCTCCTCGCGCGCGCGGATCTCCTCCGGCGTCGGCTCGCGGCGCGGAGGCGGCTGGACGCGGCTACCACCCTGACCGGCGGCGCCGGCCGGCCTTGAGCCGCTCGAGGCGGCGGGCTTCGAACAGCTTGCGCCGCTCTTCGGCGCGCCGCGCCCGCTCTTCGTCGGTCAGATCCTGATCCTCGCCGCGGAAATTGGCGATGCGCAGGCGGAACTCGTATTCGCCGTCTACGGGAAAGATGTAGTTGCCATACATCGCGCCGCGCAGCGAATACGGCAGGTACACGCCCGAGTTGCCTTCGGACAGCACGTCGTAGGCATCCTGCGACCGCCTGTTCATCAGCCGCACGATGCGTGTGGGCTTCGGCGGCACCGTCTCGCCGTAGACCGCAAGCTTGGAAATCGTCTCCGCCGCCTGCATGTACTTTTCCATCAGCAGCGGCGAGACCGACAACACGTCGCCGTTGTTGTCGAAGCCGTATCCCGAGTCGTCCACGGGGAACTCATCGGCCGGGCGCGCAGCCACGCCGAGCAGATCCCGGATGGTGTTGTTGTATTCGACGCGGTTGAGACGGCGAGCGGTCACGCGCCCTGCCATCGCTTCGGCCTGCGACGTCGAGGCGGTGAGACCGGGCAGCTTCTTGATCCACTCGACGACAGCGGTGCGCTCGGCGTCGGTCAGGGCCTTCGCCGTCGGCGGCGGCATCGCTCCCGCCGACACCTTGTCGAGCACGCTCTGCCAGACTGCCGTATGCGTGGCGGTGGTCGCCGGATCGCGCAGCGGCTCGAGGCTCAGCTTGCCGGCCTTCGCCTTGTCGCTATGGCATCCCAGGCAGCTCTTGGCAAGCACCGGCAGCACGTCCTGTTGAAATTCCGCCGCATGCGCCTGCGTTGCCTGCGCCTGGCCGTTCAACGTGCGTGTGGCGAAACCAAGTGCGATCGCCGCACACACGAATAAAACGGCGCAATACCTCTGCGTCATGTTGACTCCCATCGGTCCTGATATTTTCGCATACCGGACCACCGCGGACCCAACCAAAGTTGTGCTCCGCGGCGGTTCGGTACATCTTGAGACAAGGCCCTCTCCGCCGCGGCTATGCCGCGTCTCGCCAAAGCTCGCCTCGGGTTGGGCGAGCGACGGCGGACGGCCCTAGAACGTCAATCTCGCCCCAAGCCTCCACTCCCGCTCGTCATACTGGCGCCCCACGCGGGTCGTCGACGTGATCACACCGAACCCATTAAGGTTCCTCACCGTCCCATCCGGGTTCAACTGGAGATTCGAGACGTTCGACGCCGGATTCGCGAAATGGGGCGTGTTGGTCACGTTGAGCAACTCGACCCTCAACTGCAGGTTCATGTTCGACGGCAGCCCAAAGGTGCGGAAGAGGCTCATGTCGAGATTCGCCCAGCCGGGCCCGCGCAGCAAATTCACCGGCGCGGTGCCGAAGCGGACCTCGGTCACCGGCTTGAACGCCAGCACGTCGAAAAACGCGCCGGCCCTCTCGAAGCCATAGATCTCCACGTCCTCTTTCACCTGATCGGCGAGCTGGTTCGTGCCAACGCCCGCATTGAGCGACGCATTGTTGGCGGTGACGGTGAACGGCGCGCCCGATCGCGCGCTGAAGAACGCGTTGGTCTGCCATCCGCCGAAGATGTCGGACAGGACGCCCTCGTTCAGGAATTTTCTGCCGTCGCCGAATGGCAGCTCGTAAATGACCGACGTGTTGAGCGTGTGCGGCACACCCGTCTCCGCCTTATTCAGGTACCAGTACTCCGGCTGCGGGATCGTACCGGCCCACCAGTCGATCGTCTTGCCGTAGGTATAAGCGACGCTGTACTGCAACCCCCTGCTCATCCGCTTGCTCACGCTCGCCTGCACCGAGTCGTACTTCACTTTGCCCGCAGGGGCTTGGATGTTGATCGAGCTGGTGGTTATCGAGGAGTACGGTTGGCTCGCGTTTCCTCCGCCCAGCCGTCCGTAGTTCTGGTTCACCTGGCGCGTGAGGCCGTTCTGGCGATTGGCGACATAGCCCAGCGTGAGGCTGTGGTCTGTACGGGAGCAAATGCTGCATGCTCACGTTCCAGGACGAGATCGTCCCGCGCACGAACTGCTCGTTCAGGGGATACGTGGTGAGCCCGGCGTTGACCGGGTTCAGACGCCCGACGGTCAGATCCAGGACGGGGACCAGCGGGAACCCTTCTGCCAGCGTACCGATGGCGGTGTACGGATTGGGGGCCGTCTCCGTGTAGATGATCGTCGCCGGGTACGCGTTAAAGGGCGGCATCTGTTCTCTGCCCGACGTGTCATTCTGCGGATTGCGCGAATAGCCGACGCGGATGACCGTCGATTCGGTGGGGCGATATGCCCAGCCGAGCCGGGGCGTGAAGAGATTCTTTTCCACCGTGACGCCGCAGGTTTGCGGAATTCCGGCTTGGCCGCAGATGAGGAGCTGTCTCGCGGTGAAATCGAACACCTCGAGACCGCGGTCGCGCCGCTGCGACAACGGGTAGTACTCCCACCGCAGGCCGGCCGACACCGTCATCTTGCTGTTCAGCTCGAACTGGTCGCGGATGTACGTCCCGAATTGCCATGTCCGCAGCGTCCCGGGCCGGAAATCGTCGCCGGTCTGCTCGATGTCGATCATCGGAGTCATGATCTCCGAGCGGCGCGAGTTCGCCTCGCCCAGGAGGAAGTCCGCAAATGCGTTGAAGTTATTGGGCGAACCCGTCGGGCCCAGCGCGGTGCGGCCGCCCGAGAACGTGAACTGCGGCGACTGGGTTTCGTAGTGGTTCTGATGGAGACGCTTCAACTCTCCACCGAACTTCACGTTGTGGTTGCCCTTGGTCCAGCCGGCGTTCAGGTTCGCGCCCCATTGCGGGTCGCGATACGCGCGCGGCTCGCCGCCGCCGGAGATCGACCAGGTCGACGCATTCATCGCCGGGAACGCCGTGCTGCGGCCATACGGCGGCTGACACGTGTTCGGGATCGCGAACAAGTCTCCCCAGCAGTCATCCGTGTGCGGGCGAGCGAGCATGTCCGTGCGCGTAAAGCCGAACACGCCGTCTACGACCAACGTAGTGGAGACGATGCTGGTGATCGCCAACGAGTGACTGTGGACCGTGGAGTCCCAGATGCGCCCCTGCCAAATCGGGTTCTCTGGGCCGTTCTTGACGGTGCCATCGGTATCCACATACGGCAGCGCGGGTGCGCTGTCCTCGTAGCTTGTCGCGTAGCCGAGCCGGCCGTTGACGGTAATCCGGTTGTTCGGCACCCACGTCAGCTTGCCGTCGTACTTTCTGTAGTCCGTGTCGTACTTGTTAGTAGCGTAGTAGTTGGACTGAGATCCCGGCAGTGTCGGTGAAACCAGCTTGGCGAGCACCGACTTCGCAATCGGGCTGATGCGGTTCGCCGGGATGTAATTGCAGGAGTCGAATCGCGGATCGCTAACCGACGTGAGGCCACAATTGGCAAAGGCAAATGGGACTCGGCCTGAGCCGTTCGCAGTGCCAGTCCGCGGATCGTAAATGACGGTATTCGTGCCGGAGAAATTCCCCTCGCGCATCGGCATCGTCGGGACATTGCGAAGACCGTTCGCCCCCGAGTTCGACAACGCGGTGCCAGCCGTCGTCCGTTGGCGCGTGCTCTCCACGCTGCCGAAATAGAAGAATTTGTTGCGGACGATGGGACCGCCGGCCGTGCCGCCGAATACGTGGACGCTGCCGCTGCCTTTGGGATCGCCGGGAGGCAGGAAATAATTCGTCGCTTTCATCTTGTAGTCTTGCGCGTACTCGAACAGCGATCCCGCCAGCTGGTTTGTGCCGCTCTTGACCTGCACGTTCACCGACGCGCCGCCGGCCATCCCCTGATCGGCGTCGAAGCTGTTGGTGACGACGCTGACCGTCTCGATGGCCTCGAGGCTGGGGCTGTAGGCCTGAATCTGCTGAAAGAACTGGTTGATCTGCGACACGCCGTCGAGCCGGACGACCGTGTTGTTCGCCGGCTGGCCGTTGATGCTGATCGCCATCGCCCTGGTCGGGTTGTTGCTGCCTCCGGACTGAGAGTAATCGGGCTGCGCGACACCCGGCATCAGCGCGATCGTCGTTTGCCAGGCGCGGCCGCTGGTGGGGATCGTCTCCAGCTCTCTGCTCGTCGTCAGCGACTGCACCGCGGCGCTCTCGGTCTGCAGAACGGCCGCCTCGCCGGACACGATGATCGACTCCTCGAGCGTGCCGAGCTTCAATTTGGCGTCGACGCGGACGTCGAGCCCCTGGCGGACGGCGATGTCGCGCGTGGTGAATGTCGAAAAGCCGGGAAGCTTGACGTCGACCTGATAGGTGCCCGGCAGCAGGTTGGGCACGTTGTAGCCGCCACTTGCGTCCGTGACGACGTCGCGCGTGAGGTTCGTCTCGCGCTGAGTGATGGTGACCGTCGCGCCGGGCAGCGCCGCACCGGTTTCGTCGGTGACATTGCCGACGAGCGACCCATACAGCGCCTGAGCGCTGACGTTGGCCGCAAGCGCCAAAACCAAAACCGCCCAACGCACACCTCTCCACACGTGCCTCATGACGCCTCCTGCAAAACCATCCCTGGCCGCCGATTTCCTGGATTATCGATAGTGCATTCTAGTAGCCGCGCACCCAAAAGAGTTGAGACAAATTGCGACCGCCGTGGCGCCTGCCTTGACATGGGCCCATCGCCGTGGGAAAACTCGCCCATCCGATGCCAATCTTCTGGATCCGGGTGGCGCTGCCTGCGGCTCTCATGTGTGCGGCGTCGGCGGCGTGCGGCAGTTCGGGGGATGCCTCGTCGACTGATTCACGCCCGACGATCCGCATGTCTACGGGCGCACCCTCCGGGAGCTTTCGCCCGCTTAGCGAAGCCATGGTCAAGGGCTACACCCGGCTCATGCCTGATCTCCACATTGCAGCGGTCAACACCCCGGGCTCGCTACGAAACCTCCAGGAGCTGCACGACGGCACGGCCGACCTGGGGCTCGCCCAGGCGGGCCTGGCCCATATGGCCTATAACGGCCACCTGCCCGATTCAGATCGGCCATTGCGCAAAATCAGGGGCATCGCGGTCCTGAACTCGTCCCCGGTGCACCTGCTGGTCGGCCCACGATCCGCAATCCGATCGATCGACGATCTGAAAGGCCGCCGCGTGAGCATGAGCCGCGACGGCGCGTCGGTGACCTCACACCTCATCCTGAGCAACTTGTTCCGGCCGGGTCAGGTGCACGAACGGGAAGGGGCGCCCGGCACGACGGGCATGCTGGTTGACGGGCGGCTCGACGCCGCGTTTGTCGTGTCGAGCCTGCCGAGCGAAGAAGTGTTGCGCCACACGACGGCCGGAGCACGGCTGCTGCAGATTCGCGGACCCGCGGTCGATCGGCTGCGGACCGCGTTCCCTTTCTTACGTGGCGACATCATCCCGGCCGGTACCTATCCTGGACAGGATGAATTGGTCCACACCCTGTCGATGGATGTCGTTCTCCTGGCGCGCGAGGGTCTCGATCCGACGCTCGTGCGGCGCCTGACCGACGGTCTTTTCCGCATGCTGCCGCAGCTCAGCTCCGAGTTGCCGTTTTTGAAAAGAATGGAGCTGGAGCGCGCGCCGGCGACGCCGGTACCACTCCACCGCGGCGCGGTACTCTACTATCGGGAGCGGGAGCTCTCGCGATGATGTCGCGTGCACGGACTTGGCTGGCCGATCGAGCGACGGTGCTGGCGATGCTGCTCGGTTGCGGACTGCTGACCCTCGCATGGTTCGGCTACCGCGCCACCGACGAATGGCAGCGCAGCGCGGCGCTCGTCGTCGAGCACCGGGGAGAACAGGCAGCCGACGTGCTCACCCGCGCGCTCATCCGCGACATGCAGGGCGCGCAGACCTCGATTCTGAACAGCCCCGAGGAGAGCGGGCGCAGTTTCGCTCCGCCCTACGACGCCAACGACATCGTGTCGGTGGCGTTCGCTCGCTATCCGTATCCGGAATTTTTCTTCGGATGGGACTCGGTGGCGTCGCAAACGGTGGTCTTTGCGCGCACCGATCGGATGCCCGCATGGGCGTCCGCCCGCGCGCGAGCCGACGTGTATCCGGTCGAAGTGCTGCACGATCCGCCGCAGCTGCTGCCGCTGCGAGATCGGATTGAGCGGGACGTCAGAGGGCGCCGCCGCTATTCGACGTTCGATCTGGCGGTTGCCGGAGTGCCGTATCAGGTGGTGGCGCTGATTTCCTACGACAGCCCTGCGCGCGAGCGCGCGGACCGCATCTTCGGCGTCGCCGTCAATCTCAACTGGGCTCGCGATCATTATTTCGCCGACATCGTCCGGCAGGTGGCGCAGATCGCCGGCACCACGGGCGGCGTGACGTTTTCGGTAACCGACGAACGCGGCCGGCGGGTCGGCGGAACCGTCGACGGCGACATCGCGCAGCCGGCCGCCATGCGGCAGTTTCCGGTCCTCTTTTTCGATCCGGCGATCGTCGCCGTCGATCCGCCCGACGACCTCACGATGCGCTCGTGGACGATCGCCGCGAGCGCGTCGGGCGACCCGACGTTCGTGCTCGCCGCGCGTGGGGCGCGGCGGAGCCTCACCGTCGCCGGCGCCGGCGTCGCGCTCGTCGCGCTGAGCCTCATCGCCACGGCGCGCGCCACGCGCGCGAGCGCCGCCCTCGCCGCGGTGCGCGCCGACTTCGTCGCAACGGTGACGCACGAGCTGAAGACGCCGCTTTCGACCATCCGGGCGGTTGGAGAAACGTTGATGCGAGGCCGCGTCAAGACAGACCAGGACCTGAACCGGTACGCCCACCTGCTGGTGCGGGAGGAACGGCGGCTGACGCGCCTGGTCAACAACCTGCTCGCGTATTCGCGCGTCACCGACGTCACCGAGGTGTATTCGTTCGAAAGCCTCGAGCCCGCGGCGTTGATTTCGGAGGCCGCGCAGGGCTTCCGCCGGCAGCTCACCGATAGTGAGGTTCGCATCGAAACAGAGGTGGCGGACGTGCCGGCGGTGCGCGCCGACCGCACGGCGGTCGTGCTCGCGCTGGACAACCTGATCGACAACGCGATTCGTTATTCCGGCGAATCGAAGACGGTGACGGTGCGTGTCTCCGGCGGCGGCGCCAACGTACGCTTCGAGGTGATCGACCAGGGAGTGGGCATTCCTGCCGATGAGCTCCCCCATGTGCGGCGGCGATTCGTCCGCGGCCGAACGGCACGGGGGCAGGGCAACGGTTTGGGGCTGGCGATCGTCAACCGGATCGCCGCCGATCACGGCGGAGCGCTGGAAATTGTGAGCGAGGTCGGTCGCGGAACCCGGGCGACGCTCATTATCCCGAAAGCCGCTGAATGCGCCCAAGAATCCTGATCGTGGAAGACGATCCGTCGCTCGCGCAGATCGTGCGCGACAACCTGTTGATGGATGGCTTCGACGTCGAATGGGCGCCGCGCGCCGAGCGCGCGCTCGGGCTGTATCGGTCGTTCGTCCCCGATCTCGTGCTTCTCGACGTGATGCTGCCCGACCTCAGCGGGTTCGAGCTGGCGCGGGTGCTGAGACACGGCGGCAAGACGCCGATCATCATCCTGTCGGCGCGAAGCGAGAAGGCCGACAAACTCGCCGGGCTTCGTCTCGGAGCCGACGACTACATGACCAAGCCGTTCGACATGGAAGAGCTGGTGGCGCGCATCAACACCGTGCTCAGAAGGGTCAAGCCGACGATCACCGGAATCAGGCTCGCCGGCGTGACGATCGATTTTCCCAGTCAGACGGCGACAGGCCCGCAAGGTGACCTGCACCTCACCCATCGCGAGTTCGAGATTTTACGGGTGCTCGCCGAGCGTCGATCCTGTGTGGTCTTTCGCGACGAGCTCTTCAAGGAAGTGTGGGGCCTGCTCGACAACAGCACGACGCGATCGGTCGATCGTGCTGTCTCCAGATTGCGGCAGAAGATCGAAATCGACCCGAGAGCGCCCCGTTTTCTGCGTACGGTTCACGGCGATGGCTACATCCTGACGCCGGAAGCAGTCATCTAAATCATCAGCGTCTCAGCGAGGAGCAACGTGAAGCACACATCAATCGTGATTTCTTCAGTGGCGGCCGCACTTATCGGCACGGCCGTTCTGGCGCAGGCGCCGGTCAGCGAGATCGACGCGCATCTGGCTACCGCCCGCACCGCGGCAGGACAGGATTACCGCGCCACCTTCGTCAATCTCTGCCTGCCCGCCGCACCGCGCGGTGGCGGCGCCGGCCGCGGCGGCGCCGCAAGAGGAACCGGTGCGCCTCAGACACCCGACCGCGCCAACTGGTATGCGCCGCCGCTCAAGGTGTTCGACAACCTCTACTGGCTCGGTACGCGCCAGCACTCGTCATGGGCGCTGCAAACGAGCGCGGGGATCATCATCATCGACACCAATTTCGCCTGGGCGACGCGTCCGGAGATCGTCGACGGTCTCACCAAGCTCGGCCTGAATCCACAAGATATCAAGTATGTGATCATCAGCCACGCGCACGGCGATCACGACCAGGGCGCCGCCGAACTGCAGGAACGCTATAGCGCACAAGTCGTGATGGGCGCAGCCGATTGGGACGCGACGCTCAAACGACCACCCACCGCCCCCGGCGGAGTGCCGAAGAAGGACATATCGGTAGGGCCTGAGGGCAGGAAACTCACGTTGGGGGACACGACGATTGAGATCGTTGCCACACCGGGCCACTCACCGGGGACCTTGTCGTACGTCTTCCCGGTGAAGGATCAGGGCAAGACCATCATGGTCGCCTATTCGGGCGGCACTCTTACCGGTGCGTTCGGAACCGACGCCGCACGGTGGGACGAATACATCGCCTCGCAACGCAAGATCGCCAAAGTGGCCGCCGACGCGGGGGCGAGCGTCCTATTGTCCAATCACAGCGAATACGACGGTGCCTACACCAAAGCGCGTCTCCTCCTGGCGCCGCGTCAGCCCGGCGAAAACCATCCGTTCATCGTCGGGCCCGACGGCGTGCAGCGGTACTTCACGGTGATGGCGGAGTGCGCGATGGCATCCAAGCTGCGGGCCGGCGCAAAGTAATGCGCACTGGCTGGATTCCAGCGCTGGGTGCGTGATCAAATCCAAGTGAACGTGCAGTCGACACCGCGCGTCGAAGTGGCGCTGCAGCTGGGTAGCCTGCAGGAGACGGTATCGGTGACCGGCGAAGCCCCGCTGCTGCAGACTGAAAACGCATCGGTTGGCACCGTCGTCGGGTCCCGAGCGGTGCAGGAACTGCCGCTCAACGGACGGAACGTGCTCAATCTGATCGCGGTCGCCCCCACAGTCGTTCCGCAGGGGTCCAGCGATGGCAGCCTGACCGGCAAAAACGTGTTTGCCGCCGGCAACTACCAGATCGGCGGCGGCGTCGCCAACCAGAGCGCGTCGTTTTATGACGGCGTCCCTCTGCAGGACATGTCGTACGGCAACATCGTGGCGCTGACGCCGAGCCCCGAGGCGGTCGAAGAGTTTCGCGTGCAGACCAACAACAGCGGCGCCGAGTTCGGCCGCTTCACCGGCGGCGTGGTCAACATGGTGTCGCGGTCCGGGAGCAACAGCTTCCGCGGCACCGTGTTCGAATATCACCGCAACAAGGCGCTGAACTCGAACACCTTCTTCGGCAAGCGCGCCGGCCTGGACAAGCCGCCGTTTGTGCAGAACAACTTCGGCGGCGTGCTGGGCGGGCCGGTGCTCAGAAACAAGCTGTTCTTCTTTTCGAGCTACGAAGGGTACCGCAATCGCGAAGGTGTGCTGTTCCGGCGCACCGTGCCGACCGCGGCGATGAAAGCCGGCGATTTCTCCGACTACCGCAACCTGACCACTGGCGCCGTGGTGCCTATCTATGACCCATGGACGCAGTGCGGTATCACCAATCCGGGTAATGGCCGTTACAATGGCGACTGCGGCACGGTGCCGAGTCGCCTGCAGTTCCCCGGCAACATCATTCCAGCCAATCGGATCAGCCCCATCGCGCGACGATATCTGGACTTTCCTGTGTACGCCGAGCCGACCGTGCCTGGCCGGTGGCGGACCGAGAACTGGGAAAAAAATGCGTCGACCGGCGGCGACAACGATCAGATCAGCTTCCGCGGCGACTACAACCTGAGCCAGAACCAGCGGCTCATCGGACGCTACACACGATTCGAGTCCGACAACCTGCCGCTCGACCTCTTCGACAACGGCCAGCGGACTGGCGCTCCGGAGCACTTCATCACGACGCAGGTGATGGCCGCTAATACTTACACCATCAACTCGAGCACGGTTCTGGACGTGCGTTTCGGCTACCTGCACTGGGGTTACGACCGTACACCCGGGAACCTCGGCATCAACCTCGTGCAATCGTTCGGGCTGCCGAAGACGCCGTATGGCGAAATTTCAGAGCGCAGCGGCATCCCTGGCATGGAAACGATCCCGACGATTGCCGCCGGTTCGAACAGCTTCATGAGCACTGGTCTGATCTACGCCGACAACAGGTCGTACGCGGTGACGCCGACGCTGACGAAGATTGCCGGCGATCACACGCTCAAGCTCGGCGCCAACATCTTGTGGGCCACGGAGGACTACTTCCAGAACAACGCGACCGGAGGCACCTTCGACTTCAGCAGCGCTCCGACGGCGCTCGACGGAACCAACCCGGGGGCCACCGGTGATCCGTTCGCATCGTTCATCCTCGGAATCCCGACCGGCGGCACATACCAGTCGTCGGGGTGGACGTACGCCCGCACCAGCTATCAGGCGTACTTCTTCGACGATTCCTGGCGGGTCAATCCGAAGCTGACGATGAATCTCGGCATCCGGTGGGAGATTCCGGGGACCTTCAGTGAAAAGGACGATCGCATCGTGACCTTCAACGCGGACGTGGTCAATCCGGTCCTTACCGGGCACACGAACCCCGTCACCGGGCAGCCGTATCGCGGCGCGTTCGAGCTGGTCAACAGCGACGAGCAGCCGGAGCGCGGCGTCAGGAAAGAGGTGTTCAACCGCGTCGTCCCGCGAGTTGGCTTCGCTTATCAACTCACCGACAGCACGGTGGTGCGCGGCGGCGCCGGCACGTTCATTACCCCGTCAACCGTGAGATTCCAGGACGGCGTCAACGGGCCCGTCATCCAGCGCACGAATACCATCGTGACCAGTGTCGACAACAACCGCACGTTCTTCACCGATATGAGCAACCCGTTTCCGACGGGCGTCGAAAATTTCCCCGGCCGCGACCCGAACTTCCAGCGAGTCCTACTGGGCGGCACGGCTCGGCAGTTCTATAGGGATGAAGAGGGGTACCCGGGTTACTCCCACCAGTGGAACCTCGCGCTGCAGCATCAGTTCCGAAACAATCTGTCGATGGAGCTCACCTACTCCGGTCTGGACGGTAACCATCTACCGAACTCGATTGCCGTCAACCAGTTGGGGAGAGACCATATCGACCGGGCCGCGGGCGATCCGACCATCTGCAGTCTGACGAACAACCAAGTCATCCCGCAGGGTGAGCCGGGCTTCGTCTCTACCCAGCGGGACACCTGCTACGGCGCCTATCTGCGGCAGCAGGTGCCGAATCCGTTTGTCGGGGTGATCCGTGAAGGCGCGTTGTCAACGCCGAACGTTCAGCGACAGCTGCTGCTCGCACCGTTCCCCCACTATGTGTCCGCATCCCACCCGGGCTACTCGGGCTCGAGCCGCTACCACGCGCTGGCGTTCCGGGCCGAGAAGCGCATCGGTGCCGGCGGCGTCGTCAGCGGCCATTACACGTACTCGAAGAACATGACCGACGTGGAGACGCTGACGGATTGGCTCGAGGGTGGATCGAGTGCGCCTGTCGCCGGCTACCAGACCAACAACCTCGAGCAAGAGTGGGCGCTGAGCAGCTTCGATGTTCGCCACCGCGTGGTCGTCAACTTCGTTGTCGACCTCCCGTTCGGCCAGGGACGCAGGTTCGGTGCCGGCGCGACGGGGATCGCTGACAAGCTGATGAGCGGGTGGAGCCTGAACGGCGTGACGACGATCCAGAGCGGATTTCCGCTGTCGTTCACCGCCACGCCGAACCTGATTGGGTCGGGCTATGGCTTGCGGCCGAACGTAGATCCGAACTGCGATAAGGGTATGGACGGGTCTGCGTCAGACCGGCTCGACGGATGGTTCAACACCGCCTGCTTCAGCGTGCCAAATGCCGCAGTGTCCACCAATCCACAGGCGCGATGGCAACTGGGAAACGCGCCGCGTGTGGACCCCGATCTACGCGGACACTACCTGCACAACTGGAACTTCGCCGTGACCAAGACGACGCCCATCCAGGGCCGCGTCAATCTGACACTGCGCGCCGAGGCGTTCAACTTGTTCAACCGAACCCAGTTCGGAATGCCCAACACGCAGGTCACCACGGCCGCGCAGTCCAATCTGGGTCGCATAACCACCCAGTCGAACCAGCCGCGATTGATACAGCTCGCGTTTCGCCTCACGTTCTGAGTACGTGTATACAGGCGGGTCTCGCATAACCGCGAGACCCGCCACATCGCTTCGCCGACCTCAGATCTGATGAGTATGAAATCCAATCTTCGTGTATGTGCATCTCTCATCTTCGCCGGAGTCGCGGCAGCGCTGAGCGCACAGGCGCCTCAAACCCCACCGCCCGCCCAGGGCGGTGGCGCGGGAGGCCGGGGCGGCGGCCCTGGCGCGGTGGCTGCGGCTCTCTTCGTCGAGAAGTGCGCCGGTTGTCACGGCACGGACGTGTCAGGTGGGCGTGCCGCCAGCCTGTTCGATCAGAAAGTGCTCTTGCGTCTCGACGACGACCGCCTTGCGCGCATCATCAGAGCCGGATTGCCCGCTGCGGGAATGCCGGCGTTCAATGACCTGACCGAAGAACAGGTCGGCCAGCTGATTCATCACATTCGCGCCGAGACCGGCAATCTCGCGCCCAAGCCCGCGTTCGTCGCAAATCCCGCGGGACACATTGTGAAGACCGAGAAGCACACCGTGACGGCGGAGCTCATCGCCGATGGTCTCGAAACACCGTGGGCGTTGGCATTTCTCCCTGATGGACGTCTGCTGGTGACCGAGCGCACCGGCAACCTTCGGATTATCGAGAACGGGCAGCTCTCGGAACCCGTGAAGGGCACGCCCAAAGTGCATGTCCAGCAGGACGGCGGCATGATGGATATCGAGCTGCATCCGAACTACTCGAGGAACGGCTGGATTTATCTCGCCTACTCGGAAGTGCGTCCCGGCTTCACACCACCGGCGCCGTCGGCGGCGCCGCCGACGCCTGCCGTGCAGCCCGGGCGCGGACGCGGGCCGGAGATACCGTCGATGACGGTGATCGTCCGCGGCAAGCTCGACAGGAACCACGCGTGGCGCGACGAGCAGCTGATCTTCCGCGCGCCGCCGGACATCTACACTGCAAATGGAACGCACTTCGGGCTGCGCTTCCTGTTCGATCGCGAAGGGCACCTCTTTTATTCCATCGGCGAGCGCGGCGTCCCGCAGAACTCTCAGGATCTCTCCAACCCGCTCGGGAAGATCCACCGCATCGATGAAGACGGCTCGGTGCCCACGGACAATCCGTTCGTCAACACGCCGGGCGCGCTGCCGACGATCTGGAGCTACGGGCACCGCAATCCCCAGGGCCTCGCGTGGGATCCCGTCACCGGCCGGTTGTGGTCGTCGGAGCATGGTCCGAGCGGCGGCGACGAGATCAACATCATCGAGCGCGGAAAAAACTACGGATGGGGCGTGGTCTCGAAAGGGCTGGCGAACGGCATCACGAAGAGATCTCAATCGGGGATGGAAGAACCGCTGACCTACTACACGCCGTCGATTGGGCCGTCACAGGTCGCGTTCTATACCGGCAACCGCTTTCCGGGGTGGAAGAACAACAGCCTGTTCGTGGCAGGGATGGCAGGGCACCAGCTGCGCCGGCTCCAGATTGCCGACAACAAGATCACCGCCGAAGAGGTGATCTTCGGCCAGTTCGGCCGCGTGCGCGACGTGGTTCAGGGCCCAGACGGGTACCTTTATCTCGCGCTGCAGAATCCTACCGGCTCGGGTACGGGATTGCTCCTGTCGGCGTCGACGCCAGGCCGTGTCATTCGTCTGGTACCTACGATGGCCGATCGCGATCGTCCATCGCCGCCCTGATCGGCGATGGACGACGACTCCCCGACTCCCCGACTCCCAGACTCCCCGACTCTTCGACTCTTGGACTCTTGGACTCTTGGACTCTTCGACTCTTCGACTCTTGGACTCTTCGACTCTTATTCGTCCTCGTCTTTCCCCAGCACCCTGACGTACCCGATCATCTGTTCCTTGAAGTGCGGCAGGACCGCGCAGATGACCATGTGCGTGCCGGGCGTATTGAACTGGACAACCTCAACTCGATCCAACGGGACGGTGGACGGGTCGGGACCCGAGTAAAGGCGTTTGTCCGGATCGTTGATGAGCGGTGGTCCCGGATTGGTTGGCGATATCGGGATCTGAAGCGGCCGCAGAAACGCCGGCGTCGTCCTGACGTCCTCGGGTCTCTTCCCGGGCGCGTACACCGCCACCTGATGCAGGCCCGAGACGATGAAGCTGACACTGCCGTTGAGAACGATCGTCACCCTGGTTGGCAGCAGTTGGTGATTGTTCGCCGCGATTGGCGGCGGCGGCACCGCGACGTAGCGGTCGAGCCCCGCCGAGGATTTCCATTGCCCGAAGGCGACGACCGCGTTTGCACGATTGCCGGTCAGCGGCCGGCTGTCGCCATGGGCATGTTCGTGGTCGCCACCCTGCGCCAGCACTCCCCCTCCGGTGATCAGCCCCGCGGCTGATCCGATCCCCAGCCGTCCGACGAACTCTCTGCGTTTCATAGACACCTCTATTCCGACATTGCCTGCGGTGACACGAAGCCGTCAGTAAATGGGGTCTGACCCCTTTTGACGTTTTCACGTAACTTGACGGAGGTCGATTATCGGCGCGCCGGTGGGATTGTCAACAGGGACACACTTCTATTTCACGAGGATTGTCGCCTCGGCCGTACGGCCGCGCGCGTCGGCCGCGACGATGGTGTGCGTGCCCGGCACAAGAGGCCAGTGCATCGGCGAATCGGCGTCGGCAACACCGACCGCCTCTCCATCGACCGACCAGGAGATTCGTCCGGCGTGGCGATCGGCCGAGGCGCGCAGGGCGAGCGTCTGGAATCGGGAGCGCAGCGTGGGATCGATGAGATAGATAGCGTCGGCAGGAGGATTCACGATCGCCAGCGCCCGATCACTAATCGATGGTTCGCCGTTCGATGCTGACGTCGCCGGCCGGCGCGAAATCCGCGCAGGAGCCGATTCTGTGATGGCGGCACGTTCGACGCGCCCGGCCGGTGAGAGCCCAAGGTCTCGTGCCCACTGCCGGTAAGCCGGTGGCCACTCGGTGACCACGCGATCGTCGTCGAGGTGATGCCAGCTGCAGGACGGCGCCGATGTCTCGCCCGGAACCCACTCGCTGACGCGCGACGGGCACCACTCGTTCGCGCTCATCCCCGAGAGCGCGCACACAGCCGCCCTGCGTACATCAGCCGGTACCGCGGCGAGGAGAGCATCGCCGACCATGAGCTGGCCCGCCACACGTTTCTGAGCGGCCATCATGACGGCGTGAAACACAGGCCCGGCACCCGTCACGCCCGACGAGTTCGTCAACGGCGCGCGATCGAAATTTCCCACCCAGACGCCGACAGTGACGTCTCGCGTGTAGCCGATGGCCCAGTTGTCGTGGTACCCCTCGGACGTACCAGTTTTCGCGGCGACAGGGAACGGAAACTCGAGGCTGCCGCCACGGCCGAAAATGTACTCGCGTGCATCGGGATCCGCCAGGATGTCCGTAATCCAGAACGCGGTCCGCGGCGAGAGAATGCGCTGCCCGTCTCGAACGCCGCCGCGAATGGCCACGGGCTCCAGCCGGACACCGCCGCGCGCGAACGTTGCATACGCCGCGACGAGCTCCGCCAGCCGCACCTCGGCGTTTCCGAGCGTCATACCGAGCCCGTAGTGAGCCGCGGTCTGGTCGAATGTCGAGAGTCCCGCTTTACGAAGAAACCGCACCAGCTTGGGAACACCGAGCTCGGCTGCGAGCGCAACTGCAGGCACGTTCTCCGATCCGGCGAGCGCGCGTCTTGCGAGAAGGGGACCTCGAAACCGTCCGTCGTAATTGCGCGGACTATAGGCGATGCCATCTTCGGCGGTCGGAAAGTGTGACGGGACGTCGGCAATGACGGTCGCGGGTGACCTGCCTTCTTCGAACGCGAGCGCGTAGGTGAACGGCTTCAGCGCAGAGCCTGGCTGCCGGAGGGCGAGCGGCCCGTTCAGCGCGCCGCCATGCTCGGCATCGGCGTAGTCGCCCGATCCTTCCCACGCCAGCCACTCCCCCGTATCGTTCTTCAGCACGACGACGGCCACGTTATAGGCACGATGCCGGTCGAGCAGCGGCCGCAGTCCACGGATGATGCCTTGCACGTCGTGCTGCAGCTCAACATCCAGCGTCGTCTCGATGCGGCGTTGAGACTTCCCCGATTCCGCCAGCACCATCTCGACGAAATGAGGCGCGACAAAAGCGATCTCACGGCGCGCGAGAACCAGTCGTTCGGCTCTCGCGTCGGCGATCGCGGCAGGTGAAACAAGCTCGAGGCGTGCCATGCGATCGAGCACCTGCTTCTGCCGTGCAAGCGCCGCCGCCGTGTTCCGGAATGGATTGAATCGCGATGGCCGTTGCGGCAGGCCGGCGATGAATGCCGACTGCGCCGGGGTCAGCAATGCCGCCGGCGCGCCGAAATACGCGCGGCTCGCGCGCTCGGCCCCCTGGATCTGATTGCCGTACGGCGCCAGATTCAGATACAGCGTCAGGATCTCGCGCTTCTCCAGCCGATGTTCCAGACGAAGCGCGACGACGGCCTCGCGTAGTTTCGATCCCAGGCGTCGCTTCCGGGAAGCCCCGCCATCGATCCGAGCGAGAAGCAGCTTCGCGACCTGCTGGGTAATCGTCGAGCCGCCTTCGACAAACGCGCCCTCGCGCAGATTCCGCGTTGCCGCCCGGGCCGTGGCCAGGGGATCGACTCCGGGATGGCTGAAGAAGCGATGGTCTTCTGCCGCGATCGTCGCGGAGACCAGATGTGGCGGCAGCATGTCCTCGCGCAGCCACGCGCCGCGCGTTCCATCTCCCGCTCTCGATTCATACAGGACCGCCCCGTGCCGATCGACAACGGTGGTCGAGACGTCCCCCTCGACATCGAGCAGGCCCGGCGGCAGCGGACCGAGCCGTATCGACAACGTCAACGCCAGTAAGGCTGCGATGCTTCCCGCCGTCGTGATTCCGCGACGGCTCATATCAGCGTCCAACCTCGATCGTTACGGTTTGTGTGCGGCCAAAGACTTCGGGTTCGTACATTTCTTCGGCGTGCGCCGGCGCGGTACGGAACGTCCCCGCCGTCGTCGCCCGGACAACGTACGAAAATTCGTGCCGTCCTTCCGACAATCGCGTCGCGAAAAGCTGAACGCGGTCGTCGTGACGCTCGACATGGTCGAATCCGCCTCGCTGCCACCAGTTGGTCCAGTCGCCCTGTTGCTCGAGCTCGCGCTGCTGCTGCGTCAGCCCGGCCGCGGTCGTCGCGAACCATGACTCGACAGGTTCGAACCCGGCAGGAAGAGGATCGGTGACCGCGACGAACCTCCGCTCCTTCGTGAGGTCCAACGACAAGGTCACCTTCACCAGGTCTCCGGTCTTGTAGGTCAGCGCGGGAGTTTCGTCGCCACCGGATTCCGTGTACCGCGAATATCGCCTCTGAATGCTGAAGCCGCTGTCGAGTCCTGTCTGATACAACTGGTCCGACGCGTATCTCAACCGCGCCGTATAGAACAGCGTGCCAGTCCCTTCCCGATTGAACGTCAGCTCGCGTCGCGTTCCCGGAGTCATTCTGCTCGCGAGGGCGGGCATGGCCATCTCGCGCACGACGGCGTCAGTGGTTCGACCCTCGAACGTGGCGCGGGCAATTTCGTCGCCCGCGAGTCTGGCGACGGCGCGGAAGTCCGGTGTCTCGCTCTCGTATTTCCTGTAGTACGCGACCAGCGCTTCCATCGCCCACGCGTTCTCCTGCGTGTTGCCCCACCGCCCTTTCTTGCGGGCGGCGAGGAGCCAGCGCGCGAGCGGCCGCACCAGATGATCCGCGGCCGACGTGCGCGTCAGCGTGCTCAGCACGATCGATGTGGACCGCACGTTCGAATTCCAGAACCAGAGCAGATACGGATCGCTGAGCTCCTCGACGTGCGCGCTCCCTGCTTCAGTCAGGATGGCGTTGGACATGCGGCGCTGAAGCTCTTCGGGGCGCCGGCCGGTTTCCCCTTTCGCCGTCAGCGCATCGAGCAGATAGGCAAGGCCGAACACCGGCATGCGGTCGAGCCGCGCGTATAGCCGGTTGATATTCGAATCCTGATTCCGTCCACCCTCGGTCAGCGCTTTCACCGCGAAGGCCTGCCACGCCGAATGCGCGGGCCACCAGCCATCGTCCCGCGGCGCCGGTTCGGACAATGCCGACTCGAGATAGGAGTAGGCCTGCTGCATCATCTGCGGATCGATGTCGTATTTCAGCGCCGCCGCCCGCTGAAACACATGCATTAGATAAGACGTCAGATACGGCGACGTGTATGCGCACGCGCCGGGCCAGTACGTAAAGCCGCCGTTCGAGCACTGAAACTTGCGAAGCCCGGTGAGCGTGGTCTGTGAGATCTCCCGGAGGTTGGCGGGATCGATCCCCGGCAGCCTGAAGGCAGACCCGAGATCGGACGCCAGCAGCAGCGCGAACGCGCGCGAGGCCTGCTGCTCCGCGCAGCCATACGGGTACTCCACCAGATATCGCGCTCCCTCGCCGAGCCCTACCAGCGCCGTCGACGCGAGCTCCACATGAAGGCCGCCGAATCCGGGGACGATGCCGGCGGGCATCTCGATCGTTTCCTTCGCATCCGGTCTGGCTTCGCCGTACGCGGCCACGGTTTCGGGCGACGACAACACCTCGACCGGAATGACGTCTTCGAACGCATCGCTTTCGCTGCCCACGCGCGCAGTCATCTGAATGCGCGCCGGGCCAACACTCCTGGCGATGGTCTCGAACCTGACTTCGGTGGAGCCGTTCGCGCCGATCTCGACGATCTGTCTGCCATTGCCTCGCACTTCGAGGATCTTCGGGTCGAGGCTCCGCATGGTCACGATCGCCGTGCCGGCCTGCGGCAGCTGGCTTCCGACGACCGACCCGAAGTACGAGGTATCGCCGACGGCCATGAACCGGGGAAACGCCGGCTTCAACGTCACTGGCTTGTTGATGCGGATCTCACTTTCAGTCGATCCGAACCGGGACGTTTTGTCGGCGGCGACCGCCATGATTCTGTACGTCGTCAGCGACTCGGGCAGCGTCACGTTGACGCTCGCGCGCCCCGCCGCATCGGTCGTCACCGATCCAAGCCAGAACGCCAGCACGCGGAAGTCTTTCCGCAACGAACCGTCGGCGCCGCTGTCGGCGCCTCCGCCCCCGCCTTCGTCTTCTCCTTTGGGGAGGACGGCGCGGCGGCTGATCAGGCGCTGGCGATTGTCGACGTTGACGACCTGGAGCGATTTCTCGAGATAGACCGAACGAAGCACATCGGGCGTCCTGAACGCGGTCAGCGACAGCACGCCATAATCCACGGCCCAGAGCGTGACTTCGCCGGCGGCGGGATTGCCTCCCGAGTCTTTGACCACCACCTTGACCGCGGCGGTGTTCGCCGGCCGATATTCAGACTTGTCCGCGGTGACGGTCACCGTCAGCCGCTTTGTGCTGTCTTCGACCTTCAGCTCGACGTAGCCCAGCCTGAACGTCGGCTTGCCCGGGTCGCTGCCGTCATCGGGCGTTTGATCCTTCGTACGGCCTTTGATCAGTAACACAGATACGTAGACGTTCGGAATGTCCGTCTCCGAAATCGGCACCGTGACGTATTGCTGCGACGATGACAGCTCGAACGGGCGATGGCTGCGGACACCCTCGCGCTCGGTCGTCACCAGAGCCGTCGCGCGCTCCCACGGCGACTGGATCATGATGCGGGCGGTGTCTCCGGGCTTATAGGTACTCCGCTCGGGCACGAGCGTGATGCGGTTGTGGTCGAACCTCTCCCACGCCGTGTAGCCGGCTCCGAGCGAGTAGAAGCTCGTGAGGGTCTTGGTACTGCGGCCGGCGTCGTCTCGCGCGACGGCCGTGAGCTCGAAATATCCACCTGAAGGGAGGGCAATCGGAAGAGGGACGGGTTCGCTCGAAGAGGTTACCGTCCAATTGCCAATGTCCGTCTCCTCGCGCGTCGTGTCCCACGTGTAAAAGCCGTTGCCTTCGGCGCGCCGCACGCTGTGCCATTGAACCTGCCGCAACGACACCTGCACCTGGACCCCCGGGACGACTTTGCCCTCGTTCGACACGGCAACGATCGAGGTGTTGAAGCCGGCCTTCTGTTCGATGAAGTACGACGGCGACATGATGCCGACATACCAGGGCGCCGGATGCACGACGAAGCTGGCGCGCCCGGCGATGTGCTGCCGGGAGACGTCCTCCACGTCCCCTTCGAACACATAGCGGTACCGGCGGCCCTGGTCCGCCTTCGTATCCACGTTGACGCTGAACCGGCCATCCGCGCCAAGCGCAGTGTCATCGCCGCCGACTTGCTCCTCGCCGCGTTCGCTGGCGCAGTCGCCCCCGAATACGAATCGCGCATCGGGAAAATTTTCCCTGATTGCGTCGGGAGCGCTGCAGAGAACCTCACGGCGCAGTTTCCATGAGACGGGCCGTTTGCCCATCGACGCGCCGAACAGATATTTCGCGGTTACAACACCGGTGAGGCGTGCTCCGGCCACGTTCGAATCGCTGCTCAGCGTCGCGTCGACGCGAAAGTCCGGACGCCGGTAGGCAGCGACGAGAAAGCTTCCCGTGACCGACGGCCGGTCCTCCTCGCCGTCTTCCGGGTCGCCGGCAGTTGCGGCCTTCGCCGGCTTTTCCGGTCGCGGCAGCGCCGCTTGAATTCGATACGTGCCGAGCGAACCGTCCGCGGGCAGCCGCAACGTCCATTCGGCGCTGCTCCAGTCGGTCACTTTGATCGCGCGCTTGTCGACTTCTTTGTCCTGGCTGTCCCGCAGAGACAACTCGACGGCAGTACCGGCGGGCAGCAGCCGCATTCCCGCCGGCGTGTCGGAGCGGAGAATGGCCTTGACGTGCACTTCTTCGCCGAGGCGATACACGCCGCGGTCGCTGAAAACAGATCCACGCAGCACGGGATCGACCTCGTGCGAGTTCGGATACACACCGAAATCCCACGGGGCGATCCCCTCGTGCCAGTTGCTGCCGGCGTAGGCGATGTCACCTTCCTTCTCGGCGAGGACCACGAAATCGATCTTCTGGTCGTACCAGTCGCGTCTCAATCGCGGTGCCGGACCGGCCAGCACTGTTCCGTCGGCGCCTGTCGTGCTCTCCCAGGCCATGGCGCCGTCGCGCGTCATCAGCGAGACGCGCGCGCCCTGCACCGGCTCGCCCGTATCGAGCCGGGTCACGAAGACGAGGGTGTTCTGCGGGCTGTACTTCACGTTCACGCCCAGGTTCGTCACCTGAACAATCGTGGATTTGTCGGTCCGGCTCGCCTGCCTGAACGATTCGGCAATCGGCTCGCCGTCACGAAGACCGGCCCACACGAGGCCCGTTCGCGAGGCGTTGAGCGCTTTGGACAAATCAATGCCCGCCGATTCGGTCGCATCGGTCTTTGTCCGCAACGCGCGCGGGACGCCTTCGCCCGGCGGCACGTCGGCGAATCGCGGTTCGAGGCCGACGATTCGGCGCATCAGATCGCCGCGGGCAACCGATTGCACCCATTGCGTCACGCCGGTGAAGTTTCTCGTGAAAAACGGCAGCTGCGGCCCCGCGCCGGACTCCCATACACCGTGACCGTCGCCGAAGCTGGTAAACGCTGGCTCGTGCCAGTTCTGGACGATGTCGATCCAGTCATAGCCGAGTGACTGTCCGTCCGTTGAGGTGGTCAGCGCCGCATCGAGGCGAACGACGTAAGTCCGGGCGGGCGGCTGCCGCGGAAAGCCGGCGTCTTCGAGCGAAACGGTTGACGCAAAATCGAACCGCCATGAGTCGCCGCTCGGCGGGTTGACAGGCTTGAGCAGCGGCTGCGCCCGCGGATCGGTGATGTCGCGGACCGACAGGAATTTCTGGATCTGTTTGATGTCGATTCCCCCTCGCAGCGAGATGCCGTTCCATCTCGAGGGATTGCACTGCGCCGTGCATCGCGGGCCGTCGACGAAAAACGTGGGTTCCGCTTCGACGCGGCGCGATTGCGCGGCGGCGGGAAGCACCGGGCCCTCGAGTGCGGGAAGGGACGTATCGAGATTCACTCTCACCCAACTCTCGGTGGGAACCGGCGAGGTAATCTCCAACACGACGAGATCGGACGAAGGAGCGAAACGCTTCCTGTCCCAGTCGGTGGCGACGACGAACGTCAGTGCGGAGCTGGCTGACGCCGATCGCGACGCCGCGGCCACCTTGGCGTCGAACCGCGCGACGGACTGCGGATTGTTCGCCGCCAGCCGCACACGCGCCGCTTGCGTCAGTGCCGGCACCCGCCAATCGTGAGGTTCGAAATTCAGGGTGGTGTGCGCGGCGATGTCGGCGGGCCTGACGGGCTGATTGAACCTGAGCGCGAGCATCATGGGGCTGTCGTGCCGCCCGTTTTTCCGATACGGATCGGCGTCCAGCAGTTTCACCGAGGGGGTGGTAAAGGAAAATGAGTACGGCGAGGCGAGCCGCCGGCCGCTGAGTGCCGCGGCCGAGGTATCGACCCTGACGTCGTAACGCGTGGCGAACGGCAGTTTGGCCTTCGGGTCGGGCGTATAGATAAGGATGGTGGTGCCCGACCAGCGGAACGTGCCGGGCATCGCCGGCGTGATGCTCACAAACGGCGCGGTTACTGGTTGCGGGATTCTGCCCAGAGCGACCATCGGCTCCGAGAACACGATCCGGATCTCGTTGGCCTCCGCGGCGCCTGATGTCTCCCCCGTTGGCGCGGAGCTCACGACGGTCAGGTTGCCGGCTGATTGGGAGACCGCGGGACTGACACCGGTAAACAGCAGACACAAGACGACCGATGACCTGACAGCGTGACGTTTCATACACGTCCTTTACGGGCGAAACGAGATGGCGCGCGTCGGATTATCGGCTGAGAACGGTGGGGGAAACAGCTCGCAGACCTGTAAGCTTTGATGCCGGATTAGGGAATTTGCTCCATCGGACGATGGACGATGGACGATGGACGATGGACGATCGACGATCGCTAATTCGCCAGGCGGGCGGCGCTCTTGACGGGGATCGTCACCGTCGCCCCGACGCGCGACGGGTCGAACTCGCCTTCGACCAGACGCCAGGCGTCGGTTTCTTCGAGCAGTTTCGACGCAAACGCCGTGTGCAGCGCGTGGCCGCCGCGGTGCGCGACGAGATGGCCGACAATCGGATAACCGACGAGCGCCATGTCGCCGATGACGTCGAGAATCTTGTGGCGGACGAACTCGTCCTCGAACCGCAGCGCGTTGAGCGCGCCGGTTTCGCCGAGCACGATCGCGTTTTCGAGCGAGCCGCCCAGAGCGAGCCCGTTCTGACGCAGCATCTCGACTTCCTTGAGGAAGCCGAACGTGCGCGCCGGCGCGATCTCTTCGATGAACGACTCCTCGTTGATCTGCATCGTTCGCGTCTGATGCCGCAGCATCGGATGGTCGAAGCTGATGCTGTAGGTCACTTTGAAGTGATCCGACGGGTACAGCGCGATGCGCTTGTCGCCGCGCGACAGGGAGATCGGCCGCACGACCTTGAGAAATCGCTTCGGCGCGGCGAGCCGCTTGAGGCCCGCTTCGTGGATCAGATAAATGAAGGGCGCCGCGCTGCCATCCATGATCGGCACTTCGGGATGGCTCAACTCGACAACCACGTTGTCCACGCCCAGGCTGACGAGCGCCGCCAGCAGGTGCTCGACGGTTTCAACGGACCCGTCTTTGAGCAGGAGGCCGGTCGCGTAGCGGTTGCCACCCAGGTGCGAAACTGTCGCTGGAATTTCGAGCCCGCCGAGGTCCGATCGACGGAAACGTATGCCGTGGTCGGCAGCGGCAGGTTTGAGGGACAACGTCACCTTCTTGCCTGAATGCAGTCCGATTCCTGCGCAGGATACTGCTCGCTTGAGAGTGCGTTGACTGTCCATTAATCGTTGTGGGTCAGGCTGTTAGAACGCTCGGCCGCGGGTTTTAGAGCAATTACGGTGCCCAGCGGTTGGCCAAGCTTCGTATCGGCAGTAAGTTGTTACATCGTCAGTACTTACTGTAAAACCTGACTTTCGCTCAGGTGGTGGGCAAATCGGGCCTTGTGGTACGGGGACCACACAAGTCCTCTGAATCGCTGTTGCAATCCTACCACAGGCGTCATGAAAATGACGGCTTCAAAAGCGGCTTCAGGAACTCTCCGGTGGCCGAGTCGGTCACATTCGCCACCTCGGACGGCGTCCCCTCCGCGATGATGCGGCCGCCCCCCGCGCCCCCTTCGGGACCCAGGTCGATGATGTGATCCGCCGACTTGATGATGTCCAGGTTGTGTTCGATCACGACGACCGTATTGCCCTGATCGACCAGCTTGTTGAGCACGTCGAGCAGCTTGTGCGTATCGTCGAAATGCAGCCCCGTCGTCGGCTCATCCAATATGTACAACGTTCGTCCCGTACCGCGGCGCGACAGCTCCTTCGAGAGCTTGACCCGCTGCGCCTCTCCCCCGCTCAGCGTCGTCGCCGACTGCCCGAGCTCGATGTAGCCGAGTCCGACGCTCTGTAGCGTTCTGAGCTTGTTGGCGATCGCGGGAAAGTTCTCGAGCAGCGGCAGGCCCTGATCGACAGTCAGCTCGAGCACGTCGGCAATCGACTTGCCCCGGTACTGGATCTCGAGCGTCTCGCGGTTGTACCGCCGTCCTTTGCACTGCTCGCACGTCACATACACGTCGGGCAGGAAATGCATTTCGATCGCGATCACGCCGTCGCCCTGGCATCCCTCGCAACGGCCCCCTTTGACGTTGAACGAAAACCGCCCGGGCCTGAACCCGCGGGCTTTCGCCTCGGGGAGCATCGCGAACAGCTCGCGAATGAATGTGAACAGCCCGGTGTAGGTCGCGGGATTCGAACGCGGCGTGCGTCCGATGGGCGACTGATCGATCTCGATGACCTTGTCGATGTGCTGGATGCCCTCGATACGATCGTGCGCGCCAGGTTCGTCGCCGGCGCGATACAGCTCGCGCGCGAGCGACTTGTACAGAATGTCGTTGACGAGCGTGGACTTGCCCGAGCCGCTGACGCCGGTGACCGCGACGAGCGTTCCGAGCGGAATGCGCACGTCGATATTCTTCAGATTGTTCTCGCGCGCGCCGCGGATGACGACCTGCCCTTTCATCTGACGCGGCGGCCGCCCCTCGTCGTGCGGGCTGATCACCTTTTCGCCGCGCAGATATTGCCCGGTCAGCGACTCGTGGGCGCCTGTCGTTCTTCGTTCTGCGTTCTTCGTGTCCAGCAATTCGTCCGGGGTCCCCTGAAAGATCACCCTTCCGCCATGTTCGCCGGCGCCCGGGCCCAGGTCGACCAGGTAGTCGGCGACCCGAATCGTCTCCTCGTCGTGTTCGACCACGATGATCGTGTTGCCGAGATCGCGCAGATGATGCAGGGTGCCGAGAAGCGCGCGATTGTCGCGCTGATGCAACCCGATCGACGGCTCGTCGAGCACGTACAGCACACCGGTGAGATTGGCGCCAATCTGCGTCGCCAGACGGATGCGCTGCCCTTCCCCGCCGGATAGCGTCGTCGCGCTGCGGCCGAGCGTGAGATAGCCCACCCCGACGTCGTAGAGGAACCGGAGCCTGTCCTGAATCTCCTTCAGCACGCGGCTCGCGATGAGACTTTCGCGCTCGCTCAGATCGAGCGAATGGAACACCTGGTAGGCCTCGCTGATCGGCAGGTTGACGTATTCCGAGATCGTCCGCCCCTTGACCTTCACGGACAGGCTCTGCGGCTTCAACCGCTCGCCGTGGCAGACCGGGCACGAGCGCAGTGACCGGTAGGTCTCGAGATCTTCCTGCTCGCTCCACGACGCGGCTTCGAAGCGGCGCCGGAGGTTCGGGATGATCCCTTCGAATCCTTTGCCGTTGCCGCCGTAGAGGATCTGATCGCGCACCTTCTTCATGAGGTTCACGAACGGCGTCGACGGATCGAATCCGAGATTTTTCCCGAGCCCGGAAATGGCTTCGCGGACGAGCTTCCTGTCGCCTTTCGTCCACGGCACAATCGCGCCATCGACGAGCGACTTGGTCTGGTCGGGGACGATGCGGTTGGGGTCGAAGTCGTACATCGCGCCGAGCCCCTGGCATTCGGGGCACGCGCCGTGGGGCGAGTTGAACGAAAACGCGCGAGGCGTCATCTCCGGCATGCTGATGCCGCACTCGATGCAGGCGAGACGCCGCGAAAACAGGCGATCTCCGCCGTCGAGCGTGTTGATGAGGACGATGTCCTCGGCGAGGTTCAAGGCAATCTCGATCGACTCTGCCAGCCGCCGCTCGATGCCCGACTTGACGATGAGGCGATCGACGACGATGTCGACCGAGTGGTTGCGCCGGCGATCGAGCTTGATGTCTTCGTCGAGCGAGCGAAACGCGCCGTCGATTCGGGCCTTGGAGAACCCCTTCTTCTTGAGCTCGGCGAGCTCCTTCTTGAACTCTCCCTTCCGGCCGCGGACCACCGGCGCCAGGACGTTGATGCGCGCATCCTGCGGATACAGCATCACCATGTCCATGATGCGGTCGAGCGACTGCGCGGAGATCTCCCGGCCGCACTGATGGCAATGGGGGATCCCGATGTTGGCGAACAGCAGGCGCAGGTAATCGTAGATCTCGGTAACGGTCCCGACCGTGGAGCGTGGGTTGGAGGCCGTCGTCTTCTGCTCGATCGAGATGGCCGGAGAGAGCCCGTCGATCAGATCGACGTCGGGCTTCTCCATCTGCTCGAGAAACTGCCGCGCGTAGGCCGACAACGACTCGACGTACCTCCGCTGCCCCTCGGCATAAATCGTGTCGAAGGCGAGCGACGACTTGCCCGAGCCCGACAGCCCGGTGATGACCGTGAGCTTGTCTCGCGGGATGTCGACGTCGATGTCGCGAAGGTTGTGCACGCGGGCGCCGCGTACGGATATCCAGCCCTGACCCATCTGTGTGCTTTCTTTGGGAAACCCGAACCAGCAATTGTAGCACTGAGTTATTTGGCGTTTTTCAGCGCCGCGGCGGCGTTCTGCGTGGACTGCGCCTTCAGCGCCTCGGCTTCCTGAATTTCGGCGCGCTTGCCGGCGATGAGGCTGTTGGACAGGCCTGTAATGTCTTTTTGTACTCCGCGAGCTCCACCCTCATTCGCCCGATCACTTCTTCGTAACATCGCGCCGCGGTCGAGAAGCGGCCTGACGCCGGCTTCCAGCTCCGCTCGGCCGAGTCGAGCAGGCCGAGATACCGCTCGGCGTCGCAGTCGGCCCGGTTCATCTCCAGGGCGCCCTCGAAAAACGTCCGCGACTCCGCAAGGCGATTGAGATTGAAAGCCGCCATCCCCGCAAGTCTGTAAATGGCATCGTTTCTCATCGCGTTCAACCCGGTGGTGGCATCGTCGAAGGCGAGCTGCGCCGCTCCGGTCTGCAGCCGGTTCCACGCGCGCCAGTAATATTTTTCTCCTGGACTGTTCGCGGCATCGTTCAGCAGCAGATCGTCGAGCAGCGCGATGGCCTCGTCGTGCCGTTTGAGGTAGCTCAGCGACTTCGCGCGTCCGAGGCGCGCCTGATTTTCGAACCCGGCGATGTTGATGACCCTTTCGTACAACGCGAGGGCATCCGCGTACCGGGCGTAGGAGAACGTAACGTTGGCCAGCGCGACCGTAATCGTCGCGCTGTCGGGCAGGAGCTGGCGGGCTCGCGTGAGCTCGCGAAAGGCGCCGGAGAGATACCCTCCCATCAGCGCCCGCTGACCGAGCAGCAAATGCACCTCGCCAAATCCCGTTTCCATGCCGATGAGCTCTCGCGCCGTGTTGTCCGAGAAGGTCGGCTGAAACGTCAGCATCCGGTACTTCACCGAGAGATCCGCTGGATGGGCAGCGAGAACCGAGTCTACTTGCGGCTGAATGTCCCTGTACTGCAGTGTCTGCAGGATGAGCGAGAGATAGACGTAGGCCGTCAGCGCCCTCGCGTGCGCCTCTTTCTCCAACTCGGCAATAATTTTCAGCCGCTCCTCTCGCGGCGGGATGTTGTTGACCGCATCCGCATACGCGAAATATGTCGCATAGCTCGCCGCCACTTGCGTTTGCAACTGCACGGCCGACTCGAGCGCGCCGGAATCGGGCATGCGGAGCTCGCGCTCGCGCAGCACGATCATCAGATTGTTCTCGAGTGCTTTCGCCGCCACTGCCGCGTCGCCCGACTCGACGAGCAGCGCCGCATACGCAGAGGCGGCCTCTTTGAGGCAGAGATAACAACCGCGGGAGGCCAGGCGATCCGCTTCCGCCAGCCGCGCCGCGAGCACTTCTGGAGGAATGTCCGGCGACACCCTGGTCGGCCGAACCGTCGCGCAAGCGAACGCAAAAGCTAATCCCACGCACGCGGCCAGAACCAATTGCAAAACTCCGATCGCGGGTCCCGTCGCCGGTCTGCCCCACCCCACGCCACCCCAACGCGGCTGCCGCGTTGGGGGCCCCGGGTCCTCGGCGCCAACGCCACGTGTACGTGGGTGGCGCCTGCGCGGCGGGCGGGGCCGCCCCGACCGGCGCCACCCGCTCGGGTGACGTTTTGAAACTGCCTCTCCTCCCACGGAAACCGGTACCTCGTGTTTTTGGAACGCCCGCCAGCAGTTTGTTATGGCGTCAGTCGGGTATCAGTCGACCTATTGAATCGACGACGATGAACTCCACCGGTCAGACCGCGCGATTCTCGCGCGTGACTGCAGGAGTTCGCTTCGCAAAGCACTCGATCCCAGCCCGAGCGAGGGCTTTCCCAAATCTGCCGTCCTGTCGCACAAGCACGAGATGATAAATCGGTCCCGCACGAAATTCCTTGCGTGTAACGAGTTCGAAGCGATCTCTCAACAGCGACTGCAACATGAGACGCAGATCGGTCCGCGATGGTCTCGAGGCGTCGACGGCCTTCGGGCTCTCAATGTTCTTCCAGGCTCAACAATTCAATGCCAAACGGCGGCGTCGTCACTGATTGCACGGCGCCGCCCCCGTATGCGACCTCGACGGAGCCGAGCAAGAGCGGCACCGGACTCCCTTCAGGGTTCATTCTGTAGATGCCAATGCGTGCACGGCCCTGCCCCGGCGAATCGTCCACTGCCAGCGGCACGAATCCGAACGTCTCATTGTTTTTCGCAATGACCACGCCAACATCATTCGCGCGAACGGTCATCCGGATCGGATCGGGTGTCCGCTGATACTCTTCGGGCACCGCCACCGACAAGCGCACGACTGCCCCCGGCCCCCCATCCCGCAACGTGAAGTTCACAGTCACCGTCATGAGGACGGGAACAGCCACGCCATTCAGCAGCGTCGGGGTGTACTTCCATTGCTTCACGGCGTCGATCGCCGCCTGATCGAGCAGCGGAATCGACCGCAGCATTCGCGTTTCACTGACGTTTCCGCTCTCGTCAACGACCACCTCGAGGAGCACGACACCCTGCACCTTCGCCTTCTGCGCTTCTTCCGGATAATTCGGCGGCACATCGGCGATCTTCCGCGGCGGAGGGATGTTGCCGCCGACCTTTAGCGCGCGCGTCGAACTGGTCTCGGCTCTCGCGCCTTTCCATATCGGATCGCCGAGCGTGCCGACGCGCACGCCCCATGAATTTGCCGTCAGCACGTATTCCACTGGAACCGTCATCGACGTCGTTGAGGGGCCAGGCTCGAACTGGAGCCCCATTGCCGCCCTGAACGCCGACGTTCGCAGCTCCTGCGGGCCGGTTATCACCGACGCCGTTGTCACCTGACCGCTTGGATTGATGGTGATCGCAACCGTCACAACACCGTGAATGCCCTTTTCCAACGCGTCCACCGGATACTCCGCGAACCCCATCTTCGTCTGGCGCCGCGGCGTGTCCCCGGCTGAGACGTTTTGCCGAGCCTTCGCGCTGCGCGCTTCGGCGGGCAGGCGATCGACGATGGACGATCCGCCCCTGAACGGGACGGCGGCAGCGGCGGTCCAGGTGGTGGCGGTGACCGCGGCAACAAGGGCAACGGCAGTGGCAACACCGCGGGCGCGCGACATACGGACCTCCTGAAAGAGCGCATCGACTCTGGCGCGCAGCTCTCGCGGGCGCAGCATCCCCGGGCCAGCCTGGGAAAAGTGCGGGGCGAGATCGTGTCCCGAGATATCGACGAGGCACCGGACGTATTCGTCACGCTCGCCGAGCATGCCGACAACCGCCGCGTCGACAACCTGCTCGCGGGCGACGCGGATTTGCGCGCGGAGCACCCACGTCCACGGATGAAACCACAATGCGGCGGCAGCCAGCTCCTCGACGAACGCAACCGCTATGTCGCGGCGCTTTATGTGCAGCAACTCGTGGCAGATGATGGCGCGCTGAGAAACAGAAGCCAGGCTGTCGAACCCGGCCGGCAGCGCGACCGTGGGGCGAACAAATCCAAACGTCCACGGCCCGCGCATGTCCACCTGCTGGATATAACGCGGTGATACCTGGAGCCGCGCCTCGAGCCCGTCCGAGACCGCCGGCGCGGGAACCTCGGCCGCAGTCCGGCTGTACTGCATGAGCCTGAAGACGCCGTAGAACAGCCACAACACGCGGACGGCGATGCCAGTGCCGATCAGCAAGACGAGGGCGCTCGCCGGATCGACGTCCAGCAGGTTTGCAGGCGCGTCAACCGCGCCGGCTGCCAAGAGCACTTCGCTGCTGACGACAGCCGCCTCGGTCGATGTACCGCTCCGAAGCTGGTCAGCGCGCCACGGCTGCACCGGCAGGATCAACATGACGAGCAGCGCAAGCTGGAAGGCTGCCAGCCTGAACCGCGGATCGGCGGCACCGGCGATCCGCAGGGCGCCAAGCACTACCGCGGCGAGCAGGCCCGATTGAATCCAGTGAGCTGTGATATTTGCGGCGAGAAGCTCAGCGCTCATCGTTACCTCCGCTCTTGCGCGACTTCAGGTGTCTGGCGATTTCGCGCAGGTCGTCTTCGGTGAGATGTTGATCGCGGACGAGATGCTGCACCAGCGGCTCGGCGGCGCCGCCGAAGACGCGGTCCACGAACTCGCGCACCATCTCGCCGACGACGCGGTGTCGCGGACGGGCGGGACGATACACGAAGGCGCGATCGCTCTTGCGCACCTTCAGATGTCCCTTCCGCTCGAGAATCCGCATCATCGTCATGACCGTGGTATACGCGATCTGGCGGCGCTCGCGCAGCGCCTCGTAGACGTCCCGCACGGTCGCGCTGTCGCGAGTCCAGACGATCTTCATGATTTCGAGCTCCTGCTCGGTGAGCACCGAAAGCTGCCGGGTCATGTCTACTAATCAGTTAGTGACTAATCGCCGCTTTCCTGTCAAGGGCATAATGGTGGCGCGTGGCATCGATTGCGATCGGCGACATTCACGGACGGCTTCCGGCGCTCGACGACCTGCTCTCGCAGCTGGGTCCGCAGCTGACTGAGCGCGATACGGTCGTCTTTCTTGGCGACTACATCGATCGCGGCGCCCACAGCCGGGAGTGCGTGGACCGTATACGGCGCTTCCGCGAGGAATCCCCAGCGACGGTAGTCGCGCTGCGCGGCAACCACGAAGACTGGATGTTGAAAGCGATGCGCGACCACACGTCGCACTCGTGGCTCCTGGCCATGGATGTGTTCCCCACCATCGAGAGCTATTCCACGGCAGCCGCCAAGACGCTGAGAGAAGCCATCGCTGCCATTGGCTCGGCCGCGCTCTACGAGGGCCCCACGCCGCTTCCCTACGAAGTGTTTTTCGACGCGGTTCCGGCCGCACACCTCGAGTTCTTCCGCAGCCTTCCTCTGTTCCACGAAAACGAGGACGGCGTCTTCACGCATGCGGGACTCGATGTCAGCGCCGGGCCAGTCCAGGGCCAGCAGGCTTTCGCCTTACTGATGGGGACGCGCGATTTCGTCCACACTCACGCCGGTCCGCCAGTCGTCGTGTACGGACACCGCGACAATGCCGACATCCGAGAGGGCTGGCCGCACCCGCTGGTGCTCGAGTGGACCATCGGCGTCGATACCATCTCGCACGGAGTGCTCACGGCGATTCGACTGCCAGACAGGCGTATCTTCCAGTCGGCTCGCTACCGGTACCGGAGATGACATCGGCAATCCCAGAAGCGGACACGCCGAAGAGCCAGGTCCGGCTAAAGCCGGACACTACGTACTGTTGCAGCTTGCTTCGCGGGCACGCGGTTTGATAAACAGGCGTTCATGCTGAGAGATTTCCGCCACGGACTGCGCGTGCTGATGCAGGCGAAAGCCTGGACGGTTGTCGTGGTGCTGTCACTCGCGGTCGGCATCGGCGCCAACGCCGTGATCTTCTCCGCCGCGCACGGCATGTTGATGCGCAAGCTGGCGGTGCACGATCCCGGCTCGCTCGTGCGCCTGAGAAACGTTGGGGACAACGACATGGTGACCGACTCGAGCGATTACGGCTTCACCGCCGAAAACCCGCTCGGCTCGGTGCACACGACGTTTTCCTATCCCATGTATCAGCACTTCCGCGACGCGAACCGCACCATGGTGGACGTCGTCGCGTCCGTCCCGTTCGGACGGCTTACCCTGCTCATCGACGGGCGTGCCGAGACCGCCACTGGCGTCCTGGTGAGCGGAAACTTCCACTCGCTGCTTGGTGTCGAGCCGCGCATCGGCCGCGCCATCACTCCACAAGACGACAACCCCTCGGCCCCGCCCGTCGCGATGCTCGGCGAGAACTATTGGCGGACGCGCTTCTCCGCGGACCCTTCCGTGCTCGGCCGCATCATCACCATTGCCGGCATTCCCGCAACGGTTGTCGGCGTCACGCCGGCGGCATTCGCGGGCGTCAACCGCCCGCTCACGGAGGCTCGCGACGTCACGCTCCCGATCGCACTCGACACGCGTGTCCGGGGCGAAGCGCGGCTCGACAAACCGACCAACTGGTTCGTGCAAGTCATGGGCAGGCTGAAGCCGGGCGTCACCGCCGAGCAGGTTCAGGGCAATCTGGACGGCGTGTTCCGGCAGCAGGCCCGCGCGGGCATGGATGCGTATCTGGCGGCACTTCCCGAGAAGGATAGGCAAACAGCGGTCAACGTGAGCCGCACGGAGATTCCACGGCTGATCGTCGAAGACGGCAGCCGGGGAATTTACGACGCCAACACGAACGATGCACGAGCGCTTCAGCTCATCGGCATCGTCGTCGGGCTGGTCCTGCTGCTGGTATGCGCGAACGTCGCGAACCTGCTCCTCTCGCGCGCGACGTTCCGGCAGCGGGAGCTGTCGGTGCGTCTGTCGATGGGCGCCACCCGTGGCCGTCTTGTCCGCCAGCTGCTCACCGAAAGCCTGATGCTCGCCGGCCTTGGCGGCGCGGCGGGTATCCTGGCCGCATATTGGGCGCAGACCCTGCTGCCCGCGCCCATTGGTCCCGCGACCTCGCTCGACCTCCAGGTGCTCGGCATCATGATGGCATCACGGCGCTTGTCGGCGTGATCTTCGGCATCGCGCCAGCAATCCGCGCCACACAGATCGACGCCGGGACATCGCTCAAGGAAAGCAGCCGCAGCGTCGCCGCCGGCAGCACGATTACTCAGCCGCGGACTTCTGGTCGCCCAGGTGGCCATCTCTCTCGTGCTTCTCGTCGGCGCCGGCCTCTTTTTGCGGACACTCGATAATCTGCGGCATGTCGATCTGGGGTACGACCCCAATAACCTGGTGTTCGTCCGCTCTTCCCGAGTCGACGGAATACGATGCGGAATACAGGACCCGCTTTTTCGAACGGGGCGTGGAACGCCTCCGCGCCGTTCCCGGCGTTCGTGCGGCGACGCTTTCGTTCCAACGCTGTTGTCGGGCAGCATCAACTCGACCGGCATGTTCGTGCAAGGGCGCGTCCAGCCGTCGCGCAGCGATCCGAATTTCGGCAGCCTCATCGGCATCCACCGCGTCGTCGTCGCGCGCGAACTTCTTCGAGGTGATGGGTATTCCACTCGTCGCGGGCCGCCAGTTCACCAGCAGCGACCACGGCAAGGCGCCAAAGGTCGCGATCATCAATCAGACGGCGATACGCAAGTTCTTCCCGAACGAAAATCCGATCGGGCGCGGTTCGGACACGTCGGCGGAAACCTCAGGCGACATCGAAATCGTCGGCGTCCTTCGCGACGCGCGGTACAACAGTCTCCGCGAACCTCCGCCACCGACGATGTACATTCCTTATCAGCAGCGCGGACCGGACGGCCTCATCTTCAGCGTGAGAACCGCGGGAGACCCGGCAGCCGTCATGGGCGCAATCCGCCAGGCCGTCAAGCGACATCAACCCGGATGTTCCGATTGTGACCGTGGAAACGCAGATGTCCCAGGTGGAACGGCGTTTCGCGCAGGAGAAAGTCCTGGCACAGGCCTATGTGCTCTTCGGAGCCGTCGCGGTCTTCGTCGCGGCCATCGGCCTGTTCGGGCTGATGTCGTACAACGTCTCGCGCCGCACTCGCGAGATCGGTATTCGCATGGCGATGGGCGCGCAACGGAAAGAAGTGCTCCGCCTCGTCACCCGTGAATCGCTGATGCTCGTCTTCGCCGGCGTCGTTCATCGGGCTTGCGGTCGCGGCGGCACGGGCCATTACGTCGCGTCCCAGCTTTTCGGCGTGCAGCCGACGGACGTCGATGACGATGGCCGCGGCCATCGCGGTGATGTTTGCGGTTGCCGCAATCGCCGGCTACCTCCCCGCCCGCCGCGCCACCCGTGTCGATCCAATGATTGCTTTGAGATACGAATAATTCCACGTAAGATTGCACCGTCTTTCATACACGGCCTTCGGCGCCGGCCGTTTTCCTGGAGGCCCGATGCGCACCAGACTCATTCTTGTCACCAGCCTCGCCGCAACCGTTGCCGCGTTCATGTCGGCGATCCCGACAAACGCGCAGCAGCCCGCTGCCGACGCGCCCACATTCACCAGAGACGTCGCGCCGGTTCTCTTCAAGAACTGCGTCGACCTGTCATCGGCCGGGCGAAGCCGCGCCGATGTCGCTGCGTGACCTACGAACAGGCGCGGCCCTATGCGAAGGCGATCGCCAACGCGGTCGTGAACCGCACCATGCCTCCGTGGCACGCAGACGCTCCCGCCGGCACGTTCCACAACGAGCGGAAGCTCACCGAAGCAGAGCGGCAGACACTCGTCGATTGGTCAAGAGTTGGAGCGCCGAAAGGCGACGCACGATCTGCCGCCGGCACCAACCTTCGTTGACGGCTGGGCCATCGGCAAACCCGATCTCGTGCTGCAGATGCTGGAAGACCGGGCGATTCCCGCCCGCGGCACTATCGAGTACGAACACTTCTACATTCCGACGAACCTCACCGAGACGAAGTGGGTAAAGGCGATCGAAGTGCGTCCGGGAAACCGCGCCGTCGTCCATCATGTCCTCGTCCGCACGGAGCAGGCCGCACACGCGAACGCCCGCGGCTGATTCGCGCCAACCCGAAAAATGCGGTGGTGACGCAGCGTGAGGGAGTCGGTGAGCGTCCGCGGCGCGCGCCGGCGCCCCGGAATGGCGCGTTCGCTGATTGCCACGTATGCGCCCGGCACCAACCCACAGGTTGCACCGGCGGGAACGGCGTTCCGCCTCGAGCCCGGCAGCGTGCTCGAAATTCAAATGCACTACACCGCTACGGCGCAGGCGACGACCGACCGCACGAGCGTGGGATTCGTGTTTTCTGACGAGCCATCGCCCCGTGAATTGCGCGGGAGCGATTTTTTCAATGCGGTGTTTACGCTGCCGGCCGGCAGTACCGACGTCGTCCGTCGGAACCGACGTCGAATTCCTCGAGGATGCCGTCGTCTTCGGCATCTTCCCGCACACGCACGTTCGCGGAAAGCGCTGGGACTACAAGCTGGTGATGCCCGGCGGCGAGCAGAAGCCGATCCTCGCGGTGCCGCGCTACGACTTCAACTGGCAGACGTATTACATGTTCAAGGAGCCGCTGCAGGTGCCGAAGGGCGCGAAGATCGTCTCGACCGCGTGGTACGACAATTCCGCGGCCAACAAGAACAATCCCGATCCGAAAATCGACGTCAAGTGGGGCGACCAGACCTGGGAAGAAATGCAGTACACGGGAATACTGTTAAGTCAGCATTGAGAGATTGGTAGATCTCCAATCTACCAATTCACGCGAGCGGTCTAATCGGCACAGCGAGCCGGTAAGCGGTGTCGTTCGACGCGACGACCAGGCCGCCATTCGGATCGATCGCGACGCCGACCAGTGATTGCCCCGCGACGACCAGTTCTGTCGAGCCGTCGGGTCGCACGCGATACAGGCCGTTCGAGCCCGCCAGCGCTTCGATGACATACAGCGCGCCCTGCGAATCGAACGCGATTCCCTGCGGACGGCCGAATCCCGAGTAGACGCGATCGAGCGTGCCGGTGCCGGGATCCAGATCGATAGACGTGATCGTAGGGACCAAGCGTCGGCGCCGACACGTAGACGAACCCTCGGGCCCGACCGCGAGATGAAACGCGGCGATGCTCGGCGGCAGCGTCGCGAGCGTGGTGACCGTCCGATCCGGTTGCACCGTGAACATGGTCCCGGAGCGATCGCCGACGTACAGCACTCCGCGCGAGTCGAACGCGAGGCCGCAGGCGATGCCGAGATCGCTCGCGTATGGCTCGTGCGTCCCGTCGGGAAACACCCTGTAGACCGAGCCCTCGAACCGGCTCGACACGTAGAGCTGCCCCGCCGCGTCGAACGTCATCGACGTCGGGTTGACGATCCCCGACACGTACGACTCGCGGCGGCCGGTCGGGCTGACGCGGAAGATCGAGACAGGCACCTCCTGCCCGCGCGTTCCGCTGTAGGTGACGTAGAGATTGCCCGCGCGATCGAACACCGGATTGTCCACCTGATGCAGCCCGGTCGCGAGCTGCGTGCCCACCTCGAGCAGCGCGGTTTCGCCCGGCACGCCTTCCACGCGGACGGCCGTCTGCCCTCCGTCGAGGCCCAGGGGTACGAGCACGGAAATCGTCGAGGGTGACGCGAACACGGCGCGCGCCGGCGTTTCGCCGAACGTGACGTCTGGCAGATGCGGACGATCGATGGGGAAACCGGAGCCGTGGATGGTGACGCGGCCACCTTCCACGGCCCAATGGGGTTGTATTGATGTCAGCCGCGTCAGGACTCGTCCAGTTCAGCGTTCCAGTACAGGAAGTCGCGCCAGCTATCCGGCGCGTTGCGCAACCCGATCGTAATACGGATGGCGGGCACCGACTCCGGCCGTTTCGGATATTTGACCAGGTGCATGCCCGCCTCGACCGGCGTGCGCCCGCCTTTCCGGCGGTTGCACGAGACGCAGCAGGTGACGATGTTCTCCCAGTCCTTCCGGCCGCCTTGCGCGACGGGTACGACGTGGTCGAAGGTCAACTCGCTCGTCGGATACACGTCGCCGCAGTACTGGCACGAGTGGTTGTCGCGCGCGTAGATGTTCGCCCGGGAAAACGGGACGTAATCGAACCGGCGTTTGATTTTGATGTAGCGAAGGAGGCGGATGACGGAGGGCAGCTTGATGCTGAAGGACACTGCCCTGATTTCCCGGTCGTAGACCGAGATCACCTCTACCTTCCCCTGGCAAAGCAGAGTGATGGCCTTTTGCCAGTTGACGACCTTTAGAGGCTCGTACGTCGCGTTGAGGAGGAGCGTCTGTTCCATACCGGACGTTAGCAAGATTTTCGCGTGAAGGTTTGCGCCTGTCAAGTTACTGTAAGGACTGTACTTCGCCGCAAAAGGTGCCGATAATGTCTCAGATGGGACGGCTATTAATAATGACGCTCGCGCTGGCCGCCTCCTCGGCCGCCTGCGCCACGTCGGGCGCCGTCCCTCGGCCGTTTCCGGGCGCCACGGTGGCAAACGCATCCGCCTCTGCTCCCGAAGAATCGGAGGAGCTTCGGCGGGACAAGCCTGACGCACCCGTCGCACCTGACGCCCCCAAGCCTGTCTACCCTCGCGATCATCGGCGAGGCGATCGTGCAGTTCGCGATGGGGTTCCGCGGCGTGCCCTACCGTCTGGGGGGCGCCGACCCGGCGGGCTTCGATTGCAGCGGCCTCGTCCAGTATGTGTTCGCCCAGTACGGCGTCTCGGTCCCGCGCGTCGTCGAGCAGCAGTACGAGGCTGGCGACAAGATCAAACCGTCCGACATCAAGCCGGGCGACCTGATCTTCTTCAATACGAAGAAGCGGGGCGACGGCGTATCGCATGTGGCGATCGCCATCGACGAGACGACCTTCGTCCACGCGCCGAATTCGACGGGCGTCGTCCGCGTCGAAACGCTGGGCTCCTCTTATTGGGGCTCGCGCTACGTCGGCGCGCGCAGAATCGAGCCCGCCTCTCCGACCAGCTAGAGCAGTTTCCACTCGATGTAGTAGTGTCCGGCTTTAGCCGGACTCACGAGGTCCGCCTGGACCCGCCAGCGAAAGGGTGCAGGTTCGCCGGCGCGTGGTGCGTATAATCCAGCCGATCACGTACCGGCAAAAGATGACACCTGAGCGATGGCGGCAGGTCGAGGAAATCGTTCACGCAGCGCTGTCGCGCGGCGAGAGCGAGCGACCGGCCTTTCTCGCCCAGAACGTGCGCAGGCGACGAGGCGCTGAGAGGCGAGGTCGAGTCGCTGCTCGCACAGCAGGGGTCGGCGACGGGATTTCTCGAAGATCCGCTGGTGGCCGCGCGGCGCTGCTGGCCAGCGAGACTGGCGCGTCACTACTGACCGGCCGGCGCCTTGGCGGCTACGAGATGCACGCGCGCATCGGCGTAGGCGGCATGGGCGAGGTCTACCGCGCGCGCGACACGAAGTTGGGCCGCGACGTCGCGATCAAGATTCTGCCGAGCGCCTTCAGCAGCGATCCCGATCGGCTGGCGCGGTTCGAACGCGAAGCCCGCGTCCTCGCGTCCCTCAATCATCCACACATCGGCGCCATCTACGGGTTGGAAGACGCGGACGGATTACGCGCCCTGGTGCTCGAGCTCGTCGACGGCGAGACCCTCGCGGAGCGCATCGCGCGTGGTCCCCTACGTTTGCATGACACGCTGGCCATTGCGCGCCAGATAGCGGATGCGCTCGAAGCCGCTCATGAGAAGGGGATCATCCACCGCGATCTGAAGCCGGCGAATATCAAGATCACCTCCGACGGCACCGTCAAAGTGCTCGACTTTGGATTGGCAAGGGTGACGGCCGGCGACGTTGGCACTGCCGACTTGACGCAGTCCCCGACGATAACGGTCGGCGGTACGCGGGAAGGAGTCATCCTCGGCACGGCGTCGTACATGAGCCCCGAACAGGCGAGAGGCCGGCCAGCTGACAAGCGTGCGGACGTGTGGGCGTTCGGGATCGTGCTCTACGAGATGCTGACCGGCCGCGCCGCCTTCGAGGGTGAAACGGTTTCAGACGTGCTCGCGAAAGTGATCGAGCGCGAGCCGGATTGGTCGGCCCTCCCAGCCTCGACACCTGTCCGCCTGCGTGAGCTGTTGCGCAGATGCGCGAGGAAGGATCCCAAGACGCGACTCCAGGCGATCGGAGACGCGCGCATTCAGATTGAAGAGTTGATCGGTGGCGCGCCGGACGAATCCGTCGCGACTGTTGTCATGCAGCCGCGCGCACGGCGCCGCGCGCGCTTCGCATGGATCGTCGCGGCGCTGTCGCTCGCGACCGCGAGGTTGCTCGCAGTCCCCGCCTCACTGTACCTCTTTCGCGCTGTGCCCGATCCGCTTCCGACGCGCTTTGAGATTAATACCCCGCCCACAAGCGATCCGGTATCGTTCGCGCTGTCGCACGACGGCCGGCAGTTGGCGTTCGTCGCAATGGCCGAGGGCACGCCGCGGCTCTGGGTGCGGCCGCTCGATCAGGTAACTGCGAGGCCGCTCGCGGGCACTGAAGGGGCCCGCTATCCGTTCTGGAAGCCGGATGGCCGCGCGATTGGGTTTTTTGCTGATGGAAAGTTGAAGCGGATCGATTTGGGAAGCGGCGCCCTCGAGGATCTGGCGGACGCGCCGAATGGCCGGGGTGGCACGTGGAACAGTGACGACGTCGTCGTGTTCGCCCCAAGCGGCTACGGGGTCCTGATGCGCGTGATAGCCACCACGGAGGCACGCCCGTGCCCGTGACACGGCTTCCGTCCGGCGTCGGGAGCCATCGCTTCCCGCAGTTTCTCCCAGATGAGCGCCATTTCCTCTATCTAGGTGGGACCGGATCCGGAATGGAGCAAGACATGTACGTTGGGTCGCTCGACAGTACCGAGTCGAAACGCATACGCTCCGCAAGATCGGTAGCCGTGTTTGCGCCGCCCGCCTCGCTGCTGTGGGTGGAGGAGGAGGTGCTTTTCGCGCAGCGCTTCGACCCGGCGCGAGCGGTTGTCAGCGGCGAGCCGATCCCTATAGTCCAGGGCGTCGGATTGGACGAGGGCGTGTACCGGGGTACGTTTGCGGTGTCGGCGACCGGCGTGCTCGCGCATCGGACCGGCGTGGGAGAACGGCGGCAACTCACCTGGCTCGATCGCGAAGGCGTCGCGCGGGGCTCGGTAGGGCCTCCCGATGAGAGCGGGCTCAGCGGCGCTGAATTGGCGCCCGATGGCAAGCGCGTTGCGGTGATGCGCACCGTCCAGGGAAATACGGACGTATGGCTGATCGACACGGGCCGAGACTTATCAAGCCGCTTTACGTTCCATCCGGGCCTCGACGGCGGCTCCTCTGTGGTCTTCGGACGGGCCCCGCGTCGTGTTTTCATCAAGGCGTAACGACCGTGTGAACCTGTTTGAAAAAGCGGCAAATGGCGCTGGCGAGGAGCGACCCCTGCTGGCGCGGTGGAACCCAAGTCTGGCGCTGGACTGGTCACGTGATGGGCAATGGCTCCTCTACAATATTCGCCATCCGAAGACAGGGTTGGACCTCTGGGCCGCGCCGATGGCCGGCGACCGCAAGCCGGTCCCAGTTATAGACACTCACTTCGACGAGACGGGAGGGCAATTCTCCCCCGACGGGCGGTGGGTGGCGTATCAGTCGAACGAATCCAGGCCGGGGCAGATTTACATCCGGCCCTTTCTCGGGCCCGGCAGCCCGAGCAGCTGACGACGGCGGGCGGGAGCCAACCGCGATGGAGTCCCGACGGAAAGGAATTGTTCTATGTCGGGCCCGATGGCCGCTTGATGGCAGTGCCGATCGCGGTTGGAGCCGACCGACAGCTGGAGACCGGCACGGCGGTGGCGCTTTTTCGTCCGCAGCTCGCCACCGGTCCGAATATCAACTCCGGCGGGCTAGGGTCGAGTGCGCAGTATGCAGTTGCCCGCGACGGCCGCTTTCTGATGAACCTGACCGTCGAGGCGGCGACCCCGACGCCCATCACGGTCGTCCTCAACTGGGACGCGGCATTGAAGAAATAACTCACCACTGAGCACCTCATTTCCGCTTTATCTGCTGGCGACGAGCGCCGCCGGTGCCAGAAGAGTCCGGCGGATGAGACTGCCCTCTTTGCCGTTGAAGGTCGAGAGCTGCGTTGTGTGCATGTCCATTGCAGCGCTCATAATCCCGTGAGGTGAGTGGCCAATTTTTCGCAGGACGAGATGGCCCACTTCGTGCGCGATCACCGAACCGAGTGTGATCGCGATCAGATTATGAGCACTGTGGGCTGAGGCGATGCGCTCGCAAAAGATGTGCGCGCGCCCACTGGGCAGATGGGCCTGGCCGAGCACGTTGTCAGCGATGCCGGCTGCTGAGGCTTTCTTCTCGGACATCTCGTGCGACAAGAGCAGAATCGAGAGGTGGAGCCCGTCGTCTTGATGCTTTCTCACGCTCGCCAGGCCTTCGAGCCAAACGATGCGGACGCCGATGAAGTCATAGACCGTCTCGACGCGTCGCATGGCTTGGTTCAAGACGACGCCCGGCACGGCTGTGTAGTTGACGACATGCAGCACGATCGTCGGCTCGATGCTCGTCGCTCGTGCCGTCCTGCCCATCCTGAGCGCTTGTCCGCCCCGCCACCAACATGGCCAGAACCCCCATCAGAACCACGGTCCCCTTTCGGCCTGTCTTCGTCATCGCTCTTCCTCCTCGGGTGGGGAGGCGGGAAAAGCGGCCCGAAAGGGCCACGGCGTGAATGGGCCGCGGCTCGGGTTCCGATGCCTATTCCGTCACTGCTCAGGTCACGAACCTGCCACCAGCTAGCGCAAAATCGATAACCGGGACTAGAGAGACCCGCCAGCGAAAGGGTGCGGGTTCGCCGGGCGTGGTGCGTATAATCCAGCCGATCACATCACCAAGCTGCACATGACACCTGAACGGTGGCGGCAGGTCGAGGAAATTGTTCACGCGGCGCTGTCGCGCGGCGAGACCGAGCGGCCGGCCTTTCTCGCTCAGAAGTGCGCAGGCGACGAGGCGCTGAGAAGCGAGGTCGAGTCGCTGCTCGCACAGCAGGGGTCGGCGACGGGATTTCTCGAAGACCCGCTGGTGGCCGGAGCGCTGCTGGCCGGCGAATCTGGCGCTTCACTAGGGACCGGCCGGCGCCTTGGCGGCTACGAAATCCACGCGCGCATCGGCGTAGGCGGGATGGGTGAGGTCTACCGCGCGCGCGACACGAAGTTGGGCCGCGACGTCGCCGATCAAGATTCTCCCGAGCGCCTTCAGCCGCGATCCCGATCGGCTGGCGCGGTTCGAACGCGAAGCCCGCGTCCTCGCGTCCCTCAATCATCCACACATCGGCGCCATCTACGGGTTGGAAGACGCTGATGGATTACGCGCGCTCGTGCTCGAGCTCGTCGGCGGTGAGACCCTCGCGGAGCGCATCGCCCGTGGTCCCCTACGTTTGCAGGACACGCTGGCCATTGCGCGCCAGATAGCCGACGCGCTCGAAGCCGCTCATGAGAAGGGGATCATCCACCGCGACCTGAAGCCAGCGAATATCAAGATCACCTCCGACGGCACCGTCAAAGTGCTCGACTTTGGATTGGCAAGGGTGACGGCCGGCGACGCTGGCACTGCCGACTTGACGCAGTCTCCGACGATAACGGTCGGCGGTACGCGGGAAGGATCGATCCTCGGCACGGCGTCGTACATGAGCCCCGAACAGGCGAGGGGCCGTCCAGCTGACAAGCGTGCGGACGTGTGGGCATTCGGGATCGTGCTCTACGAGATGCTGACCGGCCGCGCCGCCTTCGAGGGGGAAACGGTTTCGGAGGTGATCGCGAAGGTGATCGAGCGCGAGCCGGATTGGTCGGCGCTCCCAGCCTCGACGCCTCCCCGCCTCCGTGAGCTGTTGCACAGATGCGCGAGGAAAGATCCGAAGGCGCGGCTCCAGGCGATCGGCGACGCGCGCGTACAGATTGAGGAGTTGATCAGCGGCGCGACCGAAGAAACCTCTACGGCCGTTGCCGCGCAGCCGCATGCACAGCGCAGTCCGCGTCTCGCATGGATCGTCGCGGCGCTGGCACTCGTGATCGCAGCGCTGGCGGTGCCGGCCACGCTCTATTTCCGTCGCGTTGTACCCGAGCCGCTTCCGACGCGCTTTGAGATCGCGACGCCGCCGACGAGCGATCCGGTCTCGTTCGCGCTGTCGGCAGACGGCCGCCAGTTGGCATTCGTCGCGATGGCTGAGGGCACGCCGCGGCTCTGGGTGCGGCCGCTCGACCAGGTGACGGCGCGTCCGCTCGCGGGCACCGAGGGAGCCCGCTATCCGTTCTGGAAACCGGATGGCCGCGCGATTGGATTTTTTGCCGACGGCAAGCTGAAATGGATTGATTTGGGAAGCAACGTCTTGCACGTACCAGCGGACGCGCCGCTTGGCCGCGGTGGCACGTGGAACAGCGACGGCGTCATCGTGTTCGCTCCGGACGGCGGCGTCCTGGTGCGAGTAGCGGACAAAGGTGGGACGCCGGTGCCCGTGACACAGTTTCCGTCCGGCCAGGGGACCCATCGCTTCCCGCAGTTTCTCCCTGATGGGCGCCAATTCCTCTTTTTAGGTGGGACCGGAAAAGGAGATGAGCAGGACATCTACGTGGGGACGGTCGACGGCGGCGAGTCGAAACGCGTACGCGCAGCACGATCGGTAGCCGTGTATGCGCCGCCCGCCTCGCTGCTGTGGGTGGAGGAGGGGGTGCTCGTCGCCCAGCGCTTCGACCCGGCGCGCGCTGTGGTCAGCGGCGAGCCGATCCCCGTGGTCCAGGACGTCGGATTGGACGAGGCCGTGTATCGGGGCATGTTTGCGGTGTCGGCAACCGGCGTGCTCGCGCATCGGACCGGTCGGGGAGAACGGCGTCAACTCACATGGGTCGATCGCGCAGGCGTCACGCGGGGCACCGTAGGGCCGCCCGATGAGGCCGGGCTCAGCGGTCCTGAATTGACGCCCGATGGTAAACGCGTTGCGGTGGTACGCACCGAGCGTGGGAACATGGACGTGTTTCTGATCGACGCCGGCCGTGACGTGTTTCGCCGCTTTACGTTCGATCCGGGCCTCGACATCTTTCCTCTGTGGTCGTCGGATGGGACCCGCGTCCTGTTTTCATCATCGTGTCCCGAGGGCCTTTGCATGTTCGAGAAAGCGGCAAGCGGCGCTGGCGACAATCGACCCCTGCTGGCATCGGGGGAACCCAAGACGCCGCTGAGCTGGTCGGTTGATGGGCAATGGCTCCTCTACAGTACTCGCCATCCGAAGACAGGGTTGGACCTCTGGGCCGCGCCGATGGCCGGCGACCGCAAGCCGGTCCCGGTTATGCACACCGCCTTCGACGAGACGGCGGGGCAATTCTCCCCCGACGGGCGGTGGGTGGCGTATGAGTCGAACGCATCCAAGCCAGTGCAGATTTACATCCGACCGTTTCCTGAGCCCGGCGGCCCGTGGCAGGTGACCACGGCGGGCGGGAGCCAGCCGCGATGGCGGCCAGACGGGAAGGAATTGTTCTATGTCGGGCTCGACGGCCGCTTAATGGCCGTGCCGATCGCAGTTGGAGCGGACCGACAGCCGGAGGCCGGCACGGCGGTGGCGCTCTTTAGGGCGCAGCTCACCGGCGCGCGAACCTCCGGCTTCAAGGCGCTGTACGCAGTTGCCCCCGACGACCGCTTTCTGATGACCATGACCGTCGAGGCGGCGACCGCGACGCACATCACGGTCGTCCTCAACTGGGACGTGGTGTTGAAGAAGTAACTCATCTCTGCTTACCTCTTTTTACCTGCTGGCGGCGAGTGCCGCCGCTTCCATCAACGTCGTACGGATCGTGCGGGCCTCTATCTTGTTAAAACTCGGCAGTTGCATGGTGCGCATATCCACGTCCGCGCGCATGAGCCCGCTGCGGGAGTGGCTGTTCACTCCGCAGTACGAGATGGCCAACTTCGTGAGCGATTACCGCGGAGAGCGGAATCGCCAACAGCTTTGAAGCGAGGGAATCGCCGAGATGCGATCGCAAAAGATGGAGGCACGCCCGCTGGGGATATGCGCGTGGCCGAGCACACTGGCAGCGATGCCAGTCGCTGCGATTTTCTTCTCGGTCATTTCGCGCGAGAGCAGCAGGATAGTCAAATGCAGCCTGCCGTCCTGATATTTTCTGACCATGCCCGTGTCTTGGACCCACACGGTGCCGACACCGATACCGTTGTAGATGCTTGCAACACGCGCCATGGCTTGGGAAAGGACGTCGGCGGCACTCCTGCGTAGTTGACGACATGTAGCGCGATTGCCCCCCTGGGCGCTGGCCCGCCCCGCCACCAACATGGCGAGAGCCCCCATCAGAACCACGGTCCCCTTTCGGCCTGTCTTCGTCATCGCCCTTCCTCCTCGGGTGCGGAGGCGGGAAAAGCGGTCTGAAAGGGCCACGGGACGCGTAAGATGCCGGCGGCCCAGGCTTCCGATGCCTATTCCTTCAACCGCTCAGGTGACCAACCTGCTCCTCGCGTGGGGGAACGGGGACGAAGTCGGCGTTCGAGCAGCTCGTTCCGCTGGTCCATGCGGAGCTCCGCCGCATCGCGCGGCGTCAGATGGGCCACGAGCGCGTCGGCCATACCCTGCAGCCCACTGCGCTCGTCAACGAGGCCTATCTCAAGCTCATCGATATCCGGCAGGTGCAGTGGCAGGACCGCGCACATTTCTTCGCCATGTCCGCGCGTGTGATGCGGCGGGTCCTGGTGGATTGCGCGCGGGCGCGCGGTTATCAGAAGCGCGGAGCGGGAGCGCAGAAGGTCACGCTGGACGAAGAACATATGGGCGCCGCGGAATCCGCCGCTGACGTGCTCGCCCTCGATGACGCGCTCGACGCTCTGGCAGCGATCGACCCGCGCAAAGAGCAGGTTGTGGAAATGCGCTATTTCGGGGGATTGAGTATCGAGGAAACGGCGGAGGCGCTCGGCGTTTCAGTGCGCACGGTCAAACGCGACTGGACGATGGCGAAACTGTGGTTGCACAGGGAGCTGAAGAAACCTGAGCGCTCCAGCAGATGAGCAGGTTTTCGAGTACCGTCCGACATCAGGCCGGGCGACCTGATCTTCTTCAATACAAAGAAGCGGGGGCGACGGCGTGTCGCACGTCACCATCGCCATCGGTGGAAGCCATTACAAAGGCGACTCGACGCGCTTAGATTGGTCGAGGACAAGCTCACACAGCTTGACGATGACCTGTTGACGGCCGCGCGGCTACTGAACGACCCGCGCGCGCTGGGACGGCTGTTGTGGGCGAGCGCGAGACTAGAGAGCGGACTGACCTGTTCTCGTTGGGGATTGTGCTCTACCAGCTGGCGACGGGGCCCACTAGAAGCTCGGCGATTGGCGCACGAACTTCTGGGCGCGACGGCCGCCGCCGACCTCGGCAGTGTAGATATTGCCCGCAGAGTCGGCCGCGAGGGCGTGCAGGAAGACGAACTGGCCGGCGTAATGGCCGATCCGGCCGAACTCGCCGACTTGCTGCATCGACAACCGGTCGAAGATTCGAACCCGCCCGTTGCCGGCATCAGCCACATAGAGAAACTGTTGTTGTGGATCTGGCGAGAACTCGCTGAAGAACGCCGTGCCGAGCAGCTTCGTCGGCCGCTCGATGAACACTTCACGCTGAAACGTTCCCGCAAGATCAAACACCTGCACCCGGTTGTTGCGTCGATCGGCGACGTAGACCGTGCCGTCGTTCGACACCGCCACGCCATGCACTGTGTTGAATTGCTGGGCCGGCGGACCGTCATATGACAACTCGCGCGACGCCGAGTCATCAGGAGGACGGCCGTATGCGCCCCACATGCGTTTGAACGCGCCAGTATCGGCATCGAACACGATAACGCGTCGATTCACGTAGCCGTCTGCCACGAACACTTCGTTGGTCGGCGCGTGAACGTACATGCCGGCGGCGTTATTGAGGTTCGCGGTGTCGAGGCTGCCCTTGCTCATGCCGCGGCGTCCGATCTGCAGAAGGAATTTGCCGTCGCGCGCGAACTTGAGAATGTGATTCTCTTTCCGCTCCTGCGTCCGTGGTCCGCCCGCCGACGAGATCCAGACGTTATCCTTATGATCGATGTGGAGGCCATGCTCGTCTGCGGGCCATTCGTACCCCGCCCCCGGCCCTCCCCACCCCTGCAGGTAGTTGCCCGCCGCGTCGAACTCCATCACGGGCGGTGCTTCCCTGCAGCAGCGCGCTTCGGGATTTTGCGCCTTTTCATCATTCACGATCGACCAGGGGCGCTGCAGCACCCACACGTGATCGCGCGAATCGACAGCCACCCCTCCCACCTGTCCCAGAATCCATTGATCGGGCAATTTCGGCCAGTCAGGATCGACCGTGAATCGTGGAACACTCTGCCGCTGGCCTTGAGCCGTGCGCACGAGCAGATTCTCGCCGGCAACGAGCGCACCCAGCACACTGAGATACGCGGAAACGTGAAAAAGCCGTTTCACGTTACCGCGAGTACGAGACGCGGCCACCGACGATGGTCATGACCGGCTCAATGTGGCGAATCTGATCTTCGGGACACGTCAGGTAGTCGCGATCGATGACGACCAAATCGCCCAGCTTACCCGCTTCAATCGATCCGCGATCCTTTTCGCTGTGCTGCAAGTACGCGGCCCAGGTCGTATACATCTTGAGCGCCTGCTCGCGGTTGATGCGCTCTTCCGGCGTAATCACGGTGCCCAGCGTGGTCTTGCGCGTCACCGCGGTCCACATTCCGAGAAACGGATTGTAGGCATTGATCGCCGTGTTCTTGTCCCATCCGACCATATGATCGCTGCCGCCGGCAAAGATCACGCCGGCCTCGGCGAGCGATCGCAGCGGGATGAAATACCGCATTGCCTCTTTGCTCATCACCTTCGAGAGGCTGTCCCCGTCGAAATGCAGCCAATCCGGCTGCAGGTCGACGATGACGCCGATCTTCTTGGCCCGCGCGATGGATTCTTTAGTGTGGAAGCTTGCATGAATCCAATGCGACCGCGTCGGGGCAATCGGCCTCACCTTGTCGAGCGCCTCGAACGTGGTGAGCAGCGCATCGACCGCACCGCCACCCTGTGCGTGCGCCGACAACTGCCAGCCCTTGTCGTACGCCGTTCGCATGATTTTCAGGAGCGACTCGGGAGTGAAGTTGATGATGCCGACATTGTCGGGATCCTCGATGCCGTACAGCTGCGTGCCGAACGGGCCGTAAGGCTCGCGCATGCGAGCGGTACCCGCGTTCATGCCGCCGTCCAGCCCGACCTTGAAGCTGCCCCATTTCAGCCACTCGTCACCCTTGCCGGTCGTCCAGTCCGACTTTGGGATATCGTCGAGGCGGAGCCGCGCGGTCATGACCACCCGCACCGGCAGGCGATTCTGAGTCTTGAGGATGCTGTACATCGCGAAGGTTTCGGCGCTCGTGCCACGATCGCCGACCGAGGTCAGCCCCGCCGCGGCGTAGCGCTTCAGCATCCGCTCCAGCGCGTCGATGCGTTCCTGCTCGGAGAAGGTCCGATCCCGCGGCGGATTCTTGATCAACCCGGTGGCGCGGCCGACCAGAATGCCGTTGGGCTCGCCTTTTGCGTCTTTGACGACCCGCGCTCCGGGCGGATCGACCGTTGCCCTCGTGATGCCGCTCATTTTCAATGCGTACGTGTTGATGGCCGATGCGTAGCTGGCATCGTAGAAGACAGGATGGTCCAATGTCGCGTCGAGCACCTGCCGATCGGGCATGCGCATTTCCGCGAGCCGGCCCGGAAACGTTTTGGGGACCTGGATCCATTCGCCCTTGGGTGTCTTGGCCGCTTGCTGCCGAATATAGGTTTGAATATCGGCAAAGGAGCGCAGTACCGGCAAACGGCACCGTCAATTCGCTGATTGATGCGCCGGCTGGATGCGTATGCGTATCGACGAGTCCAGGCACCACGGTCTGCCCTTTCAGGTCGATCACCTGTGTGTTCGCGCCCCGCTCGCGGGCGAGGACATCGGCAGTCGTGCCCACCGCAACGATCCGCCCCTCCTTCACGGCCACAGCCTCCGCTATCGAGAAGGTGGAATCCACCGTCACGACTTTCCCGCTGTGAAGGATCAGGTCGGCATCGGCCGCCAGCACAGGGGCAGCCGACAGGAAGGCGATGACGAGCCACAACAGGCGGAGCAGCATAATGAACTCCCTTTCACGCTCGATGACACTTCTGGAACACGTTCTGCGGTCCAGAACCGAGGCGAGTAGATGGAGGCAGAATACCGTCCCCGGCGCGAATGCGTCAAGAGAAACCCTTGACAGTTTCCATTCTGCACAGCAGAATTGAGGATCCGTGCGGATAAGAAGTCCTTACATTGCGCTGGTGGGCAAGGTCATTGGTATCGTCGAGGTGTTGCGCGACAATCCCGACGGCCTGCCGTTGCAGAGTCTGGCGGACCGCTCCGGGCACGTCAAGAGCTCGGTGCATCGGATCCTCCAAAGCCTACGTGAGCACGGTTACGTGCAGCAGGACGGAGTCGGCGGTCCGTATCGGCTCGGCCTGAAATTTCTTGCGGTCGGCCGCGCCGTCAACGGCAGTCAATCATTTGTGCAGATGGCGCGGCCGCACCTCGCCCAGCTCTCAGCGGCCTTTCAGGAAACTGTCTATCTGGCTGTGCTTCGCGGCGACAGAGGGGTGTTTGTGGACGTACAGGAAGCGAATCGGGATCTCCGCGTCGTCGGGCCGGTGGGCGCGGAGGTGCATTTCCATGCCACCGCGGCCGGCAAGGCGATGGCGGCGGCGCTTCCACACGATCAGCGCGCCGCGCTGCTGTCACGGCTGCCGCTTCCCCGTATTACGCCACGAACGATCACGTCGCGCAGCGCGGTCAACGCCGAATGGGCGCGCGTGCGCCGGAACGGCGTGGCCGTCAATCGGGAAGAAACAATCACCGGTGCGATTTTTTTCTCCTGTCCCATCTTCGACGCCAGGCACGACGTGTGTGGCGCGGTCAGCATTGGCATTCCGAAAGCCCGTTTCACCGCGACGGCGGGGCGCGCAATCAGCATGGCGCTCAAGAGTGCCGGCGCACGGCTGTCCGAAACCCTGACGTTGTCGGAGTACGTTCACCAGTCAGCTTGGACAGGCGACGATGGTCCCAGCCGGCTCCAGAGCACGAAGCGTCCGCGCAGGTCGAAGTCGTGAGCGTCGTGCGACTGCGCCCCATGCGCCGAGACGACGTCCCGGCCGGCCTTCGACTGTGCCGCAGCGCACAGTGGAATCAAACGCGTCACGATTGGGAATTTTTTCTCGCCGTAAACCCCGACGGCTGCCGCGTGGCGGTTGACGAAGCAGCTGATACCGATATCGTGGGCAGTGTCACGACCATCCGCTACGGCAGGACGTTCAGCTGGGTGTCGATGGTGCTCGTTGACCCCGCGCATCGCGGTGCCGGCATCGGCACGCGCCTGCTGCGCGAAGCGTTGGCAATCCTTCAGGACATGCCGGTCGTTCGGCTCGATGCGACCCCGGCCGGCCATGCCATGTATGTCGGTCTCGGGTTTCAGGAGGAGTACCGGCTGCAACGGATGCAGCGCGTCGCAGAGCCGGGACCACTCATATCAGAGACACCGGCACGCCTCATGACAGACTCCGACTTGAAGCTAGTCGTCGCCCAGGATCGGGCGATCTTTGGCGCAGACCGGCGCGTCCTGCTCGAGAAACTGCGCCGCTGCTGGCCCGAGTATGCCTTCGTGGTCGGCGACGGGGGCATCGACGGCTACGCGTTTGGGCGCACGGGCCACGCGTTCGAACACATTGGACCACTCGTGGCGCGCGACGAAGCCGCGGCTCGCCACCTCGTGAACGCGTATCTGTCGGCTTTCTCGGATCGGTCATTCATCATCGACGTCCCCGTCCTGCCCTCATGGGCGGCATGGCTCGAGTCGAGGCACTTCACAGTGCAACGGCCTTTCATCCGGATGTGCCACGGCAAGCAGCCGTTCGAGGCGCGCCACCACGAGATGTTCGCCATCACGGGTCCTGAATTCGGGTAATTGCATGGGTCTACTCGAGCGCGTGTCTACGGAAAACGAGCTGGAGGATCGGCTTGCGCTGCCGTCCGACGAAGACATCCTCTGCTGCCGCCGGCTCGACGCCGACATCCTGATCCTCGGCGCCGGGGGCAAGATGGGACCGTCGCTTGTACGGCGAGTGGTCCGTGCGATGGCGGCCGCGGGCATTCGCCGCCGCGTCTTCGCTGCGTCGCGCTTCTCGTCAGCGTCTGCGCGACGGGAGCTCGACGAGGCAGGCGCCACAACGATTGCCATCGACCTCCTCGACCCGTCGAGCGTTGATGCCCTGCCTGACTCCCCTTGCGTGCTGTTTCTCGCCGGACGCAAATTCGGATCGACCGACAACACGGCGCTGACGTGGGCGACCAACACCATCGTGCCCGCGAGTGTGGCCCGCCGCTTCATCAGCTCGCGCATCGTCGCGTTCTCGACCGGTAATGTGTATCCGTTCGTACCGGTCTCGTCGCGCGGCTGCGTCGAAACGGATGCGACGTCGCCGCGCGGGGAATATGCGCAATCCTGTCTCGGGCGAGAGCGGGTATTCGAGTATTTTTCGCGAGAGCGGGGCACCCCGGTGCTCATCTTCCGGTTGAACTACGCCGTCGATTTGCGGTACGGCGTGCTCGTCGACATCGCACGAGCCGTCAAGGCCGGTCAACCCGTTGACCGGACGGTCAGCCACTTCAATGCAATCTGGCAGGGCGACGCGAACTCGTACGCGCTGCGGTCGCTCGAGGGTTGCGCCTCACCGCCGAAAGTGCTGAACGTGACTGGCGGTGACGTACTGGCCGTCGCGGACGTTGCGGAATATTTCGGCCGGCGATTTGGCATTCGGCCAACGTTCCGCGGCGAGCCAATCGGTGAGGCCCTGCTCAGCAATGCCGCCGCATGCCACGCATGGCTCGGTCAACCGACCGTGCCCACTGACGAGCTCATGCAGGCGGTTGCCGACTGGATCGGGCGTGACGGTCGGACTCTAGACAAGCCCACACACTTCGAAACGGCCAGCGGAGAGTTCTAATGGAGATTCGGGAACTGAGGCGACGCTTGTTGGACGGCGTGGTCATTCCCGCTCATCCTCTTGCCCTCGACGCACAACGTCGCCTCGACGAACGCAGGCAGGCGGCGCTGACGCGTTATTACATGGCAGCGGGAGCTGGGGGGCTGGCTGTGGCCGTGCATACGACGCAGTTTGCGATTCGTGATCCGCGCATCGGTTTGCTGGAGCCTGTGCTGTCGCTGGCCGCCCAGATCGCCGGGTCTGACGGACAGCCCCGTCCCCTCCTCGTCGCCGGCATATGCGGCGATCGCGATCAGGCGACGCACGAAGCTGAACTCGCGGCTCGCCTGGGGTACGATTCCGGCCTGCTCAGCCTTTCGGCCCTCCGCGATGAGCCAGCTGATCGGCTGGTGGCGCACTGCCGCCACATCGCGACCATCATTCCCGTCTTCGGCTTCTACCTACAGCCGGCGGTCGGCGGAATTCTGCTCGATTACAAATTCTGGCGCCAGTTTCTCGAGATCCCGAACGTCGTGGCCATCAAAGTTGCTCCGTTCAATCGCTACCACTCCCTCGATGTCGTGCGCGCGCTGGCAGACAGCGGGCGTCAGGACGAGGTCGCCTTATATACGGGCAACGACGACAACATCGTCACGGATCTGCTCGCGGCGTTCCGCGTTGGAACGGTGAATGGCGTGACGTCGGTTCACTTTGCCGGTGGCCTGCTCGGGCACTGGGCCGTCTGGACCAGGCGGGCGGTGGAACTATTGGATGCAATCAAGCGGTGTCGCGGGCAGCGCGACGACTGCACCTACGACATTCTGGCACGAGCCGCGGCAGTCACCGACGCCAACTCGGTTCTGTTCGATGCAAGAAACGCGTTTGCGGGCTGCATTGCCGGCCTGCACGAAATTCTGCGACGGCAGGGATTGATGGCAGGGCGATGGTGTCTCGACCCTCGCGAAGACCTCTCGCCTGGGCAAATGGAGGAAATCGACCGCATCTGTCGCGCCTATCCAGAGTTACAGGACGACAGTTTCGTAGCAGAGCACTTGGCCGAGTGGCTGCGCTAGACCAATGTGCCGACGACGCTAATAGAACCCTATCCCGCGTCCCATCAGTCCCACCCCGCTCCACAACAGTATCGAAACGATCGCGACGCCCCTCATCTGCCGCGGCGATGCGGTATGGCTCTCCGCAACCCAGCGGCGCATCGTAAAGGTGAAGAACATGGCCAAGGTGAGGAACGACATCTTTAGCCAGAACGGCGGACTGTAGTAGCACTTGAGCGGTTCCGACACAAACAGCAGCAGGCCCGTGACGATCATCACGGCAAGACTGCCCACGAGCCATGGTTGGGCGTCGTGCAGCAGATCAGCCGGGGACTGGCGTTTCAACACGAGCCCTGCCATTCGAAGGTCGACAATCAGCACAGCGCCGCCAATCAGCGCAAGTGCCAGTAAGTGAACCGCCTCGATGATCGGAAACATCCACACCGATTCGCGGATAGCAATGCCTATCGCCGAGTCTTGACACCACTGAAAGAACGGCAGCAGCATTACGGCCTCACGGCTCCAAACCAGTTGTAGGCAATGAGCCGGCCGGTCACGATGACTGCGGCCCAGACCCCCAACGACACCCCACCGGCCAGCCTGGCACGGAAGGGCGGGCGCGTATCGAGGTCCCAACCCTCCTTCCGGCGTCCGACGGTTTGATGAAAGAGGAAGGCATTAGCGGCCGCGGCAAAGAGCAACACCACCTTGATGCGAAAAAAGATGTTGGAGTAAAAGCGGAGGGGTTCGGAAAACACCAGGGCGACGCCGCTGGCGGCCATCACCACGAACCCGATGACCGTCCAGGGAAGGATCTGCGCTGAGAGCTCCGAAACCGGGACACGGCGTAATGTCCATCCCAGCAGGCGCAGATCCCAGAGCCATGCCGTTCCAACGAAAAGACAAAGGCCGAGCACGTGTGCCGTCTCGACGATCGGGTATACCCACAATGACTCGCGCAGCGCCAGGCTGTAGGGCATCTCCTGGACATGCTGCGCGAGGTTGTAGAGAAAAAGCATCCTAGCTTCCGAACGCCGCGAGCCCCGCCTGCGCAGCCTGTTCATCCTGAGCTGCCTGCGCTCCGCTGCACCCGATGGCTCCCAGCACGACGCCGCCTCGTACGATCGGAAGCGCGCCTTGAACCGGAAAGAATGGACCCGGCGCCGCTTCGCGAAGCAGATTCAGGTGCGGCGACGCCGGCGAGGCCGTCATCGCGCCGCTGGCGCGGCCGAACAGCGCCGACACAATGGCCTTTCCTCGCGCGACTTCGGTCGTGTACAGGCGCGCGCCGTCCATACGTTGAAGGGCGACGGTGTACCCGCCCGGATCGACGACGACGCACGTCAGGCTTACCTTCATCTGGGCTGCGGCCGCCTGAGCGAGGGCCAAACCCTTCGTCGCCTCGGCCAGCGTCGGACCAGACTGCGGCGGCGGATATTGGGGCGCGGGCGCCACCGCGGCAGGCGCCTGAGCAGACGCCACCTGTGCGATGCTGCCCGACAGAGACCATACGAACAATACAGAAGCGACCAGACGGAACATTTTCCCCTCCCGAATCTCTATTTCTTGAAGAGCTCTTCCCTTGATTTTGCGGGCTGATCGGTGACAACGGGTGCGAAAGTGCCTGCATCGCCGGCGCTGTGATCGTGAATGCCCTTATAGCCTGCCTTCGCCGCGCGAACGCCCGCCTCGAGCATATGATACGAATCGCGCTCGCCTTCGTGACAACCCTCTTCCCAGACACGTTCCTCGTCGTTAGTGCGATCCCACGTCGTTGCAAGCTTCCACGGCTGCGTGAACACTTGCGGATCGATGATGGTCGCCTCGTAATACAGCGTCTCCTTGTCCACCAGCGAAAAGCGCTCGATGACCCGCATCTGATCGCTGTGGAAAGAGCCGTGCGAGTCGAACCACGTCTTGTCGTTCTGGTTTCTCGTCTCGACGACCAACGTATTGCCGTCGAAATGCCCGCGGGATATGCCACGCCAGAGCTTCAACTGATCGTTGGGCCACGGACGGCCATCCATGGGAATCAATCGGGTGAACGAGCGATCAGACGTGCGGCCGATGGACACGAATGCAACATAAGGCGGGGCGTAACGAATTTCGGTACCCTGTAGAGTACCGCGCGGCACGCCGCCAAGCAGGCACCGTACTTCAGGATCGAGGTGCGCTCGCTTCGTCGGAATGTACACGCCCTCGAGATGCTTGTTCCTGATTTGCAGCGCCTTCGCGTTGTACGGAATCCGGCCGTTCGGCGGATCGACCACGATCGTCGCCTCGCGGGCTGCGGGATTCCATTCGTGGATTGCCGTCGCCTCCGGGTCGATACCGTACTCGATGCTGTGCTGAGGTCCACCGATCCGGCGTACGACGTTATAGGTTCCCTGGAGATCCGGCCACCCCTCGGCCGTCTTTGCCGGGGTGATGACGGATGTTGGCAGAGCCTTGAGATGCGGGCGCCAGTTATCCTGGGCCGACGGTGTCGATGCCGTCCCGACGACCAGGCAGGCCGCAGCCATCATCATCAGCAAACGAGAATTCATTTCCCACCTCCCGCGGCTTGAGCCGCCTCGGCGTCTTCTTCCGCATATGCGTAGCATTCGTACTCGAGCAGTTCGGCCTGCGGCTCGATGCGACGATAGAGCGGCATGCTCATCTTCCACGGCCGGCTGAATGTTTTCGGGTCGGTCACAGTCACTTCGTACTGGAGGTGGTCCGGACTAATCGGTGTATAGCGCTCGGTCAGCCGCATGGCATCGCTGTGATGATTACCCGCGCGATCGAACCACGTGCGATCGTTATTGTTCGTCACATCGACGACCAGCGTGTTACCTTCCCAGCGCCCGTTGGAGGACCCCATGAAGAAATCGATCACGTCGGCATCGGGCGACGGCGTGCCGTCCGTATAAATGTAGCGCGTAACATTCAGGTATTCGTAGTTGATCACGACATAGCGATCGAACTGAAGCACCTGGAACGGAAACGGCATATAGGTGATGCGCGGAACCCCCGGAAGCCAGCACTTGGACTCGGGATCGGCTGTTTTCCGGTTCGCGAAATTCTCGGCCCGCTTCTTCAGCGCTTCAGGCAAATATGGAAGCGGTCCACCTTCGACAACACTCTTGCCGGCTGGAATCCCAGTCGCGCCCCTCATGATCTTCGATATTCCAGGCCGCGGTAGTCATCGCCTGCCAGATGCCCTCGAGATTCGGCTGGCCACGAACGTTTTTCGAAGGCGAATATGGTGCCCGGCCCAGGGCGACTTGTCCGGATAGCGGAGCAAAGGAGGGAAGCGACAGAAAAACGAACGCCACAAATAACGCCGACGACGCTGGGTATCGACCGATCATCGGACCTGCCTATAAGTTAATGTCACTATTTTGCGCCAGGGAATCCTTCTCCGGCCGAACCGCCCACTGAAAAACTGCGCCCGTCAAGGAAGCGCACTTGATCCCCGGCCACCGTCAGTGACATATCCTTTGCCCGATAACCGGTGACCACGACGGTCTCGCCGATCGGGAGGAACCCTTTCTTCACGCCTCGGCGCGCCAGAGCATTGGGACCGCCCGTCTCGATGGCCCAGTTGGCGACCTTCCCGTCAGGAGTCTTCACGTCGATATAGATCCACCCATGCGGATTGACCATTTCAATACGGGTTACCGTCCCCTGCAGCTTGACAGGCATTTTCGCGTCGAACTCGGCCGAGAATGCATGATGCCCAGACACCGTCAAGGAGGAGAACAAGAGGCACACCACGAGAACCCGGAAGGTATTCCACGCCATGGATGGCGCATTCTGCTTTGTGGGCATTTGATTGGACCTTTGCTACGACCCCGCCAGTTTGGGGTATATGTGTCTATCGCGTCATCGCCTTGGCCCACTTTGCTTTCAAGCCCGCGCGGTCGACTTCCTGGCCGCGGAGAAAGACACGCGAAATTTTCCGCGTATTCGTGATGTCGACCATCGGGTCGGCGTCCAGGACAACAAAATCTGCGCTGCTGCCGCCTTTGATCGTTCCCATGTCGCTCATGCCGTGGACGTCCGCCGCCGCGCGGGTGCTCGCTGTGAGAGCCTGCGCCGGCGTCATACCGGCGGCCACAAAATTCTCGATCTCGGTGTGTGCCGTCCAGCCGATGAATTGATCGCCGCTCATCCCGCCGGCATCCGATCCAAGCGCCATGGGCACGCCCGCGTCAACGAAACTCTTGAAGACGGCACTCGTGCGTTGCCAATTCTGACGCCCGCGCTCGACGACGTCAGGCGCCTGCGCGGCCACGCGATCCTTGAGACGCTTGAGTTGCGCCGGGGTGATGGTATCGAGAATGAGCTGATCCGGCTTGTCGAGCCACGGCGAGTAGATCATCCGGCGCGACGTGCCGAGCGTCGGTGTGAAGAACACCTGGCGGCGCTCCTTGAGCATCGCCATCAGTTCTTCGTCGGTCTCTGAAGGGAGGTGCGCGAACCCGTCGATGCCAGCGCGCAGCAGATCCTTCACATCGGCGAGCGCGGTGGCATGCACGACGACCTTCATCTTGTGCTTGTGAGCCTCATCGATCGTTGCCCGATAGAGCTCGGGACTCATCTTCGGAATACCGGCTGCGCGGTTCTGCACCCAGATCTTCACGAGCCGCAGCTTGAGCGCGGCGTTTTCCTGAACGGCACGGCGGCAGTCGTTCTCCATCGCGCACACGTGCCCTTCGTGCCGCATGTTCTCGGGGGTTCCTTCACCTGGCGTCGTAATCCCGCGTCCGAGCGTGGCGAAACGCGCCGTATTCGGGAAGAGCGTGTCGCGTACGCGGAAGGGCATCTCACCAAAGTCGGAGCCCCACGTCGAGCTGAGCGCAACACCGTGGTAGGCGTGCCGCTGGAGATGGTCGAGGAGGTTCTCCTGCGTGTAATTCTCCGGCCCAATCGTGAGGTCTTTCATGTAGCCCAAGTGCGCGTGGGCATCGACGAGCGCCGGAATCACGGTCTTCCCGGCTAAATCCACGCGACGCCCGCCCGAGGGCAGGGCAATCTCACCCCGGCGTCCGACGCGCGCGAAGCGGCCGTTCTCGACGGTGAAAGCCGCGTTGTCAATCGGCGCGCTGCCGTCGCTGTTCACCAGTCGCGCGCCTTCATACAGCACGACTCCCGACGATTGCTGCGCACGCGTCCATGACAGCGAGCAGATCAGGGCCAGAACAACCGACGCAAGCGAGATCAGGCGGCGCATACGGCCTCCACGGATCGTCTGTTCAACGCTTTCCGAGTAATTGCAGAGTGATTGAAAGTACAATGCCCGTCTTGCGCTGTCAAGCATTTCAGGATACGTTCTGCTGCATGAAACGCACCCCTCCACGTCGTTTCTCGATAATATTCGCATCCGCGCTCGCGATGAGCGTCGCACCAGTTCCGCGCGCTCAACCGGCGAGCTCCACGGCCTACGATCATGTCCATCTCGCGGTGCCCGACCCGCAGAAGGCATATGCCTGGTACGTCGAGCAACTTCAGGGACAGCAGGCTGAGTTTCCTGAACGCGTGGCGTTCGAGCCGTGGCGCCTGACGCGCCCGCTCCCTGTGCAGTTGCTGTTTACCCGCGCCGAGGCCGCAGCGCCGAGCGAAGGCAGCGTGATCGAAAGTATCGGGTTCTCGTTTCCCGGCCGGAAAGGTACGATGCGGGATCCGGCGGGGGTGAAAATCGATTTCCTCGACGATCCCGGACTGCGCGGATTCCACCATGTGCGTCTGCGCGTGCCCGATGTCGCCGCGACGTTGAAGTGGTACCAAGGATTCTTCGGCGGCCGCCGCACGACAGTCGATGGCGAGCAGGCCCTCCGCTACGACAACATGTACTTGGTGGTGTCGCGTGGCAACGCGGCGCCGAGCCGAGGACGCGCCATCGATCACGTGAGCTGGGGGCCGACGAACATCCAGGCGACGATTGCCGAACTCAAGTCTCAAAGCCAGAAAATCGTCTCCGAAATTACGGGCCCGAACCGCTTCGGACACCACATCGCCTACATCGAGGACCCCGGTGGCGTGTATATCGAATTGGTGCAGCACAATGAGCTGATCGCCCGCCCATGAGTGGCGGGCGCCTGAGGGCTGGTAACTTTTGTTCACTCTCCAACCCATTTTCGTCCATCCAAATTCCGTTCGGAGGATGCCATGAGGCACTCACTAGGGCTGATGTTGTTGTTTGTGACCGCCGTTACCGTCGGATTTGCGCAGAACACGCCGGAACGACAGCTCATCATCGCCGCAGCGAATGCGGTCGGCGGCGCCGATCGCATCCAGTCCGTCGGAGTGATCACGATGGACGGCATCGGGATGTCGAACGGTCTTGGCCAAGCCCGCACCCCCAAGGGCGACGACCTTGAAAGTCCTCTCGAACCGACGGCAATCTGGAGCGTCCTGGAGTTCAAGCGCACGATCGACGTCGTGAACGGACGGGCTCGGCAGATGTGGCGCCGCGCGCCGGCCTTCGCAAGCCCGCAGCCCGATGGAAGCCAGCACGTCGGTCTCGACGGCAACATTGCCTTCGCGATCAATCCGAACGGACAGGCCACGCGGCAAGCCGACGACGCGACACGGGCACGCCGATGGGAGACCATTCTGAGTCACCCGATCGGCGTGCTGCACGCGGCACTGAATCCTGCCGCAAAGCTCACGAACTTTCGGCGACAAGGCACCCTCGACCTCGTCGATATCGAGACGGCCACCGGCGAGCGTGTCACGCTCGCTGTCGATCGGACGACGCGCTTTCCACAGTGGGTGACGACGGCCGACTACCATAGCTACCTCGGCGACATCGTTCGCAAGACCGAGTTCCACAACTACTTGAACGAGGGGCCCATGATGCTTCCGATGCGCATCGTCACGCGCGTTGGGAACTGGCTGGAATCCGACTACATGGTGCGGAACTCAATTGGCGGATCCGCCGACGCGCTGGCCGCGCCGCAAAATGTTCGGACCCCGCCCGCCCCCGTTGCCGGCGGCGGTACCCCACCAAACGTGCCCGCGGAACAGGTCGCCAACGGCGTCTGGTTCCTCACCGGCGCCTCGCACAATAGTGTGCTGGTGGAGTTTTCAGACCATACGGAGCTCATCGAGATTCCCGCGAGCGAAGCGCGCACCAAGGCGGTCATCGCCAAGGCGAAGGAGCTGGTGCCCAACAAACCGCTCACGAAGGCCATCGTGACGCATCATCACTTCGACCATTCTGGCGGCCTCCGCGCTGGCATGCACGAGGGGCTCACCATCGTGACGCACGAGGCCAACAAGACATTCTTCGAAGAAATGGCGCGGCGCCGCCACACCATTCAGCAGGATGCCCTGGCGCGTGAGCCGAAGGCGCCCAAGGTCGAACCCGTGCCTGACGCAGGCAAGACCGTCAAGGACGCGTTACGCACCATGCAAATTCTGCACTTTCAGGATCCGACCGGCCACAACGCGCACATGCTCATCGTGTACTTGCCCAACGAGCGCATCCTGGTGAACGCCGACCTCTTCAATTTCGGCGGCAATTTCGCCAGGTACCCGCGCGCGCTGCAGGTCGCGGAGAATATCGCGCGGCTGAAGCTGAACCCGGCGATCCACCTGCCAATTCACGGAACGCGCAGCACTCAGGAGCAGTTTGAAAATATCGTGAAGATCATCAGCGAAGGCAAGCAGCCTGAGGGACTTCGACCGGCTCGCTAGTAGAGGCTTACCGAATCCGAGCTCGGCCCCGAAAGGCCGAGCTCGGACCACGGCTCACGGCAATACAGCCGTGATGTTGGAGTCGGCCTTGAACGCCACGACGGGCCGTTTCTTGAACTGAAGCGTGAAGTCGAGCACGCTCCTCGCAACCACGATCACAATCCGCCGCTCTTCCTGCACGCCGCCGACCGGCCTGTTGTCGCCATCGACCATGAACGAGTCGCGCCCCAGACTCAGCCCCGCCTGGTACTGCTGGCCGCCGCCACTCACGACGATTTCCTCGCGCGGCGTCGACTGGAACTCGTCGAGCGAGATGCCGCCGAGATCGACGACCAGCACGACTTCATTCGCATTACCCGGCGTGATGTCGGTCCCGGATGCCGGATCGGTAAACTTTTCGACACGCTTCGCGGAGGTCACTTCCAACGCAAACGCCGGAGCGCTCGCCACCAGCAATATGACACCCGCCGCCGCCAACACTCGTCGGTCCATCGGTTCCTCTCAGAAAATAGTGACTGCCCCCCGAACGTACAAAGCTCCGTCGTGGGTGTCAAGCCTGCCCTCAGAAACTCGTTTGTCGCCATTCAACGCTAGAAGTAAACTCCGCGTACCATGAGAACACTCGGAACGGTTTGCGTCATGCTCCTGTCTTTCCTCCACATGCCCTCCTTTGCACAGCAGGCCGCCGCGCCGCGGACGCCGCCCGCAAACGAGCGCACCGCGACACGCCTCACCGCCACCGAGATTACCGCGCAGCTCGCGAAGATGACCGAGGATCGTCCCACGCAGGAGCACACGATCGTCGAGCGTGTCGACGCCTACCGCTTTTCGATCGAGCACCGGAAGCTGCCACAGCGGCCGGCCATTCACGAGCAGGAAGCGGAATTGTGGGCCATCGTCGAGGGAACCGCCACAATCACCACAGGCGGAACCATCATCGGGGCGGCTGCGCCGTCTGCGGGAACAGCGACGCAGGCCCCAGGCAACGTGTTTGGAAAAACCATCTCCAACGGCACACCGAACACAGTGGGGCCGGGGGATTTCTTACTGATTCCCGAAGGGGTGCCTCACCAGATTACCGAGGCCTCGCCCGCGTTGAAATTCATCGTTTTCGAAGTCACACGTCCGAAAACAACACTGAAGTCGTACTAAACGATTACTTCGCAAGAATTCGAACGTTTCGGAACTTGACTGTGCCCTTCCCACCCCCGTATTGCAGACCGATAGGCCCGCGAGGCTGGCGCTTGGCCAGTGCATCAGCAGGTACGCGTACATCGGCCGTCGTCGTGCCGTTCAGCGTGACGACGATCCGGTCGCCCTGGGCGGATATCTCGTACGTGTTCCATTTGCCGACGGTATTTTGCGTGCCGCTCGTTTTCACGACCTCATTGATGCTTCCGCTTGGCCAGCTCGGACTCTTATCGAAGATGTTCACTTCGTAGGCGTTGCCCGCTCCGATAGCCTCGGTGGCCGGACTTCGCAGAAACACGCCGCTGTTGGCCGCCCCGTCGACGAAAAACTCCAGACGCAGCCGGAAGTCGCCGTACGGCGCGGCCGTGGTGAGATGCCCCTGGGCATCGCTAATTTCGGCGGCGATCTCTCCGCTCCGAACGGTCCATTTCGCGTCTCCTCGAGGCGACCATCCCTTCAGCGTCTGGCCATCGAACAGCAACCTCCATCCTCCGCTGCTCTCTTCCGCGGTCAGAGTATTCATCGTCTGAGCCGGCGCCAAAGTCGCGCTGACCAGAACAAGTGCGAGTGTTAGGACCCTGACGCTTTTCTTCATGTGAGCTCTCCTATGTTGGCCTGACGGCTTAACTCCCGTTCCGATCCCGCCATGAACAGCAGGCCACGTGAATCGAATTCGATACCGTGGGGCTCTCGATGTGTTCGTTGGGAATAAGCGAAAGGCCAGTCATCCAAACGAGATGACTGGCCTGACCGCCACCGTTGACGTAACCCGCGATCAGAAGTCGATACGAGCGGACAATCTGAGGACGCGTCCGCCGAGAACCTGCTGTGGGTTCTGCCAAGCCGAACCGACTGTCGTGTTCACAACGAGGATCCCTGCGCCGTTGAACAGGTTCAGCACGTCGACACCGCCTGTAAGTCGCTGCCCTCCGAAGCGGAACAGCTTGGACAGGCGCACATCCACTTTGTTCACGTGCGAGGCATACGTCGAGTCCGGCTCGACGATTGTCAGCGTCGTGGTCGTCGGTACTCAATGGGCGCCCAAGGTCGAGGATTTCGGCCCGTGAGTAGGAACGTGTCCCGTTCAGCGCCGGCCCAGGCAACATCTGCCAGGACCCACTGACCTGGGTATTCCACGGCAGGGGATACGTTCCCATCATTTTGACCGTCGTCAGGAACGGCGGGGTCAGATCGCAAAACACCTTCGACGGGTTGTCTACCGTGAGGTTGCAATTGCCTTGCGAGACGCGCTGCGTCATCGTTCCACCGGTCAGCTGCGCACCACCCGGCAGCCGGGCGTTGAGGTTGAACTCGAGCCCGGAGTAGACACGGCTCTGACCGCCAAAGTCGCTGGCCAACGTCTGGAAATTCTGGACCTGGCCGACCTTGGTCGGGCTGAGGTCGTAATATCCACAGACTTTCTGATTCGGATTCGGGAGCCTGGGATCGGCCGGCGTCATGACGCAGAACTCCGAGTAGTCGTTCGGCGACACGAGCAGGTTGTCGGTGACGCGCTGGTTGCTCGTCGAGCGGCGATAGTAGTTCAATTCGGCGCCGAGGCCCTCCCTCACATGGTGTTGCAGTCCGGTCGACACTTCCCACGTGTACTCGCGATTGCCAAAGCCACCATCGACCCTCGGATCGAACCGAGTGGGATTGAGTGTGATCGAACCGAAAGCGATGTTCGCCGCACGGCCGCACTCTCCGTTCAGCTCGAGATTCCGGAAATCGCAGTCGGGCACGAAGTCGTTATCGGCGTCGAGCCAGTCGCGCGTCGTGTTCGGAGGTGCCAGCGCGGTGGGATGCCGGGCACCGCTGAAGTCCTGCGGAGTCAGGAATCGGTTCAATGCGACTTTGACGGCCGTCCTGTTGTTACCGAACACGTCGAATGCTGCGCCCAGCCTGGGCGAGATGTCGTGGAAGTGGACGATCTTGTCGATGCCCTCGAAGCTCCGTTCGGGCAGCATCGTATTCGCCGGCAGCGTTTGCGGATCGGCGCTAGTCGTCACGTAGTCGTAACGAACACCAAGGTTCAACGTCGCCCTCGGCATCGCCCACTGATCCTGCGCGAAAAGGCCGATGCTCTTTAGACCGCTGGTCCGGTTCTCCGGTCCCCAAACCTCCAGGCTCCTTGGCTGGCCGCCTTGCAGGCGGACGATATAGTCCTTAATGCGATAGCGCTCGGCGACGTCCTCGCCGATGACGCCCTGCACACCGATCTTCGCCGTATGCGTGCCCGTGACATATGACGCGTTCACGCGTGGCCTGATGCCGGTCGTCCGGTTGAAGTTGCCAATGAAATGCGACCCGTTGAAGATCGTGTTGGTGTCCAGATCGAGCGCGCCCGGGCGCTCGAGATCGGGCGACACCGGCTCCCCCGTCTGCGCATCGGCGTCGTTTCGACGGAACCACTGGGCGTTCTTGGTGACGGTGAGACCGCCGTCGAGATATAAGCGATTGCTGACCGGCGACTTCCAATTCATACCGGTCACGTATTGCGGATTGTAGGCGCCCGACACCGTCGCCTCGGGCGCAACCAGCGGGTTCGTTCGCCCACCGCCTGTCGTACCGCCGCGATTGTCCCAGTCGTTCGGGTTATGGTCGCCGTGAATCGTGAGCGTGTTCTTCTGGTTGATCTGCCAGGTCAAGCGACCGGAGTAGTTTCTGGTTCGCAGCTGCTCCGTGTCAGTCAGCCGATTGATATCAGGTGTGTACACCCAGTCGAGCGGATCGACATCGCGTCGAATGCCGGTATCGGTGGCGTTGCCGAGGTTTCTGTATGACACGTAGAACCACAATTTGTCGCGCTTGATCGGCCCGCCGACTGCCGGATTGAAGTCCCAGGCTTTCCTGACTGACTGCGTGCTGACACCAAAACGTCGAAGGTCATCGGTAAGGTTGTCGGAGACCAAGTCCTCGTTGGCCCAGAAGGTCGAAAATGACCCGGTGAAGTTGTTACCGCCGGAGCGCGGAATGGCATTGATCAGCACGCCGCCACCCTGCACTTCAGCACCGGAGGCACCCGATACGACGATTTCCTGAATCATCGCATCGTTGACGACGTACTGAGAGCCGTCTCCGCTCAAACGGTGACTGGTATCGAATCCATCAACCGCGGTCGAAGACTCGCGGCTGCCGCGAAATGTCAGGTCGGCCCATCGGAAGCTATTCGGCCCCGACCCCAACGACGCGGCAGACTGAGAGACGGAGGGCATCAGCACGGCATAGCTCTGGACTGTCGAGCCGGTCGGCACATTCGACAGAAGCTCGCGCGAGATCGTCGCCTGCTGGCCGGTGGCGCGAAGGTCGACAACCGGCGTCTGCCCGGTCACCGACACCGTTTCCTCGATGGTGCCGATAGCCATCACCGCATTGACCGTCGCGTTGAACGACGCGGCGAGCTGAATGCCTTCCTGGCGCACCGGTCTGAATCCGCCCAGGGTGAAAGTGACGTCGGTACACGCCAGGCGGGAGATCGATAATGATGTAGCGGCCCTGAGTGTCGGTCACGGCCGAGCGGATTTTCTGAATCAGCGCCGGGCTCGCCGCCTCGACGGTTACTCCGGGAAGGACACCGTCCGACGTATCTCGAGCCGTTCCCGAAATGCTGCTCTGAGCGTAGGCCGCCACCGGAAGCAGCAGCATCACAACACCAGCGAGAATCACATCACGGATTCCACACCATCTCATCGCAACCTCCCGTGAATAGTGGCGGGGTGCACCTTCAAACATCAGCATCGAACGCACTACGCCCGCGCAAAAAAGAAAAAAGAGTGCGACTAATTGTTCGGTGCGCCTACTGTAAGACTCACTCCGACACGTGTCAACATATCTCCGCTACCTACAAGAACAATTCAGTGCGTCGACGCTACAGCCTTCCGGATTGCAACGACTGTCAGCGTCGTCCGATACTCTGCGAGACTTCGTCCGTTCGCGACGACCATCTGAACCGACTCCAGATTCACGCCGTTGACGCTGAACCGATCCGTCTCGAGCCGCCGCGGCGCTGTCGGAAATGACGAACACCGCCGCAGCGACGAGCGGCATCGCAAAGCGATGCGGCCGTGCGACGGGGCCTGCATTGCGATGCGATCGTCTCTTCGACGGTCCGCTCAGCAGAACGTATTCTGTTTCTTCACGTTGGATGCGCAGACTCTAGCGCGGCGTGTAGTCGTATGTCAAACATTCTGTGAGGGGAACGCAGGATCAATTGATCCAAAACAATGAAGTCGTCGCCGGAGGCAGCAGGCAGTAATCAGTCATACCATTGCAGCAGGACGTGGGAACATCCGATTAACCTCGATCGGCTCGTCCCAAGGTGAGCATGGTGATGTTGCGGAAATGGGTGATTCTCGTCCATCGCTACCTCGGCATCGCGGTGGGGCTCATGGTCGCAATCTGGTTCCTCTCCGGAATCGTCATGATGTACACGGGTGGGATGCCAGAGCTGACCCCACAGGAGCGTCTCGAGCATCTGCCACCTCTTGATATCGCACGCGTACGTGTGTCTCCGGAGGCAGTTGCGTCCGGACGTCCCACGCGCATTACAGTCGTCGCGATCATGGACAGGCCTGCTTACCGCTTCCTGGGTGAGGGGATCGTGTTTGCGGACACCGGCGAGGCGTTGACAAGCCTTGCGCTGACCCAGGCGCGACGCATCGCCGCACGCTTTTTGAACGTGGAAGAACGCCAAATCCAAGATGCCGGGCTTCTGTCGCGGCCGGATCAATGGACGCTGACACAGGCTCGCGAGCTCCCGGCGTTCAAGTTCAGCGTTGACGATGGAGCAGGCACCGAGCTGTATGTCGCGACACGGACCGCCGACGTGCTGGTCGTCACGACACGTCTCAGCCGTGCGCTGGCGTGGATTGGCGCGATTCCGCATTGGCTGTACTTCTCAAATCTGCGTCTTCACACGCGCCTCTGGACCCGCGTCGTCGTATCGCTCTCCGGACTCGGTTGCGTGTTGATTGCCCTCGGATTGGTGCTGGGTGTGGTTCAGTACCGGCGACGGCCTACTGGCTTGTCGTCTTCGATTCCCTATACCGGGTTGATGCGATGGCATTACGTGACCGGTGTCGTTTTTGGACTGTTCACGCTGACGTGGATGTTCAGCGGCCTGCTGTCGATGGAACCCTTCGCCTGGACGAGACGGGAAGGACTCGAGGTGGACCAGGCGGTTTTTTCCGGAGGCCCGCCGCGCCTTGCAGAATTCCCTGTTCTGGATGCGAGCAAGTGGGAAGCCCTCACTCGAGGACGCGTGCTCAAGGAAATCGAATATGCGTGGATCCAGAACGAACCGTACTACGTGGCGAGGCTGGCACCAATGCACGAGGTGGCTTCAGTGCGCGCCGACCACCTCCATTCTGACAGGCTGATCGTGGACGCAAAGACTATGGAAATCAAACGCACGCCGTTTTCCGTTGAGTCGCTCGTCGACCGCCTCAGAACATCAGGGCCCAAGACACCCATCACCGAGACTGCCCTGCTCACCGAGTACGATTCCTACTACTACTCACGAAGCGGGCAGACACCATTGCCGGTGCTGCGCGTCAAGTTCGCCGATTCGAATCGAACGTGGATTTACGTCGACCCGGAAATGGGTCAGCTTCTCGGAGCGATCCACCGGTTCAGCCGCGTGGAGCGATGGCTCTTCAACGGCCTCCACAGTCTGGATTTTTCGTTCTGGTACCACAGGCGCCCACTTTGGGACATCGGGATGATCCTCCTGAGCTTGGGGGGGTTCGCGTCGAGCGGCATCGGCTTGTGGGTCGGGATCAAACGGGTGCGCCGGCGCCTCGCGCCGTCGCTCTAAGTCTGTTCAACGAAGAGGAAGTATCGATGCGTGTCTATGGTCTTCGGTGATGCTTGCGGTGGGCCTCGGCGCTGCGGGAGCCGCCGCTCAATCAGCGCGCGCGCGCCGGTCCGCTCCGTAACCGCAGAAAGCGTGGCAGTCCTCTCAGAGGAACTGCCACACCGGTTTCAGACTCTTATTTTTCAGCGAAGCAATAGAAATATCCGGCGCCGCCCGTCGATACGAGATTTGCGGCGCTGCAGCCTTTACTGGCGTGCGTAGAGTTCCACGAAACATTGCTGCCGCCCATGCGATCGAAGTGGCCGACCTGCGCGCTGCCGGTCGAGTTGCTCGTCCAGTTGTTGCACGTCCGATCTTCACCCGCAGGTAACGCGCGGCCCGCAGGCGTCGAGCCTGTCAGGATGTCATGCTGGTTGAGCGGCTTGCCTTCAGGCCCCATGTCGCCGACGCCGAGAACGGGCGTGTTCTTCTCCGTCAGCGCCGTGGTCTTGCTGACGTTGTTGCCAAGCTGCGCCACCTCGAGGGTGTCCCCGTGCAGATGCCCAAGATCACGAGCGACGATCGTTCCGCGGGCATTGGCCCACGGTCCCTGGCCGATGCGATCGCGCGCGTTCACCGCCTGGGGGCCCTGCGTGCTCAGGTATGCGCGCCACACTCTGTTTCCTGCGCCCTCCCGTCCGGATGCCGCCGCCAGCTTCTGGCAGTGCGCATCGGCGCCCTGCAGCCCGCCGAGATTCCCGCCGTCCATCCCGACGCTGGTGACGAAGAAACCCATCGGTTGAGCGGGGCCGCCACGGCCGGCCTGGCCTTGTGCGGGTGCCGCGGGAGGGGCCTGAGCGGCAATCATCGATCCTGCCGCGATCGCCGACGCTGCGGCCACTACGAACACAGTTCTCTTCATCGTTGGATCTCCTTGTAAAGTTGCGGCGCTCAGCGCCAACGTTCTTCTTGAAACGCTTCGCGAGAAGATAACACACCGACATCGGGAGGCGCGGCTGGAAGACAGGCATTTGCAGAACGCGTTCCGTTTTCGACGGTCGACACTTTTGCCTGCGGTCAGCCTTGGTGTAAAGTGAGGTCCTCCGAAAGTGCAGTCGGCGTTCGGAACACACACATTTGAGTCACCGCGGTGATGATTCATCCGTTGGGAGGAGTTCCATGAGGCGCGCTCTATACAGCAGTTGTCTCCTAGCTCTCGTGATGCTGGTCGTGACAGTCGGCGCGCAGCAGCCACCTGCGGACGCTCAGGTGCCGGTTCAAGGCGCGCAACCGAATTCGGTACTCAAGCCGGTCGCAGCGCCGGGCGCGAACTGGCGGCACGCGCTTGCGGCACCGAAGGCGCCGGAAATCCCGATGGAGTCGGCGCCCAACTTTCTGAAACTGCCCCCAGGAATGTATCTCGGCGAAACGATGGGCATCGCGCGCAATTCACGCGGCCAGATCTACGTGTTCACACGGCTCGGTGAGGGTTCGCGGCTGTTTCAGTTCGATCAGAGCGGGAGCTTCATGCGAGAGATCGGACGCTATTCGTACGCGTTTGCCATGGCCCACGGTGTCTATGTCGATGCCCAAGACTTCGTCTGGACCACCGACGAAGGTACTAATACGGTCATCAAGTGGAATCCGAATACAGCCCGGCCCGAGATGATTCTCGGCCGTCGGTACGCGATGGTCGGGGGACTCATTCCGACGCTCGCGCCGATTCCGCCGCCGCACCCCTACGCCTTCAATCGTCCTAGCGACGTGGTCACCGATAAAGAGGGCAACATCTTCGTGGCCGATGGCTACAACAATAATCGGGCGATAAAGTACGACCGGAACGGGCGATTCGTGGCGTCAACCGTTGGCACGCGTGGGACGCAGCCGAATCAGATGAACCTCGTGCATTCCATCACGGCCGACAATAACGGCAACGTCTATGTGGCCGATCGGAACAACGGGCGGATCCAGATCTTCAGCAACGATTTGACGCTAAGGGCTATTTATGACCACGTCGGGGCCCCTTGGGCGGTCTGCATCTCGCCCGGACCTCACCAGTACCCTCTACGCCTCGAATTCGAACCCGGATCAGAACGTCGCCGATGTCGCCGCCGTAACCGGACAGATTTTTAAAATGGAGCTCGACGGCACGGTGGTCGGGAAATTCGGCAAGTCAGGCAAGGCACTTGGCGAATTCTCAACCGTGCATGACATCGACTGCCGCAACGATAACGAGATCTTCGTCGCCGAGATTACCTCATGGCGCGCACAAAAGTTGACGCTCCGCCCGGCGGAGTCGACACGGAGGAACCCATGAATCGGACACTGATTTTCGCGATTGCGCTGATCTCGCTGCTCGGCACCACGCCATCAGCTCAGCTGCGAATTCCGGAAATCCCCTACGACTCGGCGCCCGACGTGCTCAAGGGGCTGCCGGATGAGGTGTATATCGGAGAGGCAGTAGGCGTCGCCACGAACTCCAAAGGCAACCTCTTCGTCTTCACCAGAACCGGCTCCCCACAGCTCACGCTCGGCACTGAGCGGCACATGGTTCGAGGCGCCGGCGGTGCGCGGCTGTTCGAGTTCGATCCCTCAGGCAAGTACCTGCGCGAAATCGGACAAGGCACCTACGGGTTTTCGTTTGCTCACGCCGTGCGTATCGATTCTGAGGACAACATCTGGGCGGTGGACGAAAGCTCCAATACGATCACGAAATTCAATCCTCAGGGTCAGATCATGATGATTCTCGGCCGCCGTCCGGAAAATATTTCCGTGCCCGGCATGGAACCAGCACGGAGCGGCGTCCCGCCTACGCCGTCGGGGCCGCAGGGAGTCGGCGTTGCCGGCGATCAGTTCAACCGCCCGACCGATGTCGCGTGGGACAAACAGGGAAACATCTTCGTCGCCGACGGCTATGGGAATTCGCGTATCGCGAAGTTCGATCGCAACGGGCGGTTCATCAAGTCGTGGGGTTCCCTCGGCACCGCGCCCGGCCAGTTCAACACGCCCCACTCGATTGCCACCGATGCGCAGGGCAACGTCTATGTGGGAGACCGCGGGAACCGGCGGATTCAGGTCTTCGACAACGACGGCAACTTCAAGGCGCAGTATCTCAACGTCGGGGCACCCTGGGCAATTTGTATCACGCCCGGACCGCACCAGTATCTCTATAGTTCGAATTCGAATGGCCCGCGCGAGTTCGATAAGGACGGCGAGATTTATAAAATGGAACTCGACGGCCGTATCGTGGGCAAGTTCGGGCGCGCTGGTCGACTGATAAAGGAGTTCAGCTCCGTTCACGAAATCGACTGCCGGAACGAGAACGTGCTGTATGTCGGTGAGATCACCAGCTGGCGCGTGCAGAAGCTCACGTTGCGGCCGGGCCAGCCAAAGTGAGGCAATCCCAGTTGGTGCAACAGAACGCGTTCTGCTGGGTAAACCTGGCCGTGAGGAATCTGCCCGCGATGCGAACCCGCCGCCTGCGGGTCCGCCAGGCAAGATGACGAATCGGCTTCTGCCCTTTTTCGTCGCGTTCGCCGGTGTAGTAGGCGCATCATGCCAGAGCGCTCCGACTCCGCCTCCCTACAGGCCAATCGCCGACGTGAAGATGCTGATGCAGGCGGTTGACGCTGAAGCTGACGTTGTCTGGGAATCGGTAAAGACGGTGATCACCGACAGAGGCACTGAAGAGATCGGTCCCAAGACGGTGGAGGAGTGGACCGCGATCCGTAACGCGTCGGTCTTGCTCGCCGAATCAGGCAATCTGCTCATGATGGTGCCGCGCGCCAAGGATGGCGGCGACTGGATGAAGTACTCGCGTGAGCTCATTGACGCTAGCGAAGGTGCGATCCGAGCCGCAGAAGCGCGCGACCGGAATCGCTTGTTGGATGCTGGCGGCATCATCAACGACAAATGCATGCAATGTCACGAGCACTACGACCCGACGGTGCGCAGGGACTTGGGGAAACCCCCTCTACCATGATGCCGTCAGCGGTGGTCTGACATGGAATTGGGTGCGTCCTGCGGAGCCGCCGCCGACCGAGCGAGCGCCGATCGACAATTGCGAGAGTGAGACGTGAGCGCCGGGCCATGAGATTCTTCGCCATCGTGGCGCTCGGGCTGGCCGCACTGACCTTTGACGTGCGTGAAGCGCGTGCGCAGTCAGAAACCATCAGCGGCGCGATCGTGGCGCGCGGGACGGGCAGTCCCGTGCCGGATGCCGTGGTCATCATCGACGGCACCAGCCGTGCCGGAGTCGCCAGTGTTTTCGGGCACTTCACCATCGATCAGGTGACCACGCCCTCGGTCGTCCTCATCGTCCGCGCACCGGGGTTCCTGGAATTGCGCGTGCCGGGCGTGCGCGCGGCCACGCCGATCGTCATCGAACTCGATGCCACCCCCAACTTCATGGAGCGCGTGCAGGTCACCGCCACCAAGACGCCGCTCGTCATCGGAGACGTCCCGGCCGCACCGACGTCGATTGTGGAGCGCGAAACAATGGATCGGCGTGGCGATCAGCGGCTGACCGAAGCGGTGGAGCACGTGCCCGGGGCCCTCGTCACGACGGAGCTCGGCATTTTCGAGTCGGTCCTCTTCCGGGGGATGCCCCGCGCCGGCAACGAGTTCACCAACACACTGCTCCTCGTCGACGGCGTGCCCCAGACCAACGCTGGCAACGATGCGCGGGTCGTCGCGCTGCCCATCTACGACGCGAGCCGCATCGAGATCGTCCGCGGCCCCAACTCGGCACTCTATGGCCGGAATGCCATCGGCGGCGTCATCAACGTGATGACCGCCGATCCCACGCCACGGCGCGAGTTCAAGATCGATCTCACCGCCGGCCAGTTCGGCACGGCGAAGGGCGTGGTCAGCGCCTCAGGGCCACTGCAGCAGTGGGGCGGCTACTACCTCTCGCTCGGGAAGGTCCACGGCGGGGCCTACTACAAGAACCTGCTGGACACCGACTACGACAACGGAAACACGTCGTTCTTCGGCAAGTTCACTTTCGCACCGGATTCGAAAAACACCGCTAGCATCACATTCAACCGCGTCTCGTCTCCCAACAGCACGCCGACGAACGAGCCGATCATCGACGGAGAGCTTCTCCACGATCTCGATCCAGCCTTCGAACGGCTGACCAGCTTCAATCTTCCCGGACCCAACTACGACCAGGGCGAAACGCGTTTCACGGTCAACTACTCGCGGAAACTTTCCAGCTGGGCGCGCGTCGTCGAGACCTTTGGCTACCGCGACGTGCAGCGCGAGTTCATCGAGGACGGTGATTTCATCGGCGAGCCGTACAGCCTCGAGAACCAGACCGTGACGATGTACCCGTTCAATCAGCAGACCGAAGATCACAACCTGTATGAGGAGGCGCGGATCGAGTTCGGGGGCACACGCCGGGCGATGAAGCACGCCTTCATCATCGGAGGCAGCTATGAGCGCAATAACGGCAGCTCGGTGTACGACGGGCTGCTCACCGACGAGGAGACATTCGGCTTTCCTGACGTCAGCTACGTCAACCCGGTGATCCCGGACAGAAGCCTCTGGATGCACGACGCGAGCGCGGTCGACTACAACGTCGACATCACAGGCCTCTTCGGCCAGTACATCGTCGAGCCAGCTCAGCGTCTCGTCTTGATGCTAGGGGGACGCTACGACCACTTGGCCCTCGATGCGACGCGGGGCGCGTCGGCGCCGGTCGAAGACACGTTCGGTGCTTTCAGCCCGAAGGTGGGCGCGACAATGAAACTGTTGGGTGTGGGAAACGATGCAGCCGCCCCGACGCTCAACGCGTTCGGCACCTACTCGCAGGCGTTTCAACCACCTCGGCGACCGAGCGCCCTACAGGCGGCTGAAACACCGCTGAATCTTCAGCCCGAGGACATCAACAACTACGAAGCCGGGCTCAAGGGCAGCGTGCTCCAGGGTCGCGTTGGGCTCGAAGCGTCCTACTTCTACATGACCGAGGACGGCGTCGTCATCAATCGATTCGAGGGTAACCGCTTTGTGCCGAGCAACGCCGGAGAAATGAAGTACAAGGGGTTCGAGACAGGCGCGACCTGGACACCGAACGCAAAGGCGTCGCTCTATCTGAACGCCGCGTTCTATCGCAACCGCTACGGCAACTTCGTGATCCAGGATAGCGACGGCGATACCGACCTCACCGGCAACCGCCTGGTACTCTCCCCCGACTACATCGTGAACTGGGGTGCCAACATGGTAATCATACCGGCGATCAACGTGACGTTCGACGTCAAGCACGTAAGCGAGACGTTCGGCAACGAAAACAACACGGCGAAGATCGATGGTTACACGCTATTCGATGCCGGCCTCACCTGGGAGCGTGGCCCGCTCCGCGTGACGCTCTCGGGACGCAATCTCTTCGATCAGGAGTACTACTTCGACGTGGGCAGTTCATCGGCCGACCCCGGCCCCCCGCGTCAGCTGCTCCTCAGCACGACGATTCGTATCAGATAGCTGTGACTAGCTATCCGACACCCCAGCTGCAGTCGCGCGTGTGGCAGGAATCCACAAAGCTCGCGCCGATCCTCAGTGGAGTGGACCAACCCGCCATGGGATCGGTGACGGTTCAGTTTGATGCCCAGACAAGCTGGCTTGCTGATTGGAGAAGGCTGCGTCGAAGTCGCAGAGGCGGAGATGATGCCGGAGACGGGCTACGGCTTCCGCCCGACGCCCGACGTGCGCAGGTTCGGCGAGCAGATCAATCACGCGTCCGGCGCGCACTACTCGTTCTGCAACCAGGCAGGGCTACCTCCCGGAGTGCAGAAGCAGACGGCGCCGAACCTGCGGACCATCACGGCGAAGCCGGCAATCATCGCCGCGTTGAAAGAATCGATCGCCTATTGCGATCGCGTCCTCGCCGCGGCGACGGAATCGTGGCTCATGGAAACCGCACCGGGCCTGGGCGGCTCATCGAGCGGCCTGATTGCCGGCATCCGCGCGCACAGCTTTATCTACGGCACCATCCACAGCGCAGAGGACTACGGAACCATCACCACGTATCTGCGCATGCAGGGGGTGGTGCCGCCCTCCACGGCACTGCACCCACCTAAAGCTAGCCAGTAGCCGGTAGCCAGTCGCTGGTAGTCAGATCACGGAAGGCGGAAGGCGATCAGCTCGCCTGGGAAGCCGGCGCCGCTGATCGCCACGACGAGATATTGCCGCCCGTTGACGGTGTAGGTCATCGGCGATCCCGTTTGCGGCGCGGGCATGTAAACGGCGCCCACCTCCGCCCCGGTCGCCTTGTTGTACGCGCGGAGCATCGATCCGCGCGCCCCCGTCGGCGTCGGCCCGAAGCCGGCCTCTCCCGAAATCACCAGCGTCTTCGTCGTCAGCGATCCGACAACGCCCGGACGGCCGGTGCGCGGAATGTTGAGCCCTTTGAGCGCGGGATGATTTTTAATCGCCTCCGGCGTTTCACCGTGAGGCACCTGCCAGAGGATTTCTCCTTTCGCGAGATCGATCGCGGTGATCTGTCCGTATGGCGGCTTCATGATCGGCAGCCCCTGCACGTTGAGGCCCGGCGCACCGCCGCCCCCCTCACCCGCCGGCGCCGCCGCTGCTGCGGCCGCGGTAGTGCCCGGCGCGACGGCTCTGTCTCCACCTGCCGCCGATCCCGTGCCGCCAGTCGTCCGGGCGCCCGTTAGCGCGTTGCCGACCACGTAGGCGAGATCGTTGCGCGACGGATCGCGAGGCGGCACGAGGCCGAGCTGGCTCACGGACTTCTGCGAGTTGACATAAAGGATGCTGGTCTCAGGATCGTACGAACCGCCCGGCCAGTTCGTGCCGCCCCCCGCCGATGCCAGCGTCAGCGTCGCCAGCGGCCCTTCGGCTTTGCTCACGACCGGCGGCGTGAAGATCGGGCCGAATTTGTACCGCGAAATCACCTTGCGCCCTTCGGCGCGCAGCTCGGGCGTGAAGTCGATGAGATCGTCCTCGACGAATCCCTGGGAGTCGTACTTGAAGGGCTGGCCGCGGCCGTTCAACGGAAACGGCTGCGTCGGCGCGTACCATTCTCCCGGCACGTCCCCCTTTGGCACCGGCCGCTCTTCGATGGGCCACAGCGGCTGTCCCGTAACGCGATCGAACACATACATGAACGCTTGCTTGGTGGGCTGCGCGACAGCTTTGATGATCTTGCCGTCGCGGCGGATGTCCACGAGGATGGGCGCGCACGGGATGTCGTGATCCCAGATGCCGTGATGCACGAGCTGGTAGTGCCACTTCCGCTTGCCGGTCTGCAGATCGACAGCCACCAGGCTTTCCGCGAAGAGATTGTTCCCCGGCCGATCGGCGCCGAAATAATCTCCCGTGGCGCTCTCGACCGGCAGATAGGCGATGCCCAGCTCGGGATCGATGCTGATCTGGCCCCACGCGCCGGTGTTTCCCGTATACGACCACGAATCTTTGAGCCACGTGTCGTTCCCGAACTCGCCGGGCGACGGAATGGTGTGGAAGATCCACAACCGCTTGCCGGTGCGCACGTCGAACCCGCGGATGTAGCCCTTCACGTTGGTCTTGCCCGTCGGCACGCCGCCCGAGCGATGGGCGGCGCCGACCACGACGACGTTGCCGGCGACCGTCGGAGTGGCGTGCAGCCCGATTTCGGGCGACATCGGATCGATCACCTGATCGTTGTTCTGCTTCAGATCGACGATGCCGTCATCGCCGAAGCCTGGCACGCGCCTGCCGGTCTTGGCGTCGAGCGCGACGAGCCGGTAGCCGGGCGTCACGTAGAAGATCCGTTCCTCTTTGCCGTCGGTCCAATATGAGAGACCGCGGCCCGACAACTGCCGCGGCCCCGCGGCCCCGCGCGGGCCTTCGCGCTCGCTGTGCATCCACAGCTGTTCTCCGGTTTCCGGATCCAGCGCCGTGACGGCGCGGCGGCTGCCTGCTGTCGTGTACAGCACGCCGTTGGCCATGACCGGTGTCGATTCGAACATGAACTCGGGGCGCGGCCCGAGATTGATCGGTCTTGAATCGCCACGCAACCGTCAACTTGCCGAAGTTTTCGGCGTTGATCTGATCGAGCGGCGAGTACCGCGTATGCCCCGAATCGCCGCCATACGCGCGCCACTCCCCCGCCGGGTTGCCGGCGCTGCTTTGTCCCCGCAGCGTGATTCCGCTCGACGCGCACACGAGCGCCGCCGCTAGGCCGCGGCTCGGCTCCAAATCGATCCAGTCATTTTTTATCTCCCGTTTCTGGTGGTGCAAAGATGACGTTGGTCGTGATGCCCTGGCGCGTGACGCGCACTTCCGGGGCGGACAACTTTTTGGTTTTCACCGGCGCGCTTGCATATTCGATCCGGTAGCTCATCGCCGATTCCACCTGCACTTCGTCGATGATCCCCGCGAGCCGCTGCAGGGCCTCGCGAAGACCGCTCGGCGAGTTGAAGGCGTGCGCGCCCCCCGTGTCGCGCGCAATCAGGAGGCTCACCGGAAGCTCGGTGAGATTGCCCTGCTTGAACGCCTGGCCGGTGAGCGGCACGTTGAGCCTGATCGCGTGCTGCACACCGCCGCGCGAGGCGAAATGATCGACGATGTGCTTCACCTCCTGCGGGTTGATCTCGCCTGTCGATTCGAAGCCCTCCGCCGTAATCACGACGAAGATCGGACGATGATCCGTCGTCTGGGCGAACCGGTGGAAGGCGTCGTCGATGTGTTTGTGCATGCGGTTGGCGCCGGTGAGGCCGAACATGTTGCCCAGCGCGTCGCGCACGGGCTTGCGATCGAGCGTCGGCCGCACCCGTATCTGCATGGTGCCGGCGACGGTCAGCAGCATGATCTCGTGTTCGGGATCGAGCGTGTCGACGAAATCGGTGAGCGCGGTCCGCACCTGCCCGATCTGCTGGCGCAGGTATTCGGTGTTGTCGACGATGAGAATCACGCGCGCGGGGCGGCGGGTCAGTTCAACCTTCGTTATCTCGCGCCGCTCGCCTCCCTCGAGAAGCTCGAACTCCTCTGGTTTGAGATCGAACACGGCGCTGCCGGAGGCCGCCGTGGCGTCGACGAACACCCGGTGCGGCGATGTCTGGCCGGAGGCGGCAGCCGGAAGCCACGACGCCGCGAACACGAGCACGGTCAACGCGCGCCTCATCGGCGGTGCAGCCCTCGAAACGAGTGCACCGTACCGGGATTGGGGATTCGGGATTGGGGATTCGAACGAGACACGGGGGCCAGTTCGCCGGCGCGAGATGAAACCGGCGGTGCGAAAACGCCGAGACGCGAGTCTGGCGAGAAGCATCGATTGTAAGGAACTCGCCGCGGATTATAAGGTGGACGGCACGAGCGAACACAGAGGATTCTGAACGGTCCGCGGTCACTTCGACTTTGGCCTTTGGACTCCTGGACTCTCTGGACTCCTCAACAAATCCCCAATCCCTAATCCCTAATCCCTAATCCCCAGCCCCGAGTCCTGCTATGATTTGCGACTCGCAAAATCCCAGACGGAGGTGCGCAGATGTTGCCGGACACCGTCAGTTCCGTTCTCCGCCGGAAGGGTCGACAGGTGCTGTCGATCGCTCCCGACGCATCCGTATACGAAGCCATCGCACTGATGGCTGAAAATTCGGTCGGCGCCCTGCTGGTTGTTTCCGACGGGATGCTCGAGGGAATCCTCTCCGAGCGCGATTACGCCCGAAAAGTCGTCCTCCAGTCACGGTCGTCGAAAGACACGCGGGTCGTCGACATCATGACCTGCCCGGTTGTCACCGTCAGCCCCGACGAACACCGTCGAAGAGTGCATGCGGCTGATGACCGACAAGCGCATCCGCCATCTGCCGGTGGTCGAAGGGTCGTCGATCGTCGGCATCGTCTCGATTGGCGATCTGGTGCGCTCGGTCATTACCGTGCAGGGGGAAATCATCGAGCACCTGCAGCAGTACATCAACGGGCCGTATCGGTAGGGTTCTCAATGACCGGTTCCGGTTCTGGTTCCGGTGCGGGCTCTGCTTCCGGCTCCAGCGCCGGCCCGGGTTCCAGTTCCGGGTCCGGTTCGACCGATGGGTCTGGCTGCACGGGTTCCGGCTCGGCCGGCGCCGCGGGCGGTGGAATCGCGACCACCGGGGGCGGCGTGATTCTCCCCATGCGCGCGCGGATGATGCGCTGTCGCGCGCGCAGGCGGCCGTTCGGGTGCGCGATGTCGAGCGTGCGCGGGTTGATGATCGCGCCCGCCATCAGCGCCGCCTGGTCGGGTCCGATCGCGGACGCGGGGATGCGGAAATAATGGCGCGCCGCCGCCTCGGCCCCCCAGATGCCGTCGCCCCATTCGATGTTGTTCAGGTAGAGCTCGAAAATGCGCGTCTTGCTGAGCTCGTGCTCGAGCCGGCGCGTGATGAACAGCTCGGTCAGCTTCCGGAACGGATTGCGTGACGGCGAGAGGTAGAGATTTTTCGCGAGCTGCTGCGTGACGGTGCTCGCGCCGCGAGTGAGACTGCCGCGCTCCCAGTCGGCCTCGAGCGATTTCTTGATCTCCTCGAGATCGATCCCTTCGTGGCCCCAGAAGCCGGCGTCTTCCGCGACCAGCACCGCGCGCTTCAGGTGCGGCGAAATACGGCTGTAGGGAACCGGCTGATGCAGGCGCCGCAGCTCGCGGCCCTCCGCGCGGGCTTCGCGCGCGCGCAGATCCATGAACGCCGTCGACCGGGGATTGTTCGCGCGCAGCACGCGCACGTCGGGCAGCGTCAGGTACAGAAACGCGACGTAACCGAATCCGAACACCGCGATGGCCGCAACGGCGCGGCCGACCCATCGCATGTCATGATTATAGTCTTCGCAATGCTCCTGCTCAGCGTGGTGAACGCGGTTGCACAGAACGACAAATGGCCCGCGCTGCGCGCGCAGATGGTCGAGACGCAGCTCCGCGCGCGCGAGATACGCAACGAGCCGGTGCTCAGCGCGATGGCGCGCGTGCCGCGGCATCTGTTCGTGCCGGCCGACGTGCAGGCGCATGCGTACGAAGACCGCCCGCTGCCGATCGGCCACGGACAGACGATTTCGCAGCCGTACATCGTCGGCTATATGACCGAAGCCCTGCAGCTCGAGCCCGGCCACAAGGTGCTCGAGATCGGCACGGGCTCGGGGTACCAGGCGGCCGTGCTGGCGGAACTCGCCACGCACGTGCACAGCATCGAGCTGGTCCCCGGCCTGGCGCAGGCAGCGCGGACCGCGCTAGCCACGGCCGGCTACGCCAACGTCACGGTGCGCACCGGCAACGGGTACCGTGGATGGCCGGAGCTCGCGCCCTTCGATCGCGTCATCGTCACCGCGGCGCCGCCCGACATCCCGCAAGCGCTCATCGATCAGCTCGCCATCGGCGGCATCATGGTGGTGCCGGTCGGCACCGATCGAGCAGGAGATCGTCATCATTTCGAAAACTGCCGCCGGCGTGACGCGGCAACGCACGATTCCGGTCCGGTTCGTGCCGATGGTTGCGCCCTAGCCGCCCTTCGACTAGTATCCGGCTCCGTCCCACACCCAGAAGAGGAGCGTCCCATGCAGATAGCCGAGCGCTCGGTTGGCAACGTGAAGGTTCTCGATCTTTCCGGTCAGATAACTCTGGTGAAAGGCGACGATCAGCTGCTGAGGGACAAGGTGAACAGCCTCGTTCACCAGGGCCACAAGAATATTCTCGTCAACCTGGGCAGCGTCACGCACATGGACAGCGCCGGCCTCGGCGAGCTCGTCAGCGCGTATACCACGGTCACGAAAGCCGGCGGCAGCATGAAGCTGGTCAACCTGACGAAACGGCTTCACGATTTGCTCAGCATCACCAAACTGCTGACCGTGTTCGATACGTACGATTCCGAAACGGAGGCGCTCGGCAAGTTCAGCTGACGGTCCGGGGGTGGGCTGTCACGCGATTCTTTGCAGCCACATTCGACAGGAGATCAAGAGATCAGGAGAGTCCTTTGAAAGTTCTCCCCTTCTCCTGTTTTGTCGTTCAGATCAGCGCGATTTGTAGCGCAGGACGAGCGCCGTCACGTCGTCGCTCGGGGCGGCGCCGGCGGCGAACGTCCTGACGGTCGACAGGATGCAATCCAGCAGCACTTCCGGTGTGCTGGTGCGGTTGGTCTGCACGCAGGTCAGCAAACGCTCTTCGCCGAATTCGTCGCCCGCCGCATTGAACGTTTCGGTGACGCCGTCGCTGAACACCACCAGCGCGTCTCCAGGCTTCGAGCTGCACGGTTTCCTCTTCGTAGGTCGCGTGAGGAAACAACCCGAGGATGAGCCCTCCCGTTTCAAGACGGCGCACGCCACGAGGGCCAATCAGGATCGGAGGATTGTGCCCGGCGTTGCTGTAGGTGAGCCCGCCGTCGGCGCCGAGCACGCCGTACATCACCGTCACGAATCGCGACTGGATCGCGCGGCGGATGAGCGTGCGGTTGATGTGGGCCATCAATGCCGCCGGCGAATCGGTGGAGGCGACCTGCGCCGCGAACGCCCCTTGAATCATCGCGGTCAGGAGCGCTGCCGGAGGCCCTTTCCCCGCAACGTCGCCGAGGGTGAACGCGAAGCGGTCGTCCGTGAGGTTGAAGTAGTCGAAGAAATCGCCGCCGATTGACCGGCAGGGGATGGACGAGGCGGCGACGTCGAAGTGAGGTCCGGAATGCAGCGCTTCGGGAAGCAGCGCGCGCTGAATCTCCGCGGCGAGATGCAGCTCGCGGTCGAGACGCGCCTTCTCCGTGGCTTCACGATACAGCCTCGCGCTTTCGATGGCCGATGCCGCTTCACCTGCAACTTCCGCCAGCGCCGCGCGCGCGCTCGCCGACATCAATTGCCCCCGTTCCCGGCTGTCGAGATACAGCACGCCGATCGGCTGCTGCTCGCCTTCTCCGACAGTATTTTCGAAGTACCGAACGACGCGCAGCGGCGTGCACAGGACGTGGCGGATACCGAGCGCAACCGTGCCAAGGTGCTGTCCCGCGACACCGCTGTCCAGCAGATCGGCGACAATCCGCTCGCGGCCGGTTGCAAAAACTTCCTGAGGAATCTTCTGGCTGGTCGCGAAGGCCGTGCCCGACAACGTCACCTTGCCGCGCGCCCGCGCGATCTTGAACTCGAGCTCCCCTTTCGGGCCCGCAAGCATGATGAACCCGCGTTCGGCGCCTGTCGCTTCGATCGCCGAGTCCATGACGAGCACCAGCACTTCGTCGAGCACGCGCGCCGAGCCGAGGCCGCGCAACCGATCGAGCAGCGCCGTCAGAGGCCGGAAGTCGATGACATTCGAGGTATGGGTGGCGCGCGAGTCCGGCTCATCGTGCGCGAGAAAGACCATTTCGGCGCCCGCGCTGCGCCCGAGCCGGATTCGGTCTCGATGGCTCAGCGGCCGCTCGGTCACCTGTTCGCCGTTGACGAAGGTGCCGCAGCGCGATCCGCGATCTTTCAGGACGAAACGGCCGTCATCCTGGCGCTCGATCTCGGCGTGCTCGCGCGACACGTCGGCGCCGGCCGCGAACAGATCGCTCGCGGTTTTCCTGCCGATGCGAAACAGCGGCTTGTCGATGACGACGACACGGCGGCCGAGCGGGTCGTCTACCTGCAGGCGAGGTTGCGGCGTCGAAGCCGGAGTGGTCGTCGTCATGCCGGTTTCGCCTTGAGGACGCCGATTTCCATGAGGAACCCGGCGAAATCATAGACGCGCTGTTCGTGGGCGATTCGGCCGTCGCGGAAGGTGCAGATGATCACCGCCGGAAAGGTGAAGCGCCTGCTGGTTGGCGGCATGCCCATGAAGCCGCCGGTGTTCGTGCCAGAAAAGGTGACGAGCTGAACGGCCCTGTCGCCTTCCACAATGAGGTCGCGATCATCGATCATCACGTCGGGAAAGCTCGTCCAGAACCGGCGATAGACGTTCTCGACGGCGGCACGGCCCGCGACATGCCCCGCGATTGGACTGTCGAGCGCGCAGTCTTCCGTGTGGAGCAGACCGAGCGCCTCGACATCGCGCCCACGCCATAACTCCCATCGGCGATTGAAGAATTGCTGCGCCTCAGTGCGGGTCATACATCGACCTTCCGGTTCGGGGGCGCTGACGGCATGTCAGTCGAGTGGCGTGGATTATATGAGAGCTTGCTTCGGCGCAGCCATGGGCATAGTCCCTGCGGCTTCAAGCATGCGCCAGGCATTGTTTCTGGAGTGGCGGCAGTGCTGCATCATCGGCACATGGGCGAATGGCCAGCGGGTAGAATGTATGCTAGCATACGTCATATGAAGCGGACGACCATCTTCGTACCCGAATCCCTCGAGCGTGATTTGCAGCTTTACGCGAGGAAGACCGGCAAGCCGACCGCGGCGATCGTTCGTGAGGCGCTCGCTGACTACATCGCGAAAACCCGCGGCGCCGCCGCCGCCCTGCCGGCGTTCGCCGGCGCGTTCGAGAGCGGGCACGCCGATACGGCGTCGCGGCATGACGAACTCCTGTTCAGGGCGCTGACGCTGCACGACGCATCGCCGCCGGTCGCTGCCCGCACGGCTGCCCCGCGGGCGCGTCGCCGGGCCGGGCGGCGTTGAATGGCGCTGCTGGTCGACACGGGCGTGCTCTATGCCCTGGCCGATCGCGACGATGCGTGGCACCGCCGCGTGCGCGAGTACCTGATCGCGCACCAAGAGCCGCTGCTCGCCCCGGTCACCGTTCTGCCGGAAGTCGCCTACCTGCTTCGCGAACGGATTGGTTCGCGCGCTGAACGGGCGTTCGTGGAGTCTCTATCCCAGGGCGAGCTGGCGATGGAGCCACTGACGCAGCGGGACATCGCGCGCGCGGCCGACGTCCTTGCGACGTATGACACGCTCGGGTTTGTCGACGCGACCGTGATGGCGATCGCGGAACGCCTGAAGATGAAGTCGATTGCCACGACCGACAGGCGCCATTTCGGCATCGTCAGGCCTGCTCACGTCGAGCGATTCATCCTTGTGCCCTGACGGGAGCTTGCCTCGCCGCAATGCTGGGTGTAGGCTGTGCCACTCAACCTGCTCCGATCGTCACAAAGGCTATGCGGAATCCGTTCAAGTGCCGTTTTTTTCGCGACCACGACTATGAAATGCGGCGGGAGCCCGGCATGGTGTTCCTGGAATGCCGGCATTGCGGCAGCCGCTCCAAAGGCTGGAGCCTCGACGAGCGGCGGGTGAAACGCATTGACAGCCGGCAGCGGCTGTTCATGGCCGATTCTCTCGATTCAGCCCATGCGTTCGCTGCTGGAGATGGCACGGATGTCCTGCCTCGGCGGCGCTGCCGCACATGGGCGAGCTGAGATTGACCTTCGGCCGCAGAAACTGGCTCTAAGGCTATAATCCGCTCGCTCCATCCGTCATTCCACAACACCCGAAAGATTCCGTTTGAGGACTGTCCAAAAACCGTCGGATTTTCCGCCGTACAGATGGCCATGGGCGAACCTCCGGTGACCGGCACTCTTTGTAGCGCACGCATGCCATTGACCGCTGGCACGAACTTCGGCTCTACACCGTCGGATGATTCAGCAGTCGATCGCTAGGCGGCGAGTATCTTCAGGCCCGCAATCTCGGCGAACGCACGGAAATCGAGGTCGCGCGTAATCAGCACGAGATCGTTGTCGAGGCAGCTCTGGGCAATGAGGGTATCGGCAAGCCGTGCGCGACGCCTGCGCGAGATGACTTTCGCGCGCAGGCGGCCCGCACGCTCCCAGAAACCAGTGGTGGCGTCCAGCATGGGGATCTGCCTCAGCAGGGACGAGAGCTGCGGCGGCAGTTTCGGATCGCTGAAGAGCTCGGTGAGGACCACGGGCGGCAGGCACAATTGCTGATCGCCCAGGGCGCGATCGATCGCCTCGACGTCGTCTCCCGCCGCACCCGATAAGTACGCGATGAGAGAGCTGGAATCCGCGGCGATCATTTCCGGTCGTGGCGGAGCGTGTCCAGGTCGATCGAGAGGGAGACCTTGCCTTTCAAGCGCCTCAGACCGCGATACGCGTCGCCGGCCGCGACCAGCTCGAGCCCGCGCCGAATCGTCGACGTGATGCCGTCGCCGGTGGATTTCTGCGCGCGGCGCAGCAGGTCGTCTGGCAGCTCAACCGTCACTTTTCGCGCTCCGCTCATCACCGAATGATACCAGCATGGATACCGTATATGCATATGGTTTCCGCGCGAATTGAAAAGGGGTCTAGTCGGGCTACAATTTCAGCATGCGTCCACACATTGCCAGTCTGATCGGGGCTCTGGCGCTCACCGCGTCCGCCTTTCTCCTTGCCGGCGGACAGACGTCACCGACGGCGCCAGCTCAGCGGCGGCCCGCTCCGGCATCGCGCGCCGGCGAATGCCCGCCCGGTCAGACCGAGGTACGCGAGGGACGCTGTCAGGCGCCCGAGACACCGCCGCCGAGCATCGTCGACTACCGCCCGAAATCGACGCTGGTCGTCGACCAGCATCCAGTGCCGAAGGCCAGGTTTCCGGTCATCGACATCCACAGCCATCAGTCCGCGACCTCGGAGAACATGGCGCGCCTGGCCCGCGAAATGGACGCGCTGAATCTGCGCGTGCTCAACAATCTCAGCGGCGGCAGCGGCGAACGGCTCAAGCAGAACGTCGACGCCATTCGCAAGAGCCCGTATCGCGATCGCTTTACGGTCTTTGCGAACCTCGACTTCGACCGGTTCGCGGCGGGCTGGGGCGCGAAAGCGGCCGCGCAACTCGAACAGGACGTCAGGAACGGCGCTATCGGATTGAAGATCTTCAAGGACCTGGGAATGACCGCGCGCAAGGCCGACGGCTCGCGGATCGCCATTGACGATCCCGAGCTCGATCCCGTCTGGGCCGCGGCGGGCCGGCTCAACGTGCCGGTCTTGATCCACACAGCGGAGCCCCCCACATTTTTCGATCCGCCCGATTACACCAACGAACGCTGGCTCGAGCTGGCGCTGTTTCCGAGCCGCCGCAACTACGATCCATCGAAGGTGAAGTTCGCGCAGTTGATCGCCGAACGCGATCGGATGTTCGCCAAGCATCCGAAGACGCGGTTCATCGCCGCGCATTTCGCCTATCACGGCCACGATCTCGCGCGTGCCGGCGCGCTGCTCGACAAGCTGCCGAACGTGTATCTCGAGGTTGCCGCCGTCCTGTACGAGTTCGGCCGCCAGCCGCGCGCCGCTGCGGCATTTTTTACCAAGTACCAGGATCGCGTGCTGTTCGGCAAGGATACCTACGCGCCTTCCGAGTTTCCGTATTACTGGCGCGTGTTCGAGACCGCGGATGAGTACTTCGACTACTACCGCGACTACCATGCGTTCTGGAAGCTGTATGGAATGAACCTTCCGGATGGCGTGTTGAAAAAGCTGTACTCCGAGAACGCGATGAAGGTGACGCCGGGACTCCCTCCCTGATATAGTCCGGCCCTTCGCACCCATCCCAGGACAACCCATCTCTGGAGGTAGCTCGTGACGCGAAAAATCTTCGTCGTCGTAGCGGTCCTCGCCGTCATCGGTGTCTCACTCATCGCGCAATCGAAGCCATCGATTCAGGGCGTGTGGCGGGTTCAGGAAAGAGTCATCACTGGGGAGAATCCGAGCAGCACAACCGCGCCTCAACCGGGCATTTACATCTACACCGCGCGGCACTACAGCGTCGTTCAGGTCCCAGGGACATCACCCCGTCCGCAGGTCCCGCCGATTAAGGTGCCTGGTAAACCGACTGACGCTGAGAAGATCGCCATCTATCCTGAATGGCAGCAGTTCAACGCGGGTTCCGGCACGTACCAGATCAAGGGGACCACACTCACGACCAAACCAATCGTCGCGAAGAACGAAGCCGTGATGGCCGGGCCAGGGATGACGTTTACGTTCAAGCTGGATGGAAACACTCTGTGGCTGACGTCGAAATCGCAGGACGGGAAGACGACGACGCAAACGAGGCTGACGCGGCTCGAGTAATTTGCACGTTGCCGAACAGGTCCGAGGCCATCATCGTCCCGGCGGCACGACCCGTCGCAGCTCGTCGAAAAAGTTGAACGCGAACACCACCTTGTCCGCTCTCGAGGCGGCGGCGTCGGGGGCCTTTGCCAGCGCAATCCTCTTCCCGTCGGGATGCAGATCGAAATTGCGATTGATGATCGGCCCCAGCAACTGATGTTGCACCCCGGTCCACACTCGTGGCGGCGAAGCACGGAATGAATTGCCTTGCGTCGTGTACGACACCGCCATGATTCGGCGGTCGAGGGTCGCATACAGAAGCTCCGGGCGGGTCCGCGACCAGGTCGGGAACGACCCGCCGCCGCTCGATGCCTGCCATGTCCCTCCCGGGCCGGGAAACGGCCGCACGTAGACCTCGAATCTGCCGGATTCGTTTGAAAAGTACGCAATCCATTTACCGTCGGGAGAAAACATCGGCTCGAGCTCGACGCTGGCACCGTTGGCAAACGGTATCGGTGTCCCGGGCTTCCACCCGGATGCCTCGTCACCCTCAATCGGCAGAATCAGGATGTCGAAAGTGGTTTTTGGATTGAGCTCGATGAGCGCGAGATATTTCCCGCTCGGGTGAAACGACGCAGGAACAGCTCCGTTGGTGCCTTCCAATAGCGCCTGAACGTCTCCCGAGCCGTCGGCACGCTGCCAGAAGACGCCGAAATTCCCACCGCGGCGTGTGGACATGTAAGCAATGCGGGTCCCATCCTTCGTCCACACCGGTTTGGCGTCGGTACCCGGATCGATCGTGAGCCGTGTCATCGCGTCGCCGGTCCAGTCGTACAGATAAATGTCGGATTGCTTCCCGTCGGAGACATCCACGGCAAGCTGCCGTCCGTCTGGAGCGAAGGCCGGATCGCTCCAGTTCGCCGGCGTCTGGCGGAGCACGGTGATCGCGCCGGCATCGTCTACGGAATGAATTGGCGACGCGGAATTGCTGCCCGACACATACATCGCGGTTCCGGTATCCGACACGGAATATTGCGCGGCTCCGGTCCAGAATCCTCCGTGCGCGAGGTCCTGCAGCACGGGCACAGGCTCGCCAGTGCGCTCCAGCCGATCGAGATCGAAAGCCGCGGCGAACATCGAGCCATCCTGCACGAACGCAATGTGTCCGCTCGGCAGGTAACGTCCGTAAAATCCTCCGCGCTGAATCACCCGCGGCTCGCCCGACGGAAGCGGCTGAACGACGATATCGCCGTTCTCATATCCGGTAAGCGTGGTGTGGCTGGTGAAAATGACTGCCTTGCTTCCGGGCAGCACCTGCGGCCAGCGATGCGTGCCGCTTGGCTTGACCGGCGTGGTTACTTGCGTCACCTGTCCGCCAGATGCCGCCACCCGCCACAGTCCGGTATAAAAATCCGGCATGAACACGAGGTGGTCGTCGTCGCCCCAGCTTCCGCCGCGGCCATTGGGCGCGTCGGCCAGCGTGATGGCGGCTCCGCCGTTGACGGCGACCTTCTTCAGTTTGCCGCCGGCGAAAAATCCTATCCAGCGGCCGTCCGGCGAAAAAAACGGGTTGATCGCACCTTCGGTTCCCGCGAGCGCCTGTGCGGTCAACTGATCGAGACGACGAACGTAGAGTTGCGAGATGCCGATGCCGGCGCTCGGCTGCCCTGCAAACGCCAGCGTCGTCCCATCCGGTGAGAGTATCGCGCCCGGCCCCTGCGTGGTGACCAGCGAGACGGGCGCGCCCAGCTCGGCGCTCACCCGCGCGAGAGCGGGCTGCTGTTCCTGCCGCCAGGGCGACCATAAGAGAAGCGTTGCGGCAGAGATGAGCAGCGCACACGCGGCAACAGCCCATGGAACGACCGTTCGCGGGCGCTGCCTTGGTCTCGAAGCTTCGGCACTCTCGGATGCGAGGCGCATTCCCGAAGGGCTGAGCACGTCATCAATCTCGAGCCGCGCATCGGCGATGTCGGCCAGGCGCCGTTTCCGATCGCTCTCGAGGCATCGTCGCAGCAGTTTTCGGATCGGCACGGGCGTGGCGGGGTTGAGCGCGGTCCAGTCGGGCTCCTTCGTGAGAACCGACACGAGGACGTCGTGCACGTCATCGCCCTCGAACGCACGTTTTCCGGCAAGCGTTTCGAACAGCACGCAGCCGAACGCCCAGACGTCCGTCCGTTTGTCGATCGGCTTTCCTCTTGCCTGCTCCGGACTCATGTAGGCGGCGGTCCCGAGAATGACACCGCCAAGCGTTCCGGCCGACGTGATTGTCGGAGAGTTGGAAAGGTCGGCAGGAGCAACGGCGCCGCTGCCATCACTGACAGCCTTGGCGAGCCCGAAATCGAGCACTTTCACCTGTCCGCCGGAGGTCAGCTTGATGTTGGCGGGTTTCAGGTCGCGATGGATGATGCCCTGCTCGTGCGCCGCTTCGAGCGCCTCCGCGATCTGCCTGGCGATCTGGAGCGCTTCGGTGATTGGAATGCCGCGGGGGCCACCCCGCTGAGGAAAATTTTGTTTCTCGATGACATCGGCAAGTGTCGGACCTTCCACGAGCTCCAATACCAGCGCCGAGTGCGTACCGTCCTGCTCCAACCCGTAAATGGCGGCAATGTGCGGGTGATTGAGCGACGCAAGCACCTGCGCTTCTCGCTTGAATCGCGCCACTCGGCTCGCATCTCGAGCGAATGCGTCGGGCAGCACTTTGATGGCGACGTCACGGCCGAGCCGTGTGTCGCGCGCGCGATACACCTCGCCCATGCCGCCCGCGCCGATCAGCGTGACGATCTCATAGACGCCGAGGCGTGCGCCGGACTGAAGACTCATCCACTCCTCATTTCGCACCAACCCGATCGGCAATCGTGTCGACGTGCCATGCCGAATGCTGGCGGATCTCGAACCACCCTTTCTCGTCGGCGGCCGCGGCGGCTCGATCGGCACCCAAGTCTTGCCACGAGTTGTACCGGCCAATCGTCAGAAAAATCCAAGAGCCGCCTTCGAGATGGGTCAAGGCAACCTGGCTGAGCGGAACCTTGCTGGATGAATCCTGCTTCGTGAGTGTTTCGAACAACTGTTGGCGGCGTCCCGGCACCGGACGATGAAGACCAACGGTATAGATCGAGCCGGCGGGGCCGGTCATCAACTTGGAAAACTCAGCCCATGACGGACCAGACACGAACGCGTCGTTGTGCCACGCCTGAGTGGGGACCAGCGCGGCTGGGGGCAGCGGCGTCACCGTTACCGTCGCTTTCTGCCCGAGATGGTTGACAAGGACATAATCCCAGTCATCGCCCTCCTGATGGCGCAGCAGCAGGAAATGACTCGCCATCGGATCTTTCGGATCCTGCTCCTGAAGATTTTTCGCCAGCGTCGCCGCCTGCCCTGGCGCGGCTTTGACGAACATCACGTGATAGACGTCGGTATCGGTGGCTTGTGCGAGTGCGGTTAACGGGTTCGCGAGAAGGGCGACGGCAACGACGACGACGGCGCAAAACAGTGTCATGTGACGCTCCTCGAGTAATTCAGTCATTTTCCGAGCTTGTTCTCGAGCTCCTGCCGCCAGTTCTGAACCACGACGATCGATGGCAGGGCGGTGCCTTCGGCCTCCTTCACCATGAGGAACCGCGAATCGTCCGGCGACACATCGTAGGTGCGGCCAATGAACGCGCCGGCGCCGGTGAAGTATGCATCCAGGATCTTCATGGGCTGACCAGCGCGCAGTCCGCCCCCCGTCGTCTCTATCGTGACCGAGACGATGGCGCCGCCTTTTCCTCGATAAAACAACGTGCCGCCGCGCTTCGCCCACAACGGCTGTTCCCCCCCACCATTGGAGATCGCCCATTTGCCGACGTCCACGTTCGGAAATGGCCTCACATAGATCTCGAACTGCCCCGTCTCATTCGACTGATACGCAATCCATCGACCGTCGGGAGATACGTCGACATTGCGTTCGACGAACGTCGTGGCAACGACGGGTACTAATGAATTCGGCGTCCCCAACGTCAGCATCATGACGTCGGTCCCGGTTTTTCCGCGAGCGTCGACCCGCAACAAAACATGTTTTCCGTCAGGCGTCACCGAGTTTGGATATTGAACGCCAACCTGATTGGTAAGTCGCTCGATCGGCCCTGTGCCGTCGGAGAATTGCGCGTAGACGTTATTCGGCCCGTCACGCTGCGAGGACCAGAGCAGACGCTTGCCGTCGGGTGTCCACACGGGATAAGTGTCCATGCCGGCATCGAAGGTCGCACGTGTCATCGTCCTCGCATGGCTGTCCCATCGCCAGACGTCGTAATCCTGATCGCTTGCGACGACCGCCACCTGCGACCCGTCCGGGGACACGCGTGGGTACATGTACGCGCGTGCCGGTGCGCCCGGAAGGGGCTCTTCACGCCCGGCGCGATCCACCCACACCAGAGTGCGCTGAGATAACAGTTCGCCGACTGGGATGTATGCGAGCGCACCATCCGCCGAAAAATCTGCGTGTTTTGCCCCTTGCGGCGTCGTGCCCAGACCTTCGATCAACGATACCGGCGAGCCGATGACGCTCAATGTCTCGAGATCGAAGCGGACGCCGCGCAGAACTCCGGCCGTGGCGTAGACGAGAAATCCCGGCGCGATGAAGTGCCCGTCGGTTCCCCCCTGCAGCAGCACCCGATGCTTTCGGCTTGCAAGATCGAGCACCGCCAACTGTGACTCGTCCGCTCCGCCAACTCTGGTGATCGTGAACAACACCGCTTTGCCGCCAGGCAGCGCCTGAGGCCACAGATGATCGACCTCTCCTTTATTCCTGTCGGGTTGGGTGAGCACTTCTCCCGGCCCCCCGCCGCTTGGCACTTCGACCAGTCCGTCACCGTCCACTTTCGCAAAGATGATTGACTTGTCGACGTTCCAGGTAAGGCCGCGCGCCCCGCCGCTCCAGCCAAGAAGGGTTGTCGCAGGGCCGCCAGATGCCGCTACCTTCTTGACGCTCTCGTTGCCGTCGAAGAACGCAATCCATTGTCCATCTGGCGAGAACGTCGGGTGGCGGGCCGAGCCCAGTCCCGTGATGACGGACGGCGTCAATTGATCGAGCGCGCGCACCACGATGTTGCCGTTGTGCGTGACCCATGCGACGCGACTTCCATCAGGCGACATGCCGACATCTCTGGTAATACCGTCGATGACCAATGGCGTGTCTGATGGAGGGACGATGCTCAATCGCGCGATCGTCGCCGGCTGGATGGGCATTGCGAACTGGAGCCCGAAAACGCCCAACGCGGCGCCGACGATCGCGGCGACGGCAAGCGCGGCGATCCGCCATCTCCATGGTTCCCGCTCCGCCAGATGCGCAACCGAAGAGCGTGCCGGGACAGCGGAGAGCGCCGGGTCCTCGAGTACGAACCTGGCGGCAGATATGTCGCCGATTCTGCGGCGCGGATCTTTCTCGAGGCAACGCTGCAGCAGCGACCGGACAGCAGCGGGCACATCTGAAGGCAGACGACTCCACTGCGGCTCATCTCTCAAGATGGCCGTCATGACTTCGGTAATATCCTCGCCGGCGAACGGCCGTGTGCCGGTGAGCATTTCGTACAGAATGCAGCCGAACCCCCATATGTCGCTGCGTTTGTCAGCGGCTCTCCCCTTCGCCTGCTCCGGACTCATGTAAGCCGCAGTACCGAGAATCACACTCCCCATCGTCATCACCGGCGACGCGAGTGTGGGAGATTGCGAGATGTTCGCGTGGAGGCCGGCGCTGCCAGGTGCCTCGACCGCCTTCGCCAAGCCGAAGTCGAGCACCTTGACATTCTCTTCAGCCGTCAGCTTGATATTCGCGGGCTTCAGGTCGCGGTGGATGATCCCGCGCTCGTGCGCGGCTTCGAGCGCTTCAGCGATTTGTCTGGCGATTGGAAGACCCTCATCGAACGGAATACCGCCACGTGCGATGCGATCCGCCAGCGTCGGACCATCAACCAGCTCGAGTACCAGGGCGGTGACGCCGGTGGTCTCCTCAACGCTGTAAATCGCGGCAATGTGAGGATGGTTGAGCGAGGCGAGCACCTGCGCTTCGCGCTTGAACCGCTGAAGACGGTCGGCATCCGCGGCAAACCCGGCCGGCAATACTTTGATCGCGACGTCGCGGCCGAGGCGCGTATCGCGCGCTCGATACACTTCGCCCATTCCGCCGGCGCCAAGGAGCGCGACGATTTCGTATGCGCCGAGACGGGTGCCGGGCGCGAGGGTCAAGTGGGAACGGGCGAATTATACTGCCCGCGGGCTGACGGCGTTACCGTGCATCGCCAGTCGTTCCCCCGGCAATCCGTGGCAGAATCAGGCTGAATTTCCCAATTTGCAATGCCGCTCGACATCGGGTCGCAACTCGGACCTTACGTCATCAAGTCCGCTCTCGGGGCTGGCGGCATGGGCGAGGTCTATCGCGCCCGCGACACGAGGCTCGGACGCGACGTCGCGATCAAGGTCCTGCCAGGTGAAATCAGCGACGACCCTCGCCTTCGCGCGCGGTTCGAGCGCGAGGCGCGCGCCGTCGCCGCGCTCAGCCACCCCAACATCGTCACCGTCTTTGATTTCGGCGAAGCCGCGGGCAAGCTCTACATCGCCTTCGAGCTGATCGACGGCGAGACGCTGCAGCAGCGGCTATCCACCAGGACGATGCCGGTGGAGGAGGTGCTCGATGCCGCGGCTCAGATGTCCGACGGACTGGCGCATGCGCACGATGCCGGCATCGTCCATCGCGACCTCAAGCCGCGGAACATCATGTTCACGGCAGCCGGACGCGTGAAGATCCTCGATTTCGGCCTCGGCAAATTCGTCAAGACGGGCATCGAATCAGCCGAGTCGACGACGGCCAGCGGCCTTTCCGAAGTTGGTCAGCTCATCGGGACGATTGGCTACATGTCGCCCGAGCAGGTGACGGGAAGCCCGATTGACGCGCGCTCGGACCAGTTCGTCTTCGGCGCCCTCGTCTACGAGATGCTGTCGGGGAAACGCGCGTTCCAGCGCGACACCGTCATCCAGACGATGACGGCAATCATCGACGAGCAGCCGCCGCCGCTGAGCGTCGTCGCGCCGAAGACTCCGGCGTCGCTCAGCCGGCTGGTCGGCCGTTGCCTGGCCAAACGTCCCGAAGACAGATATGACACGATGCAGGATCTGGCGGCCGATATCAGGTCGATCGCCAGAGGCATCACACCAAAGCGGCGCCCGGCTGGATGGTCAACGAGTCTGCGCGTGGGGATCGCCGCCGTCGGCAATTGTTGCAGCCGGCACGGCCATCACGCTCACGACGCGTCATCTCGTCCGCGATTCTGAAACTCAAAGTTCGGCCGAGCGCAATCACAACCCTGTCATTGCTGCCGATCGAAACGGAAAGCCCCGATCCGGCGGAACAGGCGTACTGGGCTGGACTGACGCTGGCGGTGACGACGAGGCTCGCCGCCTTGCCGGCAGGCCGGAACGTATATGTGGTGCCTGCCGCGGATGTCACGGCGAGACGCGTGCGCACACCAGCGGACGCGCGCGTGGAGCTCGGTGCAACCCATGTCATACGCGGGAAGTCGACGAAAGACAGTACCGGGACCCGCGCCGATCTCGAGCTGGTAGACGCGGCGAGCGGCACGACGATACGTCGAAGCACCATCAGCGTTGCCGATCACGAGCGCGCGGAGCTGCAGAACCGCATCATCGACACGTTGCTGTCGATGATCGACCTTCCGCTCACGGCGGCGGAACGCAACCAGGTAGACGCGCGTCCCGCTGCGGCGGGGCTCACGACTATTATCTCCAGGGGCTGGGATACCTTCAGGACGACAGCAAGCCGGAAAACGTGGATACGGCCCTCGCCGTTCTGCATCACGCCCTCGAGCTCGACCCCAGACATGCGCCGGCACATGCGGGTCTCGGCCAGGCGTACTGGCGGAAGTACCTCGCGACCAAAGATGCGCAATGGGTGGAAAAGGCGCGGCAGACCTGCGAGCGCGCGCTCGGCCTCAACGAACAGGAAGCCTCGCCTCACCAATGCCTCGGAACCATCAACAGCGGTATCGGCGAATACGAAAAGGCGGTGGAAGAATTCCAGCACGCGCTGGCGAGGCAGCCTGAAAACGAGATGGTCCAAATCGGTCTCGCAACGGCCTACGACAAGCTTGGATTGAAGCAGCGCGCCGAAGAGACCTACCTCAAAGCCATCGATATCCGCCCGCGATATTGGAACGGATACAGCCGCCTCGGTGCCTTCTACTATGCGGAAAGCCGATACGCCGATGCCGAGGGTATGTTCCGGCAGGTGGTCACCCTTCACCCCGACAGCTGGCGCGGCTACAGCAATCTTGGAGCGCTCGTCTACCGGCAGGGGCGTCCGAAGGAAGCCATCGCCGCCTTCGAGAAGTCCTTATCCATCCGCGCCAATTACCAGGCGGCGTCGAATCTGGGCACGCTTTACTTTTTCGAGATGGCCGACTACGCTCGGGCCGCTCAGGCGTTTCAGCAGGCGGTCTCATTTCAGCCGAATGAATACGTCGTGTGGGGGAACCTCGCCGCCGCGCAGCTCTGGGCCGGACAATCCTCCGAATCGCGGTCGTCGTTCACCAAAGCAGCCGAGCTCGCCACCAGGGCGCTCGAGATAAACCCTCGCGACGCAGAGACGGCGATGTCGCTCGCTGAATACCAGGCCGCTCTCGGTCATCACGATCGCGCGCGTCTCTTGATGAAAAACGCGCTCGACCTTGCACCGGGGGATGCCGGATTGATGTTTCAGGCGGGTGTCGTGCACGAGCTCTGGTTGAAGGACCGCACGCAGGCGATCGAGTGGCTCGGACGGGCGCTGGCGGCGGGATATCAATTGTCCGAGGTCGAACGTTCTCCTGCGCTTGCCGATCTGCGGAAGGACTCACGCGTTGGGGAGCTTCGCGCCAAAGCGTCCACGAAAGACGATCGAAAGGAACAGTGATGCCGCACAAAAACATCGTGGTCACGAAACAAAACAAGGTGTCGGAAGAAACCGCGACGGTCTTCACCGGGCATAACGTCGCGTTCTATCCGTCCGATTCGGACCAAACCCTTACGATATCGTTTCAGAACGGGAAAAACCCTTTCAATTGGTCCTCACATTCGAAGACCGGGGCCGAAGGACAACCGATACTGGACACGGTCGTCGCCAGTCCCGGAGAGTACAAATACAAAGCATCGGTGAGTCCCGGTGTTGCACCGAGTGATGGACGCCATTCTGGGAGTTCCCAAGCTGATCGTAGACCCTGGTCGGCTTGTGCCCCCACGCGCTGACGAGAAATAGGTTGCGTGACACCAATCGAAAGGATCCGCGATGCGCGACAGACGTCTGAGGAGAAACAGAAGTCTCGTGACGTCAATCTTGTGGTGATCTCGGACGGCAAGGTGTTCCCAAAGAGGTCGAGGTCCCGTGTTTAAAGGAAGAGCCGGAAGTCCCGTGTGTAAAGAAAGTGATCTTCCACCCCGAGGGCCCGAGGCACGTCATTACTGTGAAATTCGTGGATCGAGTGCCCTTCAAGGATTGGGACTGCAGTGTAAAGACGGCAGATCGTCGGGAAGACGTTATCGGGAAAGGTTCGGCAACACGCTGAAGGGTGACTACGAGTTTCAAGTCTTCAGCCATCAAGTCTCCGAAAAGGAGTGAAACCGATGGGCAACCCCAAGCTGATCGTCGACGGCGGCAGGCTGCTTCCGCCGCCATTAAGGACACTCTGCCCGACGACAAGAACATCCTGGTGAAGGCTTACAATGACGTCTCACACAATCCCGCGGAAATTTTTAAGAGCAAGACAGTCACGTTTTTTCCCTTAGGCTCGAATCAATCCATCACGATCACGTTCAGAGGGGTCAATCCTTTCGGGTGGAGCTCTAACACGAGATCGGGAGTGGAGGGAAAAACCTTGAAAATTACCGGGCCGGTAGGAACGTATACATATGAGGCTCGCCTGACGCCACCGACGCCAGGTTCCGGATCGAGCCTTCCCGACCCAAAGCTGGACGTGAAGTGAGGGTTTCTTGCGGGGTCCGCGTTCGGCCCGAGGTTACTGTTGCGCGACCGTCGTGCTCTGCCCGACCAGCTGTTTCCACGCCCCGTTTTGCTTTACGTAGACGCGCGTCATCCTTACGCCTGAGGGCAGACCGCCGCCTGCGCGGTCCAGGTAGGTCGATACCGCCACCGGACCATAGACTCGGACACGGAATTCCGAGTTGTTCGAGACGACGCGCTTCACCTCGGGCGTTGCGGCAACATTCTTCATGAACTCGGAACGCGACACGGTGGCACCGTTGGGCCCGATGCGCACGAACGTGTCGGCTGTCATCGTCGCGTATGTGGCCGCATCTTTATTGGCGAAAGCTTCGTTCAACCCGCGCTGCACCTTCAGCACTTCCCGCTCGTCTGCCGTTCCCGATGCCGGCCAGTTGGTAGCGGCAGGCGCCGGTGCCCCGGCCGGCGCCGCAGCCGGCGCTTGAGCGGCGGCAGGTGGAGCCGCCACGCCGGTGTTGTGCGCGAACACCATCTTCCATTGGCCGCCTTGCTTCTGCCACACGCGCGTCTGCCGGACATCTGCCGCCCCGAGCCCCGAGATGAGTCCCGAGACGACAGCGACGTCTCCGAACACCTGCACGTTCGAGTCGCGCGTCCCGTACTTCGGCGACGCAGGGCGGGTGGTCGCGTACTTTTTGTCCTGCATTTGCCCGTTGCTCGCCACGAGCGCGAAATCGTCCGCGATCAGCGCCGTCAACGCGGCGGCATCGGCGGTACGGCGGGCGGCGACGGCGCCCTCTTCGGCCTTCAGCACTTCCTGCTCGGCGGATTGTGCGAGAGCCGTCGAAGCGGACAGAACGGCGGCGAGTAGAAACACGCAGGCACGCATGCAGCCTCCTCGTAGTTGGCGGACGACGGGTGCGACGCTGGGTTGTTCCTGGGCGAATCGGGTGAACGGAGGCGGACTATAACATAGCGACGGGTCCGGCTAAAGCCGGACACTACGTACTGGGCTACCAGCTAGTGGCTATCGACTACCGGCCACAGGGACTACCGGCTACTGGCTACCGGCTACTGGCTAGTTGATGCGCAATAAACGCATACACGTCCGCTGTGTTGTCGATGAGCTTGGCCGTGTTGACGGCGCCGTGCCCCGACTTCGTTTCGATGCGGATCAGCACGGGATTTTCGGGACTCGCCAGAGCCTGCATGGCCGCGGCGTATTTGAAGGAGTGCGCCGGCACCACGCGGTCGTCGTGGTCCGCCGTGGTGATCAACGTCGCCGGGTATCGGCCGCCCGCTCGGATGTTGTGCAGCGGTGAATACGCATACAACGCCTTGAACTCCGCTCTCGTTGTCGCTCGATCCGTAGTCCGCGATCCAGTTCCAGCCGATCGTGAACTTATGGAACCGCAGCATGTCCATCACGCCCACCTGCGGAACCGCCGCGCGGAACAGTTCCGGGCGCTGATTGATGACGGCTCCGACCAGCAGACCGCCGTTCGACCCTCCGGTGATCGCGAGCCGGCCCGGCGAGGTGTATTTGTTGGCGATGAGCCACTCGGCGGCGGCGATGAAGTCGTCGAACACGTTCTGCTTCCGCGTCTTCGTTCCGGCGTCGTGCCACGTTTCGCCGTATTCGCTGCCGCCCCGCAGGTTGACGCTGGCGTAGACGAAACCCTGCTCGAGCAAGGCGAGGCGCAGCGGGTTGAACAATGGCCCGACGGCGACGTTGAACCCGCCGTAGCCGTACAGGAGCGTCGGGTTGCGCCCGTCGAGCTCGAGGCCGGCGCGGTGCACCAGAAACATCGGCACCCGCGTTCCGTCTTTGCTCGTCACGAAGACCTGCTTCGTCTCGTAGCGCGACCGATCGAAACCCGGAAGATCCGATTCGCGAAACACGGAGCTGGCGCGGCCGGCGATGTCGTAGCGATAGATGGTCAGCGGCTCGGTGAACGACGTGAACGTGTAGAAGACGAACGGCGAGTCGCGATCGGATCTGGAAACGGTGGCCGTGCCGAGGGCCGGGCAGGCGTCATTTCGTTTTCGAGCGCTCCGTCCAGGGTGTGCACGTAGACGCGCGACGTGACGTCTTTGATGTAGATCAGCGAACAGCCGGCCACCCGCGATTGCCGCACTTTCCAGCGACTCGGCTCTCTCCGGCACGACCGTCGCCCAGCGGCTCTCCGCGGGATCGCGCGGATCGATGGCCACGATTCGGCCGTTCGGAGCGCTCTTGTTCGTCGAGACAATCAGCCTGCCGCCGTCGCTATCGAGCACCGAAAACGAGTCGTCCGTGATCTCGGGAACCAGCGCGCAGGAACGGGCCGCCGCTACGGGACTCGCGCACGAACAGCGCGTTCCCTTTCTTCCCTGCTCCGAAATCACCCACCCACAAAATCTCGAACCGCTCGTCTTCGGTCGTCTGAAGGATGTGGAATCGCTGCGGGTTCGAGTGGATCCTCGAACACCAGCTCGTCGGCGTCCTGCGATGTCCCGAGACGATGGTAGAAGACGCGGTGATGGGCGTTCGAGGATGAGAGCTCGCTGTCGCCGCTCGCCGGCGCGGGATAGCGGCTGTAGTAGAACCCGTCGCCGCGCCAGGCGACGTTCGACACCTTCACCCACTCGATCGTGTCGGGCAGCCGCGCGCGCGTGGCGAGATCGAGCACGTTGTACTCCAGCCAGTCCGAGCCGCTCCTCGAGATGCCGTACACCGCATATCTCGCATCGGCAGACGGCGTAAAGCTGGCGAGCTTGACGGTCCCGTCTTCGGACCACGTGTTCGGATCGATCAGCACCTCGGGCGTGCCGTCGAGCCCTTTCTGCATGTAGAGAACGTTCTGATTCTGCAGCCCGTCGTTCTTGTAGAAGAACACCAGGTCGCGTTTGGTCGAGGGCTCCAGATATTTTGGATAGTCGTAGAGCTGCCGAAGCCGCTCTTTCAGCGCGGCGCGGCCGGGAATGCTGGTCGAGGTAGGCAAACGTGACGCGATTCTGCGCCTCGACCCACGCCGCCGTCTCCGGCGACATGTCGTCTTCGAGCCATCGATACGGATCGTGAAACGGCCGTCCCGTGATAAGTGTCTGTCTGCTCGACTGTGCGCGTCGCGGATATTTGATCGGCTGCAATTCGAACTCTTCGACTCGTGGACTCTTATTTCGACTCGTCGACTATTTTACTTCGTGCGTTTATGATACCGTCCGACTTCCTGCTTCCAGAATTTCCAGCGGCACCGAGCCGGCGCCGAGCACCACGTTGTGGAACGCGCGCTCGGAGAATCGATCTTTCAACTCGGCCTTCGCGCGATCGCGCAGCTCGAGAATCTTCAACTGGCCGAGCATGTACGAACACGCCTGCCCCGGAGTTGCGACATATCGTTCGATCTCGCTCGCCTCGATGCCGTAGTCGATCGCCTGCTGGCGCGTCCAGCGCTTCGCGTGCAGTCCGGTATCGACGACAAGGCGCCGCGCGCGGAACAGCTCGGCCTGCATCTGCCCGAGCAGCCCTTCCGGATCGTCGTCGTACCAGCCCGACTCTGCCGCGAGGCGCTCGGCGTAGAGCGCCCACCCTTCGGTGATGGCGGAAATGCCGCCGAACAACGCGCGCCTGACGGAACGCCGGCAGCGCCGGATTTTCGACCATCAGGCCAATCTGGAAGTGATGACCGGGAACCGTTTCGTGATGGACGAGCGTGCGCAGCTCGAATTTCGTCATCCGTTCGGGCCGCAGAGGCATTTGAAACACCGCCGGACGCGAGCCGTCGAGGGGCGGAGCCGTATATGAAGCGGCGGCGTTCGCTTCGCGGAAGCGCGGGTAGGGCTGAGCGATCACCGGGCCTTTCGGGCGCATGTCGAATTGAAGAGCAGACCGGCGTTCCGCTTCCTGAATCATCGCGTCGATGTCGGCCATGATCTGTTTGCGGCCGTCTTCGGTGAGCGGATAGCCGAGATCTTTCTTCAGCTGCTCGACGCGATCTTTCACCGTTCCGTTGGATCGCCCGAGCTTGCGCATCAGCGCGTCCATCTCGCGCTCGAGGCGAGCCACCTGCCGCAGCCCGATCTCGTGGATCTGATCCGCCGTCAGGTTTGTCGTGGTGTAGGCCTTCAGGAAAAACGCATACGCTTCCGCGCCCCCCTCGAACCGCCAGAGGCCGGCATTGTCCGACGAGCGCGGCAGCAGGGACTCGAGATATCCGATTGCCGCGTTCCATTCGGGATACACCGAATCCGAGACGATGCGCTCGGCTTTGGCGACGAGCGCGGCGCGATCGGCGGGGGCAGGTCTTTTATTTGTGAGGCGCGTTCGTTGAACGCCGTGACCAGCGGATTCTGCGCTGCCGGCGTGGCCGAGAACCGCCGCATCTGATCAATCGTGCGGTTGAGGATGAAGCGCGGCGGAATGAGATCTTTCGCCGCCCGCTGCTTGGCGTCTTCGACCGCTTCGGCCATCCTCGTGCCGACCAGCCCCAGCCGCGCGACGTAATTCGACGCGTCTTTCGGCGTGCGCAGCGGATGCTGCACGCTCAGCACGGTGACGAGCCAGATGTTCGCGCCGTTGTGCTGATCGAGCGGAAACTCGTAGTGGTCGTACTTCTCCCAGTCGAGCCAGCTCTGCAGCTGGTAGCGCAGCAGATCGGCCGACACGCGCTGCGTGTCGGTGAGTCTGCGATCGATCGAAGCGCGCGAGCTCCGTCAGCCCGCGTTCGAGGTGCGCCCGCCGCGGGGCGCGTGCCGCCTCGGTATAGGAGCTGAGCTGCTGCTCGAGGCGATCCTGCTCCTCGCCCGAGAAGTAACGCGTGCTCACCGCGATGTTCGGGTTCATCCGCACCCAGGCATCGCTGAACTCGCGAAAGAAGTCGTCGATCGAGCGCTGCTGTGCGGATGGCGCGACGACACACAGGAGCGCGAGAAAGCCAATCGCTACGTGCCGCATGGGTTCGAATTATAGCGCCCGTACGCAAATGTCTCACCGCAGAGGCGCGAAGGCGCGGAGTGTTCTTTAGATGAGAGTACAATCACGTTTCGCATGTCGCCGCCCTGGTTGCAGACTGGTTTGTTCGCCGTATTTGTTCTGGTTTCCGCGAGTCGCGTTTACGCCCAGGCGCCTCAACCCGCACCCGCTGCCGCCCGCCGCCGCAACGCCAGCCGAACGCCGCATTGAATACGGTGTGCGCTTCGGCCCGTCGTTCACCTCGCTGACGAGTGTCGAGCCCTTCGATCCGGAGCTGGTCGGATCGGCATTCGAGCCCACCCTGAACTTCGGCGGCTTCTTCTGGATCCATCTCGCCGGCCCGTGGTCGTTCCAGCCCGAAATCATCTTCGCCGCCAAGGGGCAGCGCGTGCACGACAAAGACGCGCCGCCGACCACGGCGCCCGATGGCGAGCTCAAGCCACCCGTGGCCGACCGCGTCGTGCTCATTCGCTATTTAGAATTCCCGCTGCTCGTGCGTCTGTCGAAACAGACCGGCGAAGAGACGTCGCTGTACCTGATTGGCGGGCCGTCAATCGGATTACTGCGCAATGCCGTCATCCGCCAGGTGGCCGACGCGGGAAAGCTCGTGGAGATCGACGACATGGTGAAGGGCACCAACCTCTCATTCATCGTCGGCGCCGGCGTCCAGCACAAACGATGGCTGGCGGACGCACGAATCACCAGAGGCATGCAGAACATCGCGGTCAACCCTGACCCGGTGAACGTCTACGCGAACGCCTTCAGCGTGTTGATCGGAGTGCGATTCTAGATTGCCGCCGCGGTGGCAGAATCTGCGTTTCGGTGACGTATTGGCGTGATTTTGCCAGGGAAAATAGACGTGGCACTCCCTATGCTGACGACGATGTAAGATCGAGCCGGAATGGGTCCGGCGCGATATCGTCGAGCATTTGAAGCCATGACGTTAGACGAGCGTGTGGCGTATCTCGAGGGGCGCCTGGAGGACCATGTTGGAGCCGTGCTCTCTGTTCGCGACGACGTGAACGGGCTGCGCCCGGACATGCGCGGGTTGCGTGCCGACGTGAGGGCGCTCGGAACGGATGTTCAGGCGCTTCGAGTGGAAACCGCTCGGCAGTTCACCTGGCTCGTGGGCATCCAGGTGGCGACGCTGGTGGCCATGGTCGGCGCAGTTCTGCGCGCGTCCTGATTCCGACTTACGAATCCCCAATCCCCAATCCCTGGTCCAACCACAGAGAACACAGAGAACACGGAGAAGAAATAGCCTCCTTTCTGCGAATGGAGCGATCGACGACGAATTCGTTCAAGCACAATTCGCGAGCTATACTGCCTCCCTTTCAGAAGGAGGTACCGAGATGGCCAAGTATCTCGTCGTGGCATCGTACAACGCCGAAGGGGCGAAAGGGCTCTTGAAGGACGGCGGCAGCAAGCGGCGGCAGGTCACAGAGGCAGCGCTGAAGAGCCTGGGCGGACACGTCGAAGCGTTCTATTTCGCCTTGGGAGACAACGATCTGTACGCGATTATCGAGGCGCCCGACAACATCTCGGTCGCGGCGGCGTCGCTGGCCATCAACGCTGGCGGCGCAGTCAGCACTAAAACCGTTGTGTTGCTATCGCCTGAAGAGATCGACCAGGCCGTGAAGAAAGTGCCGCCGTATCAGCCACCCGGACGGTAGCCGGGGGCACGAATTCCCGATCCTAAGTGCCACCACAGAGCTCACAGAGAACACAGAGAAGGAATTTCCTCTCTGCGAACTCTGCGATCTCTGAGGTTGGAATTTTCGGGGCTAGGACCCGGGTACGACAATTTTGAGCCGCGTGCCCGGCTCCGGCTGCTGGTCGATGGCGTGATCGTTCATGATCGCCAGCGTCCTGGCGTTCACCAGCCCGCCGCCGGCGCGCTGCGCGATCGACTGCCAGGTATCCCCCTGCCGCGCGACATACAGATCGACGACGTTCGGCTCAATCGCGTCCGCCTCGTCCTGGCTCAACTGCCTGAACGATTGAATCGCCTTGTCGAACGCCGGGACGACGCGCGGGTACATGTCGGGCGCGGCGATGCCGCCGATGAAGTAGGTGCTGCGGCCCATGGTGACGTGCGCGCCGCGCGAGATCACCTGGCCGATCCCCGACGCGTTCCCCTGGTATGTGCCGACGACCGCCTGCAGCCCCGCGATCGTCGCCGATGTGATGTCGGCGGTTTTGTATCCCGAGTCGCGCATGTGCTGCTGCGCAATCTGATCGAGGCTGCGCCCCGGGCGCGGCTCGATGGTGCGCAGCACCATGAAGATCTTGTTCCCCGGTTCCTGCGCGACCACCTGCTCGTCGCTGTTGGTGATTTCCCAGCCGTCGGGAAATTCGATGGCGAACCGCAGCGGCGGATGCAGGAAGAGATTGCCCCGGACGATGCCGTCTTCGGGATTGTCGCCGAAGACGAGGCCGTCGATGCGCGAGAGATACGGATCGCGATCGACGGTGAGGTTTCCGTCAGTGGCCGCGAGCACTTTCTTGACCATGTCGCCGACTTTGACGGCGCGATTTTCCGGCTGGGGATGTGTGGCCATCCAGTTGGGCACGCCGTTGCGGTCCGCCGCTTCCGAAATGCGCGCGAGCGTGGTGAGGAATGCGGGCACTTCGTTGGGATCCCATCCGCCGCCCGCCGCGTATTCGGCCCCCAGCGCATCTGCCTGAATCTCGTCGTCTCTGCCGAACTTGAGGAACAGCACGCCGATCCCGCCCTGGGCGAGATCGCCGAACGGCCGGACCGCCGGAACGAAGATGCTGGCGGCGAGCACGCCCAGCGACGCGCCCATGCCGCGCGTGTATTGCTGCGCCGAGTGGCGCGCGGTGACGTGGCCGATCTCGTGGCCGAGCACGCCGACGAGCTGCGCTTCGTTGTCGAGGTACGGCAGGATGCCGCGCGTGATGTAGATGAACCCGCCCGGCAGCGCGAAGGCGTTGACCGCCGGCGAATCGACGATGGCGAAGCTCCACGGAAGGTTCGGCCGCTGCGATCGCCGCGCCAGCGCCCATGCCGAGCTCCCGCACGTAGCGCTGGAGCTCTTCGTCTTCGTAGAGCCCCATCTCCTGCCGTATCTGCGCGTCCATCTCCCGGCCGACGCTGATTTCCTGTTCTTCGCTCATCAACGAAATCTCGCGCTTGCCGGTGACGGGATTGGTAGCGCACGCCGTCAGCAGCGCGACATCGATAACTGCGAAGAGAGCTCGGCTCATGTATTGCCTCGACTGCTACTGGCTAAATTAAAGGACACCACGCCGCGATAATACGCCTCGTGCAACGCACGTACCATGCTGAGCCGGAGGAAACCCGCAAAATGTGGCCTATTTCAGCGCTGCCAGCGCCTCGGCGTTCCACAACAGGTGAGGCCGCAGCAGCGACGGGGTGGCGTTGAGCGTGCGCATGCTGGTGACGACCCGCACGTGCGGGACGCCGAAGAAGATGGCCGGCATGTGCTGCTGGTAGAGCTTCTGCGCGTCGACGAACGCCTGCAGGCGTTCGATGCGATCGAACGAGGCCGCGTGTTTCACCATCAATTGATCGATTTGCCGCTCCCAGTCGGCGGGCGGCGACGTGCGGGCGCCGGCCCAGGGATGCGCGGCGCCGGAGCTGAGCCAGAAGTCGAGGTTCATCGCCGGATCGGTGTCGCGCATCTCGATGCGATCGTAGATGGCGTCGTAGTTCCCCTTCTGCCTGCGCGCCGCGAGCGCTGCAGCAGCGAGCGGCGTGACGTTCACCTGCACGCCCACGGCTTTCAACGAAGCGGCGATGAACTCCGCCGCGCGCGCGGCCGACGGCACGTCGTTGCGGATCGCCAGCGAGATGCGCACCGGCCGGCGCGCCGCGTCGTTGAGGATGCCGTCGCCGGTGCGATCGCGGAGCCCGATCTCTTCGAGCATGGCGCGGGCGAGCGCCGGATCGCCGCGGCCGATCGGCAGATCGGGGTTGAACCACGCAAGGTTCGCCGGCGACACGGGGCCGCCGGTGGGCGCGCACGCGCCGTAGAAGACCTGCTTGCAGTATTCGCCGCGATCGATCGCCGTCGAAATGGCGAGGCGGAATTTTTCATTGGTGAGCCACGGCCGGTCGGCATCTTCGCCTGGGCGCGGGGCGGATCCACATCGCGTCGGCGTCGAGGCCCGGTCCGAGATTGAAGAGACGCGCCTTGCCCGCAGCTTCGAGCTGCTTGATATTCTCGAAGTTTTCGGCGCGAACGCCTGTGTCGGCGAAGTCGTGTTCGCCGGGCCGTCCTTCGACAAGGACGATCTCGTCGAGATACGGCAGCGGCGACTTGTCGCCCGCCGTGCGCCAGTAATGCGGATTTCTCGCGAAGGTGTTTTTCTTCGCCGGCACGAACGGCCCCATGCCCGGAATCGGGTGGAACGCGAATATCCGCAGGCCCGGGGCGAACGGCTGCGGAAACGTCACTTCGAGGGTCTGCGCGTCGAGCGCGCGGATGCTTCACCGGCGTGTCGAAGACGTGAATCGGGCTCTGCGAAGAGATGACGTCGTGCGCGGTGAACGGGCGGCCATCCGGCCACTCGAGCCCGGCGCGGATCTTCAGCATGAAGACCAAATTGTCGGGCGATGGCGTCCACGATTCGGCGAGCCCCGGCTCGATTTCGTCGGTGGCGCGATTCAGGCGAACCAGCGTCGACGCCGGTCAGCCGTTCGGCCGCCAGCGCGGGCGCATCGGTGGATCCGGTGAGCGATCCGCCGCGCGGCAGCGTCACTTCGATGCGCGCCTCGGGGCTCGGCGGCTGCCCTGCTTCCACCGGACTCGCGCCGCCCGGCGCCGATTCCGGAGCCTGACGGATTCCCGGCGCGGTGAACCACCAGATGAGGAACGCCGGCGAGCCCGACGATGCCGGCGATCGCAAACGCGACAAGCACCCGCCGTGACGGCCCGGCCGGTTTAGGGGCAGCCAATTTCCGCCGGACCGGCCAATCCACTGGCCGCTGAAATCTGCACGCAAATCCACACGGCTGCCATGCGCTCTCCCTCTTGCCGCACTGCTTACCCACGACCGGCCGTGGATATTTTTACCGGCCGGTCAATCCATTAGCTGCTGTTCACCCGGCGCGGCCTAGCCGGGCAACAGGCATCGTACCGGATCAACTTTAATAACCGCAACGAGTTAGCCGAATCGCGCCGCTCGCGCGGGCATCTGGCACACCGTTCGCCAATGGAGAACAGCCGTCAGCCGGTCTCCCCCAACTCGACCACAGCACGACAGGCGACAGGAAGGTTCAGGGCGATGTTCGAACAGCACCTCGGGCGAAGCGTCACGATCGATCAGGCTGCCACACTGCTTCACGTGTCGCGGCGGACCATTTACAACCGGATCCGCGAGGGCAAGCTGCAAACGATCCGCACTATCGGCGGATCGCAGCGGGTGCTGCTCGCCTCGCTCGAAGAGAGCCGGAAGCCGTGGTCGGACCTCGGCCCCGAGCACGCGCACGAACGCAAGCCTGAAGTTCAGCCGGCCAAGACGAGCGGCGGAGGGAACTCCTGACCGCGAGACGTCCGTTAGGGGAGGATGCGTATGGCGACGACACGGCACAAGATTGTGTGGGCATCGAGAATTCTCACTGTCCTTGCGCTGATTAGCGTTTCCACCGCGCCGCTCTGGGCGCAGGAACGCCCGCGCCTCCCGGAAAGCCTCCGCAAACACGCCGCCTCGAAGTCGGCAAAGAAGCTCGACGTCATCGTCCGGGGCACGGACGATGAGATCAGCGCCATTGCCGCGCGTCACCGGCGCGCGCATCAAGAAGCGGCTCACCGAAGGCGCGGTGCTGCAGGCCAACGGCGCGCAAATCGAAGCGATCAGCAACGACACGCCGCGCATCGCGCGCGACGTCGAGGTGCGGTCGTTCATGTCGATCAGCAACGCGGCGACAGGCGCCGACCAGGTGCAGGCCGGGCTCGCGGAGATGGGACCGTTCACCGGCGCGGGAATCGGCATCGCGCTGATCGATTCGGGTGTGTGGACCGGCCACCGCTCGCTCGCCGGCCGCGTGGTGTTCGCGAAAGACTTCGTCGGCGACGGAAAAGGAACCGCCGACGTTTACGGTCACGGCACGCACATCGGCGCGACCATCGCCGGCAGCTCGCCGTATCCGCAGGACGCAACGTTTCAGACGCCATTCCGCGGCGTCGCTCCGGGCGCCAACCTCATCAGCCTGCGCGTGATCGGCGCCGACGGCACCGGCAAGGCCAGCGACGTGCGCGAGGCGATTCTCTGGGCGATCAAGAACCGCCGGCGCTTCAACATCCGCGTCATCAACCTGTCGCTGGGCGGGCCCGTCGAGTCGTCTTACCTGGACGACCCCATGTGCGAAGCCGTCGAGCGCGCCATCCACGCCGGCATCGTCGTCGTCGTGGCGGCGGGCAACAGGGGGAAAGACGACAAGGGGCGCAGCGTGTATGGCCTGATCGAGTCGCCCGGCAACGACCCGTACGTGATTACGGTGACGGCGCTGAACACCAAAGGCACCGCCCGGCGGTCGGACGACGAGCTGACGACGTATGGCTCGAAGGGGCCGACGCTGTACGACCGTCACGTCAAGCCGGACATCGCGGCGCCGGGGAACAAGATCGTGTCGGCCGAGGCGCTGGGCGCGTCGCTGGTGACGCAGTACCCGCACCTGCACGCGACCGGGATCGGGTGAGGATGCCTATGCGTCGATGAGCGGGACGAGCATGGCGACGGGGATGGTGAGCGGCGCGGTGGCGCTGATGCTCGAGGCGAACCGCAGGCTGACGCCGATGCAGGTGAAGCTGGCGCTGCAGTCGTCGGCGAGCTTCATGCCGGAGGCCGGCCTGTTCGGCGCGGGCGCGGGCAGCCTGAACACGGCGGCGGCGGTAGGCGCAGCGATAAACGGCCCGAGCCGTCAGACGACAACCATCGAAGGGGAACTCCTCGAATCGTCTGGTGTCGTGAGCATCCAGACGTGCGAATCACGAGGCCGCAAGGCCGAGCCGGCAAGGTATCTGCTCCAACGAGATCCTCTGGGGAGACGAGATTCTCTGGGGCGACGAATCCTGGGGACGAAATTCTGTGGGGGGACGAGATCCTCTGGGGCGATGAGATTCTCTGGGGCGACACCATCGTCTGGGGAAACAAGGTGGTATGGGGCGGCACGATCGTGTGGGGCAACACCATCGTCTGGGGGAACACGATTTCTGGGGGAATACCATCGTGTGGGGTAACGCCGCCGGGGTAGCGGGTGACACGATTGTGTGGGGAAATCTGGACGACGACACCATAGTTTGGGGCAACCTCGACGACGACACCATTGTGTGGGGGAATCTCGACGATGACACCATCGTGTGGGGCAATACTGGCCATTAAAGCTGACTGAGGGCACATGAAAACCATAATCATCTGGGGGGAATGAGCCGATATTGCCGATAGCTACGGCTAGTCGCCGCCGCACCACCTATGCCGCGCATTCGGAATCACCGTTGGCGAAGTTCTTCATAGGTGGTGTCATCCTGTGCGGCGGCGCTGGCACTCTGCGCTTCTGCTGTTCAGCTCTATCTGTGCGCCTCCGCACCCGAGTTGGTTGCTTCTGGCAGCGCTGACTCTCCTCAGCGGATTGTTCACAATCCGCGTGCCTTCCATTTCAGCAACGATTTCGGTATCGGAAACATTCATCTTCACGTCCGTGCTCTTGTTTGGTAGTGCCTGCAGCTACGGTTATCGTGGCGTTCGAAGCGTTGTCATGTCGTTTTGGAGGCATCGCCCGAGCCTCGGAAGGTCCTGTTCAATGCGACACAACCAACTCTTTCAATTTGGTTTGCCGCCACGTTGTTTTTCCTTTTGTTGAAACGCCGCTGCACAGCCAGTCAAGAAACATCACGGCACGTCATTGGTCCGATGCTGGTGTTGACGGCAACTTACTTCGGCCTGAACAGTTGGCTTACTGCGACCGCCGTCGGACTCGTTTCTGGAGTGCCGGTCTATCGAGTCTGGCTGCGACCACTTCCATGGCTCTCGCTGAACTACTTGGTCGGAGCTTCAGTCGCTCTCATGATCGTCCAAAGCGTGCCGAGCGTGGGCTTTTCAACGCTAGGGATCATTCTTCCCCTATCGGCACTTTCATATTTCACAATGAAAAGTGCGATGGGGCGCCTGGATGATGCAAACAAACATATTGCACAAGTCGAACAGCTCTACCTGTCCACGGTGGAAAGTCTTGCCATGGCGTTGATGCCAAAGATCAGGTTACACACGGACACATCCGGCGGGTTCAGGCACTGGCCACAGGACTTGCGAATGAACTGGGAGTAAGGGATACGAACGTCCTGAGGGCCATCGAAGCTGCCGCCCTTCTCCATGATATGGGAAATTGGCAATACCTGATGCATCTGTGAACAAGCCTGGAAAGCTCACGACATCAGAATTTGAGAAGATGAAACTTCACGCAAGTATCGGCGCTGACATTCTCTCTTCGATCGATTTTCCTTATCCCGTTGTGCCGATCGTTCGACATCATCACGAAAACTGGGATGGCAGCGGTTATCCTGATGGCCTGGTTGGAGCGAGCATTCCGATAGGTGCCCGGATACTGTCAGTTGTTGACTGTTTCGATGCACTAACTTCGGATCGTCCATATCGACGAAGCATGACTGACTCCGACGCTCTTGTGATACTGCAGGAGCGTCGAGGCACGATGTACGATCCGCTTGTCGTCGATAGGTTTGTCGAGGCATTTACTCGAATCCGTCCTATAGAAGAGACAAATACAACTGAACCGGCATACGACGCGATTATTAGTTGTAATCGGGCTATAGCAACTCCTTCTTCCCTTGGGGTACTGGAGAACAAGATCTCGCTCGAAATGTGTGCGCCTGCGTCGAGCAGTGCTCGAACAACACCTGCAGCAACTGTTTCCAAACGCCACGTGTGCGATATTTGCGGTCGACGCTGAACGCGAGACATTAACAATTGTCTCAGCAGTCGGTGCTCACGGGACAAACGTCTCAAGCACCACAGTCGAAATCGGAGACGGTGTTTCCGGTTGGGTGGCCGCCAATCGAACGACAGTAATTAATGCTGACCCAGTATTAGACTTCGGCCACAATCAGACCCGGATGTTCAATTCTGCATCAGCTCACCGATTATCGGCGAGGAAGGCCAACTGATCGGCGTCGTTACGGTCTACTCAGATCGCGATCGAATCTCTGATAATGATTGCGCGAAGCTCGATGAAGCGACCGAGGCTGGGGCATTAATTATCGCCCTAAGTTCGGCGACTCCCTACGAGATGTTGACTCCACGTGTATGAGTTGCCACCGACGGTTCGACAGCGTTCTTGCAATGGCGTACGAGCGGCTCTTATAGGACATAACCACGCCACTAGGCGTCCGCGGCAACAAGTCTGGGCATCTTAACCCTGACGTGACCTATGCAAATGGATCGGACCGATATTGACACCGCGCAACAACTCATCCGCACCGGCCAATACCTAGCAGCGACTGCTATCCTTCAACGACTTCCGGCGACGTCATTGCGCTTTGACAGCGTCGGTGGCTGCTTTACTCGCCGACGTTCTTCAGCGTGTTGGTCGCAATCAAGAAGCTGAAGAACTCGCTGTAGGACACCTCCGCCGCCTTTCATCGGCGTCTCATCTGTTCGCCTACTACCACTTTGTGATGGGCAATATCCATCGGGATCGAGGCAATTCGTCGCAAGCGATCGAACATCTCCAGATGGCAATCAACGGACGCGAGACAATGACATCTCGATCTGGAGTCACCTTCGGCTATTGGCTGCGATTGCCGAGAATCGAGGTAGCCAAGCTGTTGCGGGTCGACTCGATGAAGTGCGACGTTCTTTGACTCGATCTGGCGATCCAAAGCCATTCGCTGCTTTCCACCTCTGGCTAGTCGAAACTGAGAGCACTCAAGGCCGTCTTGCTAGTGCTTGGCGAAATCTTCGCATTGCGGATGCTCTTCTCACAACGATTGATGACGTGTGGCTGCGCGGATATCTAGCTGTCAATAGCTCTGTCCTGCACTATTACTCCGCCAATACCGAAGAAGCTCAAAGGTGGATACATGTCGCGATCCGGTGCGGCCGGAATCTGGGCATCGAACAACTCTGCGAGCAGCGCATGCCAACCTCGGCTATCTAGAACTCGCTCGCGGACAATTCGCTGCGGCCGAAGCAGCCTTTCACCAGGCGTTGAAATATTGCGAGCCTGGTTCAGCTCATGAGATCGCTATCCTCGACAACCTCGCCGACACGAAACTTGAAAGCGGCGATGTGGAGGGCTGCTCCGCAATCCTGAACACACTTGAATTGCGGTCGCGAGCGGCGAGCGATATGCGGGGGAAGCACTACAGTATATGGGGGATGCAGACAGATTCGCCTCTTGCTGCGCACAGGTAATCTGCTTGGCGCAAAGCAAGTGACAAGAGACATTTGGCCGGTCGATGAGGCGCTGAGACATTCACGCATCACAACAGAGTCTCGATTGGTGGTGACCGAGGCCCTGCTCAATGGCGAAGTGGATACTGCCGTGGATTGCCTGGGTGGTGTATTCCAACCTGTTGTCAAACTCGCTCCGGATTTATTTGCAGAGACAGAGCGCGTCATCGGACGAACGTTGAGAATGTCCGGCGCTTTCCAGTCGTCACGGCCGCATGTGGAAAGGGCGATACGGACGTTCGAAACAATCGGCCACTCAATAGGTGAGTATCGGTCCAAGGAAGAACTCGCGAAGTTGGCTGAAACCGTGGAGAATCTCACAGCGGCTTCATCTTGAGAACGGTCGACCGCATCAGGGCACTGCTTGACTTGCGCGCTTACCCCGAACTTTTCGCCAGTGAGGCACTAGTCCTTCTGCAAGAACTTGGGTGCGCCCAGTCGTGCACAGTTGAAAGAGCAGCGGCGACGGCGAGCTCTCGGCCCTTCCGCTTGGAGGCATCAATGACTCGCCAGTCCCGCGGTCAGCACTATGCATTGATCTGACTTCAAATGCCGCCAGACCGATTGTTCTCACAATGACCACGCTTCCAGACGCAAATTCGCAGCTCGCCGCTCTTACCTTTAAACGCGTCATACACGACATCCTGGCTATCGGTTGCGCAGACTCTCAGCAAGCCGACAACGAAGTCTTTTTGCCGATGAGTGAGGGAACAACCGGCCAGAACGGATTTGTCTTCGCTTCGGAGTCGATGCTTAAGTTACTAAGGACCGTCCGACAGGTCGCGGCAACTGACGTCTGTGTGCTAATCACTGGAGAAACTGGAACAGGCAAAGAGGTCATAGCCCAAACCATTCATGAGTATTCACGGCGCGCCACATGTCCGCTTTTTACGTTGAACTGCGCGGCCGTACCGAGGGACCTCATCGAGAGCCAAATGTTCGGTCATCGCAAAGGCGCCTTCTCCGGCGCGATCGAGAATTACCAAGGGATAGCGCGATCGGCGAACGGTGGAACACTATTTCTGGACGAAATTGGGGAAATCCCATTCGATATGCAGGCTAAATTACTTCGTTTCTTAGAACTGAACGAGGTTCATACCATCGGTGAGCCACTTCCGACCAAGGTAGACGTTCGGTTAATCTTCGCGACCAACGATGATCTTGAACAGGCTGTCGCACAGAATAGATTCAGGCGCGATCTATTTTATAGGATGAACATCATTCCAATGAAAGTACCGCCTCTTCGAGAGCGACGAGAAGAGATTCCGATTCTCGTTAATTTCTTTGCGCAGCGATTTGCAAGCAAGCTAACAAAAGAACCGGTGCGATTCTCGGCCATCGCGATGCAATCGCTTATATTTTATTCTTGGCCAGGAAATGTTCGGCAGCTTTCCAATGAAGTGCGGCGACTGACGACCCTAGCAGAATCTGGCGCATACATTACGCCCGACGACCTCTCTCAGGAGTTCCGTAATCATCGACCTGATACCGCTAAATCGGCGGGTGAACTGGGCGAACAGATGACTGTCCGAATCGACCAGCGCCTCGATAAGGCTACTGAACTGCTTGAATCCGCGATGATCAAGCACGCCCTTCGCCAGTCTAAGGGGCACGTCGCCACGGCAGCGAACACCCTGGGGATCTCGAGAAAAGGACTGTACTTGAAGCGGGTCCGGTTGGGTCTCGAGAATTTCAACCCGGAAACGACTTCACCCTAAGACTCCTGCGACGTATTTGCGATAGTAGTAGACATCCGCCTACCTTCAGTCGCTTTCGGGCGCCTCGCTGGTGGCGTGTTATCTCCCCGCCCGTCAGGCGGCGCGGATTAACCCGATGACCGCTCTCAGAATCGACTGAGTCATCGCCGTGGCGCCCGAAATTCGGGGTCGGGTGTGATTTTTACGAAATTCGTAAAAATCACACCCGACCCCGATTTATTTCGACAGAGCCTCGGCCTTCCTGAACGCTTTCGCGGCTTCCGCAGGGCGCGACTGCCTGAGCATGAGGTTCCCCAGCATGACGTAAGGCGCCGGGCCGATCGGGCGCAGCTTCTCGCCGGCTTCGAGCTCCGCAAACGCGCGAGGCGCGTCTCCCGCATCCGCCAGCGCCAGCGCGTAGTTCACGTGCACGTCGGCGTTCTCATCCCATCCCGCGGCGGCTATTTGATAGTGCTCGAGCGCCTCTCGCGGCTGCTGCCTCAGCGCGAGCAGCATGCCCTTGCCGTAATGCGCGGCGGGATCGCCGGGCGATTCGCTCAGCGCTTTGTCGTAGAACGCCGCCGCCTGCTCCCAGTGCTCCGGATACCGCAGCAGCAGGTTGCCGACGCCGACGTAATGGGAAATCCGATCCATCCGCGTGTTTTCGAGCGGCAGATACGCCAGCACGCCCGCAAGCACCGCGGCGCCAATCCCCCACGTTCGCGCCGGCCGGGCCGATGGCTCGCGCCACGCGGCGATTCCTCCGGCAGCGAGGAGCAGCAGCACCGGCACGAGCGGGAAGCGATACCGCGCGAAGACATAGAAAATAACGAATGCTCGAGGTGTAGGTGAGCGCCATCGCATACAGGAACCACAGCCGCGTCCACGCCGCCGCCGTCACACACGCGCCGAATGCCGCCAGGCACAACAGCACGCCGAAGTTGAACGGTGAAAGCGCGCGCAGCAGCGGCGACCACTCGGCATACACCTCCTGCGATTCGGTGTCGGCGATCTCGATCGCATTGAAGGTGAGCGCCAGCTTTCGCGCGAGCTGGGCGATCCAGGCGCCAGGCTGCGCGCGAATGAACGCGAACGCCCGCGACGACCAATATTCGGAGACTTCCTCGGGGCTCAACGATAACCCGAGGCCTGCCTCCGCCAGCCGGGTCGCGTCTTCCCGCTCGGCCTCGGCGTTGCCGCGTCCGGGCACGAGCGGTTCGTAGAGTCCCCGCGCGCCGGCATGATTCCCGATATAGAAATTCGGACCGAACTGCGACGTCGTCAGGTGAAACTCTCCGCCCACCTTGTAGTTGCGCGCCGCCACCGGCAGCAGCACGAGCGCGCAGCCGCCGGCAAACGCGGCCGCGGCCAGGCGAACCTGCCGGCGCTCTGCGATGACGAACCATAAAAAGACGGGTATCGCGAGGAGTATCGCGTTTTCGCGCGTCAGCGCGAGGAGACCGAGGATGACTCCGGCGAGAAATTCCCGGACCTTCAGGCCGCGCTCCGCCAGCACGTAGAGCAGCGCGCAGGTGAAAAACGTGGTGAGAGCGGTCTTTTCGAGAAGCCCGTCGAAGAAGATCGCCGACGGATAAATCGCGAGAAGCACGCCGGCGATGACACCCCGGCGTCCGAAGAGCGCGATTCCCGCGGCGGCGAGCAGCACGCACGAGCCGGCGCCAACCAATGCCTGCACCAGCCGGACGACAGCTACGCCTTCGCCCAGGGCGCTGTAGATGGCGGAAAGAAAATATGGATAGAGCGGCGCCTGATAAAAAACTTCCCGGCCGAGCCAGTCGCCGCCGGCGATCCGGAGCGCCCACTGGTGGTACGCCTCCGCATCGCCGAGCCGCAGATGGAAAAACGGCGCGCCGGCGAGCTGCGCGAGATAGACCAGGCGGACGGCGAACGCGCCGACGCCAACCGCCGTGAGCAGTCCCTTCGAACGAGGCTCAGCAGTGATTTCGGCTTCGAGCTTTCACACGGCTTGCCCGGAAGGCATCACCGTGTTTATCGACAGTTACGTTGTTTTAGCTGCCGCCGACCTTGCGCGGCGTGCGCGAACGGGGGACGAAGCCGCGCGTCGACGCGCCCCGCCAGGGCTGGTCGGTTTTGTGCTTCGGCGGAGCCGCAGCCGCCGAGGTCTTGGCAGTCTCAGCTGTTGGCTCGGGTACCTCCGCCGCAGCCTTGGCGCGCGCGGCGGCAGCTTTCTTCTCGTCCTTTTCGAGGTGGCACTGCTTGTACTTCTTGCCCGAGCCGCAATGGCAGGGCTCGTTGCGTCCAGGACGTGCACCTGTGGTGGGTGTCATTCGAAGAGTGTACCGCGAATGCGCCACAAAGGCCTTGACACACATATCCGCGCGGCCGCATATATCGTCAAACCGCTTCGACAGGAGTACACCGATGACTACAGTGAAGACCGCGCTCGGGATCGCCATGCTGACGGCGCCGTGGCATTTGTCGCCGCCCAGCCGGGCGCGCCGCAACGCATCGACCTTGCCGAGCGCCTCGCCGCCGGCACCGTCACCGTCGTCAATCGAGAAGCCACGAAGGCCAAAGATCGAAGCGACGGCATACACATCTCCGAGCGCGAGGGCAACGGCCTCCTCTGGATGAACGGGAGCGATTTTGCCGAAGGCACGATCGAAGTCGACATCCGCGGCCGCGATCTCCTGCAGCGCAGCTTCGTCGGCATCGCGTTTCACGGCAAAGACGACAAGAACTACGAGGCGGTCTATCTGCGGCCGTTCAACTTTCGCGCGACAGATCCGGATCGGCATCAGCATGCCGTGCAGTACATGGCGTCGCCGGATTACGACTGGCCGCGTCTCCGCAAGGAATTTCCCGAAGAGTTCGAGAATCCTGTAGATGCGTCGATCGAGCCGACCGGCTGGGTGCCGCTCAGGGTCGTCGTCAGGGGCAAGACCATCGAGATCTACGTCGGACCGGCGAAGACTCCCACGCTTGCAGTGCGGAAGCTCGGACAGCTCGATCGCGGCATGGTGGGGCTCTGGGTGGGCAACGGCAGCGATGGCGACTTGAGCCCCACGCCCCTGGCAGCAAGGTGGAGGAGCCGAAGTAGACCAGGTTGGCGAGCAGCAGACCCGCCGGGACCCCATCTGCGGCCAGCTTCCGAAGAAGCCTCGCCGGCCCTCAGGAGCGTGCTCGACCGCCATCAGGACCGCCCCGCCCCACTCCCCGCCTACTCCGATGCCCTGACAGAAGCGCAGGACGACGAGCAAGATGCGGAGCCAGACGCCGATCGCTTGGTAGGTCGGCAAGAGCCCTATAGGAACGTCGCGATCCCCATGATGAGGAGCGACAAGATCAGCATCGCCTTGCGCCCGATCCTGTCCCCGTAGTGCCCGAAGACGATGCCGCCCACGGGCCGCGCCGCGAAGCCCACCGCGAAGGTCGAGAAGGCCACGAGGTGCCGCGGTCTCGAGAACTCAGGGAAGAACAGCGCGGGGAAGATCAGCGCCGCCGCCGTCCCGTATAGGAAGAAGTCGTACCACTCGATGGCGGTGCCTATAAAGCTCGCCAGCGCCACCTGACGGATCGAGCTGGTCTGCCCCTCTTGCTCTCCACCCAATCTCTCCACAAGGCCTCCTTTGCATGCCTGAGCCCGATACGGACTCCGGCTGTCCCCACTACTTACCGAATACTACTCACGCCCTGCCACCCGACGCAACCCGTCCACGTAATCCGTCAAAAAGATCCCCCTCCACCCGACGCGGGGTCCTGGCTACCAGTCACGAGACGGTACTTACTCCTGCCTCAGAGCCGCTTCGACGAAGTGGAGCCGGTCGTTGCCCCAGAACATCTCGTCGCCGACGAAGAAGGCTGGGGCCCCGAAGACGCCCCGCTCTACCGCTTCTGAGGTCGCGACCTTGAGCGCCTGTTTCGCCTCAGGGCTCGCGGCCCCACTCGAGCACCTCCTCGGGGTCGACCCCGATCCGCCTGGCTACCGCGGAGACCGGGGCCTCCTCGTCGGTTTCCTGGAGCCCTCCCGGGGCGCCACCCTCCTCCCAGTAGAGCGCGAAAGCCTCCTGGTGAACGCCCCAAGCTCTCCCCTCTCCTGCAGGAACATCGCTGCGCGCATCGTTTCAGGGTCGGAAGGGGAAGGGGTCGGGAACTCCAGCGGAAGGCCGTAGTATTCGTGCCCAGCGACCGATATCCCGCGCCTGTAGCTGGCTTTGGGCCTTATCTCGATCGGGGCCTGCAGTCCACCGCTTTGTGTACCGCACCCAGCAACATCGGCCGCAATCAGTTCCGCCCCGTTTTCCTCACAGATACGCCCCACCTGCCCGTAGGCCAGATAGGAGTAGGGGCTTACGAGATCGTAGTAGAACTCTACCGCTCTTCATGCCGGCTCCTCTCACTCTACCGAAAGGTACAACACGGCCGGTTCCGACGCCTGAACGCATCACACGAGTAGGTGCGTGCAGCGAGACGCGTGGTAAGGCATGAAACGGTACCGCGGCGTTTCTCTTCGCCCTGCCGAGCCATGAGAAACCGGCGGGGCCGGATCTCGATCCGCCCCGCCAGTCGTTTTGCGAGAACCTCTAAGGTTCTACACGGCCTGTCCCTCCGCCGGCCTCCTCCTGATCCTGGCGCCTGGCGCCGATCGCGAAGACGAGCGCCGCGATCCAGACCGCGATGATGAGGATGAAGGCCACGGTGGAGAGGCTGACGGGAGCCCGACGGCACCGAAGAACGTGTTCGTGTTGACGACGAGGATGAACCCGCCGACGGCGGTGCCCATGATACGCGTCGGCAGTATGCGGACGATGTAGGCCGCAATGGGGGCGGCGACCAGACCGCCGACGAACAGGGCCCCGACGATCGTCCACGGCATCTGGGCGAGGCTGAGGCCGAACAGGAAACCGATGCTGGCGCAAACGGCGATCACGAACTCGCTGGTGTCGACGGTGCCGATGACCTTGCGCGGCTCCATGCGCCCGGAAGAGAGCAGCGTCGGCGTCGCGATGGGACCCCAGCCACCGCCGCCGAAGGCGTCGAGGAACCCGGCCACCAACCCGAGCGGGCTCAAGAACGCCCGAGGGACGTGCCTGACCTCGACGGGACGCTCGGTCCTCCTGAACGCGAACCGGCTGAGGACGTAGATCCCGAGTATGAACAGGAATATGGCCACCGCCGGCTCGACGTAGCCCGCCGTCGCCTCCAGCGAGGCCGCCCAGACCAACACCAACGCTCCAAATAGCGCCCCGATCCCACCGGGAACCGCAAGCCAGACGATCTTGGACCAGTCCACGTTGCCGAAGCTGGAGTGCGAGATCCCCGAAACCGCCGTAGTCCCTATCTCCGCCATGTGTACGGCCGCAGAAGCCAGCGCAGGCGCTACGCCCGCCGCCAACAACACCGTCGTGGAGGATACCCCGTAAGCCATCCCCAGAGACCCATCTACCAACTGCGCAAACGCACCAGCCAGAGCCAGGAGGAGAAAGTTCTTCATCTACCACAACCTCCCTAAACCTATTTTGTCTATAATTATTGTTTACTTTACAAGACCGTTACGGACTGTAAATCGTGGTGGACATGGTGTCAAGGGTGCGGCGGGAGTTTTTTGCGCCCCCGCCGTACCTTCACGAGGGATCTGTGAGAGATCTAGACGACCCGGCTCGTGGAGGGATCTCCGGCGACGCCGCCCTTCTCCTTGCGGTTGACCTGGATCGAGAACACGAGGGCGGCGATCCAGACGGCCACGATGACGATGTAGATCAGGATGGCGAGCACGCCGCCGATGCCCACGGCCTCGAGGAACGTCTTCATGTTCGTGATGAGGATGACGCCGCCGACGGCGGTGCCGAGGATGCGGGCCGGCAGTATGCGGACGATGTAGGCGGCAATGGGGGCGGCTATCACGCCGCCGAGAAGCAGCGCGCCGACGACGGTCCACGGGATCTGGGCGAAAGTGAGGGCGAGGAGGAAGCCGATGCTCGCGCTGAGGGCGACCAGGAACTCGCTGGTATCGACGGTGCCGATGATCTTGCGCGGCTGCATCCGTCCGGAAGAGAGCAAAGTCGGCGTGGAGATTGGGCCCCATCCCCCGCCGCCAGCGGCATCGAGGAACCCGGCGATAAGGCCGAGAGGAGCCAGGAACCCCCTGGAGATCGGCCTGACCTGGACGGGACGCTCGTGCCGCCTGAAGGAGAAGCGGGCGAGCACGAAGACGCCGAGCCCGAACAGGAAGATGGCCACGATCGGCGCCGCAGCCTCGGCGGTGATGAACGAACTTATGACCACGGCGCCAAAGAAAGCCCCTATCGCACCAGGTATCGCCAGCGGCCAGACTTTCGCCCAGTCCACGTTCCCGAACCGCCAGTGGGAGACGCCGGATGCCGCCGTCGTGCCAACCTCGGCGATGTGCACGCTCGCCGACGCAAGCGCCGGCGCAATGCCGACCGTCAACAACAGGCTCTGCGAAGTCACCCCGTAAGCCATGCCAAGCGACCCGTCGACCAACTGCGCGATGAGCCCCACGATCGCCAACAACAGGAAATTAGCCATCTACCCCAATCCTCCACTCTTCATCTTGTCTACCATTTCTACCTTGTCTACTATTTCGATGTAAAATACGTTGCGCACAATATAGCCCCGAAGGGGCTGTGTCAAGCCTCTGGACGACGAATTGCCCAAATTCGTAAAAAAATCTTCGAGATCTCTTAAAATTTCTACGCAAATGCTCTTGACGCGCCGCCCGACCTGTTCTAGAGTCCCCGTCGCATTGTTAATAAACTTAGTAGACAAAGATAGCAAGAGGGGAGAAAAGATGGAGCGTCCTAACGTGGTGATGATCGTGGCGGACACGTTCCGCAGGGATCATCTGGGGGCTTACGGGAACCCGTTCATCAGCACGCCGCACCTAGACGAGTTCGCGCGTTCTTCTGTGGTGTTCGACCAGCACGTGATCTCTTCCTTCCCCACGATGCCGGCGCGGGCCGACATGCTGACGGGGACGTTCTCGTACACGCACATGGGTTGGGAGCCGTTGCCGCGGCACTTGACGACGTTGCCCGATGTGCTCTCCAAGGCCGGCTACCACACGATGGGGGTCGTGGACACGCCGTTCTTCATCCGCAACGGCTTCGGGTACGACCGCGGCTTCGACGACTTCATCTGGGTCAGGGGCCAGGGCGACGACACCAGGCCGCACGAGCGGGCCGACGCGCGGTCGACGTGGCGTTCCGAGGAGGACAGGATGGTCGCCCGCACGGTGACGCAGGCCGAGCGGTGGCTGGAGCGGCACCACGACGAGCAGTTCTTCCTCTACGTGGACACGTGGGACCCGCACGAGCCCTGGGACGCGCCGGAGTACTACACGCAAGAAGTACAGGGAGGATTACGACGGGGAGCAGATCTACCCCGCCTACGGCAACTGGAAGAAGGCCGGCCTCCAGAAGGACGACGTCGACCTCGGGCCACGCCACGTACTGCGGCGAGGTCACGATGGTGGACTTCTGGATCGGACGCCTCCTCGCGAAGCTCGACGCCCTGGGCCTCAGGGAGAACACGCTCGTGTTCTTCACCTCCGACCACGGCTTCTACTTCGGGGAGCACGACTACTTCGGCAAGGCCGAGTGGGTGCACGACCCGGAGGCCGCGGTCAGCGAGGACTCGTCGGTTCCCGAGTGGCTGCAGGAATCCTGGCTGCTCACGGTCGAGCGGTCCCCGCTCTACAAGGAGCTCACCAACGTCCCCCTGATGGTGCGCGGACCTGGCCTGGAGCCGGGCCGCACGCAGGCGATGACGACCGCCCCTGACATAGCGCCGACGATCATGGACCTCGTCGGCCTTGGGGGCGTGCCGACGACCATGACCGGCGACTCCTTCGGCGGCGTCCTCGACGGGACCAGGGAGGAGCACAGGCCGCTCGTCGTCAGTTCCTGGCCGCTGTATCTTGCCAAGGGTGAGATCATCACCGCCGTAGACTCCAAGGCGCGCAGGATCGCCAACTACATGCCGCTCACCGTCACCACGCCCGAGCGGTCCCTGATCCTGGGCGGACCCGACGACGAGCCCGAGCTCTACGACCTCGCCCGCGACCCGCAGCGAACAGGACAACACGTGGGGCCACGAGCGGCGAAGGCAGCGCTGCTCGCCGAGCAAGCCCTCTCCTTCCTCGAAGGCGTCCGCACGCCGGAAGAGTACCTGGCCCCCCGCTACGAGGCGGTCGAACGTTGGAGGGTGGTCAGAGAGAGCGCGTGACAACGGCTGGGGAGGGCCCTCAAGCCCTCCCCATGCCGCGCTGGTCAGCATTTCATCACGCTTCGGGCCTTTGCAGGCCCTCGCTTGTCAGCTAGTCAGCTTCCCCTGTTCGGGCCTCGCCCTGCAGCGCGCGAGACCACGCGCCTTAGCCGGAGGTCGGGTTCTACGCTCGTGGCGAGACTGTGAGACGACTTGCTGAAATTCTGACATGCTCGAAAGGAATGATCTAGGATACCTTCACGGCGTCGTTGTCGAAAACGAGCGCCGGGAAGGAGGAGCGCCCGTGAAAGAGAGAGACCAGGACTACCTCTTCGAGCAGTTCCGCGTCGACCGCGGATGCCTCGGCTACATCGTCGCCGACGCCCGATCGGCCGCGATCTTCGACCCCGAGCTGGAGATGGTCGAGCCTATGCTCGATTTCGTCTTCGAGCACGGCCTGAAGCCGGCCTACATAGTGGACACCCACACGCACGCCGACCACATCTCCGGCGCCAGGGAACTCAAGCACAAGACCACGGCCAAGATCGTCATGCACGAGAAGGCCCCTGCGAGCTGCGTGGACATGAGGGTAGAGGACGGCGACCGCCTCCGGGTGGGCGACGTCTCGATCAAGTTCATCCACACGCCGGGACACGCCAAGGACCTGATCTCCGTGATGCTGCCAGGCCGCATCCTTACCGCCGACGCCCTACTAATAGGGTCCTGCGGGCGCACCGACCTCCCCAACGGCAACGCGGTCCGCCAGTACCACACCCTCTATTACACCTACCGCTCCCTCCCCGACGACCTGCTCGTCTACCCGGGACACGACTACAACGGCCGCGAACACTCCATCCTGAAGGAGGAGAAGGAGAACAACCCCAAGATGCTCTTCGACACGGAAGAGGAGTTCGTCGAGTACATGGAAAAGGAGAACCCGGACAAACTCACGCCCGTCTATCATCTGGCCGACGCCCTCAAAGCAAACATGGCTTGAGCCAAATCAGACGGCGACGGCTTCATTCTGCGCCGGTCCGGTCAGGTGCTGATGGACGACGTGGAAGCTGCTAAAGTGCGGATTTTGGGGGTAACGGTGCGGGGATCGGCCTGGAGTGAGCAAGAAAAGAAGAGGGCGCTGACGCGTAGGGATTTCTTGAGGGCCGCCGGCGCCGGAGCGGCGGGGGCGTCCCTGCTCGGAGCGGCCGGGTGCGGCAGGCTTCGCCGACAGGGTGCCGCGCCTGCCCGAAGAGTACCTGCCCGGCGGGGGGGCTGGGCCGAACGTCATCCTGGTGATCATTGACACCCTCAGGAGGGACCACGTCGGCGCCTACGGCAACCCCTGGATCCAGACCCCCACCCTCGACGCCCTCGCCGAAGAGAGCCTGCTGTTCACCCAGCGCCCACCCCGAGGCCATGCCCACCCTGCCGGCCAGGCGCGCCATCCACACGGGGATGAGGACCTGGCCGACCCGCCCTCCCTCCTTCGGGTGGAAGCCGATCCCCTCCGGGCAGACCACGGTGGCCGAGACGCTCTCGAGAGAGGGCTTCGGCACCTACCTCGTGACCGACACCTACGTCCAGTTCCGTGGCGATGAACTTCGGCCGGGGCTTCGGCTCTTACCACACGATCCGGGGCCAGGAGAAGGATCCTTACAAGGACCCTCCTCGATGAACGAAGAGGAGATGCGAGAACACTACATGATCCTCGGGGAGGGCAAGAAGGCCCGCCAGTACCTCGCCAACGTCCAGGACCGCAAGGGCGAAGAAGACTACTTCGCCCCCAGGGTGTTCTCCGACGCCATGCAGGCGCTGGATGAGGCCGCGGGGAGAACCGGCCTTTTTTCCTGGTGGCTGACTGCTACGACCCCCACGAGCCCTGGGACCCGCCACAGGAGTACGTCTCCCTCTACGACGAAGGCTACAAGGGCAAGGAGCCCCTCGACGATAACTACGGCAGGGACGACTACCTCACCGACCGCCAACTCCTCAGGATGAGGGCGGTCTACGCCGGGGAGGTCACCATGATGGACCGCTGGCTCGGGAAGTTCATCGAGAGGGCGCACGAGCTCGGGGTGATGGAGAAGACCCTGCTCATCGTCGTAAGCGATCACGGCCACCTCCTCGGGGAGCACGGCTACACGGGCAAGCTCGCCTACGCCCTCTACCCCGAGATGACGGACACCGTCTTCATGGTGAGGCACCCGCAGGGCGAAGGGGCCGGCAAGAGCAGCGACTTCTACGCCTCGACCCACGACGTTGCGCCGACGATCCTCGGCTTCCTCGGGGTAGATCAGCCCGCGCCCATGGACGGGCAGAACCTGGCACCCCTCCTGGAAGGCAAGGAGCCCCTAGCAACCGAGAGACCACATCACCCAGGGCTACAAGAACTACGTCTGCTGCAGGGACGAACACAGGGTGATGTTCTGCCGCACCGACATGACCGACGCCCACCTCTTCGACGCCGTAAACGACGCGGACCAGAGAAGAGACCTGGCCGAGAGCCGAGCCCGAGACCGTGAAGAGGATGTACGAAGATTACGCCCAGAGAGACGCCGCAGGACGGCTGCCGAATTTCGGATTAGCCAGCGTCTCAGCGTGTCAGCGCTCCGGCTGTCGCTTGTCAGCAGTTCAGCTCGTCGACGCCCCGCTTCCTCGAGGCGCCGACCGGAGGGAGGCGCCTGCTGAAAGCGAAGGCGTCAGCCGAGCGTGCCGACAAGCGTAGGCGAAGCCGTAGCGTGCTGACAAGCTGCCGTAGGCAGCGCTGTGACGCCTTGACCCCGAGAAGATGCTGGTCTACAGTCTCTCGATGCCCATAAATTCAGTAGACAAAATAGTTAATTCGCCTAGCGGTATGCTCTCATGACGTTACGGCGTTCCCGGTTCGGCGTGGTAGAACCGGCGGAGTCCGGCTTACATTGTTGAGTATGAGAGAGAGGCGCATGTGACGAAGAGCAAACCCGTTGCGTTGTGGGCTGTACCCCGCTCTATCTCCACGGCGTTCGAGAGGGTGTTTGTGGAGAGGGACGACTTCGAGGTATTGCACGAGCCGTTCTCGGCCTGCTTACTACTATGGCGAGGACCGCGTAGCGACCGCTTTGCGGATGCCGAGTCGAAGGCCGAGTACAGTTACGAGAGGGTGGTCGAGGACGTCTTCAGGCCGCGCGAGCAGCGCGTCTTCCTCAAGGACATGGCCTACCAGGCCAAGAAGGTGTTGAGCCCCGAGTTCGCCTCGCGGTTCGTCAACACCTTCATAATCAGGGACCCGAAGTACGTCTTGATGTCGCTGTACAAGATGTGGCCGGACTTCACGCTGGAGGAGACCGGATACGAGGACCTGTACAGGCTCTTCAGTACGCGACGGACGCGGGGGAGGACGTGGCCGTCGTCGACGCGATGACCTTCTCGGAGAACCCCGCGGGCGTGCTCGCCGCCTACTGCGAGCACCTCGAGGTGCCGTTCACATGCCGGCTCCCTCACGTGGGAGTCGAGGGATGTCAGGAGATGGGACAACTGGGAGGGGTGGCACGCTGATGCCGAGAGCAGCACGGGCATAGAGCCGGCCGAACGGCTGGACCCCAAGCTGCCCGAGGAGTTGGAGGCCGCGTACGAGTTCTGTTTACCCTACTACTACGAGCTGGCCGCGCACGCGATCCCATCCGTGGCGCGGCGATCGGGAAGTAACGTCGGAGGCAGCGAGAACAGGAGAAGGAGAAGATCTTGCTCAGAACAGAGAGCCAGATAGCCCCGCACGGGGGAGAACTCATAGACCGCGTGGTCCCCGAGGAAGAGCGCAGGGAGCGATCGATGGAGGCGGCAGGGCTACCGAGGGTGCCGTTGAGCCCGCGGGCCCTATCCGACCTGCAGATGATCTCGACCGGCGTCTTCAGCCCGCTCGAAGGCTTCATGCTGCGCGACGAGTACGAGGGCGTGGTCGAGGACATGCGCCTCGAAAGCGGCCTCGCCTGGAGCCTGCCCATCACCCTTTCGGCGGACGAGGAGAAGGCCGGGGAGCTGTCGGAGGGCTCCGAGATAGCCCTCGTCGACGGCGCGGGAGAGCCTGTCGCGACCATGATTCTCAGGGAGACTGTACGGCTACGACAAGGAGCGCGAGGCCAGGCTGGTCTACAGGACCACAGACGCGGACCATCCTGGTGTGGCCGCCGTCTACAGGCAGGGCGACGTCCTGCTCGGCGGCGAGGTCGAGCTGTTGCGCCCGCCCGATGAGGGACGTTTCCCCCGCTACTACTACACGCCGGCGCAGCTCAGGGCCTCCTTCGCCGAGAAGGGCTGGAAGCGCATCGTCGGTTTCCAGACCAGGAACCCCGTGCACCGGGCGCACGAGTACATCCAGAAGAGCGCGCTAGAGACGGTAGACGGGCTCCTCTTGAACCCGCTCGTCGGGGAGACGAAGTCCGACGACATACCGGCCGACGTCAGGATGAGGTCTTACGAGGTGATCCTGGATAGGTACTATCCGGAAGACCGGACGATGCTCGCCGTCTTCCCCGCGGCGATGCGCTACGCCGGTCCCAGGGAGGCCATCTTCCACGCCATCTGCCGCAAGAACTACGGCTGCTCGCACTTCATCGTCGGGCGCGACCACGCCGGCGTCGGCAGCTACTACGGGACCTACGACGCCCAGCACATCTTCGAGGAGTTCGAGCCGGAGGAGTTGGGGATCACACCCCTCTTCTTCGAGCACGCGTTCTTCTGCACGGAGTGCGAGGGCATGGGCTCGTCCAAGACCTGTCCCCACGACCCAGACTCGCACGTCTTCCTCTCGGGAACGAAGGTGCGCGAGATGCTCTCCAAGGGCGAGTACCCGCCCCCAGAGTTCTCCCGCCCCGAAGTCATCGAGGTGCTCATGGAAGGACAGCGGACCGAGAGCAGATAACAAGGATACGGCTCCGAACGTTTAGTCAGGCAAGACTATCTTTGCCAGGCTACGTCTTGGTGATCGTGATGCGCCGACGGACATATCCATCGTTCACGCTTCTCGTTCACCGCTTTGGGAGAAGGATGTGACGCAAGGCGCGATCAGAAAACCGTCTGTCGACAGGAGTACCATCCTCAAACCTCTGCTTCCCGAGTGGCTCATTGACTTCCGTAGGGGCGAAAGGGAGGCTGGGGACCCGACGGGCGACCTCGCACTGAACGCGGAGATGCGCTGGGAGGGAATGGCTGACGCCGGCTACCTGACGCCCATCGATCGCTTCTTCGTGCGCAACCACGCCCCGACCCCGCGCGTTGACCCGTCGGCCTGGCGCCTGCGCGTGGAAGGACCGGGCGTCGAGCGGGCACTGGAGCTCAGCTACGACGATCTCGGCAAACTTCCGAGCATATTGGTGGTGCGGGCGCTGGAGTGCGCGGGGAACGGGCGGGTCTTCTTCGGGGAGGACCAGCGAAGCGAGAGACCTGGAACGCAGTGGAGGCTCGGGGCTGTCGGGGTCGCCGAGTGGAGCGGGGTGCCGCTGCGCGAGATCCTGGATCGGGCCGGCCTGAAGGAGACGGCCAGGGAGGTGATGATAGAGGGGCTCGACTCGGTCAGGATGCGCCGACCTCTACCACTGTGGAAGGCGCTGAAGAGGACACGATCCTCGCCATTGGCATGAACGGGCAGCCGCTGCCCCCGGACCACGGCTTTCCCGCGCGCGCGATAGTGCCGGGCTGGGCCGCCGTGGCGAGCGTGAAGTGGGTCGGACGCCTCCTGGTCTCGGATAGGCCGTCTCCGCTCGCCGTGGAACTCGGCGAAGTACGTCATGACGGGCGGCAAGTGGGGTTCACCGGCAACCCATCACCGCACAGGTGCCGAAGAGCGCCATCGAGTTGCCGTGGCCGGCCACGCTGCGGCGTGGTCGACAGACCATCACCGGACGCTCCTGGTCGGCGGCGTCCCGATCTCGAGGGTCGAGTTTGCAGTCGACGGCGACACACAGTGGCGTCCCGCAGAACTCTTGGGGCCGAACCTCCCCGGGGCGTGGACGCGCTGGCGCTTCGCCTGGGAAGCCCGGCCCGGAGCACACGAGTAAGGATCAGGGCGACGGATGATGCGGGTAACACCCAGCCGGAAGCGCACCGTGGAACGCGCTGGGCTACCTGTACGGCGGCGTCGTGGGTCACCCGTAGAGGTGTCCTGAGTTTACGGCAGTTGAAGGACTGGTCCGTGCACAGCGACGTGGACAACGACCACTATGCCGAGCGAGACGAGCATGTAGAGGCTTCCTGCATCGAGGATGTTCCTGAATCCTACGACGGCAGGAAGCACAAGCCAGGCGAGCACGATACAAACAAAGAAGACCGTCTCGGCCCCCACAAGCGAGGACGCCACTCGACTAACAGGAGTACGGCCAGCAAAGCCGAGCCAAGCTCAGCCCGTGCGCGCCCGTGGTTCTCACCACCGAACGCCGGCTCTGTATGACGTATCCTGTTGGTCAAACTCCCTCGGAAGACCTATCTTGCGCCGTATCTGAACTCTCGGCATCCAGTTTATGGCCTAGAGCCGTCGATCACGCGCCTCGCCCCGCGGGTCGTACCAGGTATCCAATCCCTGACTGCCAGCCCTGTCCCAAAGCTCGTACCAGAGATCCAGGTCCCACTTCATCTCCCCTACCTCCACTCTATTGCTCTGTTGTCTACTTTATAAGTAGACAATATGGTATACAACAACCTTTACGGAGTCAAGCATCTGGTCATCGATTGGCGCACTTCCGCGGGTAGGAGACAGGATCGTCTCAGGGTTCCACAAGTGTTGATCCAGTGAAGGTTTCGTGTATTCTTTATCATCGTCATAGACAAAGTAGTTTTAGTAGACATTTATTGGATA
>CAWKKU010000004.1:0-38902 GCA_963850295.1 Vicinamibacterales bacterium | reverse complement strand
ATGTTGAACGTGGAGCTTGTCGTGAACGTCTGCTCACGCGACTGCCCGCCCCAGCTCAGATCGAAGAAGAAACGCTCGGCCTGTGCGGCGGGCGTGCCCTGCGCGGACTGCGCATCCGCGAGCGACGCGATGCCGACGATAAAGAGCAGTACGAGCAGCCATGTCTTCTGTATGCGCATCAGTGGGTCCCATCCTCCCTCTTGAACGACGTCAATAAAGAAATGAAAAAACAGACCCGATAAGGATTATCGGGTCACCGTATCGTAACATGCCGGACACGACTGATTTGTGGGGAGCGGCTGGCGAAAAACAGTTGTACTCACGAAGAGCTGCGTTATTATATGTCGCGCCTCAGGCATGATCCGATGCCACTAGGGAGAAAATTTCTGGGGGAGCCTTCAATGGTTATTAAGCAAGTTCTTCGCGTGTTAAGGCGGCAGCGGCGGCGCTCGTCGCAGCGACAGGTTGTGCTGACGGAACCGGCGAGGCCCTGACGCCGACGCTGCCGACAACAACCATGACAACCAACGCGGACGGCACGCGCCTCAAAGCTTCAGTTCCGCAACCACTTTCTCTTCCCGCGTTCGGCCATCAGGGTCAACACGCTTACGCCGGCGCTCGTCATCGAGAACAGCACCACCTTCAATACAAACGCCCAGCTCACCTACGTCTTCCAAGTCTTCGACGAAGCGGAGCTTCTCGTGAAAAGCGACCCTGTTGCCGCCAGCGGCGGCCAGACGACTTGGACGGTCCCCGCGGGTGTGCTGAAGCAGAACAAGACCTACTCCTGGGGCGCGCAAGCGTCGTATAACGGAGTTGACGGCGCACTGTCTGACGGCGCGTTCTTTGAAAACACCGTTGCCGGTAGTGGTGGAGGTAGCGGGGGCAGGGGCGGCGAGACGGACCGGGACCGGTTCCGTGCGGAGGGAGCAGCGGTCCGAGCATTATTGCGTGTGTGGCAGCGGCCTATCCGTCCAGGCTGGCCGCGAAAGTCAGTCTCTCGACAAGGCACCACAATATGGAGTTCCTGCGCGACCGTATTATCGACACGGCTCGATGCAAGGGAATCGATCTCCACGCGGAACTACAAGCGCGAGCACGCCGGTCATCAGCCATGACTTCGCTGTGTTGCGTCAGCCGGGACAAAAAGATCGTGGCATCGACTTGGCGAGCGGCTTTCGACGAGGGTACGTCAAAATCATTGAAGCTTACGTGGCAGGTATTTGGTCCCGACCGGAATTACGGGTTCGCCCTTCTACGCGCCGTAACCCGCCGGTCGACTGCTCAGGAGTGCAATAGCTGAAGAATACAACACAAGGGGTAAAGCTGAGGGGTAAAAAGGGCAATTGCCCTTTGCCCCTTGCGTACTCGCCCCTACTGTGTGCTACGATCGCGGCCTCTCCCGGGAACGAAAAGCCATAAGCCCTCCAGCCCTGCGGCCCTACTAAACTCGAAGCCATTCGACTCGATAAGAGGTAGAGCCAGGCAATGTCTGTGCAGGCTATGCCAGCATAATCCGGAGATCCGGTTTATGACCAGAGTCGTGCCACGTTATTCGTGGGAGCGCTTCGTCGCGGTGATTGTTGCGCGCGCTGCCAGGTCGAGAAAAGCGCGAACCCGCTGAGTCCTGCCGTCGCCGGGCCGATTGCGGGGGTCGTTATCGCGACGGCCAAACCTGCTCGACCCAGGGCCAGGACTGGACGTTGCGAATCGAGGATCAGCCAGTCGAAGTTGATGTTTCAGAACGGGAATCGAACAGCGCGCGGCCGCTGAAATCTCGTTCGAAGTTGCCACGGACTCCGGCTTTAAGAACATCGTGTTCGCGCGCACGGGCGTCGAACCTGGCGGCGACGGAAGACCACTTTTCAATTACCCGACAAGCTTGCCGCCGGCACCTACTATTGGCGGACGAGAGCAGAGGACGGGGCTAATTGAGCACTATTCGCCACGAAGAGTTTTCAGGTGCTCGCTGAGGTCGCCTTGGTCGCCCCGACCCCTCGTCCCCGTCGATGGGTCGACCGTTTCCGATCTGACGCCCACCGTTCAAGGTGAAGGGCGGTCAATCGTTCCGGCGTACCGCCGATCAGTTAATCGCTGCAGGTGTCGAACAACTCGTCCTTCACGTCGATCGCGGCCACCTTTATCCCAGGCCGAGTCTTGGCCGGAGCCGACGTTCGACCGGAACTATTCGTTCCTCCATGGCCGGACGTATTACTGGCGCGTGCGCGCGTGCCACGCACCGAATCGCGAATATGAGCAACTGGTCGTCGACGAAGACGTTCAGGACCCCTGCGCCTCCAGCCCGCGGCGCCATCGCCTCCTCCGCCGGCCGCCGGTGGCGGATATCGGCGGCATCCGGCGGTAGTAGTAGTCCGGCGATCGGGGAGGCGGTGGCGACGCAACCGGCGCCTGCAACAGCAGCGACGGCGGCGATATCGCGGCCTGTATCGAGCACGGTATCCCAGTCTATCTTGCGTCTGGCGTCAGCTGACGAAGCCGGCGGATCGAACATGGAGTTTCTGCGCAATCGATGATCGAACATGGCAAGTGCGAGGGCTGGTCCTGGGCCTTAACCTGAAGCGCGGCGGACCAACGATCTGCCCACTTCATCGTCTGGCGGCGCCCTGGACGGCCCGACATGGGCGTCGATATCGGGTCGGCATACGACGAGACGCGCCGGCGGCTGGGCCTCGCGTGGCATACCTACGGTCCGGGGATACTATGGTCACCCGTTTTACAAGCTTTACGGTCCTGAGCTGTAATTCGTGAATAGTTCCACTCAGAAGGGGCTGGCGGCGCGCCGGCCCCCTTCGCCTTCCCCGCTATACTTGTCCTAGACGGTGACCGTCCGCCGGAGACCGTGGCCTGCAACATCTGCGGCACTCAGAATCGCAGATTCTGCGGCCGGCAACTCATGGCTCCCACGCGCGAGGTCGACCGTGTCTATCCCGTACTTCAGCAGCTCGAGCGACGAGCGGCTGAATCACCAGCTCGTCCATGCGCCCACTGCGGTCTGCAGTATGTCAGCCCCTGCATCCGCGCCGAAGCGGTCGTCGAAGGTTATGCGAGGGATCCGACGACAGTTCGTCTCGCAGACACGGGGACGCGAAATCACGTTCGGCAGATGCCTGGACGCGATCGAGCGCATCTGGGAGCCGGAAGCCGGACGCCTGCTGGATATCGGAACCGGCGGCGGCTCCTTTCCGGATGTCGCGTCAACGCGCGGGTGGAAAGCCGAAGGCTGCGAGCCGAATCGCTGGCTGTGCAATTGGGCCATGGAGCACTACGGTCTGCGGATTCGGCCCGGCACTGTGTTCGAGCAGCGCTACCCCTGATAAATCCTACGACGTGGTGACGCTGTGGGATGTGCTGGAACATACGCCTGGATCCAAAGACAGAAGTCTGCGAGGCGCACCGGCTATTGAGCGACGAACGGGCTGCTCGTCATCAATTATCCCGATATCGGCAGCTGGATCGCGCGCGCCATGGGACGCTCGTGGGTGTTTCTCCTTGACGTGCATCTTTACTATTTCACGCGCGCGACAATTCGAAAGCTCCTCGATGATGCCGGATTTGAGGTCGTGCGCATCCGCCCGCATTTTCAGCACCTGGCGCTTGGATACATTCTCCGTCGAGCAATGCCCTATGCGGGCGCTCCGGCAGGCGCCGGCCGAACGTCTCTTTCGAAGCGATAGGAATTGCCGGGTGGCAGGTGCCTGGCACCGGATGGGCCAGACCCAGTCATTGCCCGCAAGCGTCCCGCACTCAACTGACTTTTCTCTTGGACTTCGAGCCAGCACGATGATGGTCCGAGGCTCCGATGTGAAGCCTCGCGATCTCCCTGCTCGCGCCGTAGGATTTCTGCGACCGACTCAAGCCCGCGCGGTCGCGGTCTGCCGGGGGGCAAGGCTCCAGCGCATCACGTCACCTGCAGTTCCAGCGACGATGGACGTCGACGGGTCGAGGGAGATCAACGCGCTGCCGTTGCCCACCGGTACAAGCTGGACGCCGCGGAACCGCTTCAACGTGGGGCTTGGAGGACTACGATGAGACCGCGTGTTTGCCGTAGCGGGAAATCTCTGTCGCCCGCGATCGGCTCAGCGAGACGGCTCGCGTCTTCCGTTCGACCGAGATTGCACGATCGCCGAGCCGACGTCCGCGTGAATAGCACGCGAGGCGATCGAGGGCGTCTTCGGGCAATGTCACCGGTGACGGCCCGCGCAGGGCCGGCCGTATTTGTTGGGTCGTCCGAGCGCTTGACGCCGATGGTCATCAGCAGATTTTAGCTTCTCGTGTCGACGACTTTTTATAAATAAATTGACCGTTTTGTTATTGTTACTAAAATAACGAGCTTGTATATGCGACTTCCGCTTTTTCTCTCTGGGTTGGTTCTCGGGTATATGGTCCATCGCGGCTTGCGGCAGCGGTACCGGTGGAACGACCCAAATTCCGGTTGGACCCGATCGCCTACGACGCCCGGCGGAAGCGTCACGCTGTCGGTGCCGTTGGTGGTTTCGCCCGTGAACGGCGATCAGCTTTCGACGCTGCGGCCGACGCTGACGGTGCAGAACGCCACGTCCTCGCAGCAGGGCGGAAGTCGAACGTATGATTTCAGGTGTCGGATCGCACCGACTTCTCGATCGGCTCGTCGCTCACCAGCACGTTTCTTGTGGCCGTGAATCAGACCGGCGTGCCTGAGGGTTCGGACGGCCGTACCACTTTCACCGTCCAGTCAGATCTGCAGCCGGCCACCCGGATGTATTGGCGAGCACGCGTCGTTCAAGGCACGTCATCGTCGACGTGGTCAGACGCGGCCATGTTCAAAACGAAGCTCGTCGGCTACAACCGCGCCGGAGAGTTGGCGACCCGCTCATTCACTGGAGACATTCGTTGCGATTCGCGGGCGCACACGTGGATCCCGGGAAAGGCCTCCGGCTGGATACTGAACGGTCCTACGTGCAATATCAGCTGCAGCAAGTGCTCTCGAGCGGGGAGTTTTCCGTCGAGGTGGAAGGACTGAGACCGGACGGCCCGAACCACAAGCTCAAGATTTTCTCGATGAACGACACGCCGGAGATATCAGCTTCAGCAACATGGGAATGAGCACGATGTATCGCGGCATCGACGGGAATCCGCCCAACGCGATTTGCGTACAAGGCGGTGTTCGGAAGCCAGAGCCGGATCCTCGAACCGGACCGCAGGGCGCGTGATGCGTCGGTCATGTTCCTCGATCCGTCGCGCATCTACTTCTGGAAGGCCACGTGGGCGGGCGATTTCCGGCTCGTGGTTGCCGACGGCGGAGTAAACGGCAACGTCATTTACGACCGCGGCGAGGGGTCGTCGGGCGGATCGTATCGTCCGGGATTTGCGTGGCTCGGCTCCAATCAGGCCGCGAGCGGCACAGAAGACGGAACATTTCCGGGCGCAACGTACCGCCATCTATGGATTAGCGACAAGCCGCGGCCGGCGACGCTCGGTAACGCGCTGGACTGAGTCTCCGTTTGTAGCAGGAAGCGATTATGCCCGTCTGGCTCTCACAAATGGCCTTTGTGCTGTTTATCGGTGCTCGTGGCGTGCGTGTGCGGGTGGCGTGGTCGCTGGGCGCCGCATCTCAGCTGATACCCGCGTGACGGAGCTGGTTGTCACCTGTCTGTCGTGCGGCGAACAGTGGCTCTATTCGCCCGACAGCGACCCTGGCAGCCGGATTCGCTCTCGCTGTTCAATCGCACGCAAGCCCGTCGACCAGCTGTCCGAAGTGCGGTTCGCGAGCCGCAACGTTCGGTCACGCCGAGAACGACCCAACGGTCACGGCCCGACTCGTAGATCCGGGTTCCTCGTTCGCGAAGACCGGCTTGAAGAGGTCGGGCCGCTTGTCGAATTTCTCCAGCGACGCCGCAGGGGTTCCCCTTCTGCTCTGCCGGTCCGACGAAGATGTAATCGATGCCCAGCTCGCCCGCGAGCTTCGCAGCTGCGGCCGGGTTCCGATCGGCGTAAATCCGGTGAGCTCTTCGCGACCGCTCCGCGTATTCAGGAATATTCATCAGAGATATCGGGCGCGCAGCCGCCATGCGGCGCCACGCGAACGTCGGAAGCTGGCTCCATGTTTCGCGACCGTGAGCGATCGGGTCCATCTGGACGATGGCGTCTCGCGGCGTCTCCCGCCGTATCCAGGCGTGCGCTTCCTGCTCGTCGGGCGTGAGGGCAATGGTCCAGTGGAATCCGGGCCCCATCCGGCGGTTCGTCATATCCTGTGCGTTATACGAGTCGATGAGCGTCGTCGGCAGGCCGATGGCGACGAGCAGCGCGCATAACGCCACGCAGTGGCGCGGGAGGGCCTGCTTCCGGCCCATAGGCGCGCCGAAAACAGATGGCCGCGAGTCCCGGCATCGCTAGCTGCAGCAGCTGACCCGCGCGGAAACCGATATAAGACCCTTCCACCGATAGGCGCACGAGATAAAAGACCAGCTAGGCCGAGCACGGTACCTGCGAGCGCAGGCCAGGCACGCCGCGGAATCTTCCATGGCGGCCAGATGCCGAGAGCCGCGGGAAGGAGGAGCGGCCCGAGCGACACCACCAGTGTCGCGACCGGCGCGTTACGGGCGTAACCGCCGAGACCGTAGAGCACGACACCCGAGGCGCCTTCGACCATGTCGTTCCCCACACACCACGCAACGGCGAGGCCTGCGAGCGCCGCCGCCATGTGCCGGAGCAGCGCCGCGATTCGTCGCTGCGCATCGCGTCGGCCACGATCACAGCGCCGTAGACGAGCGAAAACAACCCTCCGATGAACGGATTGAACGTCGTCGAAAGCGCCAGCGCCAGCCCAGCCAGGGCGATGCCGCCGATGGGTGCTGCGACACCCGCCAAGACCCGCCACCGGCATCGCGAGGAGGCCCAGCGCGGCAGACATCGAATGCTGAGGGTTGTGCCACATCGATCGAACCAGGCTGTCGACACGCAGCCCGCTGAACTCCCATGCGCTCATGGCATCGATGTTTAGGTCCGTGAGCCCCGCGAGAGATCTGCCGCGGGAAACAGATCCCATATCGCGTAGATGCCTTCTGCGCTTGCGGCGAGGACGGCAACAGCAACCGCGAAAGCCGTACCCACCGCTGAGAACGACGCCGCCCACGCTGCCGCGACGATCGCTCCAAGAACAACACGCCTGAGAGGAGCGCATTCACCTTCAGCGACGATTCGATGTCGGCAAGGTTGCCCGGTCCTTCCTGCGCGATTACGGCAGGGACGAGGAAGTACGTCCAGTAATACTGAATGGTGCGGTCGCCGAGATACGGATTGACCGGGGGCATCTGGTATTTCGCCAGCTCTGCCGTCAGCGCGGTGTGCCAGATGAAATCGGCGGTGAAATACGCGCGATACAGACGATTGCCTTCCGCGTCGAAGCTTCCGAGGTTTTTGTATGGAAACAGGAAGACCGCCGGGACGATTAGCAGCAACAGGACGAGAATGCGTGCCTCGCGAGGACTCCACGCGGGCAGCTCTAGGCACGGCCTACCGCTCGACGTCTTTCCAAGGTGCGACCGCCAACAATGTCGGGACCGAGGTGACAGCCCACGCCAGCAGCGAAGGTCACCGCTGACGGAAGGCGCCGCGAGCACCGCCCAGAGCGCGAGGCACGTGAGCGCATAACCGAGCGGCTCCGGCAACCCACGCGGCAGGTGCGTGCTGCCCGAACAACGCCCGGCCCAGGAGGCCAACCGGGCACAGTCGCAAGAACGTAAAGCGGAATGTAGGCCCGCGCCCAGGGTCCGGCGATGATTGCGGCAACGATGCGGTCCAGATGGCGACGATGGAAACAGGAACAAGCACGCGACCGCAAAAATTACCACGACATCCTTTTTTTTTAAAAAAAAAAAAAAAAAAAAAAGCGCAGACACGATTTCGTAGATCCGCGTGCCGTGAGTTCGAAAACACGCGCCTGAAAGAGGTCCGGTCTGCCGATCGAATTTCGCCAATGCCTCATCGCGGGTCGGACTCGTTCTTCTGTCCCGACCGACGAACACGTACGAAATGCCGAGTTGGCGGGCGGTTCTGAGCAGCCGCGGCCGGCCTCGCCTCCTGCGTAGATTGTATGCGCCTGCTGCGAGCGGATTCTCGTAGTCCGGAATGTTCATGAGTGAGATCGGCCTGGCCGCCGGCCACCCTCCGCCAGGCGAACGTCGGAATCAGACTCCACGTTTCGCGACCATGCGCGACCGGATCCATCTGAACGATCGCTTCAACGGGGCGTCTCTCTGCGAATCCAGAGAAAGGCTTCCTGCTCTTCAGGCGTCAGCGAGATCGTCCAGCGGAATCCCGGTCCCATCTCGCGGTTGCTGATGTCCTGGGCGTTGAAGGTGTCGATCACCGTCGTCGGCAGGCCGATCGCGATCGAGCAGCACCTGCGGCCAGCGGCCGTTCGCGGCTGCAGCTGCCACGTAGGCAGCCGAGCGAAAACATGAGCTGCGAGCCCCGGCAGCGCAACCTGAAGGATCTGACCGGCCCGAAATCCGATATAGGAGCCCTCGACCGAAAGCCTGTACGAGATAGAAAACGAGCAGGCCGAGTATCAGTGCCCGCGACCGCAGGGCCAAGGCGTGCGCTCGGCAGCCTTGACGAGGCGGCCACAGTGCCAAGCACGGCCGGCATGAGCAGCGGCCCGAGCGATAGAGCCAATCGTTGCTCACCGGCGAGTTGCGCGCGTAGCCCGCCGAAGCCGTAGAGAACGACGCCTGCGGCGCCTTCGACCATGTCGTTCGCGACGCACCAGACGACGGCCTGCGCCACCAGCACAGCGGCGATCGCGTGGCGCAGAAGCGGCACGCACCTGGACGGCTCCGCAGTGAGTCCGCCAAGATGACCGCTCCGTAAATGAGGGAGAAGAGCCCGCCGACGAGCGGATTGAATGTGGTCGATAAGCGCCAGCGCCAGACCCGCAAGGGCGATGGCGCCGACGGGCGCCGCGACACCCGCAAGGCACCGCCACCGGCATCGCGAGGAGCCAGAGCGCCGCCGAGATCGAATGTTGGGGGTTGTACCACATCGATCGCACGAGACTGTCGACACGGAGCCCGCTGAACTCCCATGAACTGATGGCGTCGATGTTCAGGTCGTTCAGCTCGGCGAGAGATCGGCCGCGCGAAAGTAGATCCCATATCGCGTAAATGCCTTCTGCGCTCGCGGCGAGGACGGCCACAGCAATCGCGAACGCGGTCCCGGCCGCCGAGAACGACGCGCCCATGTCGCCACGATAAGCGCTCCAAGAAACAGCACGCCCGAGCAGGAGTGCGTTCACCTTCAACGACGGATTCGATATCGTGCGAGTGCCGCGGTCCTTCCTCCGCAATCACGGCAGGGAAGAGAAAATACGTCCAGTAGTACTGGATCGTGCGGTCGCCGAGATACGGGTTGATCGGCGGCATCTGGTACTTCGTGAGCTCGGCCGTCAACGCGGTGTGCCAGATGAAATCGGCGGTGAAATACGCGCGATAGAGACGATTGCCTTCGCGTCCCGCGCCCGAGATTTTTGTATGGAAACACGAACACGGCGGGAACGATGAAAAGCAACAGGACGAGGACTCGCGCTTCGCGTCGGCTCCACGCGGGCAGCACGACGCAGCGGCGTCCTGACGTCGTGCGATGAGCCCACGTCGACACGCCGTCGTCACTGCCCATGCAGCACGAAATGCGAGCGCCGACGTCATTCCGAGAGCCAGCACGGCCCAGAACGCGAGGCACGTGAGCGCGTAGCCGAGCAGCGCTCCGGCTGATCCACGCCGCCGGATGCGAGCGTCCGAACAACGCCCATCCCAGCGGCCATCCGGGCACCGTTGCCAGGACGTAAAGCGCGATATACGCCAGTGCCCACGGCCCGGCGATGATCACGGCTACGATGCCCGTGCGATGGCGACGACCGAAGCAGATGCAAGCACGCGCGCGCAAAATACCACGACGGCACATTCCGCGTGCCGATGCTGAAGCGTCCGTCGCCAGAGCCCTCCGCATCCTCGTCGCGGTGGGCTTGACGGCGTTTCTGCTCTGGCAGAGCGATCCCGCCGCGATCCTCGCCGCCGGACGCCAGGCCAATCCGACGTTCATCGCGATCGCCTGCGCGCTCGTCTTCGTGGACCGGGCGTTGATGGCCTATCGGTGGCTGACGCTGCTCTCCCCTCTCGATCCGGCCCACCGGCCGCGTTTCGCCGTGCTGCTGCGTGTGTTTCTTGTCAGCACCTTTCTCGGGACGTTTCTGCCGGCCAGCGTTGGCGGAGATGCCTTGCGCGCGTATGGGTTGTCGCGTCAGGGAGTCGGGGGAGCCGACGCTCTCGCGTCGGTGCTGATGGACCGCCTGCTCGGCGTGATGTCGATTCTGCTGGTTGCCGCGGCCGGATCCGCGCTGGCGAGAGGGTTTATCGACGTCCGCATCATCTTTCCGGCGCTGGCGTTCTTGACCGCGGCATGCGCCCTCGCTCTTGCTGTCGTCTTCAGCCCTCGAGTGGCCGCTGCCCTGGGCGCCGTCATTGCGCGGCTCCCCCGCGGGCAACAGCCCGCGCATCGCCTGGTCGCGGCGATTCAGAGGTACGCGGCATTCCGTGGCGAGCTCGCCAACGTCCTGGTCTGCTCCGTTGCGGTGCAGGCGCTGAGAGTGCTGCAGACCGTACTATCTTGGTCTCGCGCTCGGGCTCATCCTGCCGCTCGCGGTCTATTTCGCGCTGGTCCCGATAATTCTGCTCATCGTCTTGATGCCGATCACCATCAGCGGAGTCGGAACCGCCCAGGCGGGATTCGTGTGGCTCTTCGGACGAGCCGGCATCCCGGGCGCGCAGTCATTTGCGCTATCGGTGTTGTTCCTGGCGATTGCGGTTGTGGGAAATCTGCCTGGAGGGGTGTTGTATATGCTCGGGGAGAGACACCGGCGAGATGAACGATTAACCACAGAGAACACAGAGAACACAGAGAAAAAATTCTTTTCTTTCTCTGTGAGCTCTGTGCTCTCTGCGTCGTTTCGTTTTGCGTTCGTATGTCCGCTTCAGCCGGACGCGCTACGCGACGGGTGCGGGCGCGGCGGCTTTCGCGCGGTGTTTCCGCTTCTCTGCTGACGCGCGCACGAGAAATTTCACGTACGGCGCCACCTGCTTCACGGCCGCGACGTTCATCTGGCACGGGCTCAGACAGGACGGGCACTTCTTTTCCTTCACCCAGTTGCGATGGTCCTGGCTCGCCGCCTTGAAGTAGAGCGCTTCGGCATCCTCGGTCAGCACGTTGCCGACCACATCACTGTTCTCGCAGAAGAACATCCCGCCGTCGGGATTCAGCATGATGCCCTGCGTCTGAAACGGGCACGGGCTGAGCCTGTGATAGCCGTTGGCGATCATGTCGGCGTAATGCAGATAGATGTAGTTCTGACCGTCGAGCAGCGGGTCCATGCGGACGCGATCCAGGAAGAACTGGCGCATCTGCTCTTCCTTCGGGCCGAGCGGCCGGCAGGTGTCCGACAGGTCTGAGTTGCCGAGCATCGCGTCGGTGAAGCGCACCATGTTGAACACGATGTCGAGCTTCTCTTTGCGCGCCCATGCGAGGATGTTTTCGGCGTCGTCGAGATTCTGCGAAAAGATGGTCGTCGAGATGCCGAAGTTGAAGCTGAACTTCTTCTGCAGCTCGCGCATCGCGCGGATGGTCTCGTTCGCCTTGTTGAAGCCGTTCTTCACATGACGCACGTCGTTGTGCATGTCGCCGACGCCGTCGATCGACACGCGCGTGCTGAAGATGACTCCCCGCTTGTTGCACATCTCGACGATCTTCGTGAGCATCGGGATGGCGCGGTGCGGGGTGAGGCCTGTCGTATTGATGCCGAACTTGCGGAGGCGCGGCAGCCGATTCAGCATCACCTCGCAGAGCTCGACGAGGTCGTTGCGGGTCGTCGGCTCTCCACCCGAGACGTTCGCCGTCTCGATGTTCTTCCACAGACCCGACGAAAACACGCGGTCGATGTCGGCGAGCGACATCTCGTGTTTGCGGTCGGCGCGCTTCCAGTTGTGGCACATCTCGCACTGCGCGTCGCACACCCAGGTGCAATGGAAAATCAGCACCGTGGGATGGATCGGACGCACGCTGGCAATGTAGGCGTTGATCAGATCCCGGGGAGCGCTGAGGGCGGCCTTTGCGAGGTACTTGGCGGCGTAAACCTGGGCCATTTACTGCTTCAATTGTAGAGGCGCTTGCCCGGAAAGTAAAGGAAGAGCGGCACTTATTCGGCTTTGCGGGCCACGAACGCGAGCGTTTCGAAGAGATTCTTCCGTACCCGGAACAGCAGGTCCTCGGTGCCGGTGTAGCGCGACAACGCATTCAGTCCCGGCAGGTTCGCGAGCAGGGCGCCCGCTGCCAGCGCGTCGCGGGCGGGTCCGGTGGCTGCCCCGATGCTGCGCACCACGCGCGCGATATCGAATCCGCCGTCGTACAACAATTGCCGCACGCGGCGCTCCGTGGTGATGAAGTTGTGCGTGTAGTCGATGTCCCAGAAGAATTGCCGCTCTTTGAGGTAGTCCGGCACCACCACGAACAGCACGCCTTTCGGGCGCAGGATGCGGCGCGCTTCGGCGACGAATTCACGCGCGGCATCGATGCCCGACATGTGCTCCAGCACCTGATCGGCGTAGACCACGTCGGCGCTTGCGTCCTCGGCGGGGATTGGCGGGGTCCACGCATGGACGATGTCGAGCCCTTCGCGCGTGAGTTGTTCAGCAAGCACGCGGCTGGCTTCGACGCCGCGATACGTCCATCCAGCCGCGACTGCCGCCCTCGCCAGGCTGCCATGACCGGGACCAATCTCGAGGAGCTCGCCGGGCGGCGTCGCATAACGCATCACCAGCCCAAGGCGCGATTCTTCGATGCGCTTACGGCGCGACGCACCCGGACCGGTCAGTTTCCGTTCGGAAAACCATTGATAAAATCTATCGGGCATTGGTTGCTGGAAACGAAACCGAGCATCCGACCTACGAGTCACGCGGATCGGAGATATAGTATATTGCCGCCCGCAATCGAGTACCAGTGGCTAACCCCGCATCAGCGACTTTCCGCAATCGTCTCTCCACTTTTTCGCGCTCGGAAGGCGTCATGCGAAGCAGCGACAGCGCCGAAAAGACGATGCTGCGCGCTTCGCTGTTCGTGATCTTCACCTACGTCTTCCTCGCAAATTCCTGGATTGGCGACGACGCCTACATCACGTTCCGGGTGGTCGACAATTTCATCAACGGTTACGGGCTCACCTTCAACCCCGATGAGCGCGTGCAGGCGTACACACATCCATTGTGGATGCTGCTGTTAAGTGCGGTCTACGCGGTCACTGCCGATCTCTTCTATACGACGCTGGCGTTGTCCTACGTGCTTTGTGTCGCAGCGCTGGCTGTCGTCGTCAGGTTTTTCGACGACCTGTGGCGAAGCGCGCTGTTTCTCGCCCTGCTCCTGAGTTCGAAAGCGTTCGTCGACTACACCTCTTCGGGCCTGGAATACCCCCTCAGCTTCCTGCTGTTGTGCCTTTTCTACACGCGTTTTTTCGCCACCCCTCACGAGCCAGCGGCGCTGACGCCGCCGGGACTGATTGCCTTCGGAGGCCTCGCGTCGCTCGCGTTCCTCAATCGCAGCGATTCAATCCTCCTGTATGTCGCTCCGCTCGCGTATCTGGCGTGGATCGCCTGGCCGGTCTACCGTTTGCGCCTGGCGAATTATTTTGCCGATCGCGTTGTCGCCCGTCGCCCTATGGCTGCTGTTTTCGTACGTGTATTACGGCTTTCCGTTTCCAAACACGTACTACGCAAAAGTCGCGACGGGCATTCCCCGGAGCATTCAGCTGCGTCAGGGGATCGCGTACGTCGCCAACAGCGTGAACTTCGATCCGGTGACACTCGGAATCGTTGCGCTCGCAGGGGCGGTTGCTTTCCGTCTGCGCCGCTGGCCGGAGCTCTTCGCGTGCGCGTCGGCATTTCTCTACGTGATGTATACCGTCTCGGTTGGCGGAGACTTCATGAGCGGGCGATTCTTCGCGATGCCGCTGCTCGTCTCCGCACTCGTGCTGGTGCGGGTCATCCGGCACCGTGAGGCCGGCCTGGCGCTCGGCGCCGCGCTTCTCATGTACAACGTCGTCGCCCCGCTCGCGCCCGTCAAAACGCGCGCGGACTATCCAGACGGCGCGTGGTCGTGGAGGCTTCAGAACGGCATCAAGGACGAGCGCGGTCACTATCACCAGTTCACGAACGTGTTGTTCTATGCGCCGTTCAAGGCTCTGCCCGATCACTTGTGGTACCGGCAGGGGACGAGCTTCAGAAACGGCACCGAGAAGGTTTCGACTCAAGGCAGCATCGGGTTTTTCGGGTTCAATGCAGGGCCGGCGAAATACGTGATCGACCGGAACGCCCTGTCGGATCCGCTGCTTGCAAGGCTTCCGGTTTCAGAGAGCTTGTACTTCGAGTTCTACGCCGGTCACTTTTTCCGGGAACTGCCTGGCGGTTACGTCGAGTCCCGCCGCGAGCGAAAGAACCTGATCGCCGACCCGCTGCTGCACGACTACTTCGACAAGCTTCTGAACGTCACCGCGGGCCCGATATTCACCTTGCAGCGCGCGCGCGACGTGTGGGAGCTGAATTTCGGACGTTATCGCCGCATTCACCAGCTCGTTACGGAGCGCCGTCCAGTTCGCGTTTCGGTGCCCGCGGACAACGACCGGTTCACGACCGACGTTGGCACTCGTAATACCCGCGGCGAGGGGACGTTAATGGCCTCGGGCGGCCGCGAAGGATACCTGCAGATGGGCCCGAACATTCCGCTCAAGGCCGGCCGGTTCCGGGTCCGGTGGACGGGAACCACGGGAGCGGGCGTCGGAGAGCCGCTTGGCTTCGTCGACGTATGGGTGGACGGGAATCGCCTCGTCACGAGGCGCAGCATCTTCTACGGTGAGTTTCCGGCCGATCCGAAGTTACTGGGCGAAGTGTCCTTCACCCTCGAAAGGCCGACGACAAATCTCGAATACCGGTTCTATGTGACCAGAGGCGTGAAGTTGATCCTGGAGCGCATCAACCTCGAATCGGATGGGCAATGAAGTACGCGCCGAAGGACGTTTAGCGCAGGAACCGGATACCCAGGCTGGAATTCCCGTCCCACAGACTGTCGCAGAGCCACCACTTCGAGTCCCTGTACACACCTGAAATGATGCTCGTGCCTTTGGCGATCTCCACTTGTTGTGTCGCCGTCACGGTCGAATTGCCATTCGACGGCAGTACAGGACGCATGCATCAGCAGCTTTCGTGCTGCAGGAGCCGCCGAACGCAACAGTTACTCTTCCCTCTCCATAATTCTTCGAATTGATGATTCGTGTATTCCGAATGTGCGTTACGTCGCTGAGCTCGCTCGCCTTTCCAGGACACCCGTCATGGAAGTTGCGGACCGTCGTCGCGGCGGGAATCGTGTTGTCTGCGAAGTCGTTGAGAAACTGTAGTGCGAGCCCCCCCACTTCGGCGGCCGAGTTGTGCACCCGAACCGACACGGATGTGGTCAACACGTGCGGGCCATCGGAGACAATCACTTCGAGCCTGCAGACGGACGGCAGCGAGCCCCCGAACGGCGCCGTCCAAGTGACTTGCGGCCCTGTTCCCGTGAATGATCCGTCGCACGCACGCCACTGATATCCGAGCTGCGTCGCAGGTAACTCCGCGTCCTCGACGACGACCGATACCTGAATGGTCTCGCCATAGTCCGCATACGAGGCAGGCTGTTTCGGACGGCTACCTTGCGCGGTGATCGATCGAATGACGGGCGCGGTGTTCGGAGCTGTTGGCTCGTACCTGAAACCGCCGGCGAGCGTGCTCGTACGGCCGCTAGCCGTCACGGCGATGTCTACCGCACCCGCGATCGAGCTGACTGGCGTCCGCGCGGTAATGACATCGCTGCCGCTGACGCTGATTTCGGTCGCTGCGGCGCCTCCTATCATCACGGTACTTCCAGTTGCGAAACCAGTGCCGCGGATGGTGATTTGCGTTCCGCCTGATGCGGGGCCGCTGTTCGGACTGACCGATTGAACGGCCAGATCGACAACGGGTGCAGGATTTGTGGGAGTACTACAGCTCGCGGTGAACACCGCCAGAATGACTACCCTGATACCGCCCGGTAAATCGCGAAATCTCAAATGACGGACGGCTCCAGCCGCAGCAGCCACATACGCTCTTGTAATTATACGTTTAAACCCCACATCCGAAAAGAGTTCGACGCTGAGGACGCCGCGAGTAGTGCTAAAATGCCACACGCATCTTACGGAGACGTCATGAAAAAGACACCAGTGTTGCTCGTCTTGTATCTGGTCTGGCTCTCTGAGACCCGGACTCACGCCTACCTCGATCCGGGTAGTGGCAGCATGCTCGTACAGCTTCTGCTGGGCGGTGTCGCCGGTGCTGCGGTCATCGTGAAGCTCGGCTGGCAGCGCTTCCGGGACATGTTCCGCTCGTCGAGCGCCGGAAAAACGGAATCGAATGAGTGACATAGCGCTCGAACCCGGATCGTTCCGGGATCGAACCGCCAGGGTTTTCTACCGCGACGGCAAAATCTTCAGAGGCCTCACCGAGACAGCGCTCAAGGAATGGCAGGCGCTGTCCGCCACCCGTTTCTACCGTACGTTTTCGACCAGGGGCGGCATCGTCGCCACCGACCAGCGGGATGTATCGTCCTTTTCCTTCGCTCCCTCGGAGCAGTCATGGGCCGGCGTACTCGAGCACGAGAAGCTGCCCTTCATCTCATATCCCTACGAGTGGTCGTTTGCGATGCTCAGGGATGCGGCGCTGTTGCAGCTCGACCTGGTGCTGGCGGGTCTGGACGAAGGCATCGGCCTGAAAGACGCGTCCGCGTACAACCTGCAATGGAAAGGCGCGGCGCCGGTGTTCGTCGACGTGGCGTCGTTCTACAAGCGCGCCGAGGGAGAGCCGTGGGTGGGATACCGGCAGTTTTGCCAGATGTTCCTCTACCCTCTTCTCGTGCAGGCGTATCGCGACGTACCGTTTCAGCCGTGGATGCGCGGAAACATCGACGGCATGGATGCCGAGGTGTGTCTCAACATGCTTGGCGCGCGCGACTATCTGCGCGGTGGCGTGCTCGCGCACGTCTATCTGCAAGCCAAGGCTCAGAAGGCCTATAACAGCACGAGACGCGATGTGCGCGCCGACCTCAGTAAGGCCGGCTTCGACAAACGGATCATCAAGGCCAACGCCGAACGCCTTCGCGCCCTCGTGGCGGGGCTCCGCTGGACGCCGAAGCAGTCGACATGGTCCGACTATCTGAAATGCGGCCACTACGAGGCGTCGGATGCCGCGCAGAAACGCGCGTTCGTCGAAGGTGTTGCCAGCTCGCGACGGTGGAACCTGGCGTGGGACATCGGGTGCAACGTCGGCGTGTTCTCACGCATCGCCGCCGCGCATGCGAACTCGGTCGTCGCCATGGACGCCGACCACCTGGCGATCGACAAGCTTTACCAGGCGCTCAAGTCGGAGAAGGTGCCGAACATCCTCCCGTTAATCGTCAACGTGACCGATCCGTCGCCGAATCTCGGCTGGCGCAACATGGAGCGCAAACGGGTGGACGAGCGCGGCCGGCCGGATCTGGTGCTCGCCCTCGCGCTCATCCATCACGTCGTCATCGGGGGCAATATCCCGATGGCCGAATTCGTTCAATGGCTGCGCGACCTCGGCGGCGATCTCGTGATCGAATTCGTTACGCGGAAAGACCCGATGGTGATGACGCTGCTGCGCAACAAGGACGACCACTATTCGGACTACGACGAGCAGGTGTTCGAGCGCGAGCTCGGAGCGCGCTTCGCCATCGTCAAGCGCGAGCCACTCGGATCGGGGACCCGCATCATGTATTACGCCCGATGATCACGATTTCCGTGGCCCCTGAAATCGGGAGCTGCTGACCGACGCTTACGTTGACACGCTTCAGAACGCGGCCGGTCGCCATGTCGCGCAATTCCAAAGACGCCGCGCGATTGGCGCGAACGGTGGCGTTCTTTTCCACGCCCAACAGCGACGGCGACGAACGCCGTGCCCGATGATGCGGAGTACAGGCTGCGATAGCCGTGAAGGGGCGCAGCCGCCGAATCGGGCTCGTGTCGGGTCCAGTTCGCAACTCCAGCCGGCAGATATTGCTTTGCTGCCATGAGGGCCACTTCGATCGCCTTGAACGACGGCAGTTCGTCGTAGTTGGCATGGCGCCGAAGCCGTCCCTCGATATCGGCTTTTCCGCCGCCGCGGATTCCCGGACCTGCGTGAAGGACGTAGCTTGCGTTGCCGGCCAGGAATGTCATGACGTAGCCAGCCGCGATCCGCGACGCCGAATCGTCCTGCTGTACGGAAGCTTCGGGGCCGATCGGCTCGTTGTTGAAGACGAGCGGCGGGAGCTGTCCCCGGCATTTCGCGTCATACGCGCCGGGAAACGTCCAGGGACGCTGGAGTGGCGCGGCCGGACCTTCTTTGCCGAATCCGCGCGGGTAGTGGATCGTGATGGCGTCGGCACCCGCGCCTGCATATACGGCACACGCCTCTCCTGTGGATGGAGCGCTCAGCGCCACGAGTACCGGTGTCCGTTCCGCGAGCCTGGCGCCGAGGCGGCGCAGCTCCGCGGTACCCTCCGGTCCGGGAAACCCGTTTTGCCTGGCTTCGTTGGCGATTTCGAAGGCAAACAGCTTGTGCTCGCGTCCCCGTGCCATTGCGGCGAAACGGTCTACCAACGCCTCGCGCTCAGGGCCGGCCGGCGTGAACGGCGCCCCGCCAAACAGCGTCCATTGCACCCGCAAGCCATACCGGTCGTAGGCCAGATCTGTCATCCCGGCGATAATTGCGTCATAATCAGACCAGCGCGGATCGGTTTGCCTGTCTTCCCAACTGGTGCCACCGACCGATCCGAGACGCGCACGTAGTCGACACCAGCGGCACGCAGCACCCCGAAATTTCGCTCGAGCCGGGGGCGATCGAACTTGTAGCCCCAGGCTCCCCAGAATAGGGTGGCGCCAAGCGCGTTAAAGGCTCCCTTTGCGTCTGCGACCGCGTGCCCATCGGCACGAACGGGGCCCTCCCGGGGGGTGAGGGCAGATGCTTCGAGCGTAAGAAGGCCGATAAGAAGAACTGTTACGTACTGCTGCATGCGCTTTCTACCGCTCGTCATTTCTTTCATCCTAACGCTTGCTGCCTCAGCCGGGTGCAGCGGGAGCAATGCGAATCCCATTCAGCCTCCCGCACCGCCTCCACCAGGTGAGATTCAACTCTCGTGCCCACTCCCGATGGTCCGAGAGGCGACCAGCCCGCAAGGCACCGATGTGCATTTCGACGCCGCGACCCCCACGAGCGGTCGTCCACCGTATACGGTGGAGTGCAGCCCCGGGTCGGGCAGCACGTTTGCGATTGGCGACACGACGGTCCGCTGTGTAGGGACCGATGCGGACAGAGCGCAAGGTTCGTGCGAGTTCAAGGTCACGGTCCGCGTCGCTCGGACACTCAGTAAGACGAAATTCACTGCCTTTGGCGACAGCATCGCGGAAGGGAAAGTCTCGCTCGTCCCGGTGATCTCGCTGGCGTTGCCCGATGCGTTTCCAGGCAAGCTGGAAGGGATACTTTCCCAGCGCTATGTTGGCCAGACGATTGTCGTCTCCAATCAAGGCATCAGCGGCGAACGTCTCGATCAAGGGGCCGCTCGGCTGCCAGCGCTACTCGACGCTGAAAAGCCGGAGGTCGTGCTCATTCTCGAAGGTGTCAATGCGGTGTGGATGCGGTCCACGTCAGCGCAGGCGGAAAACCTCCGAAGCATGGTGACCGCGGCACGCGACCGCCATGTTGACGTGATTCTTGCTACGGTGATGCCCGTGACCACCGAATGGGAGAATGACCGTCACCCTGGTTCGATGTCCAGAATACGGGCGCTCAATCGGCGCATTTTCGACCTTGCGGCGGAGTTCCAGTTGCCGGTTGTCGATCTGTTCTCGGTCTTCGAAGCCAATATGCACTTGATAGGGCAAGACGGACTGCATCCAACCGTTGAGGGACAAACCCGGATCGCCGAGGCGTTCGCGGATGAGATCGCGCGCCGTTACGGCATGGAAATGACGATGACCTCCGGTGGTCTGGCCGAGCCGGCACCTGCGTACGCTGCTAAGATAAGCACCTCACGATGACAGATGGACACTGGCGGCAGCGCCTGAAAGCAGTCGTCGCTCCTGCTCTCTTCGTCGTCCTGCCACTCTGTCTGTTCGGTCCCCACACAATCTACTCGGGCAACGAAGCGGAGTTCTCTGCGCCGTTCTGGGTGCTCGTGCGGCCGCTGCTTCTGGCGGGAGCGCTTGCCGCCTCGCTGCTCATCCTGATCGGCGTCGTCCTGCCCTCGAAGCTCAGTCGCGCGTACGTCGCGCTTCTTTTCGGCATCGGCCTCGTTCTCTGGATTCAGGCGAACCTCCTCGTCGCCGATTACGGGGCGTTTACGGGCGCTGCCGTCGACTTTTCGATCGAGTCGTGGCGCAACCCCTACGAGATCGCGCTGTGGGTTCTCGTTCCGTTGTTGTCGGTGATCGGCGCGCCCTACATCATTCGCGTTGCGCCGTTCGCCAGCGCCACGTTGATCGTCCTGCAGGGCGTGACGTTAGTCGTTGCCGCCAGTCAATCAGACGCTGGTCGATCGTCGTGGAGAGGGCCGTCGGAGGCGATGTTCGATCTGTCGCGCAAGCAGAACGTCATACACATCGTGCTCGACGGATTTCAGTCCGAGTTGTTCCACGAGATTCTCGAGGAGAACCGGCAGATCTTCGATCGCAGCTGGGCCGGCGCGACGTTTTTCGCCGATCACGCCGGCGCTTTTCCATCGACCATCGTGAGCATTCCCGCGATGCTCACGGGTACGGTTTACCGCAATGAACGAAATCTGCAGAGGTACATTCGCGACCATTTCGAGCAGGGATCCCTCTTCAAGTCGCTGCGCGCCGGTGGTTATCGCGTCGACAGCGTTACGGAAATGCAGTACGACAACCGGTCGGCGACGAACTTCTTCCGGATGCCCGGCCGTATGTCGCGTACTCCGAATACACGCGGTTCGCGGCGCTGCAGCTCGCCGATCTGTCGTTGTTCCGCCATGCTCCGCACGTGCTCCGGTCGAAGATTTACAACGATGACAAGTGGCGGCTGCAAACGCTATACGGCCCGGGCGACACGAAGAGCCGGCGGCTCCACCCGGTCAACGGCGCCGCAGTGCTCGGCGAGTTCTCGCGCCGGCTAAAGCCCGCCACCGACGAGCCGCTCTACAAGTTCATTCATGTCGGCATCCCACACTTGCCGGTTGCGGTGGGGGCCGACTGTGAATTCACGGGCATCGCGCGCGTCAGCCGCGAGCGTTACAAAGCGCAGGCGCGATGTGCCGTCAAGCGCGTCACCGCGATCCTCGACCGTCTGAACGACATTGGTGTCTACGACAACACACTGGTCGTGATCGCATCCGATCACGGTCTGGATTCACGCCGCAGAAGTTCGCGAACAACCGCCTGCTGCCGCCCGCGCCGCTTTCCACGCTGGCGGCCCGGTCGATGGCGCTCCTCGTCGTGAAGCCGCCGCAGGCCCGGGGACCGGTGCGCCTGTCCTAGCGCCCACCGCCATCACCGACATTCCCGCGACCATCCTCGACGCCGTCGGCGTGGCACATGCACTTCCGGGCATGCCTGCCCTGAAGCTCGACGAGCAGGCCGGCGGTCGCGCGCATTCGCGATGTACGACTGGGAGCACGAAGACTGGAAGCGGCCTATTTCGATGCGCTCGACGTCATGGAAATCAACGGGCGCCTGCTCGACGGGAACAACTGGACGTTCGTGGACTCGCTCTACTCACCGAACGCCAGCGCCGACGCCCGCATCAGAGGCCTCTACGAGACGCATCGCAGCCGCTCGGGTGTCGTGTACCGCTGGAGCATGCCGCAGGCGTTCCTCGATGTGCCCGCCGACGCCGGGTGGTTTGAAGTGTCCGTGCGATCGATCGCCCCAACTCGCAGACGGTCACGCTGGTGGACCGTGATCGCGTGCTCGACAAGGTGACGCTGCAGCGATCAGTCGTGGGTCACGCTGAAAAGCCCAACCGCGGCCGTCGGGCGCGCGATGGATAGAGATGCGTGTCGACCCGCCGTGGCGGCCGCGAGGCGACCGGCCGGCGGCTTGGGGTGAAGACGCGCGACGTCAAGTGGTCCAATTGAGTTGGTATACTTCAGCACTCGATGCTTAGTCCCGAAGCGACTTTGAGCCCCGACCACGGGGAAACCCGGCGCGACGATGAGCGCGAGCTGAAATTCACACTGCCGCAAGGGCGCGCGCCGCTCGTGCGCAGCTGGCTCGATCGCATCTGCCGCCGCGATCCGGAGTTCCCGGCGGCGGTCGTCTGGACGATCTACTACGACACGCCGGGATTGATCTCGCTCAGCGAGAAAATCAACAGCGACTACCTGAAGCGGAAAATTCGCGTGCGCTGGTACTCCGATCCTGCGAAGGTGACGTGACTGGCCCCGCGTTCGTGGAAGCAAAGTTTCGCACGGGAACGCGCCGCGCGAAGGTGCGGGAGCAGCTGCCCTTCCCGGCCGACGAGATCGCGCGGATGGGACCTGCAGGATCCGCGGCTTCACGGCTTTCCGGGCTCCTGCGGGAGCACGGCGTGCTCGGCCACGGTGTCGTGGCAGCCGATGATGCTCATTCGCTATCGCCGCGATCGATTCATCGAACCGGTCGAGCCGATCGCGTATCAGCCTTGATTCGGATATCGCGCAGCCGCGGTCAATCCGACGATTCTGCCGGCGGTCGACCTGTCGCCGCTGAGGACTGCGGTGCTCGAAGTCAAAGGGGCCGAGCGACGAGCTGCCGCGTGCGTTGCATCCGCTTCTGCGGCTCGGATCGCGCAAGCGGTCGTTTTCGAAATTTCTGGCCGTCTACGCGCACATGACGCGTCGCGTCTGTTGCTCACGATCGAATGCAGCAGCAACTCGAACAGCTTACTCGGCGCGCATCACCCAGGGCTCCGGCCCGCAGATCAGCCCGCTCGCATTTCTGCTGCTGATGGCCGTCTCGCTGCTGTCCTCGCTGTTCATCTCCTATCTGTACGTCCACTTCTACTCGAACCGCGCCACCGGCAGCCAGGTGCATCGCGCGTTTCCGCTGCTCGGCATTTCGATCACGGCGATTTTCGTGACGATCCAGTTTTCGCTGCCGCTGTCGCTCGGCCTGCTCGGCGCGCTGTCGATCGTGCGCTTCCGCACGCCAATCAAGGAACCGGAGGAGATCGGCTTCATCATGCTGGTCATCGCCATGTCGATCGCGACGGCCACGTTCAAGCTGGCCTTCGTCGGCATCATCTTCGTCGTGGCGCTTGCCGCGCTGTTTCGCGCAGGCGTTCACGCGCGGCTTCATCGGCAGCGGCCGCCGACGGCACGATCGTCATCTCGCTGCCGGCCAACGGAACGTCGGCCGATCCCGGCCGCCATCACCGCGCTGCTTGCGCAAGCGGTTGCCGAAGGCCAAGCTCGAAAGCGTTTCGCAGACCGACCGCGAGACCGTCGTGTCGTACAACTTCCAGGGAATCTCCGACGGCGCGCTTGCCGGATTGCAGGCGGAGCTCGACGCCGCCGCCGGCCCGTCCACCTACAACGTCTTCTTCAACCGCCCGGGCGCGCTGTAGATGCCCGGACGCCACGGCGGATCCCTCGTGGCTGCTCATCGTCGCGACCGCGGCGATTTGCGTGGCCACGCTGAAGCTCGAATCGGCCGACCTCTTCCCCCTCTGGCGATTTGCCGTGCAATGGAGCCCGGCAGCGCTCTCCCAGCTCGCGCGCGGTGCCCGGCCAACGAGATCGCCAGCGGCGTTCCCGTGCTGTCGCTCACCCTCGACGAGGCCGACCTGAACGATCCCGGCGACGGGCCTCTTGCCGAACAAGATGAAGCACGGCGAGGAATGGGAACGCGAAGGCAGCGTCTCCTACTTCGAGGACGGCAAGCTGCTGTTCGCGTCGGGCGTCGGCGTCCGCATTCACGGCGGAAGCAGCCGGCATCGTGGCGCCACGCCCGGGTTTCCGACTGTACTTCCGGCGGAAGTACGGGCCGCGCGAGTTGCCGCCTGGGTCTGTTGTTCAGCCCGGAGGCCCAGCCGATCCGCCGCCTCGTCGTCCACGACGACGTGCGGCGGATGCGGGGCGTCCACTGGCATTTCGTCAATCCGCTCGCCTATGACATCGCCCGGGCGATGGGCGCCATCGCGCCCGAGACCAAACCGGTCCGCTTTTTCGTCAACGGCGAATACTACGGGCCGTTCGTGCTGACCGAGCGCTTTGACGAGCGGTTTTTCGCGGCGCACTGGGGCTACGACGACATCCTGCTCAGCCAGGAAGAAATGAACAAGCTCTGGGATTGGGTGCGCACCACCCGCCCGCTGACGATGGAGAACGTGTCGCAGCACGTCAACATCGAGAACCTGACACGCTGGTTTCTTGCCGTTGCGTTCTCGTGCGACGCGCGACGCGTATCAGGGCCCGGGACAATTTCTGGATCGAAACGAAAGAGACCGGGCGGCTGGTTCTGGGTGAACTGGGACATGGATCAGAGCTTTCGCGACTGGAATCTCGACAGCTATCAGTACCTGCTCGAGCGCGTCGGCGAAGCACGGCGCGGCCGCAACCGCGCCGAACCACGCTCGGTGATCTGCTGACGCATCTCATTGCCGAAGATCCGCGAGTATCGGGAGTACTTCAAGCGCGTCGGTTCAGAAGGCCTGAACCATCAGTGACCGACGCGTTCCTGATGGAGCGATATCAGCACTATCTCGACACAGCCACCCAGCTTCGCGTGCGCGAACCTCGACTACCTGTCACGACTCAAGGAGTTTCTCGAGACGCCGCCGCGCGTTCTTCCGGCTGACGACCGAGCAGTGGCTCAACTACGCCGCCAAGCCAGCCTGTCTCGCTGACGGCGCCGCCGGGATTTGCCGCTGATCATCGACGGCGAACGCGTCGCGATCGGCTATCGGGGACTGTACTTTCCCGATCTCGAATTGACAGTGGAGGTTGCGAGGAAGCGATCGTGAGCGGTTTCTCGGGCTGGCGAGTCAATGGTCGCCTGCTGCCTGGTGCCGCACCGCTGACGTTTACGGCAGACGGCCAACTCAACATCGAGGCGGTGTTCGATGGCGTCCGCCGCAGCGCGACCGGTGCGGCGCCCATGCCGCCGACGACGCCCCAGCGCCACCGATACCGGCCGCCGCATTGTGTGGCGGACGATTCCCGCCGGCGAATCCTGGATGGGCTGTGTCCCCGACGATACGCGATGCGATGCACCGCGGAACAGCCACGCGTGCGCGAGACGAATTCGCGGCGCCGTTCCAGATGATGGACCGCGAGGTGTCCGCCGGTGATTTTCGCGCGTTTGCCGCAGCCACGTCGCGTGCAGATGCCCCGGCAGCCCGAGTGGTACGCCGACGACACCCATCCGGTCGTCAACGTGACGTGGGACGAGGCCCAGGCGTTTTGCGCATGGGCCGGCGGACGATTGCCGACCGAGGAAGAATGGGAACACGCCGCGCGCGGGGGACTCGACGGGCGCTCTTTCCATGGGGCAACGCGTTCACCGGCCAGGCCAACGCCAGGCACAACTTGCAGGCCGAAAAATGGGACTTCACCGCACCGGTCGGCTTGTTCCCGCCCAATGGCGTTCGGTCTGCACGACATGGCGGGAAACGTCTGGGAATGGACGGCGAGCGAACTTCGCGCCACGCACGCATTCGGAGCCGGTCCAGCGAGCGATACGACCTGCGGACTGTCAAAGGCGGTGGATGGGACAACATCATCCCGCCATGTTGCGTGTCTCGGAGCGTGCGGCGTTGTCGCGCCGCGGCCGGCACAATCTCTATGTCGGTTTCCGATGTGTTCGGCCCGACGCGAGTGAGTCTGACACTCACATTCCTCATCCTGCGATCGCACCGTCGGTGCTGCGGCAGTGTGCCGGCGTGGCGCTGTGGCTGAGCCGCGCGTCGTTCGATGTCGCCGGCACAGCTGAAGCAGCCGCTACGTGTCGCCATGCTGCCCGCGCTCTCCGAGCTCGCCGGCCTGATCGTGCTGGCGTTCCTGTTTGCCGCATCGCCTGGCTGGTACGAATCGCGAAAAGGCTCCGACCCGTGCGCTCTGGAATCGGCGGTTGCCAATATCCTTACGCCGGTGTTCGCGCTCGGTTTTCTCGCGCTTCCCTACCTTCCATGGCTGGCCGACTGGATTCCTGCGCTGCGGCTGCTCGCAGGGCCTGGGCGTGTGCTCGTGTGGGTGATCGTGCTGGGTCAGGTGGCCTGGCTGTCTGTTGGTCAAGGCGCCACAGCTTGCTCCGCCGGACGGTCTCGCAAGGGCCCGTTTACAGCGTCGGTCGCCATCGCGCTCGTGAGCCTCGGTGTCGTATGCTGGTCACTGTCGCGCTTGAGCGAAGGACGAGGAGTAAGCTGGCCGCCCTTGATCATCGCGGCCGCCATTGCGGCGCTGATATGGGTGTGGTCACTGTGGCAGCGCCTCGAAGGCTGCTGCGACCTTCGCCTGGGCAGCGGTGTGTTTGAGCGCTCCGTTTGTCCTCAACAGCCGGCGCAGCTCTGCTCCGCGCGCGATTTATGGACTCGATGTCGAGCGCGATCCGCGGCCTGCCAGCCGCTCGGCATTGGCGTCCGGCGGCGCCCGGCCTGCTGTTCGATCAGGAGTTCGGAATCTTTGCCTACGCGCCTGTTCTGCTGCTCGGGTTCGTCGGGCTCGCTGGCAATGTGCGATCGACCGCTCGTTCCGCGACGCTCTCAGGCGCGTTGATCGTCGGAGCGCTCATGCTCGATTGCTCTGGCCGGCTCGCTCGACCCCTGGTGGAGCGATTCGATGATGCCGGGCCGCACGCTGCTTCTGCTGTTACCGCTCCTGGCGCCTCCTATTGCGTGGCTTTACGCGCGGGCTGACGACCGTCACTTGCTCAGGCGGGGATGCAGATGCTGCTGCTGGTCGAGCCTCGGCGTCACGTGCTCGTCATCGCGCTCGACGCCAGCCAGGTGCCGCTTCCGCAGGAAGGAGACGGCTCATCTTCGCTCTCTTCTGGATGTCCCCGACATGGCAGCCTGTGGACGAGGCGCCGACGCTATGTCGGCGGCGTGTCCGACCGCGGCGGTCATCCAGACCGCGCTATGGCTGGCGGGCTTTCGCGATCGCCGGCTGGCTGTTCTGCGGCAGAGCGCCATCGCTCACGCGGGACCGGCACGCTCTTCGCGTCGACGACCGCGATCGCTCTGGCGGTCATCGCCGTCGCGTCGACGAGCGCGCATTCTGCCGATCGATGCGACGCGGCCGGCGGTTCGATCCGGAGGGCCGCGTGCTGTTCCCGCATGCTGGAAACATTCAATCCTGTGGCGCGTCCCGATCGCGTGAAGTACGACCCGCTCTCGCTGGTGCAGCCCGGCGAGCTCGCCGCCGCTGTTTTCCCTCTCGGCGGTACCGGGACAACGCGCAGCCGCCAGCCGCTGCGCGTCGTGCTGAATGCGCGCTTTCGGCTGCCGGCCGGCGAGTACGAGCTCGCTCATCAGGGTTCCGACGTCGGCTGGAACGTGTTCCGGACGCCATCGCTGGGCCTGCAGATCGGACGAGAGGGCCGACCGCTCGAGACGTGGCCGTTGCCGCTCACGCCGGGCAGCTCTCACAGCACCGCTTCCGGGTGCCGCTCGATGCGGAGTTCGTCGGATTTCGCGCGTCGCGTCCGGTGGAGCGGACGATTGCGGAGCTGCGGCTCAGAGCGCTGAGCGTCGTCGACGAGCACCGTCGATTCGACACCCTACCGTGCGTCTCGGCGCGACTTTGGTCCGGCCACGGTGTTCTTCCACGATGGCGATGCATATCCGGAGCGCGAGGGGTTCTGGGTCAGAGGGCCGTAGCACCGCGAGGATGACGATCTTGAAACCGCACGCGAGGACGAGTCCTGGTCGCTCGCGATTCACAGCGGAGCGCAGGCCAAACGTCATGACGCTGGCGACGCGAGACTGGTCGCGAGCGCATCGAACTTGTTCCAGGCATGACGAGAGGATTGCCGATGCCCTCGAACGCCGGCGAGTCCATTCATCCCACTGTCGATCACCAGCTGCCGACGGATTCGTGCCGGCCGAAGTCGAAGCCGCAGCAAGGATCGGCGGCTGCTGGGCGCCTGGATCGCCTTTATCCCCGACGATACCGCCAAAACGTCCGAAGCCCCCTGACCCAGTCCTTCGCGCCGATCTTCTTCCCTTCTTCGCGGCTGCGCGGAAAATACCGAATCGGAACCTCCACGATCCGGCGTCCGCGCGCGAGCACCTTGGACGTCATTTCGTGATCCAGCTCGAACCCCGTTGTCTGCAGATTCAACTCGTTGAGCAGCGCCCGCGGAAACAACTTCAACGCCGTCACGGTATCGGTGAGATAGCGCCCGGTGCAGATCAGCGCCGCAATACTGAGGCTGCGGCCGCCGAGATATGCGGGCCACGACTGTTGCGGCATGCTTGCTGCCGAAGAGCCCGCGCGTGTAGCGGCTTCCGTACACGACATCCCCGCGGCCCGACAGCAGCGCGCGCACCATCGGCACGTAGTCCTGCGGGTCGTATTCGAGATCGGCGTCCTGAATCATCACGTAGTCGCCGGTGGCGCGCTCGATCCCTGTCCGAACCGCCCTGCCTTTGCCCGCTGTTGCGCTCGTGCCGGCACAGAATCACGTCGGGTATTCGCTCGACCGCTTCGGCCGTGCCATCTCTCGAACAGTCGTCGACGACGATGATTTCCTTCTCGAACCCGTGAGGCCGCAGATCCACTGCGCGAATCCGTTCGAGCAGCGTGCCGATGAAGCGCTCTTCGTTGTAGGCAGGAATGACAATCGACAGCCGCTTCACGTTCGATCCCGCTCCGCGAAGGTACTGCTCCATGCGCAGCCGATCCTCCGGCGTGTTGATGCCGAGCGCCTCCATTTCGTTGGTGCACGGAAACGTCACGACACGATGGCCGTGCTGCGCCATCCACGGCATGAACGGCAGAAAATTGCGCTCGCGGGTCGCCGACGAACGTCCCGCTTCTGCTCCGAACCGCGGCAGCCACTTGAAGTAAGCCTCCGGCGACAGCGAGAACAGCCCCATATCGCTTTCGCCGACCGGCGGCATCGCATCCCCTTCGCGGCGTTGGCGGATGGCGGTGATGCGGCCTCTCGGCGTCTCGATCGAAGTGGATGTAAGGGTTGTTGCTGGCGAGCCGTCGGAAAGACGACATGCGCCGTCGGCTGCTCGCTCGAGAGATCGGCGCAGGGTCGCGATCGTATCGCGGTGCACGCCGACCTGATCGCACCATGTGATCCAGATCCGGTCGCGGCTCTGAATCGACGTGCCGCATCGGCGGCCAGCAGGATTGCGTCGAGCATCCCCGTGGGCTCGTCTGCGTCGCGTAGTCCACCTCGAGATCGGGGCGACACGCCTGCAGTGGTCCATCACCGCCGCTTCGAACGAGGGGTGGACGACCAGCACGAAACGGCGGACCGACGCTCCGATACAAGTCGAAGAGATGATCGATCATCGCCCTGCCGTTGACCGGGGTTAGCGCCTTTGGAGTGGAGCTTTGAAGACGGGTGCCGGCGCCGGCAGCTGGAATGATTAGGACGGTGTCAGGATTGTGCACGCCGCGACACTTTCAGATCGGCCGCGGCCGGTGGCAGGCGCCGGCCGCTGCCTGCTTCGAGTCGATCCGCTGCCACGCAATGAGCGCCAGCGAACGAAGTCCTTCGACCGGAGTCGTTCGGCGCACGCGCTCGGGAGACAGCGCGAGAAACTGCACGGGCGTTTCGAGAACATCGGCCTTCTCGCGCGAGAAGCGCCGACAGCAGATACTGATTCGCGAGTTTGTCGTCCGGCGACACCGGCAGCTTCTGTCAGGAACGACGCTCGAACCGCCGCGAACGCCGGAGAACGTGTCGGAGATGTACCGGCCGAACAGAACGAGATAAGCCGCGCTCAGCATGTGGCTTCCGACGTAGCTCATCGACCCGAGCACGGCGTTGTGCTTGTACCGAAGCCGATATGAGGCCTCGATATCCTTCAGCGAGAGGCGCCGGCTGCCCCAGACGGCATCGAGCCGTCCGGTCAGCAGTGGCGATACGATGGCCGCCACATCCTCGCCGCGATACATGCCGGACGATTCGAACAGCACGGCGTAGTCGAATTCCCGCTCTGCAAGCGCGAGCCTGAATGCCGTGCCTGCCGGCTCGCCGCGCGTGCTTCAAATTGCGCAGCGCGATCGGCAGCGGCTGCATGAACACTTCGTCGAGATCGGTCTCGGCCGTATAGAACACCGTGACGTCGACCGCCGAGTCCTGAATCCCTCCGCGCAGCATTTCCAGCACCGACTGGCTCAACTTGTTCAGCGAGGCCGCATCGTAGAGCCAGATGGCGACACGCTGGCGGCGGCGCTGCGACAGGAAGGTGTTCGAGGAACGGCGTCAGCACCTTGGACGCATCATGCCGGCCGCTCACGCCGTCTTCGTAGTGACCGATGCGGACGAGCCGGGGATCTTCGAGCGTCTCGAGCCGGCCGAGCGGAACGTACGCGGCGACCGTCGTCCGTCTCGGGGACCCGCGGATCGTTGATGATGTAATGCGTAATCAGGCTCGGCACCGGCAGCGGCAGCCGTCCCTTTTCCTTGAGGTAGTAGACGGCCCGCTCGACGATGTCGACGGCGCGTGCTGCCGGAAATCTCGGCGTCTGCCTGAATGTTGGTGACGAGCAGCTTCATCGCGGTCAGGTTCGACGCAATGGCGCGGCTCAGGTCTTTTGTCAGATAGGACGGAAACAGGCTCGAGTGCTGCGTGCCTGGCGCGTAGATGATCAGATTTGCCGCCGCGATGCGATCGCGCAAGCCGCGGATTGAGCGGCAACGGCTTTGGATCGCTCCTCGAGCCAGCGGACGCACTCGTTCGCGCGACAGATCGCCGCCAGGCGTGCGCGGTCCTCCTCTGACAGGGGCCGGTCGATGAGGAACACTTCCGAGATGCGGTTTCGCTGCTTCGCATCGACGATCTCGGCTTCGCTGACGAGAATCCCCCGATCGACTTCCAGCGCCACGAGAAACGCGTTCGTGCCGTCGGTCACGTTCTCGACGAGCCCGGCAGGCAGCCCGAGCAACGCGCAGTAGTCGTCAACCGCGTCGTTGAACCGCCGCTCGCTGCAGCAGGTACGAACCTGCAAACACGAGATTGCCGATCGCGCAGTCCGAGAACTCGAACGGTCGCCCCGACTGCAGCTCCTTGCGCACCGCCTCGATGCGCTGCGCGGACCTGTGGGCCGCCCGCCGCGGCCAGCGCCTCGAGGGCCTGCATCGCCTGCTCGCGCGAGCAGGGTTTCGGCAGCCTCGCGTCGAGCGCGTCTATCAGGCCATCCGGGCATGAGCGAAGGTCGCGCGCCACCCGCGCGGCGTTCTTGCGAAAGTCCGACGGGCCCGAGGCTGTCTCCGAGAAACCGCCGCACTTCGCCGGTCGACGCCCCGTCGTCATACCGTTGATCGCGATCGTCAGCGCGACGTCGGGGCGGCTGATGAGCTGGCTGCGACAGCACACCCGAGCCGCGGCCGCCCGAGAACAGCACGACGTTCACTTGTCTGGAATCCACTAGACGCTCAGCGAATGCGGGCGCGCCTCCCCCTGCGAAGACTCGCGCACTTCCCTGATCACGTAGGTGGGCTTGTCCTGCGACTCGTGATAGGTCCGCGACATGATTTCCGCCAGCAGCCCCATGGTGACGAGCTGAATGCCGGTGAAGATCAGCAGCACCGCGAGCAGCAACAGCGGTCGGTTGGCGATCGATTCGTGGCCGAACAGGCGCTCGTATGAGAGATAGGCGGCAATGAGCGAAGCCCAGCAGGCCCATCGGCACGCCGATAAGACCGAACATCTGCAGCGGACGCGTCGAGTAGCTCAGCAGAAACTTGACCGTCAGCAGATCCAGGATGACGCGAAACGTCCGCGAGAGCCCGTACTTCGAATGCGCCGTGCTTGCGCGCGCGATGATTCACCACGACCTCGGCGATCTTACGCCCATCTCGCTGGCGATCGCCGGTAGAAATCGATGCATTTCGCCGTAGAGCTTGATCGGCTTGACGACCTCCGATCGAAACACCTTGAGCGAGCATCCGTAGTCGTGCAGCTTGACGCCGGTCGACCACGAGATCAGCCTGTTGGCCATCCCCGAGGGCAGCCGGCGCGTCAGCCACGCGTCCTTGCGCTCCTTCCGCCAGCCGCAGACGATGTCGTAGCCTTCCTCGATGCGGCGGATCATGTCGGGCAGGATCGCGCGGGTCGTTCTGCAGATCGCCGTCCGAGGTGGCGATCACACGGCCGCGCGCGTACCTGAAACCCGCCGCGAACGCCGCGGTCTGTCCGAAATTTCTGCGGAATCGGATGATGCGCCAGCGCGGATCGCGCTGCTGGCATCGCGCGAGGCGATCGAAGCTGTCGTCGGTGCTGCCGTCATCGATCGCGAGCACTTCGTAGCTCCGCCCCCACCGCTCGAGCGCCTCCGTGATCTCCACGTAGAGGGCTTCGATGTTCGGCGATTCGTTGCGGATGGGGATGACGACCGAGAGCTCAGGGTTCATCGAAAGTCGCCATTATACAGGCACTTATCCGTCGCTCCGGCGCCGTTTCCGCCGCCGCTTCCAGACGTAGTACCCGATACCGCCGGCGAGCACCAGAACGCCGAGCGCCAGCCCGACGGTCTTGCCGTTCTCGTGAATGTAGTCGAGCGCCTGCTTGCCGTACATGACGGCGAGAATACCTTCGCCGAAATAGCGGACGCCGCGGCCGACGCGCGATGGCCCAGATGAACGTCGGCAGCGGAATGTTCGCGACTCCCCCCATGAGCACGAAAATCTTGAACGGCGCGGGCGGCGGCAGCAGGGCCGGCACGATGAGCGCCAGGGCGCCGTACTTCCGCATCAACTCCGACGGCGCGCTCGACGTTGCCGCCGCTGAAGCGCTTGCGCAGCAGCGCTTCGCCGCCCTTGCGGCCGACGAAATAGAGCGCCAGGCATCCGGCAATCGAGCCGAGCGTGGCCATCGTCGCGTACAGCACCATCCGCTCGGGATGATTCACGACCGCGAGCACGATAAGCAGATCGTTGACCTCGGGAAACGAGAGAAACGAGGAGTCGAGGAAGGCGATGATGAAGAGTCCCGGCGCGCCGACGCTGAGGGCGAAGGCTTCAATCCATGCTGTAATTCGCAGCCGTATGCAGGCTAGCGGTTCGAGTATTCTATTCGCGAAGTGACCGATCGTTTTCCAAAAGTGCTCGCTGCGCTGGGCCTGGTCGCCGGCACCGCGGCGGCGCTCTTCTACTATCGCAGGGACTCACGCTCAGCCACTACGATGCGAAGGCGCATCTCGTCGTGGCGCGCCGGGTCCTCGACAGCCTGACGCCCGAGTACTCGCAAATCGGCGCCGTCTGGCTTCCGCTTCCCCATCTGCTCAACCTTCTCCCGGTGCAGATCGATGCGTTCTATCGCACGGGCGCATCGGCGGTCGCGATCTCCGTGCTCGTCGTTTGCGCTCGCGTGCTACGCCGATCGCGCATCTCGTGCTGCGAGTCACCGGCTCGCGCGCGGCAGCGGCGCTCAGCGTCATCGATGTTCGCGACCGATCCCGACGTCCTCTATCTGCAATCGACGCCGATGACGGAGCCGCTGCTCTTCGGCCTGACGCTGCTCGCGATCAGCTTCGTGTACGACTGGGTCGAGGTTGAGACTGCACAGCGGGCTCGGCCGCCGTCGCGCGTAGCGCAGCCGGGCACGCGCGAAGGCGGGATGGATTCTCGTTGCCGCGTGCCTGACGCGCTACGAAGCATGGTTCGTCACCGCCGCGGTCCTGGCGCTGGCAGCGATCGCGCTTGTGGCGCGCCGGGCGATCGATACCGGATGCGCTTGAAGTCCACCGCGCAACTCGCCATCTATCCCGTGCTCGCGATCGTCGGCTTCTTCTTTCACAGCTGGTTCACGATCGGCGAATGGTTTGTCACCGGCGGCTTCTTCGTTCCCGACAACATCGCCTATGCGACGCCCTTATACGGCGCGTCATGGCTGTCGTGTATGGCATGCGTATGCTGACCGGCACGCCGCTGGTTCTGATCGCGCTTGCCGGTGTCATCGCGCTGTTGTGGCGCGGCCTCTCGAAGCCGGAGCGCGCGGCCTCACTCGTGGTGCTGGCGCTGGCCGCCTTCATGGTGCTGCCTGCCTATGCGTTCTATCGAGGGCATCCGTTTCGCATGCGCTACATGATTGCGCCGGCGGTAGGGGTCATCGGTCTTTGTGGGCATTGCGATCGGCCTGCTGCGCGGTTGGCGGCGGCACGCTGCCGCGATCGTCGTGGCCGTCTGGCATCGTGGCAACCGTCCGGCCGCTGGACGCGCAGCGCGCCGATGGTGCAGGAGGCGCAATGGGATCGTCCCGTTCAGCCTCGGACGCAGAAACGTCACCGCGTGCCTGATGCGCGAGTATCGAGGCGAGCGCATCCTCGCCAGCATGGGATCCCTTGCCCACTACATGCAGGAGCTGTCGCACGAGGGCATCAACATCCGCGACTTCGTGCACGAAGGCAACCTGCCGTTCTGGCACGAAGCGATCGGCTGCCGAAGGACCACGTCGGCTGGATTCTTGTCGAGGAGCGCGCCGAAGGCGGCGACATCTCGCCGCGCGCACGCGCGAATCATCGGAGTTTCTCACCGGCTTCACGCGCGTCTGCGCCGACGGCGGCGTGGCACTGTACAGACAAGGCAGTAAAACTAGAACTGAAACTCGAAACGTGAAATCTTGTCAGTGTCTAGATTTCAGACTTCTCAGTTTCTAGATTTCAGGAACGCTGTCCGTGATCCTCAACCATGTCGTCATGGATCTTGCCGTTGGTCGCCAGCAGCTGCTGCCGCCGCGAGGAGAACGGCTCGCCCGACGAAATCAGTCACTCTGCCGCCGGCTTCCTCGACGATGATCGTGCCGGCGGCGATGTCCCAGGGCTTGAGATCCTGCTCCCAGAAGCCATCCATCCGGCCTGACGCGATGTAGCAGAGGTCGAGCGCGGCCGATCCGAGGCGCCGCACGGCCCGAGCCCGGCCGACGAACTCGCCGAACAGCCCGACGATCTCGGGAATGCGGTGTGAATATCGTAGGGAAAGCCGGTCACGAGCATCGATTCGACCAGCGTCGATGCGTCGGATACGCGAATCGGGCTCTCCGTTCAGAAACGCCCCGCCGCCCCGCTCGGCGACGAACAGCTCCTTCCGCGTCGGATCGTAGATGGCGCCGATCTCTCCTCTGCCGTCGATCTCGAGCGCCAGCGACGAGCAGAAAATCGGCAGACCGTGCGCGTAGTTGTTCGTGCCGTCGATCGGATCGAACACCCAGCAATGGGACGCGCCGCGCGTCGCGGCGTCCTCGCCGAACTCCTCGGCGAGGATGGTGTGATCCGGGAAGCGCTCGGCGATCATCTTGCGGAACATCGTCTCGACCGCGACGTCGGCTTCGGTGACCAGGTCGATCGTGCCCTTATGGGACACCTCGAACCCGCTGTCGATGTAGCCCATCTGGATTTCGCCGGCCTTGATGACCGCTTCGATCGCGGTGGACGCAGGAGCAGGGATTCGTCGTCATGCTAGCCCGCGCGGATGTGCTTCAACATCCGCACCTCCATGCCGCCCTCGGCGCCGCGCTCAATCGAGACGTCGTCCATGAATTGTCTGATGAGAAAAATCCCGCGGCCGCTCGACTTCGAAGCACGTTCTCCGGCGTCAGCGGGTCGTTGAGCGAGCGGGATCGAACCCGGCGCCCTGGTCGCGCACGCGCACGATCAAGCTCGGTCGGCTCGATCTCCGGCGTGGCGGCGAAATCGATGAAGACGCGTTTCGCAGGGTCGCTCTTGTTGCCGTGCATGATGGCGTTGATCACCGACTCGCGCACCGCCATGCGCCGTCCAGTGCAGCGACTCTTCGTCCAGGCCAACCCGCCGCGCAATGTGCTCGGTGACCGCCTGAACCAGGTCCAGCGCGTCTATGGTGCTGTGGATTTCGAGATGCACATCCTGGAAACCGCGGGGCATCGTATCGGACGTAGTATAGTCTCCCGATGGCTTCAATCGCCGCGACGACGGTGAGGCCTGCTCGTCGCGTCAGAGGGACGGTCGGGCTCGCCGGTGACAAATCGATTTCGCATCGCTACGCGCTGCTTGGCGCCCTGGCGACTGGGCGCACGACCATTCACCAGTTCTCGCTGGGCGCCGACTGCGCCGCGACGCTCGACTGCCTGACGCGACGCCGGCGTCGAGATCCGCCGGACCCGCTCGCCCGAGCGCGGGCTTGACCGTGGAGATCGCCGGCCGCGGCCTTCGCGGGCTTCTGCCGCCCGCCGCTGCCGCTCGACGCGCAGAATTCCGGCACGACCATGCGGCTGCTGTCGGGCGTGCTGGCCGCCCATCCTTTCACGTCGGTCCTCAAGGGCGACGCGTCGCTGACCAAGCGGCCGATGGGCCGGGTCATCACGCCGCTCGAGCAGATGGGCGCGCGCATCGAGTCGCACGACAAGAAGCCGCCGCTGACGATTCACGGCGGCGCGTTGAAAGGCATCCGATACCGCACGGAGGTGCCGAGCGCGCAGGTCAAGAGCGCCGTTCTGCTTGCGGGCCTGCAGGCCGACGGCACGACCGTCGTGCACGAAGCGGCGGCCACGCGCAACCACACCGAGCTCGCGCTGCGCGCTTTTGGGGCGACGGTCACGGTTGACGGCAATACCGTGAGCTCGCCGGCGGCCAAGCGCTGCGCGGACGGCGAGTTCGTCGTCCCGGGCGACATCTCGTCCGCGGCCTTCTGGCTGGCCGCTGCCGCCGCGATTCCCGGCTCCGATGTCGAGATCCACAACGTCGGCCTCAATCCCGACCCGCACCGCGCTGCTGAGCGTGCTGAGGCGAGGCCGGCGCGACCGTCGACGAACACATCGAGCGCGAGGCGGGCGGCGAGCCGTCGGGACGGTGCGGGTTCGCTACGGGCAGCCGCAGACCGCTGACGCTGGGAGCCGAAGACGTGCCATATCTGATCGACGAAATTCCGGCGCTCGCCGCCTGGGCCGCCCACGGCGGCGACCTGCACGTGACCGGCGCCGGCGAGCTGCGCGTGAAGGAAAGCGACCGCATCAGCGCGCTCGTGCGGGGATTCCGGGCGCTGGGCGCCGATGTCGAGGAATTCGCCGACGGATTTCACCTGCGGGGCGCGCGGCGGCTCGGGGCGGCCAGGCCGACGCGGCCGGCGACCACCGGCTCGCCATGGCGTTTGCCATTGCGGCTCTGGGCGCCGAGGCGCCGTCTGTCATCAGCGGCGCCGATTCGGTCGCCATCTCCTACCCCGAGTTCTTCGCGACGCTCGAATCGCTCTCCGAGTGACGCCGCCTCTTGAAGACGGACAAGATCTATCTCGTCGGTTTCATGGCGGCGGGCAAGACGACGCTGGCGCAGGCGCTGGCGCGGCGGCTCGGCTGGCGCGCCGAGGACGTGGACGCTGCTCATCGAGGCGCGCGAGCGGCGCACGGTCGCCGACATTTTCGCCCGCGAGGGAGAGCCCTATTTCCGCTCGGTCGAGCGGCAGGTCATCTGGTCGCTGCTGCCGCAGCGCCATGCCGTCATCGCGACCGGCGGCGGCACGTTCGTCGATCCGGAGAATCGCGCGGCCATCAATGCCGACGGCGTGTCGGTCTGGATCGACGTGCCGCTGGAGGAGCTGCTGACAGAATCCCGGCCGACGGCCGCCGCCCGCTCGCCAACGACCGCGTGCAGATGGCGCTGCTCTACGAGAGCCGCCGCCTCGCGTATCAGCAGGCGCAGGTGCGGCTCGATGCGCGCCCGCGCGCGCGCCGAAGAGCTGGTCGATCAGCTCATCGAGCAGCTCGAATAGCGATGCGCTATCTGGTCCTCAGCGACATCCACAGCAACCTCGAGGCGCTCGACGCGGTGCTCCGGCCGCCGGCGCGCAGAAATACGACGCCGTGCTGATGCTGGGCGATCTCGTCGGCTATGGCGCCGATCCCAACGCCGTCGTCGAGCGGGTGCGGGCGCTCAAGCCGGTCGCCTCAGTGCGCGGCAACCACGACAAAGTGGCGGCCGGACTCGAGGACGCCGAGACTTCAATCCCGATGGCGAGGGCGGCGGCAAACTGGACCCGGGAGGCGCTGACGCCGTCGTCGCTCGACTATCTGCGCGAGCTCTGCCGACTGGACCGGTCATCGTCGACGACGACATCGAGATTTGTCACGGCTCGCCGCTCGACGAAGACCTGTACGTCGTCGCCGACCTCGGACGCGGCGCGGTCGATCGCGGTCGCGAGCGCGCCACTCTGCCTCTTCGGTCACACGCACGTCGCGCTGCGGGACAGATGGACTCGCAGCGGCGGCTCGAAATCGAAACGCCCCAGGGACACCCGGAGTTCGACACGCGATCGATGCCGTAATATCTGGTCAATCCGGCTCGGTCGGACAGCCACGCGATGGCGACGCGCGCGCCGCTTACGCGATCGCGGACATGGACCGGAATCGTCACGCTCCATCGCGTGGCCTATCCCGATCGAAATCGCACAGAAGAAGATTCTGGAGGCAGGCCTGCCGCCGCGCTGGCGTATCGGTTGGGGATGGGACGGTAGGAAAATAACGGAGGCCATGAGAGAGAGTTATTTGCGGAAAAGCTCCTGGGAGAAATTTCGACGTAGTGTGCTTCGTCTCGTGTGCCTTCGCCGCACTTTGCCGCTGCTCTAACCTCCTGATCCTGTTTCGTCTTTGTAGTTCCATTGCAT
>CAWKKU010000003.1:0-85552 GCA_963850295.1 Vicinamibacterales bacterium | reverse complement strand
TCCGCCGCCAGCTCGAACGCGCGATGCGCGGCAAGACGATCCCGCGCGTGCTGCTTCGCCGTCCGAATCTTCGTCTTCCGTTTCCAGAAGGCTTCGCCTCCCGGCTCAGGGACAGACCATCCAATCGCTGCGCCGCCGCGGAAATACCTGCTCCTCGATTCGGCCTCCGGCGATACGCTCCTCATCCACCTCGGCATGACGGGCTCGTTCCCTCATCGCCGACCCGCAAGACGCCCCGCCGGCCGACGCTCACGATCACGTCGTCTTCGAGCTCTCCAACGGTTCGATTGTGACGTTCAACGATCCGCGGCGCTTCGGCGTGATGGACCTCATCGCACCCCATACTACGGCCACATCGCGCTTTCAAGTCGATGGCCGTGGAGCCGCAAGAATGCCTCATTCGATGTGATGAACTGGCGCGCGCATTCGCCAATCGCAAGACGGCGATCAAGGTCGCCCTGCTGATTAAGCGCAATGTCGCCGGGACTGGGAAACATCTACGCGAGCGAGGCGCTGCACCGCGCCGGACTCGCTCCTGACGCGCCGCGCGTCGACGCATCCAACGAGATAAGGTCTGCCCAGGCCGGCGGCGTTCCGACTTGACGAAAGCTATTAAAGCCGTGCTGCGCAGTGCGATTCAGCGGCAGGAGCGACCGTATCGGTCGGGTGCCTTTCGCGTCTACGAACGCGATAGGGAAAAATGCCTGAAGCGGGGATGCGGCGGCACGATCCGCCGTATCTACCAAGCGGGACGATCGACGTTCTACTGCCCAAAATGCCAGCGGTCAAGGCGAACTTGTATTTAGGTCGATGCGTAAAACGTGGTACATCACGTAGTTCACGCCAATCCGGTACGCCTCGTCGGTCGGATCCATCCCGAAGAATAAAGCTGGCGGTCTGACCACTCCCAATATTCCGCAAGATCATTGTTGTGATTCGCCAGCGCCAGCATGCGCCCTTTCGCATCGTTCTCCTCGAACAGCGCGCGGAAATTGGGAACCATCCCGGGGTACATCGGATGCGGATAATCGATTCTTTTCAATTCCAAGAATGTCTGGAACACCGGATGCGTCACGTCGATGTCGATCCAGTGATTCTCCGGAAGCACACGCCGCATCTGCACGGCCAGGTCGTCCCACTGCGTGGTCTCGAAGTCGTCGAACAGAATCAGCCCGCCCTTGAGCAGGTACAGCCTCAGGTTCTGCGCATCTTCGTCGGTCATCCGCCAGAATCCGGGCTCCGACATGTAAACCAGAGGATGACGGAAAGATCTCTGGATCCTCGTCCAGGTCGAGCACATTGCTGCCGTCGGTGTGCACGCGCGCCTTTGAAATCTCCGACACGATGAAGGCGAATAAGGTGGCGGTCAGCGCGCGGGTAATCGTGATTCCAGGTCGAGCTGCCGCGGTAGCGCAGGGCGCGTGAACGCCCAGCGGTCGTCGGATCTTCACGTTCGGGTCCGACCGAAGACCAGTACGATTCGAACTGCGCGCGGACGCGGCAGTAGGGATTACCAGCGCGAGAGACGCGGCGAAGAAGCAACCACCTGCTCATTGCGGCACCTGAGGTCGCGTGAACTTCACACACCGCGGTTTCTCCGTCCGAGCGGCCCAGAATCCCTTTCCAGCTTTCCTGGCGTCGAGCTGCCCCTTCGCCAGCACCGAATCGTTCTCCAAGCGCGAGCCGGTACACGCCAGCCCTGCCTCAAGCAGCTCGAGGTCTGCATCCTTGCCTGCGACGATGACCCTCTGCCACGAGCCTGTCGTAGTTGTCTACGTCACGAGCCGTCACCTCGACGTCTTGTCGAACATCAGCACACTCTCGCCGTGTTCCGCGCCTGGTTGCTGAAGGCTCTCCTGTTTCCGGCGCGTCGATACCCTCGAGTCTCACTGGAATCGTATGTGACGCGCCGTCGCAGATGTATGCGCACGCTGTCGCCGTCGGTTACTGATGTGACTGTGCCCGACACGGTCCGGCTTACCAGCCGCATCAGCTCGGCGCGCCGCTGAGCGTCCAGCGGCGACGTGAAAACACACCACAAAATGACGGCAACGACCACGGCTCGCATCCAGTAAAAAATTATCTCTGCTCTTTGCTCTCCGCTCTATTTTTTATTCACGGGCATTCCAAAAAAGTAAACGTCCCAAACCGCGTCGCCGTGATGACGTCGAGGCGGCCGTCCTTGTTCAAGCTAACCGGGTAAACGTCCGACCCGGTTCCCGAACGGTTGTGGATCAACTCCGGGACGAACTCTGCTCCTCCCGGAGCTTTTGGATTGCGAACCGTCCTGTACCAATAGAGGACCGGAGGACCATAGGGGTCGGGGTCATGATAGTTATCCCGGTGCGACCAGTACCGTTTGCCGACGAGAAGTCCGTGATGCCGTCGCCGTCGATGTCGCCGTAGTTGGCACCGTGCGGTTGCGAGAACGTTACGTTGCCGGCATTGTTCGTCGAGTGGTCGTCCATGATCATGTGCCGCGTGATGAGATCTTTCCCTAGCTCCCGCTTCTGCGCGAACCATGCCAGACCCCAGCCGTGTGCTGCGGGCAGGTGACGACATCGTTGAGCCCGTCTCCGTTGACATCGTACACCGCCATCACGCTGCCGCCCAGGAAGCGCGATTATCGACCGAAAGCCTGGGGATGATAGTCCCACGTCTCCTGCTGGCTCCCGGACGGCGGCTGTTCCCACCAGCCGTGGCAATTCACTATGTCGGCACGCTCGTCGCCGTTGATGTCGCCGGCGCCGATGCCTGCGGTTACCAGAGCCGCTTTCCGAAACCTGCCGGACCTATCACGGACCTGTGGATTGCAGGATCGGGCTTCGCATAACGTAGCTGTCCTTCTGCGCCGTATACGAGCTCCGGTTTGCCGTCGCCGTCGACGTCCTGAAGAAGCGAATTTCGGTCTGCTACGCGCGGACGACGTGGTGGCGGTCCCAGCGGCGCGATTCACCTTTCGGATTGACGTACAGGAAACATCCGCAATTCACAGCGAAGCTGGAGGTCAGCGCATCGCCCCAGCCATCGCCGGTGAAATCGTGGACGATCTGCATCCACCCGTCGTTCGGGTAGCCGTCAGACGGATTTATCGTCCGCGGGATATAGATCTCTCGCGCCTTGTGTAGTCCGGCCCCTAGTAGTCGTGAGGTCCCGCGATCACGTCGAGACGCCGTCGCGGTTGATGTCCGTCGCCCCCGCGCCCCGCGAATAGTAGATGTCGTTCAATCGCTGCATCCGGAAGCGGCTGGAATCTGCCCCGGCGGCCGACCTGCATGGACAGATCCTTGTACGCGACGTCCTTGAATCGAACTTCTCCGCTGCCGCCGCATAGAGGCGAGAGGACCAAACTCCCGGTCTCGTGATCCGCGACGCCGCTCCCTCTCGCGGGCGTTGTTCAGGAATGCACGGACGATGTTCGCATCGAGGAAGATCTCGATTGCGTTCCACTCTCCCGCTGCAGGCGGGTATTCAGGAGGCGTCAGCGGGCAGCGCGACCGCGGAGCAGCGCCGCGAGCCGGTCGCCTCCGCCGCGGGGGCCGGCGGATTCCATCGGGCGGCGGCGCGATGCGATTTTGCCCGCCGCCATAGCGGAGCGTTTCGCGCGTGAGGAATGACCTTGCGCATCGAGCGTGACGCGGTAAGGCTCCACTTTCCCGCTCGTCAGTGAAACGTAGATGCCCTTCATACCGGTCGCCGTTTTTTCCGCGCGCAGCAGGACGCCTGTCGTACAGCCCGGTGCGCATCGAAAAGATGCGTAATACCCGACGTCCTGTAACGAGCGGTCGAGCACGAGCCACCCGCCGCCAGGCTGATTGGGCCAGCCGATGAATCTCGCCGTTCTCCATTCGCCACTGCGCGGCGCCGATGGCGTGCCATCCGTTCAGCGTCGACCCCTTGAACGTCGCGTCAGGTCTAAAGGACGGGCCACACCGGACACCGTCAGCTGCAGGGCGAGACACGGCTGCGACGGAGAACAGAACAGGTTTCATGGCCGACCACGCTTGGCGCTCGGCCTCGCATCTGCGTCGAGATCGCCCAGCGCGAACTGGATCCCCCTGAAGAAAAACTCGCTCAGATTCGGTGACGCGAAAAACGCAGGAGTGTGCCCCAAAGACGTAAAAAACACCCGCCCTTTGCCATGGCTCTTAATCCAGCTGAGCACGTAGTCCGAATCGGGCCGTACGCACGGGCGTCCGCAGCCGCGGCCCTGGTTCAGGTCGGTCTTCTCGACGTCGATGCTCATCAACGCGCGAACCGTGTCCCGCGACAGCGGCGGCTCGACGAAGCGGTAGAACTCGTCCTGATGCTGGAAGGACTGACCGGCAAAGGGAACCATAAGGGACTGCCGGGGTCATCAATCTTCACCGTCGCGATCTCCGTCGGCTCCCGATGACTCCCTTCGACAGCGCCGAGCATCTGCGCGAACTTGGGCCAGTCCATCGAGACGTGTGTGGCGCCGTGATACGCCGCCAGGCCGCCACCCTCGCGCACGAAGCGCACCAAGCCCGCCCGCACTTCGGGATCGACGAAGATCTGCCCACGGTGTTGTTCAGGAACACCGCGTCGAACTTCCGCAGGCGGTCGTATTTGAAATTTTCGAGGTCGTTGCTGAACACCGGCTCGTATGCGCCGGTCGCCTTGGCGAAGAGTTCGATGGCCATGTTGCCGGCAGGAATGGAGCGATGGCCGCCGTTGCGCCGCCGTATCCAATATTGGCGTCGTAGACGAGCAGCCTGCGCGCGGCCTTCGGCTTGACCGCGGCGGTCTTCGGCGTTGCTGCCGCGACTCTCTCCCGCTCTTCCGGCGTGAGTCGATCGGCCCCTTTGATGGGAATGGTTCGCGAGAGCTGCATTACGCGCTCGGACACAATCGGCTGAACAGCTCGTTCGAACGCTTCGAGCGACTGCCGGAGATCAACAGCTGCGTCCGGCGACCCGCTCGCGACCACGGTGATCGCCGGCTTCAGCGAGCGCCGGTTGAGCTCGTTGACGATCGCAGGAAATGTGCTGCGGTCGGCGACCCTGATCGCCATCAGCCTGTCGCCCACCAGCGAAATGCCCTCAGCCGGAGCGACGCCCTGTTGGGCCCACTTGCCCAGGTCCGCATAGGCTCCGGATCCGCGGCCGCGCCCCTGGAACGCTTCCAGCAGCAGCTTCGGGGGCCCGCTGAGGGCCAGGTTGACGCCGTATTCATCGGCGAGCTTCTCGATCGCCGGCAGCGACTGAGGAATCCGTTCGACGGCTATGGTCTCGACACCCAGCGCTTTCGCGAACTCGAACTGCTTCGGCCGAATGGCCTCGTCTTCACTCACGGCTTCCATCAAGTACACCGGCATCCGCACGTTGAGCGCGAACATCCGCTCACGGACGCCGTTCCGTTCGCCCGGCGCGAGCCGGTAATCCAGGTTCTTCGGAATCTGCAGGCTCACCTTCTGCGCACTGTCCCCCTCGAACACCGCCAGGTCGAGTGCTTCGGCTTTGCGGGCCGCATCCATGAACGTGTCGCCGCGGAAGCTACCGAGTGACACGCCGACCTGCCACTCCATCAGCGATCCGACGGCCGTGCGAAGCTGCCGCCACGTCGGTACCCGCACCGACGCCGACCCTCGTGCGGGAACCATCACGGGTTGCGGCGCGCCTTGCGGACTCGATCCTCGACCGGCAGCGCCGCCGCCGGGATTCCCGGACGGGGCCTGTGCGAAACCAATCGTCGCCGAGGCAAGTGCGCCAATGAGAACCAGGCGGATGCGCATGGATGTGTCCTACTGAACAGCTGTCGGGGCAAAGGCTAGGAGCTCACGCGAGGATGCCCTTCACGACCTCCGCTTCTTCGACGCCGGTCAATCTGACGTCCAGCCCCTGGAATCGATACGAAAATCGCTCGTTGTCGATGCCGAACCGATTGAGGATAGTCGCCTGCAAATCTCTTACGTGCACGGGATCTTTGACGATGTTGTACGAGAAGTCGTCGGTCTCACCATAGACGACGCCCCCTTTCACGCCGGCGCCTGCCAGCCACATCGTGAAACATCGGGGATGGTGGTCCCGTCCGTAGTTTGTCGGCGTGAGCCTTCCTTGCGAGTACACGGTGCGGCCGAATTCTCCGCCCCAGACGAGGAGCGTATCGTCGAACATGCCGCGCTGCTTCAAGTCCTGGACGAATCCGTAACACGCCTGATCGACATCCTTGCATTGGCTCGGCAGAAACCCGGTCGCATTCGAATGCACGTCCCAGCCATTGAGCCAGATCTGAACGAACCGCGTGCCGCGTTCGAGCAGCCGCCGCGCCGCTACGCAGCATTGCGCAAAGCTTCCCGCCCTGCGAGCGTCTTCGCCGTAGAGCTCGTAGGTGCTAGTCCGGCTCGGTCGAGAGGTCCGTCAGCTCGGGCACCGACGTCTGCATCCGATACGCCATTTCATACTGCGCGATGCGCGCCAGGGTCTCGGGATCGCCGATGGTCTCGTGCTGCAGCGTGTTGAGCTCGTTGAGCCCGTCGAGCATCCGCCGGCGAACGGCTGGAGACACACCATCGGGATTGTTGATGAACAGCACGGGCTCCGTGCCCGCCCGCAGGGACACGCCCGCGTATTTTGCCGGCAGGAATCCGGAGCTCCACATCCTTGCCGACATCGCCTGAATCGGCGTGCGCGTATTGCTGCGTACCGCATTCATCACGATGAAGGTCGGCAGGTCTTCGGACATGTTGCCGAGGCCGTAGGCGAGCCACGATCCGATGCACGGCCTGCCGCCGATCATCGATCCGGTCTGCATGTAGGTGATCGCCGGCTCGTGATTGATCTGCTCGGTGTGCAGAGATTTCACGATCGCGATGTCGTCAACCATCTTTGCGGTGTAGGGCAGCAGTTCCGACACCCACGCTCCGCTCTGACCGTGCTGGGCGAACTTGTAGACCGATGGCGCAATCGGAAACCTCGTCTGCCCCGACGTCATCGTGGTCAGCCGCTGTCCCTGGCGTATCGAATCGGGAAGGTCTTTGTCGTACCAGTCCTTAAGACCGGGCTTGTAATCGAACAAGTCCTGCTGCGGCGGTCCACCGAGCATGTGCATGTAGACCGCTCGCCGTGCTTTCGGGGCGAAGTGAGGCAGGCCGGCCAGGCCGCCAAGATATTTATCGGGAGCGGGACCCGCCGCCTCGAGCTCGCGCGCGAACATCGTCGACAGCGCCGCGACGCCGAGGCCGCGGGCAGTGCGCGAGAAGAACTGGCGCCGCGTTTCGTAGAGAACGGCTTGTGCGAAATTGTCAGTCATCTTTATCTAGTTGTCGCGGGGCCCGCCCCCCCCCGACATGTGCCTTCGCCGCCTTTGGCGGCTCGGCTTTGGTTGCGACGACTTGCTTCTTCGTCCACGTTCTTTACTTTCTACTTTCTACTTTCTACTTTTTACTTTCTACTTCTTACTTTTTACTTTCTGCATAATGGACTACTTGTTCAAGGCTTCATCCAGACTGAACAGTTGATTCGCGACCATCGTCAGAGCCGCCAACTCGGACGCAGGCAGATTGCGATCGACAGGACGCTCACCCACAGCAAGCAACTTCTCCGCTGCAGGCGCGTCGCCGCGATAGTGCGTCAGGAAGTCTTGATATGCGGCCTGCACGATCTGGCGCTCGGAACTGACGAACGTGCGCGCCAGCACTCGAACGGTCATGAAATCGATGGCGCGATTGACATCCCCCTTCGATGCCTGCATCGCGTGCTGGGCGAGCACCCGCGCCGCCTCGACGAACTGCGGATCGTTCATCATCACCAGCGCCTGCATTGGTGTGTTCGTCCGTTCGCGGCGGACGACACACGTTTCGCGCGTCGGGCCGTCGAAGATATCCATCGATGCCGGTGGAGCCTGTCGTTTCCAGAGGGTGTAGAGACTGCGGCGATACAACGACTCACCGGTGTCCTGCTTGTAATTCCTTGTGTTGCTCGCAACCATCGACGTCACTTCCCAGATGCCCGCGGGCTGGTAAGGCTTCACCGGAGGGCCTCCCATCTTCGTCACGAGAAGGCCGCTTGCGGCAAGCGCCGCATCGCGCAGGACTTCGCCATCGAGGCGGAATCTCGGGCCGCGGGCGAGCAATGCGTTCGACGGGTCCCTGCTCAGCTTCTCCGGCGACGCCACGGCAGATTGACGGTAGGCCGAAGACGTCACGATCAACGTAATCAGCCGCTTCACGTCCCAGCCGGACTCGCGAAACTCCACAGCCAGCCAGTCGAGTAATTCGGGATGTGATGGCGGGCGGCCCTGAAGGCCGAAGTCGTCGGCCGATTCGACAATTCCAGCGCCAAAAAACTCCTGCCACAGCCGATTGACGATGACCCGCGCGAATAGCGGATTGGACGGATCGACGATCCAGCGGCGCGAGACCCAGCCGATTTCGCGGCAGCTTCGGCGGTCATTGGCGGCAGAAACGACGGCGTTGCCGCCTCGAGAAGCTCGCGGGGCTGATCGTACATGCCCCGGAACAGCAGTGCGCCGCCGGTTTCGAATCGGTCCGCTCTTCGAGCACCATCGCGGTATTTGATCGCAGTTCGATCTCGCGATGCTCGATGCTGGCTCGAGTAAAGGCCGCCGTCAGCTCCTGATAACCGGCATCGTGTTGCGCCAGGTAATGAAGCTTCAACGCATCTCGTTCCGAGACCGTTAACTGGGCGGCCTCCTTCGACGCGCTTGCGGCCACGAGCGGCCAGATCGCGGCAAGGCGGGCTTCGTCCTCGCTGATGACACGATTGACGATGCGGAACTCGGCGATGGAACCCTCGATGCCTTTGTCGTTGTTCCGTGAAGCACCAACGGTGACAGCGGCCGTGTTGGTAATCGCCCCTTTCAGTTCCGGAGCAATTGAGGAGTCCTGACCACCGTAGGCGCCCCGCTCGATCGGCATCCTCGTGCCGTTCATGTAAAACGCATACCCGTTTTCGGTTTTGCTTCCGTCGTAAGTCACGGTGAGGTGATTCCAGGTACCCGCTTTGACCGGCTTGTGGTACGGCGCCTGCGCGCGGATCACTTTCCCGTCAGCGTCAACCAACCTGAGCCGCGGCACTCCTTCATCGATCTCGAAAACCCATCCCGTCGGCGCCACTGGCGGTGTGCGCTCGGAATCGCCGGTGGTCATTTGACCGGCAATCACCAACGCCAGCGAGCCGCCTGTCTGCCCCGGGTGAAGCTCAATCTTTGGAAGGTGAAGCCACGTCATCATTGAAAAGGGTTCCGCGCCACTGAGCTCGAGGGAGGGCAATTTCACCGAAGACTTGCCGTCGAATTTCAGCGCGGAAACACCCGTCCATGGAGACACGCCGTCGACGACCACACCCGGCTCCAACGGCTGCGTTGCGTCGGTGCCCTTGCGCTGCACGCGCACCGCGTCAGGCGCCGCCGACACACTGAGGATCTCTGCCTCACCGAACGGATCGGCAACCGGGCGATTTCTCGTGGCCAGCCAGGCCTCGAAGCCTGGATTCGGCGCCGCTTCGCGCCGCCGAGAGACTGGCTCTCAAAGATTTTCTGAACGTCTCGAGCTCCAGCCAGCGCGGGCGATCGCTGTCGGCCGGCACAATCGCGAGCGGCGGCGGATCGGGCCGGTTCAGATCCATGACGCGCTCGGTTGTGTTGTTGAAGAAGGCCTCGAGCGCGTAGTGATCCTTCTGCAGGATCGGATCGAATTTGTGATCGTGGCAGGTTGCGCAGCCGACGGTCAGGCCGAGAAACACCGTGCCGGCGGTGTCGGCGCGGTCTTTGATGTACTGAACGCGGACTTCGTCTTCGATGACGCCGTTTTCGTTCGTCGTGGTGTTGCTTCGCACGAAGCCGGTGGCGATGAGCTGGTCGAGCGTGGGAGTGGGCAAGAGGTCGCCGGCGAGTTGCTCGACGGTGAAACGATCGAAAGGCATGTTGCCGTTGAAGGCCTTCACCACCCAATCGCGATACGGCCAGATGCCGCCCCGGTAGTTGTCGTAGTGCAGGCCGTTGGTATCGCCGTAGCGCGCCGCGTCGAGCCAATATCGCGCGCGGTGCTCGCCATAGTGCGGCGACGCCAGGAACTTCGCAACGACCTTCGCATACGCATCCGGCGATGTATCGCCGACAAACGCGGCGACATCTTCGGCGCTTGGAGGGAGTCCGGTGAGGTCGAGCGATAGACGCCGAATGAGCGCGGGGCGATCCGCGTCGCCATTCGGCGCGAGGCCCGCCCGTTCGAGGCTCGCGAGGATAAATCGATCGATCGGCGTCCGCGCCCACTTCGCATTTTTGACGGGGGGCACACGGGGACGAACGGGAGCGACAAACGCCCAATGTTGTGGCCACTCGGCGCCCTGCTCAATCCAGCGCTTGACCGTGTCCTTCTGCGCGTCGCTGAGCGTTTTATGCGTCGAAAGCGGCGGCATCCTCCTGACGGAATTTTCTTCGGTGATTCTCGTGTAGAGCAGGCTCTCCCCGGGCCTTCCGGGCACGATCGGAGCGCCGTTGCGGCGCGGCGCCAGCGCGCCGTCGCGAAGATCAAGGCGCAGGTTCGCCTTGCGCGACGATTCGTCGGGGCCATGACATTGAAAACAGTTGTCCGACAGGAGGGGGCGGATTTCCCGCTGAAAATCGACCCGGCTCGCAGACGTGGGCGAGCTCGCTTGCCGGGCCGTAGCGGCAGGCGTTTGCGCGGCGATGAACGCGAGAGACAGGCCGCTCAACCCCACGCAGGCGATCGAACCAACCCACCGAAGGTGCTTCACCGTCACGAGTGCCCCCTTTTGGCTCCTATGATACGAAAATCGCAGGGCGCGGGAGGGGTTATCTTACGATGGCGTGACCCCTTCGCAGTTGATCATCCAGGGAACACCGAACCGATCGACGAGCATGCCGAAACGCGCGGCCCAGAACGTCTTCTCCAGCGGCATCACAATCGAACCGCCCGCCGCCAGCTCGCTGAAGATGCGCTCGGCCTCCTTCTCGCTCGTGAGATGGATCGCCAGCGAAAAGCCTTTTGGCGCCTCATATGGACCCGGAGGGTCGCCCCCCATCAGTACCTGATCGCCAAACGTCATCGTCGCGTGCATAACCTTGTCGGACATCTCCGGAGGGACGTCGCCAGCCATCGGCGTTCCGCCGTAACGGAACAGCGTCCCGACCTTGCCGCCCAGACACCGGGCGTAAAAGTTGAAGGCCTCTTCGCAATTGCCATTGAAGTTCAAATACGGATTGATTTGCATGTGACCCTCCGCGTCGTCGTTGTCCGGACTGCCGGCAGGCCGACCATCATCACATCGTCTGGCGCGGCAAGCAAGGCGACAGACGACGGCGGCGGATGTGATATACCCCACGACGGAACACTCATCGTAAGGAGGAAAGAGCATGCGCAAACTGTTGATCGTCTTCACCGTCATCGCCGCCGCAAGCCTCCGCAATAGCGTCGCGCTGGCGCAAACGGGCGCCGCCCGGTTCGTGCTCACCATGGCCGGAGTGCCGATTGCCGCCTTCTCGCGCTTCGAGTCACTCGTCGATCCGGCTGCCACGGGCGGCACGCAGGCGGTCGCCCTGGCAGGCGGGTACGCGTACTTCCCCCAGCTGGCGGCCTGGCACGAGCTCGTCATCCTCGGTGACGTCGCAGCAGCGCGAAAGAGCTGCGTGCTGGTCATGTACAACCAGGCCGGTGCGGAGGTCGCGCGATGGAACTTCGAAAACGCATGGCCGACGAAGTACACGGGGGCTGCCCCAGGCGGCGCGCTGCGCACCGAGGGGATTGTGCTCGTGTACGAAACCATACGTGTAGAGAAGCCGTGACACGTATTCGTGCAACGGAGCGTTGACACCCGGCGGAGGTAGCGTTACGGTCTTCGCCGGGAGGCCCTCATGAACATCCGCTTCTGGACTCCGGCGCTTGCGCTCGCGTCATCTGTGTTCACGCATCGACTCCGCTCACGGCCGATAGTCAGTCGTCGCCGAGCAGCTTCGACAAGCTCCTCGCCACATGATTTCCGCGGACTAGAACCCGGCAAATTCGTGCAGTTCCAGCACGAGGTCCCCGTTGACATCGTCTTGATCGGCTTCGACGATCTGGACGTCAATCAGAGACGATCTGCGGACGTGCTTCCGGCCCGTACTCACCGATCGTGCGTTATCCGCAGTTCTATGGCCTTCAGGGCCGCGACATGGGTCTGCGATACTCCTTCGAATATTCGATTCCGGCGCGCCTCCCGCAATCTGACCGACCAATTTTTCTCCTATCTCGGCAGCATCGGGACGGAAATCCAGCCGACGGCGTATCAGCTCGATACAACGCGCAGGACACCAACGTGCTCGATGTCACGGGACCGGTTCTCGACATCGAGGCCGAACGCGTCGAGCGCTGGCTCGAGCAGCACGCCCATCCGCGGCGCGCCGGATACACGATCTACTTCATCAACTGGTACGGCCGTGACGATTTCCGCTTTCACGTCTACACCAAAAAAGACGATCCAGACCCCGACACGCAGTTCAATTTCGGCAACAGAGGCGTCGCGCGCCATCACCTCATGGGGCGGCTCGTCGAGCCGCGCATGGTTCTACGACTTTTCCGCCGGGCCCGAATGGAACACGGTGAACTGGTTGGTGGACGACAAGGATCTCGACGGAGACGGCGAAGAGGACTACCGGATGCCGCCGATCTGGGAATATTCTCCCGGCGGCTATCGTCCGCCCGATCAGCTGGGACACGACATGGGACTGCTCACCCGGTTCGTCGCGATCAACCTGCTGTTCACGACGTCGCCACTCTACGATCCGATCATCACCGCCCCCGATCCGCTGGGACGCAAAATCGTGGACATGACGATGTTCGAAGACGATCCCGCGAGTAAGGGGATGGACTTCATAGATCCGGCGTTTGCAAAGGCCATCGGTGGCAGGACTTTCAGCCGTATTACGGCTGGAGCACATCGCTGCGCGCTGTCGATCCGATCGATCCTGGCGCGAAAAACGCCCTCGAGATCTTCACGGGAAACTCGGAGGCGGAAGATTGCTGGACGGAGTATGGCGATCCGTTTGCGCAGCTGTTCTGCTATTTCAACGACAACCTTTCTCAGTACGTGCCAGCAGTACAACAAGCGCAACTACGTGGTTCCGGTCTTCAACTTCAATACGACGGAAGAAGGCATGGGCTCCGAGTTCGGCCTGCTGGGATTTGCCGACGACAACTGGGTGGACGGCACGCAGACCTTCGTGTTCGCGTTCGGCGCCGACGCGTATCGTGACCTCGGCTTCGGCTTCACGGGAACGATCATCCATGAGGTGGGCCACCACATCGGCATGTCGCATCCGCACGACGGCTACGATTCGGAGCTCGACCTCGACTACGGCCCCGGCGGCCAGTACTGGTTCGCCTGGGAGGGTGACGAGAGCGATACCGTGATGCAGTACCTGTCGATCACCAACGAGTTCGGCGAGCACAATCGCGACAACATGTACCGATGGGAAACAGCGGGCTATCTGAACTGGTCCAATGCGCTGGCCGCCGACATACTGGCGAGCCCCGACGCGCACAGGTCACCTTGCTGCTGCGGGCCGCGGACGCGCTTGCGCTCCGCGCCAATCGCGTTCGACACGTGGGACTACCTGGACGCCGTGAGGAACGCGCGTCAGGCGTATGCGCTGCTCGTCGCCGCGGCTGACGCCATCGGCGTGTCGTCGGCACGCCTCGACGCCGCACGCACGATGCTGCCGCCGTCGCGGATCGAAAAATACGTCTGCCGCCCGCGCGCGCTCGCGGAAGAGCTCGCGAACCGCTGAGGCGGACTTTTATTTGATAGGATCGAGCGGCTTTCCAGGCGTCGCGCAGCGCAGCAGACGTCCGCGCCGATCGGTGTGATACGTCAGACGCCGGGTTCCCGTCTCCACGATGATGCGGAACCCGGGAGTGCGTGATTCGGGAAGGACTCCGCGCCGTGCATTGCAGCCGAGGCCCGCATCGGGCCACGTCCGCTCGGCCGATTCGATGACCCGCACGTCTTGCGCCGGCACGCCCAGCCGGCGCGAGACGTCGGCTTTCACGCGCAGCTCGGTTTCCTGCTGAGACAACTCACCCGGCGGCGTTGGCAGCGGCGTCTGCCGGGCCGCTGCGGGTTCCGCGACCGCAGCGCACATGGCGATGCCGGCAAGCACGAGGGATAACCAGTTCACGTGCGGATACCTGCATCGATCATAACGCCGCCGGATCACGTTGGGCGAGTGATGCCGCGCCCTACGGTCTGTGAATCTGGAGAAGAGAAAAAAGGAAACGATCGCCGCGAGGAGGCGTCGCGGAATCACAATTTCGTGGCTGTGATGCCGATTTTATCGCGTCAGAAATGTGCGCGTGTATTCGGCAAACCGGAAGAGCGCGCCGAGCGTGAGACGGGAAACCAGCACGCCGACTGTCATCGACCCGGCCACCAGAGCAATCAATACCATTGTTGGTTTATATCGGCCAAATCCGTCGATCTCTTCAGTTTCAGCCAGCACCGTGCAATTTCAACTTTGTAATCACAGTTTGTCTGCAAGGTTTCGCGAAATTTCCCGTAAATGGGCATGGTGATTGTAGACATCGCCTATCGGACAAACATGCGGAGACGATTCAGGTACGCGTTGACAGCGGGGTTTTTGTCGTCGGGAGCGCCGGCGGGCCTGCTCGGCATCCGCCTGGCGAAAGGTACTCCAGCCGAAACCTCGCTGGACCGGGTCGGACGCGAGCTGGCGTCAGACCGGGCCGCGTACCTCTATGTCGGCGGCGCCACGGCCATCATTTTCGCGCTCTTCGGCTACGTGCTCGGCCGTCAGGCGGATCGCCTGGCCGCGCTCTCGGAAACCGACTCGTTGACCGATCTGATGAACTCGCGCGGCTTCACGACGCGGCTGCACGCGGAGGTGAAGCGCGCACGGCGCTACCGCGAACCGCTCAGCCTGCTCTTCCTCGACATGGATGGGCTCAAGAGCATCAACGATCGCGGCGGGCACCGGGCGGGCAGCGATGCGATTCGCGAAGTCGCGGCGGTCATTCGCGACGAGCTCCGCGACACCGACACCGCGGCGCGGTGGGGCGGAGACGAATTCACGATTCTGGCGCCGAACACCGACAAGGCTGCGGCAATGTTTCTCGCCGAGCGGATACGAACCCGGATCGCCGAGGGCGGCTCAGAGTGGCCGATGACGGCGTCGATTGGGATCGCGACGCTGCCCAGCGATCAGTCCCCCACCAAGAACGCATCGAAAATTGAATGCGCGGCGCTCATGCGGGCGGCGGACACGGCGCTCTATGAAGCCAAGCGGCAGGGAAAAAATACAGTCGTTGCTGCGAATTGAGACACGAGGTCAGAAGACCAGGAGTATTTTTCTCCTGGCCTCCTGTTGCTTTTACCAGTAGAGCTTCAAACCAAGCTGCATCTGGCGCGGAAACTTCCCGGTGGCCACTCCTGTAACTCGACCGAATTCCGCACTGTTGAAGTTCTGTTCCGGCTCTCCCCAGATGGTGCGATTGAAGATGTTGAACGCTTCGATGCGTACGTCCAGCCGTGTTTCTCCGGGCATCGAGATCGTCTTCGCAAGGCTCAAATTTTCGGTCATGTTCCACGGCCGACGGACGTCGCCGTTGACGCGCGGCGCGTTCCCAAGAGTTCCGACGGGTGCGGAGAACGCCGCACGGTTGAGGTACCGGTCCACGTTCGGATTGAAGTCGCTGCCCACGTTTGGTCCCAGCCAATCCTCCCCCGTGACGTTCGGCCGGTTCGTGCCGTTGAACATCGGCAGCGGCGCGGCACTGGTCGTCACCCTGATCGGCAGCCCGCTGCTATAGCTCTGCACAGCCGCAATACGCCAGCCGCCGAGCAGGTGACTGGCGGCGCCGCCCGAATTCAGCCAGCGGCGGCCCGGTCCCCACGGCAGCTCGTAGACCGTATTCAGCTTGATCACATGAGGCTGATCCAGCCGGCCGATGCCGTATTCGAGCTCCGGCTGCGCCGTGTCCATCGAGCCAGTGCTGCCGCTGAACACGTCCGCGTTTGTCATCAGTCTCGAAAACGTGTAACTGCCCTGGAAGAGGAATCCGTTCGTCATCCGCTGCGTCACCTTGACCACGCCGGCGTGATACATCGACCGTCCGGTCTTGTCGCCGCCGCTGTTGGTCGTGTTGATCGTGCCGTATTGCGGAAATGGACGAAGCGACTGCGCGACGCTCCGCGTGGTCTGGAACTGCGGATTCGTGAAGTTCGGATACGGTACCTTGATGCCGGCGGCCACCGCTGCCGGCGACGTGATGGCCGAGTTCAGCAGCGAAATCGCGCCGGCGACGCCGAACCTCGAAATCAAATCATTCACGGTCGACAGCGGAACCTGGTTGAAGTTCAGAAGGTTCGCCTGCAGTCTGGAACCCTTCGAACCGTTGTAGTCGAGCTCGAGTGTCATGCCGCGCCGCACTTCGCGCTGCACCGACAGCGTCCATGAGTCGTAGGTCGCGGGCGTGAGAGCCGCATCGCCATTCCAGTAGTCGACACCCTGGTTGTTCGAGAAAGACGGATTGATCTGCGGAGGAAGCGGATACGCAGGTATGCCCTGATCGAGCAGGAACGTCGGTGTCACCCCGGAGTCGCCGTTGAGAAACTCATATTGACCGATGTATCCGGCGAAGTGACTCGTGCCCGAGATGACCGTGACGCGCCCGAACGATCGCCCGATGCCGCCGCGAACGGTGGTCTTGCTGTTGAAGCTGTAGGCGCCGCTCAGCCGGGGCGCAAACGCGCCATAGTAGCCGTCGATCAAGCTTCGCTTACCCTCGCGCCCCGGTCCTTCGCCGGCAAAGATCAGCGCCCCCGGATACCCGTTGGCGTTCGGGTTCGGCAGCTCGGGATCGAGCTCTGAATATTGATCGCCCCCGGCCACAGGCGGACGTGTGAACTCGTAGCGCACGCCGTAGTTGAGGACGAACTTGTCGTTCATGCGCCAGTCGTCCTGGGCGTAGAAGCCATAATACGGGTAAATCTGCTGCAAGTAGCGAATCGTTTCGGTGCGGCCTTCGTTGGCGTAGCCGAGCAGGAACGACGCGAACGAGCTGCCGCCGGCCGCCGCGAAGTTGGTGATCCCGGGCAGCCCGGTGTGCAGGAAGCTGAACCGCGCGCGGCCGCCGTAGTCCTGCTGGCCAAAACCGTTCGCCTGCTGCCTGTCGTAGGTGAACCCGGTCTTGACCGTGTGCGAACCTTTAATAAAGGTGACGTCATCTTTCACCGTGAACCGCGGCTGCTTCGTGCCGTTGTACGAGGCTGCCCCCCACGTCGAGAATTCGGTGAACTGAATCGCGCCGAAGTTCTGGTTGCAGTCGACCGCGTTCGGGATGCAGACCTTATCTTTCCAGTTCTGATCGACGTTGGGCGAATACGCGTTCTTGTTGAACGTGTTGGCGCCGACGGTCAGGTGATTCACGAGACTCGCGCCGACCCAGTCCCAGCTCGCCCGGTGGAGATCGCCGTCGAAGGTGTCCTGACTGAAATCGCTGAACGGCGCCGGAAGCCCGACGGCGCCGTTGGCGCCGGGGACGCGGCTGTTCTTCGTGCGGTTGAAGACGTATGCCACACGGTTCGTGTTGTTCAGCGTGTGGTCGACCTTCAAACTGAACTTGTCGGTCCGCTCGACGGTGCTGGCGCCCTCCGACACATAGTTATTGTTCACGTAGTCGAACGTGCCCGGTGTAAAGCCGCGGTTCGGAACCAGAACACCTCGTGCGAGCGCGAGGTACTGCTTCGCCACGTTGCTGAAACGCTCCTGCGGAATTCTGTTGTTCGGGAACGGATCCCGGATAAAGCCCGTGCCGCTGGGGTTCGGCCGGGTGGTGGCCGGATCGTAAATCGTGATGCGTTGCCCGTTGGCGTTCACCCAGTTCGAGAAGTCGCCGTTGAGCATCTCTGGCGTGGGCACGCTGCGGAACGCGGCGTTGCTGCCCTGCTGGTTGTAGAAACCTTCGTAGGACGTGAAGAAGAACGTCTTGTTCCTCCCGCTGTAGAGATTCGGAATCGTGATCGGGCCGCCCAACGACCCGCCGAAATCGCTCTGTTTGTAGATGCCTTTTTCTCGTTCGAAGAATCCTTTTCGATCGAGCGCATCGTGCCGGAAGTACCCGTAGCCCGAGCCGGACACGTTGTTGGTGCCCGATTTCGACGCAAAAGTGATGCTGCCGCCACCCGCCTGACCAAACTCCGGCTTGAAGCCGTTCGTCTCTACCTGAAATTCAGTAATGGCTTCGAGAGACGGCGTGAGAAAGGCGGTCTCGGTCGTGTCTCCCTGGCGATTGGTGTTGACCGAAATGCCATCGAGGGTTGCGCCGAACGATCCGCCCTGCCCTCCACCGAGCGAGGTCGTGTTGCCCGTGCCCCGCGCCTCTGGAACGGTGCTGAGCAAATCGAACGGGCTGCGCATCGCGCCGCCGACGACGAGCGGCAGCTCGTCAATCAGGCGATTCGACACCGTCGTCGCCACTTTGGCGTCTTCGGTAGACACGGTCTGATTTTCGGCGACGACGTTGACCGACTCGGTAACCGAACCGAGGTTCAGCGTGACGTCGACGCGCGCGGTGGTTCCCGCATTCAGGACGATGCCGTCGACGTTCGATGTCTGAAAGCCCTGCAGTGTCGCTTCAATGCGGTACGTGCCGGGCGACAGGTTTGCGGCGCTGTACAGTTCCCGACTCGGAGGACACCACGTTGGTCGCAACGTTCGTCGCGGTGTTGACGACCCTGACAGAAACTCCCGGGACTGCGGCTTTGCTCGAGTCCATCACAATCCCTGTGATGGTGCCGCGCTCGGTCTGCGCAAATGCTCCGAACGGAACGGCGAGAACGACGACGGCAAGGCACAGCACCGTCAAGCGCTTCAAGGTCATGTTTTCCTCCAGGGAAAAACCCCGGTTGTATTTTGCCGTCATGTTTGCACAGCGCCTGGACGACGTCAACGAAAGTCGGTGTGTGTTCCTACCATTTTCTTGGATCGCTCTCCGCTTGTACAGTTACAGCGTGTCTGAACGATCCGGCTCGGCCGGGCTCGACTTCGGGACGACCAACAGCGCCATCGCCAGGGTCATCGACGCACGGCCGGTGCTGGCTCAGTACGCGGCCGGTACCGGCTCGACGAACACGTTCCCGTCAATTCTCTACTTTGAACGGCGTAAAGAAGGCACTGTCACCAGGCTGACATCCGCTGCCGGACCCGCCGCCTTGCAGCGCTACCTCGAAGCGGAAGACAAGGGACGGCTGATTCAGTCGCTGAAGGCGTATCTCGCCGACTGGCGCTTCGACGGCACCAGTGTCTTCTCGAAGCGGCACACCCTCGAAGACATGATCGCGCTCATCGTCCGGCACCTGTTGAATGATGCCGAGGCAGACGATGGACGATCGACGATGGACGATGGACGATGGACGACGACCCGCGTCGTCGTCGGACGTCCCGTGCATTTCTCCAACGCCGACCGACGCGGCAGACGATGAGTTCGCACTCGGGCGGCTGCGAAACGCGATTGCTGCCTGCGGGTTCACTGAAATCGTGTTCGAGTTCGAGCCGGTTGCAGCGGCCTACAGCTACGAGCAGTCGATCGATCGCGACGAGCTCATTCTGATTGGCGACTTCGGCGGCGGCACCAGCGACTTCTCCGTCCTGCGAGTTGGACCGACCCAGCGCAGCCGGCAGCGGACACCCGACGACATCATCGGCACAGCCGGCGTCGCGCTGGCCGGTGATGCGTTCGACCGGCGAATCATTCGACATCTCGTTGCGCCACGGCTGGGTCTCGGGTCCGAGTACTTTTCTCCTCCGGACAAATTTCTGCCGATCCCGAGCTGGCCCTACGAACGCCTGGAGCGCTGGCACCATTTGTCGTTCCTGAACAACAAGAAAGATCTGGAGATGCTCGACCACATTCGGCGCCGCGCACTCATCCCGGAGAGGCTGGAGGCATTCGAACATCTCATCAAAAGCGAAATGGGTTTTCGGCTGCATGAAGCGGTGCGGCACACCAAGTTCGATCTGTCTGTACGGAACGAAACAATGTTCGAGTTCAACTGTGAACCAGTCTCAATCAGCAAGAAGGTGACGCGAGCGGAGTTCGAGAAATGGATCGAACCGGAGCTGCAGTCGATGGCCGCGTGCGTCGACGGCCTGCTGAGCTCCACCGGCGTGACACCGCGGGACATCGATCATGTGTTTCTGACCGGCGGATCGTCGTTCGTACCGGCGGTGCGCCGGATTTTCGTCGAGCGATTCGGTGCGGAGAAGATCACCGGTGGTGAAGAACTGACGTCGGTTGCGACGGGATTGTCGTTATGCGCTGCCAGGCGCTGGGCGGGCGCGACTCTTTGAGATATGATTATTTTGTTTCAACGACGAGCACCGGGGTAGCCGTTTTCGTCTTCATTCCAGACAGGCCCTCCGAAAGATTCGTTCTCACACAAAAAGAGGCTTCGCGGCACGTGATATGCTGCCGTGTAGCGATTCGTTCGGGATATGGCGCAGATTTTTCATCGCAGCGCGAACACGATTGCGCGGGTCAGCATCTTCGGCGCAATCTTCTTCATTGCCGGCCTTCTCTACCTCGTTTATCAGATCGATCGATCGCCGTGGGTGACGCAGGTCAACGTCGCGCGCGAGCAACCCATTCAGTTCAGCCACGAGCGCCACGTCGCCGGTAACGGCATCGACTGCCGGTACTGCCACACGACCGTCGAGACCGCGGCCTTCGCCGGTATCCCGCCGACGAAAACGTGCATGAACTGCCACTCGCAGATTTTTTCCGACGCGCCGTTTCTGGAACCGGTGCGCCAGAGCTTCCGCAACGACACGCCGATCGCGTGGACGCGCGTGCACGATCTTCCGGATTTCGCCTACTTCGACCACAGCATCCATGTCGCCAAAGGCGTGGGGTGCTCGACCTGTCACGGCCCGGTCGACAAGATGCCGCTCATGCGGAAACAGAATTCGCTGCAGATGGAATGGTGCCTCGACTGCCACAGGCACCCGGAGCGGTACGTGCGGCCGCGCGAGGAAGTCTTCAACATGAACTACGTCGCGCCGCCCGATCAGCTCGAGCTCGGCAACAGGCTCGTCGCAGAGAACCGCATCCGCAAAATGACGGACTGTAACGCATGTCATCGATGAAACCCTTCGACGTTGCTCAGGGCAAGCCCGGCAAGCCCGGTAACGCCGTCGAATTCTGGCGCACCCTTGCCGAAAAAGAGGGCGCGAATCTCGACGAGCTGGTCGGCGACGAGTTCGCGTCGCGGCTGCCCGAGCGGTTCGACGCCGTCCAGCGGCGGGCATTTCTTAAATTAATGGGCGCATCGCTCGCCTTAGCCGGCATGGCGGGCTGCACCAAGCAACCGCCAGAGCAGATCGTTCCCTATTCGCGGCAGCCCGAAGACGTCGTCCCGGGACGCCCTCTGTTTTACGCCACGTCGATGGTGCTCGGTGGACGCGCGACCGGCCTCCTCGTCGAGAGCCACGAAGGGCGTCCGACGAAAGTCGAAGGCAATCCACTGCACCCGGCGAGCCTCGGCGCTACCGATATCTACGCCCAGGCGGCGCTGCTCGATCTCTACGACCCGGATCGCATGCAGACGTTGACGAACATGGGAGAGATCTTCCCGTGGTCCGCGTTCATCGGCGCGATGCGTTCCGTCGTGACCGCCCAGTTGGCCACGAAAGGCGCCGGACTCCGCATCCTTACCGAAACCGTCTGCTCGCCATCGCTGGCCGGGCAAATCGAAGAGATCCTTACGCGCTTTCCGGCGGCCCGGTGGCACCAGTGGGATCCGGGCAGCGAGATGCACGCGGCCGCGGGCCTTCGCATGGCGGTAGGCACCGACGCGTCGGTGCACTACAACCTCGAACGCGCCGCTATCGTCGTTGCGCTCGATGCGGACTTTTTCGGATGTGGCCCCGGACACCTGCGCTACTCCCGGCAGTTCGCCACTCGGCGCCGTCCCGAGGGCGCAGGCTGCCGTCTCTACGCAGCCGAAAGCATGCCGACGACGACGGGGGCCAAGGCCGATCATCGGTTGCCGCTGAAGCCGAGCCAGATCGAATCGCTGGCGCGCGCGCTCGCGGCAGATCTCGGCGTGGCCGGCGTCAATCGCGGTGCTGCCCTGCCGGCTCCCGCGCAGGCGTGGCTCACCGCCGTGCGGAATGATCTGAGCGCTCATCGCGGTGCCAGCATCGTCATCGCGGGCGAAGGACAGCCGCCGGTCGTGCACGCGCTTGCGCACGCCATGAACGCGGCGCTCGGCAACGCCGGCCAGACGGTCCTTTATACAGATCCTGTCGAAGCGCGCCCCGTTGATCAGGCGCAGTCGATTCGAGAGCTCGCCTCGGCGATGGCCGCGGGACAGGTCGACACGCTCGTGATCATCGGCGGCAATCCGGTTTACAGCGCGCCGGCGGATCTGCAGTTCGCCACGCAAATGGACAAGGTGCGCGTGCGCGTCCACTTGAGCCTGCACTCGAACGAGACCTCGGCGATCTCGCACTGGCAGATTCCCGAGGCGCACTTTCTCGAGGCGTGGAGCGACGGACGCGCGATCGACGGCACGGTCTCCATCGTGCAGCCGCTCATCGCTCCGCTTTACGGCGGCCGCTCCGCGCACGAAGTGCTCGCGGCCCTGAGCGATCGCCCCGAACGATCGAGCTATCAGATCGTCCGCGACCACTGGGCACGGACACGAGGCTCGTCGGCATTTGAAAGCTTCTGGCGGCGCGCCGTGCATGACGGCGTCATGGCGAATACGGCCCTGCCCACTCGGACGCTTGCGGTGGCTCCTTCGATTGCCGCGTTTGCCACGGCTCCGCAGGCGGCAAGCTTGCCCGCCGAAGCCTCGGCGGAGGCGGGCGGAGTGGAGATTGCCTTCCGGCCCGACCCGACCGTGCTCGACGGCCGCTTCAACAACAACGGCTGGCTCCAGGAGCTGCCGAAGCCGATTACGCATCTCACCTGGGACAACGCCGTCCTCGTGAGCCCGGCAACCATGGCGCGCATCGGCGGCAAGGCGACGCCGGATTTCACCGGCGGCGAGCGCGGACAGATTCACGGCTCCGTGGTCGAGATCACCTATCGCGGCCGCACCGTGCGGGGTGCGATGTTCCCCGTGGCCGGGCACCCGGACGAGGTTGCCACGCTGCATCTCGGCTACGGCCGCGTGCGCACCGGAAACGTCGGAAGGGATCGCGGCTTCAACGCCGGCGCGCTCAGGACGTCGGATGCGCTCGCATTCGGCACGGGTGCTCAGGTCGCTCTCACCGGCGACACGTTCCCGCTGGCATGCGTGCAATATCACCATCTGATGGAGGGACGCGACCTCATCCGCGAGGTCCATCGCTCGCAGCTTGCCGCGCTGAAAAAAGATCAACACGAACTGCCCTCGATGTGGCCGGTGCTCACCGACGAGCAGGAGAAGGCCGGTGGCTACAAGTGGGGCATGTCGATCGACCTCAACGCGTGCAACGGATGCAACGCGTGCGTGGTGTCGTGCCAGGCGGAGAACAACATCCCCGTCATCGGCAAGGAAGAGGTCATGCGCGGCCGCGAGATGCACTGGCTGCGCGTCGACACGTACCACAGCGGCGAGGTCGAAAACCCGAAGACGTACTTCCAGCCCCTGCCCTGTATGCATTGCGAGACCGCTCCTTGCGAACCGGTCTGTCCAGTCGGCGCAACCGTCCACAGCAGCGAAGGCCTGAACGACATGGTCTACAACCGCTGCGTCGGGACGCGATACTGCTCGAACAACTGCCCGTATAAGGTGCGCCGGTTCAACTTCCTGCAGTATCAGGACTGGGACACGCCGAGTCTCAAGCTAGGCCGCAACCCCGACGTCACGGTCCGCAGCCGCGGCGTAATGGAAAAGTGCACCTACTGCGTCCAGCGCATCAGCGCGGCGCGCATCGACTCGGAAAAGGGCGGCCGGAGAATCCAGGACGGCGAAATCAAGACCGCGTGCCAGGCGGTCTGCCCGACAGAAGCGATTGTGTTCGGCGATCTGAACGATCCGGACAGCCGCGTCTCGAAGCTCAAGGCCGAGCAGCGCGACTACGCGCTGCTCCACGACTTGAACACCAGGCCGCGAACGACCTATCTGGCGGCCATTTCCGAGACCAACCCTGATCTGACGCCGGTGCCGGCTGCGAAGCCGGAGTCCTCAGGCGGCGGTCATTAAATGACGCAGATCCCCGATCCGCGCGCACCACAGGAAGCGCACGCACAGGTTCAGGGCGGCCGCGCCCCCGTACCGGTCATCGCGCCCGGCCACACCTTCGCGTCGGTCACCGACAAGATCAGCGCGATCGTGCTGACCCGCAAGACGGGGATCTCCTGGTGGTTCGGCTTCGGCATCGCGTTCATGCTGCTTCAGCTGTTGCTGATGTCAGTGGTGTATCTGCTCGCCGTCGGCACCGGCGTGTGGGGCATCAACGCTCCGGTCGGCTGGGGCTTCGCGATCATCAACTTCGTCTGGTGGATCGGCATCGGCCACGCCGGCACGCTCATCTCGGCGATTCTGCTGCTCTTCAAGCAGCAGTGGCGCACGTCCATCAACCGCTTTGCCGAGGCGATGACGTTGTTCGCGGTTGCGTGCGCGGCGATATTCCCGCTGCTCCACACGGGACGTCCGTGGCTCGCCGCCTACTGGCTGTTCCCGTATCCCAACACGATGAACGTGTGGCCGCAATTCCGCAGCCCGCTCATCTGGGATGTGTTCGCCGTATCCACTTACGCCACGGTGTCGGCGCTGTTCTGGTTCGTCGGGCTGATTCCCGACCTGGCGACGCTGCGCGATCGATCGGAATCGAAAGTGGGCCGCGTGATTTACGGCGCGCTGGCCATGGGATGGCGCGGGTCCGCGCATCACTGGCACCGCTACGAGACGGCCTACCTGCTGCTCGCCGGGCTCGCGACGCCGCTGGTCGTCTCGGTGCACACGATCGTCAGCTTCGACTTCGCCGTGTCAGTCGTTCCGGGATGGCACGCAACGATCTTCCCGCCCTACTTCGTGGCGGGCGCCATCTATTCGGGTTTCGCGATGGTGCTCACCCTGGCGATTCCCATCCGCAAGATCTACGGGCTCGAAGACTTCATCACCTCGCGCCATCTGAACAACATGGCGAAGATCCTGCTCGTCACGGGTCTGATCGTCGCCTACGGCTACATGATCGAGGCGTTCATGGCGTGGTACAGCGCCAACACCTACGAGACCTACATGATGCGCAACCGCATGTCGGGTCCGTACGGAGCGTTCTATTGGGCGCTCATCTTCTGCAACGGGCTCACGCCGCAGCTGCTCTGGATCAGGAAGATCCGCGAGAACGTCGTGCTGCTCTTCATCATCTCGCTCATCGTCAACGTCGGCATGTGGCTCGAGCGGTTCGTGATCGTCGTGACGTCGCTGCACCGCGACTTCCTGCCGTCTTCGTGGGGGCGCTATGCGCCGACGGTGTGGGACTGGGGGCTCTACATCGGCACGATCGGCCTGTTCCTGTCGCTGCTGTTCCTGTTCCTGCGCTTCCTGCCGATGATTTCGATCTTCGAGATGCGCACGCTCGTGCCCGACGCCAAGACGGAGGAGCACCCGCGATGAGGCCGTCCGGACGTCCGACGATTTACGGCCTCATGGCCGAGTTCGAAACTTCGCACGCGCTCGTCGAAGCGGCGCGCAAGACGTATCACGAGGGCTATCGCAAGATGGATGCGTATTCGCCCGTGCCGATCGAGGAACTGCACGATGCGATGCACATGCACGACGAGCGGCTTCCGAAGATGGTGTTGATCGGCGGCGTCCTGGGCGGGCTCGGCGGCTACAGCCTGCAATATTGGGCGGCGAATATCGCCTACCCGATGAACGTCGGCGGCCGGCCTCTTCATAGCTGGCCGATGTTCATCCCGGTCACGTTCGAGACGACGATTCTCGCGGCGGCACTGACGGCCGTGCTCGGCATGCTGGCGCTCAACGGCCTGCCGCAACCGTTTCATCCTGTGTTCAACGTCCCACGTTTTGCGCTGGCGAGCCGAAACCGCTTCTTTCTCTGCATTGAATCGCGGGACCCGAAGTTCAATATCGAATCGACGCGGCACTTTTTGGAAACGCTCGGCGCACGTGAGGTAACCGTTGTCGAAGACTGAGACTGGCTGCCGGCTACTGGCTACTGGCTACCGGCTTCTGACGGCCGCGCTGGTGCTCGTGATGTGCGCGGCTTGCAGGCAGGACATGCATGACCAGCCCAAATACACGCCTTACCAGCCGGCGGAGTTCTTCGCTGACCGGCGGTCGGCGCGGCCGCCCATCGAGGGCACGATCGCGCAGGGTCATCTCAAAGAGGACGAACTGCTTTACACAGGGAGGATCGCGGACCAGCCCGCAGCGGTGTTTCCCTTCCGCATCGACGAGGCGACGATGCGGCGCGGGCGGGAGCGGTATGACATCTTCTGCTCGCCTTGCCACGGCCTCACCGGCGAGGGCGACGGCATGGTCGTGCAGCGCGGGTATCGCCGTCCGCCCTCCTTTCATGTCGATCGACTGCGGCAGGCGCCTCCAGGACACATGTTCGACGTGATCACAAACGGCTTCGGCGCAATGCCCGATTACGCGGCGCAAGTGGCGGTTCGCGATCGGTGGGCGATTGCCGCGTACCTTCGGGCGCTGCAGCTGAGTCAGGGTGCGGCGGTAGCCGAACTCTCGCCCGAAGTGCGGGGGCAGCTGCGATGACGGCGCAATCAACGCTCCACGAAGTCGGCGACGAGCAGGTTCCCGAGCTCAAAAACGTCCAGTCGAAGCTGATGATGGCGGGCGCGGCGGGCGCGGCCGTCTGCGCGATCGGTCTCTTCATGAATCCGGCGCAGTTCGTCCGGTCGTTCCTGCCGGCCTACATGTGGGTGCTGGCGATCGCGCTCGGGTCGCTTGGCCTCGCGATGGTGCACCAGGTGTCCGGCGGAGCGTGGGGCGTCGTCATCCGCCGTATTCTCGGCGCGGCAACGCGCACGCTTCCGCTGTTGACGATTCTGTTCATCCCGATCGCTCTGGGGCTGCGCTCGCTGTATCCGTGGGCGGATGCCGCGCACGTCGCGGGGGATCCCATCCTGCAGTGGAAGCAGCCCTACCTGAACGTGCCGTTTTTCCTCGCGCGAGCCGCGATTTATTTCGTGGTGTGGAACGCGGTGGCCTTCTTCCTGAACAAGTGGTCGGTGGAACAGGACGCCACCGGCGATCCAGCCGTGCCACGGAAGATGCAGAAGCTCAGCGCCGGCGGCCTGCTCGCCTACGGGTTGACGATCACGTTTGCAGCTTTCGATTGGCTGATGTCGCTCGAGCCGCACTGGTTCTCGACGATTTACGGTGTGCTCATCATGGGCGGACAGGCGCTGTCGGCGATGGCCTTTGCGATCGTCGTCCTGGCGTGGCTCGTCCGCCGGGCACCCTTCAACGAGCTCATCACCGCGAACCACTTCCACGATCTCGGCAACCTGATGATGGGGTTCACGATGTTGTGGACCTATTTCGGCTTTTCGCAGTACCTCATCATCTGGGCGGCGAACATCCCGGAAGAGACCGAGTGGTATCTGCACCGCACCGGGCACGGGTGGCAATACATCGCGCTGACGCTCGTCGTCTTTCATTTCGCGGTGCCGTTTCTCGTGCTGCTGCACCGTGCGATCAAGCGGAACGCCGCGATGGTGTCGAAGGTGGCACTGCTGATCCTGGTGATGCGATTCGTCGATCTGTTCTGGCTGAGCGCCCCGGCGTTCGCGCACGGGGGCGAGCCGCACCTCCACTGGCTCGACGTGGCGCTGCCCATCTCGCTTGGAGCGATCTGGCTCGGCTACTTCGTGTATCAGCTGCGCGGCCGCGCGCTGCTGCCGCTCTATGACCCGGAGTTCCGTGAGGCACTGAAACATGTCCGAATTGCGTGAGAACCCGGACAATCCGCCGGTCGTTCACGAAGAGAGCGACGTCAACGTCCGTGCGATTCTCGGCTACGGAATCGGCCTCATCGTCGTGGCGGTAGTCGTGCACGTATTCCTGTGGTGGCTGCAGGGCCTCTACGCGACGCAAGCGGAGCGCGCGCAGACGATCAGGTATCCGATGGCTGTGGGACAGCAGGATCAGCTTCCCCCCGGACCGCGGCTGCAGGACAACCCGCAGCAGGAGTTGCGCGAGCTTCGCGCGAAGCAGCAGTCGCTGCTCGAGGGGTATGGGTGGGTCAACAAGGAAGCCGGCGTCGCGCGCATTCCGATTGAAGACGCCATGAAGATCATTGTCGAGCGCGGGCTGCCGTCGCGAGAGGCGCCAAAATGAGGCGGCTTCTGCTCCTGTTCGTACTCTTCACGCACTCGCTCTCGGCGCAATCGCGTCCCACGATGACCGGTGTGCCCGCTGGCGAACGTCCCGAGGCGCTTCGCGAAGTCGGCTTCGATCAAAACCTGGATCAGGCGCTGCCGCTCGACGCCGAGTTCGTGGACGAACACGGCCGCTCGGTGCGGATTGGCGACTACTTCGGCAAGGGCCGCCCCGTCGTGCTCGCGTTCGTGTATTACGGGTGCCCGATGCTCTGCCTCCAGAGCCTGAGCAGCCTCGCCAGCACGCTTGGCGTGCTCGCCGAAAATCCGGGCGACGATTTCGAGGTGGTCAGCGTCAGCATCGATCCGCGCGAAACGCCAGGCATGGCGCTCGCCAAGAAAGCGCATTACGTGGAGCGATCGGGCAAGCCCTCGATTGCCAACGGCTGGCACTACCTGACGGGCACGGAGTCACAGATCAGGCGGCTGACGGCGGCGGCGGGTTTCCGCTACGTGTGGGACGAGGCGACTCAGCAGTACGCCCATCCCGCGGGCATCGTCATCGCGACGCCGGCAGGCAAAGTGTCGCGCTACCTCTTCGGCATCGATTACGGCCCGCGCGACCTGCGGCTGGCGGTGCTCGACGCCTCGGAAGAAAAGATTGGCTCCCCGCTGAAGCGGGCGCTGCTCTATTGCTACCACTACGACCTGGCGACCGGGCGCTACAGCCTGGCAATCATGCGGCTCGTGCGGCTCGGCGCGATCGCCACGGTGTTGTCACTGGGCACTCTCATCGTCGTCTGGACGAGGCGTGAGCGAAGGCAGGCTGGTCAACTCTGATGTTCGGCATTCCCCTGTTTCCGGAAAGCGCCTCCACAATCGCGTCGGAAGTCGACGCCCTCTATTTCTTTCTCGTCGGCCTGTCGGTGGTGATGTCGGTTCTCATCGCCGGCCTGGTCGTGGGGTTCGCCATCCGTTTCCGCCGCCGGCATCCCGACGAGGTCGGCGCGCAGGTACACGGCGGACTGCTGCTCGAGCTGGCGTGGACGTTCGTGCCGTTCGTCATCGCGATGGTCATCTTCTTCTGGGGCGCCAAGGTGTACTTCGTCATGGCGAACGCCCCCGAAGAGACGCTGAACATCTACGTCGTCGGCAAGCAGTGGATGTGGAAGGTGCAGCACCTCACGGGGCAGCGCGAGATCAATCAGCTGCACGTGCCGGTCGGCAGGCCGGTGAAGCTCATCATGACGTCGGAAGACGTCATCCATGACTTCTCGATTCCCGCGATGCGCGTGAAAGCCGACGTGATTCCCGGACGCTACGTGCAGATCTGGTTCGAGCCGACCACACCCGGCACCTATCAGATTTTCTGCGCGGAGTATTGCGGAACCGATCACTCGGACATGATCGGCCAGGTGATCGTCATGGAAACGACCGCGTACCAGACGTGGCTGAGCGGCGGCGCCGCCGAAGGGTCGCTGGCCTCGACCGGGGAGAAGCTGTTCGGCGATCTGGCGTGCAACACATGCCATCGCCCCGACTCCCGCGGGCGCGGGCCCGTGCTCAACAACGTCTTCGGCCACCCGGTGCAGTTGCACGACGGCACGACCGTGACAGCCGATGAAAACTACCTGCGCGAGTCGATTCTGCAGCCGGCGGCAAAGATTACGGCCGGTTTCCAGCCGGTCATGCCGGCGTTTCAGGGGCTCATCAGCGAGGAGCAGCTGCTCGCGCTGATCGAATACCTCAAGTCGCTCTCGACGGCGCCCCAAACACAAAAATGATGCGAGCAGAATTTCCGGCCCATCACTATCTGAACGACGGCTACGGCATCAAGTCGTGGCTGCTCACGCGCGATCACAAGCGCATCGCGCTGCTCTACCTCGCCGCCGTGACGTTTTTCTTCTTCGTCGGCGGCGCGTTTGCGGTGCTCATCCGGCTCGACCTCGCCACGCCGGCCGGCGATCTGGTGAGCGACGACACCTACAACCAGCTTTTCACCATGCACGGCGTCGTCATGGTGTTCTTCTTCCTGATCCCGGCGATACCCGCGATTCTCGGAAATTTCCTCGTGCCGCTGATGATCGGCGCGAAGGATCTGGCGTTTCCGAAGCTCAACCTGCTGAGCTGGTACATCTACATGGCGGGCGGGTTGATGGGCGTCTACGTCCTGCTCACCGGCGGCCTCGACACCGGCTGGACGATGTATGCGCCCTTCTCCACGAAGTTCGCCACGACGCGCGTCGTTCCGGCAGCGCTGGCGATTTTCGTGACGGGGTTCTCGTCGATCCTCACCGGGCTGAACTTCATCGTCACGATTCACCGGATGCGCGCGCCCGGGCTCACCTGGTTCAAGATGCCGCTCTTCTTGTGGGCGACTTACGCGACGAGCCTGATCAACATTCTCGGCACGCCGGTCATCGCCATCACGGCTCTGCTGATCGTCGCCGAGCGGCTGTTCAACTTCGGGTTCTTCGATCCGGCGCGCGGCGGCGACCCGGTGCTCTTCCAGCATCTGTTCTGGTTTTATTCGCATCCGGCCGTGTACATCATGGTGCTGCCGGCGATGGGGGTCATCAGCGAGCTGGTGGCCGCGTTCTGCCGCAAGCCGGTGTTCGGCTATTCGTTCGTCGCGTTTTCGAGCCTCGGCATCGCCGTCCTTGGTTTCCTCGTGTGGGGTCACCACATGTTCGTGGCGGGCCAGTCCGTCTATGCGTCGCTGGTCTTCTCGATGCTGAGCTTCCTGGTGGCGATTCCTTCCGCGATCAAGGTGTTCAACTGGACGGCGACGATGTACCGCGGCTCGGTGTCGTGGCAGACGCCGATGCTCTATGCCATCGGGTTCATCGGGCTGTTCACGATCGGCGGGCTCACGGGACTCTTTCTTGCCTCGATCGGCGTGAACGTGCACGTGACCGACACCTATTTCATCATCGCGCACTTCCACTACATCATGGTCGGCGGCACGATCATGGGATACCTCGGCGGCCTTCACTACTGGTGGCCGAAGATCAGCGGCCGTCATGTATCCGGAAGGGCTGTCGAAGCTCTCGGCCGGCATCATCTTCATCGGGTTCAACCTGACCTTCTTCCCGCAGTTCATCCTTGGCTATCTCGGGATGCCGCGGCGCTATCACGCCTATCCGCCAGAGTTCCAGGTGTTGAACGTGTTGTCGTCGGCCGGCGCGTCGATTCTCGGCGTCGGCTATCTGCTGCCGATGATCTACTTCGCGTGGTCGCTGCGCTACGGCAAGCCGGCGGGCGCCAACCCATGGGGCGCGTCAGGTCTCGAGTGGGAAACCACGTCGCCGCCGCCGACAGAAAACTTCGCGGTGACGCCTACCGTCACCGAGAGTCCGTATAACTACCCATCGCCCGTGGTGAAACACGTTGCCTAACGACACGACGGCTCACGCGGCGCCGCGGCCTCATCATCCGGCACTCGCGCATCATTTCGACAATCTCGACCAGCAGCAGGAAGCGGCATCGCTGGGCATGTGGGTGTTCCTGCTGACGGAGATCCTGTTCTTCGGCGGGCTGTTCCTCGTCTATACGATCTACCGGACGTGGTATCCCGAAGCGTTCGCCTCGGCCAGCCATCACCTCGACATCCCGCTCGGGACGATCAACACCGCAGTGCTCATCGGCAGCAGCTTGACGATGGCGATGGCGGTGCATTCGGCGCAGCTGAACTCGCGGCGGGGCATCATGCTGTTCATCGTGCTCACGATGATCCTCGGCGGCATCTTCCTGGGCATCAAGGGCGTCGAGTACTCGCACAAGTTCCACGAGCACCTCATCCCGGGGCCGAACTTCGCGTACGCGGCGGAGCCGCAGTTCTTCCAGCACGCGCAGATCTTCTTCTCGCTCTATTTCGTGATGACGGGTCTGCACGCGCTCCACATGATCATCGGAATGGGGCTGATGATCTGGATGCTGATCTGGGCCTACAACGGCACGCTCGCCGACGGCTACTACTCGCCGGTCGAAATCGTCGGGCTGTACTGGCACTTCGTGGACATCGTGTGGATCTTCCTTTTTCCGCTGCTCTACCTGATAGGGCGGCACGCGACGGGTCACTGAGATGAGCGCGCCAGATCAACATCACGTCGTTCCTCTGAAGATCTATTACGCGATCTTCGCGACGCTGCTGGTGCTGACCGGTGTAACCGTGGCGGTCGCCTACGTCGACCTGGGCCCTCTCAACACCGTCGTCGCGCTCGCCATCGCCTGTTTCAAGGCGCTGATCGTCGTCCTGTATTTCATGCACGTGAAATACAGCACGCGCCTCATCAAGCTGACCGTGATAGCGGGGCTGTATTGGATGGGGATCCTTCTCGCGCTCACGCTGAGCGACTACCTGACTCGCGGCTGGGGCACGTACGGACAGCAGGTGCTCCGGTAGGACGCAGGAACTAGAATCTAAAATCTAGAATCTAAAATCTTGAACCCCTGTTGGTTTTGTGGGTTTTGATCAGCGCGCGTAGGCGAACTTGTCCACTTCGCGCGTGCGCAGCCAGGCGGCGGCGGCGTGGTCGAGGGCAAATCCTCCTTCGCGCAGATCGGTGAATTCGAGGGCATCGAATTGGGGGCGCATCAGGCCGTTTCGGGCGTGCGTGTGAGTGTCGAGCAGGAAGTGGCCGATTTCATGGGCCAGCGCTCGCCCAAGGACGATGCCCAAGCGCCGGTCATCGAGGATGATGAGTTCATACCCGACTCTGCCGCGAACGCTGTCAACCAGCCGCTGCGCGCTCTCAATTGAAATCAATGCCACCGGGTGGCTGTTGTTTGTGCGGACCAGCTCTCCCACGGCAAACGAACGTCCGGTCGTGTTCACCGGCCGGCTTTGCACCACTAGTACCACGCAGTCTGTTGGAGGCCGACGGGCGGCCGATTGTGGCGCTGAGCCAGTCGATGGCGACGCCTTGCCGCTCCCAGATTTCCGCTGCCTCTTCGATCATCGCACTCCGAGCGACCCGAGACAGGGTCGGTGCGGTGGTCAGGAGCAGCTCCACTTTCGAGACGGCGTCCCTGGTCAGAGATTCCGCATTGATGAAGGACGTACTGATAACCATGCAGGCACTGACGCACATCCAGACACAAGCACGGTTCAGGAACATGAACTGTTAACATCGATTTAACATCTGCCACCGCAAAAGTGCAACGGAAATGTAAACTATTTTCCACATACCCTGTTGAAAACTGTGTAACAGACACATTCTAAAGGCTTAATTTTGGCACACTTGGTTGCAATTTTTCTCAAGAGAGCGCACGGCGGCCGCATGGACGCTCACTCAAAAGCGGAGCTGGAAGTGGGCTTCGGTCTAAAGGGAAACGCCGACCGAGGAGGGCGTCGCCAGGTAACGCTGCTGTCCCAGGAGCGCTGGGACGAGCTCATGAGCCAGATCGGGGCCGCTCTACCGCCTGCAGTGCGTCGCGCGAACCTTGTTCTTTCGGGCATCGACCTCGAGAACACCCGAGGCCGCGTTCTCAGAATGGGCTCCTGTCGCATGCGCATAGTTGGAGAGACGCGGCCATGCGAGCAGATGGAAGAGGCCGCGGCGGGCCTTCAGGAGGCCATGCGGAGCGGTTGGGGCGGAGGGGCGTACGCTGAGGTGCTCGAAGGCGGCGCTATAGGCGTGGGCGACACGGTCTCATGGGAGTCGTAATAGAGCTCGGATGTCCACGATCACTACATCGGCCAGACTGGATCCGGCGTAAAGCCATCGGAACCTGGCAATTAAATGGTAGACATCTTGCTCTCTAACGTCCAGAGGTGGCGTTGGGAGACATCTTTCAGTTGCGGCACGACGATCGCCGGCATAGTTACGACAGGCGTCACGGGGAGCGGGGTTTTTCCGACCGCAGGCGGAGCAGCCGCCGCAAACGCACGTTGCGGAGTTTGCTGCTTGGAATGTTCGCGATGTCGGTACCGGCCACCTCTTCCAAAGCGCCGAACATCAGGCCATCTGAAGGTTTCGTCTCGATTACCGAGGAGTATCGGCCGCTTCCGGCCGCGATCGCCTACAACGACGCCATCGCCGAGGCCGCGGACCTCTACAACCTGGATCCCAACCTCATCCGCGCGATCATCCGCGCAGAGTCGTCGTTCAACCCCTTCGCGGTTTCACGTGTCGGCGCGCAGGGCTTGATGCAGTTGATGCCGGCTCTTGCCAAAGAGCTGAACGTCCTCGACCCGTTCGATCCACGTCAGAACATTTTCGGCGGCGCGCGCTATCTGCGCTGGCTGCTCGACCGCAACAACGGCAATCTCGATCTTGCAGTGGCCAGCTACAACGCAGGGCCGGGAGCGGTCGACCGGTACAACGGTATTCCCCCTTACCGCGAAACGCGCAACTACGTGAAGAAGGTCAACCTCTTCCTCAAGAACGCCCGCCGCGCGAACACGGACTGACGTCACAGCGACGTTACGTGTTTTACGTCCATGTAACGCGATTTAACGCCTCCGAAACACGCCGGACATCTCGTGGAAACCATTCATACCTAGGCTGTTGGCATGCGTATATCGGTGGCGACTCTCTCTCTCCTGCTGATAGCGTCGCTGGCATCGGCACAGCCTGCGACAAAGGAACCCTCGGCCTACGACAAGATCTGGACAAGCTTCACCGACGTCTATGCCGACGAAGACAACCCGGTCGTGCAGCGCGTCCTGCTCAGCGGGCGGTTCCATTACGATTTCGCCGGCATCGAAGCCGACCAGGGGGACCTGGAGGAGTGGAACGTGCGGCGGCTGCGGATCGGCCCGCGGATCACCCTGTTCCGGCGGCTGATCTTCCACACCGAATTTGAACTCGATCCGCAACGCCACGACCCCTTTTACGTGCGGTTGACTGATGCCTACGTGCAGTGGACCAAAAACGCGCGGTTCGTGGTCACCGTCGGCAAACAAAGCGCCCCGTTCACTCTCGATGGCGCTACCTCGTCGCGCGAGCTGCTGACCATCGACAGGAGCAATCTCGCGAACAACATCTGGTTTCCCCAGGAATATCTCCCCGGCGCGTCAGTCTCAGGACGCCGCGCGCCGTGGGTCTATCGCGCAGCCATTTACTCGTCGGGCGCGATGAACAGGGAGTTCGGCGAGTTCACGGGAGGGGTCACCACGCTCGGGCTCGTCGGCTACGACTTCGCTCCGAAACTCCGCGCGCGCGAAGCGCTGCTTACGGGAAATTACGTGTATCAGAATCCGGATCCCAACAACACGTTCACGCGGCAGCTCGAACACATCGGCTCGATCAACTTCCGCTTCGAGCAGCCCGAAATGGGGAGCGCGAACCGATCTATCGGTGGCGGACGGGTACCTCGGCCAGGGCGACATGTGGGCGCTTCAGCTGATGCCATTCGTCAATGTAACCAACAAATTCCAGGTCGTCGGACGGTACACCTTCATCGACAGCGACGATCTCAACGCCATCCGGCTGGCGACCTACGAGAGCCGCATCGTGACCGGCCGCGGCGATCGGTACGAGGAGTGGTATCTCGGCGCGAACTACTACTTCTACGGCCACAGGCTGAAGCTGCAAACAGGGTTGCAGTGGGCGGACATGGACGACCGCGCCAACGATGGCGGCGAATACTCCGGGGTTGCGTGGACGACCGGGTTGCGGGTGGGATGGTAATGCAGCCTCACCACAGATGCGGTGAGACGAGTCGGCTTAACCCCGGCGCTGCTGATACCGATCGCGGAGGAAGATCGCGACGCCGTTCATCGACAGCAGAAGCACGAGCAGGACGATGATGCCCGCCGCGGCGTTCTGTGAGAACGCCACCTGCGGACGTGACAGCCAGTCGAAGATCTGAATCGGCAGCACGGTAAAGGGCGACCAGATGCTGTCGGGCGCGAACGGAACGTAGGTGAGCGCGCCAATCGTGATGAGCGGCGCGGTCTCGCCAATCGCACGCGACAACGCCAGAATGACGCCGGTGAAGAGGCTCGGCATCGCGCTGGGCAGCACCTGGTGCCAGATCGTCTGCCATTTCGTCGCGCCCAGCGCGTACGACCCTTCCCGCAGAGACTTCGGTACCGTCCGCAGCGCTTCGCGCGTCGACAGAATCACGATCGGCAGCACCAGCAGCGCCATCGTCGCCGCCCCGGCGAGCACGCTCCGGCCAAACCCCAGCGTGCGCACGAACAGGCCGAGACCGAGCAAGCCGTAAATGATCGACGGCACGCCTGCGAGATTGGCGATGTTGATCTCAATCAGACGCGCCAGCCAGTTCCCCGTCCCGTACTCCTCGAGATAGATCGCGGCGGCAATCCCGACGGGAAGCGCGAGAATCGTCGTCAGCGTGATCAGGTACATCGTCCCGATCAGCGCGGGATAGATGCCGGCTTCGGCTGGGCGCCTCGACGGAAGGCTGGTGAGAAACTGCCAGTTCAGCCTCGCCCAGCCGTCGGCGAACACGTCGTAGAGCAGCAATCCGAGCGCGGAGAGCGCCAGAATGACGACGAAGATCGCCGTCGTTTGAAGAACGACGTCGCCGACGAGGCGGCCGAGGAACAAGGTCGGATTGCGGCGCGCGGCGGGTGCGGTAGCCTCGATCACGAATATTCCTCACGGAACCGGCGGCGCAGCCGGTTGCTGGCCAGGTTAAGTACGAAGGTCATCACGAACAGCAGCATCCCCACAGCGAAGATCGTCCGGTACTCAATCGTGCCTGCCGGCGTGTCGCCGAGGCTCACCTGCACGATGTACGCGGTCATCGTTTCGATCGGCACCAGCGGGTTGGCCGTGAGCCGCGGCTGCTGCCCCGCCGCGACCGCGACGATCATGGTTTCGCCAATCGCGCGCGACACAGCGAGGATGAACGAGGCGGATATGCCCGAAAACGCCGCCGGTACCACGACCCGCAGCGTCGACTGCATGCGCGTCGCCCCGAGCGCGAAGGCCCCTTCGCGCAAGCCGTTCGGCACCGCGTGCAGCGCATCTTCCGAAAGCGATGACACGAGCGGAAGAATCATGATGCCCATGACGATTCCAGGGCCGAGCGCGTTGAAGCCGGCGAGCGTTGGGATGAACTGCTGGAGCAGCGGCGTGACCAGCAGCAGCGCGAAGTAACCGTAGACCACGGTGGGAACGCCCGCGAGCACTTCGAGCAGCGGCTTGACTATCCGGCGGAGCCGCCCTGGCGCATATTCGCTGAGATAGATTGCCGCCAGGAGCCCGGTCGGCAGCGCCACGACCATCGCGATAGCCGACACCAGCGCGGTGCCAGCCACCAGAGGAAGCACGCCGAAGTGTTTTTCGGAAAACAGCGGCGTCCACTCGGTGCCCGTCAGGAACTCGACGATCGACACCTCTCGCAGGAACGCGAGCGTCTCGAAGAGCAGGACGGCGATGATGCCCGCGGTAATGAAAACCGACGTCGCCGCGCAGAGAAACAAGACGCGCTCGATGCCAAATTCGATCGCGCGACGCTGGCGGTTGTTCATTTCGCCTTGCCGCTCAGGTGCTGCTCGAGGCTCATTTTCGGATCTGCCGCGTGCGCCGGATCGAACATCGTTCCGGTGGTCTTTGCCGCGAACCGCTGCTGGACCAGTTTCTGCTCGGCATCGGTCAGCGGCACGTATCCGACTTCCGACACGAGCGGCGACGCCGAAGTGACGTAGTACTCGATGAACTTCTGCACCTCGGGACGGCTGAGCGCCGAGGTCGCCACGTAAATGAAGATCGGCCGCGACAGCGGCCGGTAGGTGCCGTCGCGCACCGTCGCCGCCGAGGGCGCAATCGGTCCGGCACCATTTGCGGGATCTTCGTCGTCGATGGAAACCAGCTTCAGCTTGTCTTTGTTCTCTTCGAAATAGGCCAGGCCCATGTAGCCAAGCGCATTCTGATCGCCGGCGACGCCCTGAACGAGGATGTTGTCGTCTTCGCTCGAGGTGTAGTCGCCGCGGCTCACCTTGGCTTTACCGTTGATCACTTCGGTGAAGTAGTCGAACGTCCCGGAGTCCACGCCGGCGCCGAAGAGGTGAATCTCCTGATCGGGCCAGCTGGCGCGCACCTGATTCCAGCGCGTGATCTTGTTCTGGGCGTCGGGGGACCACAACTTCTTCAGCTCGGCCACCGTCATCGACGGCGCCCAGGTGTTCTTGGGGTTCACGACGACCGCCATCCCATCGTAGGCGATGGGAAGCTCGATGTACTCGATGCCCGCTTTCTGGCAGGCGTCCATTTCCGCGGCGGCGATGGGACGGGACGCATTCGACACGGCCGTTTCGCCACGGCAGAACTTCTGGAAGCCTCCGCCGGTGCCCGAGCGTCCGACCGTCACCTGAGTGCCGCGATTCACCTTCTGAAACTCTTCCGCTACCGCTTCGGTGACCGGAAAGACCGTGCTCGAGCCGTCAACGGTGATGACCGCCGCGTGCGGGCGCGGCCGTTTCGCCGCTGCCGCTCGGGCGCGGGATTGCCGCCACCACACGCAATGAAACCGGAAAACAGGGCGAGCGTCACACCCGTGACAACATTTGGCGAGTACTTTTTCATCCTGTCACCTTAATGCGGCAGCGATTTCCAGACCGTTTCCGAGATGTTAATTCTCTGTAAACCTTCTGCCGCCACTCAGGCAGTGGCCGTCACGCCTATCGGACAGGCCACTCCCGTGCCGCCATGGCCGCAGTAGCCGCGAGGATTTTTTGCCAGATATTGCTGGTGGTAGTCCTCGGCAAAGTAATAGTCCGGAGCCGGCTCGATCTCGGTCGTGATCGGTCCGTAGCCCGCAGCGGTCAAGCGCTTCTGATACTCATCGCGCGAACGCTCGGCAGCGAGGCCGCTGCGCGTCTGAATAGTAATAAATGGCCGAACGATACTGCGTACCGACGTCGGCGCCCTGCCGCATGCCCTGCGTGGGATCATGTCCTTCCCAGAATTGCTTCAACATCGCCTCGTAGGTTGTCGCTCGGGGGTCGAACACAACGCGAACCACTTCGTTGTGCCCTGTCTGCCCCGAACACACTTCCTCGTAGCTTGCGTTCGGCGTATATCCCCCGGCGTAGCCCACCGACGTCGAATGCACGCCGGGCAAGAGCCAGAACCCCTTCTCAGCGCCCCAGAAGCAGCCCATGCCGAAGAGCGCCATCTCCATGCCCTCGAAATCGGCGTCGAGCGGCGTTCCGTGAATCGCATGGCGATCGGCAACGAGCATGCGCACCGGCCGCCCGCGCAACGCTTTGTCGCGATCGACCATGGTTGGTTTTCGGGGATTGAACATCTGGCCTCTCTGGACTTTCGACTCTGGACTTTCGACTCTGGGCTCGCCGGAATGGTTGCGTCCGGCAAAGCCGGACACTACGTACGATGCTCTCTGCTCTCCCAGCGTTAGTTCATAATAGTTCACCTATGGCGACGATGATTCTGGCCAACGCGACGGTGACTGGGGCAAGCGGCTACGCGCAAAAAATCACCGCATCCGGGCATGAACTGGCATCAGACGAACCTCAGCGTCGCGGGGGCACGAACACCGGCCCGGCGCCATTCGACTTGATGCTCGGAAGCCTGGGCGCGTGCACGGCGATCACCCTTCGGATGTACGCAGACCGCAAGGAATGGACGCTCGGCGAAATCACGGTGGCGCTCCGCCTCGTAAAAGAGGGCGACGACCAGCCGCGAATCGAGCGAAAGATTGGCGTAAGTGAAGGAATCGATCCGGAGAAGCAGGCCAAGCTGCTCGAAATAGCAGATAAAACGCCGGTCACCAAATTTCTGGCGGCCGGCGTCCCGATTCAAACGACATTCGAAGCCGGTACCTCGACCCAACCGGCACGCTGAAGTTGCATCGCCTCGAGGGCAAAGCGCATCATCGCGTTTTCCACTCGATGCCAGTCGTGCATCCACGTTCTCTTGATAACGCGGTTGTCCTCCTGCTCGCGGACTTCCCAACCCCGGTCGTCCGCCTCATCGACGAAAAACTCCCTGACGTGTTCCTGACTGCGTAGCCGTTTGGAAAAGATCATTCAGCCCTCCGTACCGTGCCTAACAATCATATTGCGAAAAGTGCGCCACCCCCTGGGGACCGCTGGGGGACCCTCTTTTCCTGAAGAAGCAAGGCAAAGTGTGTAGTAAATCGCTACCATTTGCCTTTACTTAGAATTAACAGCACGGAAATCACGAGGTAACACGCCGGTCTTAATGTCCCTATGGATGACGAAACCCCAAAGAAGCCGTGTCCTGATTGTCGAAGATGAACATGACATCGCCGGGCTGATGAAACACGCCCTGGAGCGTGGTGGAGACCTCGAAGTCGAAATCGTCAATACAGGGGCCGCAGCGCTCAAATCGGTTATGGAAGAGCCCCCGAGCCTCATCCTACTTGATCTCAATCTTCCGTTTATAGACGGGCTGGAAGTGTGCCGGTTGCTACGGGGACGCGCCGCCAGCGCGGCGATCCCGATCATCATGGTGACCGCGCGCACGGGGGAGCTCGACCGTGTCGCCGGACTCGAGCTTGGCGCCGACGACTACGTCACCAAGCCGTTCAGTCTCCGCGAGCTCGTGGCCCGCGTGCGGGCTGTCCTCCGCCGCCCGCCACAGATGGCCGCCTCCGATCGCACGCTCGGGTATCAAAGCGGCCGGCTCGCGATCGACTTCGATGCCGTGTCGGTGCGCGTGGCTGGCGCGCCCATCAGGCTGACCAAGCGCGAATTCGAGCTGCTGCGTTTCCTGGTCGAAAACCGCAACCGGGTGCTTTCGCGGGATCGGCTGCTGGAACGCGTATGGGGCCTCGACCGCCAGGTGGAGACCCGATCGGTCGACGTGCACGTCGGACGCCTTCGCGGCAAGCTGGGCACCGCCGGCAGGCAAATCGAAACCGTGATCGGCATGGGCTACCGCTTCGTCGAGGAACCCGAGTCTGCTCCGCCCATAGATTGATATCCTGCTGTCCATGGAGCTCCTTCATGGGCAGATCTTCGCGCTCTATCTCTTCGACGTCGCAGAGGCGATAGACCTTCAGCGCGCCGCCACGGAAATCGGCGGCAGCGTCCGCGCACGATTTGCCCCCAAACAGGCGACGCCCGCCTACGTCAGATACCAGCAGCCGCCGCTCTGGTTCGAAGGCGGCAGCGAAGTCCCGCCGATCGACGGATTCCGCATCGGCGTCAAGGTATTCGACTACGGCGTCATCTCGCTGCGATTGACTCGCGAGTTCCACGGCACGTGGGACGAGCTCACCGACGTCGCCAACCAGCTCGTCGAAAACGAGGCGCTCGAACGGCAAGCCGCGCAGGCCTGCCGTTCAGTGACGCAGCGCCTCGGCACGGCGATGAGCGAACCGCGGCAGACGGAGCTCACGGAGGACTACCTCGTCCTGGCGGTGAACGCGCTCAGCACGCCGCATACAGCCGACGATCTCGTCCAGCATCACGGCGATGTCATTGCCTCGATGCTTCGCGGCGAGCAGGCCGCATTGAGCCGCCAGGAGCGGGACGAAATCCTGCGGCACCGCATCTCGTATCTGAACAACGATCTCGTGATCCCGACGTGGAACGCCGCGTTCGTGTACGATACGCCCGCCGGCACGCAAGCGGCGCTCGAGATTGCCGAGTTCGCCAACTCCCAGCTCCTGCAATTCCGCTATTACGACGAATTGCTCGACAACGCGCTGGCGAGCATCTACCCGAAGATCCAGAAAGACGTGCGGTGGTACAACGTTCTGCTCGGCAGGCACTACGCCAGCGCCGCAAGACAGGTGCACGCGCTGTTCATCGACGTCAACGAGCTGACCGATCGCACGGAGAACGCGCTGAAGATCGTGGGCGATGTCTATGCGGCCCGCCTCTTCGCGCTGGTCGGCGCGCGTCTCGATCTCGATCGATGGAAGACGAGCGTCAGCGAAAAGCTGAAAACGCTCGACGACATCTACCGCTTTTCAGTGGAGCACCTGGGCATGGTGCGCGGCGAGTTGCTCGAGGCGACGATCGTCGCGATCCTCATTTTCGAGCTGGTGCTCTTTTTCATGGGAATCATGACCTGACGATGGACGACGTGCTGGCGATTATTCTGGGCGGTGGCCAGGGATCCCGCCTGTTCCCTCTGACACAGCAGCGATCGAAGCCGGCGGTGCCGATCGGCGGAAAGTACCGCCTCGTCGACGTGCCGATCAGCAACTGTCTCCACGCCGAGCTGCGGCGCATTTTCGTGCTGACGCAGTTCAACTCGGCATCGCTCAATCATCACATCTCGCAGACCTACCGGATGGATCCGTTTTCGCACGGATTCGTCGACATCATCGCGGCGGAACAGACGCCCGACAGCCAGAGCTGGTTTCAGGGAACGGCGGACGCGGTGCGGCAGGCCGCACGGCACTTCAGCCGCCATGATGCGAACTATTACCTGATCCTCGCGGGCGATCACCTCTACCGGATGGACTACGGCCGCATGCTCGATGCGCATGTCGACGAAGACGCCGATATCACCGTCGCGGCGCTGCCCGTCACTCCTGCAGACGCGCGGGGCATGGGCATCTTCCGCTTCGATCGCGACGGCAGCATCGTCGGCTTCGAAGAAAAGCCGGCTCCCGGGCGGCTCGCTGAAATCGGCAGCAGCATCCCGTCCGGTACGCCCTTTCACAACCAGACGTTCGACGCGCAGAAGCCCTTCGTCGCGTCGATGGGCATTTACGTGTTCTCGAGAGAGGTGCTGCTGGAGCTGCTGCAGAAGACCACGGTCACCGATTTCGGCCGCGAGATCATTCCGGCGGCGCTGAAAACCCACCGCGTGCGGGCGTACATGCACACCCAGTACTGGGCCGACGTCGGAACCGTCGAGTCGTATTACGAAGCCAACATCATGCTCACCGAGCCGCATGCGCCGTTCAAGTTTTACGACCCGCGGCGGCCGATCTACACGCACGAGCGGTTTCTGCCGCCGTCGCATCTACGGTCGTGCACGATCCGCGAATCGATCGTCGCCGAGGGCTGTTTTCTCGAGGACTGCACGGTCGAACATTCCGTGATCGGCATCCGCACGCACGTCTCGCGGAACTCCCAGATCAGACGATCGGTCCTGCTCGGTGCGGACATGTACGCATCCGAGTCGGCCTCGCCACTCGGCATCGGACAGGACGTGGTGATGGATCGCGTCATCATGGACAAGAACGCGTCTATCGGAAATGGTGCGCGGCTGCTGAACGAGGGGGGCGTCCAGCACGCCGACGGGGACGGCTACGTCATCCGCTGCGGCATCATTATCGTGCCCAAAGGCGGCCGCGTCGCCGCCGGCGCGCGCATCTGACAGCTTCACAGTTTCCTTGCACCTCTGGCGTGGCTGCCTGGCTCTAACTAGCAGGCAACATTAGAGTTCCCTCGGTTACACAGAGTTAACGACTCCGTTACGGGCGTTTCATGATGCGCCACTAGAGTCGTCTGCACATTGCCTCTGTTACTCCTCGCGTCGGATCATCCGCACTAGTTAAAAGGACACCTATGAATCTACAGCGACAGATCACTGCTGTTCTGTTCGGACTCCTCATGGTCCTGCCGGCCGTGCCGGCGTGGGCCCAGCAAAACGTGCGTGTCGTCGGTACCGTCCGCGACGAAACGAATGCGATCGCGCTGCCTGGCACGCCCGTCGAAGTCGTCGGAACCAGCCAGGTGGTTTATACCGATGTCGACGGCCGATATGTGCTCACCGTTCCTCCAGGGACGCACCAGATCAAAGTGGTCCTCGACGGGTATCAGGAAAAACTGGTCAACATCACAACCGGCGAAGAGCGGACGATCACGGCCGACATCGGCATCGTGATGAGCCGCTTCGCGGAAACGGTGAACGTTACCGGTCAGGCGGTTGATGCCGAAACGTCGTCCGCGGCCGCACAGCTCGTCGAGCGGCGCAATGCCGACGTCATTACCGACAACCTTGGAGCGCAGGAAATGCGGGCGAACGGCGATTCGGACGCTGCCGCCGCACTCTCGCGCGTGACCGGCATGTCCGTTGTCGACAATCAGTACGTCTTCGTGCGCGGCCTCGGCGAGCGATACAGCAACACAACCCTGGCGGGCGCCTCAATCCCGACAACCGAGCCCGACAAGAAAGTCGTGCCGCTCGATCTGTTTCCCGCGGGCCTCATCGACAGTATTCAGGTCGCCAAATCGTATTCGCCAGACAAGTCCGCGGAGTTCGCGGGCGGGCTGGTCCAGATCATCCCGCTGAAATTGCCCAGCCGGCCGGTGTTTGACGTGTCTTACGGCGTCAACTTCTATTCCACAGCCACGGGCGAGCCGATCCTGAAGAGCCCGTTGAACGGGAATGACATATGGGGATTCGACAACGGCGCGCGGGAACTTCCGGCTACCTTCCCCGACAGCAAGATCGTCCGCCACGGCATTTCACGCCGGATGTCGGCTACACGCCGGAACAGATCACGGCCTACGGGCGCGCACTGGAAAACGTGTGGACGCCGATCAACGATGACGGTCTGCCCGGCCAGAACTGGAGCATCTCGACGGGAAACACCTACGGGAAGCTGGGATTTGTCGCCAGTGCCACGCATTCGTACAAGGAGCAATACTCCGAGGAGAACCGGAAATTCCTGCGCGTGGCCAGCGGTTCTGGAGCGGACGTCCAACTCGACGAAGTGAGCGACTACGACATGCAGACGGGCGTCCAGCGAGCGCAGCTCGGCATCGTCGGCAATGTCGCGTATCAGTTCACCCCGAATCACCGGCTTGGCATCGAAAATTTCTACACCCATAGCGGACGCGACGAGGGCCGCTTCTTCCAGGGCGACAACAACGAGGCTGGGTTCAACTACAAGAACTACCGCGTTCAGTTCATCGAAGAAGGCATGCTCTCGAATGCCGTCACCGGCGAGCACTTCTTCCAGGGCATGGCCAACAGCCGCTTCGACTGGCGGGTGAACGTCGGCCAGGCGACTCGCGATGAACCCGATCTCCGCGAAGTGCTCTACCAGCGACCGCTTTCCACCACCAACCCGACGAACCCGACTATCTGCTCGCCGACGAATCCCAGAGCGGTTTCCGGATGTTCAACACGCTCGACGATGAAACCATCGATACCGCCGCGAACTGGGCGATGTTGAGCAACGCCGGAGGCCGGCCGACGCAGTTCAAGTTCGGTTTCAACTATGTCGATCGGAATCGCGACTTCGTCTCGCGACGGTTCCGCTTCATTCCGGTCATCCTGACGAAAGACGGCCCCGCCCTCACCAATCTCGTCCGCGCCGCCGGAGGCGCTCTATACGTCGAACAATATCGGCACCGCATTCCGGTTCAACGAAGAGACGCGGCCTACCGACGCCTACACCGGAGAGCAGACGACAGCCGCCGGCTATGGCATGCTCGACATCGCGTTTTCCGGCCGCACGCGGATGATCGTCGGCGCACGCGTCGAGAACTTCGATCAGACCGTCACGACGTTCGATCCCTTCGGCCTTTTCGCCCGCACGGTGACGTCGGAAAATTCGAACACCGACTTCTTTCCGGCTATCAACTTCGTGCGCGCCTTCGGGCCACTCCAACCTGCGGCTCAGCTACGGATCGACGGTCAACCGCCCCGAGTTCCGGGAGCTCGCCGAATTCGAATTCACGGACGTCGTCGGCAATCGCGCCATCAAGGGGAATTCGGAGCTGCAGCGCGCGCTCATTCAGAACGTCGACGCGCGCTGGGAGGCATTCAGCGGAGCGAGGGACATCCTGGCAGCGAGTGTGTTCTACAAATATTTCGACAAGCCGATCGAGCGCGTCATCCTGTCGTCGGCACAGCCGATTGCGACGTTCCAGAACGCCGACAACGCCCGTAACATCGGCCTCGAGCTCGAAGCGGCGCGGGCGATCGGCGAGCATTTCTTCGTCAACATGAACTACACGTTCGTCGATTCGAGCATCAAGATTCTGCCGGCCTTGCAGACGGTGCAAACGTCGAACGAGCGGCCCCTGGCTGGACAGTCGGAGAATATCTTCAACCTGACATTCGAAGGCACCGCGGGTGGATTCTCCGGACGCCTTTTATACAATTTCGCCGGCGATCGCATCTCCGACGTCGGCGCCGACGGCGCACCCGACATCATCGAGCAAGGCCGGACCAGCCTCGATCTCGTGTTGGCACAGCGCTTCCGAAACCTCAACGTCCGGCTGTCACTCGAAAACCTGACCGACAGCGAGTATGAATTCCTGCAGGGAACCTCGTTTGTGCCGCGCCTCTTCAAGATCGGGCGCACGATTGGGCTGTCGTTCAGCTACAGCCTCTTTTAGGACACAGTCATGGAGCGCTTGAGCAAACATATGAACACACCAATTCGCGTTCTCTGCGGCCTCGCCGTCGCCGGCCTTCTCCTGACGCACGCCGCAACGGTGTCCACCGAGCTGGCGGCGCCCGTCAACGTGGCCGGTATCGACAAGCCTGTCGTCGTGGTTACCAATGAGGTCGTCGGCACGGAAAGCTGGACGAATAACTTCTACTATGTGCTTCGGGGAGCGGTCTTCATCCGCCAAAGCGCCACCTTGAATATTCAGCAGGGGACGACGGTCATCGGCGAGGCCGGCAGCGTCGGCACGTTAATCGTCGAGCGCGGCGGACGCCTCAACGCGATCGGAACGCGAGAACAGCCAATCGTGTTCACGAGCGATCAGCCAATGGGGTCGCGGGGTCGGGGAGACTGGGGCGGCCTCATCATCAACGGACGTGCGCCGGTCAACCGTCCTGGCGGGGTCTACGTCGGGGAGGGTGACACAGGCCAGGCCGGTGGAACCGATCCGAACGACAACAGCGGATCGCTGCGCTACGTGCGTGTCGAATTCGCCGGAGTCGAGTTCAGCCCCGACAACGAGCTCAACGGCATCGCTTTTCAGGCCGTCGGCCGCGGCGGGTCCTACGAATACCTTCAGGTGCACATGAACCGCGACGACGCGTTCGAATGGTTCGGCGGTACGGCCGATCTCAAGCGCGCGATTGCATCGAATGCGGCGGATGACAGCTTCGACTGGACGTTCGGCTGGACCGGCCGCGCACAGTTCGTCGCCATTCATCAGCGCGGCGACGACGCCGACCGCGGCATCGAGGCCGACAACAGCGAGTTCAACAACAACGATCTGCCGCGATCGAATCCGCAGCTCTACAACTTCACGATGTGCGGAGATCCGGACCGCAACGAAGGCGCCGAGTCGACCATTGCGGCAACGCTGCGCCGCGGCACCGCCTTCACGCTGCGAAACTTCCTGATCACCAACTTCAAGGGCTCCGGGCCGCAGATGGAGACGACCAATACCGCGACCACCGGACAGGTGGACAACGGCACAACCCAGATGGGCAACGGTGTGATCTGGAACATCCGCGATGCGACGACGGGCGTGGCAGGAACCGCGCTCCACTCGAGCATCGCGGGCTACGTCAACAGCGGCCGGTTCCCCAACGTTCGAATTAACGTCGACGCTGGATTGTCGCCGAACTGCTCGAACCACGATAACCCGAACTTCCAGCCGGTCTCCGTTTCAACGCTCGCCGGCGGACAGCTGGCGCCTGCCATTCCGCCCAACGACGGCTTCTTCGAAGCGGTGACCTACATCGGTGCGGTTCCGCCCGCTCCCAATGACGACTGGACGAAGGGCTGGACGGCGTATCCGCAGCGATAAGACCCGGACCGAAGCGAGAGGGCAGATTCATTGCCCTCTCGCCCGCACCGCTTCCCACCCGTTACACTGGATCTCATGCGCGCGTTCGTCGCTGCCGCTGTCCTGATCGCCTCCGCCTGCGGCGGTGCCCCCTTGCCGAATTCATACGAAACGCCGGAAGCCCTGAGTCGTGCTGTTCTTGACCGCGTTCGAACAAACGCGACGTTGACGCGCTTCGTGAAGCTTGCGTTGGACAAGCGGGAGTTCGAAGAACACGTATGGCCGGAGCTGCCTGCCGCAAAGCCCGAGCGAAACCTTTCCGTGAACTTCGTCTGGGGCGACCTGCATCAGAAGAGCAACATGATGCTGCACGAGTCCCTGGCAGGCGCACGGCGGTAAGAAGTACGACCTCGTCGGCATCCGCTTCCTCGGAGAGACCACGCCGTACGGCTCCTATCTGGTTCATCGGGAAAGCGAGCTGACGGTCAAAGACGCGGACGGAACTCGACGGGACATTCGGCTCTTCGGATCCGTGCTTGAGAAAGGGAGGGCGTTTCAAAGTCTTCAGCTACGTCGTAGACGACTAGTCATTGGGTGGAACGACCTAAACTTTGCGGCAAAAAGTTTACATCCGTGACACACGAAAGTACGCCAGTATCTGACTCCACTGCACGACCTTTCGGAAAGAGACGCACATGATCTTTACAAAGCGACTGGCTGCCGAGGGCCAGACCAGGCTGTTTACCATCGAGCACAGCACTCAGTCAGGGTGGATTGCACGCGAATATCGGAATAACGCGATTCACACGAGCCTCATCCACGACTGGCGCCGCGTCGAAGCAACCATGGCGCTGTTCCAGCTAAAGGCGATCGCTCTGCAGAATGAAGGCTGGTCCGAGATCACGCCCAGCGTCTGAGGGGTATTACTTTCCGATCTTTCGCAATATTCGCGGGGTCAGCATCCATCGCAGCTGACCGATTCCGGTGGGCGGGAGCGCCGCGACGTCGATCCGGCAAATTGCGCCTTTCTTGAACTCCAGCGGACGCCGCAGCCCAATCAGTCTTCCCGCCAGCTCACCGATCCCCGGCTCGTGACCGACCAGCGCGATGTGATGACGCCGGTGGTGCTTCGACAGCTCCTCGATGATGGCGTTGTGGCTTCCGCCGGGCGCCAGCGACGGCATGTTCACGATGGGCGGAGGATTGCGGAAGGCCGCCGCGACCACTTCAGCGGTCTGCCGCGTGCGGACGAGCGGGCTCGTGAGGATCACGTCGAACGTGATATCGAGCTCGAGGAGCGCTTTCGCTTCCTTCCGCAGCTTCTGCACGCCGTCGTTGGTGAGCGGCCGCTTCGTGTCGTCGGGAAAATTCTCTCCGCGCTCGGCCGCCACGCCGTGCCGGATCAAATACAGCTCGACCTCGGGAATGCCCATGCGCTATTTCACGCGCACGCGGGGGCGGGCCGCGGGGCGCTTGCCCTTGGGCGAGTTCACAGCCGTGCCGACCGGCGGGCGCCGCGTGCCCGGCACGTGAGCCTGTCTGCGCGGAATGGTCGTGAGCGCCGGAACGATGTTGTGACGCACGTCTCTGGCGACGGACGCGAGCTCGCCGCGGTGTTCGACGAAGTCGGCGTGCAGCCGCCGGCACTCGCGATCGAGCGTGTCGGCGTAGGCGGTGAGATCGTTCACGCGTGACGTAATGCCGGGCAGCGCCTCGGTCTCGCGGACGTGTTTCAGGAGTATCTGCAAATCGTGGAGCCGGCCAAGACGCGCCTGGTGACGCTTCAACATGCGGACCGACAGCGCGGCGGCCGGAATGCCCGCGTCCTGCGCAATCTCGACCGCATACCGCAGCTTCTTGGTGGCGATGCGCACCTCATGGATGCGTTCGGGCGCATACAGAGGTCCCGCCTCTTCCAGCGCGGCGGCGAGCGCTTTCGCACGGCGCATCAACCGCGCCGCGAGCACGCCCCGCCATTCTGCTTCGATCTTGACGTCGGCGTTCGCCCCTTGCCCCTTACCCCTTGCCCCTTTTTCTGCCACCCGTTCGAGCTTCTTGAGCAACTTCCGGATGTCGCCGATCGGCGCATTGTCCGTCAGCTCCTGGCGCAGCGCCTGCCGCCTCGACGCCACTTCGCGGCGGACCATTTCAATCGCGCGGAGCGGCACGCCGTCGGTCTTCGATCGGTCCTCGAGGATGTCGAGCTCGACGTCGAGCTCGCGAATGGGCCCCAGATATCGCGTGAGCGCGCGCATTTTCTTGCTGAGCTTCTTCGCTTTCGCCGGCGTCGCCACGCCGACAATCGGCAGCGCTTCGCGGATGCGGCGCGAAGCGACGCGCGTCTTGTGTAAACCGGTCGGCCGCCCGCTGACGAATTCGGGCCAGACGGCGTCGAGCTCGTTGAGCCGTTTGCGCCAAAGCCTGTCGCGGGAAGTTGATGCGTTCATGCTAGGATGCGGGGGCGAGTGTGCGGCGCGCCGTCCGTTTGTAGCCTTCCATTATAGGAAGTAACTGTGACCGGGACAATCCTTTTCCAGTCAAATAGATGCGGATAGCGGCGATCGACTGCGGGACAAATTCGATTCACATGATCGTGGTCCGTGTCCGGCCCGATCTGTCCTTCGAGGTGATCGATCGCGAAAAGGAGATGGTCCGGCTGGGGTCGGGCGGTCTCGACGGCAAGGCGCTGACGGCCGAGGCGATGGCCGCCGCGCTCCAGGCATTTTCGCGCTTCCGGCGGCTTGCCGAGTCGCACCAGGTCGACGAAATTCTCGCGGCGGCAACCAGCGCCGTGCGCGAAGCGGAGAACGGCGGCGAATTTCTCGCAGCGGTCGCCCGCGAAACGGGCATCAAGCCCCAAGTCATTTCCGGCACCGAGGAAGCACGGCTGATTCACCTTGCGGCCGTCTACGGCGTTGACGTGGCCGGCGCGTCCGCGGTGGTGGTCGACATCGGCGGCGGCAGCGTCGAGATCACCCACGGCGCGGGCACCTCGCTCCGCGTCGCCCGCAGCTTCAAGCTCGGTGTCATCAGGCTCACCGAGCGGTACGTCCACACCGATCCACTGTCGAAACGCGACGAACGCCGCATGGTGCGGCACATTTCGGACGAGCTGTCGAAATACCTGCGCGACATCCGCAGCGCGGGATTCGATCGCGTGATCGGCACCTCGGGAACCATTCTCAGCCTCGGTACGATCGCGGCTGGCGATCGCCGCCGGTCGAGCGACGAGATCCGGAGCCTCCGCGTTTCGGCAAAGCAGATTCACCGCCTGCGCAAGGATCTGGTCGCTCGCAGCATCAGCGACCGCATGAAAATTCCGGGCCTCGACCCGCGGCGCGCCGATCTCATCCCGTCGGGCGCCATTCTGCTCGACACCGTTCTCCAGCGCCTCGAGGCGACGGAGCTCACGTTGTGCGATTTCGCGCTGCGTGAGGGGCTCGTGCTCGAATACATCCAGCGGAACAGAAAGCACATCGCGCAGGCCGGACAATACCCCGACGTCAGGCGCCGCAGCATCGTCGAGCTGGCCGAACGCTGCAGCTACTGGGCCGAACACGCCAACCAGGTCGCCCGTCTGTCGCTGTCGGTGTTCGACCAGACACGGGGCGTCCACGCCCTCACCGACCGGGAGCGCGAATGGCTGGAGTTCGCCGCCCTGCTGCATGACGTGGGCACCCATATCAGCTACGCGCGGCATCATAAACATTCGCACTATCTCATCAAGAACGGCGACCTGCGCGGATTCGAGCCGGAAGAGGCCGATATCATCGCGCTCGTGGCGCGATATCATCGGAAGTCGGCGCCCAAGCCGTCGCACCTGGATTTCGGCGCCCTCAGCGGGAAACGCCGCAAGGTGGTGCGCGTCCTGAGCGCCATCCTGCGGTTCGCCGAAACCCTCGACCGCAGCCACGCGCAGGTCGTCACCGGCGTGGAGCTGCACGATCGCGGCGACGAATATCTCGTCAAGCTCCGCACGACGGGCGACGCCGAGCTGGAATTGTGGGCGGCGCATCGTCAAATCGCCCCACTCGAGCAGGTGGTTGGGAAATCGATCCGGCTGAGCGCCGGCAGAACTTCATATGTTGAACAACCTGAGCAACCCGCACGAATACCCGGGCAAGCTGTTCGTGGTCGAAGGCATCGACGGGTCGGGAAAGACGACGCAGCTCGCCCTGCTGGCCAAGTGGTTGAGCGCCGCAGGACTGCGCGTGTTCGTGACCGAGTGGAACTCGTCGGTCCTGGTGAAGGCGGCGACGAAAATGGGGAAGAAGAAGAACTCCCTGACGCCGACGACCTTCAGCCTGTTACACGCTACTGACTTCGCCGACCGGCTGCTCTATAACATCGTCCCGCCGCTGAAGGCCGGCATGATCGTGCTGGCCGATCGCTATGCGTATACCGCGTTTGCGCGCGACGTGGCGCGCGGAGTCGATCGCCGGTGGGTGCGCGATCTCTACAGCTTCGCGGTCCGGCCCGACCTCGCACTGTACTTCCGCGTGCCGATCGATGTGTCGCTCGATCGACTGATGGCGCGCCGGGTGAAGCTCAAGTTCTACGAAGCCGGCATGGACATGGGCTGGAGCCTGAACGCGCAGGAGAGCTTCCGCACCTTTCAGGGAAAGGTGCTGGAAGAATACGACCGGCTGGTGGACGAATTCGGCCTGAGCGTCATCGATGCGTCGCTCGCCATCACCGACCAGCAGCAGATGGTGCGGAACCTCGTGTCGAGGCAGCTCGAGAAACCCGCGCTGGAGGCGGTAAACCAGTGACACCGGACAAAGAGCAACGAGCCGAGAGCAAAGAGCACAAGCCCGATCAGAACCCGCCGTTCGGCGCCAACGGAGGGATCCAGCCCGGGGGCTACTACGGCCACGGCCTCCCCTACGCGCCGATCGATCACTATCCGGGCAAGATCATCGCCATCGAAGGCACCGACGGCGTCGGGCGCAGCACGCAGATCCGGCTGCTGCGCGAGTGGCTCGAGGTGCAGGGGTACGGTGTCGTCGAAACGGGGTGGACGAGGTCGGCGCTGATGCAGCCCACCATCGAGCTCGCCAAATCGAGCAACACGCTCAACAAGCTCACGTTCGTGCTCCTCTACGCCACCGATTTCGCCGACCGGCTCGAGAAGGAAATCCTGCCGGCCCTCAAAGCCGGGTTCGTCGTATTGTCGGATCGCTATATCTTCTCCGCCCTCGCCCGCGCGGGAGTCCGCGGAGTGGACCGGGCCTGGCTTCGCAGCCTCTACGGCTTCGCCATCGCGCCCCACCTCGTGTTCTATCTCAAAATCGACGTCGACACGCTGATCCGGCGGGTGCTCTCGGCTCGCGGGATGGACTTCTGGGAATCGGGGATGGACCTGAAGGGCGGCGACGATATCTACGACAGCTTCCGTTCCTATCAGAACAAGCTGCTGCGCGAATACACGTCGATGGCCGACGAGTTCGGGTTCCGCGTCCTGGACGCCCGGAGGCCCGTGGAGGTGCTGCAGGAAGACCTGCGCCGCCAGGTTCAGGCGTTTTTGTCCAATTCGGACATCACCACGGACAACCTGCCGACTTTGTAACACGGTGTTAACACGTGCAATATAAAGTACAGAGGCGTGGCTGACTCCCTGACGACGGCTCCCCAGCTGTCCAAACTCCCGTCCCGAACGAGCGAATTGAAAGAAACACCGCTCAAAATCAGGGCAGAACAACTGAACTTCTATTACAGCGATGTCCGGGTGCTTCACGAAATATCGATAAGCCTCCGTTCGAACCAGGTGTCGGCGTTCATCGGTCCGTCGGGGTGCGGCAAAAGCACGTTCCTGCGGACGCTGAACCGGATGAACGACATCATTCCCGGCACGCGCGTCGAGGGGAAGATCCTGATCGACGATCGCAACATCTATCAGGGGGGCACCGACGTCGTCGACCTGCGGCGCCGCGTCGGGATGGTGTTTCAGAAGTCGAACCCGTTCCCGAAGTCGATTTTCGAAAACGTCGCCTATGGCATCCGCATCAACGGCATGGCGCGCGATCGCAGCGACCTGACCGAACGCGTCGAGCAGAGCCTTCAGCACGCCGCGCTGTGGGACGAGGTCAAAGACCGGCTCCACTCATCGGCGCTCGCCTTGTCGGGCGGCCAGCAGCAGCGGCTCTGCATCGCCCGCGCCCTGGCGGTGCGCCCCGAGATTCTGCTGATGGACGAACCGGCATCCGCCCTCGATCCGATCGCAACGCAGCGCATCGAAGAGCTGATCTACGATTTGAAGAAGAACTATACGATCGTCATCGTGACGCACAACATGCAGCAGGCGGCGCGGGTGTCCGACTATACGGCGTTTTTCTGGCTGGGCAAGCTCGTCGAGTTCGGCCGCACGGAACAGATCTTCACGACGCCGAAAGAAAAACTGACGGAAGACTACATCACCGGACGATTTGGCTAATGGAACGCCCCCACTTTCAGCAAGAGCTCGGCGCCTTGAAGGAACGGCTGCTCGCGATGGGCGGCCTGGCCGAAGACCGCGTCCGTACTGCGATGCAGGGCCTCGTCGAGCGCGACGGCGACCTGATCGACGAAGTGCTCAACGGCGACATGCCGTTGAACGAACTGCACATCGAGATCGACGACCAGTGCCTGAAGCTGCTGGCGCTGCACTCGCCGATGGCGGCGGACCTGCGCGCGGTGATGGCGGCCATCAAAATCAACAGCGATCTCGAGCGGGTCGGCGACATGGCGGTCAACATCGGCGAAGCCGCCCGCCGGTACGCCTCGCATCCTCCGGTCAAGAAACTGATCGACATTCCGCGGATGGCCACGACGGCCCAGAGCATGCTGCGCGATGCGCTCGACTCCTACGTGCGCGGCGACATGCAGCTCGCCCAGCAGGTGCTGGACGAAGACGACGCGCTGGACTCGCTGAAGACGCAGGTGTTCCGCGAGCTGCTGACGTATATGCTGTCCGACCCGGCGACGATCGAGCCGGCCCTCGACCTCATCCTGATTTCCCGCCACCTCGAGCGCATCGGCGACCACGCGACGAACATCGCTGAGGACGTCATTTTCATGGTATCGGGGCGCGACGTCCGCCACCACGCGGGCGTGGATCATCAAAGCTAGCCGGTAGCCAGTCCAGCCAGTAGCCAGTAGCCGCCGTAGCCAGTAGCCGACGCCTGCTGCAGTAGAATGTCGTTTTGTGCCTGCGCGTGTCTGCGTCTTTTGTCGCCGCGAGCCCGCACAAGTGCCCTGGGTTCCTTTCTGCAGCGAGCGATGCAAGCTTCAGGATCTTGCCCGGTGGGTTGATGGCCGCTATCGCGTGCCGGCGGAGCCGGTTCAGCAGGATACCGACGGTCACGAAGATTCTGAGGAATAGCCGGAGCCGGAGGGCGACGCCACAACACATGGACACGTTGACGATTACCGACAACCGCACGGGCAAACAGTACGAAATTCCCATCAAGGAAGGTGCGATCCGGGCGACCGATCTCAAGCAGATCATCGCGGGCGACGACGAAGACGGCCTGGAGACCTACGACCCGGCGTTTCTCAACACGGCGGCGTGCCGCAGCGCAATCACCTACATCGACGGCGACAAAGGGATCCTCTGGTATCGGGGCTATCCGATTGAGCAGCTCGCCGAAACCTGTTCGTATCTCGAAACGGCCTATCTCATCCTGTTCGGCGAGCTCCCCACCTCCAAGCAGCTGCAGTCGTGGACCGACGCCATCACTCAACACACGCTGCTGCACGAAAACGTGAAGAAGCTGATGGAAGGGTTTCAATATGACGCCCATCCAATGGGCATCTTCATCAGCACGATCGGGGCGCTTTCGACGCTGTACCGCGACGCCAAGCTCGTGTTCGACGAAGGAGCGCGCAACAAGCAGCGCCTCCGGCTGATCGCGAAAGTGGCGAGCATCGCCGGCTACGCCTACCGCCACAGCATCGGCCGCAACTACGTCTATCCGGACAACGATTTGAGCTTCACCGGCAACTTCCTGAACATGCTGTTCAAGATGACCGAGCTGAAGTACAAGCCGAATCCGGTGCTCGAGCGGGCGCTCGACGTGCTGTTCATCCTGCACGCCGACCACGAGCAGAACTGCAGCACCACCGCCATGCGCGCGATCGGCAGTTCGCAGGTCGATCCCTATTCGGCCATCGCCGGGGCGGCCGCGGCGCTCTGGGGGCCCCTGCACGGCGGCGCGAACGAAGCCGTGCTGCGGATGCTCGAGGAGATCGGCACCATCAAGAACGTGCCGGCCTTCATCTCGCGGGTCAAGGCGGGCGACGGACGGCTGATGGGCTTCGGACATCGCGTCTACAAGTCCTACGATCCCAGGGCGAAGATCATCAAGCGGATTGCCGAGGAAGTATTCGAAGTGACCGGGAAAAACCCGCTGCTCGACATCGCGCTCGAGCTGGAGCGCATCGCGCTGCAGGACGAATATTTCATCACCCGCAAGCTCTACCCGAACGTCGATTTCTATTCCGGGCTCATCTATCAGGCGATGGGATTCCCGAAGGACTTCTTTCCCGTGTTGTTCGCCATCCCGCGCACGGCCGGCTGGTTTGCGCAATGGGAAGAGATGCTGCGCGACCCCGAACAGAAAATCGCGCGGCCGCGGCAGATTTACGTCGGCCCGGGCAAGCGGGATGTCGTGGCGAGAGACAAGAGATAATGCGCGCACGGTTCCAGGGTTCCGGGTTACGGGTTCGGGGTTCTGGTTCCTGGTTCTGGGTTCTTGGTTCACTGGCAGCAGCGTTCGCTCTTTGCTCTCTGCCATCTGCTCTGGCAGCGCAGCAGGCGAAGCCAGCCCAGCCCACTTTCGACAGCTCCCGCGCCTACGAACATCTGCGGCAGATCGTCAACATCGGCCCGCGCCCCGCGGGCTCGCCCGGCATCGCCCGCTCGCGCGCCTACATCACCGAGCAGTTGAAAGCGGCAGGCGTCGCGGTGACCGAACAAAGCTTCGTCGCCAGGACGCCGATCGGCGAGATCCCGATGGTCAATCTCGTCGCGACCATTCCGGGCGCGCGCAAGGAGCGCATCGCGTTCGCCGGTCATTACGACACCAAGCTCTTCCGCGAATTTCGATTCGTCGGCGCCAACGACGGCGGCTCGAGCACGGCGTTCCTCATCGAGCTCGCGCGCGTGATGAAAGGGCGCGCCAATCCGTTCACGATTGAGTTGATCTTCTTCGACGGCGAAGAGGCTACGCTGCGCGACTGGGGGCCGGGCGACCACACCTACGGCAGCCAGCATTACGTCGATCAGGCGCGCAAGGCCGGCACGCTCCCCGGGCTCAAAGCGTTGATCCTGGTCGACATGATTGGCGAGCGCTCGCAGCAGTTCATGCGGGAGGCGAGATCGACGAAGTGGCTCACCGACCTCATCTGGTCCACCGCCCAGAAGATGGGACACCGCACGATCTTCGTCAGCGCCGAGACCCCCATCGAGGACGACCACGTGCCGTTCCTCGACGCCGGCGTCCCGGCGGTGGACATCATCGATCTCGACTACGCCGCCTGGCACACGCCGGCCGACACCCTCGAACAGGTCTCAGCGCGCAGTCTGCAGGTCGTCGGGGATGTCGTGCTTGCCGCGCTGCCCGCGATCGAAGCCCGCCTCGCCAAATAAACCGCTCATACGAAATACCAACAGGAGAACGAGAGAAGGAGAGAAACATTCTTTTCCAAAGAATTCTCCCTTTCTTCCCTTCTCCTGTTTGTTTGTCGTGTTCAGCGAAAGAGAGCTGCGAGCAGCGTGATCAACACGATGATCGCAAAGACGATGTAAACGATCAGCGGACGCTTGCGCTTCGGCGCGACATACGGCTTGTGTACCGCCTCGTGCACCGACGCGCCGCAACGAAAACAGATCAACGCCTTGTCGGCGATTTCAGTCCCACATTCTCGACACTTCATACGCGATACGGCCTGGGATTATATGTCACAATCCAGCGCATGATCCCGCTGCGCGACGTCATTCCGTCGCGGACCTTTCCGATTTTTACGGTCACGTTCATCGTCCTCAACACCGTTGCGTTCATCTTCGATCGCACATTGTCGGAGGGCGGGCGCGAGGCGCTGGTGTTCACCTACGGCGTCGTCCCCGCACGGCTCGACGTGGTCACGATCTTCACGTCGATGTTCCTCCACGGCGGCTGGCTCCACTTTCTCGGCAACATGCTCTACCTCTGGATTTTCGGCGACAACGTCGAAGATCGCCTCGGGCACGTGCGCTACGTGGTGTTCTACCTCATGTGCGGCGCCGCCGCGGTGCTGGCACACGTGTGGATGAATCCCTCTTCGACGATTCCCACAATTGGCGCAAGCGGCGCAATCGCCGGTGTGATGGGGGCGTATTTCGTCCTCTATCCGCACTCGCGCGTGCTTGCGCTCGTGCCCCTTTTCATCATCTGGGAAGTGCTCGAGGTGCCCGCGATCATCTTCCTCGGCCTCTGGTTCCTCTTGCAGTTCTTCATGGGCGTCGGAGGGCTTGCGACGCAGTCAGGGGCGGACACAGGCGGCGTCGCGTTCTGGGCCCACGTCGCAGGGTTCGTCGTGGGAATGGCCGCGGTCCTCGTGATGCGGAAGCCCTCACGCACACGCTGGGCCGCATAACTCGCTGTCTCACCGCGGAGGCGCGGGAACGCGGGGGATCAGATCCTAGAAACAGTTCTCTGCGCCTCAGCGTCTGCGGTGGGGCTGTTATTTCGTGGATCGGATCTGGGCGGAGATTTTCGCGAGCTCGATCGCCAGGCGTTCGAACTCTTCCTCGGTACTGACCGGCCGGCATCTGCCCCTTGCGCGCCTTCAACTGCTCGATCGCCGCTTCGAGCTCAATCCGCCGCTTGTCGAGCCCGGCAAGCGCGGCGTTGCCGGACGCCGCCGCGGCAGAAGGGTCGAGAAACGTCGTCCTTGCCAGCACGCCATCGGCGCCGGTGGCGGCCGCTTCTTTACCCTTCCCGTCGCCGTCGTCATCCATAATCGCCCGCTCGGTGACGAGCGTCCCCTTCTGCTCGAAGTCCTGCTTCACGGCCTGGCTGGCGTAGCTGAACGCCTCCCACACGGAGAGCCGGCCGTTTTTGTCGTTGTCGGCCTTCTCCCCCTGCTCCAGCGCCTGAATGAAATACTGCGGGAACACCGTTGCGTACTTCTGAGCGGCTGAATCGGTCGCGGAAATGACGATGCGGTTTTTGCCGGAGAGTACGGAGACGAACGGAAAGCTCGAGCTCGTCGTGTTCACGAAGACGAGCCGGGCGGGATTGCCCTCGAGCGCTGCCTTCCATTCACTGGCGTCCATATCCGGTCCGACCAGGTTGAACTTGGCGGCGGTTCCGTCAAACGTGCCGTGCCCGATCAGGATGATCAGCAGCGTATCTTCGGCCGTCAGGCGCGACTTGAGCTGAGCGAGCGATTTCGTCACGCTGTCTCGATTCGCAACCGTCGTACCTTTTTCGGTGAGAACGGTGATGCGCTCCGCGGAAAATCCCATGCGTTTCTCGAGCGCTGATTGCAGCGACGCGACCAGAGCCTTCTGCGTGTCGGCGAACTTGTCGCCGCCCGACACGCCGGAAACGATGAGCGCATACCGCTCCTGCGCCAGCACGCTTGCGGGCAGCACGACCTGCGTCAACAGTGCCAGCGCGGACAGGAAGACGCCGCGGCGCATTATTGACCGACCACCCGCAGGAGCAGTTCCTGCGCGCGTGGATATCCCGGAGCCACTTCAATCGCGGCGAGCACCGCGCGGCGCGCTTGCACCTTGTCTCCCAGAGCGAGATAACTTTCGGCCAGGTCGGAATGTGCTGCCGCCGGATCGAGCGACCCCGCGGCAACCGCGGCGCGGAATTCGCGGACGGCCGTCTTGGCATCGCCGGCCTGCATTTTCAACCGTCCGAGCGCAGTGTGATTCGCGGCATCGAACGGATCGAGCTGCGCGATGCGCTCGTAAGCGGCTACCCGCTTCGCGGCGGGAGCGCCGGTGGCTTCCAGCTGTTTGGCAAGCTCCCGTGCCGCATCGAGATCCGTGTTTGCGTGGTCGAGCAGCTTCTCGAGCTCGCTAATCGCGCGGGCAGGGTCCTTCCGCTCGAGCGCCATCTGCGCAAGCACCGCATACGGGCTTCGTGGACCCGTGGCCATCGGCACCATCTCAGCCGCCCGCTCGTACACCTTGAATGCTTCGTCGGTGCGGCCGGCCTTGCGAAGGTACTCCCCAAGCGCCACCTGAGCCTGGAAGCTATCGGGAAACGCCGCGGCAATTGCCTCCGGATTTCCCTTGCCCGGCTCGAGCTCCTTCGGCGGCTTCAGCGCCTTGACGATTACCGCGTATTTCGAGGTCAGCACCTTGTCGAAGTCGGCCTGCAGCTTGTCGATGTCGACGCCCAGCCCGGCCTTGAGCGCCGCCTCTCCCTCGAGCCCCTCGCCATACGACACGAGCAGCTTGCGGAGCGCGCCCATGCCGTAGGTGTCGACGATGTGTTCGGTGAGGATTGAGGCCTGGTAGTACGCCAGCGAGATCTTCTCGGGATCCTGGAACGCGGCGTTCAGCTCGCGAAGGGTCATGTGTTCCCCCTCGCCGTATGCCGCGACGAACGACAGCTCGCCCTCGCGTCCCCATGCGGGGGATCCCAGTTTCTCTTCGTATGTGGAAATGCCCTCCGTAAGCCATCGCGGGACGCGCTGCTTCGACAACTGCAGCGAGATGACGTGCGCGAGCTCGTGCCACAACGTCGGCGCCCAGTTGAAGTCGCCAGGCGGCCGGGCCTTCGGCGAATCGAGCGTCACGACCCGGCCGAAGCAGGCGCCAAGCGCGCCGATCATGCCCGGCAGCCCGATGGTGCGGACCGCGAAGTCGTCGTGCTTCGGGAACATCTCGATGAGAATTGGTCCCGTGGGCGTGAACTTGTACTTTTCCTCGAAGGTTCTCAGCGCGTGTTGTGCGAGCGGAACCACGTACTCGCGCATGACCGGCGTTTCGCTCGGATGGCTCTTGAACACGATCGACCCTTCCGTAATCGTGTCGAACTTCTCGAGCGAGTCCATCATCGTCAGCAGGTTGAACGTCGTCTTGTCGTACTTGTCGATCGAGAAGGACTTCTCGAGCACCTTCCGCGCGTCGGCCTCGTCGCCGGTTCGGAGGAGTTGCACGCCGAGTGCCGAGAGCGTCCGGACGTCGGACGGATCGATCTCGAGCGCTTTCCGGCTCAGGGCAACCGCTTCCTCGAACCGGTAGTTGGCGGCCGCGAGCTCCGCCGGCACGCGATACGCGCCGCTGAACCGCGGGTTGATCTTCAGCGCCGCGGCGGCTTCCTGCTGAAAATCGCCCTGGCGATCCTCGACATATGCCACCGCCGCGCTCCATGCATGGGCGTCGAGACTGGCCGGATTGATCGACTTCGCCTTGGCGATAGCCGCCTTGGCGGCTTCACGATCGCTTTTGTCGAGGTACAGCTGCGCGACGATCAGGTGCGCATCGACGATCGTCGGATCGAGCGAAAGCGCTTGCTCGACCGCCTTCTCGGCTCCCGGAGGATTGACCTCGAGCAGCGCATGGGCCATGCCGACGAGCGCCGGAATCCATTTGTCGTCGACCTTGAGTGCGTCCTGGAATGACTGTGCGGCCTCGGCGTTGTCGTGTACCTGCAGGAACAGCTCACCCCAACCGGTGTGAAACGCAGGATCGTTCGGCGCTTTTTCCGTGGCGAGGCGGTAGGCGTCGTTGGCGAGCTGGAATTCTCCGAGCGCACGGGCGGCGCGTCCAAGGCGCGCATAATCGGCCGGTGACCCGCCCGATCCGGCCTGAATGTCGGAGATGCGCTGCAGCATGGGGCGCGATTCGTCGCGGCGCCCCATCATTTCGTAGAACAGCGCCAGCTCGAGAGCCGCTTCGCCCTGGGGCAGCTTGGCGGCCAGCGGCTTCAGGAGCGCTTCGGCTTCTGCGTATTGGCCGCTGTTGATGGCCGCGCGCGCTTTGACGACGGTCGGATCGACCGCGCCCTGGGCGTAGGCGATGCGGCTGGTCCGCCCGTCGGAGACCGAGCCGATGGCCAGCGCCACCGCGAGGAAGCGGACCAACGCGCCGCGCCACATACCGGGCTTCATGGAAGACATTTATTATGCGCGGTTGCCGCGATTGTCGTCATCTGGATCGTAGTTGCCGCCGCCCACATTCCCTGCCTCGTCGAGGAATACCATCGACTGGTGCGACGGAATCTCGAAACGTTTGCCGCACGCTTTGCAGGTAACGTCATCGTCCATGCGGATGAGATAATCGCGCAGCTTTGCGAACAGCGCGCGGTCCCTCGCATCGGCGTTGCCGGGAATGTTTTTCTTCTTCGTCCGGCGCATCCAGCGCACCGTATATTCGTTGCGCCGCTTGCAGCGGGGACATGAAAATTGAGCCGGCCGCTGCTCCGGCCGTTCAGTAAAAAAGTCCCGTTCGTCCATGGACCCATCATATCCCATCGTCTTTTATGTTTCGGGGCACGGCTTCGGTCACACATCACGCGTCATAGAGGTGATTCATGCGGTGCTCCGGGCAAGGCCCGGCGTCAGAATTGCCGTCAAAACCGCGGCTCCGCGGGTGTTGTTCGAGCGGACGCTCGCCGGCCGGATCGACCTCGTCGAGCTCGAGTGTGATGCCGGCGTCGTGCAACGGGACAGCCTGAGCATCGACGCCGCCAAAACGGTGCGACGGGCCAAGGCATTTCAGGCGCGCCTGCCGGCGCTCGCGGCGGCGGAAGCGGCGTTTCTGAAAAAATCCGCTGTGCGCCTGGTCGTTGGCGACATTCCCCCGCTTGCGTTTGCCGCGGCCGAGGCGGCTGGCGTCCCTTCGATCGGCATCGGCAATTTCACCTGGGATTGGATATACGAAGGTTATCCGGAGGAGGCCCCCGAGGACCTCGCACGCGACGTTCGCCGCGCCTACGAGAAGGCCACGCTCATGCTGCGGCTGCCGATGTCGGCAGGCTTTACAGGGCTCGATACGGTCACGCGAGACATTCCTTTCATCGCTCGCCGATCGAACCGCGCGCAAAACGACGTGCGCCTCACCCTGGGCCTCGCGCCACGCCCTGCCGGAAAGCCGCTCGTGCTGATGTCGTTCGGCAGGTATGGCGTAGACGGCCTCGACGCACGCGCGCTCGCCGCGCTCGACGAGTACGTGATTGCCACGACGATAGCCCCTCCGCCAGGAAGCCACGAGGCACGGAACGTGTTGTACATCTCAGAACAGCAGCTGCTCGAGGAAGGCCTTCAATATCAGGACCTCGTCCGGGCCGCCGACGTCGTCGTCGCCACGCCAGGCTACGGCATCATCAGCGAGGCCATCGCAAACGACACCGCCCTGCTCTATACGTCACGCGGGCGCTTCGTCGAATACGACGTGCTGGTCAACGAAATGCCACGGTTCCTCAGAGCCCAATTTCTCGAGCAGGAGGATTTGCTGAATGGGAAGTGGGCAGCCGCACTGGAAAGCCTGCTACATCAGCCACGACCGCCGAGAACAGCCGCCTTTGAACGGAGCGGATGTGGCGGCGGGGGAAATTGTGAAACGAATAACGAAGAACGAATAAGGAATAAAGCGGGCTGTCACGACCTCGCGGTCTATTCGTTTTTCGTTTTGCGTTTTTCCTTTTTCAGAATCGAATGTGATGCACCCATGCCGGAGGTACGTTCACCCACACCCACTCGCGCGCGAATTCGCGCTCGCCGAGAACACCGTCGATGGCTTCACCGACGCCTTTCAGGCGGGTGCGTTCCGGCCCGGCGCTGACGAACATCTTCGCCGGCCGGATGAGGATGTACTGGAAGAACGAGAGTACGCCCCCGGGCTTGAGGAGTTTGCCGTAGGCCTGCAGGATGTCGCGCACGTCCTGCGATGAAAAATTGTTGAGCGGAAGCCCGGAGATCACGAGGTCGAACTGCCCTTCATGGCCGAGCTGCTGCACCGAACCCTCAATCAGATGACAGCGGCTCGCGGCGTCGCGGAATGCCGGCTTTTCATTGAACGCGCCGCGTAGATGCGCCGCGAACGTCGGGTTCAGCTCCACCATCCACAACTCATCGTCGTGCCGCAGGCGTTCGATGATGCACGAGGTGACCGCGCCGGTTCCCGGTCCCGCCTCGAGAATCTTCTGCGGCGGTGCCCCGGCACCGACGTAGCGGCACAGCGCCGAGCCCAGCGCGCGGCCGCTGGGAATCACTGAGCCCGTCGTGTTGTAGTTGCGGAGAAACTGGGTGAGAAACGTCTGGTAATCGGCCAGCCGATTCATGATCTATCGCGGGGGTTCCTACCCCCGTCGCGGCTTCGCGGCCCCAGTGTCATTGGCGCAAATCACCAGCGACCAGATACGCGGAAGATTCACCTTTTCAATCGACGCGGCGCGGAGGCCCGTCTGGGCGAGAAACGCGGGCAGGTCGAAATCGGATTTGAAGCCCAGGTGCACGGTGAGCGGCGCAATCGCGCGTTCGAGCCTCGAGGTGACGGCGTTGTCGCTGAGAAAATGATTCAGGAACACGAGGCGTCCACCCGGACGGCACACGCGCCGCATCTCCCGCGTGACGGCCAGCGGATCGGGCACGCAGCTGATGAAATAGGGCGCGTACACGATGTCGAACGAATTGTCGGGGAACTTCAGCTCGGTGGCATCCATCTGAATGAGCCGAACGTTGCGGAGCTTGTATTGCTCCACCCGCGCGCGAGCGCGCTCGAGCATGCCTTCAGACAGGTCAATCGCCGTGACAGAGCACTTGGCGGGGTAGAGCGGAAGACTGATACCGGTGCCGACGCCCACCTCGAGAATCCGGTCATCGGGCGCGATGGCCATGCGCGCGATGGCTTTGGCGCGGCCGTGATGCAAAGGGAGCCCGAAAAACAGGTCGTACACCGAAGCCATCTTCTCGTAGACGCCTTCGACGAAAGACGTTTCGAGCGAGATGGCCGACAAAGAACGTGTTGCAGCGTCTGTGGTGATCGCGAATTCTTTATCCTCTTCTCTCGGGAAGAGCAGCGCCATTACGCCTCCGTCGAGGACTATATCAGATCGTCATACGTTGGTGAGCAAGCGTCTTGCCATCAATCAGAAGATAGGATGCCGATACCTGTTCGAGTCCTATCGACGGCACGTGCTGACGCTCGGCCACCGTGTATTTATGGTGATGGCCAAAGAGGTGCAGCCGCGGCTGCATGGCGGCGAGGACTTCGTTGATCGGTGTCTTGCCGGCGTCCCTTACTCTCGGCAGAGGATAGGGACGAGCGGCTTCGTGTGACAGGAAGATGTCGATGCCCTTCATGGCCGAACAGGCCTCGACTTCGCTGCGTACGAAGTGACGCCGGCGATCGTCGCGCGCTGACAATCGCCGCAGCTCCGATGTCGGCTTTTCGTACCAGGTCGGCGCGTGTGTGCCGCCGAGACCAGCCAGGCGGAACCCCTGCACCTCGACGATCGCGCCATTAGGTATGTAGTGCAGGTTCGGCAGCGTACCGCCACCGGCCGGCTGGGCGGCAACGAAATCGAAGTCTTCGTTGTTGCCCTTGATCCAATACAGGGGCGAGCGCGGACGCGGGTACTCCCCGCTTTCCGCGCCGAGGTCGCCGGGACACACCCAGAATGCGACTTCCGGATGCCGCGCCATCACGCGATCGAGCGCAGCGAAGTCGCCATGTAGATCGCCGACCGCACCCAGGAGCATGGGCAACCTGGAATCTGAAGCTAAATCTGAAATCTACAATCTAAAATCTAAAATCTAAGAACTGGGAGTCTATCGCTCCGCCGGGGGTACCGCGTCCGCCGCCGGGGGCACCAAGGAGATCCTTCTTGTCCCAGATGAAATCGGTCCGGTTATAGACCGCGAGCTCGTAGTCCTTGCCCATGAAGATTGCGGACACCGGGCAGGCCTCTTCGCAATACCCGCAGAAGATGCAGCGGGTCTTGTGAATCTGATAGGTGATGGCGTAGCGCGGTCCCGCCAGAACGGTGCCGTCGTTTTCCGCGGCCTCGAGGTAGATGGCGTCGGCAGGACACGCCACCGCGCACAGCCCGCATGCGACGCACTTTTCGAGTCCCGCTTCGTCGCGCATGAGCACCTGTTTCCCGCGCCACTTGGGAAACATCGGGACTTTCTGATCGGGATAATTGACGGTCACCGACGGCTTGAACATGTACCTGAAGGTCGTCGCAAAGCCCGTGATCAATGCCTGTGCGTTCTCGAGAATCCGCTTCACCATGCTGGGAACATTGTAAGCCACAATTTGTTAAGCTCTCCTTACCGAGGATGCCCGAGCCGAGATGTTCGTAACGGCCGATCAGTTTCTCCTGACGACCCTGGTCGTCAAGATCACGATCGTCGCGGCGCTTGCCACGATCCTCGTGCGGTACCACCGGTTTCGTCACATTCTGATCTCGGAGCGGCGCGCATGGCCCGAGCGCCTGCTGTTTGCGCTCAGCCTTGGCGTGCCCCTGGCCGCCGGAGTGGCATCGCGCATCCTGCTCAACTACGACGCCGCCGATCTGACGCTCGAGGGCGCGTTTCTTGCCGGGCTGATCGCCGGGCCGTACGCGGGGGCGATTGTCGGGCTCATGGTGGCGGTTCCTGCCCTTCTCAACCACGAGTTCATCGCGCTGTTCTTCGCCGTGGGCTGCGGGTTCGCGGGCGGCGGCCTCCGCGAAGCCTGCCCGAACAAGGAAGAGATCTGGCACTTCTCGCCGTTCGTCTTCACCAAGCTGCACCGCCACGTGTGGCGCATGCTCCGGAACGTCAGCGTCGACTGGGCCGTCATCTTCCTGCTCGCGCCGGTCGCGCTCGAGCTGCTGCGTCAGGCGCTCGGCTGGCGATTCGGGCACCTCTTCTTTCTGGCTCCCGAAACCATGACGCCATGGCGCGTCTCACTGGTGGTACTGACGACGGTGCTGTGCGTGGCGACCGCGATCAAAATCTGGAACAACGCCCGCATCGAACATCGCCTCGAAGAGCAGGAGAAGCTGCTGCTGACCGCGCGCGTCGAAGCGCTGGCCAGCCAGATCAACCCCCACTTTCTCTTCAACACGCTGACCTCGATTCAGTCGCTCATCCGCACGAACCCCGAGATCGCCAGGACGGTGGTCGTCAAATTGTCCGGGCTGCTCCGCCGGCTGCTGCGCAGCCGGGATCATTTCGTGACCCTGCGTGAGGAGCTCGAATCGATCGACGAATACCTCGACATCGAGGTCATCCGGTTCGGTCCGCAACTCAAGGTCGACAAGCAGATCAGCCCGGACACGCTCGACGTGATCGTGCCCAGCATGATTCTGCAGCCGCTGGTCGAGAACTCGATCAAACACGGGTTTTCGCGCAAGGTGGGCGGCGGACGCATCATCATCCGCAGCGTGCGCCACAACGCGCACGCCATCATCGAAGTGGAAGACGATGGGCTCGGGATGACCGACGATCGGATGAGCACGGCGCTGACCGATGGGATCGGGCTCAGCAATGTGAACGAACGTCTCAGCGTGATCTACGGATCGGGATATCGAGTGCGGATCACCAGCGCGCCGAACCTGGGAACGATCATCCGCCTGGAAATCCCCGACATGGTGTCGGCTGAGAGAATTACGGCGTAAAAATCGGGGTCGGGTGTGATTTTTACGTAAAACGTAAAAATCACACCCGACCCCGAATTTCCGAGACATATGTCATTAAAAGCAGTGGTGGTCGACGACGAGCAGCTCGCGCGGGACGAGCTGTGTTACATGCTCGAACAGATCGGCAGCATCGAAGTGATCGGCCAGGCCGGCAACGGCCTCGAGGCCGTTGGTATCGTCGAGCGCCTCACGCCGGATGTCCTTTTCCTCGACGTCCAGATGCCCGGACTCAACGGCTTCGAGGTGGCGCATCGGCTCATCCAGAACGGCGTGTCACCCAATATCGTCTTCGTGACCGCCTTCGATCGCCATGCCATCGAAGCCTTCGAAGTGAACGCGGTGGACTACCTCCTGAAGCCGGTCGAGGCCGCGAGGCTCGAGAAGGCCGTCGAGCGGGCGCGTCAGCGGGTGGCGCCGGCCCGGGAAGACCCCTTGAACGATCAGATCGAAAAGATCGTCCAACTCATGGCAGAGCGCCAGCAGAAGCGGGAGCGCGTGGCTGTCAAGGTGGGCGAGCGTTTTCTGCTGGTTCAGGCCGAAGAGATTATCTATGCCTCTCTGACCGATGACTCGATTAACATAGTAACGGGCCAGTTGGCGGGCACGTCCAATTTCAGGACGCTCGATGAGCTTCAAGCCCGGCTCGACCCGGGCGTGTTCTGGCGGGTGCACCGGTCGCATCTGGTTAACATCAACAAGGTCAAGGAGATAGTCCCCTGGTTCAGCAGGAATTACATCCTCAGGATGAAGGACGCGAAGGCGACGGAAATACCGGTCAGCCGCGCCCAGACGAAGCGGCTCCGGGAGTACCTCCGTCTCTAGATTCCCCTGATTCCGGGAGCCCTCTTCCGGCGGCCCCCCGGATGCAGATGGGTGAGGGGAGCAGCTTCGCATGGGGATGGAACCTGCCCTGGCCGGAGACGCCCCGGCAGTCGTTGCTGCCCCGGTCATCGTCTCGGTGCCTGGCCCGGCCGACCCCGCGATCCGCTCCAAGACCGCTGAGCGGCTGCGGATGGTCCGCGACGAGCTGGTCGCGTGGTTCAAGACACTCGCGTCGGCAGCGGTGTATGCCACGTTGATCGTCACGTTCGGCTTCCAGGTGGCGCGCGTCGAAGGCATGAGCATGGCTCCGACGCTGGAAGATCAGGACCGCCTCATCGTCAACAAGCTCGCCTACCGCATTGGCGAGCCGCATCACGGCGACATCGTGATGCTCTACTACCCTATCGATCCGAACAAATCGTTCGTCAAACGCGTCATCGCCGAAGAAGGCGACACCGTGCGCATCGTCGACGGCAACGTCTTCGTCAACGAGACGCCGATGAAAGACGACTTCGTTCCCGAAGACTATCGCGCGCACGACGACTGGGGCCCCCAGGTCATCCCCGAGGGCTATTACTTCGTGCTCGGCGATCATCGCAACAACAGCTCCGACAGCCGTCACTGGGGCTTCGTGCCGAAGCGCTATATCATCGGAAAAGTCCAGGTCCGTTGGTGGCCGATTCCAACTGCCAGGTTGTTCTGAATAGCTAAATTGGAAGATTGGCAGATTGGTAGATTGGTAGATTGAGCTCCTAATCCGGCCATCTGCCAATGCGGAGCGAGTCGCGGCACGCGGAAGTCCGAAAAGTCCTCGTTCGTATCCTGTTTCTCAACCTCGCCGTCGCGCTGGCCAAGGTCGTGTACGGCCAGCTCAGCGGATCCATCAGTATCCTGTCCGACGGTTTTCACTCGCTCACCGACGCCGCCTCGAACGTCGTCGCGCTCGTGGGCCTGCGGCTGGCGCACAAGCCCCCGGACGCCAATCATCCCTACGGCCACCGCAAGTTCGAGACGCTCGCCGCGGGCGGCATCGCGCTCTTTCTTCTGGTTGTCGTCGTCGAGGTGGCGCAGGCCGCGTTTTTCAGGTTCCGAAGCGGCGGAGCCCCGTCTGTAACGGTCGCAAGCTTTGCCATCATGGGCGTCACGCTGCTGCTGAACGTCGCCGTCGTCCGCGCGGAACGGAAGGCGGCCCGCCGCCTGTCGAGCGAGCTGCTGCTCGCCGACGCGCGGCATACACAGAGCGACGTCCTCACGTCGTTGGCAGTGATCGCGGCGCTGGCCGGATCGGCTCTCGGATTCCCGATCCTCGATCCGCTGGCCGCCGTTGTTGTCATGGGCTTTATCGGCTACGCGGGCTTCAATATCGCGAAAGATGCCGCGTCGATCCTCTCCGACGCGATCGCGATTTCAGAGGAAGGGGTGCGGCGCGTGGTCGAGAGCGTTCCCGAAGTGCTGGGCTGCCACCACATTCGTTCGCGGGGTTCAGCGGATCATGCCTTTCTCGACCTGCACGTGTGGCTCGACGGTTCAACCCCGCTGACGCAGGCGCATGCCGTGTCGCACCAGGTGAAAGATCTGCTGATGGAGCGGTATCCGCAGATCGCGGACGCGATCATCCACATCGAGCCGCCGCCGTGATGGTCGATAGGCCATGGTCGCCGGTCGGGGGTCAGTGGTTAGGTCACAGCCATGCGACACGACCATCGACCGTGGCCCATCGACCACCGACTATCGACCATTTCGCACGTACGTCCCGAGCGGCCGCCGCGTTTTTCGAGCACGCAAATCTCGCCGATGACCATCGTCTTGTCGAGCGCCTTCAGCATGTCGTAGATGGTCAGCGCCGCCACCGACACGGCCGTGAGCGCTTCCATTTCCACGCCGGTCCGGCCCGTCGTGCGCACCCGGGACTCGATGGCGTAGCCGTTCTTCTCCCGGGTGATTTCCACATCGACATGCGACAGCTGCAGCGGATGGCACAGCGGAATGAGATCCGACGTGCGCTTCGCCGCCAGGATGCCGGCGAGACGGGCGGTCTGAAGCGGGTCGCCTTTCTTGACCTTGCCGGCGCGAATCGCCCGAAGCGCGGCAGCCGCAACGGTGATCCGCCCGCGCGCGACCGCTTCGCGGGCTGTTTCGGCCTTGTCGCCGACGTCCACCATCCGCACCCGGCCACGCGCATCGACATGCGACAGTCGGTTCTTCATTCCTGCTCCTGCGCAAGATAGAACGACAGGCTCTCCAGTGAGACCGTCAAATCCACGCTCTTCAGCTTCACGTCTTCCGGAGCCCGCAGCGTGCCAGGGGAAAAATTCAGAATCGCTTTAATCCCGGCCGCAACCACTTCGTCTACGACCTGCTGGGCAGATTCTGCCGGAACGGCGATCACCGCAATCGCAATCTTCTCGCGCTCGGCGATTTTCCTCAGCACGCCGATATCGAAGATCGGCACGCCGGCACGCGATTTCTGCCCGATCTTGCCGGGCAGCGTATCGAAGAGCGCCGCAATCTGAAACCCTTCCTGCTGGAACCCGGGGTAATCGGCCAGCGCGAGACCCAGATTTCCCGCGCCGAAGATCGCCACCTTGAGCCGGCGATCGAGGCCGAGGATCTGGCGGAGGTGCTGCTTCAAATCCTTCACGTAATAGCCGACACCCCTGCACCCCGAACTCGCCGAAATACGCGAGGTCTTTCCGGATCTGCGCAGCGTTGAGATGGAATTGATGCGCGAGGGCCTGGGACGACACCGTCTTCACTCCCTCGGCGTCCAGAGTGTTGAGGCATCGAAGGTAAACCGAGAGCCGGTTGGTCGTGAGCTCGGATACTTGATCGCTCAGTTGTTTGCGTTTGGTCGCCAATTACAGGAGGATCTTATAGCGGTTCCATCCGGAACAGGTACAATCGAAACAGCTTGCCGCGCGCGAGCGCGCCGCGCGGCCCATATATGCGGCAGTTCCGACTCTTCATCACGACAGTTGCGCTTTGGCGGCAGCGAGCGCTTCCGAGGCGCAGATTCCGGTACGCCGCGCCGCGACGCTGGCGGGCCTCCTCACTTATCCAGGCTTCTATCAGGGCCAGGCTGTCGTTCTGCGCGGAAATCTGGTGACGCGCGATCAACCGGTGCTGCTGTCGCCGAGCATCGATCGCGCCGTGCCGCTGATTTTCAGAGGTCCCTCACCGGTTGACGGCCCTGTCGAACTGCGCGCAACGTTCTGGGACGTCGGGCGTATGCAGCGCGAAGACCCGCGCATCATGACCGCGGGGCTCGACCGCCTGCTTCGCAATGGCATGGAAGGCGACTGGCCGCGTCCCGGCGAAGTCATCGCGCTCGTCGTCACCGATGCCATGACGGCCAAACCGGCCGAGGGAGACCCGACGCTGAGGCAAATCGCGCTGGACCCATCGCCCTATGTCGGCAAGCGGGTAACGCTCAAAGGACAGTTCCGCGGACGTAATCTATATGGCGATGCACCGCAGGGACCCGGCCTCAGTCAATGGGATTTCGTCCTGCGTGCGGCGGATGCGTCCGTCTGGATCACCGGGCTGCGGCCTCGCGGACGCGGCTTCAACCTCGATATCGGGGCGCGTGTAGACACCGGCACGTGGCTCGAGCTCGCCGGGATCGTGCGCGAAGGCAAAGGCCTTGTGTGGATCGAAGGTCAGCAGGTGGCGCGCACGACACCCGATCTGGAAACGCGGAATGCCGAGACGCCGCCGATTCCGCAAATGGGTCCGCCGCCCGAAGTCATCTTCTCCGACCCCGTGGAGGGCGAATCGGAGGTGCCTCTGAAAGCGCCGATACGCCTTCAGTTCTCGCGCGACATGAACCCCGATACCTTCAAAGGGCTCGTGAGGTGGAGCTTCACAGCCGCCGACGCGGTCAACGTAGGCGGCAGCACCCCGCGCGAACCGGCGACGCGAGCCGGCTTTCAAATACGATCGCGCAAAGCGGTCCCTCGAAATCCGTCTGGATCTGAATGACGGCGCATCGTTCCGGAACGTCGTCATCGAGCTGCTGGATGGGATCGCCGCCACCGATGGCGCCAGGCTCAAGCCCTGGCAATTGACCTTCTCCTACGGCGCGAAATAAGGAATAGGGGTCGGGTGACCCTATTTCCCCACAGGGCCCTGCTCGAGCAGGCGCTCCACGCGGGCGCGCACCTCATCTGCGAGCGTTTCGCGGTCGGCGACGTCCATGCCACGCGTCTCGACCGGCTCGCCAATGCGCACGCTCACGTTGGTAGGGCGGACGATCGGACTTCCCTTCCGCATGGACGACGTCGCGCCGGTAATCGCAACCGGCACGACCGGGACCTGCGCCTTCAGCGCCATCAGGAACGGTCCGCGCTTGAATGGCAGCAGCGCGCCCGTGCGGCTGCGCGTGCCTTCGGGAAACGTCAGAAACGAGTTGCCGCGCCGGAGGGACTCGGCCGCCTGATCGATCGCCGCCATCGATTGCTCACGGTTGTGCCGATCGATCGGCACGAAGCCGCCGATCTGAAAAGCCCGTCCGAGCAACGGCAGCTTGGTCAGCTCGCGTTTGAACAGGATGTGCAGGCGCGGATGCAGCGCCTGGAAGAGGATCGGAGGATCGATATTGCTCTGATGGTTGCAGCAGAACACCACCGCGCGCGAAGGGTCTATGTGCTCACGGCCCGCGACGCGCGTGCGGATACCGGCCAGCGCGGTGCCGATGCCGACGCCCCAATGGCCGAGCACATACAGCAGGCTCTTCCACCGGAATGCCAGCGCCAGCGCCATGCCGACCGGCGCGGCGACGGCGACGTAAAGAGACACGGCGATATAGGCGGCCAGCGACCGTACTGCGGCGATGAATGTGGCCATTCGAGGGGTGAAGCGTACAACAAAAAGGCGGGCCCTGTGGGACCCGCCTTCCAGACGACAAGCGATGGACGATGGACGATTACGACGCTCTTGCGGCGCGGCGAGCCGCAACAGGTCGCGGCGCCACGGGCGCGGCCTTCGCCGCCTTCGCCCGCGCGATGGCGCGCGTGCGCGTAGCGAAGCTGCGCTCGAGCGCTTTCTCGACGCGGCCTTCGATCGATTCCGACGTTTCGCGCATGACCTCGGAGATTTCGGACACGATCAGGAACTTCGCCCGATCGAGCATCCGCTTTTCGCGGAACGACAGACTTTTGGATCGGCTCAGCAACGTCAGACTTTTCAGCACGTCTGCAACGTCGTAAATCGAGCCGGTCCGCATCTTGTCCGAATTGTCCTTGAATCGACCCTTCCAGTTCTGGTGGTTGTCGATCTTTCCGTTGCCGAGCGCGTTGAAGAGGCGTTCGACCTCTTCGTCGCCGATGGCGCGGCGCAAACCGACGCCGTCGACGTTGTCGATCGGCACGAGCACGGTCGTCTCGTTAGCAACAATGCGAAGATGATAGAAGCCGCAGGTCGTACCGAGAATGGTCTTCTCTTCGATACGCGTGACGACGCCGAGCCCCTGGTTGGGGTAAATGACCTTGTCTCCGACCTCGAATGTCACAGTGATTCCCCCGTCATGCGGTGCGTGATGAAGGCGAGAAATGGCTAAGAACGTCCATCCAGTATACTGCGGAAAACGCCCAACGAACAACGGATTGCGGCAAAAAAACGCGCGTCTTCGCCCGTTATTCGCCTCTTCAGATTCACGCGCCAGTGCGCACGATTTCGCCTGTAACGCTTTGATGTACAAGCAAGTAGCCTGCTTCCTCTCTGCCGCGGTTCTGGCCGGATCTCCGGTGTTTGCCCAAGTCACTTTCACGAAAGACGTGGCCCCCATCGTCTTCGGGAAGTGCGCCCAGTGTCATCGTCCGGGCGGTTCTGCACCTTTCAGTCTTCTCACGTTCGATGCGGCGCGATCGCACGCTACGCAAATGGCGCTGCTGACGAGATCACGTGTCATGCCGCCGTGGAAAGCGGACCCACTCGGTCATAAATTCGTCGGATTGGATCCACTGACCGACGCAGAAATTCAAGTGTTTGAAAAATGGGTGTCGAGCGGCGCGCGTGAAGGTGATCCTCGAGATCTTCCCCCGACGCCGCGATGGAGTGGAGGATGGCACCTCGGCACCCCCGATCTCATCGTCACTCTGCCGCAACCGTACATGTTGCCGGCCGACGGTTCGGACGTATCGCGTGTGTTCGTGTTGCCGCTGCCGGTCGCGGGCTTGCGATACGTCCGCGGCGTCGAGTTCCGCGCAGGCAGCTCACGGATTCACCACGCCAACATACGAATCGATGCGACGGCGGCATCGCGGCAGCTCGACGCACAGGATCCGACACCCGGTTACGACGGCATCATCGTGAGGTCTGCCGTCTACCCGGACGGACACTTTCTCGGATGGACGCCGGGACAGGCCGCACCATTGCTGCCGAAGGGTCTCGCGTGGGCCCTTCTGCCGAACAGCGACCTCGTCGTGCAGCTCCACCTCGTCCCAAGCGGAAAGCCGGAACCCATTCAGCCCTCGATCGGCCTGTATTTCACCGATGACGCGCCGGCCCAGGCGCCAGTGATGTTGCGGCTGTCCGATCAGGACATCGACATTCCCGCAGGGGACGCGAACTACGTCGCGAGCGATGCGTTTGTGTTACCCGTCGATGTCGAGCTGCTTGCCGTCCAGCCCCACGCTCACTATCTCGCTCGCGATGTTCGCGGCGTTGCGACGCTGCCCGATGGCACGACGACAACGCTCATCTCAATCGCCGACTGGGATCTGCGGTGGCAACACGTCTACCGGTTGGAGAGCCCTTTGGCGCTGCCCAAAGGTACAACCGTGGCGATGCGTTACCGATACGACAACTCTCTGGGGAATCCGCGAAATCCGTCGACACCGCCCGTAGACGTGCACTGGGGGCAGCAATCGCGCGAGGAAATGGGCGATCTCTGGCTTCAGGTGATGCCGAAAGACCCGCGTGACAGAGAACTGCTCGACCGGACGTTCCGGTCGAAGTGGATGGCCACCGACGCGGTCGGGCTCGAGGCGCTGAGCCGACGCGACCCGGGGCGCGCCACACTGCACGAAGACGCCGGCGTTCTGTATATGGAATTGAATCGAGCGGCGGAGGCCGTGCCGCATTTCGAAGCCTCGCTCAAACTGAAGCCGGGGTCAGCAGCGACCCATTTCAACTACGCCACCGCCCTCACGGCAGGCGGGCGATTGGAAGAGGCCGTCGCGCAATATCGCCGCGCCCTCGAGCTGCGCCCCCAATATGCTGTCGCCCATAACAACCTCGGCGCGGCACTCCTGCAACTGCGGCGTCCAGCGGACGCGCTCGCGGCGTTCCAAGAGGCGGCCCGCGTCGATCCACAGCTCGGCGACGCGCAGATGAATATCGGCCTCGTGTCGCGAGCGCTCGGGGATTTTCGTGAAGCTGCCGGACGGTTCCGCCGTGCCGTGGAGTTGAATCCGGACTGGGTGTTGGCGGTGGCGAGCCTGGCGTCGGTTCTCGCGGCTGCGCCGGATCCGTCGATCCGGAATCCCGCCGAGGCCGTCGCGCTTGCGAAACGCGCCGCGACGCTTACCGGCCGCCGGGATGCGAACACACTGGATGTGCTGGCTGTCGCATTAGCCGCGTCGGGCGACTTCGAGGGAGCCGTCGATGTGACGAATGAGGCGCTTGCGTTGAATCCGCCGGCACCTATTGCCGCGATGATTCGTTCGCACCAGGAGCTGTTCAAGCAGAGACGGGCCTATATCTCACCGGTAGCTAGCCGGTAGCCAGCTACTGGCAAGAAGAATGGTGCCGGAGGACGGAATCGAACCGTCACGACCTTGCGGTCACGGGATTTTGAGTCCCGCGCGTCTGCCAGTTTCACCACTCCGGCTGAAGGTGTGAATTAGGAGCAGATAATTATACCCGTGGCGTCGCTCCTTTTTCCTCTTTCATTGCTGCTGCTGTTCTCCGTCTCTTGCATGAGACGGTCCCCACCCAGCGTTGGTCCTTCGCCCGCAGGTTCGTGCAGATCCGAGGTCGTCACCTGGCTGGCACCCGAAGACGTGAAAGAACGGGCGCGTCTCGACTCGTGGTGCGCAGGCGTCGGCGCCGCCGCGCTGCACAACGTCGATGCCGACGCTCCGCCCGCCGCAAACATCGACGAAGTGACATTCGTGAGCTGGAACGTGCACGTGGGAAATGGCGACGTCCGCACGTTCGTTCGCGATCTGACCCGGGGAACGTTGACCGGCGGACGCGGCGTCTCGCACTACGTTCTCCTTCTTCAGGAAGTGGTGCGTACGGACGGCGTACCCCCATTCGTCAACGGCGCAGCTGGCGCGACACGTATCGCCGCACGCGATCCGGCGAGCGATATCGTGCGGACGAGCCGCGAGCTGGGCCTGTCGCTCGTATACATCCCATCGATGCGCAACGGCACCTCGCCGCGCGATCCCGCCGAAGATCGGGGGAGCGCCATCCTGTCTACGCTGCCCGTTTCCGAGCCGGTTGCCGTCGAGCTTCCGGGCGAGCGCCAGCGGAGAGTCGTTGTTTACGCCAAGATCGGATCGTTCGCCGCCGGAGTCATCCACCTCGATGCGCTCGGAGGGGCACGGCGCCTGCGCGTGTTCTGGACGCCCTGGCTGCGGGATGTTCAGGTGCGATCGCTGAACGGCCACTTTCCAGATGGGCCGCTCGTCATCGGTGCGGATCTGAACACCTGGCACGGCCGCGACGAGCTCGCCACGCGGTTCTTGAATGATGCGTTCGGCTGAAACTCCTCTGTCCGTGGACCGCCACGGGCTCGGTCTGCGCGTGCTCGACTACATGTTCTTCCGCAGCGCAAACGGCCGCAGCGCAAGATACCGCCAGATCGCGAACAAGTACGGATCCGACCATCGGCCCTTGGTGGGGTGGGTGGAATGAGTGTGATCGTGACAGTCGAAAGTCTACGGTCGACAGTCGCACGTCCACAGTCGAGCTCGTCGGCTACCGGCTAATGGCTACTCTGGCTACTGGCTACTGGCTACTGGCTAATTAAATGTGTTCGTCCAGCAGCTGCCGGTTGCTGCGCAACCATTGGCGGGCGTCCTTATAGCCCGGGCAGGCGTGGGCGACCAGGCGCCAGAAGTGGCGCGAATGATCGAGGCGGCGAAGGTGCATCAGCTCGTGAATGAGCACGTAGTCGCGCACGGCATCCGGCATCAACACGAGCCGCCAGTTCAGGCAGATGTGCCCCGACGGCGAGCATGAGCCCCAACGCGACCGCTGATTCCGGATAGAGACCCGCGAGAAGACGAGACCGTGCTGCTCGGCGAGATGATGCAGGCGCGCGGGGAGCTCCCGCGAGGCCTGCTGACGCAATTCCTTGAGCGCTTCCGGTGTGAAGGCGAGCCGCGGGTGTGGACTGGGCCGCAACATCGCGCGCTGGCGGTCGATCCAGTGGCGCTGCTGCTCGGCAAACAACTCGGCGTGGCGGCGGGAACCCCATCGGGGCACGGTGACCCGCACCGTGCCGTCCGACCTCACGCGAAGTACATAACGTCTTGCCCTGGGATGCCGGACGAATTCCATGAAACAATCAATATAGTAGCTGATGCGCACCCCGGCGCTTCTTCTCGCCGCTCTGCTGATTGCGGGCACGGCGGCCGCGCAGTTCGGACTGCCGCGGCAGATGTCCCGGCGGGCGCCGCATGCCTCGGATCCTTCCGGCGCTCTGCCCGATTACGACGGCGGGTTCCGCTTCTGCCGCATCTGGTTCCGCAACGGGCTGGCAGGGGACGGCGACGGCTGGTATGTCGACTATCCCCGCGCCGATGAAAATCTGTCGATCCGCCTGATGGAAGTCACGCGTTCGCCCGTGACGCAGGACGGCGAAGGCAATCCGTATCCCGTCATCGTGCGGCTCACCGATCCATCGCTCTTCCGCTGCCCCTTCGTCATGATGAGCGAGCCGGGCGGCGCGTTCTTCAACCCCGTCGAAGCCGCAAACCTGCGCGCGTATCTGTTGAAGGGCGGATTCCTCTGGGTGGACGACTTCTGGGGCAGCCGCGCGTGGACGAACTGGGAGAATCAAATCGGCAAGGCGCTCTCCCCTGCCGAATATCCGATCGTCGATCTGCCGGTGAACCACACGATGTTCCGCATGTTGTTTCCGGTGCAGACGCTGCCGCAGATTCCCAACGTCGGGTTGTGGAGGAACGAGCGGCGGACGTCGGAGCGCGGCGAGGACAGCGCCGAGCTCCACGTGCGCGGAATCTACGATCGCTATGGCCGGGTCATGGTGCTGATGACGCACAACACTGATTTCGGCGACGCTTACGAGCGCGAATCGGACGATCCGAGCTACTTCCAGACGTTTTCGATCAACGGCTACGCCATCGGCATCGACGTGTTGCTCTATGCGATGACGCACTGATCACTGGCCGGTAGCCAGTAGCTGGTAGCTGGTCGCCGTACGTAGTGTCCGGCTTTAGCCGGACCGTACCCGCAGCCGATCTCCAAAGTCCATAGGCGAAGTGTCCGGGAGTCCGGGACTCCGGGAGTCCAGGTATCTGATTGCCGGAAGTTCAAATCGAGACTGCACAGTGGACTTGCGACTCTAGACAGTCGACGGTCGGACCGCCTTCGGGAGTCCATCGCGCTGTGCCCATTTCGAAATCAACACGTCGGCCAGTTTCGCCGCACAGCGCGAAGCGCGAAACCCAGAACCGGGAACGCGGAACCACGAACCCGGAACCCGGAACCAGGAACCCGGAACCGCGGAAGGTGCTGCTGGGGCGTCCAGCGCTCATCATCGCCGCCATCGTGCTGGTCTATGCCAACAGTTTGTCCGCGCCGTTCATTTTCGATGACGATGTTTCGATCGTTTCGAATTCGGCCATACGCTCGCTGGCCACGGCGGCATCGCAGCCACCTAACACGCCGCTTGCGGGGCGGCCGGTCGTGGGGCTCACCTTTGCGCTGAACTTTGCGCTGAGCGACCTCGACCCGTCCGCCTATCGCCTCACGAACATCGTCATCCACATCGTCGCTGCGCTGCTGCTGTTTGGCCTCGTGCGGCGCACGCTCGCTCTTCCCGTGCTTCAACCGCGATTTGGCTCGTCGGCAAACGACCTCGCGCTCGCCGTCGCGTTGCTCTGGGCCGTTCATCCATTGACGACCGATGCGGTGACCTACATCACACAGCGCACGGAATCGCTGATGGCGCTTTTTTATCTCGCCACGCTGTACGCGAGCCTGCGGGCGTTTTCGTCACAACGCCCTGGCTTGTGGCATGCCCTTGCGGTCGTCTCCTGTGTGTTGGGCATGGGCACCAAAGAATCGATGGTGACCGCGCCGGTCGTTGTCGTGCTGTTCGATCGCGTGTTCCTCTACCGTTCTTTCCGCGAGGCGTTTGCCGCGCGCTGGCGGCTTTACGCGGGCCTCGCGCTGACGTGGGTGTTCCTTGCGCAGCAGGTGATCACGACTCCGCGGTCAGGCTCCGCAGGCTTCGGCACCGAAGTAAGCGTGTGGACATACCTCCTCAATCAGGCCGTCGTGATCACACGGTATCTGCGACTGGTGGTATGGCCGGCCGACCTGGTCATCAACTACGGTCCGCCGGCGGCTTATCAGCTGAGCGATGTGCTTCCGCACCTGATGTTCATCTCGGCCCTTTTGCTGCTGACGCTCGCGGCATTCCGCTGGAGCCCCACGGTTGCGTTTCTTGGCGCGGTCTTCTTCATCACGCTGGCGCCATCTTCCAGCTTCGTGCCCATCGCAACGGAGGCCGCCGCGGAACGGCGCATGTATCTGCCCCTGATGGCCGTCGCTGCCGGGCTTGTCGCAGGACTCTTCATCTGGACGCGTCCGCACATCACCCGCACGAGGGCGGCGGCGCTGGTTGCGGTCGCCGTGGCTGCGCTCGGCGCCGGCACCATCCACCGGAACTCGGAACATCAATCGTGGCTCGTGCTTTCCGAAACGACGCTCGAACGCTGGCCCTCCGACGTCGCGCATGCCGCGGTCGGTGGAGAGCTGACACGGCTTCGCCGCGACGAGGAGGCGTTACCGTTCCTGCGCACGGGCGCCCGCTCCGACGCGCGAGCCCGTTACAACCTCGGCGTCGCGCTGTACAACCTGAAAAGATATGACGAGGCGATTCGAGAGCTGGAAGTACTGGTCGCCACTTACCCGATGCGAGAAGAGGTTCCCTGGTCCAGGCGCCTCATGGGGCATGCCTACGCGCGCTTGTCACGCTGGCCCGACGCCATCGCACAGCTGCGCATGACCCTTGCGATGACGCCGGCAGACGCTGAGGCGCGCCGACTTCTTGTGGATAGCTATAACAGCTACGGCATAGAGCTCGCAGAAAGTCAGAACTTCCCGGCGGCTATCACCGCGTTCCGCGACGCCCTTGGTCTCGACGACCGCAACGCGACCGCGCGTTACAACCTGGCCACTGCCCTCTTCGACGCGGGACAGATGCAGGAGTCGCTCACTCACGCGCAACTCGCGCTGGCTCAGAATCCAGACAACGCCGATGCATACCATCTCGTAGGAAAGCTGATGGCGTTGAGCGGGCGCACGGATGAGGCGCTGGCAAACCTCGAAACCGCCGCAAGACTCCGCCCGTCTGACGAACTCATTCGCGAGGACCTCGCCCGCCTTCGCTCGCTTCGCGAGCTACGGCGCGGCAGGCCCTGACGGCTTGGCGGGCTACAGCAGCAGGCCCTGAACGTTTCAGAAGAACAAATAGCACAACACGGCGCCGACGACCGTCATCGACAGCCCCCACATCAGCAACTTGTTGAATACGCTTCGCACGTTCTCACCCGACGCGATCGCGGCGATGCAGAGCGCTCCTGTCGTGGACAACGGCGACAGGTCCACCAGGTGAGCGCCGATGTTCATCGATGCGGCGATGGCGAGTGGATCGCCGCCGCCCAGCCGCTCGATGAGCCCGGGAATGGTTGGCAGAAACGCCGGAAGCACGACACCGGACGTGCTGCTGTACACGGAGATGAGTCCCGTGACGAACGCGATGACGCCCGTGACGGTATCGGGTGTCGCGAGTCGCGCCAGAGCGGCCGTGAACAAGTCGAGCCCGCCCGTTTTCTCCATCAGCGCGATCAGCACTGTGACGCCGCTCATCATCACGATGACCGACCACGGCATCTTCTTGACAGACTCTTTGTGGTCGGCGGCGCCGAGCACGGCCAGCACTACCGCTCCGGCGAAAGCCCCCATGCCGACGTTGACGCCGAAGAACAACACGCCCACGAGCAACGCACCGATGACCACCATCGTGAGGACGTTGTTTCTGTCGAACTGAATGTCTTCCGGCTTCGGATCGATCGTGACGGCCGCATTGGACTTGAAAAGCGCCAGCCCCCCGAAAATCGCGTAGCCGCCGAATGCAACGGCGGCGTGAGCCGCGAGATTGGTCCAGTAGGTGAACCACTCATGGCCCGGCAGCCCGATCTGTGCCATCAGCCCGTTCACGATCACGCCGGTGGGCGCAAATGGCGAGAGCGACCCGGCCTGCGCGCCATTGCCGACCATGATGATCATCAGGAACGCTGGAATCGCGGCGCGGCCCGCAACCGCCATGGCCATCGGGCCCAGCAGCGCGGCGGTCGACACGTTTCCCGGCCCCATCGACGCCAGCGCGCACCCGAGCGCAAAAAACATGATGGGAATCAGCCCCGCATTGCCGCGGCATATGCGCACCGCCCGGTGGGCGATGCGGTCGAGGGTCAGGTTGAGCTGCGCCTGTGTAAAGAGCAGCGTCACGCCGGCAAGCGTCACGAAGAGTGATACGGGGAACCCGGCGAGAACGTCGTTCAGCGGACGGCCATCGATGTAGACACCCACCACCCACGCGAGGGCGAGGGCCAGAATGCCGACGTTCAGCTCCGTAAAACAACTGACCAGGATGGCTACGACCAGCGCAGCCAGAGACACGTAAGCGATATTCATTCAGGCGGATTGGAAGATGCGTGCGAAGTTTACCTCAAGGAGGCCGGGCTGATTTCCCGTGGCGGTCGGGCCGATAAAACACCCATGCAATGCGCAGGGTTTGCCGGTGTGGTCGGCGCCGCCGTGATCTGCGCCGCCGCCCCTGTTTTCGGTGCAGATTTGACGGAACTGTGCAGGTTTCTGGTAAGCCCGCGGCCGATGTCGTCGTCTGGCTGGATACGCCCGTCCCACCTGTTGCAACGCAGCCTTCTCGCGTCGTCATCGACCAGCGCAACCTGAGATTCGATCCGCAGGTGCTCGTGGTGCTGCGAGCGCGTCGATCGAGAACGGCTTCCTGGTCAGCGGCACGATCGCGCAGGTGGCCTGGAACGTCGAACCGTCGGCACGGCGAAGGACCAGCGTGCCGTTCACCCTGTCCTTTCACCACCTTCTTGACCTCTTCGGCTTCGCCAGCGATTCTCGGCGACGACGGCCGATGCTGATGCCCGACATGAGCAGGCCCAGCGCGAGCCAGCCCATCTCCTTGATAGTTTCGGCAGAATCCCGCGTCCACCGTAGGCGTTCCCCGCAATTGTGTGCAAGGATGGACGCGCAAAGTTTCTTATCGGACATAAACGGACAACATGCCGCGTGTATTAATCGTCGAAGACGACACGGATATTGCCGCGCTCGTCGCCCACTATCTCGAGAAGGCGGGATTCGCCGCGGAGATCATCCCGGACGGCGGGCGAGCTCTCACCGGCGCCAGAGAACGCCGCCGGATCTGATCATTCTCGATCTGATGCTGCCCGGGCTGAGCGGTCTGGAGGTATGCAGGTCCCTGCGCGCGGATAACCGCACCGCTGCCGTGCAGATTCTCATGGTGACGGCGCGCGGGGAGGAATCGGAGCGCATCCTCGGCCTCGATTCGGGCGCGGACGATTACGTCGTGAAGCCGTTCAGCCCGAACGAGCTGATGGCGCGCGTCCGGGCGCTGCTCCGCCGCGCGGCGCCGCACCCGCCGTCGAAAGAACGCGTGTTGCGGTGCGGGCCGATCAGCGTGGACGTCGAACGGCATACGGTGTCCGACGCCGACGAACCCGTGCGTCTCACCGCGAAAGAATTCTTGCTCCTTCGATACCTGCTCGAGCACCGGGGGCGCGTGCTGTCGCGCGATCGGCTGCTGTCCGACGTGTGGGACTACCAGTATTCCGGCGCCACGCGCACGGTCGATGTGCACGTGAGACGGCTCCGGGAAAAGCTGCCGTATCTCGAGCAGGCGCTCGTCACCGTGCAGCAGTTTGGCTACAAGCTCGCCGAGCCATAAGGTCGATGGCCGAGTTCCTTCTCTATCTGCTCGTCGCCGCAACCGCCGGAGTGGCCGGTGTCTGGATCGGATCGGCTTTGGCGACGCAGCACAGCCGCTCGTGGCGATCGCGCACGCAGACGGAGATGAGCGGGCTGTCGAGGCGCGTCAGCGAGCTGGAGACGAATCGCGCGCGCATGGCGGCCATCTTGTCGGGCATGGTCGAAGGCGTGCTGGTGGTGGACGGTGAAGGCCGGCTGCGGCTCGTCAACGAGGCCGCGCGCGCGATGCTGAATCTCGAGAGCAACCTGCTGGGCCGGCACTACGTCGAGGCTGTCAGGCAGCCAGGCGTTGTCGGACAGCTCGGCGCGGCCTTGAAGGGTGAACACAGAGCACCCATCGAAGTGCCGCTCGACGCCGTCAGCGTCGCCGCCGGCCCGCGCATTTTCCCGTGCCCAGGCCACGCCCGCCGCCGTCGAAGGTGCGGGGGCGGTGCTCGTGCTCCATGACATCAGCGATTTGCGGCGGGTCGATCGCGTGCGGCGCGATTTCGTCGCGAACGTGTCGCACGAACTGCGAACCCCGCTGACCGCGGTGCGCCGTTAGTGAAGCGTTGATCGACGAGCCCATCGAGCCAGCGCAGCGGATGAAGTTCCTCGAGGTGATCGATCGGCGCACGGGCCGCATGGAGCGGCTGGTGCGCGATCTGCTGCAACTGGCGCGCCTCGATGCCCAGCAGGAAACCGCCGATCTTCGTCCCATCGACGTCACCATGCTCTTTCGATCGGCGTCAGCCGACATCGCCGAACGCATCGACGCCAGCGCATCCACGTTACCATCAACGTCGACCCCGATGCCGCTTCGGTTCAGCGGATCCGACGAAAATGCACGACGCTCTCCGCAACCTGATTGAAGACGCGGTGATTTTTTCGAGCGAAGGCGGAAACGTCGAGCTCGCTGCCAAAGTGGACGGCGATCGCATTCTGCTGACGGTCAGCGACGAAGGACCGGGGGTGCCCGAAGCGATCTGGGACGTCTGTTCGAACGTTTCTATCGCATCAACAAGTCACGCACGCGCGATCCAGGCGCACGGGCCTCGGCCTGTCGATCGTGCGCCACCTGGTGGAACTACACGGCGGCCGCGTGCGCGCCGAAATCGCCCGCGCTGCTGGACGATGTTCACGATTTCGCTAGCCCCACAAACCGACTCGATCGATCTTCCAATCTGCCCATCTACCCATCCTTCGATCTGCACCCGTGTCCGATCTGCCTATAGTGTTGCGGATCAGTTCCACCCTCGCAGACGGAAATAATCAATTCCCAGTCGTGCATCATCGCGCTCGTGGCCTCGAGGGCGGCTTCCGAGGGGATGAACGGCGACGACCTCCCGTCGTCAGGCGCGGAAAAATACGGGCTCGACGGACTGGATCGAGGCCGGCGTTGCGGAATGCCCAGCGATCGCGCCATGTGCTGACGAGACGTGACCATCACGAATTGTTTTACGCCGCGTTGCTGGAGCAGCGGCGGCGCGTCAAGGTGTCGTCGTCGTCTTCGCGACGTTTCCTCTTCGACGATCCGGTCGCGCCGCTTCCAGCGCGATCAGCGGCCGGACCATCTCTGCCGCTTCCGTTTTGCGCTCGGGCTCCAGGCTGCCCGTTACTGATCACCCACGGTTGATGGGATCCGGTAGACACGTGCCGCCTCGAGCGCGCAGAGCGAATGTTCGCAGTTTCCCTGCAGCACCATCGCTCCCCGCGAACGGTAGGCGTGCGCGCCTCCACCCCGCACCACTATGGCGGTCACGTGGCGCGCCTGTTCTCGACTTTCAACCAGGTTGTTTGCGGCGACAGGGCTGCACCGGGGCGATGGCGGCGAACGGTGTGCTCCAATCCAGTGACGTGACCACGCGACGAGGCATCTGCGGCCGGCGCGGCCGTTTCGCCTTTCGAAACGCAGCGGCGTGCCTATCGTTGCAGCGAACAGGAAAAAGAGGATGGTTCCGGGGACGAACAGCTTTTCAGGATTGAGGGGACCATTCGCTC
>CAWKKU010000002.1:0-174199 GCA_963850295.1 Vicinamibacterales bacterium | reverse complement strand
AAATCTAAAATCTAGAATCTGAAATCTGAGAAAATCCAGCCTGTATGTGAACATCTGTCGCGATTTTTAGTTTCTAGATTCTAAGTTCCAGCGAAGAAGTGGGGTTAGTTGACGGGGATTGAACCCGCGACGTCCGGAGCCACCCCAGTCCGGTGCTCTACCACTGAGCTACACTCACCATCGAGTCGGCAAACCTTGATTTTACAACAGAGAAGCGTCGGATTCGGCAGGACAGCGCTAGCTAGAACCTGGAATCTAAAATCTAGAATCTAGAATCTAAATCTAGAATCTAAAATCTGTCGCCAGATTCCAGATATCCCAGATTCCAGATTCCAGATTCCAGATTCCAGATTCTAGATTCTGAGATTAGATTGTGGAATCCGCGGCTCTAGGAGTGCGCGGCGGCGCGCTCTTTCCCTGGAATGGCCATCAACTCCGGGTGAGCGTCGACGTGCGCCTGGACGATCGCTTCGGCGCGCGCCATGGTATCCGCATCGCCATTGCGATAGATGTTGTTGGCTTCGATCAGATCCTTCTGGCTTGCCGGCGTGGAATCGTGACTGTCGTAAATCGCGGCGACCGGGCAGGCCGGTACGCACGCACCGCAGTCGATGCACTCCTCTGGATGGATATAGAGCATGTGCATCGCCGCGAATTCAGGTTCGTCTTTGCGTGGGTGGATAGGGTCGACCGGACACACGTCCACGCATGCCGTGTCTTTCGTTTCAATGCAAGGAACCATGATTACGAAGGGCATCGTGTTCCTCCAAATGACGCCAGGCGATGAGGGCGCTGCGACGGGGACTGATTCTACTTGCGAAGCCGTGACTCAGCAATCCCACCGCGTTTTTCCGTCTTCTGCACAGATTCCGTTCCCTCATGTGCCGGATTGAGCCATTACGGCGCCCGGCCTGTGCCGGCCTGGAACACCCATGACATCCGGCGGCCCGCAAACAACTTAGCGTGGCCGCGCATCACAAGTTCGGCGGTCGGGTGTTACAAAGTGGCACAGGCGTGCACGCGCACCCCCTCGTGAGTTTTCTCAATCCTTTACGCATCAGCAACTTAGCACAACGGCCGTGGATGGCGGCAACCTTGCTCTACTCGGGCGCGAACATGAACCTCGCCCGTTTGCTCTCTATCGTTACCCTGGTCGCAGCGTTCGCGGCGCCTCTGGCCGCCGACCCGCGCCACGCGAAGCTCGACGAACCGCTACGCAGGACTGTCGAACGTGGCTGCACCGGGAAGAAATCCGTAATCGTCCGCACCAAGCCCGGTTACCGCGAAGGCCTGCGTAATTCGCTTGCTGCTCACGGCGACGTCGTGAAAGGGGAGTTCCCGGCGCTCGACGCTATCGCCGCCGAAGTGCATTGCGACGATCTCGTCGAGCTCGCCGGCTTCGGTTCAACCGCGTCGGTTTCTGAAAACGTCACCTGCATGCGCAGCAGCTGGGTGATCTCACGCCCGGAACGACGTCTTCGCTGCTTGCACGCATGAGCGAGGGGTTGTCGGCGCTGTCGCTTCAGTTGAACCTGTTTTCGACGCTCTCGGTCCGCCAGTCCCTGCAGGGCCTGACCGCTGGAAGTGGCATCGGCATCGCGGTGATCGACTCCGGCATTCAGCCAGGGGTCGATTTCGGGTCGCGAATCAGCTCCTTCTACGATTTTACGAACGGCGACATCCGCGCCGTATCCGCCTCCGATCTTTTTGGACATGGCACGCACGTCGCCGGCCTGATTGGCGGAGCTTACATTGGCGTCGCGCCGGCAACGCGCCTGATCGGGCTCAAGGTGCTCGACGGAAGGGAGTGGAACCACCGACAACGTCATCCGGGCCATCGAGTTCGCCATCGTCAACAAAGACGTGCTGAAGATTCACGTCCTCAACCTTTCGCTGGGCCATCCGATTTACGAATCGGCCGCGACGGATCCGCTGGTTCAGGCTGTCGAGCACGCGGTGCGCGCGGGCCTCGACCGTCGTCGTCTCGGCAGGCAATTACGGCATGAACAGAGAGACGGGACAGGTCGGCTACGCAGGCATCGCGTCGCCCGGCAACGCGCCGTCGGCGATTACGGTCGGCTCGGTCCGCACGTTCAACACGGTTTCCCGGGACGACGACCGTATTGCGGCGTATAGCTCGCGCGGGCCGTCGCTGGTACGACGGGTTTGCCAAACCCGACATCGTCGCGCCCGGCGACAATCTGCTTCGACTGCGCCGCTGAACAGCGTCCTGCGGCTTCTGCAGGAGCAGCGCGGCAATACCGGCAACTACATGCGGCTGTCCGGCACGAGCATGGCGGCGGGTGTCGTCAGCGGTGTCGTCGCGGCGATGCTCCAGACCAATCCGGGGCCTGACGCCGAACGCGATCAAGATGGTGCTGCAGTACCCATCGATTCCGGTGAAGGTCGATGGCGGCAGCTATGCCGACGCGCTGACACAAGGCACTGGCTCGATTAACCCGGCGCGGCGCCCTTACGCTCGCGCAGGCGATTAATCCAGCGGCGGCAACGGGCACGAACTGGCTGACCGCGAGCGTCACGCCGAGCACGAATATTGGCGCCGAGACCTACGCCTGGGCGCAGCAATGATCTGGGGAAATCACATCGCGCAGGGTCCCGGGATCATCACCGAGCAGCGTCCGGCGTGGGCGCCGGCGATCGTGTGGGGTGATGGCCTCGAAGACGACGACAACATCGTGTGGGGCAACCTCAACGACGACGACAACATCGTCTGGGGCAACCTGTTCGACGACGACGACAACATCGTGTGGGGCAACAACATCGTCTGGGGCAACAGCTTCTCGGACGACGACAACATCGTGTGGGGCAACTTCGACGACGACGAACATCGTCTGGGGTAACAACATCGTCTGGGGCAATTCCCTGCTCGGCTTCGAAGACGACGACAACATCGTCGGGGCAACCTCGACGACGACAACATCGTCTGGGGCAACCTCGACGACGACAACATCGTCTGGGGCAACACTACGATGACGACAACATCGTGTGGGGCAACTTCAACGACGATGACAACATCGTCTGGGGAAACAGCGCGATCCTGGGCTCGATTCTCGGGGGCAAGAAGAACGCCAAGGCGAACGCGAACTCAGGGAAGGGCAGCGGACAGTAATGGCGACGCAGCTTTCGCTGGTCGATTCGCCGATGGTTGTCCGCGCCGCGAGCGAGCCGTCGCATTGCGCGACGATCGCCACCGACTGGACGAAGGCGTTCCGGTTTTCAGAGGGCAGGGCTTCACGCTGCGCGAGCTGCGGCTCAGCGATGCCGCCTCGCTGCTGGCGCTGCTGACGTCGGAAGAAGTCACCCGCTTCATCTCGCCGCCGCCGACTACTCTCGAAGGGTTCGAGCGGTTCATTCAGTGGACGATCCGCGAGCGCGAGGCCGGCCGCTATCTCTGCTTCGCCGTGGTGCCCGACGGCTACGACACCGCCGTGGGGCTGTTTCAGATTCGGCAGCTCGACCCGGCATTCGACACCGCGGAGTGGGGCTTCGCCATCGGCGCGGAGTTCTGGGGCAACGGATTGTTCTCGGAGGGCGCACAGATCGTCGTCGAGTTCGCGTTCGAGGTCATCGGCGTACACAGGCTGGAGGCAAGAGCGGCCGTGGAGAACGGCCGTGGAAACGGCGCGCTGAAAAAGATAGGCGCAGTGCAGGAGGGCATCTTGAGAAAGTCATTCCTTCGCGGCGGGAAGTACCTTGACCAGGCATTGTGGACGATCCTCGACGAGGACTGGTACCGGTCGAAGGCTGTGTGGGGCGCGAAAGCCAACTAGGCGTGGACGCTGTGGGAGACGCCAAGCTCGTCATCGTGCGACGTGGCCACTTCGCCACCTTCGAGCTGCTGACGCGTGCCTTTGCCGGCGATGCCAAAGTCCAGATCATCTGGGATCGCAGGGTAGGCGAACGGCGGCGGACGTTGCGCATGCCCGACGACGAACGCCGGCAGACCGATCGGCGGCGGATCCATCCCACGCAGTGGGGGCACCTCGACTACATGGTCGCCCCCGGCGTGACGACCTGACCCTCCTTCACGTTCCTTCCTGAAACCTCCGATAAGATCGATCGTTCCCCTTCGGAGGGTCGTGTGCGAATCAACAGAATAGTGACGGCGATGGCTGCCGCGTTCATTGCGCTCGAGGGCGCGGCGTCCGCGCAGGCCATGTTTACCGGATCGATCGGCAACGTATTCGGCGGGTCCGCTCCATCGACGAAAAACGCGTGGTCGATCGCGATTGGCGGAGGCGGAGCGCACCACATCGGATCGGAGCTCGAGTACTCGGAGACGAGGAACTTTTTCGAAACCGCCGACGGCAGGGCGAGCGGCAAAGTCATCACGCTGATGCCGAGCATCTTCGTGGCAGTACCCGTCGGCCCGGTCCGCCCGTACGGCATCTTCGGGTTTGGATTCATCCGGCAGCGCACGGAAACGACGACCGGCGGCGTGCTGTCGGATCTGTCGAACGACGACGTGGGCTACAGCGTTGGAGGAGGCGTCACCTTCAAGTTCGCCAGCCATGCGGGCGTGCGCGCAGACTTCCGGCACTTCAAAGTGCGGACGTCCGACGGCATCAGTTTTCGAAGATTGATGTTCGGGTTGGTGCTCGGCGGTTAGCCGAGCACTTTCACGACCACTCGCCGGTTCTGCGCGCGGCCGTCGCGCGTGTTATTGGGCGCGACTGGTTTCGATTCGCCGTAACTGATCACGTTGATCTTGTGCAGCGGAATCTGGTACGTCTCGTACAGGTACCGCTTTGCGCTTTCCGCGCGCGCCAGCCCCAGGCCTTGGTTCAGCTCGACAGAGCCGGTCGAGTCGGTGTGCCCCTCGATCTCGATGAAATTGCCCGCCGGGTTTTCTTTGAGCTTGGCCGCGAGCGCGTCCAGCTTCGCGCGCGCGTCATCGGTCAGATCGGCGTTGCCGGGCTGAAAGTTCCCCTGCGTATCCGTAATCACCACTTCAAGGATGAGGCGCCTCGACGCGGATTCAACCGACGTGACTTTGGCGGCCGCCGCTTCAGCCGCGGTGCGGGCCGCGGTCGCGGACTTCTGGGCGGTCTGCGCCGCCTCTCCCGCCTGACCGGCTTTTTGATCGACCTGCTCGATGCGGGCCGCGTTCTGTTTGTTCTGTTCCTGGGTTGCCTCGAGCGACTGGCTGAGCGATTCGACCTTCTCGTTGACGCCGGTGACCGATTCCCGGACGAACCCCTTGGTGGCGCACGCTGATGCAAACACAGCGATGGCCATGACGAGCATCTTCAAAGACATACCGGCCACAATCGACTCCGCTGTTGTGATTATTTGACGAGATAACCGCTGCGCGCGCGAACGAACAGACCGGGATTCCGCGCCCGCACGATTAGCGGATGCCATCCAGGCTTCGTGCCCGGCTCGAACGCGATTACATACTGGTGATGAAGTTCGCCGAGCACCTGCGTCGTGGCCGACGCCAGCGTCAGCGCGTCGCGCACGGCCAGCGAATCGCCGCCGGTCCATGCTGCGAGATCGGCGAGCGGCCCGCGCATGGGCTCCGGCTCGTCGGCGGTGTCGAGCGCAAACGTGATGACCAGGATATACACCGGCACGTCGAGTGAGCTTGCGATCGCCGAGACGTCCGCCGGTTTCATGCGGCTTGCCGAATCGACGCCATCGGTGATGACCACGAGCGCCCGCCGGCGTTGCCGGTGGGAAATTCTCTGCGCGGTTTCCGCAATCGCATCCCACAAGGATGTCGCGCCGTAGGCCTTGGTGTCCGACCATGCGCCGCCTGTTGTGGAGAACGTCGTGGAGAACGGGCGCACTTCATTCAAGCTGGTGTCGAACGAGTAGTAGGCTACTTCGTCGCTGCCGACCTGCAGACCCGCGGACGAGCGTGTCCGCCGTTTCGCGCGCGCGCGCCATCTTCGTCGCCATGCTGCCGCTGGCATCCATGAGAATCGCCACGCTTGCAGGACTCGCTTCCGACCACACGTTGCTCAGCGGGCGCCGATGCCCGTCGTCGATCAGCTCGAAGTCCTTGGCCTTGAGATCCTTCACCATCCGGCCGCGCGAGTCCCTTACGATGGCGGCAACCGCCACCTGCTCGACGCTGCTCTTGAAAACGACAGTCGGCTCCTGAGCAGCCAGCGATCCGGCGCCGGCGAGGGCAGCAGCCATGCCGGCGACGGCAAGGGCGAGAATGGCGGGTAGACGGTGCATAGAGCGAGTGTCGGTCAACGGACAGTCATTGTACCAGTCTCCCCGCCATTACGGTCGGTCACACCCGTCTTAGTTCAGGTGGACCTTGTCGAGAGGCGGCGTCGGCGGGTTTTCACCCGATCCGACTGGATTGGCTCCTCGCTTTTTTTCGGCTTTGTAGTCGAAAAAGAACAGCGGGACCCACAGGGCCACCATCAATGCCACCGCAAGCAGAAAGCCGAGCAGGAAATCCAAGGTGAAATATTCCATACCGTGAGTGGGTGCATAAATCAGACCGAAAATCGGGGTCGGGTGTGATTTTTACGAAAGACGTAAAAATCACACCCGACCCCGATTTTCGGGGTCATGCCGCATGTTCATGCCAATAGCGCGACGCAGCCAGGCCCAGACGCTTTCTTTGCCCCATGATTTTCGGCCCGGGGTTCATTGCCCACGGCGTTGCACGATGAATTTCGGCGTTGAGCTCGGCCCCCACAACCATGACCAGAGCGGTAATGTAGAACCAGAGCAGGGTCAGGATGATGGCCCCTAGAGTCCCGTAGGCTTCTTCGTACTACCCGAAGTTCACGACGTAGAGACGGAACGCCAGCGACGCGACGAGCCAGAGCAGCGTGGCCGCCAGCGCCCCCGGCGTGATCCACGCCCATTCCTGTTCCGCGTCCGGGGCGAAGTAATAGACCAGGCCGAACCCGGTGGACGCCAGCAGGAAGACGATTGGCCATTGCAGGATCTTCCAGGCCCACGTGAATACCGCCGACAATCCGAAAGAACGGCCGAGGAAATCGGCGAGCCACGGTCCCGCGACGATGAGCGCGAAGGACGTCAGAATGAATAACGCCAGGCCGATGGTGAGGCCAATCGCGATGAGCCGCCGCTTCCACCACGGGCGGCTGTCTTCGATGTCATATGCGCGGTCCATCGCGTCGATGACCGAGACCATCGCGGCCGAGCTGCTCCAGAGCGCCATCAGCAACCCGATACTGAGCAGGCCCACGTCTTCGCTGTTCGACAGGGCGGTCAGCTGGTCCTGAAGGAGGCGAACGACCGCCTCCGGCGCAATCGGCCCGAGAAGCCGCATGAGCTCGTCGGTAAAGCTGTAAAGCGGAAAGAAGCTGGCCAGCGCCACCAGGAAGAGCAACGCGGGGAAGAGCGACAGAAAGAAGTAATAGGAGAGCTGCGCGGCGATACCCGCAATATCGTCCTGTATTGAGTCCTTTACGGTCCGGGTGACCAGTTCCCGCCAGGTCAGGTGCTTTTCGAAGTAGGCAAACATGCCCCCAACGGGAGCAAAAAAACGGCCAGTTGGCGGGATTTTCGAAATTGTGAGACAATTAGCCAGTCAAAGAGCTTTTCGTCAAACAGCCAGCCCATCTTGCATTTCTCAGACCCCTCGAAATCTGTTCAGAATCGATCAACTCGCGGCCGTAGGCCCCGGCGAAGCGGTCGCGGTGCGTCCGGCGGCCGCCACACGAGCTTCGTGGTCTCGTCGAAAGCGCCCCTCCGTTTCGAAGCCGCGGCGCATGACGCCACCCCGGTTGCCTTCACCTCGCTTGGCCTCGACTCGCGCCTTCAGCAGGCGGTCGGCGACCGTGGATTTGTGTCGACCACTCCGATTCAAAGCGCTGTGTTTCCGGCAGTGCTGGAGGGCACCGACCTCGTTGCGTGTGCGCAAACGGGTACTGGTAAGACCCTCGCGTTCCTGCTCCCCTTGATGCAGCGCCTGCTGGGTGCGGTCAGGTGCGACGGGTGCTGGGCGCAAGGTGCGACGCGCGTATTGATCCTCGCTCCGACTCGCGAGCTGGCCGTCCAGATCGAAGACGAATTCCAGGGGCTCGCGTATCACACGAATCTGTCCAGCGTCGCCGTCTATGGCGGCGTCGAGGCCGGTCCGCAGGAGCGTGGCCTTCGAGGCGCCGCCGATATCGTCGTCGCGACGCCCGGCCGTTTGCTGGATCACATGGGGACGAACGCGGCCAATTTCGAGGGACTCGAAGTGCTGGTGCTCGACGAGGCCGATCGCATGCTCGACATGGGATTCTGGCCGAGCGTCCGGCGCATCGTTGCGTCTCTTCCCGCCGCGCGGCAGACGCTGCTCTTCTCCGCAACGATGTCGGATGAGGTCACGCAATCGGCCAGCCAGATCATGCGCGCGCCGAAGATGATCCGCGTCGGCAGGGACGAGGGGCTGGCACAGCACGATCGAGCACGTGGGTCACCTCGTGAGCGGTCCTGAAAAAGCCGACTGGCTGAGCGGATTCCTGAAGCGCACTCACGGCACGAGCCTCGTGTTCGTCAGGACCAAACGTGGCGCCGACAAGCTGGCGCGGCGTCTGGCCGCCGGCGGCATCAAGTGCGCGGCCCTGCACGCTGACCGTACGCAGCGCGAACGCTCGGCAGCGGTCGAAGGCTTCAAGTCCGGAAAATATCTCGCGCTGATCGCCACCGACATCGCCGCCAGGGGCATCGATATCGAAGGCATCGGTCATGTCGTGAATTATGAAGTTCCGCCAAGCGTCGATACCTACGTCCATCGCGTGGGCCGCACTGGCCGCGCCGAAGCAGTGGGCACGGCGTTGACGCTGGTCGCACCAGAGGAGCTGGCGGCGTTGCGGGCGATTGAAAAGTCGCTCAACGTGACGTTCGCCGTCAGTTAGGAGGGGTTGAATGCGTAGATATACGGCAGGGGATCGCGTTGTGCAGGCGCAATACGGCGTCGGCACGATCGTCGATGTGAACGAACATCATACGGTCATCGAGTTCGACGAGCACGGGACGCGCCGTTTTTCGACCCGCATCGTCGTGCTGGAATCCAGCAACACGCCGGCGCCGGCGCGCAAGACGAAGACGCGCGCGAAAAAGAAGGCGGCGGCTCCGCAGTCATAGGAGGCGATCAGGAACGTTATGTCAGTCCGGTTATTCGTCGGGAATCTCCCGTACAGCGCAACCGAAGCAGACATCAGGCAGCACTTTGGGACGATCGGCGATCCGATTCAGGTGGTCATCCCGACGGATCGCGACACCGGCCGGCCCCGTGGCTTTGCTTTTGTCGACTACGAAGACCGTGGGGTAGCTGAGCGCGCGATCCAGCAGCTCCATGGCCAGCCGTTCAAGGGACGGCCGCTGTCGGTCAGCGAAGCGCGTCCGCGCGAGGCCCGTCCGCCTGCAGGTGCGGGAGGGTTTTCCTCGCCGCGACCACCAATGGGAGGCGGACCGCCGCGTCCGCCGATGGGGGCGGCGCGCCGTCAGGAGACGTTGGACCGTATCGCCAGTCGCGCACGCGGCGGCGGCGGCGGCGACTCGAACCGGAATTTCGGTCCGAACAAGCCGCCAAAGGGACGAGGCGGGTCCAATTTCGCGAAGAACCGCAACCAGGAAGGCAAAGCGCGCGGTCCACTCAAAGAGCGTCTGAGCGGCCGCATGTTCAGCGTCGACGAAGACAGCCGCTTCCGGGATGAGGACGACACCGGCGTGGAAGATGTCGTCGATCTCCTAGCGAAAGACGAAGACGTCAAGGACGAAGACGTCAAGGACGACGACGTCAAGGACGAGAAGAGTAGCTCACCACCTGGCCCGCCAGGGCCGCGTATCGACGTGCACGAACGGGCCGTGGCTTGCGGTTGATCCGTATACGCCGAGACCGCCGATAAAAGATTTGAGCTCGGCGGTTTTCGACAGCGACTCGAGCACGGCCGCCAGCGCCACCGCATCGTCGCGCGAGACGGTTTTGTCCTTGTTGAAGTCGTCCATCATTCCATTGCCGTCTTTATCCAGAAAAATGTCAGCCGCCCGCCCCCACTGGTGGAGGCTGTATTTCGTGTCGTCGAGCTGCTTGTTGTAGAAGGGCGTGCGGTAACCGCTCATCACGAAGATGTCGTCTGCGTTCCAGCCCATCGGCTCGAGATGTTTGCCGATCGCTTCGAGCAGATACACGAGACGCTCGTCGAGGACGAGGTACTTCGGATAGCCGCTCTTCTGCTTGGTGAGAAATTGATTGATGCGGAAGTTCGGCGAGACTTTCGTGTCTTCGTTTTCCCTGGTGACTTCGATGAACGACGCAGGCGCGATGTAAATCGGATTGCCTTTCAGCGGCGTGTCGGGATACGCGCCGATCTGGAAGTTGTTCAGAACGCCTTTTCGCACCTCGGTGGCCGGCACCATGACGAACACGTCGAAGTCGCCGATAGTGTTCCCCGGCCGGACTTTTGACTTTCACTTCGTACAATCCGGGCTTCACCGGCGCTTCCCACGTCCAGCGATTCGGCCCGGTCGACACAGGCCGCCCTGAGGCGCCTCGATGCTGTGAAGACGTGTGGATGGCGCTGTGACCGCGAGCGGAATCTTTTCGCGCGGCGTCGCGAAAAACGCACCTTCTCCGTACAGGTAGGTCAACGCGCGCACGCGTATGCGTTCGTTGGGACCCAGGTCGTCTGCGGCGGCGACCGCCGCCGCAAACACCAGGAAGGCGGATAAGAGCCTAACGGCGAGTCTCCAGCTTTCCGGCTGGTGCGTCGCGCGTGGCCGGCGCGGGCCACAGCTTTTGTGCCTGATCTGCGTCGTGCCCATAGAGATCTTTCAAGAATCGAACCCCGCCATCGTGGACCCATGCAGTCCTGTAAAGAATGTATACCGGTATCGGCGCCTTGAGCTTGACGTGTTTTTCGTCGCCGGCCTTCATCGCAGCGTCGATCGCCTCGGGCGTCCATTCCGGCTGATCGCGCAACACGTATTTCGCCAGCGCGTGCGGCTCTTCGACGCGGACGCAACCGTGGCTGAGGCCGCGCTCGATACGATCGAACAATGACGTGGCGTTGGTATCGTGCAAATACACGTCGAACGTGTTCGGGAAGATGAATTTGACGCCTCCGAGCGCGTTGCCGCTGCCGGGTTTCTGCCGGATGCGAACCCCTTCGGCATTCGACCAGTCGACGGAGCCTGGATCGATCACTTCGCCCGATTTGCTGACAACCTCCATGTTGCTGCGCGAAATGAACCCCGGATCTTTGAGAGCCCGCGGGATGGTCTCTTCCCGGGCGATGCCGGGCGGAACGTTCCAGTACGGGCTGAACACGACGTGTGTCATCTCGTCGGCGAAGATCGGCGTCTTGTTGTCGGGCGCGCCGACGACGACGCGCATGTCCCATACGACCGAATCGTTTTCGACCGCCTCCAGGCGGAAATCGGGCACGTTGACCGTCAGATATCGCGCCGGCATTTTGTCGGGCAGCCATCGCCACCGCTCGAGGTTCAGCTCGATCGAACGGATCCGCTGTTGAAGCGGAACGTTCAACGCGTGCACTGTCTCGGCGTCGATGATGCCATCGGGCTTGATGCGGTGGCGTTCTTCGAACCGCTTGACCGCCTCGACCGTGGTGGTGTCATAGATCGGGCTCGAGTCAGTCTCGTGCCCCGGATCGAGGTCCCCCTCGACAGCGAGCCGTTGGCGGAGCGCGGGCATGACTCCGGATTGCTGACCAGGCCGCAGCCGGGTGTTCGCCGGCAGCGACGGCCAATTTCCGCCAGCGGCCTTCGCCGCGATCGCTCGATAACGCACCAGAGCTTTCTGGAGCGCGCGATACGCCGGCTGCGAGGGCTGGAGACGCTCCATGGACTCGACGAGATCGTTGTTCTGTATGGCGCTCGTAAGGGCAGTAACCAGGTCGGGCCGTTCAGGCTTGAGCGTCCACAGCGACTGCAGCGCATGCGGATCGAGACGGCCGCCGGTCAGGTGCAGGAAATAGCGGAAAAATGCTGCAGTGGTTTTGACGTCGTTCTGGGGAATCTGATCGGGCGAAATCTTCACGCCCCCCGCCGGCACGTCGCCGATCGGGTCTTTGTATAGCGCGCCTGGCAGACCATGATCGTCCGCGGCATCGAGCACTTTTCGGAGTTGACGGTAGCGATCGGACGGCTTCTCGCCGTCGAACCAGACGAGCTGATAATTCTGCGCCTGGTAAAAACGGCGGACCTGATCGCGGAGACGTACGCGTTCCGCGTCGCTCATCTGGGGGCCGGCGATGGCGCTGTCCAGTGTCTTGCCGTCGACAAACGATTGCAGGGCCGGATGAGCTTGAGGCGCCGAGGCCCCTTGCGTGGCGCCGCCCAATCCCGCCGTCCGCTCCTGGCAGGCCGATCCGAGCACCGCCGCCACGAAGCAGGCTGTAATCAGTGTAGCGATATCCTATACACGAACGATTCATGCCCCTGAGCAGTGCAAGAATCGTACGCATGTTTTGAAGATTTGGCATCCAAGTGTAAAATCAGGACATCGGTGCCTCCTCTCGAACTTAGTCTCGACATCACTCCACGAGGCCGGCTCGACGTCATCGATGTTCGAGCCCTCGCGGCGTCTTCATACGGCGACGTGTTCGACGCAATACAACCGGTGTTTGTATTGCTCGATGCACACGACTGCCGGGTACCTTCCGCAAAGCTTCGCGGTACGGCTGGGAACGGGTCCCCACGCCGTGCGCCCCTACATCGATCTGTTTACGACCGTGTTTCCCGAGGGTGCCGGCTACAAACACGACGACCTCGATCGCCGTGTGGAGCTGACCCCGGAGCAGCGGCCTGTCGAGCCGACCAACGCCGATTCGCACCTCGCGTTCATCGGCAGCGGTCTTCGTACCTGCGTCTCGTACGTCACGCGGCGCCGAGGCCCGGTCTCTTTTATCGATCTCGACGGCGTCAATGCCGGCAAACCCCGCCGCCGGATGACGACGCTGGTTGGCTACGACACGGAGATCGAGGTCGCCAAGACGACGCTGCACGTGCCGGTGTCGGCTACGCATCCTGTAGACGCCGTGAACCTCAAGGATCCCCGTCTCGGGTTGTACGGGCAGCTCGACAGCCTGATCAAGAAACATGGCGTCGAAAAAGGACGCATCCGGCTGAGCCTCGGATCGGGCGAGCAGTTCGCGAGCCTCACCGTCAACGAGTACGAAACGCTGCTGATGAAATACGACCTCGCTGAAGTGTTGCGCAACCCGCTGCGGTTCGCCGCGCAGAAGGCGAAACACGCGTGGAACGATCCACGCGCGCTGCCGTCGAAGACGATCGACTACGCCAAATACGATCTCGTGCGGGCGATGAACCGGCTGGTGGACGCGCTGGGACTCGCCGAGTCGGCAATCGAGCGGGTGTTCTCGCACGCGCTGGCCGTTCCTGCATCGCGGTTCCTCCGCATGAAACGGTCTGTCGATCTTCTGGTCTCCGACAACAAGACCCCCGGACGCGGCGCGGTCATCGAAGGTACCTACCAGGCACCCATCATGGTGCAGTGGCGGCGTGCGGCTCGGGGTCAGCGTCAGGTCACCGTCACGCTCACGCGATTCGTTTGAAGTGAAAAGTCAAAAGTAGAAAGTAGAAAGTAAAAAGTAGAAAGTCCGCTCGAAGTAAGGTAACGTCTGGCGCAAATCCCTGGAGGACTTGGCCATGAAGAAGCTTGTACTTCTGATCTGTCTCATTACGTCTGCCGCGGTCTTCGCACAGCAGCGGGGCGGGGGCGCGCCCGCGCGCGGCGCGGAACCGCATCCATCAGGCACGCCGTCCAAGGCTCCTGATCAAGGTTGGGTCGGCGACGGATGGTACCCGCATGAAGGTGGGCTGCTGCGGGTGAAGGTGCATCTGCGGTTTGGCGTCGAGGCGCCAGTGGGGGCGAGAGGGAAGGAAGGCGCGTGGAAACCGATGCCTCAGGGCTGGTACTTCGGCCGCGTGTCGATGGTGGCCAACGACCTCCAGAGCAACGTCTACGTTCTGCATCGCAACGGCGACGTCGATCCGCTCGTCGTGTTCGACGCCCAGGGCAATTACCTGCGGTCGTGGGGCAAGGGCGTCATCGACGATCCGCACGGCGTGCGCGTCGATCGGGAAAATCACGTGTGGGTGGTCGATCGGGCGGGGGCGATTCTGAAGTTCACGACCGACGGCAAGTTGCTGATGACGATCGGCACCAAAGGTGTGCGCGGCAACGATGACAAGTCGTTCGGCAGCCCGACCGACATCGCCTGGGACTCGCAGGGGAACACTTACATCGCCGACGGGTACGGCAACAGCCGAGTGGCCAAGTTCGACAAGACTGGGAAGTACGTCATGTCCTGGGGCACTCCCGGCAGCGGGCCCAGCCAGTTCAGAACGGTTCACTCGATCCAGTTCGACTCGAAGGATCGGGCGTATGTGAGCGACCGCGAGAACAACCGCATCCAGATCTTCGACAACAGCGGCAAGCTCATCAAGACGTGGAATCACCTGGGCTCGACCCAGGGCATCTGGATTTCGCCGAAAGACGAGATGTATATCCTGACCCACCGCAACAACGTCGAGAACATCACGGCAGATACGCTGGCGGGGCGGTTGATGAAGATCGACCTGGAGAGCGGGAAAGTTCTCGGTTCGATGGAATCGCCCGGTCACTCGGTGAACGGCTCACCGAACGGCGACATCTTCGTCGCGAGCCTCACCGGGAATGTGTTGAGATGGATGCCGCACCCGGAATTTACGCGTTCCCACTAATTGGCAGATGGGCAGATTGGCAGATCGGCAGATTGAATACTCAATCCGCCAATCTACCAATCTTCCATTCTGCCAATTCAACGCCGGTGAGCGTCAGAAACCCGGCGTTAGAGAAAAGCCCCAGACCCAGCCTCTACCCGGACGATCGAACGGCCGCGCGTAGTCGATTTGCGCGACGGCGAAGCCGAGTAGATTCGTGCGCAGGGAAATACCGCCGCTCGACACCGGCTCGCGCGAGCCGCCGTTGAAGAACGACGGTCTCTGTCCCTTGTTCCAGGTGACTCCGCCGTCGAGGAACAACGCGACCTCGACAGGCAGCGGCCCATACATCCGATCGCTGACGCCGAACGGCCGCAGCAGCGGGAAGCGGAATTCGATGTTCCCCACGAGCATCCGGCTGCCCGAGAGCCGCTCGTATGTCGGACACGATCCGTCGCCCATACATTCGTCCGCCTCGAACGAATCGACTCCGTAGCCGCGCACGAACTCCGGGTACCCCAGAAACAACGGAATGAGCCGCGGATCTTCACCACCTTGTCCATAGCGCCCGTAATGCAACCCGCGCACGGCAATCGTGTAGAAGCGTGCCGGCATGAAGTAGCGCCGGTAATCGGCCAGCGCCGTCGTCATGTTGAGGCTGCCGAATGTCGGTGAGACTTCGAAGCGCGAGCGGGCGCCGGCCACCGGACTCGTGGCGCCAAACAGCGAGCTGTCGGTCACCAGGGCCGCGCTGGCCGATGACAGGTTCAGCGGGTTTGCGAGATCGATCGTGTCCGTCGTGTCGCTGATGATCTGCCCCGTTCTCAGGGACGAGGCAATCGTCCGGATCTGGCGTTCGTACGAGGTCCGCATGAACCCGCCGCCCAATTCCATACGCGTCGTCGGACTGAACGGATATGCGACCATGCCGCTGGCGCCCCGATTGACCTGGCGCTCAATGATGGTTTGATCGAGGAGCGCGGGTTGACCGTTGACGACGTCCTGGCCGACCGCGTATCCGCCGGCGAGGTACGGCGACTGCTCGACGGCGAAACCCCAGTTCCACCGCTTCGACATGTTCGTGTAAGCGACGAGGGCCCCCGTGTTCTTGGCGATGTCGCCGGCGCTGCTTCCGTATGTGTCGGCGCTCACCTGCGCGAAAAGGTTGTGATTGCCCAGCATGTCGCTGAAGCTGAACGCCAGGCCGCCGCCGACCATCCCTCCAAATCGATCCACGCCGGCGGTAATGTAGGGCTGTCCCACGGCGTCGAGCGACAGCTTGGATTCATACGGCTCCACCTGACCGGCAACGGGAGGCAGCCCGGCCTTGGCATCGTGAAGAGTTTTCGCGACGAGGCTCTCACGGCCGGCCGGAGGCAGCGAAGCAGCCTGCAGCCGCATGGCGCTCGATCCGATCGGCGCGCCGTTCAATTGCTCGGGCGTTTCGAGCAGGTAAATGTGATGCCCGCTGTTTTCATACGCGCTCAGCGCGACGGTTCCCGCGCCAGTGGCCGCCGAGATCGCGGGGCTCAGCGCCGTGATGCCGCTGATACCGCTGTCCACGTTCGTGATCTGCGCTATCGCGCCGCTCTGCACGTCGACGTGATACACGTTGCTGATGCCGTTCTGGTCCGAGACGAAAAACAGGCGCCGGCTGTCGGCGCTCCATTGCGGGTTGATGTTCTTCCCCTCGGAAAACGTCGCGAGCTCCGAAATCCGGCCCGTGGCCACCTCGAAGATCGCCAGGCGGTAGTCGCCTGCCTGAAGCAGATCAGGGTTGGTCGTGAACCGATCGGTGACGAACGCGATCCGAGTCCCGTCCGGCGACCACGCCGGCTGAAGATCGGCAAACGCATCGGTCGTGAGGCGACGGGTTGCCTTTGCGGCGAGGTCGTAGACGAACAAATCAGTGTCGCCTCCTACGGTCGCCGAAAATGCAATCGACTTTCCATCGGGCGACCAGCTCGGATTCAGAATCTCTCCGACTTCCGGCACCTCGAGCTCGCTGACGACGTCGCCATCGGAGACGTCGAGGATGGCGAGGACAGCCTTGCCCGCATGAACAGCCCCGAGCGCGAACTGCCGGCTGTCGGGGCTCCACGATCCCGCGGACCCAATGAACTGCAGGCTGGTGAAATGTTGATTGAGGGCGGTATCCACCAGCTTGCGTACCGTTACGCCCGGTTGCGGTCTCGGCAAGAAAGAGATCGATCGAGAACATGTCGCGCGACGAGAAGTACACGATGTGCCGTCCGTCCGGACTGATCGACGGCGACACGTTGGTCGGCGTACGTGTCCTGTCGGCGGCCGTCAGCGATCGTCCGACGTTGTGCGCGCGCGAAGTCGCCTGCATCACAGGTGAGTACTGCTCTCGAATGGCTGCATGCCAGTTCGACGAAAGCTCTGGCTCGTCGATGAGCGCGGCTGATTTCAGCGCCTCAATTGGATCGCCCGATCGGAGAGCCGACCGATAGACGCTTCCGATGAGATCGTCACCGTACTTACCGCCCACGTAGGCCCACACGGCCTGGCCCCATCGGTAAGGGAAGAACTGACCGTTGTTCAGATCTTTGATGCGGGGCAGTTCCTCCTGCCGCGTGGCGTCGCGGAGCCACATCGCGGTGTGCGGATCCACCGGTCCGATGGACAGATATTCCGCAAGCCCCTCGATGAACCACAACGGCAACGCTTCGATTCCGCCGCCGGAGTTTCCGCCCGACGCGCGCCGCGCGGACATGTCGTATTGGAATGCATGGACCAGCTCATGGCCGAGCACGTGGTCGGTTTCGGCGAGCGTGCCGGCAAGCGGCATCACCACGCGCCGCTTCAATCCTTCGGTGACGCCTCCGGTGCCTTCGCCAATCATCCCGCCGACGACGTTCGTCTGCTCGAAATCGGGGTGAGAGGCATACAACATCAGCGGCTGACGCGTGCGCATGTCGTGCTCGAAGATCTTCGACAGGCGCGCGTACCAGCGCTCGGCCATTCGCGCGACGCGCGCGGCGTTTTCGCGCTCTTCCTCGTAGAAATACACGTCGAAGTGGTCCGTCTTGAGCACTTCGAACTTGAATTCCTTGTACTGAACCTTGTTCCGTCCAAAATATTGGGCCTGCGCCGGCGATGTGGCGGAGACCAATAAGAAAATCGCGAGACAGGCGGTGGGGATCCGGCTGAATATCTGCCGCATGGCGAACTCCTGAGAAGGTGATGACGCAGTCAACACCTGGAGTTCTGCCAAAGTCGCGCCAACTACACACCGTTGAATTTTTCGAAGAAAACGCCGGGAGTCGTGACAAAACGATGGCGGGGGTGTCCTCTGCAGGAGTCGAGGAAGTCCAAGAGTCCAAGAGTCCAGAGAGTCCAAGAGTCTGGGAGTCTGGGAGTCTGGGAGTCTGGGAGTCTGGGAGTCCCAAGAGTCCAAGAGTCTAGAGTCAGTACGTAGTGTCCGGCTTGAGCCGGACTAAACGAAATCCTTTCGTTCTCTCGTTCTCCTGTTTTTTTACTCTGGGATTCTTTTAGAGAATTTTCATTCCGAGTGCGGAGAGAGTCAGCTCGATACCGAGCTCTGCGGTCGTGTTGCGGATGTCGAGCGTGGGGTTTACTTCGACGAGGTCGAGGGCGAGCAGCAGGCCGGACTCGGCGATGAGCTCCATCAAGAGGTGCGCTTCACGGTAGTTCAGCCCTCCTTTCACCGGGGTCCCGACGCCCGGCGCGATCGACGGATCGCACACATCGAGATCGAACGAAACATGGATCCCCGCCGTCGATGCGCTCACGGCTTGAATCGCCTCGGCGGCCACGGCGGCGACGCCCAGGCGGTCGATGTCCTTCATCGTGAAGACACGCACTCCCGAGTTGCGCACGAGCTCCTTCTCCCGCTCGTCGAGGTTGCGCACGCCAAGCAGGGCGGTGTGCTCCGGCAGGACCGTAGGCGAGAAGCCGCCCAGAGATGACAGCTCCGCGGGCTCGGGCCCGAGTAGCGCGGCCAGCGGCATGCCGTGCACGTTGCCGCTCGGCGAGCTCGCCGGCGTGTTCATGTCGCCGTGCGCGTCGATCCACAAAAGTCCGACCGGCTTGCCGGCGGATCGTGCGTGCGCCGCGGATGCGGCGACCGATCCTGCGGCAAGGCTGTGATCGCCGCCGAGCACGAGCGGGATGGCCCCCTCCTCGAGCGACGTGCGCGAGGTCTGATACAGCTTGTCGCAGACTTTGGCGATGTCCTTGATGTATTTCTTCTGTGGATCGCCGAACTTCTTCATCTCGGGGATCGGCGACAGGAGATCCCCGCGATCGACGACGTTGCGGCCGAGCGCCGCGATTTGTTCGCGGAGCCCGGCAATACGGAACGCGGACGGACCCATGTCCACCCCACGCCGGCTGCCGCCCATGTCGAGCGGGACGCCGATCAAATGAACGGGTGCAGCCACGGGACTACAATAACGGATCGAACAGGAGACTAGGAGATTAGGAGAATTTCTTTTCAAAAATACTTCTAGTCTCCTAATCTCCTGCAAAAAAGATATGCGCGTTCCCGACATCAAGATCACGCCACCGGGTCCTCGCGCGAAGGCGATTCTCGAGCGCGATCGCGCGGTCGTCTCCCCCTCGTATCCCCGAAGCGCGCCGTTTGTGATGGCACGCGGTGAGGGCGCGGTCGTCGAAGATGTCGACGGCAACATCTATCTCGATTTCTGCGCCGGCATCGCGGTAGCCGCGACCGGACATTCACACCCCGACGTCGTCCGCGCCATCACCGAACAGGCGTCGCGCTTTCTCCACGCGTCGACTGACTACTATCACGAGTTGCAGGTGCGGCTGGGCGAAGCGCTTTCGCGCATCGCTCCGGTGGGCGGTCCGGCGCGGACGTTCTTTTCGAATTCCGGGACGGAAGCCGTCGAAGCCGCCATCAAGCTCGCGCGATATCACACCGGCCGTTTCAACATCATCGCGTTTCTCGGCTCGTTCCACGGACGCACGCTTGGATCGCTTGCGCTCACGTCGAGCCGTACCGTCCAGCGCCGCGGCTTCGGGCCGATGGCGCCGGGGGTGTTTCATGCGCCCTACGCCAATCCCTACAGGTGCGATAACCCGTCAACCTGCGCGGCTGAATCGCTCGCCTACATCGAGGACAAGATCCTGACGCACCTCGTCGCACCGGACGAAGTTGCGGCGATTGTCGTCGAGCCGGTTCAGGGGGAGGGCGGATACGTCGTTCCCCCGCGCGAGTTCATACAAGGCCTTGCGCGCATCGCCGCGGCGCATGGGATGTTGCTGGTGGTCGACGAGGTTCAATCGGGAATCGGCCGGACCGGGCAGATGTTCGCCATCGAATACTTCGACGTGCAACCCGACATCATTGCCGCGGCCAAAGGCATCGCGTCGGGCATACCGATGGGCGTGACAATCGCGCGTCACGACGTGATGGACTGGCCGGTCGGTGCGCATTCGAACACGTTTGGCGGAAATCCCGTGGCGTGTGCGGCTGCGCTCGAAACGCTGAAGCTCGTCGAAGCGAATCTGATGCGTAACGCGGAAGACGTCGGCCGCGAACTGCTCGCGAAACTGACGGAGTTGGGCGGACGCCATCGCCTGGTCGGCGACGTTCGCGGGCTGGGTCTGATGATTGGCATCGAACTGGTCCGCGATCGCCGAAGCAAGGAGCGCGCGACCGCCGAGCGGGATGCGCTGGTGATGGCCGCGTTCCGCCGCGGCCTCCTCGTCATCGCCGCAGGCCCCAATACGATTCGACTGTCCCCGCCACTGGTCGTCACCCGGGAACAGGCCTTTTCCGCCGTCCGCATCCTGGACGAGGCGCTGACCGAAGTATCGAACTCTTAGTTTTTTAGTTGACACAGTCGGACCAGGGGCATACTCTGATAAAGTCTTAATTAATTAGGTGATTCTCTTATGCCGCGTCCGAAGTCCCCAACGATGACCGACGGCGAACTGCGATTGATGCGGGTCTTGTGGGAGAAGGGGAGCGCGACGGTCGGAGAAGTGGTCGACGCTCTCCAGCAGCGCCCCAAACCGGCATACAACACGGTGCTGACCCTGTTACGCATCATGGAGAAGAAGGGTTACGTATCTCATCGAAAAGATGGCCGTGCGTTCATTTTCGAACCGAGAGTCGGGCGGGCTGACGCCAGCCGGAGCGCGCTCAACACGCTCGTGAACCGCTTCTTCGACGGATCGCCCCGCCTGCTGATGTTGAACCTCCTCGAAGACGAACAACTCCCTCCGGAAACGCTGCAGCAGCTCAAGCAGAGGATTGCCGAGGCGGAATGACGGCCTGGCTGCTCACATGGCTCCTTCAAGGAATCGCCGTGGCGGTGCTCGTTGGCGTGGGGCTTCGCGCTTCGTCCAGGTTGAATGCCGCCACCCGGTACGTTGTGTGGGGCGTGGCTCTCTGCGTGGTGGCGGCGATGGCCCTGTTCACCGTCCCTGTCACCTCGACACCCACGGTTGAGCACGCTCCCGACGTGATTCGCGGAAGCCTCGAACACACGCCGGTCTTTTACGTCGATGCGGTGTCCGATTCGATCCTCGCCATCTTCGTGGGTGTGTGGGCGGCAGTGGCGCTGGTCAAGCTCGTGCGGCTTGTCCCGGGCCTTCATGCCGTTTATTCACTTCGGGATCGCTGCCGCTCGTTTCCGCGCGCGCTGGAGCTGAGGCTCGACCTGTGGCGCGAGGTGAAGGGGCAGGGGCGCCGAACCGAGCTGCTGATATGTGATGCGCTGCCGGGCGCGACGGTGCTCGGCTTTCACCGGCCGTGTGTCGCGCTCCCGTCATCGTTGATTCGCGCGTTGACCGCCGACGATCTGGATCAAATCATCCTGCACGAATACGCCCACGTGCAGCGCCGCGACGATTGGGCCAGGCTGGCGCAGGCATTCGTGCAGGCTGTGCTGTGGGTTCACCCGGCCGCCGCCATGATCGGCCGAGCGATGAATCGCGAGCGCGAGATGGCGTGTGATGAATGGGTCGTCGCGCGCACCGGATCGCCGAAGGGATACGCGACCTGTCTCACGCGAGCGGCAGAAACGCGCGCCAGGTCCGGACGCTCGCACGCGTTGATGCCGGCGCTGTTCGGTGCACAACACGAGTTGGTGCGTCGTGTCGAGCGGCTCCTGACGAACGCACGGCCACGACGCGGCGTATCGCCGGCGGCAGCGGCGACCGCACTTGTCCGTGATGCTCGTGGCCGCGGTTCAACTCGGATCGGTTCGACTGGTTGCCGAGATCGGCGAAATCACCGCGCCGCTCGGTTCCGTGCGCGGCCTCAATCACCTCGACCCGCTTCGCGCCCCGCGCCGGCTGGAACCGCCGTCGAGCGCGATTTCCAATGCGTCTCCCGTGGAAATCGCACCCGAACCCCTTCTGGCAGTTCGGCAGATCGGCGGTGGGGAACCGGCTGCTGACCGTCCATATGCTGTCACTGCCGAACAACTCGCCGGGGCCCGGGACGTTACCCCCGAAGCCGGGGCAGGACTCGCGGTAGCCACGCTCGAGTCCCGCTCGTTTCATGGCGTCTACGCGAACCCATCAGGCACGTCGGAATCATTCGAACAACCTGGCACGTGGCGCCGCGTGGGAATCGCCGCCGCACAGATAGGCACCGGCGCCGGAAGAACGGGCGCAGGCATCGGCAACATCTTCAGCCGCGCGGGCGTGTCGGTGGCGCGACGATTCTGATGCGCTCCACCTCCATCAGGAACGTGGCCGCGCTGGTGATCGCCTCGACAACTTTCACCTTCGCCTCCGCTCCGCGGGCGGCGACAGACATCAGACCTCATCACGGCGACGTACCAGTGCACACGCCCGGCCGTGACCTTCCCGTGGTGCGTGAACATTCCTACCGCATGGCCGGAAAGGTCCGCGTGCTGCTGCTATGGGTGGGGCGCGACGACGTGGGCTCGGCGGTGATCAAGTGGAAAAAGTCAGGCGACGATCGCGCGTTCGAGCTGCTGATCGGCTCGGATCCCCAGCGGGCGCCGGGACAGCTCAACAAATGGGGATATTTCGTCGAAGAAACGCGCGGCGGGAATACGTCTGTCGTCGGCCTCATCTCGCAGGAGAACGACGAGGCCCTGAGCGACGTGAAGGCAGATCTCAAGAAGAAGAAGGAGCAGCGCGCGTTCGATACAGTGCGCGGATTCGTCAGCGACGGGCTGGGCCGCGCCCGCGTCGGGACCCTTCATGCGCCGAGCGACCTGACCTACCGCGACGTCGAAACCGTGCTTGCGCCTGTTCTCGCCGACACGTCCCTGCCGCTCAAGCAGCTCGAGCGCCGAGGCGGCGTGCGCGCTGGCTTCCTGACATCGCTGCTCGAGCTGATCGACGGAACGCTGGCCGGCGGACAACTTCGCCAGAAGCGCATCCCGTATATCCACGGCGACCGGCTTTTCGAGCTTCATCTCGTCGAGTCCAATCGCCTCGCAAAATTCGAACGCGACGGCCGGACATTTCAGGATGTCATTCGAGCCCGGTTCGAGACGGGCCAGGCAGGAACGCGAGCCGGAACGCGTTTCGATCTGGTCTATGGAGCGTCCGGATCTCTGGCGGGCATCCCCATTTTGATTTCTTATCAGCCCAAATGGTGGCTTCAAGTAGACTTGGTGCTCACTAAATGAGAATTCATCTCGTCAATCCCAGCGATATTTCGTTTGGCACCGCGGTGATTACGCCTCGTTGGCTCTACGTGCTCGCCGCGGCGACCCCCCGCGACTACGGAGATCCTCTGATTGTCGACGAGACACTCGATCCGATCGACTACGACACCATCGCTGCCGGTGACGTCGTCGGCATAGGGATTCACACGTTCAACGCGTTGCGCGGTTACGAGATCGGCCGGGAGGCACGCAAGCGCGGCGCCTTCGTCATCTTCGGAGGCATCCATCCCACGCTTTACCCGAACGAGGCCCACGAGCTCGGCGCGGCACACGCGGTCGTCAAAGGCGACGGCGATCTCATCTGGGCGTCGGTGCTGGCCGACCTGACCAGGGGAACCCTACTGACGACGTACGACGGCGGCCGGGTGAGCGGAACGACGTTTCAGCCGGCGCGGTGGGATCTGCTGCCCGTCGAAAAATACATGTGGGGGTCGGTGCAGACCCTCCGCGGCTGCCCGAAACATTGCTCGTTCTGCTCGGTGTGGAAAACCGATGGGCAGCAGCCACGGCAGCGCACGGCCGACGCCGTCGTGCGGGAGATCGTCGACCTGCGCCGCATGGGCTTCCGGTTCATTCTGCTTTCCGACGACAACTTCTATCCCGTGACGATGGAAGATCTCCGGCTCGCGGAGAGACAGGGCAACGTCGCCCGGCTGCAGTTCCTGCACGAGGTTCGTCAGGAGCGATTCGAGCTGATGGAGCGCCTGGCGAAGCTGCCGGACGACCTCGTGTTCTACACGCAAATCACCATGGAAGCCGCCGAAGATTCCGACTTCCTGAAGGCGATGAACAAGGCGCGAATTCGCGGCGCGCTCGTCGGCGTGGAATCGGTCACGCCTGAGGGGCTGAAGGCGATCTTCAAGGACTTCAACTATGCCGGCGACCGGCTGGTCACGCGCCTGAAGGAATTCCGCAAGCACGGCGTGCACATCCTTGGCTCGTTCATCTTCGGGCTGCCGACCGACAAGGAAGACACGTTCGGCGCGACTGCCGAGCTGGCGCAGCGCGCCGACATCGCGTTTGCGCAGTTCATCATGCTGACGCCGTTTCCCGGCACCGTGGATTTCGCGAAATGGGAAGAGAAGATGGCGTCCGATCCGACGCGGATTGCCGGCTACCCGCTCACGCGCTTCTGGCTCATCCCGCGCGAGCAGAGGCCGAAGGTCTACACGCCGCATCCGATGCTCTCGCCCGAGCAGATCCGCGCCGGCACGCAGTCGACGTGGGACACCTTCTACAGCATTCCCGCGATCTGGGAGCGGGCGAGCATCATCAAGTCGATCAAAGGACGGCTGTTGTTCGTGATGATCTCGAAGCTGTACCGCCAGATGTACGCCAACACCGGCATCGCCACCGACAGCGCGCGCGTGACACGATCGGCGCAATGGGCGCGGGTGCTCGCCAAGCAGTGCCGGCGATTGTTCATCGCCCAGCCAATGCCCGATTTGCAGGTGCCGAATTAGGCGCTGACCCCACCTTGACACGTCCCTCCTAAACCGTAAAAGTACGGCCGTACAAGCTTTTGGAGGAACGATGAGACGTGAAGCTCTAATCGTAGGAACGGCACTCCTTCTGGCCGTTGCGGCAGCGCCCCTGGCGCAGCGCGGCAATGCGCCGGTCACGGCGATCGTCGGGGCACGTCTCGTCGACGGCACGGGCGCTGCGCCGGTCGACGATTCGGTCGTGCTGGTCAGCGGCGATCGGGTCACCGCCGCTGGACCGCGGGCGCGCGTGCCGGTGCCCCAGGGCGCCACCGTCGTCAATGCGGCCGGCAAAACCCTCATCCCCGGCCTTATCGATGTGCACTGCCACCTGAATCAGCCGCGGGACGTGATGGTCAAGCTGCTGCCCGTGTCGTTGCGCTGGGGTGTGACGACGATCCGCATGACCGGCAACGACAAGCCCGAGATCATGGACGTGTATTACGACGCGAAGGCGGGCAAGTTCCCGTCGCCGCGCGTCTACACGGCCGGACAGGGATTCAACCTGACCGGCCCGTATCCGGGTGCGCCGACGATGAAGCCCACGACCGCGGAGGAAGCGCGCAAAGGCGTTCAGGCGCACAAGGCTTTGAAGGTCGATTTCATCAAGCTCTGGATGGGCGACAAAGGATTCACGCCCGAAGTGGTCGCCGCGATCGTCGACGAAGCCAAAAAGCAGGGTATTCCCATCGTCGCCCATATCGGCAACGTCGCGCAGGTGAGACAGCTCGCCGAGCTCGGCGTCACCGACTTCATGCACGAAGCGCGGGACGGCATGAACCCCGAGTTCATCGCATATGCGAAAGCCAAAAACCTGTCTTTCGCGCCGACGCTGGGTCAGGGGCAGTCGCGGTGGTATTACTACGAACATCCGGAGCTGCTCGCGCTCGATCCGAAAATGGACGGGTTCTACGCCCGCGGCCGGGAGATGCTGAACGACCCGAAGCGCAAACAGGAGATCATCGGTGCCGCTGACTTCGAACAGGTGAAGCAGCGCTTCAAGGACAATAACTATCCCTTCATCAAGATGATGTCCGACGCCGGCATCCGCATCGTCACCGGCACCGACTGCGGCGCGGAGGCATCGCAGACGACGCCGGTAGGCCACACCACGCATCGCGAGGTCGCGATGTTCGTCGAAGCCGGGATGACGCCTGAAAAAGCATTGCGCGCCGCGACGCTCGACGCCGCGCGCGTCCTCGAACGCACCGAAAACCCCAGCTACGGATCGATCGAGGCCGGAAAGATCGCCGATCTCGTGATGCTGAACGCCGATCCCGTAGCCGATATCAACAACACCATCAAAATCGATCGCGTCATGAGAGCAGGCAAATGGGTGGAATAACCATCAGATCCGATATCTACGACAAACACAAATCGCTGTTCGGAGAGAAGACCGTCAACGGCAAGAAGGTCAACGTCGAGGAGCTCATCGCGACCCTCGTCCGTGAAACGCGCGACGAATTCCGCTCGCTGCTCGGCGCGCGTCATGTCCTGCAGGATCAGGTCGGACGCCGCGAGCGCAGCTACGGGTTCCTGGCTCCGGAAACGAAGATCAGCGACGCCGACGGCAACACCGCCACGGTGCGCGATATCCGTCAAGGGATGCTCGACGGGTTCTTCGGCCGGAAGACGCCGATTGCGTGGCGGCTGAATCCCTCGGTGCCGATCCCGGCCGACACGATGAAGCCGGGGCTCGAAGGCACCGGTCCCGCCATCGATCTCGGCATGGCGATGGGCGCGCTCAACACCGGCGCCGCGTCGTGGATGTGGGACTGGGAAGATGCCGGCGGCGACTTCAAAGACCAGCTGTATCAGGCGTGGGAAAACCTCCGCGACCTGCTTGCGCACGAGTGGGTGGGCAAGCCGTTTGCCCATCCCACGAAAAAACAGGGAGGCCGGGCGCGCGAATACAAGATCGACATCCCGCCGGAAAAATGGCCGACGATTTTCCACCGTGTGCCAGGCCTGCATCTGCAGAACCGGCAGATCTCGCTCGACGGCGAACAGGTGCCGGCCATCATTCCCGCGCTGATCATGCACGCGGTGAGCAACTACGACACCCAGAAGAAACACGGATCGGGCGTCTACTACTACGTCCCGAAAATCGAGACCTGGCAGGAAGCGCGTCTTGTCTCGAAGCTGCTGAAGCAGGTCGAAGCGGCGCTCGGGTTGCCGCGCGGGACGCTGAAGATCAAGATGCTCAACGAGCGTGCCGAATACGCGTTGCAGCAGGAAGCGATCCTCTGGGTGCTGCGGGAGAATCTGATCGGGCCGAACGTAGGGCGCTGGGACTATCTCAACAGCCGCGAAGAGATGTTCCGGCACGATCCCGAGATGGTGATTCCCGATCCGAATACCGTGACGATGACGGAACCGTCGCTGACCTACTACACGATGCGCAACGCGCTGCTGGCGCTGCTGGCGGGCGGCATGCCGATTGGGGGGATGGCGGCGCAGATGCAGAACCCGCAGGCGCCCGAAAACGACCCGAAGGCGCTGCGCGACATCTGGTTCGACAAGCTGCGCGAGCGGCTGACCGGACTTTTCAAGATCGACGGCAAGATCCACGACACCTACCGTCAGAGCTGGGTCGCGACCACGACGCCGTCCTACGTCGAAGCGGGGCGCGAAGCGCTCGTCACCGACGTGGCCGATTTGCAGAGAGTGGTCGACAAGCTCACCCCAGACGAGAAGAAGAGGCTGGAAACGCTCAAGCTTCTGCAGGAAGGAAAAATTACGCCTCTCGAATTGACCGAGGCGGATTTGACGCCCGAGAAGTTGTTCTCCGAAGACGCGCGCAAGAAGCTGCTGTCGCGGCCGCAAGGCCCCACGACCGAAGACGGACTGCGATACGCGATGTATATGGCCACCGAATTCATGTATCAACAGCTGCTCGGCAACAACGCGGCGGCCATCTACGATCCGCGGACAGGTTTGCGCTTCATGAACGACCTGGCCACATACGAGATCTTCTGGCACTTCCTCTACCTCACTGTGTTCCACGGCGTCGAGCTGACGGCCGACGGCAAATATTCAAAGGCCGGAGACCGCGTCACGCCTGAGCTGTTCATGAAGCTGCTCGACGAGCGTCGCGAGACGGTGAAGGAGCTCTTTGCCAAGACAGGCACCGATTACGGCAAGACCAACGCCGAGCTCGTGCTCACGATCCTGAAGCGGCAGATCGTGGAAGAGAAGCCGGACGGACGTCTGGTGCCGCAGGCGCGCTGGATTAAATACGGCTCGCGCGTCCTGCTGTCGATCATCGAAGAGCGCGAGCCGGATCGCTCGGCAATCCTCGACGCGATCTTCAGCGGCAATCGTCGCGAGCTCTCGGGCAAGGCCCAGCGCGCCTACGACTTCGTCTACGACACGCGGGACGATTCGTCGCAAACGGCGGCATAGATAGTCGATCGTCCATCGTCAATCGTCCATCGTCAATCGACGGGCGCAGACGATCGACTGACGATGGACGATGGACGATCGACGATGGACGATCACAAACGGCCCAAAGCCGAAGACGTCGCTCCGGTTGTGTACGACGAGCTGCGGCGGGTGGCGGCGGCCTACATGCGGCGCGAGCGGCCGGGGCAGACGCTTCAGGCAACTGCCCTCGTCCACGAAGCTTACCTGCGGCTCGCGCAGGCGGGTGCGCCGTGGAACGACCAGCGCCATTTCGTCGGCATCGCCGCCCGCTCCATGCGACAGATCCTCGTGGAGCGCGCCCGCGCCAGAGGCGCTCAGAAGCGATGGGGCGGCATGAATCGGGTCTCCATCACCGACTCCCTCGCGCTCGCCGCCGATCCCGAGACGATGCTCCCGGCGCTCGACGAAGCGATTGCCAAACTCGAGCAGGTCGATCCGGAACAGGCAAAAATCGTCGAGCTGCGCTATTTCGCGGGCATGAGCGTCGAAGAGGCTGCCGATGTGATGGGCATGTCTCCGGCGACGCTGAAGCGGCGCTGGGCGCTCGCCCGCGCGTGGCTTTTCCGCGAGTTGTCGCAGTGACCCCTGAACAGCGCCGACGCGCGCGGGACCTGTTCGAAGCCGCACTCGAGCACGAGCCGGCCGACCTGTTCCAGTGGATCGAGGACAAGGCGGCGGACGATTCCGTCGTGCGCGCCGAAGTCCGTTCACTGCTCGAGCACCACACCCGGGCAGGATCTTTTCTGGCGCAGCCGGTCGCCGAGGCCGCCCCGCACCTGCTCGAAGACGATCACACGATAGAGCCGGGAACGGTGCTGGGGAGCTATACCATCATTCGCGAGATCGGCAGGGGCGGAATGGGCCGCGTGTATCTTGCATCGGATGCGAGGCTCGGCCGGACAGTGGCGCTGAAGGCGCTGCCGCCGCAGCTCACACGCGAAGCGAGCCATCGCGAGCGCCTCGCGCGTGAGGCCCGCGCCGCCGCGCTGCTGACGCATCCCGGCATTTGCACGGTCTACGCCCTCGAAGAGTTGAACGGCGAGCTGTACATTGCCACCGAATTCGTCGAAGGGCACACGCTGCGAGACGAGATCGGAACCGCCAAACGCCCGTCGCTCGACGCGATTCTCGCAACGGCGCGCGAGCTGGCATCGGCGCTGTCGAGCGCGCACGCGAAGGGCATCACGCACCGCGATCTCAAACCCGAAAATGTGATGCGCACGGGCGAAGGGCGTATCAAGATTCTCGACTTCGGCCTGGCCCGGGTGGCGCCCGGACCGGGGGGAGTCGCCGCCACGCTGACGGCGCAGATGCCCGGCGGAATCGCCGGCACGCCCGCCTATATGTCGCCGGAGCAGATTGAGGGGCGACCCGCGGGTCCTGCCGCCGACGTGTTTGCATTCGGGGTTCTGATGTACGAATGGATCTCCGGCCGGCATCCCTTTCAGGCCGGGTCGCTGCTGGCGACGATGGCGCGTGTGCTCGACAGCCCGCCCGATCCGTTGGCGAACTACACCGGCGTGCCGCCGTGGCTGTCCGATGTCATCGCCCGCTGCCTGAAAAAACTGCCGCAGGACAGGTTCTCGACGGCGTCGGACATTCTGCATGCGTTCGAACACCCTGTAGCGCCCTCCCGGCGCCAGACATCGACCAGCACCTGGTGGCGGACGCACCAGGTCGTGGCTATCGTCCTTTACACGATCGCCACGGCGCACGGATGGCAGATCAAGGAATGGCTCAAAGAACAGGACTCCATTTCGCACTCCATTTCGCTGTGGGTGTTCATCGTCATGGGCATCGCTGCATCGGCCGGCGGCATCATCCGTGGCCATCTCGTTTTTACCGACGTCATGAACCGTTCCGCATCTGCCGAACGAGCTGATGCGCACGAAAAACATCCGCCTGTTCACCGACGTCTTGATGGCCGCGCTTCTCACGATCGACGCGCTGCTGCTCGCCCCGCTGTGGCCGCTCACCGCGGTGCTGACCATCGCGCTGGCGACCGGCATCGCACTTGCCGCCGTCCTCATGGAACCCGCGACCACCGCGGTGTTGCTGGGAGATGACTAGGGATTAGGGATTTGTGATTCGGGATTAGGCTTGAACGCGCCGGGATTCCAATCCCCAATCCCCAATCGCCAATCGCCAATCGCCAATCGCCAATCGCCAATCGCCAATCGCCAATCCCCAATCCCCAGCCCCCAGTCCCTCGGTACAATGTGCCCGTGTCCTACCTCGTCGTTTTCCTTGCCGCATTCCTCGCAGGGGCTATCAACTCCGTCGCCGGTGGCGGAACACTCATTTCGTTTCCCTCGCTCATCTGGGTGGGGCTGGCGTCACCCATCGCCAACGCGACCAGCACTGTCGCGATCTGGCCAGGGTCGCTGGGCGGGATGTGGGGATATCGGCACGATCTGAAGGGGCTTCCCTCCTCGACCTACACGCTGATCGTCCCCAGCCTGATCGGCGGCGCGCTTGGCGCGGTTCTGCTCGTCCTCACGCCGACGGAGGTGTTCGATCGGTTAATCCCTCTCTTGATCCTCTTCGCGACGCTCCTGTTCATGCTGCAGGAGCCGGTGCAGCGGATGATTCGCACCACGGGGAGAGCGCACGCGGGATCGAAAGGCTGGCTGATTGGCGCGCTGCTGTTTCAATTTCTCGTGTCGCTGTACGGCGGTTACTTCGGCGCCGGCATCGGCATTCTGATGCTCGCGGCCTTCGGCATCATGGGGTTCACCGACATTCATCAGATGAACGGCCTCAAGAATTTTCTGGCGCTGTGCATCAACGGAGTGGCGGCGGCTTATTTCATCTGGCACGGCATGGTGTCATGGCCGCACGCGCTCGTCATGGCCATCGGTGCCATCGTCGGCGGCGTCTGGGGCGCCGGCGTCGCACGCCGCATCGGGCCCAAAGGCGTGCGCCGCATCGTCATCATCGTCGGATTTACGATGGCGGGGTCGCTGCTACTTCGCTTGTAGATTGAAGAGCAGAGAGCAAAGAGAAATCCTCCTAATCTCCTGATCTCCTGTTTGTCTTTGCATTTGTATTTGTGACCGCACGAATTTACTCCGCCGTCGCATGGGTGGTACGTACGCGTGACACTCACCCATGATACTGACCACCGATGGGTGACCCGCCGCTGTGACGTTCAGCGTTATCGTTTGTGCCTACAACGAAGAAGAACTACTTCCCGGTTGCCTTCATTCATTGCTTCAGCAGTCGTTCCCGCCGCACGAAATCATCGTCATCAATAACGCAAGCACTGACGGCACAGCGGCGGCGGCGGCCCTCGCCCGGCGTGACGGTTATCGACGAGCCCCGCAAGGGACTGGTCGTCGCGCGGGAGACAGGACGCCGCGTGTCCACCGGCGACGTGCTGGTGTACGTCGATGCCGACTGCCGCGCGCCGCGCGACTGGCTGGCGCGGGTTGCCCGCGAATTCGACGGCCCCAATCCACCCGCAGCGGTGACGGGACCGTACCGGTTCTACGACTGGGACATCGTCGGCCGGGTCCTCGTGCGGATGTACGACTACAGCCTCGCTCCGGCCACCCACGCGCTCGCCCAATATGTGTTCGGCATCGGCGCCGTGTTGTATGGCGGGAATTTCGCGGTGCGCCGGCAGGTGCTCGAGATCATCGGAGGCTTCGATACATCGATCGAGTTCCACGGCGAGGACACCAACCTCGCGCGCCGCGTGTCGAAGGCGGGCCGTGTGCGCTTGAAATATCCGTGCTGGGTCTTCACGTCCGCGCGCCGGTACAAAGTGATGGGCCGGGGGAAGGTATTCCGGCTCTACATGCGAAACTTCTGCGCCGAAATCTTCTTCCACCGCCCTTCCGATCGCACCCACGAAGACGTCCGCGCCTGATCCGATGCCGGGATACGAACCGTACCTGCTGTGCGACTTCCATGTACACACGACGTGGAGCGACGGACGTCTGACGCTGCGCGATGTGGTGGATCTATACGGCAAGACCGAAAAGTTCGACGTCCTCGCCATCACCGATCACATTCTCGGCAAGAAGGATCTGCTCGGCCGCCTCGGCCGCATCGCCACGCTCGGGCGCCGGCGCTTTTCGGTGACCGAGGACACGTTCGACGACTACATGGCCGACATCGAGAAGGAAAGCGCCCGCGCCAAACGGCTCTACGGCATGGTGCTGATTCCCGGCGCCGAAGTCACGCAGAACCACATCAGGGCAAAACACAATTCACATATCATCGCGCTGGGCCTGACGGACTTCATCAGCGCGGACTTGAAAGCGAAAGAAATTCTGGAGGAAATCCGGCGGCAGGACGCGTTGAGCATCGCCTGCCATCCTCACCATAGGACGACCAGGCGGGTTGAGATCGGCACGTGTTACCTCTGGGACCACCGCAAGGAGCTCGCCGATCTGGTGGACGTCTGGGAGGCGGCCAATCGCGACGATTTGTTTTCGGTGACCAGCCTGAAGCATTATCCCTACGTGGCGAACAGCGATTTTCACAAGTCCAAACACCTCTATTCGTGGAAGACGCTGATCCGCTCGGCGAAGACGTGGCCCGCGGTCAAAGCGGCGCTCAAGGCGAACACTGACATCGCCATCACGCTGTTTCGCCGGTAACGTCCGTCGGCCGCTGCCTTCGCATGCCTGACGTCAGCGTCATCATCAATCCCATTTCCGGCCCCAAGCGCCGCGGACGCGGCGCGGCGCGCGCGGAGCTCGCCAGGCAGACGCTCGATCGCCTCGGCGTCGACGGAGACGTGCGTCTGACCGAACGGGGCGGTCACGCGCACGAGCTGGCGCTCGAGGCGATAGCGGCAGGGGCGGCCACCGTGATTGCGTGGGGTGGAGACGGAACGATGAACGAGGTCGCCCGCGCGCTCGTGCAAAGAAGCATCGAGGGCGCGGAGGACGCGCGGACCGCAGACGCGCCGCCGCCGGCCCTTGGCCTCGTTCCGGGCGGCTCGGGCAACGGCCTGTCGCGCCAGCTTCAAATCCCTTTCGATCCATCGCTTGCGATCGAACGGGCGGTGCGTTCTCCTGCACGGCGGATTGACGTTGGAGAGTTGGGCGGACACCTGTTTTTCAACATCGCCGGCATCGGTCTCGACGCGCACGTTGCGGCGCTGGTATCTACCCGCGTGCACCACCGTGGGCTCGTGCCGTACATGACGGCAAGTCTCGGAGACCTGCTGAAATTCCGGCCGTCCGATTACACCATCGAAGCGGACGGCAGGATCGTGGAGATGTCGGCGCTCCTCATCGCCCTTGCCAACTCGCAGCAATACGGATTCGGCGCGCGTATCGCTCCGGCGGCCAGTATTACGGACGGGCTGCTCGATCTGGTCGCCATCTCCGACAGGAAACTGTTTGGCAACTTCATCCGCGTCCCGTCGCTGTTCGTCGGGCGGCTCGATCGCCGGCCCGGTGTGACCACGTCCCAGATTCGCGCGGCGACGATTCGGTCCAAAACGCCGATGTTGTTCCACGTCGATGGCGAGGCTGTACAGGGTTCGGACACCCTGATCGCGCGCGTGCTATCCCGGGCGCGTTGCGTCTGCGGGCGTGAGGCTGCTAAGCTCAAATCGAATGTTCCGCGGCAAGTCGTGGATCCGTTGCGCTGCCGTCGTGGCCCTGCTCACAAGCCTGTGCGCAGGGACGATGTCCCGTCCGCACGCGGAATCGAGCGACGATCTCGCGTGTAATCCCGTCGGCGTCGCGCACGACGAAAGCGCCCATTACATCGGCGCGGACGCCCGGAATATCGACACACACGCCGACCACTGTTTCATCTGCCACTCCCTCAGAGGGACTCAGCCCGGGCTTCGAAAAATACGTCCTGCGCGACAGTGCCGTCAGCGCCGAAGGCCTCCACGCCCGCGCCGTGGTCATCGTCGACCGGCTCGACTGGTCTCTCACCCCAAGCCGCGCTCCTCCCGCGTAGAAGACTTCCTCAGTTGCAGTCCGCAGAAGCGGACAAGTGCTTTCGATCCGCTTTCGGCGGATCGATTTCCTTTTTTTATCGAGGTATCAGCACTATGAGGTTTTTCTTCGCATTCATGCTGTCATCGCTCGCAGCGGCTACGCCGGCGTTCGCGCAGGATACGGCCGTGCTGCAAGGCAGGCTGGTCACGTCGCTTTCAGGCGATCCGATTGCCGCCGCGACCGTCGTCCTCGACGAGCTCAAACGCGAAACGGTGTCGGGCGCCGACGGCACGTTTCGATTCGAGAATCTGGCGCCCGGCACGTACCACGTGTTCATTCGCACGGCTGGGTATTCGAGCCGCCGCGCCGAGGTCACTGTGACCGCGGAGCCGGGGAACTCCCGTCGATATCGCCGTCGATCCCGATCTCCATTTCAGGGAAGTCGCCTCGGTCACCGCGGAGGCGCGCAGCCAGTTCGACGTGGCTCAGCCCACGACCGTGCTCGCGGGGCAGGAGCTCGCCAAACAGATGGAGAGCTCCCTCGGCGCGACGCTCGAGAACCAGCCCGGCCTCGTCTTCGCGCAGCTTCGGCCCGGCGCCATCGAGACCCGTTGTTCGAGGGCTCGACGGCGATCGCGTTCTGATTCTGCAGGACGGTCAGCGAACAGGCGATCTGTCCAGCCAGTCCGGCGATCATGGCGTCACGGTAAATCCCGCATCTGCCGAATCCATCGAGGTCGTGCGTGGCCCTGCAACGCTCCTCTACGGAGCGAATGCCATCGGCGGACTGGTGAACGTCATCACCAATGAGATTCCGATGCGGCCGGTCAGCGGAACATCCGGGAATGTCACGCTCGATCTCGGCAGCGCGGCCGAAGAGGCTGGAGGCGCCGGCCAGGTTCAATTCGGCAACGGCAGACTCGCGCTCAACGTCGGTGGAGGGGGACGGCGATCCGACGATTTCGCGACACCCGAAGGTGAGGTTCTGAACTCACACTCACGGAGCGCTTTTACCACCGTGGGCGGCGGGTGGGCGGGCGAACGCGGGTACGCCGGCGGCAGCTGGGGGTACGACGATTCGAAATACGGGATCCCTGTTGTTGAGGGGGGCATTCTGCAACTCACCCCCCGCCGTCACGCGCTGACGTTTCGCGCGGGCGCGGAGCGCCTCAACGGGGCGTTTGACGGGTTTCGCGCCACGGTTGCGCATCGTCGCTACAAACACGATGAACTCGAAGGAGAGGAAGTCGCCACGTCGTTCACCAACAACACAACCGAAATGCAGATCCTGGGATCGCACCGGGCCGTTGGCCGGCTTGAAGGGCAGCGTCGGAGGGTGGGTTCTCGACCGCGCCTTCGATGCCGTCGGCGCCGAAGCTCTTTCGCCGGCGGTCGATCAGGGCGGGTTCGCCGCTTTTGCGTTCGAGGAGGTGACGTGGCCGCATGTGACGCTCCAGTTCGCCGGACGGGCCGATCACACGTCGTACGCCCCTGCGGGTGAGCCCGAGCGCGACTTCACGAACGGGTCGATTTCGGGCGGTGTGCTGCTCCGGCCGGCCGCGGCCGACGATCGTCTCACGGTGGCGGCGAGCCTCGCGGCTGCGGCTCGTCCGCCCGCGCTCGAGGAGCTGTTCTTCTTTGGCGCCCACCACGGAAATTTCGCGTTCGAGATTGGTAATCCGGAGCTCACCTCCGAGCGGGCGCTCGGATTGGACCTGTCTCTCCGCTGGCGCGCGCCGCGCGCATCGGGTGAAGTGACCTATTTCCGCAACGATATCCGGGATTTCATCTTCCGTCGCGAAATCTCGCACGAAGAGTTCGACGAGCGCGAGCAGGAGTTCATCGATCGTTTCGGCGGGCGTGAGCCTGCCGGTCACGAGGAACACGCAGAGGGCGAAGGAGAAGAGGAGGAACTCCCGTTTGTCGAGTTCGTGGGAGCGGATGCCCTGCTGCACGGAATCGAGGCCCACTCCGACTTCCAGCTCACCTCGGAACTGTCAGCCGAGCTCGGCTTCGATTACGTGCGTGGCGCGCTCAAGGAGAATGACGATCCGCTGCCGCGGATGCCGCCGTTCAAGTTTCGTGGCGGCTTGCGGTATCAACATGGAGCAATGCAGGTCGGCGGGCAGGTGACGGCCGCGGCCAAACAGGATCGCGTGCTGGGTATAGAAACGCCCACGGACGGCTACACCCTGTTGCGCCTGTACGGCTCGTATTCGTTCGAAGGCGGCGGCGCGGTCAACACGATCACCGTGCGCCTTCGACAACATCACCAACGAGCTGTACCGGAACCATCTGTCGTTCATCAAAGATGTCGTCCCGGAGATGGGCCGCAATTTCAAGGTCGTGTATGCAGTGCGCTTCTGACCTTCGTCATGGTGAACGTCAATGATTCTTTCGGCATCTGCGTGACGATCGGCCTGATGATCCATGCCAGGGCGAACGGCACGTCGCGGGAGAGCGTCAGCGACTCGCACTGGATGTAAATGCCGCCGTCGCGCTCGGCGAAGCGCCAATAGGTATTGAGGTTCCACATGAAGCCGTTTTCTTCGCCGGCCGGCTTCGGTCGTTCCTGCGGCGTTCCCGCGTCCGCAATCTCGGAGACGCGAGTGCTGCGGATGCGGCTGTGGGCACGCGTCGCGTCAGGATGGAAAAATTCCGCTTCGTTTTCGGTGTCCATGGTCACGCTGATGATCTTCTTGACGTAAAAGCGGAGCGCGACGCGGAACCGGTTGCCGTCGCGCTCCAGCAGTTTCGCCCGCGCAATCGCCGGCGCGAAATATTGCCCGTGGCGATCGTAGTCCTGCATCAGCGCGACCGCTTCTTTGACCCCCACACGCGGAACGAACACCGTGCCGACCCAGTGATGGATGAGCCCATCCGGCGCGTCGATCTCTTTCGATCCGTCGCGCGTCTCGAGCCGTTCGATGATGACGCCCCCCTGCTTCAGGCCTCCGGCCACTTCGGCGGCCCGGGCTTTGGGAAGCGTGTCGATCCACAGAAACCCTTCGGTCTTCGCCACTTCTCGTTTATCCGTTGTTCGGTGAGGCGCACGTACCGGTCGAACGCGGCCGAGTGGCGGGCTGGAGGCCGGCCGCCCCTATGGCCGCGGGCAGTGCGATCAGCGCCAGGAATGCCGCGGTCATCGCCGATGATGGGGGCTTGGCAATAGTCATCAACTGGGAATGCGCAAGACCGTCAGCGGACGGCTCAGTTGGTCACGCGCAGCACGAGAATTTCCTTGACCTGGTCGCCCGGGAACGGCGGGGTTCGACGCCAGCAGCTCGACCCGGTATTCATCCGGCGCCAGAGACGCGAGCGGCAGATCGAACTGGACAACGCCTGGCGGCAGGTCGGCGGCGACCGGCTCCAGATCGCGCATCGCAATCGCCGCGCCGGTTGAGCAGCCGTCCCGTGACCACCGGTGTCGCCTCGAGCGGCGCGTATGCTGGCACGCGCACGATAAGGCGCTCGGTTCTGCTGAACGTCCGCGCCGCGACGGGCGCCGCTTCGGGGTTGCGGCTCGTCTCGGCAAACTGGCGAGCGGTTCGGGTCCGCAGCACCTGAGGCGTCGCCAGCGTCGTCTTCGTCACCTTGAAGGTTCGGCACCACCACACCACGGTAATCAGTGTCGAGAGGAGTGCCGCTGCTGCTCTGAAGCGCCATCTCCAATGCGATTTGGCCCGGCGCCGCGTTGAACGCGATGTACTCGCGATCGCCCGGACCTATCCGGCGCTCGAACAACACCGTTCCATCGGCTCGCCACCGCCTTGACGATGACCGACATCAGGCGCTGATTGCGCGGGGCAGCGTCGCCGGGTTCCCACGTCAACGGCTACCCGCGTGAGTCCGTCGGTCCCCCTCGACATTCCAATCCACGGCCGGATGTAGGGGCTCGCATGCGCCGCACGGAAGGGCAGCGAAAATCGGGGCGCGGCCGCTTTTCCAGCCGCGGCCGCAAGCGCGGCATCGGGAGCCCAGTACCCCGATCGCGAGCGCGTGTTCGCGCCGGTTCTTTTCACGCGCAACTGCACCGGGTGAAATTGTCCGTCTCCGGGGCGGGCGGGCTGAAAGGTGACGACAAAATAGTGGTCGAGATCTGCCACCGTCTGCTTCAACGCGGCGGATAGATCGGCGTTGTTGAGGCTGGCCTGTCCACCCGTCTGTTCGGCGATGACCCTCAGCATCGAGTCGAAGTCGCCGGCCTCGGGATTGGGGTCGATCGGGTGAATCGCCACTCTGTTTCGATTTGCCGTGGCGATGATCGCGCGCGGCTGGGCCGGCTGGAATCCCTCGCTCAGGAAAACGAGAGCCTTGCGTCCGTCGTGTTCGCCGAGCCGCCGGGCGAGAGCCTGAAGCGCGGCAGATACCACCTGGGCGCGGCTGACCGCCGCCGTCTTCGGATCGCGGCTCATGAAGTTGCGTTCGAATTCCGATCGCGGCGTGAAGTCGCCGGCGTGTCCCTCGAACGCCGTGATGGCCTTGCGGATGACATTGAGGTCTTTCGTGAAGGTAATGGCGTGCAACGGATCGAGCGGCTTGGCGATGGCCACCAAATCGCCGTCACGGAGCTGCGTGTCGATGAAGTTCATCAGCGCCGCCCGCGAGCGGGCACTGCTGTCGCCGGTCTGAACGTGGAATTCATCCAGGAAGATGCCCACGACCCGGGGGCCGCCCGACTGCAGCCGCACGGCGTCCACGGTTCTCGGCTCGCCCGAGTCGGTCAACTCCAGCTCTGCCGGACGCAGGTCCGTGACCGGCTGCGCCTTCGCATCCGTGACGACGACGTCGATCGTGACCGGATCGTCCGCCGCGGCCGCGGGCGTAGAGCTGCCCGCACATAACCGCCAGCGCGACGATGGTGGTGCCGATGCGCTTCATCGCGTGAAGGTGATGATGTTTCCGGCGTTTCCGGTCTGCTGAACGCGCTCGAAGTCGACCACCGCACGCCTGTATTCGAGGATCGCCTGCAGCTCGTTGTTCTGCGCGTTCGCCAAGTCGCGTTGAGCCAGCACAACTGCATAGTTGGTGGACATGCCGACGCCGAATTTGCTGTTCTCGGCGTCGAGCTGCTGCTGCGCGAGCTCGCGCGCGGCCTGTGCCGCCTGGACGCGCTCGGCTGTGTTCTCCACCTGAATCGCGGCGTTGCTGACGTCGCTCGTCACCTGGAGATCGAGCTGGCGGAGCTGGACCTCGATTTGATTCTGTTGAATGCGCGCCCGCGCCACCGACGCATCTTCCGCGCTCGTGCCGAGGTTGTAGGAGATGTTCAACGCAACGCTCCACGTCGGGAGCCGATTACGAAACAGCGTATCGAGCGCATCGAGGTAGCCCCCGGGCCGCGTGCCGATGATCTGACACCGGTTGAGGCAGTCGCCCCCTTCCGTGATGAACGTAGTACCGCCGATGCCCGTCGTCGCATAACTGGTCTGGAGGTCGACCTGCGGCAGCTTCTGGTTTTCCAGAAACCGCAGTGTGACGTCGTTGGCCTCGAGATTTTTGCGCGCCTGCAGCACGTCCGTGCGCACCGACAACGCCCGCTGAGTCGCCGTCGCGAGATTGACCGGCTCGGGCCGGAACTCCGGGCGATCGATTGGCTCGATGGTGGACGTCCACAGCGGATCGCTCGTCCCGCTGACGATCAAGCGCTTCAGCGCGATCTCGGCTGTGCGCCGCGCGCCTTCCGCCGTAACGAGCACCTGCCGCTGCTGCGCCGCCTGCGCCTGGGCCTGCACGACGTCGATCGGCGCCATCGTGCCGATCTCGACTTTCATCCGATTGTTGCGCAGAAGCTCTTCGGCGAGCTCGAGTGACTGTCTCGCGACATCTACGGATTGGACCGAGAACACATAGTTCCAGTAGGCGTTCCGCACGTCTGAAATGGTATTGATGGTGACCTGCTGCAGCTGAATGTCCGAGATGTCCTGATTGATCCGGGTCACCATCAGCTGCTGGCGGGTCGAGTCGATTCTGAAGTCGCGCAGCAGGGGCTGTATGTATTGCGCCGACCACGTGGGGTTGTACTGTGGATTGATCGTCGCGTTCAGCGAGGTGGTCTCCTGCCGGCGGTTGTTGAGGTTCGCGGCAAAACTGCCGCCGCCCCATGGCACGTCCTGCGCCAGGCCGCCGTTGAACAGCATCGTGGAGTTGCGTGATCGCGGCGCCGGTGGCGCCGCCGGAGATCGTGCTCGTCGAGGCGTTTTTGGCGTTCTGCGAGCTGAAGAGGGACGTCAGCGTCGGGCTGTAGACCGACCGGACGCTCGCGATGTTGACGTCGTAGATCTGCTGGTTGATGCGCTGGACGGCGATGTCGAGGTTGTTCTCGAGCGCCCGTTTTACCGAGTCTTCGAGCGTCAGCGACACGCGCGGTCCGGTCGGCGCCGGCGGCTTCGCGGTCGTGGGCAGCGCCGGGGGGACCTGGCCGGGCACTGTCTGCCCAGCGGCAAAGAGATCGGACGGCAGTTTCAACCGCGTCTGTGCCGACGCGGGGATCGTAACGAGAGCAGCAGCGAGCGCGCAGAAAATGATGTGTTTCATAATTAAAAGACTACGATAAAAAGAGGTTGAAGGTTTCCCGATCCCACATCCGGGACGGACTGTCCCACCGCCGTAATCCACCAATCTACCGATCTCCCCATCTACCAATGCGAGTATCAACCAAAGCGCCCGACTTTCATGATGCGTGCCGCGCGCGAGGCCGATGAAAAATGCCGCGAAGCTGAGCAACGCACCCATCTTGGTTTCGTCCAGTAAACGGCCGTAGGGGAAGGCAGCGGTGGCGAAGAACAATGCCACCGTAAACCCGATGCCGGCAAGAATGCCGACGACGGTCAGATCGCGCCACGTCACGCCCTTGGGCTGATGGAGGCCCGCGAGTGTCGCCAGGGCCGTTGCGGCGAGAACCCCCGCCGGTTTGCCAACCAGGATGGCGATCAGCACGAACCAGGTGCCGGCTCCTGCGTTGCCGATCACGACGCCGGCGTTCACGAGGCCGAAGAAAAAGAGCATCACGTCGACCGGACGCTTGAACCAGTGCTCGAACTCGTTGAGCGTGTCGTGCGCGCCGGGATCTTCCACGAACAACCCTGGATCGCGGGCGGCATGAGGAAGGAACGGCACGATAGGCACCAGCGCGAGCGCCGGATGCAGCCCTCCCCGGTAGAACGCAAACCACGACAGGACGCCGGCCGTGAGAACGTAGGGCCAGAAATTCCTCACCCGCCGCTGGTTCAGCCACCACGCCAGCAGCATGGCGCCGCGCCAGAATCACGGTGAACTCCACCAGGCGAAGCGGACCAGTCGGATAGAACGCCGCGATAATCAGCAGCCCGAGTGCGTCATCCGCAATGGCCAGCAGCAACAGGAAAGGGATAGCCGGGTGACGTTCGCCGAAAATAATCCGGGCCGCCAGGTAGCTGAACGCGATGTCGGTCGCGCACGGAATCGCCCAGCCTCGTTCGAGGTTCGGGCGATCCAGCGCGATCGTCAACCCGACGAAGATCAGCGCCGGGACCAGCATCCCGCCCACAGCCGCCGCGAGAGGGAGCGCCGCGCGCCTGGGTGAGTGCAGCGCGCCGCCGGGCGCCGTCGCTTCGGTCACCTCCTTCGCGGCGAGCGCGAAGAAAAACGCCATGCCGATGTCGTTGACGAGGAAATGAAGGCTGTGGGAAAAGCGGACGTAGCTCTCGCGGCTCACGTTGGCCCAGACCAACGCGATCACGGTTCCGCTGATCAGCAGTCCCGAATTATTTACGAACGTTTTTGTCGCTTGGCGCAAATTTGTCGGCACCGGCGGGCTCACTCACGAGTGCTTTTATGATGCTTTTCCAATGAGCGCGGAAGGGCACGAAGTCCCCAGGGAAGACAGCGCGGCGGTCGTCATGTTGTCCGGACCGCATGTTTGTTGGCGCATGCACTATTGTTGCATGCGGCCTCGCTCGCTCTCGGCCGCACCACTCCGTTGCCGGTATCGCTCCTGGCAATCGAGGTGTTCGCCACAATCCTGGGTCTCTTTGCCTTCGGCTCGTTCAAATACCAGATCCACAAAAACGCCCTCACCTACGGCATGGCCCTGGTCATCGTGGCCACGTTCTCCGGCCTCGAGACGACGGAGTGGCATCGCGAGATAGCAGCCGCGGGCTGGCCTGCCTGGATGCGCGCGCACGTGCTGTCGTTTCACGGGCTCGACGACCTGATTCACGCCGACACGATGCTCTTCATCCTCGGCCTGACATTTTTCGTCGCCGTAATTGCCCAGACGCGCATGCTCGAAGGGATTACGTTCTTCCTGCTGCGGCGCAACCACGGCGCGATCCTTCCCACCGTCATTGCCGTAACTGCCGTCGTCGCATTTTCGTCGGGCATTCTCGACGGCGTGTCGATGATCGGGCTCACCATCCGCACGCTCGTGATCATCCTCATGCTCGCAGCGGCCCCGAAGGAGGCGATCCTGCAGGCGGTGATGATTTGCACGACCGTCACGACGGTCTGCGGGGTATGGCTGGCCTACGGCGAGCCGCCGAACCTGATCATGAAGGCGAACCTCGATCCGCATCTCGGCGGCATGTTCTTTCTTCGATATTGCGGGCCGATTGCCATCGTCACGTACCTGATCGTCGCCCGCCATCTCGGGAAGAACCTTGCCGGGCAGCGGATCGATATGGATCGCATGGACGTGCTCGATGCCAATGCAGAAGACGTGAGGTTTCTGCAGGCGTCGCGGCACGGCGAAGTGCTGACGCCGGTGGAGCTCGTCGAGGCGCACGCTGCCGATCTTCAGGGAAAGGCTCCCGCGATTGTCCGCGATCTGCAGCAGGGAAAGTCGCTCGGGAGAGCGCTCGTCGACGCCGATCTGCCGTGGGAAGTCCGCGAGCTCCTGCTGGGCCATTACGTCACCGAGGAGCTGGCTGCCTCGCTGGACCGCCATTACGTGCTCGACAAGATGGGAGACGATGAAGGCGCGATGCTCGCCGAGCAGTGGGTGGACGACACGCTCGCCGCTTCCGCACAGGCACGGCGGCGGGCGCAGATGATTGGCGCGCTCGCCCTGATCCCGTTCGTGGCGCTGCTGATCGCGCACGGCGTCAACCACGACATACCGCTGTTCTGCGCGTCGTTCGCGGCGTTCGGCGGTAGCGATCGTCGGCATCTGGGGCATCCCGCGGATGCGCGGTCTGGCGTTGCGCGAGGGGCGCCACGAATACGCCGAGTACTACTTCCTGTTTCCGCTGTTTCTGTCGATCACGCTGCTGACGCAAGCGGGGTTTTTCGATCAGATGGAGCAGCTCATTCGCGACGGCGTGGCCACGCTGGGCCTGGCGCCCGTGGCGTGGGCGCAGTTCACTGGCGCGACGGTGTTGTCGGCCATCCTCGACAACAACGTCGTCGCCGACTTCGCGTCACGCGCGCTCGAGAACTTCGACGTCGATATCCTGCATCTGTTCGCGATGGCGCAGATCGCCGGCTACGCGCTTGGCGGCTGCTGGACGCACATCGGATGCGCGCAATCGGTCGTCGCGTATTCCTTCATTCAGCGCGACGTCGACGCGGCGTATACGCCTCTCCAGTGGATCCGGCAGATGACGCCGGTGATCCTCGAGATGTTCGTGGCAATCACCCTGCTGATCGTGATTGAGAGCTGGCTGTTCTGAAAATACGAAAAATCGGGGTCGGGTGCGATTTTTACGAAATTCGTAAAAATCGCACCCGACCCCGATTTTTTAGTTCTGGTTGAACGTATCGCAGGCGCGCGGATCCCCGGACTCCATGCCGCGCCTGAACCACGTTAAACGCTGGGCCGATGAGCCATGCGTAAACGACTCGGGCGCGATCCGCCCCTGCGAGCGCTGCTGCAAGCGGTCATCCCCGATCGCAGCGGCGGCGTTCAAACCCTCCTCGGCGTCGCCCGGTTCCAATTCGACCCGTCCGGCGTCGAACCGGCCAGGCTTCGCCGCTTCATGGCCCCAGACGCCGGCGTAACAGTCGGCCTGAAGCTCGACCTTCACCGAATGTTCGTTCGCGCTCCCGCGATACGGGCCGCTCTCGAGCGTACCGGTGAGATTCTGGATGTGGTGCCCCACTTCATGCGCGAGCACGTAGGCCTGCGCGAAGTCGCCCGGCGCGCCGAGCTTTCGCTGCAGGTCTTCGAAGAAGCTCAGATCGAGATACACCTTGCGGTCGCCCGGGCAATAAAACGGTCCCGTTGCCGAACTCGACAAACCGCACGCCGACTGAATGCCGTCGCGGAACAGGGCGACGCGCGTCGGCTGGTAGTTCGGCAGCTTCTGCGACCACGTGTGCTGGATATCGCCCATCACGGCGTCGACCATGTCCACGAGCTTTTCTTCTTCCGGCGTTGAAGACGCAGGACGCTCGGCAACGACGTCGGCCGCCCCGCCCCCGCCGCCCACGACCTCAAACAGATTCACGCCGGTCAGCCACGATCCGACGAGAAGAATGACGACGCCGCCGATGCCCAGGGGAACGCCGAGTCCGCCGCCGCCCCCGCCACCCCGCAGGTCTTGCACATTTCCTCTGTCGCCTCGTGTCCAGCGCATTTCGGTACCTCCACAAAAGGGGCAAGGGTATTCCCCTCGCCCCTTGTCCGTTACCCCTTAGTGCGAAGCAACCCCTATGCCGTCCACCCGTCTTTGGTGTGACGAAACGTTCCTTCGAAAGACTGCTCGAAAGCGCTGCCGCCGGTTTCCCAGCTGTATCGCTCGATGGTCAGATCCGGCCGCGCGATGCGCAGCACGTTGAACGAATTCAATTCGCCTCGGCCACGCGTCGACAGCGTGCCCGCCTGCACCACGAGAGCCGAATGGCCCGCGATCTTGTACCGTTCGGCGGTATGTCCCACATGGCTCAGATGAAGGTGGCCGGCGAGGAACAGATCGGCCCCGACTTCGGCGAGCCGCGCCATCGCCATCGGCGCACGCCCGACGAGATTGTGCGGCGCCACCCCTTCGGGAACGTCGAACGGGTGGTGCGTGACGACGACTTTGACCAGGGTGCCCGGCAGCCCCTGCATACGCCCGGCCGCCGTTTCAACCTGCAGCCGGTTGAGACGCCCGCGCCCGTGCATGATCAGCCCACGGGCGCTGTTGAGTCCGACCACCGCCATCTCTCCATCGACATGTGCGGGCTCGAGGTCGCTGTTGATGAATCGGCGGTATCCGCCGAATGGGTCGAACAACCGTGCCGCCAGGTTGAAGAAAGGCACGTCATGATTTCCGGGGACGGCGAGCACCGGGCAGGAGAGGCCGTCGAGAAAGCGCCGCGCGTGGCGGAACTGCCCACGCCTCGCGCGCTGCGTGAGATCCCCCGAAATCGCAACCAGGTCGGGATTGATCGACCGATCCGTTCGACCAGCGGATTGATAATCCGCTCGTCCAGGCGGCCGAAGTGCAGGTCGGAGAGGTGAACCAGCGTGCGCACGTCAGGCGGCCGGCAGCAACACGCGCAGAGCGGCGGGCCACGCGCGATAGTGAAGAGGACTCGTGAGATTCAGCACTTCGCCGTCGCAAGCGATCGTAATAACGCGTGCATTCAACGCCTCGACCCACAGCTGCGTGCCCGACACCGCTTCGAGCCCGTGTTCGCGCCGCGCCAGGCCCACTGCGGCGCGGGCGAACAGCTTCGGCAGGTCGCGCCTGCGCATGGGAGGGGCGAAATATCCCCAGAGCTCGCCGCCGTCGATCCTCACACGGGAACCCATGTGAATGCCCTCAGTGCGGTATTCGTTGTTGCCGACGAACAGAAAAGGGCTGCGGACGACTCTCTCCGAAAGGCCGGCCGCCACCCGGATGGAGATCTCTGATTCGCGGCGCAGTACCTGCAATGTGGCGCGCGCCGCGGCGATCCACTTGGGATATCCGCCCGCTCGCAGCTGTTCCCGCAGCGTGACGATATCGGGGTAGACGCCGATCGAGCAATTGTTGATGAAGAGATGGTCGTTGACCCGACCCATGTCGATGCGCCCGACGCGTCCGCCGGCGATCGTGGCCACGGCTTTGGGCAGGTCGGTCGGGATACCCGTGTCTCTCGCGAAATGATTCAGGGTCCCGAGCGGCAGCACTCCGAGCGGCGTGTCTCCGCCGGCGAGCTCCGCGGCCACCGCGCTCACGGTTCCGTCGCCGCCCGCCGCCACGATCACCTCCGCGTGGGCCTTCAGCGCCGAGCGTGCGGCGATCGCGATGTCGCGGGGATCGTCGATCGCATGAATCGCCGCGTCTACTCCCTCCTTCCGGAACAGCTCGTCGATCTCTTCTGCCACGCCCGGCCGCCGTGCGGTTCCGCTTGTCCTGTTCAGAACCACCTCGATCATCTCAGCTAGTATCGTATGCGTGTCCGCCGTTTTTCCGCCCGGACCTCGAGGCGCATGGTTGGTTGGCGTACTTCTGCAGGCGCGCCGCGATCCGCTCGGGTTTCTTTCCCGCGTGGCCAAGGACAACGGCGACATCGTTCATGTCAAAGTCGGCCGCCTTCACGTTTACCTGCTGAATCATCCGGACGATATCGAGCAGGTGCTCGTCACGCATCAGCAGCGGTTCGTCAAAGGCCGCTCCCTGAACGGCGCAAGGCGGCTGTTCGGAAACGGGCTGTTGACCAGCGACGGGCCGCTTGCACAGCCGCCAGCGCAGGATCATCCAGCCGGCATTTCACCGCAGCCGGCTCACCGGGTATGCCGACGCCATCATTCCGGTCACCGGTGTTCAGCGCGACGGCTGGCGTGATGGAGATTCCGTAGACATGAACGCCGAGATGAGCCGCCTCACGCTGGCGATTGCGGCGCGCACGTTGTTCGGCGCCGAGGGCGATCGCCTGACGGCTGCCGACCCAGCTCTCTTTGCCGACGCGGTGGATCTTCTCGACGTTCCGTCATTGCCCTACGCGGGGCTGGTCGATGTGCTGCGCGTGAGGCAGTTGCGGCGCTTCCGAAGAGCGCGCGCGCAGCTTCACGGCATGCTGAACGACGTTGTCGAGCACCGCCGCCGCAACGGCGGCGGCGACGATCTGTTGTCGATGTTGCTCACGGCGCGGCGAGACGGCATGCCCGAAGCGCAGCTCCGCGACGAGTTGACCACGCTGCTCCTAGCCGGGCACGACACGACGGCAAACGCGCTGTCCTGGGCGTGGCTGTTGCTGGCCGACCAATCCCGCGGTGGAGCAGCGGTTGCACGAGGAAGTGGAAGACGTCATCGGCGGCCGCGATCCCGTTCCGGATGACCTGCCGGCGCTGGAGTTCACGAAAAAGGTCTTCGCCGAGGCGATGCGGCTGTATCCGCCTGCCTGGCTGCTCGGGCGAGTCGCCGTTGAACGGCACGAAGCGCGCGGGTTCGTCATATCTCCCGGCTCGCTCGTCGTGTTGAGCCCCTGGGTGGTCCACCGTGACGGCCGGTATCTACCGCGATCCCGAGCGATTCGATCCCGATCGCTGGACACCGGAACAGGAGGACACACGGCCCAGGTTTGCCTATTTCCCGTTCGGCGGCGGTTCCAGAGGGTGCATGGGCGAGGCGTTCGCGTGGATGGAAGGCATTCTCGTTCTCGCCACAATCGCCCAGCGGTGGCGCTTCCGCCGCAGTGGACGCGGAAATGCCCGAGCCTTATCCCGGGCTCACGCTCAAGCCGCGAGCGGCCGTTATGCGCGCGACGAAAAGATGAGTGAACAGTCCGCCCCTGCGCTCGTCCAGATGCCATCCCTGCGCGGCCGGCCATAAACGGCTCAATTCCCGATCGCGGAATCCTGCCCGCACGCTGATGTCGCCGTCGTGAAGCGTCACGGCGTTACATCCGATCAGCGGCATCAGCGACACGCCGGCGAGTCCCGCGCGCGATCGCCGCGGCTCACACGCGATGAAAAGTCGCGTGCGCCTTGCCACGCCTTCCAGCAAGCTGGCGAGCGGGGCGTCTTCAAAATGGTGAAGAAACAGATTGGCGATCGCCGCGTCGGCGGTCGCAATGCCGGGGCGCTGGAGCCACTCGAAGACGTCGCATGCAGCTTCGTCTACCGTCCAACCAAGGTCCTCGAACGACGCGCGTGTCTGAGCGGTGATGGACGGCCGCCGATCCACCAGCGTTGCGCTGCACCCCTTCCGAAGAACGGCCGAGGCGTCTGGCGACGCGCAGCAACAGCGTCCCGTCGCCCGCGCCCAGTTCCACGACCTGCCGCGCGCCGGCCGCCCCCGCACGCAGCTCGTGCGCGACCATCGCCGCATGCCCCATGAACGCATTGATCTTGCGGAGGTCGCGCCGCGATTGAACGGCGCGAGGATCGTCGGCGGAGAGCTCGTCGAGGATTTCCGGTCGAACGATCCTCGCCATCCGTTCGGGATGCATTCCTAAACGAGCTCGGCAACGCGGAGGAGGGCGCCATGACAGCTGAACCCCGCGCCGAATGACGACATCCACCAATAGCCGCCAGGCGCGTTCTCCTCGATCGCGGCCTGCAACACGAAATACACGCAGGCGCTGCTGACGTTGCCGTAATCGCGGAGAACGGCGGCGCTGCGCCGCGTCGCCTCTTCGCTGAGGCCGACCCGCTGACGGATCGCCGAAAGGATTTCGCGTCCACCTGCGTGCAGAATCCACGCCGTGATGTCCTTCCGCGAGAGCCCCGAGCGCTCGAGCGCGTCTTCCAGCACGACACCGACATGTTTCGCCGCCAGGCTGGGCACGGCCATAGTGAGGATATTTCTCAGCATGCCCCGGCGCCGCTCGAACCGCAGCTCGTCGCGATCTCCCGCGTCGAGCAGCGTCGCGAACGACTTCCATTCGATGCTCCGCCGCCCCGGCGGCGGAGCGGCGCTGAACACCGCCGCTCCCGCACCGTCGCCGAACAGGCACGCGCTGATCAGCACACCAGGATCGTCGTCCAGGTACATCGCGGCGCTGCAGATCTCCACGCAAATCGACAACACGTGGCCCGCCCGCCCGGACGCGATCAGGGCGTCCGCGATCCGCATATTGGGAAGCGCCGCACCGCAACCCTGTCCGACCAGATCCAGCGCGAGGATATCGGGCCTCAATCCCATGTGCTCGCTCACGTAGCTGCTGAGCCCGGGGCACAAATATCCCGTGCATGTACTGATCACCACCGCGTCGATGGCGGACGGCGACAGATCGGCATCGGCAAGCGCCCTCTCGGCAGCGCGCGCGGCAACGGCAGGCGCGTGCTTCGCGAAACGCGCGTCGAGGACGTCCGGATCCAGCATGAACGCCTCGCCCAGATGATCGAGCGTGAGAAACCGGCTGCAGATGCCGTTGGTGCCGCGGAGCACCGACTTCAGAATCGTCTGCGAGCGGGCGCTGAGCTTCGGGAGATAGCCGGACTCCACCAGCGCGTCCCAACATTGCAATTGTGAATATCGTTGCGCCGGCGTCGCGGTGCCGAGCCCGCTCAGGAACATGGCTTAAATCTAGCCGAGAAAATCACTTTCAGGTTAAGGTCAATCATGCCGACCCGCTCGAAGTGGCAACATCTCGCAACCGAAGCGGTAAACCCGCGCAGCCGCGACATCGATACGTTGACCCCAGGTGAAATGGTCGATTTGATGGTGCTCGACAACCGCAGCGTGCTCGCGGCCGTGCAGCACGAACACGCGCGGCATTGCCCGCGGAGCGAAGCTCATCGCCTCGGCTATCCAGGACGGCGGCCGGCTCGTCTTCGTCGGGGCGGGCACGAGCGGACGCCTCGGCGTGCTCGAGGCGGCGGAATTGCCCCCGACTTTCGGCATCGAGCCCGATAGCGCGGTCGCGCTCATGGCGGGTGGCCGCTCGGCGGTGCACCGCGCCAAAGAAGGCGTCGAAGACGATCACGAAGAAGGCGCGCGGCAGATGCGCGCAATGCGTGTGTCGTCGCGCGACGTGGTCGTCGGAATTTCGGCAAGCGGCATCACGCCGTTCGTGCGCGGGGCGGTCACACGAGCGCGTGACGCGGGCGCTCGCATAATTGGCGTCACCTGCGATCCGCGGTCGGAGCTGAGACGCCTGTCCGAGGTCGCCATCGTCTTGGAAGTCGGCCCGGAAGTGATCGCCGGCTCGACACGGCTGAAAGCAGGCACAGCCACGAAAATCGCTCTCAACATGATGACCACGACCGCGATGGTTCAGGCCGGAAAGACGTACGGCAACCTGATGGTCGACGTGAAATCGAATTCAGAAAAGCTCCGCGATCGGGCGCGGCGCATCGTCGGCGCCGTTACCGGGCTCGAAGCAAGCGAAGCGGATGTCTTGCTGCGCCGTGCCGGCTGGAACGTAAAGGCCGCGATCGTGATGCATCGATCGGGGATGACCCGCGTGGACGCGCTCTCACGACTGCGCGTCGAACCCAGATTGCGGAAGCTTCTCGGCCGCCGGTAAATCCAGAATCACCTCGACCTCCCCGTGCAGTTGAAGCAGCGACGCCGGCTGCTCGGTCGCGATGCGGCCGCTGAACATCGACCGAACCGCCCGCGCCTTCGACCGGCCCGTCGCAATCAGGACTATGCTGCGCGCCCGCATCAGCGTTCCGACCCCCATCGTCAAGGCGCTCTTCGGAACCTTGTCGAGACGCCCGCCGAACAGGGAGGCGTTGGCGCGCCTTGTTTCGAGCGCCAGCCGCACACGATGCGTCTGCAGCTCCAGCACTCGTGCCGGCTCGTTGAAGGCGATATGGGCATTGCCGCCGATTCCGAGCAGCAGCAGGTCGATGCCGCCCAACGCGGCGATTTCCGCCTCGTATCGTTCGCACTCTGCGTCCGGGCTCGCAGCGCCGCCATCCAGAAAATGAACGTGCCCGGCAGGCAGGTTGACGCGCGAGAAGAGATGCTTCTGCATGAACGCGCAGTAACTCCGCTTGTCGCTCGAGGCCAGCCCCATGAACTCGTCGATATTGAAGGTGTAGGCCCGCGCGAAATCGACCTTTCCCGCCTGGTGCAGTCTCACGAGCTCGTCGTAGACGGCGAGCGACGTCCGCCCGGTTGGCAGCCCGAGCACCGACGCGGGTTTGTAGGCGAGTTGTGCGGCAAGGGCACTGGCGGCCGCGCGAGCTGCTTCCCGTGCCGTTCGGAACACGCGCACGTTCATGTGATGTTTGGCGCGTAAACGGGCAGCCTGGCCCCCCCACGCGTTTCGGCAAGCGCGAGCCGGACCGCACCGGCGGCCGGTTCGTGATTGAGGCGCATCACGTTGCAGTGTGGCGCGAGGCCCGGCATCACGAGCTGCAACTGATCGCTCAGCCACGGCACGGCGTGGAACATTCCGCCCGCGAGCACGAACGTGAACTGGCTCTCGCGCAGATCGAGAACTGTCATGACGGCTGCGGCCGCCGTCACCAGCTCGTCGGCGGCACGGCTGAGAATGCCCGCAGCGACGGCGTCTCCCGCATCCCGCGCCTGCTGCACGTATTTGGCGACTGCGGCGATCGATCGCGGGTTGAGATCGTTGCGGTATACCTTGTGGATCAGCTCGGCGGCGCGCTCTACGCCGAAATGCTCCAGAAGCAAGGGTGTGAGGCTGGTGGCGCGGCCCCGGCCGTCTGCATGCCGCACAGCCGCGCGCAGCGCCAGACGGCCGATCCAGTAACCGCTGCCTTCGTCACCGAGCGCGTAACCCCAGCCACCCGCCCTCGAGGCGAGTCCCTGATCATTACGGCCATATGCAATCGATCCCGTGCCCGAGACGATGACGATGCCGGCGGCGTCGCCGACGCCGGCTTGCAGCGCGATGAGCGCGTCGTTCACGACGAGGATTCGGGCCTTGTAGCCGATGCGGTTCATGATGCTGCGGACGACAGACTCGTCGGCCGCGCGATCGACGCCGGCGATGCCCAGGCAGATCGCCGTGGGAACGATACCGGTGCCATCGAGCGTGCGCTCCATCACGGAATGGAGAACTTTTTCGAGCGCCAGCTCACCGGCGCCTTGAAGATTGGCGCCCTCTTCGCGTCCCTGTGCAATCACCCGCTCGCTCTCGTCCGCGAGTATGCACACCGTCTTGGACCCCCCGACGTCGATGCCAAGAACAGGCATTACCGATATATTACCGTCCATGATCGTTCTCTCCGGCGCCGATCTTCTGCTGCCGTCCGGCGTACTGCCCGCCGGCACGCTCGTGCTGGAGGGCGACAGGATCGTCGACATCAACTCGTCGACGCCGCCAGGGTCGTTGCGCGGGGATCTGATTGTGCCCGGGTTTATCGATGTGCACGTGCACGGCACGGAGGGCATCGATACGCTTGACGGCGGAGATGCGATTGCGCAGATCGCCCGCCGCCTTCCGAAGTACGGCGTAACCGCGTTTTGTCCGACCACGGTGGCGTGTGCGCCAGCCGCGCTGCGAGACGTGCTGGAACACGTTCGGGCGCAGCGCGCCGCACGCGAATTGGCGGCGCGAGTGTTGCCGGCCCATCTGGAAAGCAACTTCATCAATCACGATTTCAGGGGAGCGCAGCCGGCGGATTGTCTTCGTCCTCCTGCTGGCGGCGGCGACATTCTGCAGGAGATCGACAGGGCGGGCGACAGCGTCGGGATCGTCACGCTGGCGCCGGAGCTCGAGGGTGCGCTCGAGCTCATACGGCGCCTCGCGTCGCGCGGAACGCGCGTCTCGCTCGGACATTCGGGAGCGACATTTGCGCAGGCGCACGCAGGTATTTCTGCCGGGGCGTGTCACGCCACTCATCTGTTCAACAGGATGCCGCCGGTGAATCATCGAGAGCCCGGTTTGGCGGGCGCGGTGCTCGCCAGCGAGCAGGTGGCTGCCGAGATCATCTGTGATGGCATACACGTCCATCCCGCGATGGTGCGTATGGCTGTTGCCGCCAAGGGGGTTGAGCGCGTGATGGCCATTTCAGACGGCGTGGCCGCCGCGGGTCTCGCCGAAGGCGCGACGGCGTCACTCGGCGGACGGCGGATTCGCCTCACGAATTCAGCGGCCTACCTCGAGGACGGCACGCTTGCCGGCAGTGTGGCCACGATGGATCGGGTGTTTCGTTTTCTTGTCCGCGATGTGGGCCTGTCGCTTCTCGACGCCGCGCAGCTCTGTGCGACGACCCCTGCGACCCAGATTGGGCTGCGCGATGCAGGCTCGATCCAGAAGGGCGCGCTCGCCGATCTCGTCGTGATGGATCGGGAGTTCAACGTCAAGCAGACCTACGTGGCCGGAAGATTGGTCTATTCGGCTACCAGCCTCAGGACTAACGGCTAGTGGCTAATGGCTACCGGCTAGCATGACGGTAGAATCATTCCCTGATGGACGATCGCAGGTTACAACTGTATGCGGAGCTTGCTGTGCGGGTTGCGCTCAACGTGCAGCCCGGGCAGCGGCTGATGATCATCGGCCCGCTGGCAAACGGCGGCGCATCCCTGGATGCAGCCCCGCTGGCGCGGCAGATCGCGGCGGCCGCGTATCGCGCGGGATCGCCGCTGGTCGAGACGTTGTATGGCGACGAAAACCAGCAGGCGCGGCGATTCGCCGATGCCCCCCGCGACTCGTTTGCAAATTTTTCGGCGTGGCTGCCGCGTGCCCTGTCCGAACATGTCGAAGCCGGCCATGCCGTGCTGTCGATCAGCGCAAACGATCCCGATTTGCTGCGAGGGCAGCCGACGGAGCTCGTCAGCGCGGTGCTCCAGGCGACGGCTCGCGAGATGCGTCCCGTTCCGCGAGCAGATGTCGCGGAACGACACGAATTGGGCCATTGTCGCCGCGGCCAGCCCCGCCTGGGCGGAAAAAATCTTTCCCGGCCTGTCCAGCGGCGACGCGACATCGACGCTTTGGGAAACGATTGCGCGGATGTGCCGCCTCGATGCTCCGGATCCTGTTGCTGCGTGGGAGACCCATCTCGGCAACCTCGGAACGCGGAGCGAGCGGCTCACGAAGAAGCAATATTCCGCGCTGAAGTACACCGGCCCGGGCACGGACCTGACGCTCGGCCTTCCCGCTGGCCATGTCTGGGTGAGCGGCCGGAGCGTCAGCCGTAACGGCATCTCCTTCACTGCCAACCTGCCGACAGAAGAAGTCTTCACGATCGCCGACAGAAGCCGGGTGGATGGGGCGGTGCGCGCCTCGAAGCCGCTGAGCTACGGCAGCACGTTGATAGAGGGATTCGCGCTGACGTTCGAGCAGGGGCGCGTCGTACAGATGACTGCCGAGAAGAATCAGGAAACGCTTCAACGCCTGCTCGACACCGACGAAGGCGCCCGGCGCCTCGGCGAAGTGGCGCTCGTGCCGCACAGTTCGCCGATCGCCCAGTCCGGGCTGCTGTTCTACAACACGCTGTTCGACGAAAACGCCGCGAGCCACGTCGCGCTCGGCAACGCTTACAAGTTCACGCTGAGCGGTGGAAACGACATGACCGATGACGAGTTCGAACGCGCGGGCGGCAATCGCAGCGGTGTACATGTCGATTTCATGATCGGATCGGGAGAGCTGGACGTGGACGGCGTTCTGCCGAATGGCACGACGGAGCCGCTGATGAGGAGAGGGGAGTTTGTGGATTAAAAGAGTCCAAGAGTCCAAGAGTCCAAGAGTCGAGGAGTCCGAAGTCCAGGAGTCCAAGAGTCTAAGAGTCCAGAGTCCAAAGTCCAAAGTCGGAAGATCCTTTCGAACGCCGCACCAAGCGGACCACCATGTAACTTGACTGTCGACTTGCGACTGTAGACTGTGGACTATGGACTGAAAGCCGTCCACAGTCCGAACGTTTTTAACGCCAACAACTTAGAGTAAGATCTCGTCTTCCCAGTTCGTCTGTGAGGAGGACGTCGCGTGATCAAATTCGAAATACCAGTGGGGACTGGCGGTTGCAGGTGCGCTCGCACTCGCGGCCGTGACGCTGCACGCGCAGAACTAGTCCGGCACCCGCGACGCAGAAGCCGGCACCCGTTCAACTTCCGGGGCCCGGCGCTCCCGGTGCGCCGCAGCTGGTTCCGCCGCCGATGCCGGAGATTCTCAAGCAGTACAAACCCGTCAGCAGCGACCGCCTCAAGAACCCCGGCGATGGCGACTGGGCGATGATCCGCCGGACCTATGACGGCTGGGGATACAGCCCGCTCGATCAGATCAAACCGGACAACGTCCGGCGGCTGCAGCCGGCCTGGATCTTTTCGACCGGCGTCGCAAATGGCCACGAAGCGCCGCCGCTGGTCGTCAACGGCGTAATGTTCGTTTCGACTCCTGGAAACCAGGTGATCGCGATCGATGCGAAGACCGGCACGCAGCTGTGGCGCTATCGCCGCCCGTTGCCGACTCCAGTTGTGCTGCTGCATCCGACGAGCCGCGGCGTCGCGGTCTACAACGACAAGGTTTACTTTGCCGCCGGCGAAGCGGTGCTCGTCGCGCTCGACGCCAGGACAGGAGAGGAAGCCTGGACCGCTCGGGTCGCGGATAACGCGAGCGGCTACTACATGTCGCTCGCGCCGCTCGTGGCCGACGGCAAAGTGATGGTGGGCACGTCGGGCGGAGAGCTTGGCATTCGCGGCTTCATCGCCGCGTTCGACGCCGAAACCGGCGCTGAGGTTTGGAAGACATACATGGTGCCGGCGCCAGGCGAACCCGGCAGCGAGACCTGGCCGAAAGGCGAGGAGTGGAAGACCGGCGGCGGCTCTGTCTGGGTCACGGCGAACTACGACCCCGCGACGAATCTCTCTTTCTGGGGCACAGGCAACGGCGGTCCCTGGATGGGAGACCAGCGGCCCGGGGACAATCTTTACATCGGGTCCACTGTGGCGCTCGACGTGGCGACCGGGCGCATCAAGGGCCACATGCAATACAACCCCAACGAGTCATGGGACTGGGATGAGGTGTCACCGCCCATTCTCATCGACTATCAGCGCAACGGCCGCACCGTCAACGGTCTGGTCAACGTCGGGCGCAACGGCGTGTTGTATTTTCTCGAGCGGAGCGGCGGGCCGATCAATTTCGTCGAAGCGACTCCGTTCGTGAGGCACAACGTCTTCCGGAGCTTCGATCCGAAGACCGGCCGTCCGGACATCGATCCGGAGAAGAAGCCGGGCACCGACAAGATGGCCGATTTCTGCCCGTCGTGGTGGGGTGGCAAGAACTGGCCGCCCGCGGCGTTCAATCCCAAGACGCGGATGCTCTACATTCCCGCAAACGAAAATCTGTGCTCGACGATGATCGGCCGGCAGATCGAGTATACGAAAGGACGCAGCTATACCGGCGCCACAAGCACCTTGTATCTCTATCCCGGCGCCAAACACATCGGCGAAGTGCAGGCGTGGAACGTGGACACGGGCAAACGTGCATGGACGCACACGTTTGCGAAGTCGGCGAACTGGGGGCCCATCCTGACGACGGGCGGGGGCCTCGTGTTTTCCGGCGGCACCAACGACCGGATGTTCCGCGCCTTCGACGCGAAAAGCGGCAAGCTGCTGTGGGAGACGCCGACCAACTCCGGCATCATCGGCGTGCCGATGACATTTTCGGTTGACGGGAAGCAGTACGTTGCCGTGCAATCGGGATTTGGCATCGACTCGCGCGCGATGCAGGCGCGGCTCAACCGTGCGTTCCCTGGCGAATACCCGGAAGTGCCGGAAGGCGGGGCGATCTGGGTGTTCGCGCTTGGGGATAAGTAGCAGTAAGTAAAAGTAAGTCAAAAGTGAAAAGTGAAAAGTAGAAAAGTGAAAGAAAACGTGGACCGAAAAATAATCCTCGCAATTGCCATCGTGTGTGCCGCCGCGCAGGTGGGAGTCGTCGGTCAGTCCGACATGGCTGACTGGCTGACTGATGGCGGAGATCCGCAGCGGACGGCGTGGCAGAAGAACGAGCGCATCCTGAACGTGTCGAACGTGAAAGGGATGAAGCTGCTGTGGAAATACAAGACCGATAACGAGCCGCGCGAGATGCACGCGCTGTTTCCGCCGCTCATCGTCGGGCGAGTCAACACCTCGGCCGGACCCAAACAGGTCGCCGTGGTGGCCGGCATCTCCGACAACATCTACGCCATCGACGTCGCGACGGGCAGCTTGTTGTGGAAGCACCACTTCGATACCACGTTTTCTCCGCCGCCTGGCGTGAGCTTCGGAACGTTGTGCCCTGGCGGCCAGCTCGCGACGCCGGTCATCGGACCGGGCAAGACGCCAGGCAGCTACGTCATCTACGCCGCCGCCTGGGATGGCCGCCTGCATCAACTCGACGTCGCCACGGGAAAGGCCGTCGCTCCGTCCGAGCTGTTCATGCCGCCGAACGCGAAGCCGTACGGCCTCAATTTGTGGAAGAACGTCGTCTACACCACGAGCGCCCAGGGATGCGGCGGCAACCCGAACTACGTCTACGCGTTCGATCTCGCGACGAGGAGGACGGCGACGTTCGATCCGGGCTCCGGGGGAATGTGGGGACGCAGCGGCCCCTCGATCGGCAAGGACGGCACGGTCTACACCGGCACGGGCGACGGTTCGTACAATCCAGAGCTGCGCTCGTACGGAACCGCGATTATCGGTGTCATCCTCGACCCCAAGACCGGGGCTCTGAAGCTGAAGGATTATTTCGGGCCCCCGAACGCCGAATACCTGCTCAAGCGCGACATCGATCTGCAGGTGACCGGGCCGGTGTTCGACCACGACGGCCGCGAGTGGCTCGTGCAGGGAAGCAAGGAGTGCCGCACGTGGCTGCTCGATACCAGCGCCCTGGGAGGTGAAGATCACTCCACGGCCGAGCACCGTTCTCCGCTGATTTGCAACGAAGACCAGGACTATCAGGCCGCGGGTATTTACGGGGCCATGGCCTCCTACCAGGATGCCAACGGCACGCGCTGGGTGCTCGTGCCGTTCTGGGGGCCGAAACATCCGAAGTTCAAGGCGCCGATCGAACATGGCGAGGTGTTCAACGGCGCGGTTGCCGCGTTCAAGATGGAGCGCGATGCGGCAGGGCGCTACAGCCTGAACCCCGCATGGCTCTCGCGCGACATGAAACACGCGGATCCTCCAGTGATCGCCAACGGTGTGGTGTTCGGCTTTGCAAGCGGTGAGGACGTCGTGCTCCGGAATCCGCCCATGCCGTTCGGCGGTGAACCGGATCCGGGTGGCACCGCCGGCAGAATCGCCCGCTCGAGTCACGCTGTGTTGTACGCGCTGGACGGGCAGACAGGGCAGGAGCTCTGGTCGAGCGGCGATCAGATCACCTCGTGGAACCATTACAGCGGCATCTCCGTCGCGAACGGGCGCGTGTACATCGCGACCTACGACGGCACCGTCTATTGCTTCGGGATCGCCCAATGAAGACGCTGAAATCGGTTCTCTTCGCTCTCGTGTTTGCGGCGGCGATGGCCGGGCTCATACACGGTCAGGCGCGCAGCGCTCCCGACTGGACCACTCAGGGCTTCGATGCGCAGCGCACCTCATGGATGCGCGTGGATCCGTATGTGTCGGCCGACAGTCTGTCGAAGTTCCAGCTGGTGTGGAAGCTGAGGGTCGACAACGAGTCGAGGTTCGGCAACTCGCTGACGGCGCCGGTCGCGCTCGGTAATCTGATGACGTTTCGCGGCTTCAAATCGCTGATTTTCGTCGGCGGCAGCTCGAACAACGTCTACGCAATCGACTACGACTTCGGAACGATGTTCTGGCGGACACATCACAATTACGCGGCCGGGGCTCGCGAATATGCGGGATCCCCGACGTGCCCTGGCGGCATGACGGTGCCGCTCACGCGGGCGACGCCGCTCACGCCGCCGGCGCAGCTCGCATTTTTCGGCTTCGCGCGTCCGCCACGGCCGGCCAGGGGTGACGTCGGCGAGCCAGGGAAAGGAGCGCCGCAGCTGGCAGAGATTGCCGCGCGGATCGCCGCACGAGGTAATCGCGGCGGCGGAGGCGATACGCCTGCCGCCGGTGCCGCGGCGGGTAGAGCCGGCGCGAACGCCGCTCCGGCACGTGGGGCAGCCGCCCCTGCGCGCGGTACGCCGCCCGCCAGAGGAGGCGGAGAAGCAGCCCGTGGCGGCCGGGGACCGAATTTCGTGTTCAGCGTTGCCGCCGATGGTTTGTTGCGCGGGCTGATTCCCGACACTGGCGACCTTGCGCTCGCTCCCGCGAAATTTCTTCCGGCCAATTCCACCGCCAACAGCCTGATCTGGGCAGACGGGTTCGTCTACGCCGCCACCTCGAACGGGTGCGGCGGCGCGCCGACGGCAGTGTTCGCGATGGACTTCCTCGACGAGAAGAAGACCGTGCTGATCTGGCAATCGAATGGCGCGCCGATCGTCGGTCTCGCGCTCGGGACCGATGGAACGGTGTACGCCTCGACGGGCGGCGGTGCATCTGAATTCTCCAACTCGGTCGTGGCCCTGGATGGCAAAACGCTGAAGATCAAGGACTGGTTGAAGCACGAATCCGCGTTTACCTCCACGCCGGTCGTATTCGCTGAGGGTGAGAAGACTTACGTGGCAGCGAGCTCCGAAAGCCGTCTGTACGTGCTGGATTCGACTTCTCTCGGAGGAGCGGACCACCGCAGGCCGCTTTTCGTGACGACAGACGACCCGAACGTGCGCTTCAGCAGCGATGGAGTGGCGACGTGGCGCGATCCGGCGGGAACGCGCTGGATTCTCGCCGGGACGAGCGGCGCCATCGGCGCATTCAAATTGATCGACAAGGGCGGCGGGCCGTCGCTCGAACGCGCCTGGACGTCGCGCGCGATGTCGCTGCCGCGCACGCCGATCGTCATCAACGGCGTGGTCTTCGCACTCGCCGGCGGCGGCACCGGCGCGAACGCCGTGCTGTATGCGCTCGACCCGGCGACCGGCAAGGAGCTCTGGAACAGCGGCAACACGATCACGTCTCCCGCGAGCGCGGGGCTGTCTGCAGGGACAGGACAGGTGTATGTCGTGACACAGGACAATACCGTGTGGGCCTTCGGCATACCTTTGGCGATCAACTGACTTTTGCAGGGGAGAACATGAAGGGGTTCGTAGCCGGGTTGATCTTCGTCGCCATCACCTCGCCGGTCTTCGCGCAGGACACCCTGCCCGACGCGCCGGGGAAGAACGAAACGCTGCAGGTTTGCGGTACGTGCCACGAGGCGGCGAAGGCGACGTCGGTGAAGCTGACGCGCGAAGGGTGGATCGAGACCATCGATCGCATGAAGGCATTCGGGGCGGGCGGATCGGACGCCGAGTTCGCCGCGGTACTGGAATATCTCGCCACGCATTTCAAGGGAGACACGGTGCGGCCGCTCGACATGAACAGCGCCGAGTCGATCGATCTTGAAAGCGTGCTGCAGTTGCTCCGGCGCGAAAGCCGCGCCGTGCTCGAGTACCGCGCCAAGCGCGGGCAGTTAACGTCGCTCGAAGACCTCAAAGGTCTCGATCCGGCAATCTACAAAAAAATCGAGGCGAAGAAGGAACGCATCGTCTTCGTGACACAGCCAACCCGATGAAGAACGTTTTTCTTGTCTCACCGCAGGGGCGCGGAGACGCAGAATGAAATGATTCGTTCTCTGTGTTGTCTGTGGTTCGACCAGTCTTTGTTCCAAACAGGTTTTTAATCACCGCGTCACCGCGTCTCTGCGGTGAGACATCGATTTTCGTTAACGCTTAACTCGCGGCGCGCGGTCGTGGGTAACGATATTCACCACCAGCCAGAGGCCGATGCTGCCGGCGACGAGAAACAGCAGCGTCGGGAACCCCGGATAGCCGAGCAGGGTAAACCGGCTTTCGATGCGCATCATCATCGCCGCCCCGACGATGAGCGCGGCAAGTACCAGCCCCATCGTGATGCGGTTGGCCACCTTCTGCAGTCCGTCGATCACCGCGCCTTCGTCGATCAGCTCGACCTTCATCTTGAGCTGGCTGTTCGAGAGCGCTTCGAGCACCCGGTTGATCCGGCGGGGCAGCTGCTCGGCGAATTCCTTTGCCTCGAGCATGGTCGTGAACACCGTGCCCGGCGAAAGGCTCTTGAGCAGGCGCCGCTGCATCAAGCCTGACGCGTGGCGCCGAATGGCCGCATTCACCTCGAGCGAGGGAGCAAGCGTTCGCGCGATGTGGTCGAGGTTCAGCAGCGTTTTTCCGAGCATCGTCAGCTCGACCGGCGACTTGATGCCATGCGCGCCCGCCGAGCCGTTCACTTCGAGGACGATCTTTCCCACCTGAAACTCGTCCAGCGACGCGGCATGATACTGGCCGACGATCCGGACGACGTCGCGCTTGAAGCCGCTTTCGTCGAAGTCTTCGCGGGTTTCCCCCAGGGCGATCGCCGCGTCCGCCGCTTCTTCCCCCCGGCCTTCGCTGATGGCGAGCACGAGCTTGAGGAGTCGATCCTGAAGCGTCGGCGAAAGGTGTCCGACCATCCCGAGATCCAGCAGCGCGAGCCTGCCATCGTCGGTGATGAACACGTTCCCCGGATGCGGGTCGGCGTGAAAGAAGCCGTCGATGAGAATCTGCTTGAGATAGGCGCTGATCAGCTCGTCGGCGAGCGCGTCGGAGTCGATGTCGATGAGCGCGATGGGGTTCAGCGTCGTAATCTTCGAGCCCGTCACGTAATCCATGACGAGAACCCGCCGGCTGATGTATCCCTCGACCGGCGCAGGGACGATGATGCGGGTGAACTCGGCGAGGTTGCTGCCGAGGCGGCGCAGGTGCCCGGCCTCGATTGTGTAGTCGAGTTCGTTCATGAGCGACCGGCGGAACTCGCGGATCATCGGTGCGAACTCGTACCGGCGGCCCACTTTCGTATGGGAATCGATGAATGCGGCGATTTGGTCGAGCGCATCCAGATCCGCGACGACCTGATCCACGACGTTCGGCCGCTGCACCTTGACCGCCACCGGCCTGCCGTCACGAAGCGTCGCCCGATGCACCTGGCCGAGCGATGCAGAGGCAATTGGCTCGGGCTCGAAGGAGGCGAAGGCTTTCGAGAGGCGGATTCCCAAATCCTCCTCGAGCGTGTTCTGGACGTCGGCAAGAGATACCGGCGCGACGTCGTCCTGCAGCCTGGTCAGCGCCTCGAGGTAGGCGGCGGGCAGGAGATCGGCGCGGGTCGACAGCAGCTGGCCGAGCTTGATGAACGTCGGTCCAAGGTTTTCGAGGTCCTGCGCCAGCCGTTCGGCTTCGGCCTGCTCGCCGGCCGGAGGGCCATCGCTCGTGGCAATGGCATTCGCGCTCGCCGTCAGGAGATCCGGACGGTGCTTGAGCAGAAGGGTCGCGACGGCAGCATAACGATTCAGTTTCCCTGGTAGCACACACCCACCTCGGTTCGGTGCAAAGCAAATCGAATGCCCGGATTCGCAGCCTAGCTATGCGCCGATTTTTGCATTCTGCGATAGCAGGGGTTGAATGCGTACAGATTTGGTGCACCTCGGATGGCTGTAGAAGCACAGAGACTGACCCACGGCATCGGTGCTCGCTGGCATGCGGTGAGACGCCGGTACAAATGGTGGCAGCTGACGTTGTTCGTTTTTGGCGTCCTCGCCGCGATTACCGTGTTCACCACGCTGTTCCTGCCGATCGGCGACAAGCCATCGCGTATTTACTTCGATACGACCCCGCCTCACGTTGATTCACCGCACTTTGCCACGGCCCTCTCGACAATCGTCGGCGCTCCCGTGGAGAGCGGTGGGGCAATCACCATGCTCAACAATGGCGACGAGTTCGTGCCCGCACTGCTCGACTCCATCGCGAAGGCGGAGCGCACGATCAATTTCGCCGTATACATCTGGGCAGAGGGAGAGTTCAGCGACCAGTTGCTTCGCGCGCTCGAAGCCAGGCAGCGCGCGGGCGTCACCGTCCGGATATTGCTCGACGGGCTGGGCAGTATCAAGGTGCCTGACGAAGACTTCGAAGCGCTCATCGCCGCGGGCGGCAAGGTACAGAAGTTCCGCATGCCCAAGTTCGGCAAGCTCACCCGCTTTCACCGCAGAAACCACCGCCGGTCGATCGTCATCGACGGCGAGATCGGTTTCACGGGCGGCATGGCCGTGTCGGACATCTGGCTTGGTCACGCGCAGGACAAGGAACACTGGCGCGACATCATGTTCAAGGTGACCGGTCCGATGGCAAGGAGTCTTCAGTCGGCATTCGTCGACTTGTGGGCCAGCTCATCGGGCGAGCTGCTGATCGACCCGAAGAACTATCCGGTGCCAGCTCCGGCCATGACCGGTGGCATCGAACGGTTCGTCCATCTGGCGAGCTCGCCTGCCGATGACGATCAGTCGATGGCGTATTTTTTCCTGCTGCCGCTGATGGCTGCGACCGAGTCCATCTACATGGCCGCCCCGTACTACATCCCCGATGCGCACCTGCAGCAGGCGCTGGTGAACAAGGCGAAGGCGGGTATCGACGTGCGGCTGTTGCTTCCGGGACCTCACACCGACAACTGGATTACGCGGGCAAGCGCGCAGCATCGTTATCAGGAGCTGCTCGAAGCCGGCGTGAAGATTTACGAATATCAGCCGACCTTCATGCACGCGAAATATGCCGTCGTCGACGGTAAGTGGGCGATCATCGGCTCGCCGAACCTCAACTCGCGATCGCGGCAGCTGGACGAGGAGAACGCCCTGGGCATTTACGACGTGCCGTTCGCGCAGGCGCTCAACGCGACGTATTTCAAGGATCTCGAGCGGTCGACGCAACTCAATTTAGAGGAGTGGCGCCAGCGCAACCCGCTGCAGAAGTTCTTCGAGACCGTATCGCGAGTCCTCGACCAGCAATCGTGACATACCTAGCCGGTAGCGATCTCCGTAAGAAGCGGAAAGTGATCTGATGCTGCGTGCAGAGCCGGATGATTGCGGATCACGCTACAGGCCCGCACGTTGTCCTTGAACGCTTCCGGGACGAAGGCGTAATCGAGTCTCACCTGCGGGTCGGTCGTGGTGAACGTATGCCCCTCGTCCTCGTGGAATTTGCGGTAGGAATCCACGTAGCCGGCTTCGAGCATCATGCGTATGGTGATCCACCGGATGGACTTTCCGGTGACCCAGACGAACGCCCGCAGACGCGGCGGCAGCTTGTTGATGTTCAGCCGCTCTCCCGGCGCGAGCGTGTTGAAATCGCCGGTGACGACGTGCATCCCATGTTGATGGCGCTCCACGCTGCGCAGCAGCGCGCGCAGCTCGTAGGCGCGCCGCTGCTCGGTCAGGTTGCTATGCACCGCGCTCAGATGAACGCCGTAAATCCGGAAGTCGGTGGCGGTGACGATTTCGAGATACGCGCGTTTCGCCCATCGCACGCGGCGCCACACGTGACCCGCGATCGCGACGCGGCTCATGAAGGCGACCGAGTGGCCCGGCGAAGACGCCCACTGATCGAAGCCGCAACTCTTGGCCAGTTGCTCGATGACAGCCGGACGGTAAGCCTCCTGAAACACGACGATGTCGGGCGAGACGGCAGAGATGACACCGGCGAGCGAAGATTCCCGCCCCACGCCTCCCTTGAGGATGTTGTAGCTCAGGATGCGAACGGTCACGGCTCCTGAATTTCGCCGAACAACGTCAGGTACGGCTGCTTCATGATCTCGCCGCGAAAATGCTGCACCCAGTCGCGGGTTCCCTGGATGTTGACGGGGCGTTGCACCATGTCCATCAGCCGCTTGCGAAGCGGCGTGAGCTCGGGCGCGATCTCGGGATCGTCGTCGCTGAGCGGTTTGGAGTGCATGCCGGGAATCCAGTACGCGGAGTAGTAACGAAGGACTTCCGCGCCAACCAGGGTCAGGTCGAGGTCGCTCGTGCCGGGACCGTCGGCGTCGAAAGGCGCGTTGTCGGAATGGCGCCGGCCCGTAATGGCGCTGCCGCGAAGGACGGCCGCATGCGCTTCCGGGACCGACGACTGCACGATTGAACAGAACTCGTCGAACTTCGCGCGGTCGTTGGCAAATGCCAGCTTCAGGACCGATGACAGCTTTTCGGCGTCAGTGGGGTGCGCGCTCACTGGCCCCCTCGCCCGGCCTCGCGCAGCTTGCGCATGATGCGATCTTCAATCCAATGCGGATCCCACCATTCGGTGGCATTGACGAATTGTCCTCCGACCAGCATGCTGAAGTGCAGGTGATCGCCGCCGGCGAGCCCGGTCTGGCCGCTCGCCCCCAACCGCTGACCCTTCTTCACGTCTTCCCCCTCCCTGACCGCGAACGACGACAGGTGCGCATAGAGCGACTGCACGCCCATGCCGTGGTCCACGATGACGGTGTTGCCGTATATGCCGAGCTCGTCGGCGAACAACACCTTGCCGTGGTTGCCCGCCGTGACGGGCGCGTTGGCAGTCTTTGCAAGGTCGAAGCCGAGATGCACCTGGCGGTCCACTTCTTTGCCGCCGTAGGTGTAGGTCCGGAAGTCGGCGAACGATGACTCGATCTGGGAGCCGCCAAGCGGCTCGAATGCGCCCTCCCACAGGATATTCGGCGACGTCCTCCGGTCGAGAGCGAGGCAATCGTCTGGTTGTTCATCCTGCGGAGATCGTTGTTGATCGCGAGGAACGATTGCAGGAGATCGTCGGCCGGCGCACTGACCTTCAGCTGAGGGGAGCCCCGAAGGATCGCCGGCACCACACGCGAAAGAAATGTGTCGTCAACCGGAATCCGGCTCGATCGAAATGTTTTCGGAAACACGCGGTGTTCGAACTGCGCGCGGGTCTGATTGCCGGCCACGTCGCGCGCCACGATTTCCATCGGCGTATCCGCTTTCTGGTTGTACAGCAGCGGGAAAAATGCCACCTTCAGCTCGGCATCTTTGAGCCCTGCGCCCGAGCCGTCATACCCCGGATAGAGCTGCTCGCCGATTCGCACTCCGGATTCGACGTCGCGCGGCGTCGCACGATACACAACCATCTCCGCACCACCCATGTTCACGTAGTGATGAGTCGAGACGACGCCTACGCGCGGGGGCGTCAGCCTCACCTCGACGTTGCGTGACGCTTCAGCCGACACTTGCCGCATCCCGCGCAGCACCGGACGGGACGCATGGACTTTGACGGTGGCCGGGCCGTTCTGCAGTTCCGGCAGGGTCGATTTTCCAATCGGCCTGGTCACCCGGACGCGATCCGCCTCCTTGACGATCGCGCTTTGCGGAGCGGTTGGCAGGCTCAAAACAGGAAACACACGGCCTTTCTGCTCCAGCACAATGTCCAGCGCCGTCAACTCTCGCGCCTGGTGCGTCGATGCTGACGTCGAGCGTTCCGCCGAGGCCTATTACGGAAGGTTGATTGATGACGATCGCGGGACCGTCTGCGCGTCCAGCGAAGTAATAGACACCGCCGAAACCAAGCGCGGCGAATATGAGGAGAACGAAGAACCAGCGGACGATTCGCATGAGCACGATCTTACAGGGAGTTCCAACGCCGCGCCGCCGAGGCACACGTGACGAGTTGAGAAGTCCTTTTAACAGGAGAACAGAGAACGAGAACGAAAGATCACCACGGAGTCACGGGCAGCGCGTCGACGTCGCGCGCCAAGCGCGCGGGGCGGGGATGTGCGAACCCGAAATACAAGAACAAGGAACAGTTGAGGTTCTTGTATTTCGTGGTTCGTACATCCCCGCCGCGATGGCCGCTATGCGGCCATCGCCGTCGACGCGCTGCCACGGAGCCCACTTACGCGATCCATGGAGAATAACGGTGTATTTTCGTGCCTTCTGTCTTCGTGGCTTCGTGTCTTCGTGGTTAACGTGTCGTCGCGTCCGTCGCGTCCTCGTGTTGAAGAGAACCTCTTAATCTCCTAACCTCCTGCAAAAATCTGATGAGCTCGTCAGATCAGCGGGCGGGGGCGAAGAGCTTGAGATCGATGGCGTGGCCCATCGCCAGATATCCGGCGCGATTCGGATGCAGTCGGTCGCCGGCTCCGCCGACGGTGCTGTTGGGGACGAACTCTTCGCGCAGGCCGCCCGTCTTCGGATCGACGTCGCGGCGTCGAAATCCGCCACCGCGTCGAAAATTCCTCCTGTGCGGATGAAGTCGTTGACGGCGAGCCGGCGCTGATTGGCGTCGGGCGTGCCGGAGTTTCCGTTTGCGCCGAGCGACGGTGTGATTGTCGCGCCGACGATCTTCAGTCCCTTCGCTTTTACCCGCGACACGAGCTCGCGCATGCCCGCGATGATCTCGCTGGCCGATGCGCCCGCACTGATGTCGTTGATACCCTCGAGCAGCACCACGGCTGACACGCCCGAAAGCCCGAACAAATCGCGTTCGAGTCTTTGCAGGGCCGACGGCCCGCCGCCAAATGGCTTCGGTGGGGGATAGCTCTCCGGAGTGAGGATTCGATTTCCGCCGATGCCGGCGTTCACAACCGACACCCGGCTCCCGTAGGCGGCGTGCAGACGGCGCGACAACACGTCGGGCCAGCGATCGTCGCCATTCAGCGTCGACAGTGTTCCGTCCGTGATTGAATCGCCGAAGGCACATACGACGACGGTGCTTGACGGGGCCATCACGTCCACGGCGTCGAGGAAATACCACGATGTCGTGGTGTACGGAAATCGTGTCTCTTCTTCGGAGCTCGTGTGGGTGCCGGAGCGATGGCCACTGAGATAGGACGTCTGCAGCGCTTTGGCGTGCCAGGTCATCGGGTCCGCTCGGCCCCCGCGACGTGGAACGAAACCGCGAGCTTGCGTCCATCCATGCCCCCACCGGACGGCAGCTTGAGATTGGTGCGGTCGCTGTAAGCGGAATCGCCGGGAGCCAGAGTGACGGTCGGCTGGCCGGCAAATGTGACCCGGGTGTTCGTTCCCCTCACAACAGTGCCCGCGCCCGCCGATACACCGAGGAAGATCGCGTCGAATGGTGACCGGCTGCGTGCCGAACGTGTTGGCGAGCCTGATGCGGAACTGGTCGCCCCACAAATCCGGTTTCACGATCAGCCTGAACGATTGATCCACCGCCCCTTGCGCCGCGTCAGGAAACGCAAATTTCAGATCCGGCTGCGCGGACGGATTGCCTGCCGGATAGGGACCATGCACGGACGCGGCCCACGTGGCGACCCACTTCTGCCCGGCGGGCAGTCGATCGGCGCGCTGCGCATGCGAAAGGGCCGCGCACGCGACAATCAGCGACAAAACCGTGATGGCAAAACGCTTTAGCGGCATCGCGATCGTTCCTCCGGCGCTTATAATAGAACGTGTCCCAAAGGAGTCTCATGAACCGTTTGATCCTGTCAGCATTCGGTGTGGCTGCTGTCGCGCTCGCGGCGTCGTGGAACGCCGGCGTGTCCGTCGAGGCGGCGCCGCCCTCAGTGCCAACTTTCAATAAAGACGTGTTGCCGGTGCTGCAGAAGCAGTGTCAGGAATGCCATCGGCCGAACTCCATTGCGCCGATGTCGTTCATGACCTACGCGCAGACCCGGCCGTATGCGCGCGCGATTGAGAAAGCCGTTGTCGGCCGGACGATGCCGCCATGGTTCGCCGATCCGGCGGTGGGACATTTCAAGAACACCAAACTGCTGACCGACGCCGAAATCGAGATGCTGAGCGCCTGGGCGAAAAACGGCGCGCCCGAGGGCGACGCGAAAGACAAGCCGGCGCCCGTGCAGTTCGCGGAAGGATGGACGATTGGCGAGCCCGACATCATCGTCGAGTTCCCGAAAGCGGTTCAGTTGCCGGCGACGGGCGTCATCGATCAATCGAACCTCGTCGTGCGCGCGCGCTTCGAGCGCGACATGTGGGTGAAGGCCGCGGAAGTGAAGCCCGGCAACGCCAAAGTTGTCCATCACATGAAAGCCATCATCCGGCCGCCGAACTCGACGTGGCTCGCGCATGTGCCCGAAGGGGAGTTATACGTGCCGAAGCGCGGCGAGGGGATGGACACCTCCACTCCGTCTCCTTCGCAAAGCGGACCGCTGCCGGTTCAGGACATCCTCGCGAAATACAACCCTGGCGTGGCAGGGCAGAACTTCACCGTCGGCGGCGCGGCGAAGTTCATCGCCGCCGGGTCGGACATCGTGTTCGAGATCCACTACACCACGACTGGAAAGCCGGAAACGGATCGATCGATGGTCGGCATCGTGCTGGCGGATGCGCCGCCGGCCGTCCGGCACCTCACCGTCACCGGTACGAACAACAGCCGCATCGACATTCCTCCCGGCGAAGCGAACTACCAAATCGACGCGGAAGCGGTTCTCGCCTCGGACGCGAAGCTGGTCTGGATACAGCCGCATCAGCATTACCGCGGCCGCTACTTCGAGATGCACGCCGTCTATCCGAACGGCGAGCGGAAGATCGTGTTGAGAGTTCCGAACTACAGGTTCGACTGGCAGGTGGGCTACGAGCTCGCGCGAGCCGCTGGATCTGCCGAAAGGCACGCGGCTCGAGACGCTGGGACGCTACGACAATTCAGCGGCGAACCGGTTCAATCCCGATCCGACGGCGCGCGTGCAGTTCGGACTGCAGAGCAACGACGAGATGCACGTGGCGTTCATGGGCATCCTGGTCGACGCCAAAGCGGATCCGACGAAGGTGTTCGTCCGCCGCCAGCGGCACTCCGCCTCCCGTCGCAGTAACGAAATTCCACCGCAGAGACGCGGTGTCGCAGAGATTTTTTGTTTCTGTGAATAGATTTCACTGCGTTTCCGCGCCGCTGGCGGTGGAAAACATCAGAGGGCGGCGGCGAAGAACGCCAGACACGCCCACCCGATGAGCAATGCGAGACCGCCGATGGGCGTGATCGCCCCGAACATGCCGGTGCCGGTTAGGGCGAGAGCGTAGAGGCTGCCCGAAAAGATCACCACCCCGGCGATGAACGACCAGCCTGCCAGTGTCAGCAGCCGCACCGGTCCGAAATTACCGATCGCCACGGCGACCGCCAGCAGCGCGAAGACGTGATACATCTGGTAGCGCACGCCTATCTCGAAGACCGCGAGCATTTCCGGAGTGAGCCGCGCGCGGAGGGCGTGCGCGCCGAACGCGCCCAGCGCGACGCCAAGAAAGCCCATAATCGCCGCCACCAGCAGGAAGTTCTTGTGCATTCGTTGACTACCTCAATACGGCGCTCTTCTCAGCCTGCGATACCATCGCCGCTGCATCCTCCGCCGAAAGGAAACCTTCGCTGACGATCTTCTCCGCCGCCGCTTTGACCGCGCGCACGTAACCGTCGTGATCGTGATACCGCTCTTCCAGAGACAATCGAGGATCGCCGCTCGCCACGCGCTCGGCTTTCGTCTTCGCAAACGGGATGAAGCCGCCGACTGGCGACCCGCCGATGCATAGCTGCCCCTTGAAGACGCCCGCGGTGGCGACATTCCATCCCGTGTAGGTGCCTAGCGGTGCGCTCAGCAGGGGGGATTTGATGCCGCTCACCTCGTTGCCGTCTGCGTCCACTTTCACGACCAGCTGCGGCAGAGTGGCTTTGACGATCGGGATGCGGGTCAGGATTCCAGATTGATCGCCGTACCGGAACTGCGAGCCAAGGTCGTAGTCGATCAACGGATATTGCAGACCCTGAGGCGAGGGTGCGCCAGGGATGGACGGAAAGCCCATTGCCGCGGACGTGTTGGCGACGAGCGTGCCATCCGCAATCGTCGGATAGATGCTCTTCGGCATGGGCGCGTCGGTCTTCACCCACGCGATCAACTTGTTGACGATCGCGGCGCGCATCGGGCTGCTTGGGGCAGGGTTCGACGGCAGCGCGCACGACACGTTGGGAATCGGGCTGGTCGTCACCGCGAAGCCTCCAGGGCCTCCGCCATGAGACACGCTGGGGAAGTAATACCGCCGCACGTTATCGGGAATGGGAATGTCGCCCTTCGCGCTCGTGCCGACGAGCGTGAACGACTGCCGCAGCCCCCAGATTTCGGCGGACCCGAACGTTTCCGCGATCTTCGGACACGTATTCGATGCGCGGCAGCGATCGAGCAGGCCGGCCTTTTTCCGGCCGCGTGCGGCGTCCTCCGAAGACGTCCACCACGGAGGGCCCTCATGGCCGAGCTCGTACGGCCACACCAGGCCGCCCGGAAACGCAAAGCGGCGGTTGAGATCGGTGGAGCGGCTTGCGATGTGCGGGTTCATCCCGTCCCAGACGATTCGGCCGCGCTCGTCTTGATTGAACCCGAGCAGGAGCGACAATCGCAGAAACGTGCCCGACTGCGAGCTGCCGAGCGCAACCGCGTGCGTGATGCGTCCGGCAATCGGATTGGCCGTGCCCGACCCGTCCTGGTTTTCATACTTGAAGAACGACGCGATATCGCGGGTCGCCGCCAAGCCGATGCCGAGCACCAACGGATCCTTCGCGGTGTAATGCAGCTCGTACAACAAGGCCGGGTCGAAGCCGTTCCGCACGCAGATTCGCGCTGGATCCGGCACGCCCGGAAACGGCTTTGCGGTGCAATCCGCGAACGCCCAATCCTCGCTCGCGATTTTCACGACGCCTTCCTTGACGCCGGTTGCGGTCTCGGAGATTGCCGAGATCAGTGTCGCCTTTGCCGTGTCGAGCGAAGCAGGAGGATAGGGTGATCGCTGATTGCGCGGAATCATCAGCGCAGTCGTATGGCCCTGGAGATTGGTGAAGCGCAGCAGCAGCGGCCCCGTGATGCTCGAACCGTCGCGGTTTTTTGCCATCGGCACCTGGATCGTGTGGTTGGTCGCCGTGGGCGCCACGTCTCCCTGCCAGCCGTTCACCAGCGTCACGTGGCCGGCTCCGCTGGGCGCCGCGTCGGCGCTGCTGCCGCCGCGGTTGACGACGGTATAGAGCAGCACGCCGCTGGCCTTGGTCATGTCCTTCGGTTTCACCAGCGAGAAGGTGGCGATGTACTCCACCTTGCCGCGGACGTTTCGCGGCGCCAGATCGATGTCGGTGATGACCGCGTTTTTCGGATCCGCCGGGTCCACCTCTCCGTGGATTTTTCCTGAAATGCGCTCGTGATCAGGGCCGGCCGGCTCCACGGCCGTCACTTCCAGGCGCACGACGTTCGCCTGCGCGGGAACGCTTACCGAACCGGCAAGCACAACGGCAAAAATTCTGGCGAGAGACATCTGGACGCCTCCGGGCGGAATTATCGCGTAAGATGTGCCGAAAAAGGAGCACGTTCATGCTGGCTGTGTTGATTGCCGGTGCCGCCGCGACGTTCGCCCTGGCCCAGGCGCCTGCTGGTCCGCCGCCGCCCAATGGCGAGCGGCTGTACATGGAGAACTGCGCCGAGTGCCACGGTCCGGAGGGAGACGTCGTCCCCGACGTCAGCCTGATGCACGGGCGATTCCGCCGCGCGTCAACGGACCCCGAGCTGGTCGGGATCGTGCTGCGCGGCATTCCGAACACGGCCATGCCTCCCAGCAATTTCTCCGAGGCGCAGGCATCAGCGATCGTGCAGTTCCTGCGCGCCCGCGCAAGCCGTGCCGCCGCGAATGCCGGAAACGCCTCGGCGGGACGCGCCGTGTTCACCGGCAAGGGCAATTGCACCAGTTGTCATCGCGTCAACGGCGCCGGTGCCCGCACGGGCCCCGACCTGAGTGAAATCGGACGGGTGCGGCACTCGACGGACATCGAGAAGGCGATCCTCGATCCGGACGCCCTCATCGTTCCGAGCAACCGTTTCGTGCGGGTCGTCACGCGCGATGGCGCGACGATGACGGGCCGCCTGCTGAATCAGGACATCTTCACGGTGCAGCTCATCGATTCGAAAGAGCAGCTGCGCTCGCTGATGCGCAGCGACCTGAAGGAGTTCACGTTCATCGACAAATCCCAGATGCCGTCGTACCGCGGAAAGCTGACTCCCGAAGAGGTCACCGATTTACTCAGCTATCTCGTTTCGCTACAAGGCGGAGGTGTGCAGTGACCGTACCCAAGCGATGCGCTCTGATCGTGCTGGCGTGTGTGTTCGCGGCGGTTGCGGCGCCCCGCGCGCAGGTGACCTTCGATCGGCTCGTCCGTGCGGCGCAGGAGCCGCACAACTGGCTCTCGTATTCGGGCGGCTACTTCAGCCAGCGGCACAGCGAGCTCGCCCAGATCACGCCCGACAACGTCAGGAACCTCGAGCTCGGGTGGGTCTATCAGCTCAACTCGCGGGAGCCGACCAGCACGCGTTTCGAATCCACGCCTGTCGTCGTCGAGGGCATCATGTACATCGTCCAGCCGCCGAACGACATCATCGCGCTCGACGCGGTGAGCGGCAGGCCGTTCTGGACGTATTCGTACAACCCCTCGGTTCAGGCGCGGCCATGTTGCGGACGATTGAACCGCGGCGTGGCGATTCACGACGATCGGCTGTTCATGGGCACCATCGACGGCCACATGGTGGCGGTGGACGCGAAAAACGGCCGGCTCCTGTGGGACAAGACCATTGTCCGGCCGGAAGCAGGCTATGCGTTCGCGTCGGCTCCGCTCGTCATCAAAGACAAAGTCATCATGGGTCCGGCGGGAGGCGAATACGGCATCCGCGGGTTCCTCGCGGCATTCGACGTTGCGACGGGCGAAGAGAAGTGGCGATTCAATCTCGTGCCGGGACCCGGTGAACCGGGCTTTGACACCTGGCAAGGCGATTCGTGGAAGACCGGCGGCGCGTCGATCTGGCTCACCGGTTCGTACGATCCGGAATTGAACCTCACCTATTGGGGCGTCGGCAATCCCGGGCCCGACTGGAACGGCGACAACCGCGAAGGAGACAACCTTTACAGCAACAGCGTGGTGGCGCTCGACGCCGATACCGGCAAATTGAAGTGGCATTTCCAGTTCTCGCCGCACGACGAGTTCGACTACGACGCCGTGCAGATTCCGGTGCTGGCCGACGCCGCGTGGCAAGGAAAGCCGCGGAAGCTGATGTACTTCGCGAACCGGAATGGGTATTTCTATGTGCTCGATCGCGCCACGGGGCAGTTTCTATCGGGTAAGCCGTTTGTCGAAGTGAACTGGGCGTCCGGTCTCGATCCGAAAACGGGCCGGCCGATTCGCATCGCGGGAAAGGCGCCGAGCGCTCCTCCTGGCACTTTGATTTTTCCGGGCAACCAGGGCGGAACCAACTGGTATTCCCCGTCCTACAGCCCGCGCACCGGCTTGTTCTACATTCCGACGTGGGCGAACTACAGCAGCCTCTATGTGAGAGACACCGTTGAATACGTTGAAGGCCGGCGTTTCGCCGGCGGCGGCGCGCGCGCGCCTGTTCCAGGCATCCGCACGGGACAGGGCGGGTACAGCTGGGCAAAGCCGGAAGAAGGCTACGGCGCGGTGCGGGCGATCGATCCGAACACCGGTGCGCTCAAATGGGAATACAAGATGAGCGATCTCACGTGGGCCGGCATCCTGACGACGGCGACGAACGTGTTGTTCAGCGGTGGGGGAGAAGGGTACTTCTACGCGCTCGACGCGCGGACGGGAAACCTGCTCTGGAAAACGCAGCTCGGCTCAGTCATTCGATCGGGGCCGATGAGCTACGCGGTGAACGGGAAGCAGCACGTATCGATTACCGCAGGGAGCGCGCTGTTCACGTTCAAGCTGCGCGAGTAAACCACGAACCACGAAGCCACGAAGCCACGAAGACTTTCTACCACAGAGGACGACAGAGATCACGGAGAAGAGGGAATTTCTTCTCTGTGGTTTCTGTGATCTCTGTGGTGAACTAGATCACGATGACGCGATGAGCGCGATGGGAGCGACGACGAACCACGAAGCCGCGAAGACAGGAAGGCGCACGAACCGCGAACCCACGAACCCACGAACCTACGAACCTGCGAACCTGCGAAAGCATCTGAATGAATCGAACTATGAACCCGATGGCGCGATGGCACGATGAGCACGAAGCCAGGACGATCTACCACAGAGGACGCAGAGATCACGTAGAAGAAATTTCTTCTCTGTGATCTCTGTGGTGAACTAGATCACGATGACGCGATGAGCGGGACACGACGAACCACGAAGGCCGCTAAGACAGGAAGGCGCACGAACCTACGAACCCACGAACCCACGAACCTGCGAACCCACGAACCTGCGAAAGCATCCGAACGATCGAACTATGAACTCGATGGCGCGATGGCGCGATGAGCACGAAGCCGCGAAGATTTACCACAGAGGACGCAGAGATCACGGAGAAGAGGGAATTTCTTCTGTGGTGGACTAAATCACGATGACGCGATGAGCGGGACGACGAACCACGAAGGCTCGAAGGCAGGAAGGCGCACGAACCTACGAACCTACGAACCCACGAACCCACGAACCCACGAACCCAACACGAAGTTGATTGAAGTTCTAATTCCGCTTTTGGATGTTTTTGACGTCGCACCCGGCAGGGAGCGGGCCGGTCGGCGGCTTATCGCCGGCGTAACACTTGGGGATGACGTAGTAGCTGCGGGCCGTTTGCGTCTGCTGCGGCGGTGGCGGCGCGACGGCGATGGGAGCTCTGAACGACGCTGAGCGCTGCAGGTCGCCGCGATATCTGACGATTTGGTTCGGCTCGATCATCACGCTGAACGACAGCGTGTCGTAGTCAGGCGCGCGCACTTCGACGCGGTGCGAGCCGGTTGCCAGATCCAGCGGACGTCCGCTCACTCCGAAATCTTCCGCAAGGCCGACATAAAATCCGTCGACATATACCTGGGCCCTGTCGGGAATGGTTTCCAGCCTCAGGCCTCCGCGTGGCTCGACAAACCGCGGTTGTGCGTAGTAGTCGGCGTATTCGTACTGATAGGGATAGTCGTACGGACCTGCCGTAGTCGAGCGGCCTGCCGTAGTTGTCATACATCGGCCCGAACCCGGTGTAGAAACCCCCGCCGGGAATCAGCACAACGGGCAGACCGGCGTGATGGCGCCGTAGATGTTGAAAACGATCGTAGCCGCCCGGTAGCTGATAAAGATCCCGTGGACCTTGACGGAAGCTCGCGAGCGGATCGGGCACGCTGAGCGCCGCAGGCGAGGGGAGCTGCGACGGCGGCGGAGTCTGGGGCACCTGCGGCCGCGGGACCGATTGCGGAGGCGGCTTTGGCGCCGGTCGGGGCGGCCGCCCCTGCTGAGCCATCTGAGGCTGTTGGGCGTGCGCCGGCAGCGCTACCGCCAGTGAAAACGCAGCCGCGAGTGCAACACAACCAGCTCTCATAAGGGGCTGGCACTATCCTATATCAAACGCTGCGGCGCACCTTCCCAATGATAAAAATCGCGAAGGCGATCACGGCGATGACCAGAAAGATGCCGACGGCCATGCCCGCCTGGAAAATGTCTCCGATCAGTTCGCACCCCGACAGCGCGATCCCGGCAATCAGGACGAAAAACGCCCGAAAAAATGTCGATACGGCCATTCACACCCTCCGCCGGGGATAAATGCAACGGGATTGCCAACCTCGGCTAGCCGTTGGCAACCTGCTGAAGCGTTTGTTTCAGCTTGTCGGCTGTGGGAGAGAGAGAGCGTCCGGCGTGAATGATGATGCCGATGCGACGCGTCAGCGCTCCGCCTCGAATCTGCAGCTGGTGGAGGCGGCTCGGTCTCGCCATCGATTCCGGGAGAATGCCGACGCCCAGCCCCGCCCGCGCGAGACCGGCCACGGTCGTGCCATAGGTCGTTTCGTAGGCCACGTTGCTGACGAGGCCTTCGCGGTTGAACGCGAGGTCGACGATCTGGCGGCTGCTGCTGTCTTTCACCATGAGGATGAGCGGATGTTTGGCGAGCTCGTGCAGCGTCATGCTTCGCTTGTGCGCGAGCGGGTGAGCCGGCGCGACAACCGCGCACAGCCGATCCATGAACAGGACATGGCTGGTCAACTCGCGATCGCCGGAGGTCTGGCTGCTGATGCCGAAGTCCGCCTGGCCGCCTTTCACCATCGTCGCGACGGTGGACGCGACACCGTCGAACACGCGAACCGTAATCCCTGGGTACGATTCCGACAATTTCTTGATCGCGCGCGGCAGCAGGCCGGCGGCCACTGACGGCAGCGCGGCAACCGTCACGAGCCCGCGCCGATGCTCGCGCAGCTCTCCCGTGCTCGTTGCGATCGCCTCGAGATCGATGAGGATGCGCTCGAGCGGCACGAGCAAATCGCGACCGGCCTGGGTGAGGGCGACGTGCCGTTTGTTGCGGTCGAACAGCTTCACGCCGACCGCGCTCTCCAGCTGCTGGATCTGTACGGTGAGCGTGGGCTGCGACATGTGGAGCTCGGCCGCGGCGCGGGTGAAACTGCCGGCGCGGGCGAGGGCGAGAAACGAACGGATGTGCCGCAGATCGTGGATCATGAATCGGCGGCTATTATCTTTGATAATTACTGAAATAAGAACAATTCAATTGTCTAATTGAGCGGGTCGCGTTACCTTCAACCTCGTGCCCACCGACAACTGTATTCCCTTTACCCGGCCGCGGAGCCGGACGGGTAAGGCGAAGCCGCCGGTCGTGGCGTTGGATGCCGCCGGCGCGGACGATGTCTTCGACAATCTCACCCCCGCCCAATGCGCCTTTCTGAGCGGGGTTCTGGCGATACTCGCGGCGCACGGGCAGGACGCGCTCACTCGATCGTGCGAGATGGTGATCGAGCGATTCGGGCGCGGCAGAGCAGGTTGACGCAACCATGGACACCTTGTCGAAGTCGGCGTCGGCGGCCACCCGTGCCCGGGTGTCGCGCCGGAGTGCGATTACAGAATTGCCGCTGAATCTTGTGTTCTTCGGGCCGCCCGGCGCCGGCAAGGGCACGCAGGCCGATCGGTTTGCCCACCGTCACGGGATTCCCAAGATTTCTACCGGCGACATGTTGCGGCAGGCGGTGCAGGATTGCACGCGCGTCGGCAATCTCGTGCGCGACACGCTGCAGAGCGGAGGGCTGGTCGGCGACGATCTGATGATCTCGCTCGTGACCGAGCGCCTCGCGCAGCCGCGACACGGCGCACGGATTCGTGCTCGACGGCTTTCCGCGAACACTGCCGCAGGCGGCCGCGCTCGATGACATACTCTCCGACCGAGGCGGCGTTGCCGTCGTCGCGCTCGTCGTGCACGTCGACGAAGTGATTCGACGCCTCTCCGGACGGGGGCGTGATGATGACGCGGCCTACGTCATCAAGGAGCGGCTTACGGTATATGGCGCGCGAAACGCAGCCCGTGCTCGAATATTACCGCCGCCGCGGCGTGGTGACCGTGCTCGACGGAAACCGGCCGCTCGACGACGTGACGGCTGCGATTGAAGAGGCTGCCGCGAAGAGGGCTTGAGGCGTCTACTGTGATTAGGGATCTGGGATTGGGGATTTGCGATTGGCGCCCTCCCGATCCCTAATCCCTAATCCCCAATCCCTAATCCCCATCCCCAGTCCCCAATCCCTAATTTCCGGAGGCGTCAGGCAGTCCGGCGACGTCCCACCATCATCCGGTAGATCAACAAGACAACGACGGCGCCCAGAATAGACATGAAAATTCCGGCGCTGTCGTTGGGCCCGTACATTCCAAGGGCGCGGCCGACGAACCCGCCGAGCACGGCGCCGACGATACCAAGCAGCATCGTCACGATGATGCCGCCGGGATCTTTCCCCGGCATCAAGAGTTTCGCGATAACCCCGACGATAAGCCCGAAAACAATCCATCCCAGAATGCCGAACATGTCGTGCACCTCCAGCGCGTCGGATGCATGACGCGTTCCATTCAGTTGGTCAATGGGCGATGGTCAATGGGCGTTGGTCGATGGTCTTCGTCGTGTACACACGCTAACCGTCGCCACGGACAAGACCATGGACCATGGACCATTGCCCATGGACCATCGACCAGCTATTGTCCAAACCTCGGATTGACGATCGTGTTGAAGATCGACCCGAACGTGTAGGTGAGCCCGATCTGCAGGCTGTATTCGTAGCCGCTCAGCAGGCGGCGCAGGCGTAGCAGCACTTCCTCTTCCGTGGCATCGCGGCGGGGGAGGTAAATCTGGTCGCGCAGGCGGCTCGTCTGGCCTTCGATTGACAACGAGAGCCCGCGAGCCAGCCGCACGTTGACATCGCCTTCGAGCTGGAGACGGTAGCGCGACGGCTGTGGGATGAACGACGCAAATTCCAGTTCCGCCTGAAGCGATCCCCACGGCTCGCGCTGGTCGAGCGTCACCGTCGCTTCCTGCTGCGTCATTTGGTCGGATGTCGTGAAATAGAGGGTTTCTTCACGGTACCGCGCGTAATACGGGCCGATGGCATACCCGAAGCGCAGCTGGCGCCGCGTGTATTGCGAATATGGAAACAGGTTGTACTCAATCGCGGGCGCGGCGAACATGCGGAATGCGATGTTGTCGAACGACGATGAGTCGACGCTGGTGCGGCCGCCGAGCGACCAATGGTCGTTGAGGCTGCGCGCGACGAGCGCATCGAAGTCCCTCTCGTTGCGCTCGGCGCGAAGCGGTTCTTCTTCGTCGAGGTCGAAGTCCTCGCGGCTCTGCTCGATCTCGAACCCCACCGTGATTTTCCAGTCGTCGGTGATGCGATCCGCGCCGAACTCCGCGCTGAGGTCGAGCTGGCGGGTGCTCTCTTCCCCGGCCGCCGACACCGATCCCTGCAGACTGTAAACCCAGAAATTCCACGGATCGGCGGCGGGCCCGGCTTGTCCCGGCTGAGCGGTCTGCTCGACGTCGACGGTGAGTCCACCTTTGACGCCGTCGATCGAGAGAAAATTCAATAGCCCAATCGTGATCGCCGTCGCCAGACGCTGCCGCTGGGTGTCTTCCGTGTCGCCGCTTTCAGAGATGGCCCTCGTCTTGAACTCCATGCCCTTGAACCGTCCGAGACCAATCAACGCCACCGTTCGTTCAATGCCGCCGCTGCCCGTGTCGGAGCTCGTGACGATGAGATGGACGTCGGCTTCGGCCGGATCGCGTACGTATTCGACGATGTCCACTTCTTCGCGGAGGAAATCGCCGAAACATTGGTTGCAGTCCAGATAGATTTTCAGCTTGGCGCTCGGCGCCTGGGCAGCCGCCGCAGCCGGCAGCACACACACCAGAACAGCGCACAACATCAGACGACGGAACATTCCACATGCCTCCACGGAAACCGTTCGTGCATGGGCAGTTATAACCGCCGGGTGATGAAGCTGATGTGAAGTGGTCTGGCCCCGATCCTTCATGGCAGCTTCACCTGGTACGGCTACAATCGGACCAACCGCACATGTTCTTTCTGGCCCTGTCGCTGTTTCTTCAGGCCGCCGGCGCGGCGCAGAGCGTGCTGCTGCGCACCTTCGATGACGATAAGATCGGTGCGCCTCCGGCCGGGTTCGTGCTGGCGGCGGGACGCGACGGCGCCGCCGATCGATGGACGGTGAAGCGCGAAAGCACGGACAAGGCGCGTGCCGAGAACCGCGTGCTCGCGCACGAAGGCACCTCCTCACCGCCCGACAGCTTTGCCGTCGCCGTGCTGTCCGGCCCGACGTATCAGGAAGTGTCGGTCTCAGTGCGGCTGAAGGCCATTTCCGGCGGCAGGACGGCGGGCGTCGTCTGGAAATATCAGGATCCGATGAACCACTACTTCGCCCAGCTCGATCTCACGAAGCAGGAGGTGGCGATGTACCGCGTCGCCAGCGGCAACCGGATCCGCCTCGAGCGCGAGGACGACCTCGAGCTCGACCCCGACGCGTGGCATTCGCTCAAAGTGTTTCAGGAAGACGGTGAGCTCCGCGTGTATCTCGGCGGCATTCGCGTGTTCAGCGAGCGCGATCGAGCGGTGCGCGGTCCGGCCGGGGTCGGCGTGTGGGTCGGCGGCGATTCAACGGTGCTGTTCGACGACTTCCGCGTCGAAGACGAAACCGAAGTACAGAAGCCGGCGGCCAAGCCGCAAGCTCCGCGGGGCGACGCGGTTCCCGGCGCCCGTGACTGACATGCGAATTCTCGTTGTCGAGGACGAAGCGGATCTCGCAAGCACGCTGAGCCGGGCGCTCGGCGAAGCGCATTTCGCCGTGGACATGGCGGCTGACGGCGATGAAGCGCAATTCATGCTCGGCGAAGTGTCCTACGACGCCGTCGTCCTCGATCTGATGGTGCCGAAACGGAGTGGCTGGACGCTGCTGCAGGACTTGAGGCAGGCGGGCTCGCGGACGCCGGTGCTGATACTCACCGCGCTCGACGCGATCGAAGATCGCGTGCGGGCGCTCGATCTTGGCGCCGACGATTATCTTCCGAAGCCGTTCGCCATCTCGGAGCTCGTCGCCCGGCTGCGGGCGCTCGTCCGGCGTGCCGGCGGCAACCCGTCGCCAGTGCTTGTCGTCGGCAACATCACCATCGATCGGTCCGCCCGTCTGGTCTATCGCGAGAACGTACCGATCGAGCTCACCGCGCGCGAATATTCGATCCTCGAGCTGATGGTCAGGCACCGCGGGACGCTCGTCACGCGATCGGCGATCTGCGAGCACATCTACAGTGAATCGAGCGATGTGTTCTCGAACGTCATCGACGTGCACGTCGCCGCGCTTCGCCGCAAGCTGGGGCCCGCGGTCATCCAGACGCGGCGCGGCCAGGGCTACATCGTCAATGCGTGAGTCGCTGCGGGTCCGCCTGGTCCTGTGGTACTCGCTGGTGCTTGCGCTGGTCGTCGTGTCGTACGGCGGCGCGGTTGTGTATCAGTCCTGGCGCTCGATGATCGACGGCGTTGACGCCGAGCTCGAAACCTACGCGCGCGAGGTCGCGGACGCGCTCGAGCCGGTCGACGGCGGGCGATTCAATCTCGAACTTCCTCCCGATGCCGCCAGCTACTTCTTCACGCGCGAAGGCGGCCGCCCGTATTACGTCATCTGGAACGCCAAAGGGGAGCTGGTCGATCAATCGGATCCCGATATCCGGGTGGAACGTCCGGGAAATACCGCGCCCGGGCGCCGCGAAGCATCCCTGCACGGCCCGCGCCGGCGCCACGGTGCTCGTGGGCCGCGAGATCGGCGACCTGCGAGGCGAACAGTGGGCGCTGATCCTGAACGTGGCTCTGGCGGGCGTCGGAACCCTGATCATCGCGATTCTCGGCGGCTGGTTCGTGGCCGGACGCGCCCTTGCGCCCATCAAGCGCATCAGCCAGGCCGCGCGCGCGATGTCGGACGGCAACCTGGACGCTCGCATCTCCGTCGACCGCACCGAGAGCGAGCTCGAGCAAGTCGCGTCGACGTTGAACGATGCGTTCGATCGTCTGCGGCTCGCGGTGGAGGAACAGCGGCGCTTTACCGCCGATGCGTCTCACGAGCTGCGGACGCCAATCTCCGTGCTGCGCGCCGAAACGGAATGGGCGCTCGATCGCGAGCGCACGACGCAGCAGTACAAAGACGCGCTGGCGATCAGCCGCCGTGCCGCGCTCCGCATGCAGGACACTGTCGAACGCCTGCTGGCGCTGGTGCGGGCCGAGGTCGCGCACGATGTGCAGGAGCGGGCGCCGGTCGCGATCCACTCGTTGATCGAAGGTGTGGCCGCGTGGCTGGCGCCGATGGCGCAGGAGCGGAACGTCCGGCTGGCGATCGAAGGCGATGCCGTAACGGTGAACGGCGACGCCGAGCAGCTGCGCGAAGCGCTCAACAACGTCATCGCCAACGCCATTCTCTACAACAAGCCTGGCGGCGCCGTGACCATAGCGTCGCGCGTCATCGGTGGAACGGCGCGAATTGAAGTCGTGGACACCGGCATCGGCATTCCGCACGAGGCCGTGGATCGCGTGTTCGATCGCTTCTTCCGCGTCGACAAGGCGCGTTCGCGCGAGAGCGGCGGGTCGGGCCTCGGCTTGTCTATCGCGCGGACGATCGTCGTGGCACACGGCGGCGACATCGCGGTGACGAGCGAGCCCGGCGTGGGCTCCGCCTTCGTCATCACCCTGCCTGCATTGTTGTCCAATGCGCAGACGGCGATTTCTCGCCAATTACCCGTGCCGGATTGACAAGTCGCACATCCTGTGTTCTCCTAGGTCACTCCTATGATGTCGATCACCCATCTCCTTATCGCGTTTCGCGGCGTCGGCGCCGAGCGCGTCGCTCTCTGCGCTGGAGTGTCCGGGTGATGTAGTCAGACCCATCAGACCTTTTCCAAAAGGCCATCACCTGCGAAAGCGGTGATGGCCTTTTTGCTTTTGGGGCGGAATTACGGCGAATGGCGAGGAACTTATGCAGGCCATCGAGACGGAGCGGCTGGGCAGAATTTACAAGGCGCGCGGAAAGGACCGGCAGGGTCAGAAAGACCGCGTCGCGTTGAGCGACGTCACCCTGTCCGTGCCGTGCGGTGAGCTGTTCGGTCTGCTCGGGCCGAACGGCGCCGGGAAAACCACTCTCATCAAGATTCTGACGACGCTGCTCGCGCCCTCGTCGGGCAGGGCGATGGTTGCCGGCTTCGACGTGCACCGGTGGCCGCAGCACGTCAGGCCGTGCATCAACATGGTGTCGGGCGGCGAAGCCTCGGGCTACGGCCTGCTGACCGTGCGGGAGAACCTGTGGATGTTTTCGCAGTTCTACGGGTTGAGCTCCGCCGACGCCAACCGGCGCATCGTCGAGCTGCTGGAAATCGTGAAGATGAGCGATCGCATGCACACCAAGTCATCGCTGCTGTCGACCGGCCTGCGGCAGAAGATGAACATCGCGAGAGGCTTTCTGACGGATCCGAAGGTGCTGTTTCTCGACGAGCCGACGCTTGGTCTCGACGTGGGAGCGTCGCGAGATGCGCGGACCTACATCCGGCGCTGGGTCGACGACGATCCGGCGCGGACCGTACTGCTGACGACGCACTACATGGTCGAAGCGGACGAGCTGTGCGACAGGGTGGCGATCATCAACGCCGGGCGCGTGCTGGCCTGCGACACGCCGTCGAATCTCAAACGTCGCCTGCAGGGAGAGCCGATCTTTCACGTGGAAACCACGGCGATCGGCGATCGAGACGCGTCGCAGCTGTGCTCGCTGCCGGGCGTGCGCAAGGCGACGCACCGCGCGACGGACGGAGGATCGTCGGTCGAGCTGATGGTCAGCGAGGAGCGCGTGCTCGGCCCGGTGATCGGTTTCTTCGAAGCGCGTGGGATCGGATTGCTGAAGCTGACCAAGCGCGAGCCGACGCTCGAAGACGTCTTCGTTGCGCTGGTCGGGCGCAGCATGGATGAAGTGGAACATGCCTGAGGATCGTCCATCGTCCATCGTCGATCGTCCATCGTCTGGATATCGATCGACTGGATGGAAGTTGTTTGCGCGCACGGTTGCCGCCAGGGCCTACCCGCGTCTGGTGATGAACGTGCGCGAGAAGTGGTGGATGTTGTTCGACATCGCGCTGCCGCTGATCGGGGTGTGTGCGTATGTCTTCATCTATCGCGCCAACAACGCGCCGGCGGAGCTGATCGGGTTCGTCATCATCGGCGGGGCGATGAGCGCCTACTGGTTGAACGTGTTGTGGTCGATGGGCAACCAGTTGTTCTGGGAAAAGGAGAACGGAAATCTCGCGCTCTACATCATGGCTCCGAACTCGCTGATGGCGGTGCTGCTCGGCATGGCGCTGGGCGGGATGTTCACGACGAGCATTCGCGCGCTGAGCATTCTGACGATCGGCAGCCTGCTGTTCGATGTGCAGTTCTCGGTATCGAGCATCCCAATGCTGACGGCCGTCTTCGTGATCGCACTGGTCGCCCTGTACGGAATGGGAATGATGTTCGCCTCGGCATTTTTGATGCTCGGACGCGAAGGCTGGCACCTGGTGAACCTCGCGCAGGAGCCGGTGTTTCTGGTGTCGGGGATGTACTTCCCGATCCGAAGCTTCAACTTCTGGGTCGCGGCGGGCGCGTCGATCATCCCCTTGACGCTGGCGATGGATGCGATCCGGCAATTGTCGTTTTCGACAGGCACGGCGCTCGGATTTCTCGACGTTCGCGTGGAGATCGCCGTGCTCGCCGTTCTCAGCGTGTTGTTCCTGTGGGCCGCGCGGGTTCTGCTACAACAGCTCGAGCGCCTGGCAATACAGGAAGGGCGGCTCACGGAGAGCCGCGGATAAGGTCCATATGTGGAGTTCTCTCAAAACAGCCACGTGGCTCGGGTGGCAAATCGAGTCGAACTGGGCATCGCCGTCGCTCTTCGCGCTCTATTCGATCATCAAGCCGCTGACCTCGGCCGCGATCATCGTGGTCATGTTCGGCATGGTGACGCAGCGCGACTTCGCATCGCCGGCGTTTTCGTTCATGTACCTCGGCAACGCGTTCTACATGTACGTGGGCGCCGTGATGGCCGGTATGGCGCAGGCGGTGGTGGACGATCGAGAGCGATTCAGAACGCTCAAGTCGATGTATGTCGCGCCCATCAGTATTCCGATGTATTTGATGGGGCGCGGCGTCGCGCGGTTTCTGACGACGACGATATCTGTCGCGATCACGCTGGCGTTCGGCATGGCGTTCCTGCAGCTTCAGGTGACGGCGGCCGATGTGCAGTGGCCGTTATTCCTGGCGTCGCTGGTCATCGGTATCGCGCTGCTGGCGATGATGGGGCTGGCACTGGCGAGCCTCGTCCTGACGATCGCGAACGGGTCGTGGTTCGTGGGCGAGGCGGTTGCCGCCGCGTTGTATCTGTTCTGTGGCGCGGTGTTTCCGATTGTCGCCCTGCCGGAGTGGCTGCGGCCGATCGGCTATCTGATGCCGGTCACCTATTGGCTCGAGCTCGTGCGGCGATCGCTTGCGGGTGGCGGCATCGGGGACTATTCGGGATTCGGGTGGATCGGCAACGTCCAGCTGGTCGTCCTGCTCGCGGCTCTTACCGTTGCGCTCGGCGCGATGGCGTCGGCGATGTTTCTCCGCTGCGACCACATCGCGCGCGAGCGTGGCTTGATTGATCGAACGACGAACTACTGACCGTCAGTTCGACTCCGCCGGCGGCACGTAATCCGGAACGTGATTGACGATGGGCTTGATCGTCCGCAGGTATGCGTAGACCGCTTTCAAGTCTTCGTCGGTGGCGTTCCGGTATGCCGGCCATGGCATCGGGGGATTGATGGGGCGGGACGTGCCCATATGACGCCCTGTCCGGATGGTCTTGACGAACATCTCTTCCGTCCAGATCCCCAGACCGGTGTTCTGTTCCGGCGTCAGATTGAAGGCATAGCTGACACCCCAGGGACCGCTGAAGGCGGTGTTGGTTCCGAAGCCCGACCACACGAACGGCTCGGCCGCCTTCGCGTTCGGCAGAGGACCGATTTGCTCCGGATGGCCCGACAGAAACCGATCCATGTCCGGCTCGGGGCCGTGAGGGCCCATCTTCCAGGGCGTGTGGCAGTCGTTGCAGCCCATGATTTTTACGAGATATTCACCCCGTCCAATCGTCGAGGCCGACGGGTGGGACGGAAACTGAGCCTGCGCGAGCTGCTGCGATTGGGTCTGGCTCGTTGAGAGAGTGACGAACCCGGCGGCGGCGACGAACACGATGGCGGCGAGTGCGATGAGTGTGTTTTTCATATGCGAGCACTCTATCGAATCGCCAAAACGCCGGTTGCTAAGACTTCCCTAGGAGAATCTGAAAACTTTCCTAACTGCGCCCGCCGATCCTAAAAACTTCCTAAATAGTTCATAATCTCCGGCAATGGACGAGCGGCTGGCGAAATGTATCGAGCCCGGCGTGTCTGTCATCGTCGGATCCGTCGATGCCAGGGGGAATCCGGCATGCTGCCGCGCGGTCGGCCTGAGGTCGCGCGACGATCTCGCCACGGTCACCGTGTTCGTCCCGGTTGCGACAAGCGCGGAAACGATGGCCAACGTGGCGAGCACCGGCCGGGTGGCCGTCGTCACCACGCATCCGATCAGTCACTGCGCCACCCAGTTGAAGGGCGTCGTCCAGGCCACTCGGACGGCGAGCGACGATGAGGAGGATTTCGTGCACGACCACTTCGCCGGGTTCGGCGGCGTGCTCAATGCCATCGGCTATCCGGCCCGTGTGACACGGTCGGTGGTGCAATGGCCGGCGTTTGCGCTCGAAATGCGGGTCGAGGAAATCTACGAGCAGTCGCCGGGACCGAAGGCCGGCACACGCCTGCGATGAGCACATCCGTTGTTCGTCTGTCAGATCTGACGCACTGCTTCCAAGGCGTAACCCCGAGCCTCATCGCGACCGTCGATGCCAGGGGCATTCCGAACATCACGTATGTGAGCCAGGTGTATTACCTCGACGAGCACCATGTGGCGCTGTCGTGCCAGTTCTTCAACAAAACGCGCCGCAATCTCGACGAGAACCCGCGCGCCTGCGTGGAGATGATTGACCCGCTGACGCTCCAGGCCTATCGCCTGCGGTTGAAGTTTCTCCGGTCGGAAAAGGACGGTCCGCTCTTCGACACGATGTCGGCGCGCATCGAGGCGATCGCTTCGGCGACGGGGATGAAAGGCATCTTTCGGCTGATTGCGGCCGACGTGTTTCTCGTCGAGTCGCTGGAAAAGGTCGAGGGATTTCTGGTGGAGGGACGTCCGCTCGTCGAGGCTGAAGCGGCATCGCTTGCCGGCCATCGGTCCGAAGTGCGCGGGCTGCAATGGGTCTCGGAGCGCATCAACCGCTCGGGCGATCTGGAGACGCTGCTCAACGCCGCGCTGCAGGCGCTCGAGGAGTACTTTCAATTCAGACATACGAGCGTGCTGCTGCTGGACGAGGCGACCGGGCGGCTGGTTGCCCTGGCAAGCCGCGGGTACGGCGAAAGCGGCATCGGCGCTGAAGTACCGGTCGGAGACGGGATCATCGGTACCGCTGCGCGCGATCGGCAGGTGCTGCGGTTCAACGTGCTCGATGCCGATCTCGCCTACGGCCGTGCGATCCGGCGGGAAGCCTCGAGCGATCACACGTGCGAGGACATCAAGCTCCCCGGCCTGCCCGACGCGCGGAGCGTGCTGGCGATTCCCCTGATCGTGGGGGACCGCGTGGTCGGGGTGCTCGCGGCAGAGAGCCGCGACCCGATGGCATTTGGCGAGTGGCACGAAGCGTACCTGCAAATCATCGGAAACCAGATTGCGCTCGGGATCGATCGGATTGCGGAACGGACGTCCGCTGATGCTGAAGTGGAACCTGTCGGCCGGCCGCAGGCGCCGCCGAAGCCCGCGACTACGAAGACGCGGACACGGACGCTGACCTACTACAAGAAAGACGAAGCGATCTTCGTCGACGGCGAATATCTGATACGGAACATCCCCGCCCGCATTCTCTGGAAGTTGCTCGGCGAATCGCGCCGTAGCGGCCGTACCGAATTTACCAACCGCGAAGTCCGCCTCGACGAATCGCTGGGGTTGCCCGCCGTGAAAGACAATTTCGAAAGCCGTCTCATACTCCTGCGGCATCGGCTTCAGGAGAAATGTCCGGACCTGCAGATCGTGTCCACCGGCCGCGGGCGTTTTGCCCTCCAGGCCGACGCTTCGATCGAAATGATCGAGCGGTAACCCCCGATAAACAAAACCTTCTCTGTGTGCTCTGCGTTCTCTGTGGTGAGGTTTGAACAGCCGGCATGTCCTAAGAGACGGACACGGCCCTGCCATTGTGCAAAAACCCCGCGAATTTATTGGCGAAATCGTCGGCACGGCGGTTGCACAAAGCGCGTATACGGAGGTTGACCATGATTCTTCGATTCGCGCTTGCCCTCGTCCTGGCGGTGTCGGCGTTGTCGCTCGATGCGTCTGCGCAGCGTCGGAGCAGAGGGAATAACGGGTATAGCGGCATCACGGTGTACGAAGATCCGAATTTCCGCGGCGACAGCGTCACGTTCCGGAACGAAGTGCCGGATCTCAGGGCGCACGGCCTGAACGATCGCATCAGCAGCATCGAAGTGGATGGCAATCAGGCGTGGGAAGTTTGTCAGGACGTCCACTTCGGCGGACGCTGCCGGACGTTCACCGGCACCATCGACGATCTGCGCGAGGCTGGCTGGAACGATCGGATCTCCTCGATGCGCTCCGTGGGGTATGGCCGCAACGGCGGCGGATGGTTGGACAATTCAGGCAATACGAACAACTCTCGTAACAGCCGCAACTCGCGGTTGGTGCTGTACTCGCAGCCGAACTTCCGGGGCAGCTCACGCGATGTGAGCAACTCGGCAAATCTCGGCTCTGTCGGCGACCGCATACGCAGCGTCGAGGTCCGCGGCGGCGAGTGGGAACTGTGTGAAGGCACGTCGCGGAACGCGCGTTGTGTCACTGTCGATCGAAATGTTCCGGATCTCCGCAGCCTCGGACTGCGCAACGGCGTGGGTGCAGTGCGTGAGGTGAGGACGTCGAGTTCATGGTGGTAATGGTGAAATGGAATTGGGAGATTGGCAGATTGGTGGATTGGAAGATTAATCTGCCAATCTTCCAATCTGCCCATCTGCCGATGTTCCTGTCTGCGTAGACTCCACAGGCAAACCTACAGCTTGCATCAGCGCCAATGCATTGCTGTGGGTCACCGGCCCCGGCTTCATCCGGTAGTCGAACATCAGCTCTCCATCCCGCATCTCGTCTTCGAAATGTACGTTGATGGCGCGGCCGCCGGATTGATCGGCAATCGCCGTCAATGCGAGGTCGTGGGTGGTGGTGAGCCCGATCGCGCCGCGCTCCATCAGGTGGCGTAGCAAAGTTTCGGCGCCGATTTTTCGATCGTGCGAGTTCGTGCCTTGAAACAGCTCATCGAGCAGGAACATCGGCTCCGGTGTCTGTCCCGCAAGATCGGCGATGCTGCGGATCCGGGAAATCTCGGCATAGAACCGCGACCGGCCCGCCTGCAGTGAGTCGTGCACGTGCAGCGTCGCGCCCACGGCAAGGGGAGTGAGCGACAGCGTCTTCGCGCGCACCGGCGCACCCGCCATCGCCAGAACCACATTCACGCCAACTGTGCGCAGGAGCGTGCTCTTTCCCGACATGTTCGAGCCGCTCACGATTAACACGCGGGTCTGCTCGTCCAGGATCACTGTGTTGCGGACCATCCGCGCAGCGGGAACCAGCGGGTGCCCGAGCTCTCGGCCCTCGAAACGCGCCGGTCCCTTTTCAACGAACTCGGGAAACGGATCGTCCGGATGTTCGTACCCGTACGCCGCAAATGAGCTGAGCGCCTCGTATTCGGCGATTGCCGACAGCCATACGAGCACTCTCGGTCCGAACTCATGGCGCCAGCTTTCAATGGCCGAGGCAAGATGAAGCGGCCAGGAAACCGCCACAGAGATGGGCGCGAAGATGGCATTGCGCCGCCAGTCGAGCATGTCGGCGAGGTTCTCGAGCCGGTGGATGGCGCGCGACGGCATCACGCCGTGGCTCATCATCTCGGTGCGCAACTCCGCCAGTCGTGGGCTGAGAAAGACGCCCTGTTCGATGAGCAGCAGCGTGTCGGCAAGGACGTCGAGCTGGCGTAGCGGCCGCTCGACGCCTCGCACCACATGCGCCACGCGTTGGCGCGATGGCCGAGTCAGGATCATCTTCAGCAAGACGACGAGAAGTAGAGGTGCAATTGGGCCGCCCTGCGCCCACCACACCAGGGTGAAGATGATGCCGGCGCCAAGCGCCGCCGCGGCCACTCGAAGCCACATGCGTTCAGGTACGGCGGGTGACGCTGCCCACGCGCTCAATGCGACCGTGTCGATGTCGCGCGTCGATCCTCCTGCCGTCGCAAGTGCCTCGCGGAAATTCAACGCATCGCGCAGTTCCGTGACGGCGTCCTGGCGCTGGCGCACCACGGCCGGCGGAGCCGGGGCCGTCAGCCATTGCGCGAGCCGCTCTTCGCCGAGGTGCGTGCGCGCGCGCGATATCAACTGAAACAGAGAGACAGGCCCGAAGATGTCGAGATCGCGCGAGTAGAGATGTGCTTCGTCGAGGAAACGCGACCCGTTTTCGCCCAGATGATGCCATCGATCTTCGAGCCGGGCGAGGCCATGGTCGTAGAACGCGACGGCTCGCGATACGCGACCGGAGTCAGCGCAGCACGCGATCGTGCCAGACCGCCAGAGCGGCAAAGGCGGCGATCGGCAGACTCAGCGACCACGCGGGGAAAACCGACGTGAATACCAGCCACGCGCAAATCGCGATGGAGGCGACTGTGGTGAGTCGAGCGTATGAGATGTGCGCATCCAGACGGGAGAGACGCGCATGTTCGGATGCGCGCTCTGCCCGTCTGGTGCTGTACTCGTTGAATGGAGTGGTGGTCAACGCAGACGCTCGGCCTGCGATCCTACCTGAACGTGTAGCCGACTCCGAATTTCAGATCGGGGCTGTCCATGACGCCAATCTTCAACTCGAAGAAGAGGCCCTGGCGGCTCTTCGCGCCGACGAGAAAATTGAACCCGGCTTCCGCCTCCGAATCGTTGTCGTAGTTGTACCAATTGATCGCTGGGCCGCCGCCCGCATATATGTTCCAGGGCCGGCTTTCCGTAAATGCGTAGGTGAAATCCAGATTGATCGCGACGAGCGTGAGATCATCTCCGAACCCGATGTCGAGTCCGGGACGGAAACGGACACGGTCGACGAGCGGTGAGGTTTCGACATGACCACCGATGAAGCCTTGGTCCGGATCGAGTGACACGCCCCCCTGGACGCCCGCCCGCACCTGCTGAGCCTGGGCCGGTGTCGTGGCCACCGTGAACAGACCGAGATATGCGAGAAACACCCACAAGGACGCACGAATACGACGCATAGATATCCTCCTGCCGCCACATCGATACAAAATACGATCCAGACTCGAAAACCATGCTGCATCAATCGGATACGCCCCTCATCCATGCACGTGGACTGACGAAACGGTTCGGTGACTTCACCGCCGTCGACGGAATTGACTTTGACGTGCGGGCAGGTGAAGCGTTCGGATTTCTCGGCCCGAATGGCGCGGGCAAGACGTCTACTATGCGGATGATCGCCTGTGCATCGCCGATTACGGCCGGCGAGCTGCGAGTGCTGCAGATGGATCCGCGTACGCACGCGAGCCAGATCAAGGCGCGCCTCGGCGTGGTGCCGCAGCAGGACAACCTCGATGCGGAAATCACCGTGCGCGAAAACCTCCTGATGTATGCGCGCTATTTCGACATTCCCCGCACGGTTGCGCAGAAGCGCGCGCAGGACCTGCTGGAGTTCGTCGAGCTGTCGGATCGCGCCGCGGCGCAGGTGGACTCGCTGTCGGGCGGCATGAAGCGGCGCATCACGATTGCGCGCGCGCTGGTGAACGAGCCCGAGCTGATCCTGCTGGACGAGCCGACCACAGGGCTCGATCCGCAGGCGCGTCATGTCGTGTGGGATCGGCTCTATCAGTTGAAGCGCCGCGGCGCGACGCTGCTCCTGACGACGCATTACATGGACGAGGCGGAGCGCTTGTGCGATCGGCTCGTGGTGATGGATAAGGCGAAAATCGTCGCCGAGGGCTCGCCCCGGTCGCTGATCGAGAAATATTCAACCAGAGAAGTGCTGGAGTTGCGTTTCCCGGATGAGGTACGTGCCGCTCTCGACGGCCGCCTGAACGGGATCGGCGACTGGATTGAGATGTTGCCCGATCGCGTCCAGGTGTACACGACCGACGGGGAACGGGCGCTGCAGGAAGTGCACGCCCGCGCTCTTCCGCTCGAAAGCGCGGTAGTCCGGCGCTCGACGCTCGAAGATGTGTTTCTGCGAATCACGGGGAGAGCCCTGATCGAATGAATCTCACCGCAGAGGCGCGGGAACGCAGGGTAAGGATGTGATCGGTCCCATGCGGATCGTTCAACGGAATGCGCTCGTGTATCGGCGCGTGTGGCGGGGATCCGTCTTCTCGAGCTTTCTGCAGCCGACGCTCTTTCTGCTCGCGATGGGTGTGGGACTGGGGGCGATGGTCGATGCGGGTGGAACCGCGCTGCCAGGCGGTGTGAGCTACGCCGAGTTTCTCGCGCCCGGATTGCTGGCGGCGGCGGCGATGCAGGCTGCCGGGTTCGAGTCGACCTATCCCGTGCTCGGCAAGATGACGTGGTTCCGCAACTACGACGCCATCCTCTCAACCCCCATGCGCATCGTCGATCTCGTGCTCGGAGAGCTGGGGTGGATCGCGGTGAGGCTGTCCACGATCGCGCTGGCATTCATCAGCGTGATGACCGCGTTCGGCATTCCGCGCTCGCCGCTCGTGTTGCTGGCGATTCCCGCCGTGGTGCTGACCGGGCTGGCTTTTGCGGCGCCAATCATGGCGTATGCCGCCACGCGGAAGACGTCGGCGACGTTCAATGTGTTGTTCCGCTTCGTCATCACACCGCTGTTTCTGTTTTCTGGCGTGTTCGTGCCGATCAGCCGGTTGCCGGAGCCGCTCGCGCGCGCGGCGTGGTTCACGCCGCTGTTTCATGGCGTGGAGCTGGTGCGCGGGCTCACCCTGAACTCGCTGGCGCCAGGATGGATTGTCCACGTCCTGTTTCTCGGCGCGTTCGCTGCTGGAGGCACCGCCCTCGCCGTGAGAAATTTCCGTCGAAGGCTTTACGCATGATTGACGCGCTCGTCCTGCCGTCACCGCGCCGGTCGGTGCGCATGATCCAGCGCAATCTGCTGGTCTACAAACACACGTGGATGGTGATCGTCTCGGGATTTTTCGAGCCGCTGTTCTATCTGCTGGGCGTCGGCATCGGCCTCAGCTCGATGGTGCCGCCGATTGACGGCATCAGCTACAGCGCCTACGTCGCGCCAGGACTGCTTGCGTCGAGCTGCCTCAACGGCGCGATCACGGACGGCTTCTTCAACATTTTTTTCAAGCTGCACTATCAGAAAACCTATGACGGCATTTTGGCGACGCCGATGCGGGTGCCTGATGTGGCCTTCGGCGAAATGCTCTGGGCGCTCGGGCGCGGCGCCCTGTATGCCGCGATGTTCCTGGTGGTGCTCTGGATTCTCGGCGAATCCATCGACAAGCCGCTGCTGTTGTCGCCAGCGGCGATCCTCGCGTGGCCGGCGGCGGTGCTCGTGGCCGCGTCGTTTGCGGCAATGGCGCTGTGCCTCACGACGTTCGCCCGCAAGGTTCAGGACTTCGACTTGGTGATGGGGGCCCTCGTCATGCCGATGTTCCTGTTCAGCGGCATCTTCGTTCCGGTGGCGCGATTTCCGGAACCGGTGCAGTGGCTCGTCAGTGCCATGCCGTTGTATCACGCCGTAAGCCTGCTGCGTCAGCTCACGACCGGCGCGATCGACGTCTCCATCGCCCTTCATGTGGCTATCTCATAACCGGGGGCGCAATTGCGTTTGTCATCGCCATGCGGCGGCTCGAACGTGCGCTGATCAAGTGACGAATGAGACGCCTCGATGTTGATCGTTCTCGCGATCGGCGCGGCACTCACCGCGCTCGCGCATACCGCGCCGGCACCATTCTTCATCGACTGGGCGGCAGGGGAGCATGCGGTGTGGAGCATGCCTGCGACAGCCACACCCACCGTCTACCTGACCTATGACGATGGGCCGAATCCGACGACCACGCCCGATCTGCTCGATGTGCTCGAAGCCCAGCAGGTTCAGGCGACCTTTTTCGTCATCGACGAACACCTCACGAAACGACTGCATCGATTGTGAGGCGCGCGTTCGGCGAAGGTCATGCGGTCGCATTGCATGCCTCGTCGCGCCGGTTCATGCTGATGTCGAGGTCCGAGCTCTCCGCAGACGTTGACCGCCGCCGCGGATCGCATCGAGCATCTGGCAGGCACGCGTCCCTGCCGCGCGTTCCGGCCTCATGCCGGCTGGCGCGGCGGGCAGATGTACGATGGACTGCGGGCGATGGACTACGATCTGATTGGGTTCGGGTGGATGTTGTGGGACTTCAATTGGTTCCGCCCGCGTGACGCCGATGCGACGTTCAAGCGGATCGCCCCGCGCGTGTCTGACGGCGACATCGTCGTCCTGCACGACGGGGACGAATCCGCGCCCACCCGCGATCAGCGCCACACGGTGCAGGCGACGGCCCGTTTGATCCCTGAGCTGCGCGCGCGCGGTTTCTCATTCGGCCGGGTCTGCGAACCTGGAACCTTAGAACCCTGAACCTTGAACCTGGAACCCGGAACCTGGAACCCGGAACCCGGAACCCGGAACCCGGAACCCGGAACCCGGAACCCGGAACCGATTGTGGTTACGATCCCCTGAGGGCTGCCGATTGGATCTGAAGACGGATATTCGTGTGCTGGTGGGCGAGGGAAAGATCGATCAGCTGGGGTCGCTGGCAAGAGAGCTTGGATTTACGCGAACCCTCCTCGTAGCCGATGCCGGGCTCGTCAGGGCGGGTCATCTGGATCATGCACGCACGTCGTTGAACGATGCCGGCGTGCAGACGATTCAGTTCAGCGATTTTGGTCCGAATCCGGATGCCGATATGGTGGAGGCCGGGCGGCAATTCTCGGCGGAGAGCGAACATCGACTCCATCATCGGGCTGGGGGGCGGAAGTTCGCTGGACTGCGCGAAAGGGATCAACTTTCTCCTCACCCAGGGAGGGACCATCCGTGACTTTCACGGCTACGGAAAAGCCACCCGCCCCATGCTGCCGATGATTGGCGTGCCGACGACGGCTGGAACCGGCAGCGAGGCGCAGTCGTACGCGATCATCTCCGATCCGCGCACGCACATGAAAATGGCCTGCGGCGATCCGAAAGCCGCATTCCGCGCCGTCATTCTCGACCCGGGCCTGACCCTGACCCAGCCCTCCCACGTTACGGCGGCAGCTGGATTCGACGCGTTGTCGCACGCCGTCGAGAGCTTCGTGTCGACGAAGCGAAACCCGCGCTCGCAGAAGATGGCGCTCGAGGCGTGGCGGCTGCTCGAATCCCATTACGAGCGCGTGCTTGCCGCACCACGTGATCTCGATGCGCGCGCGGCGATGCAGCTGGGCGCGTTTTACGCGGGCACGGCGATCGAGCTGTCGATGCTGGGCGCCGCACATGCGTGCGCGAACCCGGTGACCGCGCGTTACGGAACGACGCACGGCGACGCCATCGCGATTCTGCTGCCGCATGTTGTGAGGTGGAACGGTCCGATGGCGGCGTCGTTGTATGCGGAACTGCTCGGCGTCGCCTCCGCATCCGCCTTCGCTCCTTCGGAGCTACGCGGCACCGGCACAAGCCCAACTTGTTAGCTGCGCGCTTGTCGGCGATGGCAGCGGCCGGCGGACTGCAACAGACGCTTACAGAGACAGGCGCGAGTAGAGGTGACCTGTCCGATCTCGCACGCGATGCGTCGGAACAATGGACCGGCAGGTTCAACCCGCGTCCGTTCGACGAGGAGAGTGCCCTGGAGATTTACGAATGCGCGTTCTGATCGCTCTCTTGCTCGCCGGGCAGATTGTCGCGGCACAGCAGACGTCGTGGCCGCAGTTTCGGGCGAACCCGCAGCTCACCGGCGTTGCGTCCGGGACGCTGCCCGCGTCGCTCAAAGTCCTCTGGACGTTCGATGTGAAGGAGGCCATCGAGTCGTCTGCCGCCATCGCCGACGGCGCCGTCTATGTCGGGACGGCGGGAGGAGAGTTGATCGCGCTCGACCTGCAGAGCGGCGCGTTGCGTTGGCGATATCGCACGGGAGAAATCGGAGAGTCGTCGCCCGCTGTCGCCGATGGCGTGGTGTACATCGGCGATCTGACGGGGGTCTTCCATGCGGTCGATACCAAGACCGGGAAAGCCCTGTGGACATTCAAGACGACCGGAGAAATTCGTTCCTCGCCCGTCGTGGTTGGCGACAAAGTGCTGATTGGCTCCTACGATCGTTTCTTGTACGCATTGTCTGTCGCAAAGGGCGAGGTGGCATGGAAGGTCGAGTCGCAGGGCTACGTCCATGCGACCCCGTCGGTCATCGAGGGTATCGCCTACATTGCCGGCTGTGACGAAGTGTTCAGGGGTATTCGCGTCGCTGATGGCCGTGAGGTGCTGAACGTGCCGGTGGGCGCCTACATGGGCGCGTCGGCGGTGCTCACCGGTGGCGCCGCATATGTGGGCACTTTTGAAAACGAAGTCATCGCCATCGATATGAAAGCGCGGAAGGTGATGTGGACCTATCGTCACCCAGAGCGGCTGTTTCCGTACTATTCCTCGGCTGCGCTCAGTCAGGGACGCGTTGTGCTGGGCGGGCGCGACAAGATGGTGCACGCTCTCGACGTGAAAACCGGCAAGGCGCATTGGACGTTCATGACCAACGCCCGGGTGGAATCCTCTCCAGCCATCGCCGGCAATCGCGTGTTCGTCGGTTCGGCAGATGGCCGGTTGTATGAGCTGGACCTGATGAAGGGAACGAAGCTCTCCGACTTCGACGCGGGCGCCGCGATTACCGCATCCCCGGCGATCTCGGGCGGACGCCTGGTGATCGGCACTCACGACGGCCGCCTGTACTGCCTGGGATAAATCAAGTCCTTGCCAAGCGTCCTGCTGAAAGCACGCGGCGCATGCGGCGCGCCTCAGCGCTGCGATTCAACGAGTTCCTTGACGACAGTGACGACCAGTTCTGGCTCGTCGAATTGCACCCAGTGAGCGCTTCGCGCCGCGATAATGTGGCGTCCCTTGGCCGAGGCAGCAGCCAACGCCCGCTGTGCATCAAGCTGTTCCGGCGGCTGATTGGCACTCGAAATGACGACGACCGGGATCTCGTGCGGCAGCACGATCGCGGCGGATCGATGCACCGTCTCGCTCGAGCGCCAATAGGTGATCGGCCATCGCGCGAAAACATTTTGGCTGGCACCAGAGTGCCTGCACGACCGGATGCACCTCTGATGGAAGCTTGCGCACTTCACCGACCAGTCGCTCGAGTGTCTGCGCGGCGGTCGAACCGAAGAGCTTGACGAACCGGCGCGGGGCGCCCGGCGCGCCGCCGGTCAAAAGAGCCAGGCTGCACGAACGACGCCAACGTGCGCGAGCAACGCGCCAACCTTGGACAACTGGCGCGCGCCCCAGAAGCATCCGGACGCGCTGAGGTGTCGCAGAAAGCCACTCGAGTGCGGGATCGACGAGCACGAGCCCAGCCACCCGTTGTGGATGGCGTCGTGCATAGGCACACACGACGAAGCTGCCGAACGAATGGCCGATGAGCACGTACCGCTCGTGCAGCGCAACCTGCGCTAGAAGCGCGGAGAGTTCGTCGACGATTCGGTCGAATGTTCTGGGGCAGGAAGGCGGATCGCTCCAGGCAAGACCGGCGCGATCGTACGCGCACACGCGCGTGAATTTCGCAATCTCAGGTTGTACGACCGCCCAACTGAGTGACGAGGCGGCGATGCCGGATTCGAGGAGCACGACGGGGCTGCCGTCGCCCACGCAGTGCGCGTGGAGCCGATGGCCGTCCACATCGAACAATCGTCCAGGTGGCGGGAATTGCCGGCGGCAACGAGCCGCGGCGAGCCGCTGGTACAGAGTGCCAAGCGCGAGAAGCGCAACGAGAGTACCGAGGATCCGCACAATCGTATCTTGAACCCTCACGACACACCTCGCGCGGAAATGCGAGAAATGTGGCGCTGAATTTGCTCAATTGAGAGCCTGGAGGCGCCATACATGCGGCGCAGACGCTCGGCCAGCCCGAACATTTCACCGCGTCGGCCATTGACCTCAATAGCGGACGGACCGGTACCATCGAGATATCAGTCACGCGCTGGTCCACCGCCGCCGAGCGGGCTCAGCTTCAACAGACTCTTTTCCAAGAGAGGGCAGGACGGTCTGCTCGACGGCCTTCGAGACACGCGCCCGGTGGGGCGGATCTATACGGCCGGATCGATCGGCTACGACCTTCGATACGCAGAGCAACGCAAGCTTCCGGATGGCGGACGCGAGATCATTCTTGCGACCGATCGACCGATGAGCTTTCGCGAAATCGTGAATCAGCCGAGGTCGGCGCAGTATCCGTTCACCTGGGTGCAGTTCACGATGAAGCCCGAAGGTGCTGGCGAAGGCAAGCTCGCGGTGGCCGCACGCATCACGGGTGAAGAGGCGGATGAGCTAATCGAAGTCGAGGACTTCGCGATCTCCCCGGTCAGGCTTCAGCACATCAGAGCACGCCAGGGCGATCGCTAATCGATCGCCCGCGTGGCAGATTGCTACGGAATCGGATTGGTCGGAGGCGGATCCGGTGACGGCATCGGGACCGGCTCCTGAGGTGGCACCGGCTTGGGATGAGGCTTCGGCGGCTGCGGTGTCTGGATCGTCATGTTGGCCCTCGCGTGTTATCTGATGCGAAGGACGGGCCAAGTTACTCGGGCAGATTTTCTTTCGGCGGCTCGGGCAGCCAGAAGCTCGCGATTAATCCCACGAGATACACGCTGAAGCCGACCGCCGCAGCCACCAGCGCGACTTTTGTTGGCGCGTATGCGCGGTCGGGTGTGACCGCAAGCGTCGCGGTGAGCCACGCGAACGACGTTCCGATGAGGCGGCCGCCGATGTTTGCGGCAAAGCTCTCGCCGGTACCCCGCAGATGGAGCGGATAGACGCGCGGAAGGTAATTTCCCCAGAAGCTGAACTGCCCGACGGTAAAAAATCCGGCGAGAAACATACCGACATAGAGCCAGTCGAGGCTCGTCGTTGCCGCCACCGCAAAGGTGACGGGCATGATGATCAGGCCGGGAATCTGGAACAATCGAATCAGCTTTCGCCGGCTCACGATGACGACGGCCAGATACGCCAGCGCGACACGTCCGAAAAGGCCGCCGACCTCCTGCACCTTGGTCACGTTCGCCGCCGTTTCCTGAGTAACCAGCGCGGCGCGGGGCGGCGGCAGGCCCGACGGTGAGCTGCCGCACCTCGGGCAGTCCCGGCACGATCTGCGGAACCTGCTGGATCGCACCGAAGGCGGCGCCGTACGCGCACGCGAACATGATCGTCGTCACGATCGTCGTCCGGCGCAGCTCTGGCGCAAAGATCGCGGCGATGCTCGGCCGGCGAAGCGTGCCGGCCGCCTTTTTCTGCTGCCACGCCGGCGACTCCGGCAGGAACGGCCGGATCAGAATCAGCGGAATCGCCGGCAGCACGCCCGACATGAGCGTGTAGCGCCACGGCGCGTGCGGGTCGCCCAGACTGAAGCCGAACGCGTTGAGCGATGGCAGCGAGGCGGCGTATGCGATGCACAGGCCGTTCGCCGTCGCGACCAGAATGCCTCCGAGCGAGGAGAAGGCCTGGGTATAGCCAAGCACTTTTTCCCGGCGCTGGGGCTCGGGGAACAGCTCCGCGAGCCACGCGACGGCGGCCACGAACTCCACGCAGACTCCGACGAACACGAAGCAGCGGAGCACCAGCAGCATCTCGATCGACGTCGAAAATCCCGACAGGAACGCCGCTATCGCGTAAATCAGAATGCTGTAGGTCAGCACGCGGCGGCGTCCGAGCCGATCCGTCAGGTAGCCGCCAATCAGCCCGAAAATGCCTCCGGCAAATGCCGGAATGTAGAACAGGCGCCCGACCCACATCTGGAACTGCGGCGATCCCGGCGCCGCGCCGGTCAGCTCCAGCAGCGCCGGCCGGACGATGAGCGGCAGCATGAGAATTTCGTAGATGTCGAATGCGAAGCCGATCGCCGCAATGGCGCAGATGAGCCATTGCACGGGTGTGAGGCGCGTGGCGCTGTTCATGGGTGCGTGATCATAACAACAACTGCGGTTCTGAACATGAACAGGAGATTAGGAGACGCAGGAAATTCGTCTCCCGTTCCTCCGCGCTTAGCTCCTGTTGAATTTACTCAGCGAAGTACCGTCGCAGCGTCGCCCGCCCCGGCCTGGCGAAGTTCGTCCCAAGCGACACGACAATCATCAGCATCCCGGAAATCAGCGTCATCGGCACGACAGGCAGGAAGCCGAGCACGAATGTGCCGGTCGCGCCGCGGGTGATGATCCGCTGGTCTCCCATTGCCCACACGGTGATGTCGGTGCCCGGCGGAGGAGGCGGAATCAGCGTCTGAATCGCCGCCACTCCGATGACCGCGGCGGCCGTCCACAACGTGACGGCGAACGCTCCCCATCGCGTGCTGTTCTTCCAGAACAAGGCAGCGACCAGCAGCGGCACGAGCGCCGCATAGCCCGCAAACGCGTATTGGGTGGCGACGTCGAAGATCGATTGAGGAATGCGCAGAGCGATCAGGTATGCGACGGCGGTCACAAGGACGACGAAGATGCGGCCGGTGAGGACCTGCATCTGGTGGCCGAAGCGGGCCGTGCCCTGATAAAACGCGAAGATGTCTTCGGTGAACATCGTCGAGAGCGCGAGGATCTGTGAGTCGCTCGCCATGACCGCCGCCATCACCGCCGCGCCCAGCAGGGCCGCAAGCCACACCGGCGCGTATCCGTCCACCAGTCTCAGAATCACGTCATCGCCGGCCGCCTGCGAACGCAGCCTCACCCGCTCGTCCGGCGTGAGAGCGGCAGTCGGGCGCGGCGAGCTGCGCCCGCGCTTCGAGCTTGGCCTGAATTGCCGGCACCTCGACAGCGCGGTTTGCGACGACCCCGAGAAACACCGATGGCAGCCAGATGAGCAGCATGCAGATCGGGTAGAGGACGATCGTCTTGCGGAAGTAGGTCACATTGCGCGCGGTGAGACAGAAGATGCAGATGTGCGGAAATGCGATCGACGACAGTGGAATGAAGGTGTAGCTGAAGAAATACAGAGGCGAAACGCGCTCGCGCGTCAGAAGCGGTGAAGTCGCCGGACTCGCGAGCAGCGCTTCCATCGCCTCGGTGAACCCGCCCATTCCCCGGCCGATGACGAACACGGCGATGGTGCCGAACAGGAGGAACAACGTGGTCTGCAGCGCGTTGACCCACGCCGTCCCGCGCATGCCGCCGAGGAACACGTACGACATGACGACCGACGACACGATTGCGCCGCCGAGCCAATACGGGATGGCGCCGTTGGTGATGGCACGAAGCACCGTGCCGCCTCCCATCACCGCGATGATGATGTAGGGAATCAGCAGCGCCGCCTGCACGGCAAAAATCACGGTTCCGATGTGCCGGCATTCCCACCTGTCGCGAAACATCTGCACCGGCGTCATGAAGTTGTTGCGTTTGCCGAGCGCCCACAGTCTCGTGCCGATGGCAAACAGGCACACGGGAATGACCAGCGCGGAAGACGAGGCCATCAACCCGAACGTGACGATCCCGTTTGCGAACGCATGACCTGATGCTCCGAGAATGGAAAACGCGGTCATGTTCGTCCCGAAGAGCGACAGCAGGAACACGGTGGGCCCAAGCGATCGGCCGGCGAGAAAATAGTCTTCCGCGCTCTGAGTCCTCGAGGTGCGGAAGGCAAAGATGCCGATGTAGAGGACGACCCCGAGGTAGGCGAAGACGACGAGTGCCGGAATCATTCTCGAGAGGGGTGGCTGTCCCCGGGTCCCGAATGTTCCAGGTGAGCGGGCCAGGCGAGCACCACGACGGCCCAGAGCGCTGCAGCGGTGACCACCGTAAACGCGGCGTGATAGAAGAGGCCGATCGGCAGAAAGCCGAACACCAGCGGCCGGGCGGTCCGCCAGAACCAGATGTCCTGATGCAGAACGTACAGCGCGGCCACGATGGCGACTGCGGCGAAACCCTTCATGTCGGTAAGCGTGAGAATATACTACGCACCTATGGTCGCTACAGAGAAGGCGCGAGCTGCGCTCGACGCTCACGTCCGGGAAATCGTCAACTGGCACTTCGATCCCGCAACCGGTTCTCCGTTCTGGCTGGAGTATGCGAAGCGGCTGGACTTCGACCCCAGAAAGATCGGCAGCTTCGCCGAGCTCGCGCAGTTTCCGCCGTTCGAAGACGAGTGGCTCCGCGGCGGTCCCGTGCAGCGCTGGATTCCGAAAGGGTTTGCGGGAAAGCCGGTCTACGTCTTCGAAACCGGCGGCACGACGGGCATTCCAAAGACGCGCGTGGCGTTCGACGATTTCCGCACCGACTACGAATTGTTCAGCGCGACGCTGCCGGACGAATATTTTCCGAAAGGGTCGAACTGGCTGATGCTCGGCCCCTCGGGACCGCGGCGGCTGCGGCTCGCCGTCGAACATCTCGCGCAATATCGCGGCGGCATCTCCTTCTGCGTCGATCTCGATCCCCGCTGGGTGATCAAGCTGATCAAGAAGGGCTGGATGGAGCAGCTCGAGGCCTACAAGACCCACGTCATCGACCAGGCCGTCAGCATCCTGCAGGCGGGGCACGATGTCCGGTGCATGTTCACCACGCCGAAGCTGCTCGAATCGCTCGCGCTCCGGCTCGAGTCGATGGGCACGACCATCCACGAAGCGGGAATCACGGGGATCTTTTCAGGCGGCACCGAGTTCACGCCGCAATGGAACCGGTTCGCCCACGAGGAGCTGCTCGACGGCGCCTATATGACGCCCACCTACGGGAACACGCTCATGGGGCTGGCGGCGAGCGCCCCGACGGGCCCCGAAAACAACTATAAAATCACCTATCACGCCCCGCAGCCGCGGGCGGTCATCGAAGTGGTGGACTTCGACGATCCGTCGAAGGTCGTCGGCTACGGCGAGACCGGCCGCGTGAAATTGACGACGTTGACGAAGGAATTTTTCGTGCCCGGATTCCTGGAGCGCGACGAAGGCGAGCGAGAACCGCCCCACGAAAAGTATCCGTGGGACGGGGTCAGTGGAGTCAGACCGTACCGGGGTTTCGCGGCGACGACGACAGTTGGAGTGTACTAAGGTTCCGAGGTTCCAGGTTCCTCGTTCCACGTTCTGGTTCCCGGTTCAGTTCCAGGTTCCACAGGCACGACTCGGACGCAGAACCCGGAACCTAGAACCAGAACCTAGAACTCAGAACCTAGAACCAGGAACTAGAACCCAGAACCTAGAACCAGGAACTAGAACCCGGAACCCGGAACCAGGAACCCTGAACCGCATGATCACGATACCCGTTCTTCGCTGGGGCCAGCCGTATTCGAGCATGGATGTCGATGAGGTGAAACATTTCCTCACCGGCGAGCCCATCGCCAAAGTCGGCCGCGCCAATGCCGGTTTGATTCAGCGCGACATGCGCAAAGCGGCCAATGCCCGCGATGTCCTGCGCAAAATTCCCATCAGCGAGCTGCTGGCGCGGATGAAGGTCGCCGGCGACCTGTACATGAACGCGGAGCTGCCGCTCGGCGACGGTTCGCAAACCCCCGATGACTTCGCCAGGCAGCAGTCGGCGAGCACGGGCCTGCCCGAGTCGCTGTGCCGCGGCAATATGAAGAAGAACCAGTTCGTGCTCAGCGAAATGGGCAACATCCTCAAATCGCTGACGCGCGGGCTCGACCTCGACGTGCTGACGAAGGGGTACGGTGAAGAGAACGGCGTTCCCGATCAGCTATCAGGCCCAGAGCCCGGTGCTCGGCCTCGTGCTTCCGTCGAACTCTCCCGGCGTTCATACGTTGTGGCTGCCGATCATCCCGATGCAGATCGGCCTCGTGCTGAAGCCGGGGCCGCAGGAGCCATGGACCCCGTACCGCATCGCCGAGGCATTTTTCCAGGCTGGCATTCCGCGCGAAGCGATTTCCATCTACCCGGGCGAAGCAGAGGTGGGAGCCGCGGTCGTGGCGGCGTGCGGCCGCAGCCTGATCTTCGGTGGCACGCCCACCGTCGAACGATACAAGGGCAACGCACGCGTGCAGGTGCACGGGCCCGGATTTTCGAAGATCGTGTTCGGCGACGACTGCGTGGACGACTGGGAGCGCTACCTCGACATGATGGTGGACTCGGTGTTCCTCAACAGCGGCCGCGGCTGCATCAATTGTTCGGGCATCTGGGTCAGCCGCCACAGCCGCGAAATCGCGGACGCGATTGCGAAGCGGCTCGCCGCGGTGCAGGCGCTGCCTCCCGACGACCCGAACGCCAGTGTGGCGGCCTTTACGGTGCCCGGCATGGCGGAAGCCATTTCGCAGTCGATCGACGCCGATCTCGCGCAGTCCGGAGTGACCGACTACACCGCCAAATATCGCGACACGCAGCGCGTCGTGAAGAACGGCCGCGCCGAATATCTGCTGCCGACCGTGGTGCATTGCGAGTCCCCCGATGCCGCCATCGCGTTCAAGGAGTACATGTTTCCGTTCGTTACCGTCGTGGAATGTCCCGAGGCGAAAATGCTCGACGCGATGGGGCCGACGCTCGTCTGCACGGCCATTACCGACAAGCCGGAGCTGCGCCGGAAGCTCCTCGACGCGACGCACATCGATCGCCTCAACTTCGGGCCCGTTCCCACGATCAGGCTGAACTGGCTCCAGCCGCACGAGGGCAACATCGTCGATTTTCTCTACCGGCCGCGCGCACTGCAGACCGCGGCGGTGTGAGCCGCATGTGAACATCCTGTTCGTCACGGCGGGCGCGGCGGGCATGTATTGCGGCAGCTGCCTGCGCGACAACGCACTGGCGGCGGAGCTGAAGGCGCGCGGGCACGACGTCGTGCTCGTGCCGCTCTACACGCCGACGCTCACCGACGAGCCGAACGTGAGCGAGCCGCGGGTGTTTTTTGGCGGCATCAGCGTCTATCTGCAGCAGCGCGCGCCCTTCCTGCGCCGCGCGCCGCGAATCCTCGACAAACTGCTGGATGCGCCCTGGTTGATCAAGGCGGCATCCTCCGGGGCGATTTCGACCGATCCACGATCGCTCGGCGAGCTGACCATCTCGATGTTGAGAGGTGAGAACGGATTCCAGAAAAAGGAATTCGACAAGATGCTCGAGTGGCTCGGCAGCGAGCCGCCGCCGGACGTCGTACAGCTGCCAAACGCGCTGCTGGCGAGCCTGGCGCCACCCTTGAAGCGTCAGCTGAAGCGGCCGGTCCACTGCACGCTGCAAGGAGAAGATCTGTTCCTGGACGGCTTGCACGCGGAGCACAAGGCGGAGTCGATCGCGTTGATTCGTGCGAACGCTGAGGCAGTGGACCGGTTCACCGCGGTCAGCGGCTACTACGCCGACTTCATGGCTGGTTACTTGTCGATCCCGCGCGAGAAAATTGATGTCGTACCGCTGGGGATCAATCTCGGCGGGTTCGAGCGGCGGACGCCGGGACCCTCCGAGCGGCCGTTCACCGTCGGCTATCTTGCGAGAGTGGCGCCCGAAAAAGGCCTTCGCGAGTTGTGCGACGCGTACGTCCGGTTTCGTCAGCTGCCCGGCGCTGGCCCTGCGCAGCTCGAAATAGCCGGATATCTGGCGCCGGATCAGCGAAGTTACCTGCGCGATTGCGAGCGGCGGCTGTCGAACGCCGGCTTCGGCGGCGAGTTCCACTATCGGGGGACCGTCGATCGCGAGCAGAAAATCGCGTTCCTGCAGAGTCTCGACGTGTTTTCCGTGCCGACCGTGTACGTCGAGCCGAAAGGATTGTTCCTGCTCGAGGCGATGGCGTGCGGGATACCGGTCGTCCAGCCTCGTCACGGCGCGTTTCCGGAAATGGTGGAGAAAACGTCGGGCGGGGTCCTGGTGCGCGCCGGTGACCCACAGAGCCTGGCAGACGGCCTCTATCAGCTGTGGAAAGACCCGGCGCTGCGTGCAGAGCTTGGGCGCAACGGCTACGACGGCGTCAGGCAGCATTACAGTGTCGCGCGCTCGGCCGATCGCATGCTCGAGGTTTACGAGAGGTCGATGTGCTGAACGTCGCCGGCGTCAGCAAGCGGTATCCCTCCGCCGAGGGCAGCGTGGAAGTGCTCGCCGACGTTTCGTTGTCGTTTGCCGGCGGCGATGCGGTTGCGATCATGGGCCCCTCCGGCAGCGGCAAGAGCACGTTGCTCTACATCCTTGGGGCGCTCGAGCCGCCGACGCAGGGCACGGTCACGCTCGACGGCACGAATCCATTCGCCTTGCCGCCACGGCAGCTGGCGGCGTTCCGCAACAAAGAAGTCGGGTTCGTCTTCCAGGATCACTGCCTGCTGCCGCAGTGCAGCGTCATCGAAAACGTGCTGGTGCCGACGCTGGTCGGGCCTCCCGATGCTGCCAGCGATGCGCACGCCCGCACGCTTGCTCGATCAGGTGGGCCTCAGTCACCGCCTGACGCATCTGCCGGGGCAACTTTCGGGAGGGGAGAAGCAGCGCGTGGCGCTCGCGCGCGCGCTGGTGCGGCGCCCGCGTCTGTTGCTGTGCGATGAACCGACGGGAAATCTCGATCGCGCATCCGCGGAGTCGGTCGCCGCGCTGCTGTTCGAGCTGCAACGGGCCCAGAACGCGATCCTGATCGTCGTCACGCATAGTTCCGAGCTCGCCGCACGGTTTCCGATCCGATTCGATCTGGTTGACCGCCGGCTCCGGCGCGTGTCGCCTGACGAACTATGAATTCCGCTGTTCTCCGCCGCCGTAGCCTCAGCCATTACTGGCGCACCAACCTCGCTGTCGTCGGGGGCGTGGCGATTGCCGTCGCCGTGCTTGCGGGCGCGTTGATGGTCGGCGTGTCGGTGCGCGCGAGCCTGCGCGACATGGTTCTGCAGCGTCTGGGGCAGACCGATCATGTGGTGCTGGGCGAGGTATTTTTTCGCGAAGAGCTGTCCGCCGCGTTCGGCCATGCCGCGCCGCTGATCGTGGCCGAGGGATTCGTCTCGGCGCAGGAGAGCGGTCGCCGCGCCGTCGCGCGTGCAGGTGTATGCCATCGACGACCGGTTCTGGAAGTTTCATGGAGTCGCGAGCGCGGTATCGCCGGAGCGTAACGAGGCCCTCGTCAGCGCCGCGCTAGCCGCCGAGCTGGCGGCGGATGCGGCCGCGTCCGTGGTGCTTCGCGTTGAAAACTCTTCCGCTATCCCCGCCGAGACGCTGCACGGCCGGAAGGAGGACGTCGGCAGGTCGCTGCGTCTCACGGTGCGGGAGATCCTGCCGCCGGAAAAGCTCGGCGAGTTTTCGCTCAGTCCACGACAGTCATCGGTGCGCGCGATATTTGTGCCGCTGAGCCGGCTGCAGACCCTGATCGAGCAGCCTGGACGGGCGAACGCGATCCTCGTGGCGGGCGGCACGACGTCCGATGCCGAGCGCCTGCTGCGTCAGCACGCGACGATTGACGACTTCGGGCTGCGGGTCCGCACGCTTGACGAGCAGGGGGTTGTCGCCGTCGAAAGTCGAAGCACGATATTGAACGACGCGTTTGCGTCCGTTGCGACCAACGCCGCCGAGCGCACGAACATGGTCGTCGTGCCGACGCTTGACGTATCTCGCCAACTCGATACGAACGGGCGCTCGCGAGATTCCGTATTCGACCATCACCGCGATCGATTTCGCTGCCATGGGCTGGGGGAAGCCAGAGGCGTCGGGTCAGAATGCGGGCGGCCGTCTACCCGATTGTGCTGAACGAGTGGGCCGCACGCGATCTGCAAGCGCGGGAAGGCGACAGCGTCACGATTGAGTACTACGTGTGGGCCCCTGAAGGGCGGCTGGTGACGCGAACGGCCGAATTTCGCGTGCACCGGATCCTGCCGATCGCCGGCGCGGCGGCGGATCGTGATCTCGTTCCCGAGTATCCCGGCATCACCGATACCGATCGCGTTGCCGACTGGGATCCGCCGTTTCCGATCGACTTGAAACGTGTGCGGCCGGTGGACGAACAGTACTGGGAGCGCTACCGCGCCACACCGAAAGCATTCATTCCTATCGGGCGGGGGCAGGTGTTGTGGGGCTCCCGTCACGGCGCGTTGACGGCGCTGCGTCTTGTTCCGCCCGCCGTGATTGCGCTTGCCGACGCGCATCGTTCGTACGAATCCACTCTGAGGGCAGCACTGGATCCGCTGACGATGGGGTTTTCCGTTGTGGATGTGCGGTCGCAGAATCTCGCCGCTTCGGCAGGCGCGACCGACTTCGGCGAGTACTTCACGTATTTCAGCACCTTCCTCGTCGTGTCTGCGCTGTTGCTCGCGGGATTGTTCTTCAAGCTGGGAGTCGAGCAGCGTCTGCAGGAAATAGGTCTTGCTGCAGGCCGTCGGTCTCGACCCTCACGCGATTCGGCGGCTGTTTGTCGGTGAGGCGCTCGTTCTCTCCATCGCGGGAGGTCTCGTCGGCATGGCCGGAGCCGTGGCCTATGGCTGGCTGATCATGCTGGGTCTCCGCACCTGGTGGGTCGATGCGGTTGGGACGACCGCGCTCGCTTTACACGTCGACCCATTGTCGTTGATCGCCGGCGCCGCCGCTGTGGTGCTGATCGCCGTGGCGTCGATCTGGTGGTCGCTTGCGGTCGCTCGCAAAAAGCTCCGCCCGTTCGCTGTTGAAGGGGTCAGACCCTATTTTTCCGGAAAGCATGAAACCGGCGCGGCCGTTGGTGTCAGCGATCGCTCAACGGAAGCGGTGCGCTGGCGTTGCTTGCGGCTGGAGCTGCCGGCGCAGTGCCGCGGGTTGCCGCGTTTTTCGGCGCGGGCACCTTGTCGCTGATCGCCATGTTGTCGTTCGCGTCTGTGTGGCTCCGGCGCGGGCGATGGGGATCGCTTCATGGCAACGGAACATGGGCCGTGTGGCGGCTCGGCTGGCGCAACACCGCCTACCGGCCCGCGCGCAGCGTCCTGTGTATCGCGCTGATTGCGTTTGCGACCTTCGTCATCGTCGCGGTCGAAGCGTTCAAGCGCGACGACTCCACCATCGCTGGCCGATCGGCATGCGGGCGAGGGCGGATATCCCATCCTCGCCGAGACGCTTCTCCCCATCGTGCACGATCTCAACAGCGCGCCGGGGCGCGACGCGATGAATTTGCCCGCGGCTGGGCCGTTGCAGGGTGTCCGTTTCGACCGGTTTCGTGTGCGTCCTGGCGACGACACGAGCTGTCTGAACCTGTATCAGCCGAAGAACCCGCGGATCCTGGGCGCAACGGCGGATTTCATCAACAGCGGCCGTTTCGCATTCCACAGTTCGCTCGCGGCGACGCCTGAGGAGCGCGCCAATCCCTGGCTGCTTCTCGTGAAAGATTTCGGCGATGGAACCATCCCCGTGATTGCCGACGCCAACTCCATGACCTATGTGCTGCACATGAAGCTCGGCGACGTCATGGAGCTTCCTGGATCTTCATCGCGACCGATTCGCCTGCGGCTCGTGGCGGCCTTGTCGGACAGCATCTTTCAAGGCGAGCTCATGATGGCAGAACAGCAGTTCGTGCGTGTGTTCCCGGAGTGGGAGGGCTATCGCTTCTTCCTCGCCGACGCTCCTCTCGGGCAAACAGGGGAGCTCACGGAGCTGCTGGAAACACGATTGTCGGATTTCGGGATCGACGTGGCGTCCACGTCGGATCGCCTCGCCGGCTTCCACCGCGTTGAATATACTTATCTCTCAACCTTTCAAATGCTTGGCGGGTTGGGACTGGTTCTGGGAACGCTCGGGCTTGGCGCGATCCTTCTGCGTAATGTGCTCGAACGGCGGCGAGAGCTCGCGCTGCTTCGCGCGCTTGGATACCGGCAGTCCGATTTTCTTGCGATGGTCGTGGCCGAAAACGTCCTGCTGCTGATCGCCGGGTTGATGGTCGGCACGTTCTGCGCGCTGCTCGCGATTGCCCCGATGTGGCTCGATCGCGGCGGGCGTCTCCCGATCGCGACGCTGGGGTTGCTGCTCCTCGGCGTTCTCGGGACGGGTCTGCTGGCGTCGCTTGGCGCGACCGCCGCGGCCCTGCGATCACCGTTGCTGTCGTCGCTGCGCACTGAGTAATTCGGGGTCGGGTGCGATTTTTACGAAAATCGTAAAAATCGCACCCGACCCCGATTTCCGAAACGAGGAGAACATGAGGACATTGCTTCGATGGGCGTTCGGGATCGCCTTGCTTGCCGGGCTCACCTCGGCGGTCGCCGCGCAGAACGCGGGATCAGACTGGCCGCAGTGGCGCGGCCCGCGCCGCGACGGCACATTGATGGCCTTCACGCCGCCGAAGGCGTGGCCCGACGCGCTGACGCAGCGCTGGAAGATCACGATCGGCGAAGGCTACGCCACACCGATCGTCGTCGGCAACCGCGTCTATCAGTTTTCGCGCCAGGGAGAGAACGAAATGCTCCGCGCGATTGACGCCGCCTCCGGCAAAGTGGTCTGGGAACAGAGCTACGCCGCACCCTTCGAGATGACGTCGGGCACACGGCGCCATGGGCCCGGGCCGAAGTCGACGCCCACCTACGCCAACGGGCGCCTGTTCACCTTCGGCATGAGCAGCATCATCACCGCGTGGGACGCCGCGACCGGGAAGCAGTTGTGGCGCAAGCCGAGCGGCCCGATTCAGCCGGAGTTCCACACGGCCATGTCGCCGCTCGTTGATGGCGCCCAGGTGATCCTGCACGTCGGTGGCGAGAACAAAGGCGCGCTGACGGCGTTCGACCCTGAGACGGGTAACGTGAAATGGGAATGGACCGGTGACGGCCCCGCATACGGGTCGCCGATCATCGCCGAGTTCGGCGGCACGCGGCATCTTCTCGTGTTTTCACAGCAGAACTTCGTCGGCGTGAACCCCTCAAACGGCGAACTGCTCTGGAGCGTTCCGTTCGAGTCGCGCTCGACGACCAACTCGATCACGCCGCTCGTGATCGGCAACACCGTCGTGGTGTCGGGGCAGGGAAAGCCGCTGACCGCCTACACGATTTCGAACAAGGGCGGAAAGTGGTCTGCCGATCTCGCCTGGGAAAACGCGCAGCTGTCGATGTCGTTCAGCAACGGCGTGGTTGTCGGCGACGCGATCTTCTCGATGTCGCCGCTCAACAGCGGCCAGTTCTTCTGGGCTGACGTGAAGACCGGCAAGACGCTCTGGGTCTCGGAGCCGCGCCAGGGCGGCAACGCCGCCATCACGCGGTCCGGCGACCTGCTGTTCGTCCTGAAAGACGACGGGACGTTGATGGTCGGAAAGGCGACGCCGGGAGCAGCGTTCGAGCCGTTGAAGTCGTATACGGTTGCAACGAGCGCAACCTGGGCGCCGCCGGTCATCTCGGGCAACCGGATTTTCGTGAAAGACGTCGAGACGCTCGCGCTGTGGACGCTGAATTGAGATGAGTGAATCCCGGACAACCGCGGTCGACGAAACGGAGATTGGCAGTTATTTCGTCGCCAATTATCCGCCGTTCTCGGTCTGGACGGCCGACGCGGTCGCTGGCGAGGCACTGCCCGCGCTCAGTTCTCCGCCGCCCGCCGTGCCGCTCGGCTTGTACCTGCACGTGCCCTTCTGCCGCAAGCGGTGTCACTTCTGCTACTTCCGCGTGTATACGGACAAAAACGCGCAGGAGGTAGAGGAGTATCTCGACGTCATGGCGCGGGAGTGGGAGCTCTACAACACCTACGCCGCGATCAACGGGCGCCCGCTGAACTTCGTGTACTTCGGCGGCGGCACGCCGTCGTTTCTGTCGGTTCGCCAACTCAGCGGTCTCGTGCGCCGGCTCACGGCTGTCACGCCCTGGACCTCTGCCGAAGAAATCACCTTCGAGTGCGAACCCGGAACGCTCACCGAGCCCAAGCTTGCAGCCATCCGCGAATTGGGAGTGACGAGGCTCAGCCTGGGCATCGAGAACTTCGACGATCACATCCTCGAGATCAACGGGCGCGCGCATCGATCGGCCGAAATCTTCCGTGCGTATCAGTTCGCGCAGACGCTCGGGTTTCCCCAGGTGAACATCGATCTCATCGCGGGCATGCTCGGCGAAACAGACGACAACTGGCGTCGCTGCGTCGACAAGACAATCGAGTTGGCGCCGGACAGCGTGACGATCTATCAGATGGAGCTGCCGTTCAACACCACCATCAGCGGTGACGTGATGAAGGGAACGGGACGCTTCCAGGAGCATGTCGCGAGCTGGTCGACCAAGCGCCGCTGGGTGGACGAGGCGTTCGAGGCGCTCCAGCGCGCGGGCTACACGATTGGGAGTGCCTACACCGCCGTAAGAGATCCGGAGCGGACGAAATTCATCTATCGCGACCGTCTGTGGCAGGGCGCGGACCTGGCTGGGCTCGGCGTGGCGTCGTTCGGGCACATCAACGGCGTGCACATGCAGAATCTCGATACCTGGGAAAAATACAGCGCGAGCATCCGAGAGGGCGCGCTGCCATTGAGCCGGGCGTACCGTCCCGACTCCGAAGAACGGATGATCCGCGAGCTCGTCCTGCAGCTGAAGCTCGGGCGCGTGCGGCCATCGTATTTCGCCGAAAAATACGGCGTCGACATCCTGCGCCGCTTTCAGCAGCCGCTCAGCTCGCTCGACGCGAGCGGGTTCCTCGCCGAAGCGACGAGCGACATCGTGTCGCTCACCCGCGCGGGGCTGCTCCGCGTCGATTCCCTTCTTCCACGGTTCTTTCAGCCCAAGCATGCCGGCATCCGGTACACGTAAACCCGCGCCGCGTTTCACGTCCGGAGGAATGCTGTTTCCCCTCGATTTCGTTTACGCGCGATCGGGCGTGGAGCTTCCGCGGGTGCGGGCGATAGATCCCAGGGACATCCCGCTGCCGTACCAGTCGCTGCTCGTGCATCAGACCGACATGACGTTGACGCTCGAACGCCATTTCGGCGGCCGGGTTGCGCTGCGGCCGCTGTCGACGCTCGTCCACGGGCCGTGGTACTTCCGCCGAGTACTGCTCGCTCAGGAATACACCGGAAGGCCCGTGGAGATGGGGGCGATTCGCATCAGAATCTCGGCGTTCCCCGAGCGGATACGCAAACAGATTCTGAAAAACGACGTGCCACTCGGCCGCCTGCTGCGCGATGGCGGCGTGCGGTACGAGAGCCGCCCCAAAGTGTTCCTGCAGGTAACGCCGAACGCCGAAATGATGGGTGTGTTCTGGATGCGCGAGCCCAAGACGTTATACGGGCGGCGGACGGAGATGATCCAGGACGGCACGAAGATCGGCGACATCGTCGAAGTGCTCCCGCTCGTATGACGCCGCGGCTGTGAATCCATGCCCTCCGAATACCGTCTGAAACGCCGTGTGCAGTTCTACGAGACCGACATGGCCGGCATCGTGCACTTCAGCTGGTTCTTCCGGTATCTCGAAGAAGCTGAACACGCGATGTGGCGCGAGGCCGGGCTCAGTATCGCGGGCGGCTCCGGCATCGCGTGGCCGCGCATCGAAGCATCGTTCGAGTTTCATCGCCCACTGCGGTTCGAAGACGAGTTCGATGTGCATCTGCGAATCATCGCCAAGGATGCGCGGACAATACGCTACGAAGGGGTCATTACAAAAGGCGGCACCGCCATCGCTACGGGAAAGATGACCATCAAGTGCGTCCGGAAGGTTCCTGGCGAGCCGATGAAGTCTGTCGATATCCCTGCGGACGTCGACGCTGCCTTGCAGGTCGCTGACTGATGCCAGGTCAGCAGCTCCTCCTGCAGTTTGTCCTTCAACTCATCGTCATACTGATCGTGTGCCGCCTCGTCGGCCGGGTGATGACGATGATCGGGCAGCCGAGGGTGATCGGTGAAATGATTGCCGGCATCCTGTTGGGGCCGTCGCTGCTCGGGTTGATCTCGCCCGCCGCGCAGGCAGCGTTGTTTCCGCAAGATTCCCTCCGTCTCCTGTCGTTCGTCAGCCAGGTCGGCGTGGTGCTCTACATGTTCGTCGTCGGCACGCATCTGCACACCGGCTTTATCAGGAACGATATTCGCGGCGCGGCGATGATCTCGCTGGCGGGCATCATCGCGCCATTCGTGCTCGGCGCCACTCTCGCTGCGTTCCTGTACGCAGGACGGGCGATTTTTCGGCCCCTCCGCGTCCAGTTGGCATAGCCGGATCTATCTCGGCGCGGCCATGTCGGTGACCGCGTTTCCCGTACTCGCGCGCATCATCCAGGAACGTGGAATGAGCCGAACGCGGCTCGGCACGCTCGCCCTGACTGCCGGCGCGACCAACGACATTTTCGCGTGGGTGATGCTCGGTATCGTGCTCGCGGGCATCGACGACACCTTCAATTTCGCGGGATTCATCGCCGCCCACGCCATCTTCGCCTCGTTTATCCTCGGAATGGCGATGCCGCGCGTGCGGTTCGTCACCGAGCTCGCCCGTCGCATCGAGCCCGTGGCGTCAGGCGTTCTCGTGCCGATCTTTTTCGTGTACGCGGGCCTGTCGACGCAGCTGAACCTGCTGTGGGTGCCGGAGCTGCTCTGGCTGTCCGCTATCGTCATCTTCCTTGCTTCGATCGGAAAAGGTGCTGCATGCTGGGCGGCCGCGCGCCTTGCGGGTCGCCCGAATCCGGAGGCCCTGGCAATAGGCGCTCTCATGAACGCCCGCGGATTGATGGAGCTGATCATCCTCACGATTGGTCTCGAGCGAGGCTTGATCACACCGACGCTGTTCACGGTGATGGTCCTGATGACGCTCGTGACGACCGTGGCGGCGGGACCACTGTTCGAACGGGCGTGGCGCGGCTCCAAAGAGGTGGCGGATATTGGGGCCCTCCGAGCGCATTAACCGCCGCGATCTGGCCGAACAGCAGGGACGCCGCTTGTCGGCGCTGCTGCAGCAAATCCATGGGATAAATCCGTTCTACACCCGCAAACTCGACGCGGCCGGCATCGCAGCGTCGCTGGTTTCAACGCTTTCGTTTCCGCGCGACCTCTCCCGGCTCCCACTGACGACCAAGCAGGAACTGATCGCCGATCAGGCCACTGCGCCTCCATGGGGCACGAACCTCACCGAGCCGCTGGACAGCTACACGCGCTACAACCAGACGTCGTCTACAACCGGCAGTCCGCTGCGGTGGCTCGATACCAACGACAGCTGGCAATGGATGCTCGAGTGCTGGAAAGCGGTCTACGCAGGCGCCAGAGTGGACCGGCACGACCGCATTCTGTTTCCGTTTTCCTTCGGCCCGTTTCTCGGCTTCTGGACGGCGTTCGAAGCCGGCTGTCAGATAGGCGCGCAATGCATTCCCGCAGGAGGGATGTCGAGCCAGGCGAGGCTCGCGATGGTCGACACGCTGAGCCCACAGTGATTTGCTGCACGCCGACCTACGCGCTCCGGCTCCTCGAGGTGGCGCGGGAAATCGGCAACGGCGCCGGCGACCTCTCGAAAAGTTCGGTGCGTGTCCTGATTCTCGCGGGGGAAGCGGGTGCGAACATTCCGGCGACTCGCGAACGGATTGAGCGCGGCTGGGGTGCGCGTGCCATCGATCACCACGGGCTCACGGAAGTGGGACCCGTCAGTTTCGAGTGCTGGGAGGCGCCGGGATCCCTTCATGTGAACGAAGCGGCGTACATCATCGAGATTATCGATCCCGCGACCGGGCGCCCGACGGACGACGGCGAACGCGGGGAACTGGTGATTACCAATCTGGGCCGGTCCGCAAGCCCGCTCATTCGTTACCGCACCGGCGATGTCGTCGTGCGGCGCTCGGATCCGTGCGCCTGCGGACGCACGTTCGCGCGCCTCGATGGCGGGATTCTGACGCGCGTCGACGACATGGTGAACGTGCGAGGTGTAAACATCTATCCAACAGCGGTGGAATCCGTGGTTCGCCGGTTTGCCGAAGTTGCCGAATACCGCGCCACCGTTGCGCAGGCGGGTGCGTTGCGCGAGCTGTCGGTCGAAATCGAGCTCGGGTCAGGCAACGTCACCCCATCCGACGTCGAGGCGCGGGTCGGCGGCGCCCTGCGCGAAGCGCTCGGGCTCAACACGCCGGTGCATGTGGTCGATAGCGGAACGCTGCCCAGATTCGAGATGAAGGCCCGGAGGTTCGTGATCAAAAGCTAGGGATTAGGGATTGGGGATTGGGGATTTGGGATTAGAAGCCGGAACGGTTTCCGCGGAGAACCTGAATTTAGAGATTGCCCGCGGCGAGGCGCCGTGCGTGGTGGATGTGCGTTCCAGAGCCGAGTTCGCCGCCGGCCACGTTCCCGGAGCCATCCACATCCCGTTCTGGCAGATGGTCACGCGCTGGCGCGAGCTGTTCCACCTCCGCGAGCGGCCGATCGTGGTGTACTGCGGTCATGGCCCGCGCGCCTTCATTGCCGGAGCGGCCTTGAAGCGCCGCGGATTCACACGGGTTGTGTATCTCGCGGGCCATATGAAAAAGTGGAAAGACCTTAAGCTTCCTCTCGAGGGCGAATAAATGCTGCGCCGACATTCGAGCCTGTGTAATCGCGATAGGGCTGACCTGTGTTGCCGAGTCCACCATCGCCCAGCACGCTGACGTGCGGATGGTCGGCGTCGAGGGCGAGGGGGCGAAATATTGGCCCGTGTGGCGCGGACCATCGGGACAAGGAACCGCCGCCGGCAATTATCCAGATGCCTGGTCCGCAACGGAAAACGTTGCATGGAAAGTCCCCATGACCGGACGCGGCAATTCGTCGCCGATCGTGTGGGGCGACAGGATATTCGTGACGACGGCGCACGACGGCGGCCGCCGCGTGTCGCTCATCGCGTTCCGCCGGTCCGACGGCACCCAGTTGTGGGAAGCGTTCGTGCCCGAGGGACGGCCGGGCCGCGCGCATTATAAAAACGGCCACGCATCCGCGACGCCGGCGACCGACGGCACGCTCGTCTACGCATTTTTCGGCAGCCGGGGTCTGGCGGCGTTCGACTTTGCCGGAAAGTTGATGTGGCATCAGGATCTCGGCAACGTCGACAACTATCATGGCTCGGCAGGCTCGCCGCTCCTCTACAAGAACCGCATCATCCTGTATCAGGACTTCGACGGCGCGTCGTTCGTGGCGGCGTTCGACACGAAGACCGGCAAGCAAATCTGGCGGACGCCGCGGAGTGCCTCGGTCGGCTGGGGAACGCCAGTCGCCGTGCGCGTCGGCAATGCGGACGAGATCGTCGTCAGCAGCCAGGCTTCGGTCACCGCGTACCATCCCGACACCGGCAAAGAGCTGTGGGTGTGCGACGGAAATTCCTTCGAGGTGATTCCGACGCCGGTCGTCAGCCACGGCCTCGTGTTTGCCGCGTCGGGACGCGTCGGCCCCACGCTCGCGATCCGGCCGGGTGGACGCGGCAACGTGACGCGCACACACCTCGCGTGGACGAGCCCGAAAGGGTCGCCGTTCGTGCCCTCGCCGATTGTCGTCGGCGATCAGCTCTACACCGTCAACGATATGGCGAGCATCGTCACGTCGTTCGACGCGGCCACCGGAAAAGTGTTGTGGCAGGGGAGGCTCGGCGTTGCGCAGCGCGAAGGGTTCTCCGCGTCCCCGGTTGCGGTCGGCGGCAAAGTATTCTTCACGAACGATCAGGGCGAGACGTTCGTGCTGCGCGCCGGACCCGCGTTCGAGCTGCTGCGCACGAACCGCATCGGCGAAACCACGCTTGCATCGCCCGCGCTGGTGGACGGGCGCTGGTATATCCGCACCGATCGGAGCCTGTTCGCGATAGGCAAATAGGAGAGAACATGTTCAAGAGCCTGCGCGTGCCGGAGGGGCTGTTCCGCCTGCTGACGTGGATCGTCTCGTTCGTCTTCGCCGGCTTCCTCATCGGCCTCGGCGGCAAGCTGATTCAGGATCTCCCGCGCCTCGAAAACCCTCTCTCGATCGAAGATTTCGCCGATCGGGCCGCGCTCGACACCGCGCGCGCGGAAATACGCGCGCTGCAAACGCGCACCCGCGATCTCGAAGATCAGCGGGAACAGGCGGGTCTGGCGCTCACGGCCATCAGCAATGCCTATCAGTCGGCGCGATCCGCCTATACGAACTGGATTCAGACGCGCACCGCCACGTCCGATCCCGAGCAGGACCCGCAGGTCTTGAGGCGCACGCAGGAGCTCGATCGGCTGAAGGCCGACGAGCGTCAGGCGCAGACAACCGTCGAGGGTCTGGACAAAGAGCTGCTCGACACGCGTCAAACGCTGAGCGACAGGGAAGCCACGGTTGCGGATCTCCTCGATGCCGCCGGAGACGCCTATCGCAGCGCGACGTTCAGTCAGGAGTTACGCGTATTCCTTGCGCGGCTGGCCTTGACGTTGCCGCTGCTCGCCCTGGCGGTGTGGATGGTGGCGAAGAAGCGCAAGAGCGACTACTGGCTGCTCATGCGTGGCTTCGTGCTGTTTGCGGTGTTCACGTTTTTCGTTGAGCTCGTGCCGTATCTGCCCGACTACGGCGGGTACGTGCGATATGCCGTCGGCATCGTGCTGACCGCGGTCGCCGCTCACTTCATCATCGGGTCGATGCGCAAGTACCTGGCGAAGCGGCGCGAGGTGGAGGTGCAGACGGAGGCCGAGCGGCGAGCTTCTCTCGTTCCCGAGCGCGCGCTCAAGCACATGGCGGCCAATGTGTGCCCCGGCTGCGAGCGCGCCATCATGACCACGGGCGACCTGAAGCCGGATTTCTGCGTGCACTGTGGACTGAGGCTATTTGACCTCTGCCGCGCCTGCGAAACGCGCAGAAATGCGTTCTTCCATTACTGCCCGAAATGCGGCGCCGCCGCGTAACCACGAAGGCAACACGATGACGCGATGAACGCGACGACACGATGCTGAACCACGAAGACACGAAGACACGAAGAAGGATTTTCGGATCTCAACACGGAGCCACGGAGTCACGGACGCACGGAGGAAGCGGGTATGCGGTCTTCTCCGTGGATTGCGTAAGTGGGCTCCGTGGCAGCGTATCGACGGCGTTGGCCGCGCGGCCCGTGCCTCCGTGATGAACGTCGTTCTTTCGTTCTCTCGTTCTCCTGTTAGAAGGGACTTCTCCGCCCGGCGTCTCGGTGGGCGCGGCGTTGTAGCCGCTGCGACGTTTATTTACCCACCGCAATCACCGCGTCATCCGTGCGGATGAACAACCGTCCGCTCGAGATGGCCGGCGACGCCAGCTGGCGCGCGTTCAGGCGATTCCTGGCGAGCACTCGCGGCGGCGCCCCCGGAGTGCCTGCAGCGAGCACAATCGTCTGACCGTCTTCGCTCAGTAGGTAAATCTTGCCGTCGGCCGCGACCGGTGACGCCGTGAACACGCCGCCGGTGCGTTCCTGCCACACGCGCTGGCCGCTCTTCGCGTCGATTGCGCTCAGCACGCCCACATCGCCCGCCATATACAACAGACCGTTGTAGTGCACGAGCGAGGACACATACGGCGCACCGGTATCGACTCTCCACACCACGTGGCTGCGGCTGACGTCTCCCTTGCCGCCGGGACGCACGGCCATGTAAGGACCGCTGCGATAGCCGCGGCTCGTGTAAATCGTGCCGTCGTGGAACACCGGCATCGGAATCGGGAAGCGATTCTGCTCCTGAATGTGCCAGAGCAATTGCCCGTTCGACAGGCTGTGCCCGCTGACGCCCTCGCTCGAATTGACGACGATCTCGTGCGTGCCGCCGGTCTGGACGATGAGCGGGGTGCTGTACGAGTTGAAGGTCCCGCCGCGGTCGGCGCGCCAGCGTGTTTTGCCGGAGGCGGCGTCGAGATTCAACAGATACGATGCCGAATCGTGATAGCAGATGAGGACGAGCGAATCGTTGAACAGCGCGGGCGAGCTGCTGTGCCCCCAGTTGATGTCGAACGCGCTGTACTCGCGGCCGAGATGGCGCGACCAGACCAATTTTCCGTTCGTGTCGAGCGCGACGAGCTGGCCGGTACCGAACCAGGCATAGACGTGTTTGCCGTCGGTGACGGGGCTGGACGAGGCAAGGTTGTGTTTGTCATGGACGTCGTTGAGTCGTCCTTCTGCCGGCACGGAGTATTCCCAGAGCTTGCTCCCGTCGGTACGCCGCAGCGCGGTGACGAGGAACGTGACCTGGTCGGCGCTCGATGCCGGCGCGCCGCCGCCGAGGGCGCGCTCGCCCGCGTCGACAGGGCTGCCGCCTTGCACCAGGGTCGGGTGGTTTCCGGCGCGTCTGTTGCCGCGGCCGATTTGTGATGTCACAAACACGTAGTCGCCCCAGACGATTGGCGATGAGATGCCCAGTCCGCGCACCGGCGCTTTCCACGCGATGTTTTCGGTATCGCTCCAGCGGTCTGGCAGATTGGTCTCCGGTGACACACCAATCGCCGCCGGTCCGCGCCAGTGCGGCCAGTTGTCGGCGTGCACCGAGACCACCGCACAAGCGGCGATCAACACCGCCGTCGCCGACCTAGGCAAATTCGTCAGAAGCATCATTTTGTGTGTCCGTTCTCTACACGCGTCTCGGAACTGATCGCGCGTCTCGAAAATGCGCAACCACATTCTCGGTTGGCCTGTGTGCCGAACTGTAACCCGCCGTTCAGCGAATTCTAGTGAATTCCTAGGAAAATCGCACCGGAATTGACGGCATACCGCTTGCCCTCCCCTCGGGCAGGCCGCGAACTATGCGCCTCGAGGGGGTTGCATGACTGCAGCGTTTCGTCTGTTCATCGGCGTCATTCTGGCCATTGCGGTGTCCGCGCTCTTCCCGGTGGAAGTGCACGCGCAGAGAGTGGCTCTGCTGCACGCGGGGGCAGTGCACGGTGAGGACGTAAAAGCCAAACTCGTGAGCGCGGGGCTCGACGCCATGAATGTTGACGTCATCGACGTCGGCGCAGGTACGGCCGTGGCGGACTACGCCGCGCTCGTCCAGCCTTATGACGTGATTTTTACCTGGGTCGATCTCGAGGGCAGCTACGCAGATCCCGTTGCCCTCGGCAATGCATTGGCTGACCACGTCGATGCCGGCGGCGGTGTGGTGCAGGCGGCGTTCTCGTTTTCGCTGAACGTTCCGCTCCGGCTCGACGGCCGGTGGCATGAGGGTCTTTACGCGCCTTTCACACGCGACAACCGGCGAACGGCTTTCGGAATGAGCCTCGTCCCGGTGCTGGCCGACCATCCAATCCTCGCGAACGTGGCGTCGTTCAACGGCGGCGCCCTCAGCTTTTATCACAGCGTGCTTGCACAAGGCGCCTGCGCCCAGGTCGTTGCGAACTGGAGCAATAACCGTCCGCTTGTCGTCGCGCGCCGCGGACCCCGTGGCGGACGCATCGTGGGATTGAATTTCATACCCGTGTCGAGCTCGGCCGAAGAGCCGCCGCTCCCGCTGTGGGATGCCGCGACTGACGGTCATATCCTGATGGCGAATGCCGTGCGCTTTGCGGCAGCCGCGCCTGCGCCGGCCGCCTCGAACGCACCGGCCGTCGCGATTGTCGCAGCGGATTCGCCGGCCATGGTTGCCGACGTGCAGTGCAAGTTGTACGAGCAGGAACGGTTTTGCGCGTTGACGTCATCGACGTCAGCCAGGGGATGGCCATGCCGTCTCTTGCGACGCTGCAGCAATACAGTGCGGTCCTCGCATCGGGCCGCCGGCGCGTATGGTGATCCTTCGGCACTTGGCGATGCGCTGGCGGCGTTCGTCGATGACAATCGCGGCGTCGTGTCGTCGCCGGTGACCTTCGATCCGTCGGGCGGCCAGCTTGCCGGCGCGTGGGCGGTTGCGCCGTCGTATAAGCCGTTCGTCGACGCTCCTCTCGGCGGCGGTGCGAACATGACGCTGACGCCGGTTGTGCCACACATCGTTCTCTCCGGTATCGCCAGTTTCAACGGCGGCTCGAGCAGCTATCACGCCACCCCGGTCATGCTCGACGCGGCGACCGTGTCTGTCGCGAACTGGACCGAAGACGCGCAGCCGCTCCTCGCGTACGGCCGTAAGGCCTCAGGCGGCCGCGTCGTCGGCTTGAACATGTTTCCGCCGTCGAGCGATGTCCTGGGTGAGTCGTGGGATGCGCGTACCGACGGCGCGCGGCTGATTGCGAACTCACTGATGTTTGCCGCCAATCGTTTCCCGGCGGTCACGGTGACGGGAGCGAGAGAGGTGCAGGCGACGGCATCGGGCGCGACCTTTACGCTCAATGCGGTCGGCTCGGATCTCGACGGCGACGCGCTAGCTACGCGTGGTCGGGTGCGGTGCCGCCGACGAGCGGACTGGGAAATTCCTTTGACGTTCCTGCTCCCTCGACTCCGACCCAGACCTACGCCGTCACGGTCACCGTGAGGGACGGCAGAGGCGGCGAAACGAGTGAAGTCGTCACGCTCACGGTAATTGCGCCGGAGCCGGACGACGCGTCACTGCCGGGCAGAGTGACGGGGTATGGTTTGGTCCGCTCCGCAGGTGTGGTCCATGAATTTGCATTCGCCGCTCGTGAAAGAGCCTCTGGCGCCGAGCGCGGCGCGCTTGCGCTCAGCATCAAGCGGGACCATCGTCATCGCGGCTGGCGCAGCGACGAGTTCGTTGCGAAGACGGTTGACGCCGTCACGTTTTCGCCCGGCTCGACCGTCACGTTTTCGGGCACCGGACGTTTCAACGGAAAGAGCGGATATCGATACGAAGTCGCCGCTTCAGAGAACACCCGGATGCGGCGCGACGATCGCATTCGTATCACCGTTACCGGCCCGGACGGCGCCGTCGTGGCGCAGGTCGACGGGGCGATCGCGCTTGGGAACATAACCTTCCACCGCAGCCGCTAAACTGAATTCACGGGCGGCGGCGATGAATCGCTGCCGCCCGCGCGCCACCTAGCGCACCCAACGCACCTACCGCACCTACCGCATCTACCTTCCCCTCTGGTAAACTTCCAGCTGAATTCCGAAGTATTCATTGAGGTATGCGCATACCCTCAGGCCTTGGCCTGTCCCTCGTCTTTTCGTCGCTCTCGTTGACGATTTCCGGTCAGGCGCCGGCGCCTGAACGGTCTGGCCTCAATGGCGGGGTCCGCACGCCAATGGCATTTCCCGCCATGCCAACCCGCCTGATCGAGTGGGGCGAGACCAAAAACATCCGATGGAAGGTCGAGATCCCGGGCCGCGGATCGTCTTCTCCGGTCATTTGGGGAGATCGCGTCTTTGTCCTGACGGCTATTCCCGCCGGCGCGAGCCTCGCCGACTCGCATCGGCCGCTCGGTGGCGTCAGCCCGAGAGGCCTGCACCGGTTCGTCGTCATGGCGCTCGATCGGCGGGACGGCCGCGTCGTCTGGGAACGCACGGCGCGCGAGGAGGCGCCGCACGAAGCGTCGCACCAGGACAACGGCACCTGGGCGTCGGCATCGGCGATCACCGATGGCGAGCATGTCATCGCCTCGTTCGAGTCGCGCGGCTTTTACGCCTACGACATGAACGGCAAGCTGATCTGGGAAAAGGACCTCGGCGACAAGTCGATGCGCAACGAGTTCGGCGAGGGCAGCACGCCGGCGCTGCATCGGAACCACCTCGTCGTCGTGTGGGATCACACCAAAGGCTCGTTCGTGACGGCGCTCGACAAGCGCACCGGCAAAGAGCTGTGGCGCGTCGCCGCGAACGAGATCGACACGTGGGCGACGCCGTTCGTCGTCGAGCACGGCGGACGTGCGCAGGTGATCGTGCCGGGCATGAACCGGATGCACAGCTACGACCTCGAGACCGGCAGGTCGTCTGGCACAGCCAGGGCCTGACGATGAACCCGATTCCGTCGCCGGTCGGCGAAGACGGCATCGTGATCGCCACGAGCGGGTTCCGCGGCAACAATCTCAAGGCGATTCGCATCGCCGACGCGAAGGGCGACCTCACCGGCTCGAACGCGATCGTCTGGTCGCTCGATCGCGATACGCCGTACGTGCCGTCGCCGGTTCTCTACGACGGATTTCTCTACCTGCTGAAGAGCAATTCGCCCATTCTGTCGGTGTTCGACGCGAAAACGGGCAAACCGCACTACCAGCTGCAGCGGCTCGACGGCCTGTCGGAGGTTTTCTCTTCGCCGGTTGGCGCGGCGGGCCGCGTCTACATCACCGGCCGCGACGGCAGACACTCGTGATTCGCAACGGCGGCGACGTTCGAAGTGCTGGCCAAGAACGTGCTGGACGACGGGTTCGACGCGTCGCCGGCGCTCGTCGACAACGAAATGTACATGCGCGGATATCGTTACCTCTACAGCATCGGGAGCCAAGTGAATCCAGACGTCATCGTCATTGGCGGCGGACCCGCCGGTTCGACCACCTCGACGCTCATCGCGCAGCGCGGCCATCGCGTGCAGTTGTTCGAGCGCGATCGCTTTCCGCGCTTTCACATCGGCGAGTCGCTGATTCCCGAAACCTACTGGGTGCTTCAGCGGCTGAACATGCTGCCGAAGATGCAGGCGAGCCACTTCGTCAAGAAGTACAGCGTGCAGTTCGTCAACTCGAGAGGGCGGGAGTCGGCGCCGTTCTACTTCTGGGACAACAAGCCGCACGAGTGCTCGCAGACGTGGCAGGTCGTGCGCAGCGAGTTCGACAAGATGATGCTCGACAACGCACGCGAGCACGGCGTCGACGCGCAGGAAGGCGTGCGCGTGCTCGAGGTGCTGTTCGACGGCGATCGCGCGGTCGGCGTCAAGATTCGCGATCAGCAGAACAACGACCGCGAGGTCTTCGCGAAAGTCGTCGTCGACGCGAGCGGCCAGACGGCGATGCTGCAGAACCGCTTCAAGCTGCGGCTGTGGGATCCCGTCTCAACAAGGGCGCCATCTGGACGTACTGGGAAAACGCCTATCGCGACACCGGCCGCGACGAGGGCGCGACGCTCGTGATGCAGACCGGCGACAAGCAGGGCTGGTTCTGGTACATCCCGCAGCACGACAACATCGTCAGCCTCGGCGTCGTTGCGCCGTTCGACTACCTGTTCAACAAGGAGCGCGAGAGCCACGAACAGACCTACGAGGAAGAAGTCGAGAACGCGCCGGGCGTGAAGCAGCGGCTGGCGAACGCGCAAGCGGGTGACCGGGTATTTCGTGACGAAGGACTACTCGTATCGCGTCGAAGCAGGTCGCCGGCGACGGCTGGGTGCTCGTCGGCGACGCGTTCGGCTTCCTCGATCCGCTGTATTCGTCGGGCGTGCTGCTGGCGCTCAAGTCGGGCCAGCTCGCGGCCGACGCGATCGGCGACGGGCTGGCGAAGGGCGACACGTCCGCCGGCGCAGCTCGGCGCGTGGGGCGACGACTTCAATCGCGGCGTCGATCGCATGCGGCGCCTCGTGTGCGAGTACTACGCGGGATTCAGCTTTGGCGAGTTCGTGCAAGAAGTATCCCGATCTGCGCGGCACCGTGACCGATCTTCTGATCGGCGACCTGTTCGACGATCGCGTCGACAAGGTCTGGGAGCCGATGGAGTCGCTCTACAGGCCGGGCAAGGCGCGGATTCCGGAATGGAGCGAAGGCACTCCCGGCGGAACTGGCGACAAGGCGAACGAGCTGATACTGCCGGAGGGGCGCAGGCGTAGAGTAGAAAGGAAAAAGGGAAGAGGAAAAAGGAATAGAGACGATGCGAGACGCTCGTTGCTGCTGTCGCATTCTTGTGCTCAGCGCCTTCGGCGACGTGCGGGCCGAGAACTGGCCGCAGTGGAGAGGGCCGTCGGCCAACGGCATCAGCACCGAAACGAACCTGCCGGTGCAAGTGGTCGCCGACCGAGAACATCACGTGGAAGCTGCCGTTGCCGGCGTGGTCGGGCTCGACGCCGATCGTCTGGGGCGAGCGCATCTTCCTCAACGTCGCCGAGAACGGCAGCCTGTTCCTCTGGGCGGTCGATCGCAACAAAGGCGAGCCGCTGTGGAAGCAGCATCTCAGCGACGGCGATCAACGGCAGCGCAAGCAGAACATGTCGACGCCGTCGCCGGTCACCGACGGCACGCACGTGTGGGTGATGACCGGCACCGGCATCCTGAAAGCGTTCGACTTCACCGGCAAAGAGCTCTGGATGCGCGACATCCAGAAGGACTACGGCCACTTCGGCCTCAACTGGGGCTATGGATCCTCGCCGATGCTGCACGGCGATTCGCTGTACGTGCAGGTGCTGCACGGCATGAAGACCGACGATCCGTCGTACGTCCTGCGCATCAGCAAGGCGAACGGGCGCACGATCTGGCGGGTCGAGCGGCCGACGATCGCGCAGCGCGAGTCGCCCGACTCCTACACGACGCCGGCGATCGTTCGGCACGGCAACAACCTCGAGCTCGTCATCACCGGCGGCGACGCCGTGACGGGCCACGACGTCAACACAGGCAAGGAGCTCTGGCGCGCCGACGCGCTGAATCCCACCAACGATCTCGCCTATCGTATCGTGGCGTCGCCTGTCGTGCACGGCGAGCTGATCATCGCGCCGAGCGCGAGCGGCCGATGCTCGCGATGAGACCCGGCGGCCGCGGCGACGTCGCCTCGTCACACATCATGTGGTCGTTCAACAACGGCCCGGACGTGCCGACGCCGGTCACCGACGGCACATACGTCTATGTCGTGAACGATCGCGGCATCATGTGGTGCCTCGACGCGAAGACCGGCAAGGAAATCTACGGCAAGCAGCGGCTGCGGCCGAGCACCTACAGCGGCTCGCTTCGTGCTGGCCGACGGCAAGCTCTACATCACCAACGAAGACGGCCTGACGAGCGTGCTCCGCGCGGGTCCGAAGTTCGAGATTCTGGCCGAGAACGATTTCGACGATTACACGCTGAGCTCGCCGGCGGTCTCGGACGGGCAGATCTTCATCCGGACGACCGGCGCGCTGTGGGCGATCGGGAAACCACGATGACAGTGACCACGAAGCATAACCACGAAGGCGCGAGACCACGAAGCTAACACGAAGGCGCGCGACCACGATGGTGCGATGATCAGACCGACGTCGGAGCGCGAAGCGTGAACGACGAACTGCCGAACTCACAAACCGACGAACCCACGAACCCACGAACTATCCTTCTGAGCGCCGTCATCGAGTTTTACCGCCTCACCGGACGTGATCTTCGCGACCGATCCCTTCGTGAGATTCAGACTTCGACTTCTACGAGCTCGAGCAGTCACGATTACATTCAATGGCTGTTTCCGCTTCCGGAGCCGAGCGGGGCGAATCCTGCGGCCCCGTTGCTGTCGCCTGCCGACATCGCCGCTTTCAGACTGATTCCACGCTCCGGGCGGAGTTGGCTCGTTCATTCGAGGCGATGCTGAGTTTCTTCGGGCTCGAGATAGTGCCCGAGCGCGGCAAGCCGCATCCCAGAATAGTGAAAGCGGATCACTTCGAAGACCGCAGCGGCGTATGGCTGAGTCCCGGCGATCACAACTTTCTTCGAATCACGAGGATCCTGCGCTCGTTGACGCTGCTCGGATGTGAGGCCACGCGCGCGGCGTTCCTCGCGTGCCTGGAAGACATCTACGTAGAATACGCACGCCTCATCGGGCCGACGACGATGCGGTACTGGCGCCGCGCGGCTGCCGACGCCCGTTGACAGTCTCGCACCTCACCACCTCATCATGCAAAGGTGGGTCCGTCTGCAAGGCAGTACGATGTTCGTGCAGCGGTCGTTGCCCATATGCTCGCACGTGACGCCAAGCGAAACCAGCTGCTGCAACCCAAGCCGCCAAGTGAGTCGACGCTGCCGATGATATGCGAGTCGATGTCGGGCGCGTATGTACGCGCGATAGGCTGGGCTCCGGCTGTCGGCAGACGGACCGAGCTTCACGTGGGTACCAGTACGTGAACGTTGCAGCGCAAGGGCCGTCACCACTGAAGCGGCTGGACAAAATCGTATGCGCGTGTGCGGTGCGGCTCTGTTCGCGGTCCGAACTCGGCACGCGCGGTGAGTATCTGCGGTGCTCGGCCCGCGTCTGGCGCGCCGGCGTTCAGACAGCAGGTACGGGTCGTGTGTGCGATCCGTCTATGCAGCCGGCCTGAAGTACAGCACGAGGCCGGCACCGACTGACGCGAGGACGAACCCCACGTACAACATCGGATTCGGTGCGACTTTCGGCGGGTGAATCACCATCGACAGCAGCACGTTGACGATCGGCGCGCCGCCGAAGACGAGCGGCATGACGTAGACAGGCAGGCCGCCCGTTCGAAATGCCCAGATGATGCACGCCGCGCCGGCAGCCCCCAGCGCGCCGGCGATCGTGGCGACCATCAGCCCGGTCGAATTGAAGCCAGACAGATTGCCCTGCGACGCCAGCGTCGCCACCGGAATCAGCACGCCGATGAGGAAGTACGCCACGCCAACGCAGAGCAGCGCCTTCAGGGGATTGCCCAGCATCACCTGGCCGCGATGGAGCAGCACGCCGTAGGCGCCCCAGGACAGCACCGCGCCGGCTACGAATACCAGCCATCTCATTTCAGACCTCTCGTTCGACGTGTCGTCGAGCTCCGTCCTTCGCTTCGTACTTCGTGACCTTCGTGCTCGTGGATCTTCGTGCACCTCGTGGTTACTTCGTGTTCGCGATCGCGAACAACTGGTTGCGATTGTTCAGGAAGATCGTGCCGTGGGCGGGCGTGACCGTCGCGTACACCGAGCTGCCCATGTTCATTTCGGCCAGCACCTTCTTCTCGCTGCCGTGCGCCAGCACCGTCACGTCGCCGTCTTCGTCGCCGATGTACACCTTGCCGTCGGCCACGAACGGCGATCCCCAGACCGCGGCGAAGAGATCGTGCATCCAGATCTCCTTGCCGGTCTCCGCGTCGAGGCAATACAGAAAGCCGCTGAAATCCGAGATGTACACCAGCCCGTCGGCGACCGCCGCCGTCGAAATCGAGCGCCGGATCTTCGTGAAGTGCCAGAGCCGCCCGATCTGCGTGATGTCGCCGCGCTTGGTTGCGTCGATCGCGTAAAAGTTGCCGACGCCTTCGCCGTGCTCGGGGTCCTGCCCGTTGGCGATGTAGACGCGATCGCCGACGATCACCGGCGTCGCGATCAGCTCGTTGCGCGTCTTCGGCCAGACCGATCCTTCGGGTTGGTATCGAACTCCCAGAGCTTCTTGCCGGTCTGCGCCTCGTATCCGCGCACCCAGCCGTCGCCTTGCGCCGAAACCACCTGGACGACGCCGCCGATCGTGCCGACCGACGGCGGCGACCACTGGCCGTGCAGAATCCGATCTTCGACCGAGTTGTCTTCCCACGCCAGCTTGCCGGTGGTCTTGTTGACCGCGATGATCGACGGCGCGCGCGGCGAAGGAACGTTGACGTGGCTTTCGTCCTGCCCGTTCGAGGTGCTGACGAAGATCAGATCGCCCCAGACGACCGGCGACGAGTTGGCGAGGTTGTGCGGATACGTGCCGACCTCTTCCATCATGTCGAACGCCCAGATGACGTCGGCGTCGTTCATGCCCGAGAGCTTTTCGTCGGTGACCGGACCGTCATTTTCCTTGTCGCGGAACCCTTCGATGTCGACGCAGAACAGCACGGCGCGATTGCTGACGTAGTAGAGCTTGTTGCCCTCGACGAGCGGCGAAGACGCGACTCCCTGATACGGCCAGTCGTTCGCGCGGCCCGCCTCGAGCTTCGCATGGGTGTGCTGCCACAGAAACTCGCCGTGGTTTCGCGGAACGCCATCAGCACGCCGCGATCGCCGGGCTGCTTCGGATCGCGCACGCCTTCGTTGTTCGTGCCGACGAACACCATGCCGCCCGCGACGACGGCATTGCCGTAGCTTTGCGATCCCAGGTCGGCGACCCACTTGATGTTCTTCTTCGTCTTCACGTCCCAGTCGGTCGGCAGCCCCTTCATGTTCGACACCATGTTGCGATCGGGGTGCCGCCCCACATCGGCCAGTCGCCGGTGCCGGGATCGGAGGCAACGAGACGAGACGGCCGCTGCGGCGACGAGAGCAAGGCAACGAGCGAAGTCCAGAGCACGCGTGTTATGTCAGTCACTAATCCCTGATCCGCGAGTCCCTGGTCAGTGATCATGTTATTCGTTCGGTGTCATTTTCAGGTTGTCGATGTACGCGCCGAACTCGGCGTCGATGAAAAAGCCGGGCGCGCCCTGCCGGTTGCCGATCGGATCGGTCTTGTCGATCTGCCATGCCGCTGGTTCCGGCTCGCCTGCGGCCACGCTTTTCCGCGCGCACGCACCGCGCCGTTGGGCAGATTCTCGACGCGCAGCTTCAGCGAGTACCACGCGTCGGGCTTCCATGCGAACGGCACGACGACCGACCGCTGCGTCTCCGGTTCCCACGGCTCGAGCTTGAGCCGCTGCGTGGTTCCGTACAGCACCAGGCTGTAGCGCTGCACGGTGACGCCGACGTCGGCCATCATCCGGCGCCGCGTCGGTGCGCGCACGTCGGCCTGCATCGTGTAGTTCGACCATTCGACGGGACCGATGAAGACGCGTCCGCGCTTGAACAGCGTGTTGGTCGGTGTCTTCTGCAGCACTTTCTGGCCGTCGAGCGTCACGACCGCCAGCGGGCCGAGCGGACCGCCGGCGTTGACCCAGCCCGGCGGGACCGATCTTCTCCGCCATCGACTCGAATGTCTCTTCCCACGGCATCGGCCGCGAGACGCGCGCACGCGCCTCGCCGGTGAGAGTGCCGACCGTGGCCTTGATGAGCCCCGCCTGTTCGATGCGATCGGCTGCCGACGGTAAATGCGCCATCAGCCACCGTTCCCTTGAGGCCTTCGAGCGACCACGTCGCCTTTTCCTCCCGCAGAAACCGCCCGCGGCTGTCGAATGCCTCTCGCGGTGAGTTTCACGGTCTGCCCGGGCGTAGCACCAGCTCGGTCGGCGCCACCTGCACATAGGCGGGCGCGCCTTCACCGGCGACGCCGGCTCGTCGACGGCCCAGCCCGTCAGGGTCTTCCGCTGCTTCGGTCCGATCGCATACACCGCATCGGTCGAGACGAAGAACACGCGGCCGCGCGAAATCGCCGCGCCCCCGAATACCTGCTCGGCCGTGCCTTCCGAACCGCCGATGCTGTTCGTGCTGATCGGCAGCTCGACGTCGCTGAGGATCTCGGCGCGATCGGCGTGCGGCCGGACGATGAAGAACTTGCCGTTTTCGGTGCCGACGAAAATCTTGCCGTCGGCCATCACCGGCGGCGCCTTCTGCGACGTGCCGAGCGGCTGCGTCCAGAGCTCTTTGCCGGTTTCGAGGTCGTACGCCTTCAGCCGCGATCCGTTTTCAATCTGGTACACGCGCGAGCCGTCGATGAGCGGCGACGAGAATCCGAACTGCTCGCCGTAGTGCGCCCACTTGGTCGTCTTGATGTCGCCCGCCTGCGATCCGTCGATGGCGGCAATCATCCCCATCTGGTTGCCGGTGAGGTTCTCATCGCCGTGAGAGACGATCACCGTGTTGCCGCTGACGACGACGCCGGTGTTGATCGCGCGCTTGGCGGCGACGAAGCTCCAGACTTTTTCGCCGGTCTGCGCTTTGATGGCGTGAACGCCGCCGTCACCGAGACCGGCGATGAGCAGCCGCGTGCCGTTGATGGTCGCGATCATCGGCGCGGCGTACGCGGTGTCGTACGGCCGGCCGCCGGGATTGGCGACATAGACGATCTCGCCGGTACGCTTGTTGAGCGCGATGAATCGATGCGCGCGCGCGGCCTGCGTGCCCCAGTTCGATACTGCTGCGCTGACGATGACGAGATCGCCGTCGATGATCGGCGACATCGTCCGGCCGCCGTGCGTGGTGAATGCCGCGAACTCTTCGCCGATCGATCGCTGCCAGAGCAGCTTGCCGTCGCTGGCTGAGCGCGACCAGCGTGGCGCCGACGCCGAGCGCGTACACGTTTCCGGTTTCCGGATCGGCGGCGGGGATGCCCATCCCACGCGATGCGGCGGGACGTCGCTCTGGAAGATGTTGAACTTGTATTCCCAGATCACTTTGCCGGTGTCGGCGTCGAGCGCCATGACCCGCTCCTGCAGCGCGGACCTCGGCCCGACGGGTTCTGCACGTAGACGCGATTGCCCATCACGATCGGCGCCGAGCGTCCGCCGTACGGCGCGCGCCAGAGCAGGTTGGTGCCCTTGATGTCCCATGAAGAGGGGAGCCCGGTCTCCGCCGAGCTGCCGTCGCGATTGGGGCCGCGCGCTTCGGGCCAGTCGCCGAGTGCGACGCGCCGAGCGCGCTCCTGGCTGGCGTCGAAGGCGCCGCGCCGAGGCCGCGGCGATGCGGCATGACACAGCCGCGAGACCGAAACGAGCTGTTTCAGCATAGGATTCTCGATGTTACTTGAATACGTCCCGGTCGGAAAGGCTGCTTACGCGACGCGCAGCCGGGAGAGGCGCACGATCGTCGCGGCGGCGCCAAATATTCCGACGCTGCCGGCGAGCAGGTAGAACATCGCCGCATAACTTCCCGTCATCTCCACACACGCGGCGAGGAGCAGCGGGCCCACGGCCGACGCGAGCACGGTCATCGCCTGTGCGACGCCCTGAATGCGGCCGAGCTGACGCCGGCCGTAAACCCGCGGCCACACGCTGAAGAACAGCACCATCACCAGACCGCCGCCAAGGCCCATCAGCGTGGCCCACGCCATCGCCATCGCCATCGTCGTCACGTGCGGAAGCGCGAGCAGGCCCGCCGCAAGAACGAAAAGCGATACGGCCATGAGCCGGTTCAACAGCATCGTGCGCGCCAGCCACCCGCCGATAAAGTTGCCGGCCAGTCCGGTGATCGCGGTAACCACCAGGGTCTGATAGTAGATACCGGGTCCGAAACCGCGCTCCGCGAGAATCGACTCGTTGAAGAGCCCGATACCCGATGCGACCAGCCCGTAGAGAGCCGCGCCTATGGCAAAGATCCAGAAGGCGCCGGTGGAGAGGGCTTCGGAGAGGGAGTAGCCATACGGTTCAGGGTTCCTGGTTCCGGGTTCCGCGTTCTGGTTCCGGGTTCTGGGTTCCACGTTCGCCCCCCCATCGGGCAGCAGGCCGATCGATTCGGGACTGCGGCGCCCGAAAAGCAATCCAGCGGGGACGAGGACGAGAAGGATCGCTGCTCCAACTGCGAACCACGCAGTTCGCCAGCCGCGCGATTGCACGAGCGAGCCCACCACGGGAAACGCGATCATGAAGCCGATGCTCATGATGACGCTGTAAGCCGCCATCGCCGCGTCGATGCGGCGTACGAACCAATGTCCGACCATCGCGAGGCTCACGACCGAAAGCGCGCTCTGTCCGAGCGCCCTCGTCAACGTCACCGCGACCGCAAGCTCGGCAAAGCCCGACACGCGGCTCATGAGGCATACGACGGCGCCAAGTGCGCCCGCCACGACCGCAAGTACCACCCGGCTCCCGAAGCGATCGATGAACCGGCCGACGCCGAGCGCGCCGGCAGGTACCGAGCAGCGTCGCCCACAGATTCAGCTGCGCGTATTCGATGCGGCTGATGTTCAGATCGCCGAGAAGCGACTCGGTGATGAGCCCGAGACCCTGCGTACGCCCTGGAAGCGTGCCGACCATCGCGGCGGCTGCCAGCAGCACCATGATCCAACCGTAGAAACGCGGAAACGTCACGATGTTTCGGGTCCGGCTGAAGCCGGACACTACGTACTCACAGTTGGGTTGTCGGGGCGCTGGGCGAGCGCCTTGATCGGAATCGTGATGCCTTCGTCGGTAAAGCGTTTGTGCAGCCGCTTCACGAACTCGTGCTTGATGAGGAATTGGTCCACGAACTCTTTCGCCCGCAGCGCGACCGAAAATCCGACGCCGGGATCGCCGAACGTATGAAATCGCACGGAGGGTTCGAATCCCGGCACGCCGCCGGGAACCATCTGCATCACCTCGCGCGCGACCTCGGTGGTAATGCGTTCGACGCGGTCGAGATCGCTCGAGTAATCCACGCTCGCCTCGATGATGACCGCCAGCTCCCGATCGGGCAGGTGGTAGTTCGTGACGATCGACTGCGAGAGCTTGGCGTTCGGGACGAGCACGGTATTGTTGGTCAGCTGGCGCAGTCGCGTCGCCCGCCAGTCGATATCCACGACGTAACCCTCTTCGCCCGACGCCAGCCGGATGTAGTTGCCGAGGCGGATGTGCTTCGCCACCGACAGGTACAAACCGGCAAACAGATTCGCGAGGGTGTCTTGAAGCGCGAGCGCAACCGCAAGACCGCCGACGCCGAGTGCCGTGAGGATCGGCGTGATTTCCAATCCAACGCCGCGCAGAACAACGAGGAGCCCGATCGTGACGACGACGATCCGGACCAGGTTTTCGGTGAGCGTGGTCGTCGGCAGCGGATGTTCGAGCGTCCGGCCGTGCGTGCGGACGAGCTTGACGAGCACTTCCGACGCCAGAAAAGTCAGCGATGCCGCGGCCGCGACGTAGAGTGCCCTGTTGATTGCTGTGGCGACGTTCGGCGGCAGAATCCAGAAACCGGCGGCGATGTAGACGCCGACCAGAAGGCTCCAGAACGGCATGCGCCGTGCGACCGCTTCGACGACAGCATCGTCCCAGCGGCTTTCAGTACGTCGCGCGAGCGCCCCGAGCTGGGCCGCCGCCAGGCGGCGCCCGAGGGTCCCGACGGCATACGCGATGACGATCACGAGAAGCGAGAGCAGTGCAGTGCGCGCGGATAGCGGCCACCCCTGAAGATCCAAGTTCATTGGCGTTCGATCATATTCCGTTGCGCCGGTATCGGCGACGGCGCATGAAGACCACTGTGTAAATGGCCAGGTTCACGAGCAGCGCGAACGCACCGAGCAGCACCTGATGTGTCCGCGTCAGCCCGTCCGGATACAGCGCCGCGAGGATGTACCGGGCAACGAAATCGCCCTGATACGCGGCTTCGCCGTGTGCTTCTCGAAGACGATTTTCAAGGGGAGTGAGAGGACAGATCCAGCCGGCGAATTCCACGAGGACGCCCCAGACGACCGCCGGCACGTGGAGCCACGCGAGGTGCGGCCACCGGTAGACAAGGAGCCCTCCGAAGACGACGAACAGGACGAATGAGAAATGAACGGCTACAACGAGGTCCGCGCTACTTATCAAGCTGTATCGACAAGAGCAGCTGTTCGAAGTTCTTCTCCTCGGCGGCGATGGTCTTCGCCGGACCCGTGAGCTTGAAGAACACGTTTCCGCCCGGACCCTCGGCGATCGCGCCGATCAACCGGTAGCCGGATGCGGGCTTTGCTCCGGGATTCATCGGGCCGCCCATTCCGGTATAGGTACCGGAGGCGTCCACTCGGGTTATCGTCACGCCTTTGCCGGCGCGTTTGTCGATCTTGGCGGTGGCGGGTTTGCCGTCGGCGCCGAGGACCTGTCCCTTCCAGCGCTCGACGTTGGCGTCGATTCCGCCGCCTTGGCCCGGCCCGAAGAAATTGACGACGCACTCCGCGACACCCTGATCCCCGGGAGCCGTCGGAATCGAATAGGTCGCGGCGCGCATGGGCCGGGGCGCTTCTGCCTTCCAGCTCGCCGGAGCGGTCCATCGTATGCCCGCGGCGGATTCGGCGAACAGGGCTGCTGACGCGGTCAACATCGAGACGAGGAGAAGCGAAGTGCGCATATGCGTGTGAGTATATCTACAAAACCGCGAGCCGATTTTTCCGTTCGGCCCGCCTGTACGCAGTGACCGCGGCGATGACGTGGAAGACCCATCCGAACAGGCCGCCGGTGCCCAGCCAGAAGCCCGGCGTAACGATGAGCCAGAAGACCCCTCGCCAGAAATCGCCGTTGTAGAACTGGCCGATGCCGGGAACGATCAGGCTGAGTACCGCAGCGGTGCCCGGATGTTTCGGAGGCTGCATCACGACATCATAGACGATAAGAATCCTCCCGATTGATGCGCCCACAGCGACGCATACATGCCGCCCTGTTCGAGCAGCGCGTCGTGCGAGCCTTTCTCCACGATCCGCCCGCGGTCGAGCACGATGAGCTCGTCCATCTTCCGAATCGTCGAGAGCCGGTGCGCGATCACGATGGCCGTGCGTCTGGCCATCAACGTCCAGAGCGCGTCCTGAATCAGCGCCTCGCTCTCGGAGTCGAGCGAGCTTGTCGCCTCGTCCAGAATGAGAATGGGCGCGTTCTTGAGAATCGCGCGCGCAATCGCCACGCGCTGACGCTGCCCGCCCGACAGCTTGACGCCGCGCTCGCCGACCAGAGTCCGGTACCCCTCCGGCAGCATCTCGATGAACTCCGAAGCATGAGCGAGGTGAGCCGCCCGTGTCACGTCTTCGTCGGTCGCCTCCGGCCGCCCGATGCGGATGTTGTCGGCAATCGATCGGTGGAACATCGACGGATCCTGCGGCACGTATGCAATCACTTCGCGCAGCGACGCCTGCGGCACCTGATCGATGCGCTGTCCGCCCACCAATATCTCGCCGCTTTCGATGTCCGCGAATCGCAGCAGCAGCCGCGTGAGCGTGGTCTTGCCTCCGCCGGACCGGCCGACCAGCCCCACACGTGCGCCCGGCGCGATGGTCAGCGAGAAGCGGTCGAACAACAGCGGCAGATTCGGGGCGTGCCGGAACGAGACGTCGCGGAACGTCACGCCGAAATGCGCCGGCTCGAGCGGCCGGGGCTGCGGAGAGTCGACGACCGACGGCGGATCGAGCAGCAGCTCGGCGAACTGCGCCGCATCGGTGAGCGCGCTCTCGAGGTTCCGGTAGATCCGGTTGAACGCCCACATCACGCGGGTGCTTGCCGAGTAGAAGCTGAACGTGATGAACACGGCCTCCAGGTCTGCGCCGGTCCCGCGGCTCGTCGCGAGCGCCAGAATCAACCCGAGCGTGTTCGTCAGCACGTACATCGGCGAGGTCAGCGTGTCGACGCGGAGATTCTGGTAGTCCCACGACTTGAGCGTCTTGGCGCTGAAGTCGCCGACGTTTCGCGCATGAATCTGCGCTTCGTGGCTTTCGCGGGCAAACGCGCGCACCGCTTCCGCGTTGGCGATCGAATCGGCGACGTGTCCAGCCAGACGGTTGGACGCCGCCTCGCGGATGTCCACGAGCCGGCGGCGCCGCAGAATGAGCGGATAGATCATCACGAAGGTCAGCCCCAGCATGCCGAGCAGCGCAATGATGAGCAGCGGCGAGTAGGACCACAACACCACCGACACGAAGGCCAGCGGGATGGCGTTGGCGATGACCTGGAACGACATGACGTCCATCACGTCTTCGAATCGGCGCGCGTATCCCAGCGCGCGCTTGGTCAGCGAGCCGGCGAAGTTGTCGTGGAAAAACGCCAGGTCTTTCGCCAGCAGCTCGTCCATCGCTTCGATGTAGAGCGCCTCCATGCCGCGGATCTCCGCCCGCGCGAGCAGCACGACCGCCGCGCGCCAGATAATTTCGCCGGTCAGCCACAACCCGGCGAACGTGAGCACGTAAGGAACCAGAGCTGCGGCGGTGAGCGGTTCGTCGGCGGCAAAATGCCTGAGCAGCCGCGCGATGACGAGCGGCGGCGCGTAGAACACCAGCACGTCTCCCAGGCCGGGCATCACCAGCGCCGGGATCGCCAGGGCCGGGCGCAGCCGCACCTGGCGGACGTATCGCTGTCAGCACCAGCCTCAGCGCTGCGCTGAGGCGTTCCGGGTCGCGGTCGGCGTCGTTGTTCGATGTCATAACCATGCTCGCAAAAAATAAAAGGGCCATCACCCGGTGGAGGTGATGGCCCTTTTCGAAAACGGTGGATCGATCGGCTACATCACCTTCGTCTGTGACTCCAGACACCAATGCGCGGCATGGTGTGGTAGGCGCGAAGCGAGATGTGGACGAACATCACGGATGACAGGAAAACACAGACGGCCATCAACTGTCAACTAGACCGGTCTGTCACGCGAGCGAGCCGTCAAAAAAATCGACGATCCCGGTCTCGAGAGAATATTCGGCGCCGACGACGACGAGGCCGTTCTTGTCGATCAGGTGCTCCAGGACGGCCGAGCCGTGGCGCAGGTGATTGGCCGAGGCCCGCACGTTCGACCTCACTGCGGCGCTCAACAGCGCCTCGGGATCATCCCTGAGCGGCGTCGCCAGCAGGGCCTCGACCGCGGGTCTGACCCGATCGACGATCGAGTGGACGTTCTTGGAGGGGCTGGCGAACTGGCGCCGCAGCTGATCGATCGTCGCCAGTATGACGCCACATTGCGAGTGGCCGAGCACCACCACGAGACGCGTCCCGAATTGCTCCGCCGCGAATTCGACGCTGCCGATTTGCGACGGCGCGACGATATTGCCGGCGACGCGGATGACGAACAGATCGCCGAGGCCCTGATCGAAGACGATCTCCGCGGGTACGCGCGAATCGGAGCACCCCAGTACGATGGCGAACGGCTCCTGACCTGCCGCGAGTGCGTTGCGGCGCGCTTCGTTGGCAAGGAAATCGTGATTGCTGAGGTTGGCAACGAATCGGCGGTTCCCTTCCTGGAGGCGCTCCAGTGCTTCTACTGCTGAAATCATCGACGGTCCACTTTCGCTTTGGACTTTGGACTTTCGACTTTCGACTTTCGACTTTCGTAGTACTTCCTGTACATCCCTCGCCGGAAAATCCATCCACCGAGCGGCCCGAGCCAGTGGACCACGTGGTACATGTAGCCGAGATCCATCAGCTCGATCAGGTTGCCGTCGAAGTCCTTGACGAAAAAAAACGAGTGGCCGCGCGGGGAGCGCTCCGGCTTGCTGACGATCTCGACACCCTTGCCCCTCAGATAGTCGTGCCATTTATCGAGGTTCTTCACGTTGAAGGAGATGTGTGTGAGTCCCACCCCATTCCACGGCACGGGGCCAGGAGGCCGATGCGGCTCGAACGCGAAGATTTCGAGCACCCCGCCGCCGGGCACGCGAATCCACCCGATCTTGCAGCTCGGCTGCGCGTGATCGACGCCGAAAAAACTCCGCACGCGGTCGGACGGCGTGTCCGCCACGCCGACCAGCGGACACCCGAACACCTCCCAGTAGAACTTCACCGCCTTGTTGAAATCCGATACGGTGATGCCGGCATGGCTGAACGAACGTGCCCTCATAGTTCCTGCCTGATGTAATCGGCCACGCGAAGCGCCTGCGCGGCGATCGTCAGCGCCGGATTGACCGCCGCAGACGAGGGAAAAAACGACGCATCGACAACGAACAGATTGTCCACGTCGTGCGAACGGCAGAACGGATCGAGCACCGACGCGCGCGGGTCGGTGCCGAAGACGAGCGTGCCGCATTGGTGCGTGGTGTTCCTGCTGCCATGCGAATGTTTCATCACCACCCAGAAGCCGAGGCGGCGCAAAATGCGCCGCGTCTCCCGTACGAGCATCTTGTGCGCCCTCAGGTTGTTCGGGCGGTACACCAGCTGAATGCGGCCATTCTTGTGGACGATGACGCGGTTGGCGGCGTCGGGGAGGTCTTCAGACATCGCAAGCCAGTCGACGCCTCGCGCGACCCACCACTCATACCAGGAGAGGGGCACCTGGGGAACGACGGTCTGTGCCATCACGCCGTGCGTGCGCCCCTGCGACTGAATCTGCCCCAGCGGATACGGCGTATTCGGCCCGCTGAAATAAAAGTCGTTGATGGCTACGGTCTTCTGAAACACTGTCGGATTTTTCCAGAGCGGATGGAACCCCTGCATCATCGTCGCCAGATGCGCCATATAGCGGCGGCCGACGAGGCCCGACGAGTTCGCGAGACCGTTGGGATGTTTTCCGTTGGCCGATCGCAGCAGCAACGCCGCCGAGTTGACGGCGCCGCAGGCGACGACCACCGTCGATGCCTCCACTCGGATCGTTTCGCCGCGTCTCGAGACTTCCACCGCTTCGACCCTGTTGCCCGACGCATTGGTGAGGAGCCGATGTGCGTAGGCGTTGGTCCAGAGGTCGACATTTGAATGCGCGAGCGCCGGCCGGACGCAGCAGACCTCGGCCTCGCTTTTCGCGTGTACCTTGCAGGCGAACGAGTTGCACGTGTTGCAGAGGATGCAGCCGTCGCGGATGCCGAGCGGCAGCGGCGAAGGATGGAGACCCTGCGCGCGAAGCCCTTCGACGATCGTCGGCATACCGCCGGAATGGGGAATGGGCTCGTGGGGAAACGTTCCGCGCTCCGGTTCCGTGGGGTCCAACCCCGTTTCGCCATGCACGTGATAGATGCGCTCGGCCTGGTCGTAATACGGCTCGAGCGTGTCGTAGGTGATCGGCCACGCTGGAGAGATGCCGTCCATGTGCTCGACCGCCTCGAAGTCCGTGCGGCGAAGCCGGTAGAGCACGCTGCCCCAGAATTTCGTGTTGCCGCCGACGTTATAGTGCGTGTAAGGGCGGAATTCGCGGCCCCGATCGTCGATCCAGCGCTCGCTGGACTGGTAGCGCAGGTGTTTCCACACCGCCTCCGGATCCCAGTTCTCATCTTCCTGCGGGACGAAATCGCCGCGCTCGAGGATCAGAATGCGGGCGGAACTGCCGGCGAGAGCGTACGCCATGGTGCCGCCTCCGGCGCCGCTCCCGATGATGACGATGTCGTAACGATGGGTCCGCATCCGCAAGTAAGTATAAGAGGCGCCCCCGTGCTACGCCGGGATGCGCAGACACTGCGGCAATTTGTCCTCCTGCTGCGGCCTTTTGTCTACAGTCTCAGCGCCGTTCATCAATAATTTCAGCAAACGCGCTCGGAACGGGTTTTGCTGTGAGCGTCTGTGTGACGACCCCAGCTCTTCTTCACTGCGGAAATTGCGAGCGATTGAAAGCCGGGACGCACGCGCTCGCGCTTCTTGTTGCCGCGACGTGCGGGGCCTACAATTTGTCGGCGTGGCTGGTACGCCGCCAACGGCACCTCGCAATAAATGCCCTCGTATACGGCGCGGCTGTAGGGTGGGAGTTGGTGCACGTGCGACATCATCTCGAGAGTCTCGCAGCCAATCAGGTGCCACGGCACCCAGCGCCTGGAGACACGAGCGAAACGCGCGTCGCCTGACGCCGGCGGAGCGCGTTCTCGACGAGATCACGCCGTACGCTGAACGCTCGAATACACCGCCTCCATCAGGAGATGATCGTCCATCGCCCGCTCGAGGTTCATTTCCGGCGTTCGCCCTTCGGTAATCGCAGCATAGAAATCGCCGTACATCGCGCGATATCCCCGGATGTCCCGGAAGCCCGGAAACACCAGCCGCGGCACGCCGCTGCCCCTTGCCAGCACGAACGCGCCATTCGATTCGAACGTGATGATCCCGTTGCGCCCGTACAATTTCGACAATCGCAGTCCGCGGAAGAGCGACGGGATCTCGCGAGAGTAATAGAGGGCGCCAACAGCGTCGTTGTCGTAGCGGAATGCCACCATCATGCTCTTCACGCGGGTGTCCGGCCCTTCGCGCGAGATCGATGGGCGGTAGCCGTCGATCGAGACGATGCGGGGCCCGAAACTCCCGGCCATGTGCAGCCAGTGGATGCCCTCTTCGAAAAAGGCGTCACCCCCCGCCATGTTTTCGTCATTGCGCCAGTCTCCGGCGGCCTTCAGCCGCTTCGCGATCGTGGTGAAATGCGCGAACACCATCTCGCCGATGGCGCCTTGCGCCACGAGTGCGCGCAGTACCGTCATGAGCGGCTTGTAGTGATCGTTTTCGCCGACGAGTACGACTTTGCCTGCCGCATCCCGCGCGGCGATCGCCGAGCGGAAATCGCCGGCGTTCGGGAATGCGGGCTTCTCGACCAGCACGTGTTTGCCGGCGGCGAGCGCGCGCAGCGTGAGGTCGAGGTGAAACCGCGGCGGAACGGCCACGACGACCGCGTCGACCCGTTTGTCGTCAATCGCGGCGGTGTAGTCGGCGTAGCTGGCGGCCCCGCCGAACCTGCGGCAATATTCGTCGGCTCTGGCGCGATCGCGGCTGGCGAAGCTCGCCACAATCCGCCCCTTGAAACGCCGCAGGTGATGGCTGTGGACCTCGGTAATGAAGCCGCATCCCAGAAATGCCAGGCGCAATGGCCGGCCGTCATGCATCACCGCAGAATGTACCACGCCAGCGTCGACCACCGGGCACGGCTGCCTTGCAGACGGATCCGGCGGCCGCATGGTAAGGCGGACGTCAGCGTCGCGCCATCGCGTCCATCGCGTCATCGTGTCCTGTCTTCGGGTCTTCGCGTCTTCGCGTCTTCGTGGTGTGTCTTCGCGTCTTCGTGCCTTCGTGGCTTCGTGGTTGGTCTTCGTGGTGGCCGCCGCCAACGCGGCTGCCGGATCCGTCTGCCGGCAGCCGGAGCCCAGCCTTCGCGGGTTCCATGCTGCTCATGACGTTTCCTCGTCTTCTGCGTCTTCGCTATCTCGTAGCCACCGTGCAGCAGGCGCTTCGCGATCGGCCGCATGGAGCGGCGTACGTATGCGAGCATTGCGTCTTCGGGCCTGCGTCTTCGGATCTACGACTTCGTCTTCGCGGACCTCTGCCTTCGGGGCTTCTGGTGGCTTCGTGGTTGGTCTTCGTGGTGGCCGCCGCCAACGCGGCTGCCGGATCCGTCTGCCGGCAGCGAGCTCAGCGTCGCGGCATCGCGTTTCATCGCGCCATCGTGTCCTGTCTTCGGGTCGGGTCCTCGACTCTGGCTCGCACGTGCAGTAGGCGCCTTGCGTCGGATCCGGCGGCGATCGGGCGATCGCGTGCATCGTGTCCTGTCTTCGGGCCTTCGCGTCTTCGTGGTGCGTCTTGGCGTCTTCGGGCCTTCGTGGTCCTGCGTGGCTTCGTGGTTTAGAATCCCACCATGCCCCGCAGCGTTGCACCACCTCACGTGCTGAATGTCAGCGATCTCCGCAGGATGGCTAAACGTCGCCTCCCGCGGGTCGTGTTCGATTACATCGATGGCGGCGCCGACAACGAAATCACGCTCCGCGACAACGTCAAGGCGTTCGAGCAGATGACGTTCCGCCCCCGCGGCGCCATCGCGATGCCTTCAGTCGATTTGAAGACGAGTGTACTTGGTGTGCCGCTCGAACTGCCGTTCATCCTTGCCCCGGTCGGCAGCAGCCGCATGTTTTATCCAAATGGCGAAGTGCTGGCGGCACGCGCGGCGGGAAAAGCCGGAACCGCCTACGTCCTTTCGACGCTGTCGGGTACCCCGATGGAGCAGGTGCGCGCGGCGACGCCGGGCCCGGCCTGGTATCAGGTCTATTTGTGCGGAGGGCGCGAGGCGTCGATCAAGATGCTGCACCGCGCCCACGACGCCGGCTTCACGGCGCTTGTCGTTACTATCGATACGGGCGTGCCCGGATTGCGCGAGCGCGATTTGCGCAATGGCATCAAGGAGCTCCTCAGCCGGGGTATTTCGGGCCTGCCGTACCTCGGGCAGATGCTTGCGCGACCTGCGTGGATCGCCGGGATGTTGTCTGACGGCGGTCTCATGGAATTTCCAAACGTCCTGCTGCCGAGCGGGCCGATGCCATACGCGGACGTCGGCAAAACGCTCGAGCAGTCGGTCGTGTGCTGGGACGATCTCACGTGGATACGCGATCTCTGGAAAGGGAAGGTCATCGTCAAGGGCGTGCACACGGCAGAAGATGCCCGCCGCGTCGTCGAGGAAGGCGCCGATGCGCTGGTCGTGTCGAACCACGGCGGCCGGCAGCTCGATGGGGTCCCTGCCAGCATCCGGTCGCTGCCGGAAGTGGTGGCTGAAGTCGGGAGCCAGATCGAAGTCATGGTGGACGGCGGCATCCGCAACGGCGGCGATGTCGTCAAGGCGCTCGCGCTCGGCGCGCGCGCCGTGCTGATCGGGCGCGCGTATGCGTACGGGCTCGCGGCCGCCGGAGAGCCGGGCGTCGATCGCGCGATCGACATCTTGCGCTCCGGCATCATGCGGACGATGAAGTTGCTCGGCGTATCGTCGGTCCGCGATCTGAACCGTTCGTACGTCGACATTCCGGCGGGCTGGCTTCCATCAGAGCCACGAAACCCGCGACTCTAGTTCACAGCTCCCAGTTCTTAGTTCTTAGTTCTTAGATCTTAGATTCTAGATTTTAGATTTTAGATTTTCGACACGAGGTGCCCCATGGCTGGCATGCATGAAATTGACTACAAGATTTACGGCGACGACATGCAGTTCGTCGAAGTCGAGCTCGATCCAGGCGAGGCCACGGTGGCAGAAGCCGGCGGCATGATGTACATGGACGACGGCATCGAGATGGAAACCGTGTTCGGAGACGGGTCGCAGCAGCAGACCGGAATCATGGGCGCCCTGCTGGGAGCGGGCAAGCGCCTGCTGACGGGCGAATCGCTGTTCATGACCGTGTTCTACAACCGCAGCAGCCAGAAAAAGAAAGTGGCATTTGGCGCCCCCTATCCCGGGAAGATCATTGCGGTGCATCTGAGCGAAGTCGGCGGGGAGCTGATCGCGCAGAAGGATTCGTTCCTGGCTGCCGCCAAAGGCGTCAGCGTAGGCATCGCGTTTCAGCGCAAGCTCGGCGTCGGCTTGTTCGGCGGCGAGGGGTTCATCATGCAGCGCCTCCAGGGAGACGGATGGGCGTTCGTCCATGCCGGCGGTACGCTGCACGAACGGACGCTCGCTCCCGGCGAGCTCATCCGGGTCGATACGGGGTGCATCGTCGCCCTGCAGCCGTCGGTCAACTACGAGATCCAATACGTGGGGAAGATCAAGTCGGCGCTGTTCGGCGGCGAAGGGCTGTTCTTCGCGACGCTTCGCGGTCCGGGAAAGGTATGGTTGCAGTCGCTGCCGTTGAGCCGGCTCGCGAACCGTATTGTCGCGGCAGTGCCGGGCGTCGCGCGCGGCGGGCGGGAGGAAGGATCAATTCTGGGAACGATCGGCGGTATGCTCGACGGGGATAATAGCTGATTCAAGAGTCGGGCAGTCGGGGAGTCAGGGAGTCTCGGAGTCTCGGAGTCTCGAGAGTCCGGGAGTCAGGGAGTCTGGTGTGTACGTAGTGTCCGGCTTGAGCCGGACCATTCAGGAATTCAAATGCGAAGTAATGACACATAAGACCCGCGCACTCCTTGCCGTGTGGGCCCTCGCCGTGCTGTGGCCGGGGCCCGCCGCCGCGCAGAGCGACCTCGAGCGCGCGCGCATGTATTACAACCTGGGACAATTCGACGAATCGATCGCCGCGGCAACGGCGGCGAAGGCGAAGCCAAACGCGGTGCCCTCGGCGACGCTGATTGCCGCACGCGCCCGGCTGGAGCGGTTCCGCCGCGCCGATGACGCTACGGACCTGGCACTGGCTCGCAACGAGCTGATCTCGCTGAATCCGCGCAGCCTGTCGCCGCAGGAAGCGATCGAATGGCAGATCGGGCTCGGTTCGGCGCTGCTCCTCGACCGCCAGGCGGGAGCCGCGGCCGAGATGTTCGCGACGGTACTGCCGTCCGCGCGCGCGATCCTGGCGACCGCTGAGTACGACAAGCTCGTCGAGTGGTGGGCGAGCACCTTATCCCGTGTGGCGGAAGACATGCAGGCCGCGCCGGCGCGCAAAGAGGCCTACGCCGCCATGCAGGCGGTGGTGAAGGACGAGCTCGAACGTAATCCTCTCTCCCGCCCGGCGACCTATTGGTCGGTGGTGGCGGCACGAGGCGCAGGAGACGTCGACCGCGCCTGGAACGGCGCTATCGCGGGTTGGATTCGCGCGGGGAACGAACCCGAGGGCCGCCAGCTGCGAGTGGATCTCGATCGCTTCGTCACCCAGACGCTCATTCCCGAGCGCGCGCAATCACGTACGGGACAGCGGCTCGACTCCAAAGCCACGTTGAGTGAAATCGCCGGGATGATGGAGGAATGGAGGACTGTTAGCGGGAAATGGAATCACTGAACTCTCAGGATCACTTCAAGCCATCCGCCAGAGTCTCAGCCTTTTCTACCGAGCTTTCCGCCAGCAGCAGGTTGTTCGAGTTGAGCGCCGTCGAGGCCGCCGCCAGGAATCGCCGCGCGGAATCGTAATCCGACCGCTTTCCCGGGTTGAGGCGCCGCCGATCGATGGCGTCGAGCTTCTGCTTGGTCCGCGCGAGTGACTCCCGCACTTGTCCAGGGTTTGGTGTCTTGCCCGCGGCTGGAGCGGGACGCAACTCCGGCGGGGGAGTCGCCTTCACCGGCTCCGGGCCCAGGACGACCGGCGGTGCCGTGGACGGAGGCACGACCGATGCGGCGGGCGTCGCCGGCGGGGTGTTCGTCACCGGGCGCGGCGGCGCCTGCACGGCCGGTACAGGCTTTTCAGCGGGAGGCTCGTCGATGACGGCAGGCACCGGATCCATGGCCACGCGCGGCGGAGGATCGGGGATCTCGAGCGGCACGGCCTTGGACGCCGGATTCGAGGCGCACGCACCTGCCGCCACGAACGCGATTGCCGTCAACATACGCCACGTCATCAGCTCTCTGCTCTCTGCTCTCTGCTCTCTGCTCTCCAGCTACCGGCTAGCTAAGTATCGCTCAAGCTGCCGGCAGGAGCAGCCGGAAGGTCGTTCCACGCCCTTCCGTCGACTGCACCTCGATCTCGCCGCCGTGCAGCTGGACGATCCGGTAGACGATCGACAAGCCAATGCCGCTGCCCTGCGGCTTGGTCGTGAAATACAAATCAAAAATGCTGTCCAGCTTGTCCGCCGGGATGCCGACTCCAGTATCTTCGATCGTGAGCGCGATGCGGCGATCCTTGGCGGTTTTGGCGGCCACGGTGAGCTTGCCTCCCGACGGCATCGCCTGGCATCCATTGAGCGCAAGGTTCAGCAGCGCCTGCCGCAGCAGGGCCGGGTCGGCGCGCAGGTCGGGCAGCGCCCCCGAGACTTCGCCGCGGCACATGATGCCGGTGCGCTTGGCGTCGGGCTCGACGAGCGCGATGATCTCGTTGATCAGCGACTGAATGTCGACCGGCTGCAGCTGCAGCTCTTCGGGCCGGATGAATCGCACGAAGCCGGTGATCACTTCGTCGAGCCGCTTGATTTCGGCAGCGATGACGTCGATGTGCTCGTTGGCACCGCTGACGTCGACTGGCGGCTCGTCGCGCCCTTCCAGTCGCAGAACAGCGCCCACCGGCGTGCGCGCGCTCAGATGCAGCCGGTGGAGATGCTCCCGCACGAGCTCGAGGTGAATCGCCATCGCGTTGAGCGGGTTTCTCACCTCGTGCGTCACGCCCGCCATCAGCCGGCCCAGCGACCGGGCAGCAAGCCTTTCGCTGATGGCGCGGAACGATTCTCCAACCCCTTCGAGCTCCTCATCCGGGGGCAGATCGATGCTGCCGACTTTTTCGCCGCGGCCGAGCTTCATCAGGCCGCTGTTGATGACGTGAATCGGCCGCAGGATGCGAGTCGCCAGCACGAGCCCGACGAGTATGGCCGCAGCCGACAGCAGGGCCGTCGTCCACAACATGGGCTGCAGGGCCTGCGTCAGATCGTTGCGAATCAGCACGGGCGACAGGCCCACTCTGATGGCGCCGAAGGGGGAGTCGCCCAACTCGAGCGGCAGGACGACCTCGAGCGCGCGGTCGGCGTAAATGGTTCGAATCTGCGTCAAGGTGTCGCGATCGAGAACGGCGGCCAGGTTTTCTCCAGGCTCGATCTTCTGACCTTCGGCGGCAGGAAAACTGTGCGTGATGGCGCGGCCGTCGTTGTCGACAACTGCGGCGTAGGTCACGTTCTGGGCGTAGCCGGCGGTGGACTCCAGAATGGAACGGATCCCCTGGTCGGTGCGCAGCGCCGATTCGGGATCGCCGCCGGCGGCAATCGCGTCGCGGGCGCGCTGGTAGATCATCCGGCCGAGAAGCTCCCCGATGCCACGGCTGTCTTCGAGGCCGACCCGAGCGAGATTCGCGAGATGCTGCAGGCTGAGCGCGGTCATCGCGAGCGCGATGAGCGTGGTGACCGCGGCCGTCTGCTTGGCTCTAAGGCTGACGCGCATGTGTCGGTCAGGTCTTTTCAGCTTCCCGCCGGAACCGCTTCAACTTGTTGTGCAGCGTCTTTACTGTAACGCCCAGAATCTCGGCAGCGCGGGTTTTATTGTCGTGCGTATGGGCAAGCGTCAGCTCGATGAGGCGCCGCTCCGCTTCGTCGACCGTCATGCCCGCCGTGAGCCCCGCCGATTTCACCGACGGGGGAGGGGGCCCCGAGAGGTCCGGCGGCAAGTGGGCGGCCTCGACGAAATCTCCCGGACTGAGGATGACCGCGCGCTCGATGACGTTGCGGAGCTCGCGGACGTTCCCCGGCCATGTATACCGCTGCAGCACGCGAATCGCGTCCGGCGACAGCGCTCTTACCGCCTTGCCGTTGCGCTCGTTGAACTCGCTGATGAATGTTTCGACCAGAAGCGGGATGTCCTCCGCGCGGTCGCGGAGCGGGGGCACGGAAATGCCGATGACGTTGATGCGGTAGTAGAGATCTTCTCGAAGCTTGCCCTGCTGAACCGCCTTCGCCGGGTCCACGTTCGTGGCGGCCACCAGCCGCACGTCGACGGCCTGTTCTTTCTGGCCGCCAAGGCGGCGCACGGTGCGCTCCTGCAGGACGCGCAGCAGCTTCGCCTGGATGGCCGACGATACCTCGGCGATCTCATCCAGAAAGAGCGTGCCGGTATGGGCAAGCTCGAAACATCCTGGCCGCCTGTCCATGGCGCCGGTAAACGCACCGCGTTCGTGGCCGAAGAGCTCGTTTTCCAGGAGCGACTCGGGAATGGCGGCGCAGTTGATGGCGACGAACGGATGTTTGGCACGCCCGCTGAGCTGATGAATGGTCTTGGCAACGAGCTCCTTGCCGGTGCCTGATTCGCCGTATACGAAGACCGACGCCGCGGTCGGCGCCGCCTGCTCGATCACCCGGTAGACCGAGCGGAGCGCGGGGGCGTTGCCCACCATTTCCCCGAAACGGCCGTGTTCCTGGAGCTGCCGTCGAAGGCCGGCCACGTCGCGGAGCGCCGATTCCCGCTCGGCGACGTGTGTCAAAAGGGTACGGAGGCGCTGTGGGTCTACGGGCTTCGTCAGGTAGTCGTACGCGCCTTCTTTCATCGCCGAGACAGCCGTATCGACGCTGCCCTGAGCAGTGATCAGGACGAATGTGATCTCGGAGAGGCGATCTTTGACCTGACGAAGCAGTTCAAGGCCGTCCATGCGGGGCATGACCATGTCGGCGAGCACCGCGGACGGGCGGTAAAGCGTAATTTTTTCGAGGCCCTCCTGGCCGTCCGCCGCGCCCTCTGCGTCATACCCCCAGGCGCGGACCAGTTCCGTCAGCCCACGCCTGGCGGCCGCATCGTCTTCCACAATAAGGACACGCATGAGTGTTCAGAATACAACGGAAAGTTGGATTTTCTCAGGGTGCGTTAGGGGCGCGGTGCGACAGGTGGGGGGTCCGACAGTGCGGGGGCGTGGCGCGAGAGCAGGGGCCCAGCCCGCTGCTCTCTGCTCTCCGCTTCTTGGCTCTACGCGAGGATTCGAATGACCACCCGGCGATTCTGCGCGCGGCCCTCACGCGTCTTGTTCGGGCTCACGGGCTTGTCTTCGCCATAGCTGATCACGTTGATCTTGTGCAGCGGGACCTGATGCGTCTCATAGAGATAGCGCTTCACGGCCTCGGCACGCTGTTCGCCGATGCGGCGGTTTGTCATCGTATCGCCGCTCGAATCGGTGTGACCTTCGATTTCAACGTAGGCCCCGCGGGGGTTGGACTTGAGATCCGCGATCATCTGGTCGATGCGGCTCTGGACACCCTCGGGCAGCGCCGCCGAACCAAACTTGAACTGGCCCTGATCTTCGCTGATGACGACTTCGTAGACGAGCCGCTTGTTCTGCGCGTCCACAGCGTCGATCCGCGCGGATGCCGCACTGGCGGCCGTATTGGCGGTGGCGGCCGATGTCTGCGCTTCCTTGGCCCAGATGCCAACCTGATCGGCCTTGGCATCGACCTGCGTGATGCGCGTGCCGTTCTGGCGTGTGGCCTCCTGGGTCTGTTCGAGCGACTGAGACAGGGTTTCGACTCGCGTTCCGACGGTTTCGACTTCCTGGCGAACGAACTTCTTCGTGGCGCACGCGGTCGTCGTTCCTACGACGATGATTCCCACGGTGAGGACGTTAGCAATGCGACGGACCTGCATAACTGAATTCTCCCTTCGTATGTAGCCGCGCGGCCCCGGTCGCGCTCTACCTTGCTCTTCTGTTGATAGGAATAGCATTAACCGTGCCCGATTTTTTCGGGGCGCTGAGGGGCCAGACACGCGGTTCGGCCCGAGCCTACGCGGAAAAAGTTTCAGGATCAGGGAAAAAATTACACGCTGAACCCCTCAATTTCGGCCATTTAAGGGGCATTTTGGACGGCACACGACTTGCCACAGCAACCGGCGCGTCGTCGGCTTAATCAAAACACGGCAGGTCCGTGAGCTGGGGGAGCTGGGCCGACGACGCAAGCAGGGGCATCACCATTACGTGTGGTGCCCCTGTCATTTACTCCTCTCGGAGATTCCATGCAGTCTTTTGGCGGCCGGCTGCGCCACGAACGTGAGCGCCGGCAGATTCATCTCAAGTCGATTGCCGAAAGCACAAAGATTAGCATCCCGCTCCTCGAGGGACTCGAGCGCGGCGATGTCTCGCGGTGGCCCTCGGGCATTTTCCGCAAATCGTTCATCCGCTCATACGCAGAAGCCATCGGTCTCGATCCGGAACCGGTGGTGCGTGAATTCATAGAACTGTACCCGGATCCGCTCGAGGTCGAAATACAGCCCGCCGACCGCAACATCCGCGACCGTGGTGCGAGCTCACAGCCCGCCACCTCCCATTCATCGACAAGCCCTTTCGCGATCAAGCTCACCATAACCTGGAGTGGATCAGTACGTCCGACTATTGGAAGATTGGCGGATTGGAAGATTGTCAGGAAGATTCAATCTTTCAATCCGTCAATGTTTCAATGGTGACGAAATACCCTTAGAACTCTCAGGTTCCGGGTTCCACGTTCCACGTTCCGGGTTCCACGTTCCGGTTCCGCGTTCATGGTTCGCGCGTCACTCGAACCTGAACCGAACCTGGCACGCAGAACGCAGAACCTGGAACCCAGAACCAGAACCTGGAACGAGGAACCAGGAACCCGGAACCGCGTGAGGACTCAAGTGGCGGAGCGGGCACACCCGTTGCACCAATGGGGAATATGGCTGATCCTCGCTTTCAAAGTTTCGAAGATGGCGATCTCGCCGATGTGTGGTACGCGCTCAGCGGTGCCGCGGTGAGGCATGCCGATCATTTCAAACGGCTGACCGATGCGTGTTTCGCGGAGCTGCTGGAGCGCCGGGGCGAGGGCCTGAATCCGTGGCTCGAGCAGCGGTTCCGCGCCTTCCGTCTTGCCGATTCGCGCGAAGACGCCCAGGCCAACCTCGAAGCATCGCCCGAAGCGCGCTAGCCGATCGGAAGGGTTTCACCCCACATGCACACGGGGGCGAAGCTCCGGATCGGGCTCCGCCTGCCTGAGCACTTCGCGCGTCACCGGTGCGGTGTCTCCCTCTCCAAATGCCAGGAATTTGAGGAGATAGGCAATCGGATTGCCTTCCGTCCAGCCGAAATACGCATGAGGAATCCGGTGGGTGCGATCGCGGATGAACAGCAGCAGCGCGGCGATGGCGTTCGGAATCGCCGGGCTCGCGCAACGTAGCACGTGGTGCCCGCCGACATCAGCGCCTTCGACCACCAGCACCTCGCTGAACAACGACGCATCCGACGGCTTGACCTCGACGAACAGCACGCGTGTTTCCGGAGGCAGATGGTGCGACTCCTGCGCCTCGCGCAGCTTGCGCGCGTATTCGTCGGGCAGACCCGAATCCGGCCGATTGGCGATGATGCGCACCGGGGCGTCCCCCACATCGCTCAGGAACCGCTCGGCCAGCGGGTCGGCCCTCACCCCCTGAACGCGCAGCTCGGTGGAGCGGAGCACGCGTGAGATCAGCGACGTGAAGATAATCGTCACGATGAACCACGTCGCGATCTGCACGCCGTCGGGGCGCTCGATGACGTTGGTGATCGTTGTGTAGATGAAGATCGCCGTGATCACCGCGAACAGGTACCAGTTCCGCCGCGCCTTGAGCATCAGGAGAGTGACGGCGAGCGCGGCCGACGTCATGAGCACGAGGACGCCCGTCGCATATGCGCCTCCCTGCGCGACGACGTCGGCGTTGAAAATAATCGTGATCAGGAATCCGACGCCGGTGAAAAGCGTGACGAGCGGTCTCGTCGCCCGGGTCCATTCCGGCGCCATGCCGTAGCGCGGAAGGTAGCGGGGCACCAGATTGAGCAGCCCGGCCATCGCCGATGCCCCCGCGAACCAGAGGATCGCTATCGTGCTGACGTCGTAGATGGTTCCGAAGATTTCGCCGAGATAGTGATGTGCGATGTAGGCGAGCGCCCGCCCCGACGCCTCGCCGCCGGCGGCGAACGCCTCGGGCGGAATCAGGAGTGTCGTCACCACCGAGCTTCCCAGGAGCAGCACGCTCATGATGAGCGCGGCGGTGCGCAGCATCTTCTTGGTGTTGCGGATCCGTCCGGCCGGGCGCTCAGGCGAGTCTCCGGGGTCTCCTTCAACCAGCGGCATGACGGCGACGCCCGTTTCGAATCCGGACAAGCCGAGCGCGAGCTTCGGGAACAGGAGCAGCGCGACGAGCAGCATCATCGCTGGATTGCTGTGCTGCGTCACCAGGGCCTGCGTCCACCGTGGAAAATATTCCGGGTGGGTGAGGACCTCTTTTACGCTCACCGCCAGCAGCACGACGTTGAGGCCGAGATAGACGAAGACGATGACCACGGCGAGGCCGATGGCTTCGCGGAATCCCTTCAGGAACACCGCGCCGAGCCCGGCGAGCAGCGCAAGCGTAACGCCGACTGGATGATCGAGCGCGTGCGGGACGAACGGGTTGTGAATGATGTGTTCCGTCGCGTCGGCCGCCGACAAGGTGATCGTAATGATGAAATCGGTTGCGGCGAATCCGAGCAGGACGAGCACGAACGCCTTGCCCCGCCATCGCGGCAGCATTTCTTCGAGCATCGAGATGCTGCCCTGGCCGTTCGGGCTCGCTTCGGCGACGCGGTTGTAGACCGGAAGCGCGCCGACGAGCGTCAGGATGACGAGAAACAGCGTGGCCAGCGGAGCGAGCGCGCCCGCGGCCAGGAACGCGATTCCGGGCTGATAACCGAGCGTCGAAAAATAGTCGACGCCGGTGAGACACATGACTTTCCACCAGGCGGCCTGGTGAACAGGCGGGGCGTGCGGCCCTTCGGGAGGGCGCATACCGTGGAAGAACCACTCTTTCAGCGCCGGTGTCGCGGATTGACGATGAGCCGGGGGAACGCTTCGCGGTGCCATGACCCTTCCGTTAATGCCGGCGGGGTTAGCTGACGGGCTCGGACTCGGAAGTGTCCTCGGGTGTTGCCACCCATTCGCCCCTGGGCGCGCGGTGCGCCCGGTTGGATCCCCCGCATTCCGCGTGTGGCGCGGAATTTAGGCAAGCAGCGTCACGCTACGCCGATTCCTTTGGAGTGTCAAATCGATCGAGTGAGTTACCCGACGTGGATGCGCGGCCGCAGTTTAGGGTCTGGCTCGGCCTGCCGGAGCACTTCGCGCGTGACCGGCGCGGTGTCCCCTTCGCCGAACGCGAGGAACTTCAGCAGATACGCGATCGGGTTTCCCTCCGTCCACCCGAAATAGGCGTGGGGAATCTGCCCGGTCTCATCGCGTATGAACAACAGCAGCGCGGCAATGGCATTCGGAATGGCGGGACTCGCGCAGCGAAGGACATGATGGTTGGCGACGGCTGCGCCATGCACGTTGAGCACCTCGCTGAACTCGGAGGCGTCCGACGGTTGTACTTCGACGAACAACACGCGCGTCTCCGGCGGAAGATGGTGCGAGTCCTGGGCTTCGCGCAGCTTGTGTTCGTATTCGTCCGGCAGACCGGAATCGGGCCGGTTGGCGATGATGCGGACGGGAGCCTGGGCAACCTCCCGCAGAAACTCCTGGGCGGTCATGTCTGCGCGCACCCCTTGCACGCGCAGCTCGGTCGATCGCAGCACCCGCGACACAAGCGAGGTGCAGATGATCGTCACGATGAAGATCGACGCAATCTTCAGACCTTCGGGGCGCTCCGTCATGTTGACGAACGTCGTGTAGAGAAAAATGGCGGCGATCACCGTGTAGCGGACGGCCTGCCGCCGCCGCTCCCACTGCATGACAGCAACCGCCACGGCGCCCGATGAAATCAGCATCAGCACGCCGGTCGCATAGGCCCCTCCCTGTGCTTCGACGTCGGCGTTGAACGCGATCGTGACGACAAAGGTAATGAGGGTGAATATGACGATCAGCGGACGGTTGGCACGCGCCCACTCCGGCGCCATGCCGTAACGAGGCAGGTAGCGTGGCACGAGGTTGAGCAGGCCCGCGAGCGCCGATGCTCCGGCGAACCACAACATCGCCACCGTCGCCGCGTCGAAAATCGTGCCGAAGACGCTGCCCAGATGCGCATGCGCGAGATAGGCCAGCGCGCGTCCGGCCGCAGCTCCTCCGGGCATCATCAACGGCCCGGGGATGAGGACCGTTGTAACCACGCTGCTGGCCATCAGCAGGACGCTCATGATCACCGCCGCCGTGAGCAGCAGCTTCTTCGTGTTACGGATGCGCCCCTTCGGAGTCTGTTCGGTGTCGTCCGGGTCGCCGGCCACGAGGGGCATGACCGCGACGCCGGTTTCGAATCCGGAGAGCCCCAGCGCGAGTTTTGGGAACACGATCAGCGCCGCCAGCAACATCATCGGCGGGCTGCCGTGGAGATCGAGAGCTCGCGACTGCCATCCGGTGAGGACTTCCGGGTGCGTCCAGATCTCCCGGAGTGCCGTGAGCACGACGACGAGGTTGAGAGAGAGGTAGACCGCGACGATGATTACGGCGGTGCCGATGACCTCGCCGAAGCCGCGCAGAAAGACGGCGCCCAGGACGAGTAGCAGTCCGAGCGTCACGAGCACGGGGCGGTGGAACGCTTCAGGGAAGAGCGGATTTTCGACAAGATGAGCCGTCGCGTCTGCCGCCGACAGCGTAATCGTGATGACGAAGCTGGTGGCGGCGAATCCAAGCAGAATCAGGACGACCGCTTTGCCCTTCCAGCGGGGGAAGAGCGCTTCGAGCATCATGATGCTGCCCTGACCGTGCGGGCTCGACTCGGCAACCCGGTAATACATCGGCAGAGCGCCGAACAGCGTGAGCAGAACGAGGACGAGCGTGGCGATCGGCGAAAGCAGGCCGGCGGCCGCAAACGCGATGCTCGGCTGATACGCAAGTGTCGAGAAGTAATCGACCCCCGTGAGGCACATGACCTTCCACCACGGAGCTTGATGCACCGGCGGTGCGTGCGGCCCTTCGGGGACCTGCCGCATGCCTTGAAAGAACCAATTGTGTAGTCTGGAGCGTCGCTGGAGTGAGAGACGGTAAGCGGTCAACGGGGTGTGTCCCTCAACCTACGACGTTGCGTCGATCGTGTCAATAGCGCCGGGGAACTACGTGATGGGCCGTCGATTCGAACGATCGGCGACGATCGTCACCTGCATGTCGGCAGCCAAGACCGACGATGCGCTGCACGAGCCCGCGTCGGAAGATGGAGCTCAAGCGATCGCCGGCCTGGCGCGCCACGAAGATCTGCGTAACGCCGTTGATGCGCGCGAAATTGACGAGCGTGGCTGCGGTGTCGGTCCCTTCGATCACCCGCGTGTCGATTTGCAGAGCGCGGGCGAAGTTGAGCTGGCGTTCGAGCGTGTCCCGCTGCACCGCGCTCGAGATCGCTCAGATCGGCGCGCGACTCCGACATACACGGCAAGACAGTCGGCGTGCAGGTAGTCGGCGACGCGCCGCGCGCGTCGAATGAGCGCCGCGCTCGACGGGATCGGGCTCGATCAGGAGCAGGACGCGCTCGGCGGCTGGCTGAAGATCGCGCCTGCCGGCTCGCGCGCGCCGGCGCTCTCTTCGGTGCTGGCGGCTTTCGACGGCGTGCGCGGTTTGCCGCATCGCGAGCTCGCGTAACGCGACCAGTGTCGGCTCGCGGAAGAAGTTCTCCAGCGCTTTCTGGGCCTTGTCGGCCGGGATACACGACGCCGCGCTTCAGTCTGTTGATCAGCGCGCCCGGGGTGAGATCCACCATCACGACTTCGTCGGCCGCCTTCAGCACCCAGTCCGGGATCGTCTCGCGCACGCGCACGCCGGTGCTCTGCCATATCTGATCGTTCAGGCTCTCGAGATGCTGCACGTTCATCGTCGTCAGCACGTCGATGCCCTCGTCGAGCAGGGCGTGCACGTCTTCCCAGTCGTTTGTCGCGGCCGGAGCCGGGCACGTTGGAGTGCGGAAACTCGTCGACGACCGACCGCTCTCGGCCGGCGCCGGACGATCGCGTCGGTGTCCATTTCCTCGAGGCGTGCGCCGCGGTATTCGACGACCTTGCGTGGAATCGTCTCGAGTCCCTCGGTGAGCGCGATGGTGTCCTGACGGCCGTGCGGCTCGAAGTAGCCGATGACGACATCGACGCCAGCCGCTTTCAGCTCGTGCGCTTCGGTGAGCATCTGATACGTCTTGCCCACCCCTGCGGCATATCCGAGGAACACCTTCAGGCGTCCGCGGCGTGCGGGCCTGTCTCTGTCATCAGTGCGGAAACACGCGGACGTCTATGCCGTCGGCCTCGGCGATCAGGCGATCGAGCAGCGTGCCGGTCAGCTTGCTCTTCCAGTCGCTCTGCAGATTGTGGCCGACGAACAGCTGCGTGATGCCTTTGCGGCGCGCGTAATCCAGGATGGCGCCGATGGGGTCTCTGGCGTCGAGGATGTCGATGTCTGCCTGCTGCGCCTTGGCGAGCATGACGTTGCGGTCGAGCGCCATGCGATCTTCGGCCGTGAGGTTGGCCTGGTTGACGTAAATCGCGAACAGCTCGCCGTGAAAGCGATCCGCATTCCGCCGCCCGCTCGCCAGCATCGCCGCCGCGTTGGCGCGCGGCGTCATGCAGACGAGTATGCGCTCCTGAGTGCCCCACGTGGACTCGATGCGGTTCATCCGCAGATAGGCTTCGAGTTGCGCGTCGACGACGTCGGCGGTGAGCAGGAGGGCGCGCTGCCGCAGCTTCGATAGATTGGTCGGCGTGCTCCGGCGTCGCCGCTTCCGGCGGGGCGTCGACAATGACCACTTCGTCGGCGTGCTGCACGAATGCCTGCGGCACGGTGTGGCGCCGCCGGCGGCCGGTGATCGCCTCGACGAACGCCTGCTGCTCGTCGATGTATTCGAGGTTGAGCGACGTCAGCACCGAGATGCCTGCCGCGAGCAGCGTCTCGACGTCTTCATGGCGCTTCGCATGCCGGCTTCCAGGGGGATTGTCATAGGCCAACCCGTCGACGATGCAGACCTGAGGCCGGCGTCTGAGCACCGCGTCGATGTCGATCACCGGGACGCCGCCGATGTCGCGCGTGGGAATGGCCTCGAGCGTGCGGGAAATCGCTTCGACATCTTCGTCATGCGTGGGCTGCATCGCCGCGACGACGACGTCTTCGCCGCGATCGCGGCGGCGGCGCGCTTCGGCGAACAGCCGGAAGGACTTGCCGACGCCCGGCGCATATCCGAGGAAGATTTTCAGCTGGCCGCGACGCTCCGCGCGCTCATCCGCCTGCACGCGGGCGAGCAGCGCGTCAGGATCGGGGCGCCTGAGCGACTGGGATCGGTCGCCCATCACTTGCCGGCCCAGTTTCGCGCGAGCAGCACAGCTTCATCGGACAGACGATTGACAGCCAGCCGACCGTCTGGAGGAAGCGTGGCCTCGAGGAACAAGAAGTTCATCAGGGCCCGCTCGGCCTGCTGCCGCCAGAACGGCCTGCCGGGAGGCATTGGTCGCCTGGTGAGCCGCGTGATGCGCGACATTTCCGCCTCGCTGATGGCGACCACGACGTCGCCGTTGGGACCTTTGCCGGCGTGTCTGACCGTAAATCTGTGCTCATTCGCCGGGCCGATGTCATCGGCGGGCAGCGCGCGAATGAAAAATCCATTCACGGTCCACAGGTCTGCCGGAACTGGTTCCGGCCGGGACGAGATCGGGACGTTCTGCGGCGCTGGCGGTGTGCGTTTCCCCAGGGCCGCGAGCAAGGCACCGCGCAGGAGATCAGGCGTGAGCGGCTTCTTCAGAAAATCCGTCGCGCCGGCTCTCATGGCGTCGACGGCCAGCTCGAGCGAACCGTATGCGGTTGCCATGACGACCGGGGCGTCGGATTTGCGGCGCCGGATCTCGCGCAGGGTCTCGATGCCGTCCATGCCCGGCATCTTCTGATCGAGCAGCACGACGTCGAAGCGCGAGCCGTCGCCGTACATCTCGAGTCCAGCCGCGCCGTCGGCTGCCTCCTCCACCTGGTAGCCGTCCGCCTCGAGCGCGATGCGGACCATCCGGCGGACATTCGGCTCATCGTCGATCACCAACACGCGTGTGCTCATGCCCATCTCACAATCTGCCGATCTGCCATTTATGCTGGCTTCACCCCGAGGCGGGAAGCGTGAATGTCAATGTTGCGCCCCTGCCGAGCTCCGACTCGACGGCGATCGATCCGCCGTGCGCGTTGATGATGCGGCGGGTGATCGACAACCCGAGCCCCGTGCCTCCGGTTGGCGATCCGGGCACCTGGACGAACTGTTCGAACACCCGGCCCAGGTATTCGCGCGGAATGCCGCGGCCGGTGTCGGCAACCGATATCTGTACGCCGTCAGGCGTCTTGCGCGCCGCCACCGAGATACGTCCCCCGGTCGGCGTCGCGTTGACGGCGTTCGAGATGATATTCGCGAACACCCGCTCGATCTGCGCGGCGTCGGCCATGACGACGGGCAGGGGTTCGGCGATGTCCGTTCGCCAGCTCGAGATGCGCCGCCTCGATGCGCGGGCGGCTCGGCTCGAGCGCGTTGCGAATCAGTGTCGCCGCCGGCACTGGCACGAGCGTCGGCTTCATACGCCCGGACTCCATCTTCGACAGGTCCAGCAGATCGGTGACCAGCCGCTCGAGGCGGGTGGCGTCCTGGCGGCACATCTGCAGGATCTCGCGCTGGCGCTCCGTGGCGCTGCCGGCGAGCTGCTCCTGCAGCAGCTGGATGCCCATCTGCAGCGTGTTCAGCGGCGTCCGGAGCTCGTGCGACGCGATGCCGACGAACTCGGTCTTCAGCCGCTCGGCATCGCGATCGATGCGCGCCGAGAGCACGAATGCCAGCGCGAACCCGACGGCAACCAAGGCGCCGGCGACCACCACGGTCATCATCAGCGCTCGATGGGTCACCCGCTGCGCATCTGGCGGACTTGCGCAGCATCGCGGTCTGGTTGAGCTGGAGCAGGCGGTCCAGGTCGTCGCGCAAATGATGGAACAGCGGCTCGAGCTCGTCTGAAATAGTCGGCTCGTCTGTCGATGGCGTGATGGTAAGCCTGCTTTCGTTCGCCGGATGTCGTCGACGATCTGCTGCTCTCCCGGTTCGGTGACGTTGGCGGCGGCGCGCGCAAACGCTTCGTCGAAGCGCCGGCGGTTCTCCGCAATCTGGCGCTCCGCCCGCTCTGCCTCGCCGAGCAGTGCGAACAGCGCGCCGGAGTCCTGCCGTTCGAGGCTTTCCTGCATGATTTGGACGGCGATGACCGATTCGTAGTTTTCCGAAAGAATGCGCTGCGACACCGCGCCCGCCTTGTCGAGCTGCCAGATGCTCCACGCCGCCGATAAGCCCGATCGCGGCGACGAATACGAGATAGCTGGCGATCAGCTTCTGTCCGAAACGTCATGTGTGCTCATCGCGCGTCCAGCGCGACATTCAGGCTCAGCACATTGACGCGCGGCTCGCCGATGAAGCCGAGCCACGGCTGCTCGGTGTGCTCGGCAATCGTCTGCCGGACGGCTGCGACGTCGAGACCGCGCGCGCGTGCCACCCGCGCGGCCTGAATCTCTGCGTTGGCGGGGCTGATGTGCGGATCGAGCCCGCTGCCGGACGCGGTGACGGCGTCGGCAGGAATGGGTCCGGTGTAGTCCGGGTTCTCGGTGCGGTACTGCTCCACCGACGCCTTGACGCGGTCGACGAGTTTCTGATTCGTCGGGCCGAAGTTCGACCCGCTCGAGAGCGACGCGTCATATCCCGAGCCGGCATGCGACGGCCGCGGATGGAAGTACTCCGGCTTCGTGAAGTTCTGACCGATCAACGTCGATCCCACCACCTTGCCGTCAACGGTGACGAGCGAACCATTGGCCTGCGACGGAAACAACACCTGCGCGATCGCCGGTTACCAATGCCGGGTAAATCAGCCCGGTGATGACGGTCATGACGAGCGTGATGCGGAATGCCGGTGCGATATGTGTCCACATGGTCTATGCCAACCTCAGTAAAACGAGTAGCTGATCGATCGCCCATATGCCCGGGAACGGCGCGATGATGCCGCCGACGCCGTAGACCAGCAGGTTGCGGCGCAGCATCGAGGCCGCGCCCTGCGGGCGGTACTTCACGCCGCGCAGCGCCAGCGGGACGAGCGCGATGATGATGAGCGCGTTGAAGATCACCGCCGACAGAATCGCGCTGTGCGGCGTGTGCAGCCCCATGATGTTCAGCGCCCCGAGCGCCGGATAGGTCGTCATGAACATCGCCGGGATGATCGCGAAATATTTCGCGACGTCGTTCGCGATCGAAAACGTCGTCAGCGCGCCGCGTGTGATGAGCAGCTGTTTGCCGATCGCCACCACTTCGATCAGCTTGGTCGGATTGCTGTCGAGGTCGACCATGTTGCCGGCTTCTTTCGCGGCCATCGTTCCGCTGTTCATCGCGACGCCGACGTCGGCTTGAGCCAGCGCGGGCGCGTCGTTCGTGCCGTCGCCGGTCATCGCCACGAGCCGCCCCTCGCCCTGTTCGCGCTTGATGTATTCCAGCTTGTCCTTGGGCGTGGCCTGCGCGAGAAAATCGTCCACGCCGGCTTCGCTGGCGATGGCCGCGGCGGTCAGGGGGTTGTCGCCGGTGATCATCACCGAGCGGATCCCCATCAGGCGCAGCTGGGCGATGCGCTCCTTGATGCCCCCCTTGACGACATCCTTCAGATGAATCACGCCGAGTAGCCGCTGGCCGTCGGCCACCGCGAGCGGCGTGCCGCCGGTGCGGGCGATCCGTTCGGTTGCCTCGGTGAATTGCTGGGGCACGTCGCCGCCGCGTTCCTTGACGAACGCCATGATGGTGTCGCCCGCGCCTTTGCGAAGCTGCCGGCCTTCGAGATCGACGCCGCTCATCCGCGTGTGCGCGGTGAAGGCGATGAAATGGGCCGACTTGTCGGCGACGTCGCGGCCGCGCAGCTGGAATTTCTGCTTGGCGAGAACGACGATGGAGCGCCCTTCGGGTGTCTCGTCGGCGAGGCTCGACAACTGGGCGGCATCTGCCAGTTCCGATTCCTGGACGCCCGGGCAGCGGCACGAACTCGACCGCCTGCCGGTTGCCGAGCGTGATGGTTCCGGTCTTGTCGAGCAGCAGCGTGTGCACGTCGCCCGACGCCTCGACCGCCCGGCCGCTCATGGCGAGCACGTTGTGCTGCATCACGCGGTCCATGCCGGCGATGCCGATCGCCGACAGCAGGCCGCCGATGGTCGTCGGGATGAGACAGACCAGCAGCGCCACGAGCACGGCGACGCTCGGTTCCACTCCGGCGCCGGCAGCGGCGATGCTGTAGGCCGCAAAGGGCTGCAGCGTAGCCACGGCAAGCAGGAAAATCAGCGTCAGCCCGGCGATGAGGATGTTCAGCGCGATCTCGTTCGGCGTCTTCTGTCGCTGCGCCCCTTCGACGAGCGCGATCATGCGATCGATGAACGTTTCGCCGGGATTCGAGGTGATGCTGCACTTTGATCCAGTCCGACAACACGCGCGTGCCGCCCGTCACGGCGCTGCGATCGCCGCCCGACTCGCGGATGACCGGCGCGCTTTCACCAGTGATCACGGACTCGTCGATCGACGCGACCCCTTCGATGACCTCGCCGTCGCCGGGAATGATGTCGCCGGCCTCGCACAGCACGATGTCGCCGGCGCGAAGCCTCGATCCCGGTACCTGCTCGACCTTCCCGTAGTTGACGATCTTCTTGCCGATGACTTCGGTCTTCGTCTTGCGCAGCGTGTCGGCCTGCGCCTTGCCGCGCGCTTCGGCCATCGCCTCGGCGAAATTCGCGAACAGCACCGTGAACCACAGCCACAGCGCAGATCTGCACACCGAACGCGATATTGCCGGCGCCCGTGGCGATGTCGCGGACGACGAACACCGTCGTCAGCGCGGCGCCCACCTCGACGACGAACATCACCGGATTCTTGACGAGCGTCACCGGATTCAGCTTGACGAACGACTCGCGCAGCGCGCGCGACACGATCTGCGGATCGAACAGCGGCCGCGACCGCGCGAGTTTCTGCGGGAGCAGCGAGGTCGTCGTCCGGGCCGCGGCGCGGGCCGTGGTGTGGACGCCGGACGTGGGTGTCATTACAGCCATGGAAGCTCCACGAGAACCGGCAATGCCAGCGAGAAGAGTCGTCCCTCGTTCATCAGGAAGTGCTCGACGATCGGCGTCAGCGACAGCGCCGGGAAAAACGTCAGCGCGCCGACGATGACCACGGTGCCGGCGAGCAGGCCGACGAACAGCGGTCCGTGCGTCGGCAGCGTGCCCGACGTCACAGGGATCTGTTTCTTGGCGGCGAGGCTGCCGGCCGCAGCGAGCAGCGGCAGCAGGAACAGGAACCGGCCGATGAGCATCGCCAGGCCGAGCGTCAGGTTGTACCAGGGCGTGTTCGCCGTGATGCCCGCGAAGGCGCTTCCGTTGTTGCCCGTTGCGCTCGTATAGGCGTAGAGAATTTCCGCCAGGCCGTGCGGCCCACTGTTGTTGAGGTTGGCCGTCGTCGGCCCCATCGGGTTCCAGTAGCTGTCCTTCGCGAACTCGAGCACGGCGCTCATCGCCGGTGAAGACCAGGATGCTCGCCGCGGTGGCGATGAGCGCGAGCATCGCCATCTTCACTTCCTTCTGCTCGATCTTCTTGCCCAGATATTCCGGCGTGCGCCCCACCATCAGGCCGGCGATGAAGACCGCCAGGATTGCGTAGAGCAGAATGCCGTAGAGGCCGGCGCCGACGCCGCCGAAAATCACTTCGCCGGTTTGAATATTGAACAGCGGCACCAGACCACCGAGGGGCGTGAAGCTGTCGTGCATGGCGTTCACGGCGCCGCAGCTGGCGCCGTCGTGACGATGGCAAAAAGCACCGACTGCGCAATGCCGAACCGCACTTCTTTGCCTTCCATGTTGCCGCCGGGTTGCGCCTCCGTCGCCGCGGTTTCGATTCCCTGGCGGCGAGGATGGGATTGCCGCGCTGCTCGGCCCAATACGAGGCAAACACGCCGACGGAAGAACATGAGCGCCATCGCCGCCAGCAGCGACCACCCCTGGCGCCGATCTTTCACCATCACGCCGAACGTGTAGGTGAGGCCGGCCGGAATCAGGAAGATCAGGACGACCTGAAGAAACGTCGTGAAGGGCGTCGGGTTTTCGAACGGATGCGCGGAGTTCGCGTTGAAAAATCCGCCGCCGTTGGTGCCGAGCTCCTTGATGGCCTCCTGCGACGCGACCGGGCCCTGCGCGATCACCTGCGTCGCGCCTTCGAGCGTGGTCGCCTGCGTGTACGGGTCCCAGTTCTGGATCACTCCCTGTGACGCGAAGACCAGCGCCGCGAGGAAGGAGAGCGGCAGCAGGATGTAAACGGTCGCGCGCGTGACGTCCACCCAGAAATTGCCGATGGTTTTCATCTCGTGCCGCGCGAACCCGCGCACCAGGGCAATCGCGATGGCGATGCCGGCGGCCGCCGACGTGAAGTTCTGCACCGTCAGCGCCGCCATCTGCACGAAGTAGCTCACCGTGGTCTCGCCGACATACGACTGCCAGTTCGTGTTGGTCATGAAGCTGACCGCGGTGTTGAAGGCCAGATCCGGCGTCATCGTCGTCGCGCCCTGCGCCGCCTGCGCCGTGCCGAACCCCTGCGGGTTGAGCGGCAGCCATCCCTGGAGCCGCTGGATGAGATAGGTGAAGGCGAATTTGGCGAGGCTGAATGCGATCAGCGCGCCAGCGTATTGCGTCCAGTGCTGCTCGACCTCCTCGCGCACGCCGCCGAGCCGATAGATCAGCCTCTCGAGCGGGCGAAGGAGCGGATGCAGAAACGTGCGCTCGCCCTGGAACACCCTGCCATGAACGCGCCCACCGGCTTCGTCAAGGCGACGATGACGGCGATGTAGAAGAGAACTTGAAAAATACCGAGTGTCGTCATGGCGTCCTCAGAAGCGCTCCGGACGGAGCAGCGCGTAGATCAGGTAGCCGAAAATCAAAACCGCGGCGATGCCGGCAATGATGTAGTCCATTAGAGTCGCTCGCAGGCTTTGACAAAGAACCAGGACGCGACGAAAAACGCGCATCCCGCAATCAGGTAGAAAAGGTCGAGAAGCATGTTCCAATGCTACCGCCCGCTTCCTAAGGAAGTCATAAAGGCGGAATCAGAATTTCGTTAGGAGAGCTAAGACGGCGAGCCGGTAGCCCACCCAGGGCTCGGTGAGGAGATAGACAGGCTGGCCGGGATTGGCCTCGATCTTCTTTCGCAGCTGGTTGACGACGACGCGCAGGTAATCGACCTCGTCGCCATAGTCTGGACCCCACACGGCCTGCAGCAGCTCGCGATGGCCCACCGTCTTGTTGGGGTGGCTGCTGAGATAGCGCAGCACGTCGAACTCTTTCGGCGTCAGCCGAACGGTTCGCCCGCCCGAGATCGACCTGCCGGGCATCGAAATCGACTTCGCACTGCGCCGAGCGTGATTCGGCTGGCTCCGTGTGTGGTCGGCATCCGCCGCAGCGCGGCGCGAATGCGCGCCAGCAGCTCCGGCGTGTTGAACGGCTTCGTCACGTAGTCGTCCGCGCCCGCATCGAGCGCGGCAACTTTGTCGGTCTCCGCAGTCACGCACCGTCAGCATGATGATCGCGATCTCCGATTGCGCGCGGATGAGGCGGCAGCACTCCAGCCCGCTCATGCCGGGCATGTTCATGTCGAGCAGCACCAGATCGGTGCGGCCGTGGCGCAGCTGTTCCAGCGCTTCATCACCGGTTTTCGCGTCGACTACTTCATATCCCTGCGTCGTCAGCGTGACGCGCATCACCCGGCGAATCTGCGGGTCATCGTCCACCACGAGGATGCGCGCGTTCACACGCTGCGCTCCGCTCGGAAGCGACAGCATGATCTCAGTGCCGTTACCGTCCTGCTCGTGACCGACAGCGCGCCGCCGTGGGCGTGCACGATCTGTTTCACGATCGCGAGCCCCATGCCCGTGCCGGGCACCTGTGCGGCGCCGGCGGCCACGGTAGAACCGCTCGAAGATGCGCTCCCTCGTCCCGTTCCGCAATCGTGGAACCGGTATTCCGCACAGCGATGACGACCGCGCCATCGTCGCTTCGAGCGACGCGGACGCCGATAGTGGACGTCGGCGGGGAATATTTCAGCGCATTGTCCAGCAGCTGCCGGACCGCGAGCAGCAGCAGCGCCCGATCGGCATCCACCATCACGTCCGCGGGCGCGTCGATCACGACGCACGTGGCCGTCGAGCCGAGGGCGAATTCCCGGACGACGGCGTTGATGATATCGGCGACGCGATGCCGCGCCCTGTTGACGACGAAGTCACCTGAGTCGATGCGAAGCATCTGCACCGCATCGGTCACGAGCGATTCGAGCCGCGACAGGTCTTCGTTGACGATTTCGATCAGCTCATGTCGCGGGTCTGTGCTGTCGATCTGCTGCGCAAGGGCGGTAGCCGCCACTTTCATCGAGGTGAGCGGCGTCTTGAACTCGTGGGCCGCGGCGTCGAGAACGGCCGCCCGCAGCTCGCTGCTTTCCTGAGCCGCCTGGGCGCGCGCGTTCGCCGCCTGTCCGCGCGCCCGCTCCAGTGCGATTGCTACGAGGTTGCTCACCGACTGAAGGACGGTGTCGTTGAGCGTAACGCCGACGATGCCGAGACTCGAAGTTGGAGCGCCGCCAAGCCGGATCGCGGTAACCGTCGTGGTGCCCTCCTGAAAAGACCTTCCGTGGCGTGCGACCTCCTCCAGCTTTGCGCGCAGCTCGGGACGATCTTCGGCGCCGCCCCAATAAACCTCCTGGGTGTGCCGGTCGTACAGGGCGACTCCCGGGATCTGGAAGGCATCTGCGATCGCGCGCGCCATGGAGTGACCAATGGCTGTTTCATGTTCTGCCAGCAGGACCGATCGGCTCACCGCATAGAGTCTCTCGAGATCCCGTTGTCTCGCGACCGATTCAACACTTCGCCGCCGTAATGCGTTGGAAAGCTGGCTCGCGACGATCGCAACCGCCAGGAAGACGAACAACGCCACCCAGTTCTGCGGATCGGCAATCGTGAGGGTGTGAAAAGGCGGGAGCAGGAAATAGTTCAGCGCGAGCATTGCCATGGCCGACACGAACACCGCAACGCGAAGACTTGCCGCCGTCGCGGTCGCGAGAACGACGAGCAACAGCAACAGCGCCGAGATGGTTGGATTGGGGAGCGGCTGCGCGGTGCGCATGGCCGCGACAACGGCGGCCATGCCGGCCAGAGCGAAAATTCCGATCTGGATGTCTCGGGCCAAAGATCCTGTCAGGGTACTGGAATGAGCAGCGCCGCGCGCGGTCCATCCCGGGGCACGAGTCCGGCCATGGCGTCCCAGTAGAACTGCTCGAACCCAGCGGCGTGATCGGGGTGCCGGACGACGTGAAAGGCCGTGTTGCCGTCGTCTTCGACATACGCCAGCAGGCCCGCCTGACGTAGATCCGTGAGGATGAACTTCAGATCCCGCAAGTCGCCCTTCGACAGCGTGCTCGATGGCACGTCGAATGCCCACCCCATCCCGTGCAGCGGGAGCGCTTCATCCTCTTCCGCATCATCGCCGTGGGCCATCATGCGGCTGATCTGGAAGCCTGTGTAGCGGGTCCCCTGGAGGCGATTCAATTGATGCGCGACGAACAACGCGGATCCGACCGTCGATCGCTCAGCCGACATGTCGCTGATGCGCGCCTGCAGGCCGAAGGCCGTCGCGATCGGCGGGAGGAGAACGAATCGGTCTTCGACGTTCCGGGCCGCGACGGTCGCGGCATCCGCGAAGCTCCATTGCCAGCTCGGCAGAACCGCGTACCCGAACCGGTTCTGAAATCCCGAGGCGACGCTCTCGTATTCGGCTGGTGATTTGCGATACATCTCGAGCAGTCGCATGGCCTGCCGGACGCGGAAGTAGTAGGTGGGCGAATAGTCGACTCGCGTGAGATCTTCGAGCGCCTGATAGACGGCGGGCCGGAAATACGGCGTGTTGGTCCAGTAGAGCTCCGGATACGACACGGATGCGCCAGCCATCTCGGCAGGCACATCCGATACCCGGATGGTGCGGCCGAAGTAGGCCGAGAGGAGCCTGGCCATGCGGCCGGCGCCCATGTGGTATTCGGCAATCGCGAATTCCGTCTTGCCGCCGAGCCACGCACGCCGGCTGCCGAGGCGGCGCGCCATCGCTTTGATCGCGCGTTCAGGAACGTATCGCTCGTCGATGGTTTTGTAGACGGGCTGTTGCACCGTCTGAACGACCTTGCGGCGGCTCGTACCTTTCCCCACCCACCGCGTCTTCTTGACGGCCTTCGTGCCGATCCGCACCTTGCGACCGGTCGCCAGCCCGAGCTCCTTTGCCGATGCTCTGGTCAACTGCGCGATGCCGGCGGGTCCGGTCGGGCTTTTCGCCAGCGGGTCGCCGTAGCTCTCGACGAAGATCATTCCGGCGAGCACCATCGGATCGAGGTTGTGCGCCCGGGCGGCCGCCTCGATGAAGCCCCAGGTTCCGGGGCTGAGGATGCGTGCCGGCGCGCGCAGTGCTTCCGGATAGCGGAGGAGAGAAAACGTCGTGCTCTCCTCGAAACGTCTCGAACGCGCGGCGATTTGTTCGCTCGAGAGCGCACTGCGGTCGGCGCCCAGACCCGCGCCAAGCGGATCGGCGTACACAGGTGCAAACGAAGCGATGCAAATCAGCATCACCCGGACGACGAGCTGTTTCATGGTGTTGTACCGGGAAAATCAGGCGCGAAATTATTGTACCACCTGGAGTTCCGCTGTACCAGCTGGAGTTTTTTTGTGCCTTATGCCTTGCGCCTTTTGCCTTGTGCCTTGTGCCTTGCTGCCTTTTGCCTTTTGCCTTTTACCTTCGTGGTGAGTGTTCGTACGTAGTGTCCGCCTTCAGGCGGACTGCCTGGTCCGGCTAAAGCCGGAACTATGTACTCCGTCGCGGGTTCGTCGCCCTCGGAACTAGAAGCCGAGCACGCCGATCCTGCATCCCTGGCATTTGCCTTGCTGACGGTATCCGCAAGGAGATGCGTATGAACAAGGAAAGAGGAGCAATCGGATACATTCTGGCGTGGATACTGGGAGTGCCCGCTTCGCTGTTGTTCGTGATTTTCCTGCTGCGAGGGTGTAATTAGGGTGGGCGTACGTCCGGCTAAAGCCGGACATGCTACGTGCTACGGTGCTACGTACTGTCGTACATGGCGTGCTACGTACGTTGCGCTACTGCGGGTATTTGAATTCGAGCACGGATCCGGGATTAGCGAACGTGCGGACGGTCGCTCCTGACGGATCCGTCGTCCGTCCGAGCCCGTCGTTATCGGTGACGAGATAGAACGTGCGCTGATCTCTGCCGATCGCGATGTCGCGATAACGGTTAGCCGTTCTGAACAGTTCCTCGTCTTTGCCTGAGGCAGAACGTCCGTCTTCGCTGAGCTTCACGCGATACACGCGCCCCATCGTCATTCCCGTCTGCAGAATCGAGTTCGCCCATCCGGCGATTCCGCCGGAGCGGGCCGAATACACTTCGAGCCCGCCCGCGGCGATTGTCGCGCTTCCGGATGCCTGGAAATCGTAATTATCGGGAACCGTGAAGAACGTCCGTATGGGAGGAATGAACGTTCCCTTCCACGCAGATTCCAGCACGCGCGGCACCGACGGAGGTATCGCGGCAGACTCGTCGAATTTCAACGAGGCGCACGGAATGCCGGCCGACTGCGACCAGTTGCCGTACACGTATCCGCGATCGTCTCGATATCCGGCGACAAACGGCCAGCCGTAATTGCCGCCCGGAACGATCACATTGAGCTCATCGTCTGTTCCGGGGCCGTGCTCGGACGAGATACAGCACTCCCGACGGCCCGAAACCGAGGCCTTGTGGATTGCGGTGGCCGTATGAATAGACGTGACTCCTGACGCCGTTGATCGCGGGATTGTCAGCGGGAATAGCACCGTCGAGATCGAGCCGGAGAATTTTTCCTTCGTACTCCGACCAGTCGCGCGATGTCACCTGCGCCTGCGTGGGAGATCCTGGGCTTTGTTAGGCGTGCAGTAGTTCGCCAGCCAGTTTCCGCCGTTGTCGCCGCGCGTGAGATACAACTTCTGATCCGGTCCGAAGATAAGGCGGCCGCCGCCGTGGTCGTCGTGTGCGGGAAGATTCGAAATCAGATCGAGCGGCGCGGTCAGCACTTGTTTCGATGAATCGTAGGTGTATCGCCGCACTTTCAACTTACGGGACAGCGCCGGCCCGGGATCGACGTCGTAGGTGAACGCGACATAGACGTAGTCGCGGCCCGCACCTTTCAACAGATCCGGATGGAGCGCCAGGCCGAGCATGCCTTCGTGCCAGCTGGCGCCGGGGTCGTAACTTTCGGCCGAGATGTCGAGCGCTGGAGTTACGGTGCCGGTCGCAGGGTTCACGCGAATGAGACGACGCCCGGTGCGCTCGCTGACCCACAACTGGTCATCGGGTCCGATCGCCACTTCCCACGGCGCACTGAGTCCGCTCGCCACGACGCGAAACGGAGTGGATGACTGGGCCAGGCCAATCGTGCTCAGTAGAAGACCGGCAGCCGCGCCGGCGGAAATGAGATGACGCCACATATCAATGCTGGTGCTTGTGCTCGATCTGTATCCGCGACTTGTCGGGTTCCTGTTTGGCGTTCAGCTTGTTGTTATGGGCATAGGCGCTGGCCGTGTTCGTCTGACGGGACGCCTCGGAGCTCACGGCAAACATCGACAGTGTACGCTCGACCGACTCGCTACCGCACGAAGAGCATGCGATCGCCTGTGACGCCTTGAGGACCAGCAATTCGAACTCGCACCCGCACGCCAGGCACTCTGTACTCGTATAACGGCATCACAGGACTCCGGACCGAGTGTTTATCTTCAGGTATCTCCTATATATACGCCATTTCCGGCGCTGCTCATGAGTAAATCGCGCAGGATGCGAAGCGCATCCTCGGGGATGTTTGTGGAATCTGACGGCCTGTCACGCTTTCTTATACGTAGTGTCCGGCTTTAGCCGGACTTTCTTCTCTAACAGGAGATTAGTGTCCGGCGATGCGGGACGGCGCCCACTATCCATTGCCGCCACCCACGCGACCGGTGCATCCGTCTGCCGACAGCCGGAGCCCAGCCTTCGCGCGCAATTTCAACCACCGCCACCGCCTCGCTCATCTCGGCAGATGCATGTGGTCTTGGTTGCGTCGATCGCGGCGGTGGTGTCGCACACTGCTCATCGCGCTCCGGTCAACGACCGCTGCACAGCTACGGCTGCCTTGCAGACGGATTCACCGGCCGCATCGCGCGGCGGCCCTCCGCAATCTGTCAACGTCGTGTCCGGCTTGAGCCGGCGGCCACCCGGGGGCCTGTCGACGGTCTGCCGCGAGGAGGTTTTGAAACCGCTTCTTAATCTCCTGTAAGAAGATTATCTGGTCCGGCGGCGGCGCGGTGGGGCAGGACGCTCGAGTTGCTGGCCGGTGAAAAATTCGAAAGCAGCGGCGCTGATCTCTGCGACGACTCGTTCCATGCCGCGGATCCTCGATCCGCCCGCGACGTAAACCGCAAGCACGAGATGTCCGGCGACCTTGCTGTCTGCCGGCAGCGTGATGATGCCGGCATCGTTGACGACGATCGCCGTCGTGCCTGTCTTGTGCGCGACCGGGGTGTCTTTCGGAAGACGTGCTTTGATTCGCCCCGACCCGGTCTTTGTTTGTGTCATCAGGTCCAGCAGAAGCCGGGTCTCCGCCTCGGGCAGAATGTTTCGCAACTGAAGGCGACCCAGCAGCTGCGCGGTTTCGGACGGCGTCGCCGTGTCGCGCGGATCGATCAGATATTGTTCGCGCCCCCGGGTGACGGTCTGTACGATTTGTCGCCGCAACGAGCTGACGCTGGAGCTCAATCGTCCACTCGTCCGAAGGCGGCACGTCCATCACTCCCGCCATGTCGAGCAGCAACTGTCCTTCGGTGCGATCGATCCTGATGTGCCCGAATCCGAGAGTGTGGAGACGGCGCTGGACGACGGCAGGGCCACCGACCAGCCTCAGCAGAACATCGGCTGCCGTGTTGTCGCTCTCGACGATCGCCAGCGTCAGCAGGTCCATGACCGTCTGCGACACGGGTCCTCGCGCCCAGCGACGCTCGAGCGTGCAACACGGACGGATGTCGTTCGCCGCAAGCGAGATCTCCCGATCGAGGGAGAGCCTCCCCTCCGACACCTGTTTCAGGACTTCGACGGCGATCGGCAGCTTGACGACGCTCGCCATGGGAAACCGTTCGTCGCCGCGGATATCGATATTTACGCCGGATTCGACGTGGATGAGCGACACGCCAACCTTTCCGCGCGCGCCGGCGGCGAGACGCTCGAAGGTCGATGAAAGAGCTGCGAGATCGGGCCTTTGGGCACTGGCGGGAGACGCGATCGACAGGACAAGGGCAACGGCGGCGAAAAGGATGGGCATCGTGAGGCGACAAGGCGCTGCAACGGATGTGCCTTCAGGTTGACGCCGATCGCGAGGCCATGGATAAAAGTCTCCCTGGAGGAAGCAAAATCGCGCTTTCATAGGAATGGGCTGCGGTGGCTGCAGCGGTAGATGTCATTGTCCACAAAAGAGTTGTACCATGGATGAGAGTTTCCGTCCCAGTGGCGTTGCGTTTGCTTACCTGATGAGTTCGGTAGCATATTAATGAAAATACGTCCGGTCGTTCTCTGCTCACTCGCCGCCGCCGTCCTCACCGTCGTGACATCAGGCACCGCTTCCGCAGGCGTTTGCGATTTGTCGACGAATGGCGCTAGCTGCGGCCCCTCGTTGTTCACCAATTTCGCGATTTTCGGGGAGATCTCGCCGCAGCCGACGGGCACGGGATACGTCGATCCGTTCCTGCGTCTCCAGGCGAAAGGCCACGAAGAGGGATACAACACGAGCGCGCGGTCCTTCCAGCAACACATGGACCAGAAAAACCCGGACAACCACACGCACGACCTGCAGTTGTCGGCGGTGCCAATCAAGACGATTGACGGGGTTCAATACCGGCAATTTTTCCTCGATATCAACGAGTCTTCGAACCACCCGTATTTGTCTTTGGACGAGCTTCGCATCTACCTGTCGCCAACGGGCAACTTGAGTTCATACAATGCCAGCAACCAGAAGCTCAACGGCCTGACTTCGATTTACGACCTCGACGCGGGCGGCGACAACTATGTCAAGCTGAACTACAGCTTGAACTCGGGGAGCGGCCAAGGGGACATGGTCGCCTATATCCCCAACAGCCTCTTCACCGGTCCGAGCACCCAGTATCTGTACCTCTTCTCGCGTTTCGGCGATACTTACCAGAGTGAAGCTGGTTTTGAGGAATGGTGGGTAGGGCCGGCTGGCGGCGGCACGCCGACACAACAGGCAGCGGTACCCGAACCGGCAACGCTGCTGCTGCTGGGCACCGGTCTCGCGATGGCTGCCGGAGGCGCCGCAAGCACGCCCGTTGATAGTGGGATGGCCGGCATCGCTGGCTCGTCCCGGTTCCCTTTTCCTCATCGCTGCGCTGACCGCTTCGCTCGCGGGATGTTCGACCGATCCTGAATCGCGGAAGCACGCCTACTTCGAAAGCGCCGAGCGTTACGTCGCGGCCAAGCAGTACGACGAAGCCATCGTCGAGTACCGCAACGCCCTCCAGCAGGACCCCCAGTTTGCGGAGGCGCGATTCAAGCTCGCCGAAGTGTACGTCGCCAAAAACGATTATCGAAACGCCTATCCCGAATACATCAGAGCCGCCGATCTGATGCCGGACGACCTGCGTGTACAGACCCGGGCAGGGACCATGCTTCTCCTCGGCCGGCGCTTCGATGAAGCGCGCGCCCGTGCACGGCAGATCCTGCAGAAGGATCTGTCGAACCTCAACGGACTGATTCTTCTCGGCAATGCCCTCGCAGGTCTCGGCGACCTGTCCAACGCCGTGCAGATTGCGGAACGCGCGGTGGCGGCCCATTCCGAAGCGGGACGGCACGCGCGTCAATCTCGGCGCGCTGCAGCTGGCAAAAGCGGGAATGAGCAGGAAGCCGAGGAGGCATTCACCACTGCCGTTCGCCTGAATCCGCGCTCGACGAGCGCGCACTTGGCGCTGGCGAACTTCTATCAGGCCGTCGGCAAGGTCGACCTCGCTGAAGAGTCGCTGCAACGCGCGTTGGCGCTTGCGCCTCAGGACATCCGCACGAACCGGGCGCTGGCTGCGTTCTACATCGGGTCAGGCCAGCCGGCGCAGGCCGAACGTTATCTCCGCGGCATCGCCGAACGAAGCAACGAGCCCAGTTCCTGGAGCGACCTCGCCGACTATTATGCGCAGCAGGGACGAGACAAGGACGCGGTCGCCATTCTCGACAAGCTGGCGGCCGACCCCAAACAGTTCGCCAGCGCCCGCCGCCGCGCCGCCGTCATCGCACACACCGCCGGGCGCAAGTCCGAAGCGCACGAGATTCTGTCGGACCTGGTGAAGCGAAGCCCAGGCGACGCCGAGACGCAGACGATTCGTGCCAATCTGCTTTTCGCGGACAGTCGAAGCGATGAAGCGCTCGACGCCGCGAGGGGCGCAGCGCGTTTGAATGCACGCTCGGCAGCGGCGCACCCTACTCCTCTTGCCGGCACCCCGATTTCCCGAGGCGAGTCCCGAGCCCGGCCGGCGCGC
>CAWKKU010000001.1:367500-544552 GCA_963850295.1 Vicinamibacterales bacterium | reverse complement strand
GTGAGGAGGCGAGCGTACACCGGCAAGCGCCCGTTCCGTACACGCCTTTCCGTACACTTTGGCCATGACGAAGTTCGTGTACGACTTCTCCGAGGGCAACAAGGACATGAAGGATCTCCTCGGCGGGAAGGGGGCCAACCTTGCCGAGATGACCAACATGGGGTGCCGGTCCCGCCCGGATTCACGATCACCACCGAAGCGTGCCTGGCCTTCCTGAAGCAGGGAGGCGCTCCGCCGGAGATGCTCGAAGAGGCGGGGGAGCATCTCGGGCGCTCAGGAGGCGATGGGCCGCGAGCTCGGTGACCCCGACGATCCGCTGCTGGTGAGCGTTCGGTCGGGCGCCAAGTTCTCGATGCCGGGGATGATGGACACCGTCCTGAACCTGGGGCTCAACGACCGGTCGGTCGAGGGGCTCGCGAAGCAATCCGACGGCGACGTCCGCTTCGCCCGGGACGCCTACCGCAGGTTCATCCAGATGTTCGGCAAGATCGTGATGGACGTGCCCGGCGAGGCCTTCGAGGAGGCGCTCGACCGCGCCAAGGAGCGCAAGGGGCCCGGTACCACGACACCGACCTCGAAGCCGACGACCTCACGGCGCTGATCGAAGAGTTCCGCGGGATCTACCGACGCACACCGGCGAGGAGTTTCCGCAGGATCCGAAGGAGCAGCTCCGGCTCGCGATCGCGGCGGTGTTCGAGTCGTGGAACGGCAAGCGGGCCATCGACTACCGGCGCCAGAACAAGATCTCCGACGACCTCGGCACCGCGGTCAACGTGCAGGCGATGGTGTTCGGCAACCGCGGCGATGACTCCGGCACGGGCGTCGCGTTCACGCGTGACCCCTCGACGGGGGAGAAGGTGCCCTACGGCGACTACCTCGCCAACGCCCAGGGCGAGGACGTCGTGGCCGGGATCCGCAACACGCTGCCGCTCGTCGAGCTCGAGAAGCTGGACCCGACGCATACCGGAGCTGCGTCAGCACATGGACACGCTCGAGCAGCACTACCGCGACATGTGCGACATCGAGTTCACGATCGAGAAGCGCAAGCTCTGGATCCTCCAGGTGCGCGTGGGAAAGCGGACGGCGTTCGCCGAGTGGGTGATGGCGTTCGACATGCTCGCGGAGGGACTGATCGACGCGGATAACCCCTCTGCTGCGGGTGGACGCGAACCGACTCGAGGAGTTGTTCAAGCGGCGGGTCAAGGCCGAGGGCGCCACGCCGATCGCGAAGGGGCTGAACGCGTCACCGGGCGCCGCGATCGGCAAGGTGGTCTTCACGGCCGACGAGGCGGAGCGGCTCGGGAAGCAGGCGAGCGCGTGATCCTGGTCCGCCGCGAGACGACGCCGGACGACTATCACGGCATGATCGCGGCGCAGGGCATCCTCACGAGCGCCGGCGGGACCAACTCGCACGCAGCCGTCGTCGCACGCGGCGAGGGCATCCCCGCGGTGTGCGGCGCCGACGCGATCAAGCTCTCGCAGGCGCAGGGGACCTTCACGGCCAACGGCACGGCCGTGAACGAGGGCGACGTCATCACGATCGACGGCTTCACCGGGAACGTGTACGTCGGGGAGCTGCCGCTCGAGGAGTCGGTGCTGGAGAAGGCGCGCGCCGGGGACGCGGAGGCGCGCGAGCAGCAGATCTGGCAGGCGTTCGAGTCGCTGATGGCGCATCGCCGACCGCGTGCGACGGCTGCGGGTGCGAGCGAACGCCGACACGCCCGAGCAGGCACAGAACGCCCGCGATCGCGGCGCCGAGGGGATCGGCCTGTGCCGGACCGAGCACATGTTCTTGGGCGAGGAGCGCGTGGAGGCCGTGCGGACGATGATCTTCGCCGACACGGCGAGGAGGAAGCGAAGGCCTATGACGCGTTCGCCCGCTGCAGCGCGAGGACTTCGTCGGGATCTTCCGCGCGATGGACGGCCTGCCGGTCACCGTGCGGCTGCTCGACCCGCCGTTGCACGAGTTCCTGCCGAACCAGGTCGACCTCGCCGTGGAGGTGGCGCTCGGGGAGGAGCGCGGCGAGGACGTCGATGAGCAGAAAGCCGTGCTGCAGAAGGTGAACGAGCTGCACGAGACCAACCCCATGCTCGGACTGCGTGGCGTGCGGCTGGGCATCGTGAAGCCGGGTCTTTACGCGATGCAGGTGCGAGCGATCTTCGAGGCCGCGGCGCAGGTCCGTCGCGACGGCGGCGACCCGAAGGTGGAGGTCATGATCCCGTTGGTCGCGACCGCGCCCGAGCTGCGACAGATGCGTGAGGAGCTCGAGCCGGTGGCGGAGGAGTCGCTGGGCGACGTCGAGCTGTCCCATCTCGAGTGGGGAACGATGGTCGAGCTGCCCCGCGCGGCGGTCACCGCCGCCGAGATCGCGGAGACGGCGGAGTTCTTCTCCTTCGGGACAAACGACTTGACCCAGACCGCCTTCGGGTTCTCGCGCGACGACATCGGCAAGTTCGTGGGGATGTACGAGGAGCGCAAGCTCGTGCCGGCGAACCCGTTCGTGACGATCGACGTCGACGGCGTGGGTCGGCTGATGCGGATCGCGAGCGACGAGGGCCGAGCGGCGAACGCGTCGCTGCACCTGGGCATCTGCGGCGAGCACGGTGGTGATCCGCGAGCGTCGTGTTCTGCCACGAGATCGGTCTGGACTACGTGAGCTGCTCACCGTACCGAGTCGAGACGGCGCGGCTGGCGGCCGGGCAAGCGGTGGTGGGCGCGGCCGAGTCCGATTCGAAGTAGCCGTGCCGATCTTCGACTGGGAGGGCGTCACCTCCACGACAGTCATGCGGGGTTCGTCGCTCGTCCACGGCGGCGGCGACGTCGCCACGTCGAGGTTGCCAAGGAGCAGCTCCGTCGGGGGATCCAGCCCGACGAGGAGTACGCCGCGCAGCTCGCGCGCAGTCGGTGGCTGGAGCGGAACGGGGCCGAGTACTCCTTCCCGTGCGGCGTGGTGCCTCGGCCCGAGCCGGGCCCGAACGAACCCGTGCTCAACGTGCTCCCGATGATGCGACGCGCGGTCGCCTCGGTGATCGCGGCCGTCCTTCCGTCGGACGTCGTCTTCCTGCTCGAACAGGAGTCGGAGGACATCGTCGAGCTCGGCCGCCTCCCGAGGAGCGCGATCCGGGGCGTGGACGTGGTCGACCCCGCCGGCGTCCACATGCCCGAGCCGATCCACGAGACGTTCGAGCTGGATCGCCCCGCCCTTGCCGTCCTCCGCTGGTCGAACACGGGCGTCGACGACGAGGAGCGTTTCGCGTTCCGCTCGGTCTGGCTGGCGTGGAAGGCGGCGCGCAAGCTCACGGGCGCCCGTCGGGAGGCCTGATGCCGCTCTTCAGTCGATCCAAGCCGCTCGGTTTCGCGCTCTACGCGATGGACTTGTACGAAGAATCGGTCGAGGTCGTGGATGAGCAGACGCGTATCGCGCGGGAACAGGCGACACGGGAGCGATTCAAGGACGCTCGTGCCCGATGGCTCGAGGAGCACCGCGCGGAGCGCTCGTTCCCGTGCGGCGTGGTGCCCGATCCGGAGCCGGAGCCGGGAAAGCCTGCGATGCCGGTGCCGCGCCTGAACGTCGCCGAGGCGTGGGATGTCGTATGTGCAGGTGATCGCCGCCGTCCTGCCATCCGATCTCGCGTTCATCCGTGGACAGGAGACCGGGGAGATCGTCGAAGTCGGCCGGATCCTCGCAGCTCGATCCGGGAAGTGGATGTCGTCGACGCGTCGGGCGTCCACATCCCGGAGCCGATCCGCGAGACGTTCGAGCCTCCCCAACTGGCGCTGCTGGTCCTCACCTGGACGAACGCAGGCGTCGACGACGAGGACCGGTTCGCGTTCCGGTCACCGTGGATGGCGTGGCAGGCAGCACGATGGTTGATGACGGCTCGGCAGTAGCCTACGGCGGCGCCCGATCCTCCGCGAGCACGCTCCCGTCGGCTCTGGAGAACACCGGTCCGTGACCGTTCATCTCCACACGGAACCCTTCGTGCACCGCTCGGTGGTGGGGACGGCAGAGCAGCACGAGGTTCTCCAAGGGCGGTGGAACCACCGTCGGCCCAGTGCCTGATGTGGTGGGCATCGCACCAGGACTGGGGTCTGCCACACCCGGGGAACCGACAGCCTCCGTCCCTGAGCACCAGAGCCCTCCGCATCCCTGAGGGAACCACCGGGGTCCTGCGACCCACGTCAAGCGGCTCGGAGGCGCCCATGGTGATGATCCGCGACATTCCGGCATCACATGCCAGGCGCCGGGCGGTCTCCGGGGTGATCGGACCGGTGTCCTCGAGCTCCGAGCGCCTCCCGGGCTTCCCCTGGAGGCTCTGCAGGTCCACCGTGACCACCACGTGGGGCCGCTCTCCCCCCACCCGGGGCCTCTCGGAGCGATCGAGGTAGCTCCTGCAGAGCTCCACCAGGGCATCTGCACGGCGCTGGGGGGCACTCCTGGGGTCTTCGGACCCATCTTTGGCCCAGGCGTCCTGGATGGCACCGAGCGCCACCAGGAGGCTCTGTCCGGACTCCGGGTCCACCGACCCGTCGATGCGGACCGTGCCCTCGATGGTGGGGGAGACGTGGAGGTGACGGCCCTCCCACAGGCGCCTGGCACGCTCCTCGGCTCCTGCGGCATCCGCCGCCTGGCACCAGTAGGCGATCGCCACCCTGAGCTCCCTCGCAGGCAGGGCCACCGCGGCATCCACGAGCATCCCCTCCGCCTCACCGAAGGCCTCAGGAGCCGCCCGGTGGGCCCCCACGAGCAGTCCCACGGCCTCGGAGGAGAGCTCACCGTCCCCCAGGGCTCGTGAGGTCACCGGCATCTGTCGGAGGGCCCGAGAGACCTTCACCTGCTGGGAGGCACGACCGAAGCTCACCCGGAGACGGGAAGCCAGCCACGAGACCACCGAGAGGTGGCCGTCGATCGCCCAGGCACCTCTCCGCTCCACCTCGACCAGGCGACGGCAGCGTTCGGCCTCCAACACCCGCGCAGGCCCGTTCCAGCTCGACCAGCCCTTCGCCCAGCTCCTCCTCGGAGGCAAGCTCCAGGTCCTCGGACCGCAGCTCATCGAGGGCCGATCGCAGCGTGCTCACGTGAACGACGCTAGCGACCCCGCATTCCCCGCACAGTGAAACGCGTCACACCTGGCCGAGAAATCTCGAAAAGATTCACACGCGCGAAGAACGACGGCCGACCGAACACCGGCGAAGATACGCGCCATGAACTCGAGGCCAGAACTCCCACCCACCGCCGAGCTCCTCCTCGACGTCCGGACGCCGGCGGAGCTGGCCTTCTCGCCCGACGGCTCCCGGATCGCGTTCGCGCTCCACGCCACCGTTGCCGACGAAGGATCGTTCGTGCCGAGCGACCTCTACGTGGCGAACACGAACACAGACGAGGGCGGCGAACCCACCCAGCTCACCACCGGTGCGTGGAGCGACCGAACGCCGGCGTGGTCGCCCGACGGCTCACGTCTCGCGTTCCTTTCCGACCGGATCACGCCGGGGCACCTACTCCCGTACACGATGCCCACCCACGCCGACGTCCACGCCCACGAGCCCCGACTCGCCGCCACGCTCACCGGCTCGGCCGAGAGCGTCGCCTGGTCGAGCGACGGCAGCCGGCTGTTGGTGCTCGCCGCCGATCCCGGCTCGTACGGACTGGATTGGACCGCGCGCGCCGTGAACGGAGCCGAACCGCCGACCGACCCCGCCATCAAGAGACCCGGCCACGCACAGAGACGACTCTTCCTGATCGATCTTGCCTCGGGCGACGTCGAAGAAGTAGGCCCACGCGACCAGAGTGTGTGGGAGTTCGATTGGGACGGCGACGCCACCGTCGTCGCCATCGTGTCCCGCGACCACTCGGGATCGGGTTGGTACCAGGGCGTGGTCGCCCGGCTCGACCTCACCACTCGGACGGCCACGACGCTGTACGAGCCGACATGGCAGATGGAAGGTCTGGCGCTCTCACCCGACGCCAGCCGCGTCGCGGTCGTCGAGGGCTACGCGAGCGACCACGGCCTGCTCTCCGGCAGCGTCATCGTGATCGACACGCATATCCCCGCCACCGCGACCGACCCTTGGCCGGACCTGCAGACGGTGGGCCTGGCATCGTGGTGCGACGACGATTCCCTCTGGTACTCGAGCACCGAAGGGACCCGGACCGCCTGCGGCCGGATCTGGCTTGACGGTCGGCGCGAGGAGCGGTGGCGCGGCGACGCGTTCATCGGCGATGCCGTGACCACGCCCGCCTGCGTGATCACCGAGGACGCCGCCGACGTATGGACCACTCACCAGGCACACGGGCTCCCACCGGAGCTCGCCCGCTTCGATCAAGCGAACGCCACCTGGAAGCGGCTCACCCGGTTCAACGACCACATCGTCGAGGGCCGCGTGTTCCCCGACGTCCGCACGATCAGTTGGGACGGCGAGGACGGCACGCCGATCGAGGGTCTGCTCATGACGCCCCACGGCGCCGAGGGGCCGCTCCCGCTCATCGTCTGCGTCCACGGCGGGCCGACGTGGAACTGGGGCGCCTACTTCTCCGACTCGGAGCCGAACGCGGTGCTCCTCTCGTCGGCCGGCTACGCCTGCCTGCTCCCCAACCCTCGAGGCAGCATCGGACGCGGACACGGTTCGCCCAGGGCGTGATCGGCGACGGCGGCGGCATCGACTACCGGGACATCATGGCCGGCGTCGACTTGTGCATCGCCGAGGGCACGGCGGACCCCGACCGGCTCGGCATCTCGGGCCTGTCCTACGGCGGCTACATGGCGGGATGGGCGGTGGGCCAGACGGATCGCTTCGGCGCCGCGGTCGCGATGTCCGTCGTCTCGAACTACGTGTCCTTCCACCTGACCTCGGAGGTGTGGTGGTACGACAGGCGATCCTGAAGGGGGAGTGGAACGACCCGACCAGCCAGTACCTTGAGCGCTCGCCGGTCACGCACGCGCACCGGTGCACGACGCCCACGCTCATCATCCAGGGGGAGGAGGATCGCTGTACCCCGCTCGGGCAGGCCGAGGAGCTCTTCCACGCGATCGCGGCCAGACCTCGTGAATCGAGATCGCCCAGAGCGTCGGATAGTTGAAGTCGCGCAGGTGCTCTTCCTGCTTGTCCGCAGGCCATGACGGATCGACGTCAGTGAGGTAATACAGCGCCCGAGCCGGCTTCTGCTCGAATGGTCCCGGCACCCACATGCTGGCAAACGACCACCGGGAGAACTCCGGCGTGGGCGCGACGATCACCGGTTCACCTTCCGGGCGAGACACGATGCCGTTCCGATCGATAAACGCGCTCAGCTCCTCGAGCTGCTGCTGCGCGGCGGCTGAGAGCGCGCCGGGCGCGGGATGCGCCTCCTTGGCCTTGCGCCATGCGGCAACCGGATCGCCGCCATCGAGTTTCCCCGCAATCGATCTGAATTCGTCCTGCGTCGCCTGGAACTCCCGAATGGCGATGTTCAGCAGGCGATCCGCGTCGACGGTAATCCCTTCGTCGAGCGCGAGCTTGCGCTCGAACATCTCCTGGCCCAGCCGGAACGACCCGCGGGCTTTGGGCGCGACTTCCTCTTCGAGGTACTGAACGTAGCTCGAGATTGCCTGCGCCGCTTCGGTGGAGGCATCGGCGAGATTGCCGAGGAGGTGCATGTCGTCGAGCGGTGAAAACGCGCGAGGGAGATCTTTCTCGATGAAATTGAGCGCGCCGCGCAGGGTCTCCAGACCGACTTTGACGAAGATGCCCGGCGGGTCCTTGATGTTGTCGCGGGCGGCCTGGACGACGCGGGCGGTCTGCCGCAGCTTCGACAACACGCGGCGGGCGCGTTCGGGCAGGGGCGCGTGCGTGAACACCACCTGGGCGGCCAGGCTCGAGCACAAGGTGTCGGATACAGCTGAGGGCTGCGCTCCCAGGTGCGAATCTGTTCGAGCTCGAACATCCGGGACTGGATGTTCGCCGCCACCATGGGCTGCTCCGCCTTCTCAACGGCGGTGAGGTCTGCGACGTTGATTTCCTGCAGGCGCCGTGAAAAGCCCGAAAGCGCACGCGTGTGCTGCTCCAGGGCGTGCCGGCTGAAGTCCTCTATGTGGTCGTCGTACGTGTGAACCCCGTCAAGCGTCGCGCCCGTCGGGTGCACTTCGTGGAGATACGCAAGATAGTCGTCGACGAAATGATGAAATGGTTCGGACGAACGCATCATTTGGGCAGCAGCTCGAATCCCTGTTTGTGATATCCAAGTTCCGACAACCCACAATGGTACAATACTCTAAGGGGTAAGCCTCACCCCTTTCCCCCTGTTTCATTTCCACCAATGCCAGGCACCCTGTATGTCGTCTCAACCCCGATCGGAAACCTCGACGACATCACGGTGCGGGCCATCAACACCCTGAAATCGGTCGGCCTTGTCGCGGCGGAAGATACGCGCCGCACCGCCCAGCTGCTGCGCCACTTCGGACTCAACACCCCTACAACCAGCTTCCACGAACACAACGAAAAGCAAAAGCTCCCACAGCTTCTGACGCAGCTTGCCGACGGAGTGGATGTCGCAATCGTGTCGGACGCCGGAACCCCTCTCATCTCCGACCCCGGCCAGCGTCTCGTCGCCAGCGCGATTCAGGAGGGTATTCGGGTCGTGCCCATTCCAGGAGCAAGTGCCGTGCTGGCCGCACTTACTGCCTCCGGCTATTCGGCCGAGGAGTTCGTGTTCCTGGGATTTGCCCCTTCTAGGTCTAACGATAGAAAAAGGTGGCTGGCCACGTTAGCTCAAGAAAAAAAGACCGCCGTTTTCTTTGAAACTCCGCACCGCATCAAAGCGACGTTGGATGAAATGCAGGAGTTATTTGGTGAACGACCAATAACTATTGCCAGAGAGCTGACAAAGCTCCACGAGAGCGTCACTCATACCACCGCATCACAGGCGCTGGCGCTGCCGCTCATCGAAAAGGGAGAGTTCACGATTGTGCTCGCGCCGATCCAGGACTCCGTTAATGCCGCCCAAGATATTGATGATAAAGCACTATCTGAATATTTCTATCTAATGACCGATAATCAGAACATGTCTCGGCGGGCTGCGCTTGTCGCGACCGCTCGCAAGTTCGGTCTATCGCCCAATGAAGTTTACGCGCGTATCGAACGCCTTAAGGCGGGAAGCGCTTCCGCCGCGTCTTGACCGATGCGACAGCGATTTGTTACCGTAGCGCGGTTTCAGGTCAACCCCCTATGGCGAAGCAACGGCGGACTTCCCGTCAGGTCCAGCCGAAACCGGTTGAGGCGCCTCCGTCGAACCCGTCCCGCACTGCCGAGCGCGGACGAAACCCGTCAAGCGTGCAACCGCCTGCGCCCGCAGTGCCACGTCCCGGCCATAATGATGCGGTTGCGCTTTACGAACAAGGGGTTGCAGCCCTCCAGGCTCACGATTACGCGCGCGCCTCATCCCTGCTGCGGTCGGTCGTGGCGCGATACCCTGAGGAGCGCGAGCTTCACGAGCGGGTGCGGCTCTATCTCAACGTGTGCGAGCGGCACATGGCCCCCAGCGCCTCGTCTCCATCAACACCCGAGGAGCGCGTCTTTGCCGCCACCCTTGCGGTCAACTCGGGCAACTACGACGAAGCGATCGAGCATCTTCGCAGGGCGACCAATGACGCCCCCGACCAGGATCACGCGCTCTATATGCTGGCCACCGTCCTCACGCTGCGCGACCAGGTCGACGAAGCGGTCCCCCTTCTCATACGCGCCATCGAGCTCAACCCGGACAACCGCGCCCTTGCGCGACACGATCCCGAGCTCGAGACCCTGCGGCAGTTCGACACAGTCCGCGCCGCCCTCGAAGCGGTTCTGCCGTCCAAGAACGATCGCAAGAAGAGCCTGCGGCGCCGGTAGTCACATCCCTCGGTCTCCGGCTCCCCTCGGAACGTCACCCATCCATGTCTGAGCTGCACGTCGTCATTCTCGCGGCAGGCAAGGGCACGCGCATGAAGTCGGCGCGGCCCAAAGTGCTGCATCACGTGGCCGGACAGCCGATGATCGATTACGTCATGTCCGCGGCCCGGTCGCTCAATCCGCGCACGACGACGGTCGTTGTAGGGCATATGAAAGAAGCTCTGCGCCAGGGGCTGGAGCGTTATCCCAGCCTGGCCTTTGTGACGCAGGAGCCCCAACTTGGCACCGGCCATGCTCTCCTGCAGACGGCGGCGGTTCTCGAGCCGCAAATCGGCTCCGTTGTGTTGCTGTCCGGCGACGTGCCGTTGCTGAAACGCCACACGCTCGCCGAAGTGGTGCGGAAACATCAGGAATCGAACGCCGCGGCGACCGTGCTGACGGCCATTGTCGATCAGCCCTACGGGTACGGCCGGATCGTGAGGGTGAAGGGCCGCATCTCACGGATCGTCGAAGAGCGCGATGCCTCCCCGTCGCAGCGGAAGATCAAGGAAATCAACAGCGGGATTTACGTGTTTTCGCTGGCGCCGCTATTTCAGTCGCTTCGCGGGCTGGCCTCCGCCAACGCCCAGGGCGAATACTATTTAACGGACCTGATTTCGACCTATCGTCGCCGCAGACTGGGCGTCGAGACCGTCGTGCTCGGCGATTCCAACGAGACCCGCGGAATCAACAGCCGGTCGGAACTGGCAGAAGCGAGCCGCATCGTGAGACAGAAAAAGAACGAAGAACTGATGGCCGCGGGCGTCACGATCGAGGATCCGGCCACCACTTACATCGACGAAGGCGTGGTCGTGGGCCCGGACACCGTGATCCATCCCAACGTCTACCTCGAAGGGAAGACGCAGATCGGCCAGGCCTGTGAAATCCACTCGGGTGTGCGAATCATCAACTCCGTGCTCGCCGATCGCGTGACGGTGCAGAACCATTGCGTGATCAATGGCGGACGCCTGGCGACGGGCGTGACGATTGGACCGTTCGCGCATGTGCGTCCCGAGACGGAGCTCGGCGAAGGCGTCCATATCGGCAACTTCGTCGAGTTGAAAAAATCGGTCGTCGGCAAAGGCTCGAAGGCAGGCCACCTCTCGTACCTCGGCGACTCCGTGATTGGGGCGGGCGTCAACATCGGCGCCGGCACGATCACCTGCAACTATGACGGCGCGGACAAGCACAAGACGGTCATCGAAGACGGCGTGTTCGTCGGCAGCGACTCGCAGCTCGTCGCGCCCGTCACCGTGGGCAAGGGAGCGTATGTGGGCAGCGGCACAACCGTTCGCGATGACGTTCCGCCGGGCGCCCTCGCCGTCAGCGCTGGACCCCAGCGCAACATCGAGGGGTGGGTGGAACGGAAACGCACGAAAAAGAGTCCGACGAAGAGTCCACGAGTTAAGAGTCCAAAGAGTCCAAAGAGTCCAAAGAGTCCAAAGAGTCCAGAGTCTAGAGCCGAAAAGAAGAACATATGTGCGGAATCATCGGTTATCTCGGTCCACAGAAAGTCGTGCCCATCCTGTTGGACGGGCTGCGCCGGCTCGAATATCGGGGATATGACTCCGCCGGGGTGGCGGTCGTGCGCAACGGTCAGATTGACCGGCGCCGCAGCGCGGGCAAGCTCATCAACCTCGAGCAGGCGATCGATGCGCAGCCGCTCGAAGGTGTCTACGGCGTCGGACACACCCGATGGGCCACGCACGGCCGGCCGACAGAGGAAAACGCACATCCGCACCAGGACTGTACGGGAAAGATCGTCGTCGTTCACAACGGCATCATCGAGAACTACATCGATCTCAAGCGCGAGCTCCAGAAGCTCGGCCACACGTTCGTCACCGAAACCGACTCCGAAGTCATCGCACACCTCATCGAACAGGACATGCACCGCGGCAGCTCGCTCGAAAACGCGGCGCGGCAGGCGTTGCTCCACATGCGGGGGCTCTTCGCGTTCGTGGCGATCTCCACCGACGATCCGGAAAAGATCATCGCCGTGCGCAATGGCCCGCCCATCGTCGTCGGTCTCGGCGACCGCGAATTTTTCGTGGCGTCGGATACGCCCGCGATACTGAGCCACACGCGCGACGTGGTGTTCCTGGGCGACGAGGAGATGGCGGTGGTGACGCGGCATGGCGTCGAATTCACCGACTTCTCCGGCGCGCCGGTGGCGAAAGCGACCCAACGGGTACTGTGGGACCCGGTCATGGCGGAGAAATCGGGGTATCGCCATTTCATGCTGAAGGAAATCTTCGAGCAGCCCCGGGCCGCCGAAGAGACTCTTCTCGGCCGTGTGTCGGTCGAAACGGGTCGAGTGTTTCTCGAAGAGCTTGCCATCACCGACACGGATCTGCGCGGCATCAACAAGGTCGCCTTGATTGCGTGCGGCACGTCGTGGCACGCGGCGCTCGTGGGCAAGTTCCTCATCGAGCGGTTCGCGGGGCTGCCGGTGGAGGTCGATTACGGCTCCGAATACCGGTATCGGGACTTCATCGTCGACAAACACACGCTGGTCGTCATCATCACCCAATCGGGAGAAACCGCCGACACGCTGGCCGCGCTCCGCGAGGCCCGAAAGAAGGGGGCTCGCAGTCTGGCGATTTGCAACGTCGTCGGCAGCATGGCAACCCGAGAGTCGGAAGGTACGATTCACACGCACGCGGGCCCGGAAATCGGCGTCGCCTCTACGAAAGCCTTCACCTCGCAGCTGGTTGCGCTCAATCTCCTCGCGCTCTACCTCGGCCAGGTCAGGGGCACGCTCCAGGACGACACCGCGCGCTCGCACATCACGTCGCTCATGCAGCTGCCGAAGCTGATGGAACAAGCGCTCAAGGCGTCGGCGGTCATTGAAGAAACCGCGATCAAGTTCTCAGGCCGCAGCGATTTTCTGTACCTCGGCCGGGGGATCAACTACCCGATCGCGCTCGAGGGCGCGCTGAAGTTGAAAGAAATCTCATACATTCACGCCGAAGGTTATCCGGCCGGCGAGATGAAACACGGTCCCATCGCGCTGATCGACAGCAACATGCCGGTGGTCTGTATTGCACCGAATGATCACGTCTTCGAGAAAATGCTTGGCAATATTCAGGAGGTCAAGGCCCGGGGCGGATCGGTGATCGCGATCACCACCGAGGGGCACGACACCCTGAAAAGCGTGCTCGATCCGGCCAGCGACGCCATGATTGCCCTTCCCCGCGTCCCTCAGATGCTCTCGCCGATCGCGATGGTATTGCCGTTGCAGCTCCTCGCCTATCACGTCGCGGTTCGGCGTGGCTGCGATGTCGATCAACCGCGCAATCTCGCGAAGTCGGTAACAGTAGAATAGAACTGACGCAGTAGGGATTAGGGGTCAGGGATTGGGGATCGGATCGGCAACGCGTGTCTCGCGTTCAGCCCAATCCCTAATCCCCACTCCCCAATCCCTGATACCCTCATCCTTCAAGTCCCGTTTCAGTGTTTAGTTCATGGATCCATTGACCGGTCTCAACCCCGAACAGCGCGACGCCGTTCTGCACATCGACGGGCCTCTGCTCATCCTTGCCGGCGCCGGCTCCGGCAAGACACGTGTCATCGCGCAGCGCATCGCCCATCTGCTTGCCGAGGGGTACGCGCAGCGCGACGAAATCCTCGCGGTCACCTTTACCAACAAGGCTGCCGAAGAGATGCGCACGCGCGTCGAGACGCTGTCGGGCGGATCGCTGGCCGGCTCGTGGATTTCGACGTTCCACGCCCTCTGCGCCCGGCTGCTCCGGCGCGATGCCGTGGCGATCGGCCTGCCGCGGGATTTCGTCATCTACGACTCATCCGACCAGGTCGCGCTCATCAAGCAGGTCTTCAAAGACCTTCAGATAGACGACAGCGTCGTCCAGCCGCGTATGGCGCTGTCGAAGATCAGCCACGCCAAAAACACCATGGCGGGCCCCGATTTCTTCAAGGCGCAGGGGTGGAGCCAGCGGGGGGAACAACTCGCGAAGGTCTACGAAAAATACATCCAGGGCCTGAAAGACAACGGCGCCCTCGATTTCGACGATTTGCTGTTGAAAGCGGTGGACCTGCTCGACGTTCCACAGGTGCGGGCAAAATACTCGGAGAAGTTCAGGTTCGTCATGGTCGACGAATACCAGGACACCAACAGGCCGCAATATCACCTCATCCAGCGCCTCTCCGAGCGCTATCGCAACCTGGCGGTCGTCGGGGATCCCGATCAGTCCATATACCGCTGGCGCGGCGCGGACCTTCGGAACATCCTCGATTTCGAGCACGACTTCCCCGAAGCCAGAATCGTCAAGCTCGAGCGGAACTATCGATCCACGCAGGTCATACTCGACGCGGCCTCGGCCGTCATCAGCCAGAACCGCAACCGCAAGGACAAGCGGCTGTGGACCGAACGCAAGGGCGGAGACCTCATCAAATATTTCCGCGGATCGGACGAGCTCGAAGAGGCGGATTTCATCACCCGGACAGCCCACAGCGGCATCGCGGCATCGCCCGACTGCACCGTTGCCGTGCTGTACCGTACCAACGCCCAGTCGCGCGTCATCGAAGACGCACTGATGCGCTCAGGCCTCAGCTACCGCATCGTGGGGGGCGTGCGATTTTACGAACGCAAGGAAATCAAGGACGCCCTGGCGTACCTGAAGCTGCTGATCAACCCGCACGATGACGTCAGCCTGAGGCGTGTGATCAACGCGCCGCCGCGCGGGATCGGTAAAGGCGTGCTCGAATCGCTCGATCGAGTGTCCGCCGAAGAAGCACCCCCGTTGCTGCTCGCGAGCGGCATCGCGGTACCCGCTCCCAATTCGCTGTGGACGAAGCTGACGCGTTCCGTCGATGAGCGGCTGGTGACGCCTCGCGCGCTCGCCTCTCTGAAGGCGTTCCGCGAGCTCATGGTCAATCTCGCAGACGTCGCACGGAAGGAGCCGCTCTCGATCGTGCTTGGCAAGATGCTCGACCAGACCGGATATCTCCAGGATCTGCGCGAAGACAAGAGCGAAGATTCGCAGGGACGCATCGAGAACCTCATGGAGCTCGTCTCGGCGGCGCGCGAATACGAAGGGCGCGAACCCGAAGCGTCTCTGGGCGGGTTCACCGACAAGCTGTCGCTGCTGTCGGAGGCGGATGAAGGACAGGGCAGTCTCGACGCGCGCATCTGGCTCATGACGCTGCACGCGGCGAAAGGCCTCGAATTTCCGACGGTGATCATGGCGGGCCTCGAAGAAGGCGTGTTTCCACATTCGCGCGCCTTCGACGAAGAAGACGAGATGGCCGAAGAGCGACGGCTGTGTTATGTGGGCATCACACGCGCGCGGTCGCAGCTCGTGCTCACGGGCGCTGGGCGCCGGCGCGTGTTCGGCGAATATCAGGCGATGGAACCATCGCGGTTCATGGACGAGCTGCCGCCGCAGCTGATCGAGCGGATCGAACCCACCTATCACACGAGCAGCTACCAGGGCTCCTTCGGCGGTTTCAGTGGACGCGCGAACCCATACGGCCGGCCGCAACAGCGCGACGGTTATTCCTCATATCGCGGCGGCAAGGCGCGTGAGGAGCCTGCGTACGCGTACGAAGACGAGGACCAGTCCTCGCTGCTCGGACTCAAGCTGGGAGCCAAAGTCCGCCACGCGCAATTTGGCGTGGGAACGATTCTCAGCGTTGAAGAGCTGGCAGATGACGTAAAGCTGGTGGTGCGGTTCAGCGTCGGCCCGAAGACCCTGCGAGCCAAATACGCGAAGCTGGAACTAGCCTGACGCTGCTCGGGATTTGGGACTCGGGATTAGGGATTAGAACTGGAGCACGTGTCACGCGCGTTCAGAACTAATCCCAAATCCCCTATCCCCAATCCCTTGTCGTTACGCCGGCTTTATCCCAGTGATGATCCACTTGCCATTCCGTTCACCGTTTGCGCCCTTGACGACGGCGCGCTGTGCGGTGAGGACGTAGTTCTTCTGGCTGCTGGCGTTGTCAGGTCCCCGCACGGTCGCGGTGACCGAAATGTCTTTCGACACGAGGTTGCCGTTGAGATCTTCCACGGCGGGCGTCTTGTCGGATGAGTTGGCCATCAGGCTCATCTCGGCGACGGGACGCGAGTCGGACAGCGCCACTCGCGCGGCCGATACTTTCTTGGCTTCAGCGCCTGTGTCGTCGCGCCACTTCGTCCACTCGGCTTGAATCTGCGCGTCTTTGCCGGTCAGCTTGCGTCCCGCGCTTTCAGCCTTCAGTACGCGATCGATGGCTTCCATGTTCGCGTCCTGATAGGTCTTCTTCTTCTCGTTGAACGCCTTGTTCGCGGCTTCTGCCTCGGTCAAGGCCTTCGACAGCTCGATGACGCGGAGCGGTTCGGTCCGCTCGGGGCTGACTGCCGTCACTTCGAAGTCCGTGACCGCCCCTTCGGTCTTGGGCTCGAAGCTGACCGTCGCAAAGTTCGCGAGGGTCTGGCTGTCGCGCAGGCTCGAGGCGCGGAAAAACTGCCGCACCAGGTTTTCTTCCTGCGCGTGCGGCGAAGAACAGGCGTTCAGGGCGGCGACCGCAAGAACCATGGGCGCCAGTAAATACACACTAAACCTCGGCCGAAGCATGTCAGCCTCCTTGTTTGATCCGGGGGCCCCTGCCCCCCGGTCGCCGCCTCCGCTTCGTGGGGCCCCGGCGCCCCACTCGCTGCGGCGGTTAAGTGTCTTCGGGACCGTTCTCGTCGTCTTTTTCGGCGAGGCGGGCAAGTGCCACCACCCGGTCGTCGGCATCGATCTCGATCAGACGCACGCCCTGCGTTGCGCGTCCGATCGTCCGGATGTCACGCGCGACAGTCCTCAGGATCTTCCCCTGTTGCGTGATGAGCATGAACTGATCCTCATCATGCACCGACGCCATCCCCACGACCCGGCCGTTCCGTTCGGTTGTTTGGATGTTAATAATACCCACACCGCCCCTCGACTGCACTCGATATTCGTCGAGCTCGGTGCGCTTCCCGTATCCGTGCTCGGTCACCGTCAGGAGCGTGCTGCCCGGCCGGACCACCTCCATCGCGACGACCTCATCCCCCTCCCGCAGGGTTATCCCTTTGACCCCGTATGCGGTCCGGCCCATGGGCCGGACGTCGCTTTCCGGGAATCTGATGGCGATGCCGTCACGCGTCCCGATGAAGATTTCGCCCGTCCCATCGGTGATTTGCGCGGCCATCAGCCGGTCGCCCTCCTCTATCCCCATCGCGATGATGCCCCCCGCCCGGGGGTTGCTGAAGGCCGGCAACTCCGTCTTTTTGACCACCCCGCGCTGGGTGCCCATGGCGATGAACTTGCCTTCTTCGAACTCCTTGACGGTCTGGAGGGCGGCGATTTTCTCGTCCGGGAGCATCGAAACCAGGTTGGCGATCGCCTTCCCTTTCCCCCCCGGGCCGACATCGGGAATCTCATGCACCTTCAGCCAATACGCGCGCCCGCGGTCCGAGAAAATCATGATGTACGCATGCGTCGAGGCGATGAAGAGATGGCTGACGAAATCCTCTTCCCGCGTGCGCATGCCGATGCGCCCCTTGCCGCCGCGGCGCTGGTTCCGATAGCTGGTGATCGGCGTGCGCTTGATGTAGCCCGTATTGCTGACCGTGATCGCCATGTCCTCTTCGGCGATCAGGTCTTCGATGCTCAGCTCACCGCTGTCGCCTTCGATGATCTCCGTGCGGCGGTCGTCGCCATATTTCTGCTGAACCGCTTTGAGCTCTCCGACGATCAACTGCATCAGCAGCTTCTCGCTGGCGAGAATCGCCCGCAGCCGCTCGATCGTCTTCAGCAGCTCGGCCATCTCGTCGAGGATCTTCTGCCGCTCGAGACCGGTCAGGCGCTGCAGCTGCATGTCGAGGATCGCCTGCGCCTGGAGCTGGCTGAGCGAGAACTGGGTGATCAGGCCTTCGCGCGCTTCCGGAACGGTCTTCGATCCGCGGATGAGCTTGATGACCGCGTCGAGGTTGTCGAGGGCAATCTTCAACCCTTCGAGAATGTGGTACCGCGCCTCGGCCTTGCGCAGCTCGAACTGCGTGCGCCGAACCACCACCTCGCGGCGGAAGTCGATGAAGCTGTCCACGAGCTCGGCGAGGTTCATCACCTTCGGCCGGCCCCCCACGATCGCGAGCATGATCACACCGAAGCTCTGCTGGAGCTGCGTGTGCTTGTAGAGGTTATTGAGGATCACCTCCGGCACTTCGCCGCGCTTCAGCTCGATGACGATGCGCATACCTTCGCGATCCGATTCGTCGCGCAGGTCGGAAATGCCTTCGATGGTTTTCTCACCGACCAGATCGGCAATTTTTTCAATCAGGCGTTTCTTGTTCACCTGATAGGGAATTTCGGTAACGATGATCGACTGCTTGTCGCCCTTCTTCGCCTGCTCGATCGACACCCTGGCGCGCATCAAAATGGCGCCACGGCCGGTACGGTACGCGGCGCCGATGCCGGCGCGGCCGACGACGTATCCGCCTGTCGGGAAGTCCGGCCCCTTGATGAACTCCATCAGACCGTGCAGCTTTTCGTGTTTGTCGAGCTTCGAGCCGCGCTCCTGCTCCGTCTCGATCGCCCAGACGATACCGTCGATGATTTCGCGCAGGTTGTGCGGCGGCACGTTGGTCGCCATCCCGACCGCAATACCCGCCGAACCGTTCACCAGCAGGTTGGGTATGGGCGCCGGCAGAACCGTGGGCTCCTCAGTCGTCTCGTCGTAGTTGGGCGTGAAGTCGACGGTCTCTTTGTCGAGATCCGCCATCAGGTCGTCGGCCAGCGCCTGAAGCCGCGCCTCGGTGTACCGCATCGCCGCCGGCGGGTCGTCGTCGATCGAGCCGAAGTTGCCCTGCCCGTCGACCAGCGGGTAGCGCATGTTGAAGTCCTGGGCCAGCCGCACCAGCGTGTCGTAGATCGACGCGTCGCCGTGCGGGTGATAGTTGCCCATCACCTCTCCGACGATCTTGGCGCACTTGCGGTAGCCGCGATTGGACGCCAGCCCCATCATCTTCATGCCGTAGAGCACGCGGCGATGAGCCGGCTTCAGCCCGTCGCGGGCGTCGGGCAGCGCTCGTCCAATGATTACGCTCATGGCGTAATCCATGTACGAACGCTTCATTTCGTCTTCGATGTTGATGGGAATCTTCTGCGATGTGTCGGTCATGTTTGGATGTCTCGACGCAGAGGCGCCGAGACGCAGAGCATTTTCTAAAAGTAATTACTCCGCGCCTCTGCGGCTCTGCGTCGGATCAGCAGATCAAATATCCAGATTCCTGACGTCGAGGGCATTGTCTTCGATGAACTTCCGGCGCGGCTCGACTTGATCCCCCATCAGGGTGGTGAACATCTGGTCGGCCTCCGTGTGATCTTCGGCGCGCACCTGCAGCAGCGTCCGCACCTCGGGGTTCATCGTCGTCGTCCACAACTGGTCGGGGTTCATCTCTCCCAGCCCTTTGTAGCGGTTGATGGCGACGCCCTTCTTGCCGGCGTTGATGAAGTACTCGAGCAGTTCGTCGAGCGAATTGATCGTGACGTTGGGCTCCTGCTTGCTCCGGGCTGCCGCGGGCACGGCTGGGGCGGCGTCGACGCCTGCTTCCACTTCGGGCTCTGCCGCCGCGGCGGTCGTGACGACCGTCATTGGCGCTTTGATATCGCGAATCTCGCGGAAGCTGTTCAGCAGCGTTTTGTAGTCGGGCGAGGTCACGAAGTCGAGCGAGATCTTGTTCTGCCGGGGATAGCCGTTCGACCGGTCTTCTATCGCGAGGCAGAAGGACTTGTTTTCTTCATCGGGCTGGACCGTAACGACGGTATTCCCCGTCGTCAGGCGGCTCGCCAGCGCCTCGAGTTTTTCCTGGCTATCGAAAAATGATTTGTCGTGCGCGTTGGCTTCGAGCAGCGCTTCGATGGCCTCGCGAACGTGCCCACGGCGCTCCACCAGGCGGAGATACTTGCGATAGGTCATCAGCCGATGCAACAGCTGCTCGAGCGGCGCTCCCGTAATCTCGCGGTTCGACAGCTTCACGGTTCGCGATTCGGCCGCGCGGTGGATCAGGTACGTTTCGAGGTCGCGTTCGTCCTTGATGTAGGTTTCCCCCTTGCCGCGTTTGGCGCGGAAGAGCGGGGGCTGGGCGATGTAGATATATCCGTTGTCGATCAGCGCCGGCATCTGACGGTAGAAAAACGTCAGCAGCAGCGTGCGGATGTGGGATCCGTCGACGTCCGCGTCCGTCATGATGATGACGCGGTGGTATCGCAGCTTCGTGATATCGAAATCTTCTCCGCCGATGCCGCATCCGAGCGCCGCGATCATCGTCTTGATCTCGTCGCTGCCCAGCATTTTGTCGAAGCGCGCCTTCTCGACGTTCAGGATCTTGCCTTTGATCGGCAGGATGGCCTGAAAGCGGCGGTCGCGTCCCTGTTTGGCCGAACCGCCGGCGGACTCGCCTTCGACGATATAGAGCTCGCTGTTGGCCGGATCGCGCTCCTGGCAGTCGGCCAGCTTGCCGGGCAGGCCGCCGCCTTCGAGCGCGCCCTTCCGGCGTACGAGGTCCCGCGCTTTTCTGGCGGCTTCCCGCGCCCGGGCGGCGTCCACCGCCTTGTTCAGAATCCGCTTCGCGATCGCCGGGTTCTCTTCGAGGAACGACCCGAGCTTGTCGTTGACGATCGCCTCGACGATGCCCTTCACTTCGGTATTGCCGAGCTTCGTCTTGGTCTGCCCTTCGAACTGCGGCCGCGGAATCTTCACGCTGATGACGGCGGTGAGCCCCTCGCGGATGTCGTCGCCGCTGATGCTCTCTTTGAGATCTTTCGCCAGACTGTTCTTGCCGGCGTAGAAATTGATGGTACGCGTCAACGCCGACCGGAAGCCCGACAGGTGCGTGCCGCCTTCGTGCGTGTTGATGTTGTTGGCGAAGGTGTAGATCGCCTCGGAGTAGCCGTCGTTCCACTGCAGCGCGATTTCGGCGTCGATGCCGTCGCGGTCGCCCTTCATGTAGATCGGCTTCTCGTTGACCGCGGCTTTGTTCTTATTGAGATGTTTGACGAAGGAGATGATCCCGCCGTCGTACTGAAACTTGTGGCTCTTGGTCTCGCGCTCGTCGTCGAGCGTAATGAGAATGCCCGCGTTCAGGAAGGCGAGTTCGCGCAGTCGCTGGGCGAGCGTGTCGAAGCTGAACTCGACGGTCTCGAAGATCTCCGTATCCGGCCGGAAGGTGATCTTCGTGCCGCGCTTTTTCGTCGTGCCGGTAATCTCGAGGTCGGCCTGGGGCTTTCCGCGCATGTATTTCTGCTTCGCCACCTGGCCATTCCGCCAGATTTCGAGGTCGAGCTCCTGCGACAACGCATTGACGACGGACACGCCGACGCCGTGCAGACCGCCAGAGACCTTGTAGCTGTCGTTGTCGAACTTGCCGCCGGCATGCAGCACCGTGAGCACCACCTCGGCGGCCGAACGGCCGCTCGCGTGCTGTTCCGTAGGGATGCCGCGCCCATTGTCGATGACCGTAATGGAACCGTCGATATGGATGGTGACGTTGACCTGATCGCAGAATCCAGCGAGCGCCTCGTCGATGGAGTTGTCGACGACCTCGTAGACGAGGTGATGCAGGCCCGAGGGCCCGGTCGATCCGATGTACATCGCCGGACGTTTGCGCACGGCCTCGAGACCTTCGAGGACTTTGATCTTGTCGGCGCCGTACGCCCCGCTGGCGTCGGCGCCCCCATTTACGGTGGGATCGAGTTCGATGCTCTGATTGGTGTCTGTCACAGTGTATGTTTTGTTCTACTCTCTGCTCTCGGCTCTTTGCTCTCGGCTCGTCAGACCCGCATCGGCATGATCACGTAGGTGTAGTCGTAGCCCTCGGTGCCGATGGGCTTCATGACCGCCTGGCTGACTTCATCCTTCAGCTCCAGCGCGACCTGATCGGTGTCCACAGCTCCGAGAAACTCCATGACGTATTGCGCGTTGAAACAGATCTGCATGCTGCCGTCGGAGTAATCCACCGGCAGGGTTTCTTTTGCCTCGCCGAATTCAGGGCTGCTCGAGGTGACTTCGACTTTGCCTTTGTCGAGCTGAAACTTGACGGCGCGCGACCGTTCGTTCGAGAGGAGCGCCACGCGTTTGACGGCGTTGGTGAGGCGTTCACGCTCGAATTCGATGCGCTTGTTATTCCCTTTCGGAATCACCCGTTCGAACGCCGGAAACTGCCCGTCGATCATCCGCGAGATCAACATGCGTCCGCCCACGTCGAAAAACAGGTGGTTCTCGCCGCGCTCGTAGCGGATGTCCCCTTCGCCCTCGGAAAGCAGCTTGCCGAGCTCCCAGAGCGTTTTGCGGGGGAGAATGGCGCGCACCTCCTCACCCTCTTTCGTCGGCTTGCCTCCCTTGCGGTCGGCTTTCACGAGCGCAAGGCGATGCCCGTCGGTCGCCACCAGGGTCATCTCGCTGGTGCCGAGAATAAAAAGGGCGCCGTTCAGAAAGAACCGTGTGTCTTCGCCGGTAATCGCAAACTGCGTCTTCGCGACCATCTCCTTCACCGCGGCGCGCGGGAGCGTGGCGCCCTCCCCGCCCGTCGCTTCGGGTACCGCGGGAAAATCCTCTCGAGGCAGCGTCTGCATACGCGAGTCGAACCGATCCGCGGCAACCTTCACGCCGTTCTTGTCTTCGGCGATGCGCACATCGGTTTCGGGGAGCGCCCGCACGATCTCGTAGAGCTTTTTTGCGGGGAGAGTCAGCGTTCCGCTTTTTTCGACGGCCGCCGCGCACTGGCTGCGCAGCGCGACTTCGAGATCGGTCGCGAGCATGCGAATTTCGTTGCCCCTGGCCTCCATGAGCACGTTCGCCAGAATCGGTATCGTGTTCTTGCGCTCAACGATGCCTTGGAAAAGTTGCAGTTCTCGCAGTAGGTCGTTTTTCTTAACGACTAATTCCATAGCTCGCTGAACCTCAAAATTTGGGCTGCCCGGCCCGCGATCTCTTGTAGATGAAGAGGAGGAAAAAAAGAGATAAAGAATTATACAAGAAAAAGGTGCTGTTGGGAAGTCAAATGATAGCCGGAAGTGCTTGTCCTACAACTACTTAAACTGTGGGTTTTTCTGTGGATAACAGGCCGTACCGCGGCGCGTAAACGGGGTAGGCTTTCGCCCTAGAATTCGCTCCGATTAGAGGTTGTGGAGAGACGGCCCGAGCATCCTGTGGAAAACCTGTTTTATCACCGGAAACTCTCCAGGAAGCTGTGGAGAAGTGTGTTGAACTGCGGGTCGCTTTTTCGCAGCGCCTCGACTTTCCGGATGGAGTGAATGACAGTCGAATGATGCTTGCCGCCGAAGCTTCTGCCGATCTCCGGAAGCGAGGCGTGGGTGAGCGACTTGCAGAGATACATCGCCACCTGGCGCGGCATGGCGATCGATTTCGAATTGTTGCGCGACTTCAAATCCGCCAGCTTCAGCTGATAGTAATCGGAGACGAACTTCTGAATGTGGTCGATGGTGACCGCCTTCTCCTCGTGATCCTTGACGTTGCGGAGCACTTCCTGGGCGAGGTCGACCGACAGCTCGCGGCCGGTCAGAGACGCATATGCGATCAGCCGGATGAGCGAGCCTTCGAGCTCGCGGATGTTGGACTTGATTCGGCCGGCGATGTAGATCGCAACGGAATCCGGAAGCGGCACGGCCTCTGCCTCGGCTTTTTTCTTCAGAATCGCAACCTTGGTTTCCAGGTCCGGCGACTGAATATCCGCAATCAAGCCCCACTCGAACCGCGATCGCAGGCGCTCCTCGAGCTGCTCGATCTCGTGGGGCGGACAATCGCTGCTGAGCACGATCTGCTTCTGAGAGTCGTAGAGCGCGTTGAACGTGTGGAAAAACTCGTTCTGCGTGCCTTCCTTCCCCGCCAGAAACTGCACATCGTCTACCAGCAGCACGTCGACGCTGCGATAGCGCTCGCGGAAGTCGATCAGGCGGTCGTACCGCACCGCGTTGATCATTTCGTTCATGAAACGCTCTGACGAAATGTAGGTCAGCACGAGACTGCGATCGTGGTTGAGCACGTAATGGCCGATCGCGTGCATCAAATGTGTTTTGCCGAGTCCGACGCCGCCATAGATGAACAGCGGGTTGTAAGAACGGGACGGCGCTTCGGCAACGGCCCGGCACGCCGCATGTGCAAACTGGTTCGACGACCCGACGATGAACGTGTCGAAGGTGTAGCGCGGGTTGAGGCCCGCTGCCGACGTCGGCAACACCGGAGCGAGGGTTTCCCCGGCCATCGATGTCACGGTCGCTGGCGCGCCCTTTCCACTCCCTTCGGCGGTGAACGATTCCGGTACTGCCGGCTCCAGGCGACGCGCGGGGGTTTCCGCTTCGGGAGTGCCAGTGGCCACGAAGCTCACGCGCGCTTCGGCACGATGCATTTCCCCGAGCGCTTCACCGATCACACCCGAATAGTGTTTGGTGATCCAATCTTTGAACAGCGCGTTTGGCACACGCACCGTCACCACCCGGCCGTCATCGGCCACAAAAGAGGTCGGCTTGAACCAGGTGTAAAAGCTGTGCCGGTTCACTTTGGCTTGAACCCGCGACAGAATTTCTTCCCAGATATTGGCGGCAATCATGGCGATTTTTGCGGTTTCGCCTTACTGCCCCTGGGAGGGTATGGGTTGAGTCAGCCAAACGGCGCGAAAAGTCTCGCAAAACGGGACTGTAACGACTTTCGCCATCAAAATCTGTCCATAAATGTTGCTGTTTTGAGCAACATGACCGCGCAAAACGGCATTTTCCACAGGTTTTTGCACAGGTGTGGAAAACTCTGGGATGAGACCAAACTTCATACTGATGTGTGAACAGCCCATGCGCCGGGCAGAAGGGGGACTGTAACATACGCGGTCGTTCGTTGACAGGCTGGTGCGCGCACCATTAGGATTGTAGGTTCGCGCGTTGCGGTCTTTTTTAATTTCCTAAGGATTTTCGATGAAACGTACGTTCCAACCCAACCGGCGCCGTCGGCGCCGCACGCATGGTTTCCTTGTCCGGATGAGCACCAAGAACGGCCGCATCGTACTGAAGCGCCGGCGTGCGAAGGGCCGCAAACGGCTCTCCGTATCCTCGTCCAGGTGAAACTGCGCCGTCGGGCGGAGTTCGTGAAGGTCTACGATCGCGGAATGCGGTTCCGCGGGCGGTTCATGACATGCTTCGCCCTCCCCAACACCCTTGGCGCCCCTCGTCTGGGCATCGCGGCCAGCCAGAAGATCGGCAACGCGGTAGTACGTAACCGGGCGAAACGGCGCGCGCGGGAGTTGTTCAGGGGCCGTAAACCACAGACAAGCTTGGACATCGTCATTATTCCAAAGCGTGAGATGGTCGATGCCCCATGGCGGAATGTTGAAACCGACTACCGTGACGCACTCCAACGTTTCGCCCGGCTCTGACGCGGTCGGACGCCACATGAGCCCTTCGGTCCGTCTGGCATTGGCGGCCATTCGCGGCTATCAGGTTCTCCTCCGGCCGCTCCTCCACGGGTCATGCCGCTATTTGCCGACCTGTTCCGAGTACGCGGCTCAATGTATCTCCACCTACGGCGCTCTGCGAGGGACCTGGATGGGCCTCAAGCGTCTTCTCCGTTGCCACCCCTTCGGCGGCGCGGGTCTGGATCCGGTCCCTTAGCTGATGGAACGCCGTCTCCTGCTGGCAATAGTTCTGACGTTCGCCGTCCTCACCGCCTATCAGTGGCTGGTGCCGATGTCGCAACCCGCCTCGGCGCCGACACCGGCCCCGGCGGCCTCCAACCCCGGCACGCAGTCGCCCGTGGCCTCACCCGCGCCGGCCCAGCCGCCGGCGGCCTCCGCTCCACCGCCTCAGGCCGTGGAAACAGTCAAGGCGGACACGGACGAGCGGTCGATTGCCGTGGACAACGGAGTCGTTCGTGCGGTGTTCTCCAATCGGGGCGCGACGCTCGCGGCGTGGGAGCTCGCGAACTACCGCGAGGCGGACGGCGGGCCCGTCGATCTGGTGCCTCACGATGTGCCTCCCAACCAGCCGAAGCCGTTTTCGCTCGAGCTGGACGATGCCTCGAAGACGGCGCGCGTGAACAGCGCACTGTTTGCCGTGACCTCAGGCAGTCCCGGATCGCCGGGTAACACGCCCGCGGCTCTCGATGCGCGAACTGCACCCGTGACGCTGGCGTTTGAATATCAGGACGCCGCGGGTCTTCACGTCACCAAACAGTACCGGATCGATCCGGGTTCATACGTAGTGACGTTCACGTCGACCGTTACCGAAAACGGCCGGCCGATGAATCCCGCGGTGCAATGGGGACCAGGTCTGGGCGATGTGCTGGCGTCCACGGGCGGAAGCATGTTCATGCCCCTGCGCAAGGCCGCAACCATCTTCTCGGTCGACGGCGACGTCGAGCGCATTCAGGCCGCCGACCTGGTGGCCACGCCCCGCTACCAGGGGATCTACGAGTTTGCCGGGGTCGACACACAATATTTTGCCTCGGTCGCGGTGAAGCCTGGCAATGCCGAGCTCGAATATGCACCGCTCTCCGTCCCCTCGACCACTGGCGCGCAGGGTACATCGCGCGACTACGTCGGCTACGAGATCCGCTTCACGGCGACGCCATCCGGTCCGACGGACGCGCGGTTCTTCATCGGTCCGAAACACTTCGAGACGATGCGGCAGACGGACCCGGATCTCGTCCGCGCGATCTGGTTCGGGATGTTCGCGTTTCTGTGCGTACCGCTCCTGTCGGCCCTGAACTGGATCAACGGCTTCATCGGCAATTACGGCTGGTCGATCATCGCCCTCACCGTGCTCATCAACGCCGCGATGTTCCCGCTCCGCCACAAGAGCAACGTCTCGATGCGGAAGATGCAGCAGATACAGCCGCAGGTGAAGACGATTCAGGATCGGTACGCCAAGCTCAAGGTGACCGATCCGGCCCGGCAGAAGATGAACACCGAGTTGATGGAGCTGTACCGGCAGAAAGGCGTGAACCCGGCGAGCGGCTGCGTCCCCATGCTGCTCACGTTCCCGGTGCTGCTCGCGTTTTATAGTCTGTTGTCCGAGGCGATCGAGCTGCGCGGCGCGCCGTTTACGCTGTGGATTCACGATCTGGCGGCGCCAGATCCCTTCTACGTGACGCCCATCCTGATGGGGGCGTCGCAGGTGTGGCAGCAGAAGATGATGCCGATGACGGGAGCGGATCCGGTGCAGCAGAAGATGATGCTGTTCATGCCGGTGCTGTTCACCTTTCTCTTCATCACGTCTCCGGCGGGCCTCGCGCTCTACTGGCTCGCGAGCAACCTGCTCGTCATCGCTCAGCAGTTGCTGACCAACAGGCTGATCGGGCAGTCCAACGCCAAACGGAGCGTGAGCGCGTAGGGTTCGCGCGGCGGAAGCCGCGCATATCGGGGCAGATATGAGCGCACAACAGCAGGTTGCCGATTTCATCGTGAAAGTTGCCCGGGAGATGGGACTGTCCGTTCAGGCACAGATCGAGACGAACGCCGACGGCACGCGGATCAATCTCGAGGGCGAAGGATCCGAAACGCTGCTCGCCCGCCGGGGCGAAGGCCTGCAGGCGCTGCAGCACATCGTCGACAGCGCCTTCCGGAAACAGCTTGGCGACGAGCGGCTGCTCGTCGACTGCATGAACTTCCGCCGCGGCAAGGACAACGAGCTGCGTCAGATGGCGAAGTTCCTCGCGGAGAAAGCCAGGACGTCCGGCATCGAGCAGAGCATCGGCCCGCTGAACGCCTACGAACGGCGCCTGGTGCATCTGGCCGTCGCCGAAATTCCCGGCGTCACGTCGGAAAGCATCGGCGATGCGGCTGTGAAGACCGTCACGATCACCGCGTCCAAATCCTAACCGCCCGCACCGGCGGGGTCCGCCCATGTTTTCGACTGACGACACGATCGTGGCCATTGCGACGCCGTCGGGACGGGGCGGCATCGGCGTGGTGCGCATCAGCGGGACTTCCGCGGCAGACGTCGGCGGCAGCATTCTCCGGCTCGACAGCCCTCTTCAACCCCGCCACGCAACCTTTGCGCGCACCGACGCCGATCAGGTCGTCGCCACGTATTTTCCGGCGCCGCACTCTTACACCGGCGAACACGTCGTCGAGATCAGCGCGCACGGCAGTCCGATCGTGCTTCGGTCGATCGTGAAACGCGCGCTCGATGCCGGCGCGCGCCTCGCCGAGCCGGGAGAATTCACGCTGCGCGCGTTCCTGAACGGACGCATCGATCTCGTGCAGGCCGAGGCGGTGGCGGATCTCATCGACGCGGTCACCCCGCTCCAGGCGCGCGCGGCGTTCGACCAGCTCGAAGGCACCCTGACCGGCCGAATCGCCGGCATCGACGCAGAGCTGTTCGACTTGATCGCGCGGCTCGAGGCGTCTCTCGACTTTCCGGACGAGGGTTATCACTTCGTCGAAGCTGGCGACGCCTCGGCGGCGCTGCGGCGCGTCGAGCGCGGCATCGCAGACCTGCTGTGCGACGCCAGCCGCGGCCGCCTGATTCGCGAAGGCGCGCGAGTGGCGATCGTCGGGAAGCCGAACGTCGGAAAGTCGAGCTTGTTCAACGCCATGCTCCAGGCCGCGCGCGCAATCGTGACCGCCGTTCCGGGAACGACGCGCGATGTGCTCGCCGAGACGGCCGACATCGACGGGCTGAAGCTCGAGCTCGTCGACACGGCCGGCGTTCGTGACACCGACGACGAAGTCGAGAGTGAAGGCGTGTTGCGGGCACGCCAGGCGTGGACGACGGCCGATCTCGTGCTCGTCGTCCTGGACCACTCGCAGCCGCTCGACGAAATCGATTTCCAGCTGCTGCGCGACATCGCGGATCGGCCGCGGCTCATTGCGGCGAACAAGTCAGACCTGCCGCCGCAGTGGCGCGCGGAGGACATCGCCCTTCCGATGTGGATCGTGTCGTCGAAAACCGGGCTGAAGGGATGGACGAGCTGCGCAGCGGCATTCGAACGGCGCTCGAAGGTGAAGGAACGCCGCCGAGAGACACCGCAGCGGTGACCAACGTCAGGCACGCGGCGCTTCTCGCGCGCGCCGCCGCGGCGATTCAACGGGCGCGTGAAGCCCTCGACGCACCGGAGGGACCGGTGGCCGAAGAGTTTGTGCTCACGGATCTTCAGGAGGCGCGCGGCGCTCTCGAAGAAGTAACCGGCAAGCGCACGTCCGACGATTTGCTGCGTCATATCTTCTCGAGATTTTGTGTCGGAAAATAGTTCTGGTGGCTGAGAGATACGACGTCATCGTCATCGGCGCCGGCCATGCCGGGTGTGAAGCCGCATTTGCGGCCGCACGCGTCGGATGCCACGTGGCCATCTGCACGCTGTCCGCAGACACCATCGCTCACATGCCGTGCAATCCAGCGATCGGCGGAACAGCGAAGGGGCACCTCGTTGCCGAGATTGACGCGCTGGGCGGACTGATGGGACGCGCCATCGACGCGACCGGCATTCAGTTCAAGGTGCTCAATCGCAGCCGGGGCCCGGCAGTCTGGTCTCCACGCGCGCAGGCAGACAAGCGGCGCTACGGTTGGTGGATGCGCGATGCGCTTCAGGCGCAGCGCAACATCTCGTGGATCTTCGGCAGGGCCGGCCGGATTCTCGTCGAGCACGGGCGGGTCACGGGCCTGGCATTGGAAGACGGCCCGAGGTACGAGTGCGGGGCGCTGGTCATGACGACCGGCACGTTTCTGAACGGTCTCATTCACATCGGTCCCGAGCAAAGGCCGGCTGGCCGAGTGAACGAGCCGCCCTCGCGCGATCTCGCTGAATCGCTGAAGTCGTTCGGATTCACGTGGGGAAGGCTGAAAACGGGAACTCCCCCGCGGCTCAAGCGTCAGACGATCGATTTCGATCGATGCGTATCGGACGGCCTCTTCACGCTGGAGCCCGGCGATAACCCGCCGGTCCCGTTTTCGTTTCTCACGGAATCGATCGACATACAACAGACGCCCTGCTATCTCGCGCACACGAACGATCGCGTCCGCGCAGCTGGTGACGGCGAACATCGATCGCTCTCCTCTTTTCAACGGGCAGATTCAGGGTATCGGGCCGCGCTATTGCCCATCGCTCGAGGACAAGGTCGTTAGATTTCCGCATCGCGAGCGTCATCAGATTTATCTCGAGCCGGAGGGCGTCGACGTCGATGAGATTTATCGTGAACGGGATGTCGATGAGCCTTCCCGAGGAAATTCAGCGGCAGATTGTTCGGGCGATGCCAGGCCTCGAAGGCGCGGAGATGCTGCGGCCGGCGTACGCCGTCGAATATGACTTCATCCAGCCCACGGAACTGACTTGCGCGCTCGCGACAAAACGGGTCAGCGGCCTTTATCTGGCGGGGCAGATCAACGGGACGTCGGGTTACGAAGAAGCTGGCGCGCAAGGGCTGCTCGCGGGAGCCAACGCGGCGTTATATGTTCGGGCGGCAGGCACCCTTCGCGATCGCGAGGAGCGAAGGTTATGCGGGTATTTTGGTAGATGACCTAATTACTACGGGTTGCCTTGAGCCTTATCGCATGTTCACGTCGCGTGCGGAGTATCGATTGCTGCTACGTGTCGACAATGCCGATCTGCGGCTCACCGCCAAAGGGAGGGAGGCCGGCTTGGTTGACGATGACCGGTGGGCGCTCTTTGAGGGGCGTCAAGGGAGATACCGCGCGAACCTGGAGCAGATTCGCCGCTCGACCGTGCGCGACGTCACAGGCATCCGCATCCCTGCCGAGCAATGGCTTCAGCGGCCCGGAACCTCGCTGGATGGCGTCCTCGCTCAGGGTCTTGAATTGCACCAACCCCTGAGCCGGCTTGACGTGGCAAGTTTGGAAACCACGGTCAGATATCGCGGGTATCTGAAGCGCCAGGAGCTCGAGGTTGCGCGACGATCCAGGACACGAGCAACGCCGGATACCGGTAGATTTCCCCTATGCCAAGGTCCCTGGTCTCTCGACAGAAGTTGTTCAGCGCCTCACTCACGTTCGTCCGGAGACGATCGGCCAGGCCGGGCGAGTGCCTGGCGTCACCCCAGCCGCAGTTGCTGTTTTAGCCACCTACGTTTCTCGAGAAATCTCATAATCTCTGGCGCGTGGAGCTCCGCGACAAACTCGCCAGACGGGCAGCGAAGGCCGGAGTGAGCCTGTCCTGACATCGCGGTGGCCAAGCTGGCCGAATATTTCGAACTTCTCAGAAAATGGAACCGGAAGGTCGCGCTGACCTCGCTGCCGGTGGAAAGCTCTGGAGATGAAGCCATCGATCGGCTTGCTCATAGAACCTGTGGTGGCTGTCAAATATCTTCCGAAGCGGGCGTCCGCGATCATCGACATCGGATCCGGCGGGGGTTCGCCTGCAATCCCGATGAAGGTGGCAGCTCCAGAAGCTTCTGTGCGGATGGTGGAATCGAAGACGCGAAAGGTAGCGTTCCTTCGCGAGGCCGTCAGGGTCCTCAACCTCGATCGAACGGAAGTGGAGCCGGTCCGGTTCGAGGAACTCCTTTCGAGACCCTCGCTCCATGACTCGGCCGATGTGGTCACAATACGGGCGGTTCGAGTGGATCGAAAGCTACTGTCCTGGCCCTTCAATCCCTTATGCGCCCGGGAGGGTCTCTTTTTGTTTTCACGAGCCCAGACTCTCCCGCTTCAGCCTTTCACGGGCACTGAGCTCGAGCCCGTGGCTATGCACCCGCTGGTCGCCCATTCGGGAAGTAAACTCGCGGTTTTCAGAGCGGTCAAAAATGCCCGGTTGAGCGCATTGTTTCACGTGGAACATTCTTTCTGCACGTGAGTGCGCACAAAGTGAGGTATTCTCTTTGTAATCAATAAGTTAGCGCGATATAATTGGTCATAAGACCAAATCAATACTATCTCTTAGGTGATGAACAAGATACAGGCGGTCGTGAACCAGAAAGGCGGCGTCGGCAAGACCACCACCGCGATCAACCTGGCCGCTGCACTCGCCTCCCTGAACCGGCGCGTCCTCCTCGTCGACGTCGATCCCCAGGCGAACCTGACCAGCGGTATCGGACTCCGAGGACAAGCCGCGGCTGGTGGCACTATCTACAACGTGCTCACGGCCGGCGACGGAGCCGCCCTGCAGAATCCCGATGAGTTCACCCTCCCGACGTCCGTGCCCAACCTGTCCGCACTGCCCGCAGATCGCAATCTGACCGGCGCGGAAATCGAGATGGTGCCCATTCCCGGACGGGAATCGCAGTTGCGGCGATTTCTCACCCCCCTGCGCGAGCGCTTCGATCACATCTTCATCGACTGCCCGCCGTCCCTCGGCCTGCTGACGCTGAATGCGCTCGTCGCCGCCGAGGCGGTCCTCATTCCGCTTCATTGCGAATATTTCGCCCTCGAAGGGCTCGCCGATCTGATGACCACTCTGCGCCGCGTGCAGGCCGGGTTGAACCCCACGCTCGACATCGATGGTGTGCTGCTGACCATGTATGACGAGCGAACGAATCTGGGATCCCAGGTCGCGACCGACGTCCGCGAATTTTTCAAGGACAAAGTGTTCCAGACCGTCATTCCGCGAAACGTGCGTCTCGCCGAGGCGCCCAGCCACGGATTGCCGGTGACCGCCTACGATGCGAAATCCAAGGGCGCGGAGGCGTATCTCGCCCTCGCGCGCGAATTCATTTCACGAGAATCGCGAGAGGAACCATCATGGAAAAACGACCCGCACTCGGAAAAGGTCTGAGTGCGCTGATCCCCGATGTCCCTCAGGTGAGCCGGAGCGGGGCGCCAGGCGAAGTCGACGTCGATCAGATTCTGCCCAACGAGCACCAGCCGAGGCACCACTTCGAAGATGCGCGCCTCGACGAGCTGGCGCAGTCGATTAAGTCGAACGGCGTCATCCAACCCATCATCGTCCGGAAGGTCGAAAACGGCTATCGCATCATCGCCGGCGAGCGCCGGTGGCGTGCCGCGCAGCGAGCCGGGCTGACGCGCATCCCGATCGTCGTGAAAGACGTCGCGGCGGGGAACGACGCGCAGTTGCTGGAAATGGCGCTCATCGAAAACGTCCAGCGCGAGGACCTGAACCCTATCGACGAGGCGGCGGCCTACGAGAAGCTGAGCACCGATTACAAGATGACTCAGGAGGAGATCGCCGCGGCAGTAGGGAAGGATCGCTCGTCGATCGCGAACCACCTGCGGCTGCTGAACCTTCCTCAGGAGCTCCGCACCGAGGTCGCGGACGGCCGGTTGTCGATGGGGCACGCGCGCGCGCTCCTCGGAATCGCGGGCGAGCGCGGGCAGCTCGAGATCGGACGCGAAGTCATCGCCCGCAATCTCTCGGTGCGTGAAACCGAAGCGATGGTGAAGCGCGGCAGCCAGAACACCGCTGCCGCCCAGCGGGGTGCGCCGGCGGCGACCGACGTGCACACACGCGCCGCCGAAGAAAAGCTGCGGATGCGCCTCGGCACGCGCGTGCGGATTCAACGGAAAGGCAAAGGCGGGCGGATCGAGATCGATTTCACCTCGGAGGACGAACTGCAGCGCCTGTACGAACACCTGACCACGTGAAGCGCCAGAGGCTGCCTTTTCGTGGTATAAATGGCTGTTTTGCGCTTGTGAAACTTCGCGCAAGCTCCACGGATTCATGACTAAGCAGATCGCCGATCAAATCAAGATCCGGAGCGTAAGCGACGGAAGCGCGTGGGGGTGGCTACGGCACCCCAGCACGGGTGCCGTGCTGGGGACCCCGCGCCCCACGCGGACCAAATAATGACTAGTCGCACCGCCGCCGCGCGATACGCCCGTGCCCTGCTCGACGTCGGGACCAAAGAAGGCGCCGACCTCGACCTCACCGGCCGCGAGCTGGGAGAGTTCATCACGTTTCTGGCACAGCAGCCGGCGCTCGAGCGCCTGCTGCTGAATCCCGCCGTGCCCGCTCCCCGCAAGCGCGCGGCGATGGAACAAATCACCAAACTCTCAGGTTTCACGCCGATCGTGTCGAAGTTGCTCGTGCTGCTCGCAGATCGCGATCGGCTCGGCTTGCTCCGGGATGTCGCGGCCGTCTACGCCGACTTGCTCGCCGAGCGCCAGAACCTCGTCCGAGCGGAAGTGACGAGCTCCGAACCGCTGACGCCCGAACGGGTCAACGCGATCGAGCAGCGCCTCGCCACTCTCACGGGAAAACGCGTCGCGATGACGACGAAAGTGAACAAGGATCTCATCGGGGGCATCGTGGCGCGCATCGGGGGCACGGTTTACGACGCGAGCGTCGCCACGCAGTTGAAGAAGATACGAGAACGCTTAACGACGTGAACCGCGTCACTGAGCAGATAACCGCAGCACTCATCGCCGAGCAGCCAACGGCTGCGAGGTACAGGTCGCGGGGGTGGGGCCCCGCGACACATTAAATTATGGACATCAAAGCCGAAGAAATATCCAAGATCATCCGCGACGAGATCGGCAGCTACGCGGTCGAGGTCGATGTTGCCGAAGTCGGCAGCGTCGTCTCACTGGGCGACGGTATCGCGCGGGTCCACGGCGTCGAACGGGCCATGGCCGGGGAGATGCTGGAGTTTCCCCATGGCGTCTTCGGCATCGCGCTGAACCTCGAGGAAGACGGGGTGGGCGCCGTGCTTCTCGGTGAGTACACCTCGATCAAGGAAGGCGACACGGTGAAGCGCACCGGACGCATCATCTCGGTGCCCGTCGGCGAAGAACTGCTCGGCCGCGTCGTCAATTCCCTTGGCCAGCCGATTGACGGCAAGGGGCCGATCGCGACGAAGACCTTCATGCCGATCGAACGCATCGCGCCGGGCGTCGTCGATCGGCAGCCGGTCCGCGAGCCGCTGCAGACCGGTCTCAAGGCGATCGACGCGATGGTGCCGATCGGGCGCGGTCAGCGCGAGCTGATTATCGGTGACCGGCAGACGGGAAAGACCGCCGTCGCCGTCGACACGATCATCAATCAGCGCGACAAGGACGTCATCTGCATCTACAACGCCATCGGCCAGAAGCAGTCGACGATCGCGCAGGTCGTCAGAATTCTGGAAGAGGCGGATGCGCTGCGCTACAGCATCATCGTCGCTGCCGGCGCGTCGGATCCAGCTCCCCTTCTGTATATCGCGCCATATTCCGCCTGCACGATGGGCGAGTACTTCCGTGACAGCGGCCGCCATGCGTTGTGCGTGTACGACGATTTGTCGAAACATGCGCAGGCGTATCGCGAAATCTCGCTGCTTCTGCGCCGGCCGCCAGGGCGCGAAGCGTATCCCGGCGACGTGTTCTATTTGCATTCGCGCCTGCTGGAGCGCGCCGCGAAGATGCGCAGCGAGCTTGGCGGCGGGTCGCTCACGGCCCTGCCGATCATCGAGACGCAGGCCGGCGACCTCTCGGCCTACATTCCGACGAACGTCATTTCCATCACCGACGGGCAGATCTTCCTCGAGTCGGATCTGTTCCACCAGGGCATCCGGCCGGCCATCAACGTCGGCAACTCGGTATCGCGCGTCGGCGGTTCGGCGCAGATCAAGGCGATGCGGCAGGTCGCCGGCTCGCTTCGTCTCGATCTTGCGCAGTATCGCGAACTGGCGGCGTTCGCGCAGTTCGGCAGCGACCTCGACGCCTCGACGCAGGCACAGCTGAATCGCGGCGCCCGCCTCGTGGAGATTCTGAAGCAGCCGCAGTACAACCCGCTGCCGGTCGAAAAGCAGGTGCTCATTATTTATGCCGGCACGAACGGCTTCCTCGACCAGGTGCCGGTATCCGACGTCGGCGCCTACGAGACCGAGCTCTACAGGTTCGTCGAGCTGCGCTACTCCGCGCTGCTCAAGGCGGTTGCCGACAAGAAGCAGATTGACGATGACACGAAGGGGCAGATCAACGCGGCGCTGAAGGAGTTCGGTCAGCAGTTCGCGGCGAGGAAAGCGGCGTAGTCGATGCCGTCACTGCTTGACCTCCGCCGGCGCATCCGCGCGGTGAAATCGACGCAGCAGATCACCAAGGCCATGAAAATGATCTCGGCGTCGAAGCTGCGCCGCGCCCAGGATCGCATTGTCGGGGCCCGTCCGTTTGCGCTGCAGATGCAGCGCGTGCTGAACAGCCTGGCGGCGCGCGTCGATTCGTCGACACATCCGCTGCTGGCCGAACGCGAGCCAGGCCCGGATTCCAAAGTCCTGCTCATCGTCATTACCGCCGACAAGGGGCTGTGCGGCGGCTTCAACACGAACATCATCAAGGCGGCAACCGCGTTCATCAACAAGACCCAGGGCCGGCCGATCGAGCTCGGTCTGGTGGGCCGCAAGGGCCGGGACTTCTTCAAACGTCGCGGCTTCGAAGTGCGGATCGAGGAGCTCGGCATCTTCCAGCGGGTCAAGTACGCGGACGCGAAACGGATTGCCGACGCCGCGATCGGGGAGTTCACCAGCGGGCGCGTGGACAGGGTGTTCATCGTCTACAACGAGTTCAAGTCGGTGATGCAGCAGCGGGTGGCGACGGAGCAACTGCTGCCGATTCCCAAAGCGGAGGCCAGCGGCGAAACGCGCGCGACCGTGGACTACATTTACGAGCCGGAGCCGGGAAGGATCCTGAGCGAGCTCCTGCCGAAGCACATCGAAATTCAGGTCTATCGCGCGCTGCTCGAATCGGCGGCCGCGGAACACGCGGCCCGCATGACGGCGATGGATGCCGCGACGAAAAACTCGGGCGAAATCATCGACAGCCTGACGCTCTACATGAACAAGGTGCGGCAGGCGGCGATTACGCGAGAGATTATCGAAGTCGTGTCTGGCGCACAGGCACTATGAGGTACTTCGACGCCGAGACGCTGAGATGCAGAGGCTTCTTTCAAAAGAACTCTTTGCGGCTTTGCGCCTCTGCGTCGAGATAGGACAACATGGCAACTGAGGTCGCAACGAAGCAGAAGGTCGGCAAGGTCGTCCAGGTCATCGGGCCGGTCGTGGACATCGAGTTCGCAGACGGCCATCTCCCCGATATTTACAACGCCGTCCAGATCAAGACGGAGGGCAAAGGCGGAGAATCGGCGGTCGACATCATTTGCGAGGTGGAGCAGCACCTCGGCGAGTCTCGCGTCCGCACCGTGGCGATGAAGCCGACCGACGGCATGCAGCGCGGGATGAAGGCCGTCGATCTCGGCGAGCCGATCTCGATGCCGGTTGGCCCGGCGACGCTCGGCCGCGTCATGAACGTGCTCGGCGAGCCGGTCGACTATCCCGACAAGCCGGTCTTGTCCAAGGAGCGGTGGTCGATCCATCGCAGCGCGCCGACGTTGGAACAGCAGTCGACCGAGCTCAAGATGTTCGAGACCGGCATCAAGGTCGTCGATCTCCTCGAGCCGTATCTGCTCGGCGGCAAGATCGGGCTGTTTGGCGGCGCCGGCGTCGGCAAGACCGTCATCATCCAGGAGCTGATCCACAACATCGCGATGAAACACGGCGGTGTGTCGGTGTTCGCGGGCGTCGGCGAACGCACGCGCGAAGGCAACGACCTGTGGCTCGAATTCCAGGAGAGCGGCGTCATCGACGTGAAAGATCCGTCGAAATCGCGCGCCGCCCTCGTCTACGGACAGATGACCGAGCCGCCGGGCGCTCGGCTCCGGGTCGCGCTGTCGGGCCTGACGGTGGCGGAGTACTTCCGCGACGCCGAAGGGAAGGACGTGCTGCTGTTCATCGACAACATCTTCCGGTTCACCCAGGCGGGATCGGAAGTGTCGGCGCTGCTCGGCCGCATGCCCTCGGCGGTCGGCTATCAGCCGACGCTCGGCACCGAGATGGGCGAGCTGCAGGAACGCATCACCTCGACGAAGAAGGGGTCGATCACCTCGGTGCAGGCCATCTACGTGCCGGCCGACGACTACACCGATCCGGCGCCGGCGACGACCTTCGCCCACCTGGATGCGACGACGAACCTGTCCCGCGCGATCGTGGAGCTCGGCATTTATCCGGCCGTCGATCCGCTCGCGTCCACTTCGCGCATCCTCGATCCGCGGATCATCGGCGACGAGCACTACAACGTCGCCAAAGAAGTGAAGCGCGTGCTGCAGCGCTACAAGGATCTGCAGGACATCATCGCGATTCTCGGCATCGACGAGCTGCCCGAAGAGGACAAAGTTACCGTCGCGCGCGCGCGCAAGCTGCAGCGGTTCCTCTCGCAGCCGTTTTTCGTCGCATCGCAGTTTACCGGGCGGGAGGGCAAATACGTGCCGATCGCCGAGACGATCCGCGGGTTCAAGGAAATCATCGAAGGCAAACACGACGGATTACCCGAGCAGGCGTTCTACATGGCCGGCACGATCGACGAGGTCGTGGAGACGGCCAAGAAGATGGCCTCGGCGGCGTAGATGAACATGTCTAACCGCAGAGCGCGCGGGGACGCAGAGATCTTCAGTCTTTCGACAAATAGAGCTCTGTCGCGCTTGTGCGCCTCTGCGGTGGCATTTATTAAATGGCAGAGATACCCGCACTTCCCACGCATCTGACACTCGAGATCGTCACGCCCGACCGATCGGTCGTCGCCGATCGGGTGGACGAGGTGCAGATTCCAGGCGCCGAAGGCTATTTCGACGTCCTGCCTGGCCACACGCCCCTTCTTGCGGTGCTGAAGGTCGGAGAACTGTGGTTTCGCAAGGGCGGAGAGAAGTACTACCTGTCGATCGCGTATGGGTTTGCGGAAGTGCTCCCGGATCGGGTGACCATCCTCGCGGAAATCGCCGAGCGCGCGGAGGAGATCGACGTCGCGCGCGCCGAGGCGTCCAAGCGGCGCGCGGAAGAACGTCTCGCCAAGGCGAGTGCCGATCTCGACATGGAGCGCGTCCACGTCGCGCTCGCGAAGTCGCTCGCACGGCTCCAGGTCGCCGCGAGAGCGCGTAGTCGTGCTGGATAATCTTCTCCAACTTCCGCGCTACCGCGGGCTCATCCAGAGTCTCGTCGCCCGAGAGCTGAAGGCTCGTTATCGAGGGTCCGTTCTCGGCTTCTTCTGGTCCTTCGTCAATCCGCTGTTGCTGCTGCTCGTCTACACGTTCGTCTTCAAGTACGTGATGCCCCCGGCGCCGACCAAGGAAATTCCCAATCTGGCGCTGTTCATGTTCTGCGGCCTGCTGCCGTGGACGTGGTTTCAGACGTCGCTCGTCGAGTCCTCGAACATCCTGATCTCCGGCGGGAACCTGATCAAGAAAGTGATGTTCCCGGCCGAAATCCTGCCGATCGTGACGGTGCTCGCCAATCTCGTGCACTTTCTGCTCGGCCTGCCGATTCTGATCGCGTTTCTGGTCTACTTCGACGCGCCGCTGCAGCTGTCGGAGCTGGCGTGGTTTCCGCTCGTCGTGATGGTGCAGCTGGTCCTGAGCGTTGCGCTCGCACTCATCCTGTCGGCGTTGACGGTGCACTTCCGCGACATCAAGGACATTCTCACGAACATCATGACGTTGTGGTTCTTCGCGACCCCGATCATCTATTACTGGAAGTACGCGCCCGAGAGCGTCCGCCGGTTTCTCGACCTCAATCCGTTCACGCATCTCGCCATCTCGTACCAGGAGATCCTCTATTTCCCAGGCGACTTCGGCCATTGGAAATGGCTCGTCGCGCTGGGCGTGGCATCGGCCGGGCTGTTCCTCTTCGCCTATTTCCTGTTCGACCGGCTGCGCGATTCGTTCGCGGAGGAAGTGTGACGTGAACGCCATCGAGCTCGTCAACGTCACGAAGATCTACAGGAAGTACGCGCGGCGCAAGCAGTTTGCGACGCTCAAGAGCGCGCTGCTCAAGGGCAGCCTCATCCAGGACCTCCAGCCGGAAGAAACATTTCCCGCCCTGCAGGGCGTGTCGTTCAACGTCCCTGCCGGCCGGACATATGCTGTAATCGGCCGCAACGGGTCGGGGAAGAGCACGGCGTTGAAGCTCGTTGCCGGCATCACCAAGCCGACCACCGGCACCGTCAAAGTGGAGGGACGAATCTCGGCGCTGATCGAGCTTGGCGCCGGGTTTCACCCGGAGATATCCGGCCGTGAAAACGTCTACATCAACGGCATCATGCTGGGCCTGACCAAGCGCGAGGTGACGCGGCGATTCGACGAGATCGTCGAATTCGCGGAGCTCCAGGATTTCATCGACGCCCCGGTCAAGACCTATTCGTCGGGGATGTATATGCGGCTCGGATTTGCCGTGGCCATTCACGTGGATCCCGACGTGCTGCTGGTCGACGAGGTGCTCGCGGTCGGCGACGAAGGGTTCACGCACAAGTGCCTCGACAAGTTCGGCGAGTTCAAGCGCCGCGGCAAGACCATCCTGCTGGTGACCCACTCGCTGGCGCTCGTTGAACGGTTCTGCGACGAAGCGCTGTGGCTCGACAGCGGCAAGGTTCGCGGCTCCGGCGATCCGAAACGAGTAGTCGGCGCGTACTTGACGGATGTCGGCAAGAGCGAGGAGCGGGAGCTGGCGCGCGCCGAAGCGCGAGCTCAGGACGAGTCGATGGCTGGGAGTCCAGCGTCCGGGAGTCCAGCGTCCGGGAGTCCAGAGTCCGGGAGTCCAGAGTCCGGGAGTCCAGAGTCCACTGTCCAGGGTCCACAGTCTGGCCTCAAGAACGCGAACGACGACATGACGCGGCAGGACGAGGGACGTTGGGGATCGCGCGAGGTGGAAATCACCGGCGTGACGCTGAAGGGCGAAGACGGCCAGGCCGCCCACATTTTTCAGACCGGCGAACGCGTGTCGATTCACCTCGCGGTGCGCGCTCATGAACCCACCGCCGATTTCGTGTTCGGCATCGGCATCTACAGCGCCGATGGGATCAACTGTTACGGCACGAATACGCACGTCGAGGAGTTCACGCCCCAGGACATGCGCGGCGAAGGCGAGGTGGTGTTCACGATCGACGCCCTGGATCTCGTGGAAGGCACCTACAAGCTGGATGTCGCGGTACACAAGCGCGACGGCTATCCGTACGATTATCACCGCTTGATGTATACGTTCCGCGTGAAGTCCCGCACGAAGGAGGTCGGTATATACCGGCCGCGCCACACCTGGACGTTTTCGCCGGCGATCAAACTCGTCAAGAGCTGATGTCCAGCAAGGTCCTGTCGACGGTCCAGGCTGTTGCGTTTGTCGAGCATCTCCGCCACGGCGGAAAGAAAGTGGTCTTCACGAACGGCGTGTTCGATATCCTGCACCCTGGGCATGTCCGGTATCTCGAGGACGCCAGACGCGAGGGCGACGCGTTGATCGTCGCCCTGAACTCGGATCGTTCGGTTCGCGCCATAAAAGGACCCGAGAGGCCCATCAACTCCGAGCTCGAGCGGGCCGAGGTGCTGGCCGCACTGCGGAGCGTCGATGCGGTCGTCATCTTCGATGAAGAGACCCCCCTCGAGATTGTCACGCGCCTGCGACCCGACGTCCTCGTGAAGGGGGCGGATTGGGCGATCGATACGATCGTCGGCCGTGAGGTGGTCGTCTCGGGCGGCGGCCGCGTAGTCCGGATCCCCTTCGCCGAAGGGTATTCAACGTCGGCGATAATAAGAAAGATACAAGAGCTCTAGGCTTCAGGCTTCGGGCTCTCGCCTGGTATGCCGACCTCCACTTCGCTCAACCTGCAAGCGCTCCTGAAGAATGCCGCCGCGCGTACGGGGCTGGACTCCTCGGCCTCGCGCGTTCGAGGTTTGTCGCCGTCCGCCCAGGCGTTTTACGTCGCCGCTCAGGCGAGCCACCGTCCGGGATCGGTTTCCGTGGTCATCGTGCCTGCCGACGATGACGTCGATCGGTTCTGTATGGATGTGCGGTTCTTCATGGCCGCGCTCGAGGGAGCCTCGGCCGCTTCGCTGGAGAACACGATAAGGGGTTTCCCGTCCCTGCAGATCGACCCGTATCGCAACATCGCGCCACATTTTGGCGTCGCTTCGGCGCGTGCCGGCGCGCTGCACGCGCTCGCAACCGGCACGGCACGCGTGCTGGTCGCGTCCGCCGCGTCGCTGATGCCGCGCCTCAGCCCCCCGGACAATCTCGAAGCCGCGGCCATCGATCTCAAACCGGGGCTGGATCTCGATCCGGTTGCGCTCGGCGACCTCTTCGCCGATGCCGGTTTCACGCGTGAGGATCCCGTGGACGAGCACGGCGAATTCTGCGTACGCGGGGGCATCGTCGACTTCTTTCCCGCCGGTGCGGAAAACCCCATCCGGGTGGAATTTTTCGGAGACACCATCGAGTCGATCCGCCGGTACGACTCCGCCACCCAGCGATCGGTCGGCATTCTCGATCAGGCCCCCGTGGTACCACTGACGGAAAAATCCGGTTCCGCAACGATCTTCGACTATCTGCCTACCGGCCGGGACCTGTCGATGCTCGTCGTCGAGGAGGAAGAGGTCACGGCTCAGGCCAGCAAGCTGTGGAGCAGCTGCGGCTGAGCTATGCGGATGCGAAGACCGAAACCCCCAACGCACCGGCGCCGGAAGATTTGGTCGTCGACTGGTCTGACGTGACCGATCGGTTGACCGCCGCCACTCGGCTCGAGCAGCTTGCGATTGGGGAGGGACCTGCCGACGGGCGAACGCTGGACGTTGCCTGCCAGCCCGCGGTGGAGTTCCGTGGGCGTATCCAGGAGTGGATCGCCGAAGTCAAACGGATGCGGGAGCGCGGCGACACCGTCCTGTTCGTCGCAGGCACGGAAGGGCGTGCCGAGCGGACGGCGGAACTCCTCGGCGAATACGAGCTGCGAGGCGTGCTCATCGACCGCACGGATGAGCTGCTCAACGTCGCGATGCACATCACGGTCGGCCAGCTCTCCAAGGGCTTCCGGCTCCCCGGCGCCGAGCTGCAGATCATCGCCGAGCCGGATGTTTTCGAAGAAGACCGCACCAAAGTCGAGCGCAAGGGAGATCGACATCGATCCATCGCAAAGACGTTCCTGTCGGACCTGCGCGATCTCAAGCCGGGCGATATGGTCGTGCATGTCGATCACGGGATCGGCATCTTCGTCGGCCTCAAGCCAGATAGGTGTCGGCCAGTCGCAGCAGGAATTCATGGAGCTGCGCTATGCGGGCGAAGACAAGCTGTTCGTCCCCGTCGAGCGCCTCGACCTGATCCAGAAATACAGCGGGACGGCGAAGCCGGCGCTCGACAAGCTCGGCGGCACGTCGTGGGAGCGCACGAAGACGCGCGTGAAGAAGGCCATGCGCGACATGGCCGAGGAGCTTCTCAAGCTCTACGCCGCGCGCAAGTCGGTGCCGGGCCATAGCTTCAGCCCCGACTCTCACTGGCAGCGCGAGTTCGAAGACGCCTTCGAATGGGATCTCACGGTCGATCAGGCCAATGCGATTTCCGACATCAAACACGACATGGAATCGCCGACGCCGATGGATCGTCTCCTCTGCGGGGACGTGGGCTACGGCAAGACCGAAGTGGCCATGCGCGCCGCCTTCAAAGCGGTCATGGACGGGAAGCAAGTCGGCGTTTCTCGCGCCGACCACCGTCCTCGCGTTTCAGCACCAGAAGACGCTCACCGAACGCTTCGCCGGGTTTCCGGTCACCATCGACATGGTGAGCCGCTTCCGCTCGAAGCAGGAGCAGGATCAGATCATCAAAGACCTCGCCGCCGGCAAGATCGACATCATCGTCGGCACGCACCGGCTGCTCTCCAAGGACATCCAGTTCAAGGACCTCGGGCTGCTGATCGTCGACGAAGAGCAGCGCTTCGGTGTGGCGCACAAGGAGCGCATCAAGCAGATGCGGCGCAAGGTCGACGTATTGACGCTCAGCGCGACGCCGATACCGAGAACCTTGAACATGTCGCTCGTCGGCATCCGCGACATGTCGATCATCGAGACGCCGCCGAAAGATCGGCTGTCGATCCAGACCAACGTCGTCAAGTTCGACGCATCGGTCATCGCCCGCGCGATTCGCAACGAGCTGGAGCGCGGCGGGCAGGTGTATTTCGTCCACAACCGCGTCGAGTCGATTTTTTCGATCGGTGAGCTGGTGCAGCGGCTGGTCCCAGAGGCGCGGGTGGTCATCGCGCATGGCCAGATGGGCGAAGAAGAGCTCGAGCGCGCGATGCTCGATTTCATCAGCCAAGAAATACGACGTGCTGCTCGCGACGACGATCATCGAGAACGGTCTCGACATTCCGAATGTCAACACGATCCTGATCAACCGCGCCGATCGATACGGGCTGTCGCAGCTGTATCAGCTTCGCGGACGAGTCGGCCGCTCCGACCGCCCGGCGTACGCGTACCTGCTGATTCCGCCCGAGTCCACGCTCTCGCCGATTGCCAAGAAGCGGCTCGCGGCGATTCGCGAGTTCAGCGATCTCGGCAGCGGGTTCCGTGTCGCCGCGCTCGATCTCGAAATCCGCGGCGCCGGCAACCTGCTGGGTGGCGAACAGAGCGGTCACATAGAAACGGTCGGATTCGAGATGTACATGAAGCTGCTCGAGCAGGCGGTCCGTGAGCTCAAAGGTGAGGAGCTCGAAGACGACGTTCGAGCAGTGGTGAACCTGCGGGTCGACTTGAAGATCGACGAGTCTTACGTGCCTGAGATGAACCAGCGGCTCATGATTTACAGGAAGATCGCCGATGCCCGCACCGACAGCGAGCTGGACCAGATTCTGACCGAGCTGCGGGACCGCTACGGTCCGGTGCCCGAAACGGTCGAACATCTCGAGCAGTACGGTCGCATCCGCATCATGGCCGATAGGCTCGGCATAGAGTCGATCGATCGCGAAGCGCAGGTCGTGGTCATCAAATTTGCGTCGCGACAGGCCTCCCCCGAATCGGGGTCTGGAAGACCGGACAGCTCAGCCAAGCGTCTGAATGTGGAGCGGCTGCTCAGGGTTGTCGGAACGCGCCCGGATACGACGCTGGTTCCTCCTTCGACCATAAAGTTGGATCTCAGGGCGGGTTCGAAGAATATGGCCCCAAAACCAGCCGTTGCCGGGCCGCCGAGCGCGCTTGGCACCAAGGTCAAGGCCCGGCAGAGCACAGGGCAGAGCTGGTGGACCACTCGTGCAACAGCCGGCGAAGTCACCGCAGGTTTCACCAAGGAAGAGATCCTCCGGCCGCCAAAAGAGGATCCCAATGCCCCCGGCGGCGTATTCACGAAGGTCCGTGGTTTGTTGGCCGAACTGGCCGGGCTACAATAGAAGATCCAATCCACACAGGGATTGGGGATGAGGGATTTAGGATTGGCAATGAAGAACGCAGCTGCCGCCACCGTGTGCATTCTGCTCGCCGGGATCGGGGTAGCGGCGGAGATACTCGAGCAAGTGCTGGTCAAGGTGAACGGCGAGATCGTCACCCAGACCGAGTTCCATCGCATTCAGTTCGCCGCCATTCGCGAGATGCAGAATCAGCCCGATGCGACCCGGCTGTCCGATGCCGAGCTCGCCAAGACTCTCGCTCAAGTGACTCCGCAGGCGATCGTGACCCACATCGACGAGCTGCTGCTCATGCAGCGCGCGAAAGAGCTCGGTCTTGCTGTCAGCGACGCGCAGTTTACGCAAGTGCTCGACTCGATCAAGAAGGACAACAAGATCGAGAGCGAAGCCGCGTTCGAGGCCGCGCTCAAAAGCGAAGGGATAACCCTCGCGCAACTGCGAACGATGCTCAGCAAACGTATTCTCATCGGCCAGGTGCAGCAGCGCGAAATAGGCAGCCGCGTGTCGGTCACCGAACAGGAAGAGCGGGAATATTACGACGCGCATCCCGGCGATTTTGCGACCACGCCGAGCGTCACGTTGCGCGAGATTACCGTGAACGCCGAAGTGGATCCCGTCAAGAAGGCGGCCAGCGTGGGCGCGCTCGAAGACGCCCGCGCCAAAGCCGAAAGCATCAAAGCGCGCATCGCCAAGGGTGAATCATTCGAGAAAGTCGCGGCCGAGGTGTCCGACGCCCCGTCGAAGGCCAACGGCGGGCTGATCGGGCCGATCTCGCGCGACGAAATGAACGAAGAGCTGCTGAAAGTGATCGCCAAGATGAAGGCCGGCGAGATGACGCCGGTCATCAACACCGCGATCCGGCGCGCAGTTCTTCAAGCTCGAGTCGTCAATCGAGTCGACGACGCTGCCCTTCGAGGCCGCGCGCGATCGCATCGCCGACAGGCTGAGCTCCGAGAAGATCGGCGTCGAGTTCAAGAAATATATGCAGCGCCTCAGAGCGCAGGCGATCATCGAGTGGAAGAACGACGACCTTCGCAAAGCCTGGGAGATTGGGATTGCCGCAGAACCGACGTATTGAGTCTTGAGCAGCTGGTACGCCGTCTGGACGCGATCGCGCCACGAACAGGTCGTGCGCGAACAGATCGAGCGCAAACACATCGACGCGTTTCTCCCCACCATCCCGAAGTGGAGCCGATGGAAAGACCGTAAGAAAAAGATCGACTGGCCGTTGTTCCCCGGGTACTGCTTCGCGAGGTTTAGCGAAGAACAGACGCTCGCGATCCTCAAGTGCACCGGTGTGGTGAGCATCGTCTCGTTCGAAGGGAAGCCCGCCGCGATTCCCGAGCACGAAATCAACAGCATCCGGCAGCTGGTCGAGAGCGACCTCCAGTACGACCCCTGCCCGCTCATCCGCGAGGGGATGGTCGTCGAGGTCACCCACGGCGCGCTCAAGGGTGTCGTCGGCCGGCTGGTGCGCAAGGGCTCTCACGCGCGGCTCGTGCTTTCGGTCGATCTCATCGGCCAGGCCGTGAGCGTGGAAGTTGACGCGGCGGACGTCAAACCCTACTGAACACCGTTTGGTGGCGTGCCTTCTGCATCAATTTCAGTGGTCACACACTGGAGGAGATCATGAGGTACAAGACTTGTCTCGCGGCGATGTCACTCGCCTCGCTCATCGCTGTTTCCATTCCCGCTGCCGCGGCACCTGATACCGCCGAAGTCCCTCTCACCCTGTCGGGTTGTGTCGTGGCGGGTGAAGAGAAGGACAGCTTCCTGCTGACCAACGTCGACAGTCGATGGAACCACTCTGGCACCTGCTCATGCGTTCTACCGATTCAACACCACGCAAGGTCTAAAAGACCATGTCGGCAGGCGCGTGGAGGTAAAAGGCAAAGCGGATCTCGGCGACGTGGATAAAGGTAAGCTGAGCGTGAAAACGGATGACGGGCATACTAAAACCGAAGTCAGTTCCGAGCGCCGCACAGTGAAGGTCGAGGGCGCCTATTTCGGAACGCCCGGGGCGATGAAGCTCGGCGCGGAGATCCCGACTTACAAATTCGAGGTCGAGAAAATCAGCCGGCTGGCAGGCAACTGCGCAAGCTCCGGTGCCGCGCGCTGAACTGTTTTGGGGCCCAGTCCGCGGCGGAGCATCGAGCGGTTTATACTTCCCTGGTGAGCTCGCTGGACCCTGAAGCCCCGTCTACCGGCGCGCCGTTGCGCATTGGCAATCAAGCGCTGGCCTCGCCATTTGTCGTGGCGCCGATGGCCGGCATGACCGACAGTGCGTTTCGCCGGCTGGTGAAACGTCACGGCGGATGTGGTCTCGTCGTCACCGAAATGGTCAGCTCCGAAGGGCTGGTGCGCGGGATCGACCGCACGCTCGAATACGCCGAATACACCGAGGAAGAACGGCCCGTTTCCATCCAGATTTTCGGCGGCGATCCGGAAAAAATGGCCGACGCCGCTCAGATTGTCGAAGCTCTGGGTGCGAATATCGTCGACGTCAACATGGGTTGCCCGGTCCCGAAAATCGCGAAGCACAACGCGGGATGCAGCCTCATGCGGGAGCCGGCACATGCGGCCAGCGTCATTTCGGCGATGACGCGACGCGTCAAGATTCCCGTTACCGTGAAGATGCGGGCAGGGTGGAACGAAGGTTCCATCAATGCGCCCGAACTGGCCAGACGCGTGGAAGATGCCGGCGCCGCGGCAGTCGCCGTCCACGGCCGGACCGCCGCGCAATCGTATTCGGGCTTTTCCGATTGGTCGCTCATCGACCGGGTTGCCGCGTCCGTGAAGATCCCCGTCCTCGGATCAGGCGATTGTGTCGAGCCTGAGCAGATTCTCGATCGGCTGCGCTCAGGCGTCAGCGGTGTGCTGGTCGGACGGGGAGTGCTGCGAAACCCCTGGATTCTTTCCCAGGCCGCCGATTTGGCTGCTGGCCGCGCGGCGAGGCAAATCACATCGCAGGAACGCGGACAGTTTCTCCTCGACTACCTGGATCTCCTCCTGAGCGAAGGAGAGGACGAAATCGACGGATTCCGGCATCGCGCCGCCCAGCAACGTGAATCCCGTGGCGCGGCATGAGCGCTGGGTGATTAACAAGTTACGGGCGCTGATGTCGTGGTACTCGAAGGGGCTTCACAACGGCGGTCAGCTACGAACGGACGTGAACGGCGCGACGTCTCATTGTTCACATGCGCGATATCGTCGAGACCTTTTTCGAGCACCCACACAACGGTGGTCTAACGACCTAAAATATGGCCCAGCGGGCCCTCGGTTGGGCCTTGCTATTTGGCCCAACGACCAATTTTAGCTATCGGTCAGGCTGCCGTAGTCGTAAACGAGCGCTGCATCCTGCAGACGGTAGAACAGTTCCCCGAATTTCTTGTGGTCGGGGTGGTCCAGGTAGGACTGAAGTCCCGCCAGGTCATCGAATTCAATAATTGCCGCGAAAGGAAAGTCAGCCGTCATCAACGGCTCATACGCGGCGCCATGCGTTACCCGCGCGCCGACAAAGAACCTCCGCACCGTCGGAATTCGAGTTGCCGCCGCATGGAGTGCCGCGAACATCGCCACGCGATCCGACTTCAGTCACCTCGGCCCTCGGGCGAAACAACACGACATGAACAAGCACTAATGCTCCAGCCGTTTCAGCTTCTCTACAAGCGTCGTCCGCTTGAGATTCAACAGCTTCGATGCCTGACCCTTATTGCCGCCGGTCTTTTCGAGCGCGCGGCGAATCAGGCCATGTTCTACCCGATTGATGTACGCCTCGAAGTCGATCCCGCCTTCCGGCAGCGTCACTTCGGGCGCCGCCGCAGCGTGCGAGGCCTGCTGGATGTCCGGCGTGAGGTCCGCCGTTTCAATTTGCGTGCGGCCGCCACTCAAGGCCACGGCCCGTTCGATGGCGTTTTCGAGTTGCCGCACGTTGCCCGGCCATGAATACGCCATCAACGCGCGCAGCGCCTGCTGGGAAACGCTCAGGCTCCTGGGATTCGGCTCGCCCGGTGCGATGGGCGAAATCGTGGGCGCGCGCCTCGGATGCAGAAGCACGATGCGGCTCGGGAGCCGAGAACTTCTTGAGAAAGTGCTGAACGAGCAGCGGGATATCTTCCTTCCGCTCGCGAAGCGGCGGAAGATGTATCGGGATGATGTTCAGACGGTAAAACAGATCCTCGCGAAATGTTCCCTCCGACACCATCCGTTGAAGATCGCTGTTCGTGGCGGCAACGACGCGCACGTCGACTTTAATCGTGTGCGTGTCGCCGATGCGCTCGAACTCCCGCTCCTGAAGCACCCGCAGAAGCTTCATCTGCATGCCCGGACTCATCGTGCCGACTTCGTCGAGAAACAGCGTCCCCTTGTTCGCTTGTTCGAGCCGGCCCTGGCGGGTGCCGATGGCGCCGGTAAACGCGCCGCGCACGTGTCCGAACAGCTCCGCCTCCAGGAGTGTCTCCGGAATGGCGCCGCAGTTGAGCGCGACGAAACGCTGCGCGCGCCGCGGGCTGTTGTGATGGATAGCGCGCGCGACAACCTCTTTGCCTGTCCCTGTCTCGCCTGTCACCAGGATGGTGCTGGCGGAAGCCGACACGGTTTCGAGCAGCTGAAACAGGTCGCGCATGGCGGGGCTTCGGCCGATGATGCCCTCGAACTGGTAACGCTCCTGGAGCTGCGATCGGAGGTACGCGTTTTCGGCCTTGAGCCTGCGCTGCTCGAGCGCGGAGTTCAAGGCGTGCAGCAGTTCATCGAACTGAAACGGCTTGGTGACGAAGTCGGTCGCCCCTCGCTTGATCGCCTCGACCGCGTCTTTCACCGTTCCGTAACCGGTGACGATGATGCCCACGATATCGCGGTAACGGAGCAGGGCGGCTTCGAGCACGCGGGTGCCGTCGAGGCCCGGCAGGCGCAGGTCGGTGACGACGATATCGAAGGCAAACTCGGCGAGCTTCTCGATTGCCTGCTCGCCAGAGTCGGCTTGCTCCACCTCGAAGCCGTGTTCCGCCAGGCGCTCCGCGAGTGCCTGACGCAAGCGGGGCTTCGTCCTCGACGAGCAGCAGATGTTTCTTGGTTTCTGCCATTTACAGACCGTCAATACTTTGACACGACCGGCGCCGTTCGGAAAGTGGAAAGTGCGAACAAGCCTTCCCGCCCGCCAATATGCTGACGATCTGAAGCCAGACCCTACAGAGTTGTAAATGGTGTTCCGATAGAAATTTCACAGGAGGACGCACACGTGGACATCGAAAGACAGACGCTCTCAATCATGAAGGCCTGCGAAGTCGTTGGAGTGAGCCGTCGCACCATCTACAACTGGATGGCTGGCGGCAAGGTGGAGTACGTGCGTACGGCGGGAGGATCGGTCCGGATCTTCGCCGACTCGCTGTGGCGGCAGCCCCAGACAGCTGCGCCGCAGGAACAGATGCAGCACTGACACACGCGCGCACGAGCACCTTTTCCGGAGATAAAATGGATCGTCTCTCGTTTTCCGTGACAGATCTGCTCGAACAGCGCGCGATGGATCAGCCGGAGGAACTACGGCGTCTGTTTCACCAGCTGAACAATCAGCTCGGCATCATCCTCGCGCACGCGGAGTTGATGGAGAAGAAGGCTGCCGACGAGACGAGCCGCTCGCGAGCGACGCAAGTTGTAAGCAGCGTGCTCGACGCGCTCGGTACCGCCAAACAGATCCGCATGCAGATGGGTAACAAAGCGAGTCCCGACGTCTAAGAATAGCGCGTACGCCCGCGAACAGAACCCGCCTCTGGCAAGTGCTAGATCTCTCACTAACACCTTCACTTACACCGAAATGCGCCGCCAGGGGCGCAGCGTATTGTGCAGAATTGCAACTTGCGACACCTAAAATTGTGATCGAAATTTGCCAACTATTTGACGATTTCGAGCCACATCGTCAACTATTTGGCGGTTCAGGGGCGGTACATAGGCCAGTTTCCCTCTTCCTTCGCTGTAACATTTCTCTATTAAGACCTTCCAAATGAACTGACTTAACAGAAAGGCACCCGAACGGCGCACCATTTCGCTTTTTGTGCGTGTCGATATTGGTACCTCGCTTGCGATAGACGTCGCTCGTCACCGGCCCAACGCCGGTTTATCAGGAGCCAAAACGAAATGCGCGCCCAACCAATGCCCGCCGCCCAGAGCCGTCGCATCGTAGCCGGATTACCGTTTGTCGAAGCGCTTGCACGCCGCATGGCCTCGACCATGCCTCATTCGATCGACGTCGGAGACCTCGTTCAGGACGGCGTCATTGGACTGATTGACGCGGCCCAGAGGTTCGACGAGGGCCGGGGCATCAAGTTCGAGACGTTCGCCGAACGCCGCATCCGCGGCGCCATGATCGACGCGCTCCGGCGCGACGCGTGGCCGCGAGGCGTGCGCCGCGTACGCCGGGAGCTCGAAGCCGCGCGCGAAACGCTTGCGCCGCGAGCTGGGGCACGAGCCGTCGCTGTCGGATCTCGCCAAGAAGGTCGGCACCGACGAAAAACGGCTGGGGCGCACCATCGTCCGCATCCATACCATCGAGTCCACCTCGCCGCTCGCCACCAGTGAAACCGTCGACGAAGCGTGCCTGCCGACCGCGCTCGTGCCGTCCGAACCGGAAGCGCCGGATGCCGCTTATGAGCGTTGCGAGATGCAGGACAAGGTGCGGAACGCGATTGCGTCGCTTCCGCCCCGCGAGCAGAAAGTCATCACCCTCTATTACTACGGCGACGTCACGATGAAGCAGATCGGCGCGGAGATCGGCGTCAACGAGTCGCGCGTCTCACAGCTGCACGCGCGTGCCATCAAGCGCCTGCGCGTCGTCCTCGCCGACATGGCGCCGGCCGAAGCGATGACGGCGCTCAAGACCGCGGTCCTTGCGTTCCATCAGAAGCCCGTCATGGCCAAGGCCACGTTCACGCCGCGCCGTCCGGCGGCCCTGCCGGTTCCCGCCGCCGCCAGCTCGAAAGAGCCGGCAGTGATCGTGGATATCAAGCCGTCGCGCTCGAAGCGCTACGTCGCCGCACGCCTCGCGTCTGCCGCGCGCGTCGCGGTTGCCGCCGCGCGTTAGATCGTCCGTCGTCCGTCCATCGTCGATTCGTCCCCGGCCATGGACTCCCAAGCCCGCCACGCATGTTGGCGGGCTTTTCTTTTGCGATCATTACAAATGCAACATGAGATCAGGAGATCAGGAGAAATTTTTGAAAAGCCCTGCAGCGTGGAACCGAAGTAATTTCTCCTGAGCTTCTGATCACCTGTTTGTTTTTAATGAGCTCAGTCGAGGATTTCGCGGGCAGTGCGCAGCAGATCTTTCAGCCGGAACGGTTTGGCGAGCCAGCGGCAGCCGCTCTCCTGGAGGAAGGACTCGGCTTCCGTGCCTGCCACGTCGCCGGTGACGAAGATGACGCGGCGCGCCATCTCGGGGCTTGCCGGCACGAGCTTCTGATAGAAGCGGATGCCGTCGATTTTCGGCATCTTCAAATCACAGACAATCAGGTCGTATCTCTTTACGTTCACGCGGCGAAGGGCCTCTTCTCCGTCCCCGGCGCGATCGACGACGAAGCCGGCGTCGGTCAGTGCCTCGCTGACCGCTGCCGCCAGCGCCGATTCGTCCTCGACGACGAGAACGGTGGAGCCGGCAAGGGCTTCGTAATTGAGTTGAACGGGTAAGGCGGGCGGCTGCTGCAGCGGAGTGCCGCTGACGGGAAGCTCGACATAGAACGACGCTCCCGAGCCGGCATTCGAGGCCAGCCGGATTCGTCCGCCGTGCTCCTGCACGATCGCATAGGCCACGGTAAGGCCGAGGCCCGTGCCCTTGCCGACTTCTTTCGTCGTGAAGAAGGGGTCGAAAATTTTCGGCTGCAGCTCGGGCGCGATGCCCGGTCCGTCATCGTTGATCTCGAGCACGACCGCCTCCCGCTCGACGTCGTGCCAGCTGCGCACGACCAGCGTGCCCCGGCCGTTCGAAGACAGCATCGCCTGCTCCGCGTTGATCACCAGATTCAGCAGCACTTGCTGTATCTGATGCGGGTCGGCGAATACCTGGGGAAGGCCGGCCGCCAGCGCATCGACGATCGCGATGTTGGTCACCCGCTGCTCGTACCGAGCGCAGCGCGAGCGTCTCGCGCACGATGTGATTCAGATCGACCATGGCGCGTGTCGACTGCCGCTTTCGCGCGAACGTCAACAGGTTGCGCACGATCTTCGCCGCGCGCTCCGATTCGCTGAGAATCGTCTCGAGGCCGCGCTTGGTCTTGTCGTCGATCTCCGACGGCGGCCGCTGCGACAGCCGCTCGGCCAGGGTCAGGATCGTGGCGAGCGGGTTGTTCAGCTCGTGCGCGACGCCCGAGATCGTCTGCCCGAGTGCGGCGAGTTTTTCGGCCTGCAGGAGCTGATGGTAAAGGTCGCGGGTCTGATCTTCGAGTTTCTTGCGCTCGCTGACGTCGCGCACGAGCGCATCGATGCGCATCGAGCTGTCCGGCGTCGGCGGGTCGGCATGGGCGGTCACCTCTACCCATACCGGGGATCCGTCCACCCGCCGCAGCCGTAGCAGATAGTCGGTGACGGCACCCTCGGAGGCAAGCCGCTCGATGAACGCGGCCCGCGCCGTCGGATCGACGAATCGGCCTCCCTCGAACGGGCGGACCTGTCCCTCGCGCGCGTCGGACGGGTAGCCGAACATCAGTTTCAGATAAGGATTGGCCGCGAGCGTGGTCGATTCCCGCGGCCCGAGGAGTCCGATGTAAACGCCTTCGTGAACCGCTTCGAACAGCCTTGCGAAGGCGTCGGCGCGGTGCTCGGCCAACTACTTGACCTGTAGCGGAGCCGGTGTCGGCGTTTCGCTGTCCGGAAAGCGCGGGCGGTAGTCTCCCTGCACCTTCTTGCGGATCGCCATCACGGAGGCGCCCGAATTTTTCATCTTCATCGAGTCGACGGCGATGTCGATGCACACGGCGCACTCGACTCCGTGCGGCTCCCACTCCGTGACTCTGCCTTCAGGATCGCGGCCCTTGACGAAGCAGTCCGCGTTGTTCTTGTGGCCCGCGCTCCCGCAGCCGCAATAGCACGGGACGTAGCTCGCGACTTCGGGATGGTCCGCGGCGAACACGTGGGCGTCCTTGAGGACGTCCATCGGCCGCGGCGGCATGCTGCCCGGTTCGATTATCGGCATGTCGAAACCAGGGCCATGCGGCGCGCCCGCCTTCGGCCGCGGCGGAATCACGACAGCAGGCTGCGGATAGTCGGGCTCGACAGCCGCGGCAGCGGCAGGCTGCGCGGATGCCCCGCCGGCGCCTCCCGCATTGGCCGCTTCAGACCCAGGCGTCGTGGCGCCGGGCTGCGAATCGTTTGAACACGCGCCGAGCGCGAGGGCGCCGCACAGCGCGAACAGGGCGATTGGTTGCTTGAACATGTGAGAGTCGATTTTACTTCAGCGGGTATTATGGTTCCAGTCGATGTCCCCGAGCCGCCTCCCCAGCATCCGTGGCCTCTCTCCGGAGTCGAGCGGGTGGGGTTATTTCCTGTGTACACAGAAGGACGTGCGCCAGAGTCGCAGCGGCGACCAGTACGTGGCGTTGTCGCTGCAGGATGCGACCGGCCTGTTGCGCGCGCGCATGTTCAACGAAGCGCTCAGCCTGCGCGACGAATTCGACCGCGGTGAATTCGTGAAAGTTCAGGGCCGCACCGAGCTGTTCAACGGCCGCCTTCAGCTGCAGGTCGAGCATATCCGCCGGGTCAACCCCGCGCAGGACAAGGCGGATGGCTTCCGGGAGGAAGACTGTGTCTGGTCGGCGCCGCGCCCGGCCGATGAGATGTGGACGGAGCTCCAGGAGGTCATTCAGCACGTTCGCGACGCTGCCATCCGCGAGCTGCTCCTGCGGATGACGGCGCAACACGCGGAAAAGCTGCGCGTCTGGCCGGCTGCGCAGACGGTGCACCATGCGTACCGCGGCGGCTTCCTCGAGCACATTCTGTCGGTCGCCCGTTCAGCGCTCATGCTCGGCGCTGCCTACGGCGCCAACCAGGACTTGTTGACCGCCGGCGCGCTGCTCCACGACATCGGAAAGCTCGAAGAGCTCGAGTACGATGGATCGACGAGCTACACGCGCGAAGGGAATCTGATCGGCCACGTCGCGCTTGGCACGATGATGGTCCGGTCGGCGATCGCTTCGATACCGGAATTCCCCGAGATCCTGCGAACCCAGATCGAACACCTGATCCTGTCCCATCACGGCCACAAAGAATTCGGCGCGCCGGTCGAGCCGATGACCATCGAAGCCATGATTCTTTCAGCCGCGGACGATCTCGACGCAAAAATCAATCAGGTGCGGCTAGCGCTCGCCGAAGATGGAGAAGGTGAATTTACGCCGTATCACTCGCGGCTCGGGCGGGTGCTGTGGCGGGGATGACCGAACACGGATTGGGGATTGGGGATTGGGGATTGGGGATTAGGGGGGTGGTGCCGTGTCTGGCGCTGCTGCTTGCCGCGTCACCGGGCTTCGCTCAACAGGAATCGGACGCGTCGAAGTTCGGCAAAGTCCTGCTGGGCGGAGCCGCCGGCCTCGGGCTCCACGAAGCCGGGCACCTGGTCGCAAACTGGGCATTCGAAGAAAAGGTCAAGATCAAGAAAGTCGACTTCAAGGGCATTCCGTTTTTCGCCATCTCGCACGCACCGGACCTGTCGCCCCGCCGCGAATACGTCGTCTCATCGGCGGGCTTCTGGACGCAATATCTCTACAGCGAACAGATCCTCACGCATCATCCACACCTCAGACATGAAGAAAGCCCGTTCCGCAAAGGCATGCTGACCTTTCATGTCGTCACGTCATTTGTCTACGCGGGTGCCGCCCTCGGCAGGACCGGGCCCGTCGAGCGTGATACCCGCGGCATGGCGGCGTCGCGCCGAATCGACGAACGATGGATCGGCGTGCTGGTCCTCGTGCCCGCAGTGCTCGATATGTACCGCTACTTCAATCCCGATGCACGATGGGCGGCGTGGACGTCGAGAGGCGTAAAGATGGGAAGCGTCGCGCTGGTCGTGAAGTAGCTACTTGGCGTCGCGCGGGCCGAGCGCGAAGGTCATGGTGCCTTCGGCGACCACCCGGCCATCGACGCGCGCGTAGCCGCTCAGCGTTCCCATGCGGCTGCGCAGACGCTTCACCGTGACCTCGACGACGACGGCATCGCCGGGATGAACCGGCCGGCGGTAGCGAACGCGCTCGATGCCCGCGAAAAACGGCAGCTTCTCCTGATTTTCCGGCTTGGCGAGAATCAGGATCGCGCCGACCTGCGCGATGACCTCGGTCAGAATCGTCGGCGGCAGCACCATCGAGCCCGATGGCGTTCGCGTGAGGTAGGGCTCGTTGGACGAGATGTTCTTCACGCCGACGATCCGCTTGTCCATTTCGAGCTCGACGATGCGATCGACGAGCAGAAACGGATACCGGTGAGGAAGGATCTTTTCGATCGCCGCGTACTCGAGCGGCAGCCGCAGGGGTTCCATCGGGCTGTTATTATACAGGCCGAGTGTCAGAGACCGCGTCACGCCCGCACGATCAGGAGCTCGTCGCCACGCTCTTCGAGCTGGGCCGCGAGGTGTCCGCGGTTCTCGATTTCGACGAGCTGCTGCGACGCATTCCGGGATTGATCGCTCGGCTGACGTCGTTCACGGTGTTCTCGGTCTACATGCTCGACGAGCGGCGGCAGGAACTGAAAATCGCCTACGCGGAAGGGTATCCGCTCGACATGGTGTTGAACTTCCGCCTCAAGGTGGGCGAGGGCATCGTCGGCGCGGCGGTAGCCGAGCAGAAACCGATTCTCGTCAACGACGTCAACGAAGACCCGAGATATCTCGGTCTCGTTCCTGGAGTGAACGCGCAGCTCGTCGTGCCGCTGCGGCACAAGAAGCGGGTGCTGGGCGCGCTGAACCTGCTCAGCGATCGCATCGGCGCCTTCACCGAGCGCGACGAGCAGATCCTCGCGCAGTTCGGCGTGCACATCGCGCAGGCGCTGGCGAACGCGCGCATGTTCGAGCAGGAGCGCGATTACGCCGATACCCTGGAGACGCTCACCGAGATAGCGCGCGAGGTCGCCGAAATTCTCGATCTCGACGAGCTGCTGAGCCGTATCGCGATTCTCACCAAACGCGTCATCGACTACCGGACGTTCGGCATCCTTCTCGTCAACGAGTCGAAGCAGCAACTCGAGCCCAAAGTGGCGCTGCAATACGGCGAGAAGACCAACATGCTGACGATCAAGATCGGCGAAGGGCTGGTCGGCTATTCCGCGCAGCACAAAGTGACGCTGATCGTGGACGACGTGTCCAAAGACCTGCGATACATCAAGGTGCTCGAGGACGTACGATCCGAGCTCGTCGTCCCGTTGCTGCTGAAAGACCGCTGCATCGGCGTATTCGATCTCGAGAGCCCCGAGCTGAACGCGTTCACGCAGCGTCACGCCGAATTACTCGGCATCCTCGCCAGCCAGGCCGCCGTCGCGATTGAAAACGCGCGCCTGTATGAAACGGTGAGGGCGAGCGAGCTCAAGCTCGAGCGCGAAATCGAGTTCGCGCGGCGCGTGCAAAGCGCCCTGCTGCCGACCGAGCCGCCCAAGCGCCTCAAAGGTGTCGATCTGGCCGCGCGTTTCGAGCCGGCGAGGCAGATCGGCGGCGACCTGTACGACTACCTGTCTCCAGATCCGGGTACGCTCGTCGTCGCTGTCGGAGATGTGTCGGGCAAAGGGGTGCCGGCGGCACTGTATGGAGCGTTCGCCGGCGAGCTCGTGCGTTCGCGCACCTTCCGCCGGCGGTTTACCACGATTCGTTCGAGTCCGTCGGGTGTGCTGGCGTCGATGAACGCCATCCTGCACGAGCGAAGACTGGAAGAATATTTCTGTACGCTGTGTTATGCAGCCTTCGATTTGAAGAAGCGGCAGCTCGTCATCGCCAATTCCGGTCTGCCGTATCCCATCAGGCGTTCGAATGGGGTGTCGGCGCCAATCCAGCTGCCAGGCGTGCCGCTTGGTTCGTTTCCCGGAACGACCTACGAAGAGCTGACCTTCGACTTAACCACGGGCGATTTATTCGTGTTCTGCACCGACGGTATCTACGAAGCCGAAGACGATGTCGGCCACGAGTTCGGTACGTCGCGGTTGATGAAGGTGATTGATCGTCTGGCCGATCAGCCCGCGCAAAAGATCGTCGACGGGATTTTCGACGCCGTGACGGCCTTCCGCGCCGCTGGCGCTCCCGCCGACGATATGACTGCTGTGGCGATCCGTATTACTGACGCCGAAAAGGGTAAGACCGCCGGTTAATTTCGCCGTACGTCCAGGTCCCTCTCTTCCAGGTGCAAGCCGAGAGGCATGCCGTTGAACACGGCGACGTCGCGAACGACGCCTTTGACCTTCACGTGGCTGCCTTTTACAGGCGTACGGTTGCCGCCGCGCGACAACACGGTAATCTCGCCGGTTCCGTCGTCCACCTTGTACATCTTGAACGGTACCAGAGGAACGCCCCAGGAGCTGGTGACGGTGCCGTCCACGGTCACGGTGCGGTTCGAATAATGTCCTGCGTCGCGTTTCACGTCGCCGATATCGGGATTCCGCAGTGTGCCTGCACATCCGGATACGACAGCCGCGAACGACAACGCCACGATCCCACGCGCGAGCATATTCATAGCAGCCTCACTCATTCTTCTCATTCGCGGTCCTGCGACCGCGCCTTTTCACAAGCGGGGCCGAGTACGCATCGTGAACGAACCTCGGAATGCGGCGATGCCAGCGCCTGCCGTAAACGCACTCCGATGATACGATTCGGCCCCGCAGGCAGTAATCCAAAAGATGTGCCGGAAAAACCGATGAAAATCAGGCGATTTCGGGCGGAAACGTCACTGTACGTAGACAGGTCAGTACCTTCTACGTGACACGTCCCCCGGCTAAACCTTTGTGCTGAAGCTTGTTGAGAAGGGAAGGGACGACGCTGAAGCCGTCGCTGTAGGTTACGCCTGGGCGGCGGCTTTCAGCGGAATCGCTGCGGGGGTAGCAACAAGCGTCGCCAGTTGAGCGGCGAAGATCGTCGCGAGGGCCTGGGCGCTCTCGTCTTTTTCCGAGCCGCTTTTCATCTCCGCCGACATCACGCCCACGCACCCGTCGCTCGTCATCAACGGCACGATGACCGCTCCGGCGGTAGTTGCATCACCGGTGACCGTCCGCGTCTCCGAGGTGCGAAACGCCGCGGCGGCGGCGTTGTTCGCATCGCGATGGATGCTGCCCATCCGCGCAACGGTCTTGAGTTCGTAGCCGTGTGAAATCGCCGGCACGAGCGCTTGTCGGGAGGGCTCGGCCACCCACACGATGATGCCCGACGCGTCGAGGACCTTGGCAGCCCGGGCAAGGAGCGCCGAGAGCTGCTTCGGCTCCACAACTCGCGACAGCTCGCCGCAGAGCTGTGCCGTCGTGATGAGCTTTGGCGTAACCGCTGGCTTGGCTTTGGGCAGCGGGGCCTCGAATCTGATGGGCTCGATGACCGGCATGGCCGGCATTTCGGCTTCAGCGGTGTTCTGCGCCGAGCCGCCCATGAGGGCGAGCGCCACCATCAGGAGCAATATGCTCCCGGCCGCGCCGCCGAGCGTTGCGATCTGCCGATTGCGGACAGCCGCGACAGCGGCCGTGCGCACGCGGAGCTCCTCGTCGAGGGCAGCGCTGACGTGTAACGACGCCGCCGCCGCCGATTCCAGCCCATCGGTAAAGATCAGGTCGGCGGCCAGCAGCTGATTTCCGCTTTGGACCATTTCCTTGACGCGCGTGTCGAGCGTCTTGAAGTTTTCGAGCGCGGCCGTCGCAGGCTCGAAGGCGGACACGGCCGCGGGAGTCGTGAGCATTCCCCCGAACTCGACCGTCTGCTTCTGCATCGGCGACAGGAGACTCGCGACGTGCGACATCCAGAACGCTTCGCCCTGCCCTCGCGCGACGTAGGCAAACTGTCCCGCGCGGAGGTCGGCAATCGTCGCGGCCAGGGCCCCGGCCTGCTCCCGCAGAGCTTCCGTTGACGCGCGCTGTGTGGTGATTCGAGTATCGAGGTCTTTCAGGTAATACGCAGCAGCAGATCCGATGGCGATGCCGATGACGATCAGGAGCACGCGTACTAATCGCTGGTTCATCGAGGCGTCAAATATAACAAACGTCGCCGCAATAGTACAGATGAATTTAGTACGTCGGCAGGTACGGCGTGAGCAGCTGCGCGATGATCGTGAAGCGGTTGGTGAAAATCAGGACGCCCACGACCACGAGGAGAACGCCCGACACGACCTCGATCGTGTGGTAGTGCTTGCGTATGCGCGCCGACGCGGCGAAGAACTTGTTGATCGCGAGCGACGTGGCGACGAACGGCACGCCGAGACCCGCCGAATACACGGCGAGCAGCTTGACGCCTTCACCGACCGATTCCTGCGTCGCGGCCACCGCCAGGATCGCCGCCAGGATCGGTCCGATGCACGGCGTCCACCCGAACGCGAAGGCGACGCCCACCAGCATGGCGCCAAAAAATCCCGCGGGCTTGGCCGAGGTCTGCATCCGCTTCTCGTTGTAGAGCATGCCGATCTTCAGCACGCCCATCATGTGCAGCCCGAAGAGGATGATCACGACGCCGGCGACCTTGCCAAGCAGCGAGAGGTGCTCCATCAGAAGCGCCCCGATCGCCGTTGCCGATGCCCCCAGCGAGATAAAGACGAGAGAAAAGCCGAGGACGAAGGCCAGCGACATCGTCACGGCCCGCCTGCGCACTCCGGCAGGGGCAGCGGTGCCAGGGCCGGCCCCGCGCATTTCGTCGAGGGTCACTCCCGACACGAACGAGAGATATCCCGGGATAAGCGGCAACACGCAGGGTGAGATGAACGAAAGCACCCCCGCGATGAACGCCGCGAGGAGCGTGACGTTTTCCATCAGTCGACCGGAGTCAGTTTAATCACGCCTGGCGGGCTGCTAGGCAGCGAATGCGGGTCGAGCGCGCCCTTCACAGGCGGCAAGTCCCGGAACAGGAAATCCCACTTCCAGCGTTCAGACGGGTTCGACGCCTGAAGCCAGGTGCGGGCCGACACGGGTCTCCCGAACTGCATCTGCTGGAGGGCGCCGTAGCCCTGGAGATGCAGAAGCTCGCTGGCGATCTCCGTTCGCGCACGATCGGGAGTCGAGACCGTGCCGCCGAACATCATCGCGAAATTCGCGAAAATCAGGCAGTCGTCCTGCGCGTCGCCGGGTGCCGAGATGACGGCAGCCGCTCCCTGCACCCTGCCCTGGTCGTTTGTATAGCTCGCGTCCTTTTCGAACGACGTCGAACCGGGCAGCGCGAAGTCCGCCGCCGCCGTCAGCTCCGAGTGGACGACGCCCTGAACGATCAGCAGCGGAAGTCGTCCGCTCTCGCGCGCGGCGACGATCCAGGCCACGTCGCCGAGAGATCCAGGAGGTCCAGGGTCGACGACATACAGCGCCCGCACCCGGCCGCCCTCCACCTCGGCGCGTATCTCCGACAAGTCGGGTGCCGCGGTGTTGTCGGCGGGGACGGCGAGCCCGAGATCGCGCGCGCCGTTGACGTTCGGCGCGTTGGCCGACGGCACCGTGAACGCCGTTCCAGACGGTTGAGGCTTGTCCGTTACCGTGTAACTGACGGAAATCGGTGCCCCCATCCCGACACTGAGCTGCTTGATGACGTGCAGCTCTTCCAGCGAGGCATGTGCGGACACCAGGAAACGGAATCCGCCGGCTTCGGGCGTGCTCGAGCCGTTAGCGGCGAGGCCGAGGCGGCCGCCCATCGCTCGCCACACGTCGTGCCAATTCACTGGCTGCTGCACTCCGTTTGCCGCGCGAATGAGCGGCTGGACCAGCCGGCGATCGCTCTCGACCCAGTGGTAGTTGAAGCGGCCGATATCGCACATCCAGTAGCCGTTCACCTCGGGGTTGAAACGCGGCGTCACGCGCGCCATCTGGGCGCCGCGGGCCCACTCGGGCTTGGCTTTGATCCAGACGGTCGTGTTGCACCCCTTCGAACAGAACGTGCAGATCGTGTCGCCGGCCAGAGGATTGTCCCAGGGACGCGATTTGAATCGGTAATCGCGCGTCGTGATTGCGCCGACCGGACACACGTCCATCAGGTTGCCGGAGAGGAGAGAGTGGACTCCTTCTTCTTTGTACGTGGCGATCTCGCTGCCGGCGCCGCGATCGGTAATGCCGATCTGCGCATCGCCGTCGACATCGCGCATGAAGCGGATGCATCGCGTGCAAAGGATGCAGCGATTCCTGTTGAGCATCAGGGTCGGGCCGAAATCGACGTCGGCCTCGACACCCTCCCCGTCGAACGTTCGTCTCGGAAACTCCATGCGGCTGCGTTCGGGACCGAACTCGTAGGAGAAGTCCTGCAGCGGACATTCCCCCCCTTTGTCGCAGACGGGACAGTCCAGCGGATGGTTGATCAGCAGGAACTCGAACACTCCGGCGCGGGCTTCGACCACGTCCGGCGTCTGGGTATGGACGACCATGCCGTCGGTGCAGACCGTCGAACACGACGTCTGCAGCTTCGGCATCTTTTCGATTTTGACGATGCAGACGCGGCACGAGCCATCCACGCCGAGCCCCGGGTGATAACAGTAGTAGGGAAGCTCGATGCCGTTTTCGAGTGCGGCCTGAAGAACCGTCTTGCCTTTTTCGACCGTGAGTTCCTGCCCGTTGATAACAACTTTGACCGTGTCCATTCAGGGACAATTCTATTGCATGGCGGCAATGAAATAGGGGTTACCTGACAAAAATGACAGGGGCCGCGTCGTCTTCGTTGATACCCACGCCGCGCGGCGCGCCGGTCGTCGGTATCCGCTGGGTTGTGACCTGTTCGGTCACGGGCACGGTGACATCGAAGGTCGTGGCCGCGTACTTGATCGTGACCGTCACCGGATATTCGAAGCGTTCGCCAATCTGCTCGAAGCGCACGTTGACGCCCCCGGCATCGGTTGTGTACGTGAACTTCAGGCGAGGTAATGACGAGCCGTAGATCCATCGCTCGAAGATAGAGATTGAGGTTGCGCCCCGACTCGGCCTCGAACGCCGCCTTGACGTCCTCCGTGCCGGCCTTCTTGAACCTCCACGTGGCGTAGAACCGCCGCACGCCTCTGAAGAACGCTTCATCGCCAATCAGTTTCCGCAGCATGTGCAGCGTAAGGGCGCCCTTGTTGTAGACGAGCGCCCGGAACACGCGGCCGTCGTTTCGGATGTGTCCGAGGCGATAGCCGAGGTAGACAGGGCCCTGATCGGATCGTTCGACCGTCCAGCGCGCCATCTGCGCGATCACCTGCTTGAAGGTCGAGTCCTTCCTCCGGTGTTCGGCGTAGAGCGCGGCAAAATATTGCGCGAAGCCCTCGCTGATCCACTGCTCGTGATAGTTCTTCCAGCCCACCGCCTGTCCCCACCATTGATGTGCGGTCTCATGAGCGAGGAAAAACTCGGGGAAATTGTCGAAATACGCCGGGTCGGCGCGCCACACGATCGGCGTCGTCGGCGGCGGCAGGCTGAGCGTCGCGAAGTACGGTGGGCTATGACCGCCGGGCTGGTCGCGCTCGACGAGCGCGAGCGTGAACGTCTGATACGGGATGTCTGACGATGATCGAGCCGTAAAACGCCATGACGCGCTGCGTCTCGCCGAAGAGCTCGCGGCCGCGGCGCTGCAGCATGCCGTTCGCCATCACCGAGACCTCACCAGCGTTGTAGGAAACGCCATTCAACGGCGTGTCGGACTCCTCAGGGGGCGTGATCGAAAACGTCGCGGAATCTATGGGCGTGAACCGGCTCGTCGCCCACCCCAGGTAGCGCACCGGCTGCGTCGCGCTGAAGCGGTACTCCCACCACATCGTGCGGCCGTCCGACGGCAGCTGCTTCGGGTATCCCTCATCGAGCGCGCCGCTCGCAACCGTTGAATAGTTTTCCGGCACGCGCAGCGTCAGTGTCGCGGTGGCGTAATCGGTGATGTCGCCGCACGGATACCAACCCGACCTGCCGGTATAGATGTACGACGGTGCCTGCTGCATCGTGAAATATTCGTTTCCCTGCGCAAGGGCGAGCGCTTCACGCTCGGGCGGCACCGCCGGCAGCCGGCCGCTGTAGGTGAATTCGAGGTCGAGCAGCTGGTCGGATCGGAGCGGCTGTGGAAGATTGATGATGATGTCGTCCTGGCCGCTGACGCGGAGTGCCATCAGATAGCCGTGCCGGCGGCTGAGCACCGACCGGACGACGAGGGGCTCGGCGAGGCTCAGGACGAGGGTCGAAACGGGTCCTCGCGTGGCGGTCACCAGCAGCGTCGCTTTGCCATCGATCCATTCACGCCGCGGATCGAAGCTGGCCTCGATGTCGTAGTTGACGATGTCGTAGTCGGTGTTGTCGTCTTCGCTGAAGAACGCTCCGCGCGTGGCCAGTTTTTCCTTGGACGGGTAGATGGCGATCGTGCGGCTGCGCGTCCGGTCGAAAAAGCGGATGTCTTCGGGCTCGTTGGTCGATTTCATGTAGGTGAGATGCGCGCGATCGGTATCCATCTCGGCGACGATGTCGCCGAACTTCGGGATGACCGACCATCTGTCGCGGCTCATGTCCGCCAGCTCGATGCCGAACGATCGCGGCAGGTTCCCCTGAAACACCGCGTCGGCTCTGCGCAGATCGCGCGGGTCGACATCGCGCGCGTGAAAGGCGCTGATGTCGAGCCGGCGGTCGAACTCCGACGGATGCGCGCGCAGGTAGACCGAGTCGAACCGCGTCGTCAGCGTTTCACCGCCACCGTAAATCTTCACCTGACCCTTCTCCGCAGACGGAGTCGGGGAGAACGTCATTTCGCCGCGCCCGAGAATCACGATTCCAGTCACGCCGGCGTCTGTTTCTGCGACGAACGCCGAGCCAGAGGGCACTCGCAGCTCGAAGTCTTCCGCACTCATGATCAGGTTCACGACCGTGTACTGTTTCTCCGGCGTCAGCGAGAGCCGGTACAGGCCGCGGACGGTCGTGAGGACGGTGAACTCGGCGATGCGCCATCCGTGCGTCGCGGCGACGTCGCGCCGGACGCGAATCAGGAAGGTACCGACGCGGCCGTTCCTCCCGAGCTCGGTGAGCGCGTCGACATACACTTCGTAGGCGTCGCCCTTCGGAAATCCTGGTGTTTCCACCCGCAGGCGTTCGTGGACCACGGCGCGCGTGACACCCGGCTGGAGCCATTCTTCGAGGAGTTCCGGCGGGACGGCGACGCCAGGCATCAGCAGCGACCGATACCCTGGCGCATCGCTCGACAGAAAGATGCGTTCGAGCTCGCGCGTGATTCGGTCGATGGTGTCGGGTTGCGAAGGCGAGAGCTGGGCGTTCGCCGACGCCGGAATGGCCAGCACGAGCGCGAGAAGGAACGCCTTCACAAGGATCATTAGACCACGTCCACCGGTTGCGGTCCGACAGAGGCGCCTGGCTAAATCAGACCGAGCTCCCTGCCGACTTTGCCGAACGTGTCGAGTGCGAACTGAAGGTCCCCACGGGTGTGTGTCGCCATGACGATTGTGCGCACGCGCGCCCTGTCGCGTGCCACCGTGGGAAAGCCGATGCCCTGGGCGAAGACCCCTTCTTCGAACAGTCGATCCGACAGCCTCATCGCCACGGATGCATCTCCCACGATGACCGGCGTGATGGGACTCTCGCTCGCGCCCGTATTCAAACCGAGTGACTGGAGCCCGGCCTTGAAAAACCGCGCATTTGTCCAGAGCTGCTCGATGAGTTGCGGCTCTTCGAGCAGGACGTCAATCGCCGCGAGGCATGTCGCCGCCACCGACGGCGGATGCGACGTCGAAAACAGGAACGGGCGGCCGCGATGATGCAGGAACTCGATGAGCGATCGGCTTCCCGCGACGTATCCGCCAAGGGCCCCCACGGCCTTCGAGAGCGTGCCGACCTGCACATCGACCCGGCCGTGAAGGCCGAAGTGGTCGATCGTTCCCCGGCCGTTCGCGCCAAACACTCCGCTGGCGTGCGCGTCGTCCACCATCATGATGCAGCCGAACTCTTCGGCGAGCGTGCACAGCTCGGGAAGCGCGCCGAGATCGCCGTCCATGCTGAACACGCCGTCGGTGATGAGCAGCTTGCGCGCGGTCTTCGGGAGGTCCTGAAGAATGGCGCGGGCCGCGCCCGCATCGCGATGCGGAAACACCTTGATCGAGGCGCGGCTCAAACGCGATCCGTCGATGATGCTCGCGTGATTGAGCTCGTCGGAGATCACGAAATCGTCTTTGGTGAGAATCGCGGCGACCGTCCCCGCATTTGCCGAAAAGCCGCTCTGGAACACGACCGCCGCTTCGGTTTTCTTGAACGCCGCCAGGCGGCTCTCCAGCTCCATGTGAATCGCCATCGTTCCGGCGATAGTCCGGACCGAGCCGGTGCCCACTCCGAACTGCTCGAGGGCCGCGCGCCGCTTTCTGTTTGAGCCGGGGGTGCGTCGTCAATCCGAGGTAATTGTTGGACGACAGGTTCACGACCTCTCGGCCGTCGATCTTGGTACGGGCGGCCTGTGCGTCGTCGAGCACGCGCAGACGCCGGTAGAGCCCCTGCGACTTGAGGGCATTCAGGTCTTCCCCGAGAAATGCGAGCGGATCTCTGCGCATGATGTTCGGCGATTATCGCAACGCAAAGACGCGAGCACCATCGAATTCGGCGATCTCTTTCGCGCCGCGTGCGCTGAGCCAACCCGCGATTCGCTCACCCTCGTCGGTTTTGTAGAACCCGCCGTGCACGACGGCGTGCGTCGCTCCAGACCGTCTGCAGCTCATCCCACGCGAAATCAGGCAGATCGAGCGGATGGCGCAGGTAGGTGGCGCGCTGGTTGTAACTGAGCGGAAAATGGCCGCTGTATCCGTTCAGAAGGGGGTGCCAGTGGTTGGTTGAATAGAACACGTATCGCAGCTCGTAGGCCCACTCGCCAAATGGAAATTCAACCAGGACGGTCCCGCGCGCCGGCAGCGTTCGCAGAAATCGGTAGACGGCCGGCACCTCGCCGCCCGTATACACACGGCTCGGAGGCGTTGCGTACCCGCCTTCCGCAGCCGTTCCGTTCACAGTGATAGGTGAGGCGATGCCTTCGGTGACGGCAATCAGGCCGAGGGCGACCGCAAGCACGCCTCCTCGACGGAATCGCCGTTCGAGTGCGGCGGCGCCGATTCCCGCGGCGATCGAGACGAAGAGCAGGACGACCATCGCATACCGGGCCGGCACCCGCAGGCCGTCGAAGCCGGGCACGTGCTGGAAGAGGAAGTGATAGGGCCCCGGCTCGCCGATCAGCCTTCCGCCGGCGCGGATTTCCGGACCAAAAGAAAGCACGCACGCCGCGACCGCAGCCAGCAGGATGAATACCGTCAGGTCGCCGAGCGAGTGCCGGGCGAAGAAGCGCGCGCGCCTCGACACGACGAGCAGGAGCGCGACCCCGATCGCAAATATTCGGAAGGTGTGCCAGAGGTTGGTCACGCTCACCTGTAATGGCCCCAGACGCGTAAAGCCGTTCCCGCTGAGAATCATCACGAGGAACAACGCATAGATCGCACAGACCGACAGCAGCGCATAAACGATCGGGTCGAGGCACGCGCGAGGGTAATGTGGGCCGGCGTGTGGCGCCATGAAGCGCGCGCGCTGATGCCGAGGGCCGTGGCCGCTAGAAACGAGCGCCGCAAACGTCAGAAAGAGATCGCGTTCCGGCCTTGGATCGGCTCGCAGCGTGCCGCCCCAGAGACGCGATTCGGCCGGCGCCGTCCAGTAACTGAAGACGTCTGCGGAAAACGCGCGCACTTCGTCGAGCGTCCGGTGCCCGATGCCCAGCGCCCGCAGCTCGAGATAGGGAAGAAGGAACGGCAACGTCGCCGCGAAGACGAGCAGAGCCGTCGCCGCGAGCGCTCCCCACACGCGCGGGTCTTTCCAGAGACGCCGCGAGGCAATTTCGAACAACGCATAGGCCACCACGAAGGGCGCGAAGAACAGGAGGAAGTATCCGTTCGACAGGTTTTGCGCGACGAGCGCGGCGCCGGCGCCGGCGAGCGGCCTGATCTCTGCGCGTGGCGAAATACCGGCGCAAGCCGTACAGCACGAACGGCATCCACTGCGAGGACACAACCTGCAGGTGAGAAAATTGCGGCACGCGGTATGGCGCGAAGGCGTAAATCAAACCGGCGACGAACCCCGCGCGGGCGCTGCCGGTGACCTCGCGCACGAAGAGAAATGCGCCAAGGCCGGAGAGGACGAACGTCGAAAGAAACAGCAGGTTGTAGGAAAGGATGATGTTGCCCGTCAGTGCGTAGACTGGCAGTATCTGGACCGCCTGGGCGACGAGGTGCTCCGAGTAGGCCAGGGTGAGCGGCTCGGGATGAAAGATGTTGGCGCTCCAGAAGCCCCGCAGAGCGCTCAGGTCGCCGGAAAGAAAACGCAGCAGATGATCGGCGTCCCACGCGAGGATCCACGCGTTCAGGAGCGAGTCGCCGAGATCCAGCGGGATGTCGCGCGTGATGCCGGCCGCGAGAGGCCAGGTGAAGAGGAGCGCGATGCAGAGATAAAGAACCGCGGCTCGTGACTGGGGTAAGGGGCAAGGCTATCCCTTCGCCCCTATTTGTATTCGGGCAACAAACCCGGTGATCAGATCCCAGATCTCATTGAGCTGTGCCGGCGGCGCGAGCGTCACCATGCGGAAATAGCCGTCGGCCGGGTCCATGCCGAAGCCGGAGCCGTGCACGCACAAGACGCCGGTGGCGTGCACCAGATCGATCACGAACTCCGCATCGGTTTTTCCGGGCGGCAGCTCGACCTTCGGCATCGCGTAGAACGCGGCGGTCGGGCGGGTGGACGTGATGCCGGGAACAGCGTTCGCGCGCGCGAAAACAAGTTCGGCGCGCTCGCGCAGCGACGCGCGGAATGACGGCCTGGTGCGATCGGTCGCCGGTCAATGCCGCGACGATGGCGTGCTGCATCGGCATCGTCGAGCACAGACGCCCCTCGGCGAGCCTCGTGATGGCGCCGAGCACGTCGTTCAGCCGATCGCCGCCGCCGACGATGAGCCATCCGGTACGCCAGCCGGGCACCTGGTAACCCTTCGACAACCCTGAGAGAGAAATCACGGGCGCGTCAGGATTCAGGGCCCCGATCGGCGCAACCGGACCGTCGAACGCGACATCCTGATAGATCTCATCGGCGATCATCGGAACGTTGTGCTCGTCGGCGATCCGCAGGAGCTCGCGTCGAATCGCCGGTGCGTACGAGGCGCCCGTCGGGTTATTGGGATCGTTCACCACGATTGCCTTGGTTCGCGGCGTCACAAGGCGGCGGACCTCATTGGGATCGGGCTGCCATCCGTTCTGCGGATCGGTGCGGTAGTACACCTCGCGCGCGCCGATCTTGTGAAGGATGGCGGTGTACAACGGGTACGTCGGCAGTGGCACCAGCACTTCATCTCCCGGATCCGCCAGCGCCGTGAGCACGAAGTCGATCCCTTCGGAGGAGCCGGAGGTCAGGACGACGCGGTCGGCGTGCACGGGCCACCCGCGCGACGTGTTTTCCTCGGCAACGGCGGCGCGCGCATCCGGCAGGCCGACCGATGGGCCGTAGCCGTGCTCCCCCCTGCGCAAAGCCGCATGCACCGCTTCTACCATGTGCGCCGGAGGCTGAAATCCGGCATGGACGGGATCGCCGGTGTTCAGGTAATGAATCTTCCTGCCTGCGGCCTCGGCTTTCCGCGCCTCCGCAACGACTCTGCGGATCGAATAGCTCACCGTGCTCATGCGGCTGGCCGGCGGAATGACGGCGGCGGTTTTGGGCGTTGCCATGGGGTGAGTTTATCAAAAGGTACGTTACAGTCCTTCCATGGCGATTCAGAAGGAGATCACGGTAAAGCTCGCGAACAGCCCGGGCGCGCTCAGCCGAGTCGCACAGTTGCTCGGCGGCGAGCGGATCAACATGCTGGCGATGTGCATCGAACCGTCCGGAAACCTCCGTATGGTGGTCGACAACCCTCTTCATGCCGCCGGCACGCTGCGCGAGCAGCACTACAGCGTCGAAGAGCGTGATGTGCTGTACACCACGATGCCGAACGAGCCGGGCTCGCTGGGCCGCGCGCTGAAGACGCTGGCGGAGGCGGGCATCAACGTCGATTACGCGTATGCCAGCGGCGTCGATCGCGTGGCGATGGTGGCGGTCGTCGTCGGCGTGGACGACGCCCAGAAAGCCTCCTACCTCGCGGGCCTCTGATGCGCCTGTTCGTACCGACCATGGACGCGTTTCTCGTCGAATATGATTCGACGGGGCGCGTCAGATTCGACAATGAAGATTGGACGCGTCCCTCGGTGCAGGAGCGCCGCGCGATCATTCACGCCGCGAAAGATCAGATCGAGCACTTGAAGGAACTGCTGGACGTGCTGGAGATTCAACCATGAAACGCTACCGCCTTTTTGCCGCAGTTGTCATCGCCGTTGCCGGCATCGCCGGTGCGGCCGCTGTCACGGTGCCCAAGGTCGAGTTCAGCGACACGCGCCTGAAAAACGGGCTGCGCGTGATCATCTCGCCCGACCGCGCCGCCCCGGTGGTCTCGGTGGCGGTGGCCTACAACGTCGGGTCGCGGAACGAGCGGAAAGGGCGCACCGGCTTCGCCCATCTCTTCGAGCACCTGATGTTCAAAGGATCGGAGAACGTCGCCGATGGCGAGCTCGCGGCGCTCATCGAAAACTACGGCGGCAGCCATAACGGCCAGACCGATCAGGATCACACCATCTATTTCGAGCAGGTGCCGTCGAATCAGCTCGACATGGCGCTCTTCCTCGAGGCGGACCGCATGCGGGCGCCGGCGATCACCAAGGACAACGTCGACAACCAGCGTGAGGCGGTCAAAGAAGAGCGGCGGATGCGCATGGACAACCAGCCGTACGGGCGCACATCGGAAGTGATTACCGAGCTCGCGTTCGAAAACTTCGCCAACGAACATTCGATCATCGGGTCGATGGCCGATCTGGACGCTGCGTCGCTCGAAGACTTTTCCGACTTCTTCAAGACCTACTATGCGCCGAACAATGCCGTGCTGGCGATTGCCGGCGACGTCGACGAAAAGACGACGCTCGCGAAAGTGCGCAAGTACTTCGAGAGCATCCCCGCCGGCCCGCCGTCGCCAAAGCTCGACGCGGCGGAACCGCCGCAGAAAGAGGAGCGGCGGACCACCGTGCAGGATCCGCTCGCGCGCCTCACCCTGGTCGATATCGCCTATCAGGCGCCGGGAGGTCTCAGCGGCGATGTGGATGCCCTCAGCGCGCTGACGTCGGTTCTGGGCTCCGGGCGCAGCTCGCGGCTGTACGACAGCCTCGTGCGGCAGCAGCAGGTCGCGGTGCAGACCTATGCCGGGATGCAGCTGAAGAAGGGCCCGACCTTGTTTTATCTCGAGGGCATGGTCGCGCCCGGTAAAGACCCGGCCGCCGTGGAGAAGGCCATTTACGACGAAGTCGAAAAAGTGCAGAAGGGCCCGATTCAGGAGTGGGAGCTCGAAAAGGCGCGAAACGCGGCGCGCCGCGCCCTGGTGAGCAATCTGCGCAGCTCTTTGCAGCGCGCGATCCTGCTTTCCGCGCTACACCGTGTATTTCGACGACCCTGCCATCATCAACACGCGGTACGAACGCATTGCCTCGCTGACCATCGGCGATCTGCAGCGTGTGGCCCGGCAATACCTGGCGCCGAACAATCGCACCGTCGTCATTACCGTTCCCGCGAAGAAAGAAGGCGCACCCGCGCAGAAGCCGGGAGGTGCGCAATGAATACGCGTTTGGCTCTGGGCTCTCTGCTCTTTGCTCTGACCACCGGCGTGCTGCTTGCCCAGGCGCCCGCGCCTGCGCCTGCCCCCGCTCCGCCGAAGTTCAAGGGCAAGGCGCCCGTCAGCACGGAAGTGCTGAAAATCAAACTGCCGCGCGCGCAGGAGACGCACCTGCCGAATGGCGCGCACCTGATGGTGCTCGAAGACCACCGCGTCCCATCGGTGCAATTCCAGATCATCATGATTGGCGCGGGCGGTTATTACGACCCATCAGACCTTCCCGGGCTCGCCGATACCACCGCCACGCTGATGGATGAGGGGACCACCTCCCGGACATCGGAGCAGATCGCCCAGGCCCTCGATACGATGGCGGCGAGCGTTTCCGTGTCGGCGAATCAGGGCTCGCAGATCGCGACGCTGACTGGATCGGCGCTGACCGATCAGCTGGATCAGGTGCTCGGGCTCGCGGCGGATGTCCTGCTGAATCCGAGCTTCCCTGAAAAAGAACTGTCCCTGTACAAGGTTCGCGCCCGCGCCGGGCTCGAAGAACAGCGGAGCGATCCCAATTTCCTGCGCGACGAGCGTTATTCGAAGGCGATGTACGCCGGTCACCCGGCGTCGAGCATGGGATTGACGCGCGAGTCGCTCGAGAAAATTACGCGCGATGCGCTGGTGAGCTTCCACAAGACCAACTACGTGCCCGATCACGCGATCATCGGGGTATCAGGCGACATCACTCTTGCGGAAGCACGCGCCAAGTTCGAAGCCGCGCTCAAGGGGTGGACCAAGACGGGCAGAGAACGGCCTGGCGTCGTCGATCCACCAGACGCGGGCCCGCTCAAGATTTCGCTCGTGAATCGCCCGGAGTCGGTGCAGACGGCATTCATGGTGGGGGAGCCGGCGATCAACCGCACGCACCCCGATTACGATGCGCTCACGGTGATGAACCAGATACTCGGCGGATCGAACGGCCGCCTGTATCGCGAATTGCGCGAGCGGAAGGGATACACCTACGGGGTCTACAGCGGCGTCCGTGCCCTGCGGTACCGCGGCGACGTGCGGGCGCAGATGGATGTCCGGACGGACGTCACCGAAGCCTCGCTGCGCGATCTGCTCGCTGAGATCGCCAAGATGCGCGACGAGGTCGTTCCCGCCGACGAGTTCAAGGACGCCCAGCGATCTCTCACGGCATCGTTCGCGTTGTCGCTCGAGAACCCGGCCGAACTGCTGAACCTCTACATCGTGCGGCAGCTCTACAACTTCCCGGTCGACTACTGGGATCGCTACACCGATCGCATCACCGCCATCACGCCCTCGCAGGTGCAGGCGGTTGCCCGAACGTACCTGGACCCCAAGCGGCTCCAGATTGTCGCAGTGGGTGCTGCCGGGAAAATCGAGGCGAATCTGCGGCCTTTTGGACCGGTTGAGCTATTCGATGACGAAGGAAAACCCGCTAAATAAGCAGCTACTGGCTACTGGGCTACTGACTACCGGCTAGGGGCTAGATGGTATGATCGGCCTCATCCGCAACCGCGTACTGGTGGAGGCATGATGAACAAGTTTCTGGCTTTTGCGGCCGTCGCTGCGACGGCGGCTCTGTCGGCTCCGCTCGTCGCTCAGAACCCGGGCGGGGCGCCCCAGGCATCCAGGCGCATGGTGCAGGGCGGCTCCGGGCCTGTACGTATGTTGTTGATTACGAAGGCTCACGCGTACGAACGGGAGCCCTACTACCAGATGTTCGATTCGATGGGCGCCGACATCACGTGGATGCACGTCGATCACCCGGCCGCTGAGGCGTTCATGACGCCGAAATACGCCAACCGCTACGACGTCGCGTTTTTCTTCGACATGAATGGCGCGCAAGCCGAGCTGGGGCGCTCGCGCCGCGAGCCCGCCGCGAACAATCCTTTTTATCCGAACGGCACGAGGATCGTCGTCGATGCTCCGTCTCCCGAGCTGCAGAAAGGGTTCCCCGCGCTGCTGCAGCAGGGCAAAGGCATGGTGTTCACCCATCACTCCCTGGCGTCCTGGATTCACAGCTGGCCCGAATACGTCGAAGTGATGGGCGGTGCGTGCGACTGGGGCAACTCGATCACGACCAGGGGTGTGCAGCATCCACAGTCCGGGTTTTTCCCGATGACGCCGCAGCGCATCACGGTCGTCGACAAATCGCATCCGATTACGCAGGGACTCGGCGACAGTTTCGACATCATCGACGAATCGTATTCGTGCCCGTACTACGAAGACTCCGTCCACCCGCTGCTGCGCACCGATTTCAAGCCGGCTGATCACAATCGCAATCTGAGCCCGAACTGGAAGTACAGCAACCTTGCGGCGTGGGTGAAGACGGCCGAAAACAGCCCGGTTGCCTACATCCAGATGGGTCACGGTCCTGCGGCATGGTCCAACGAGTCGTACCGCAAGCTCGTGCTCAACGCGATCAAATGGGCGGCATCGCCAGAAGCGCTGGCGTGGGCAAAGGCCAACCCGAAGCGCATCTTCAAATCGTCGACGAACTGACCGAGATCGTTACGTCGTGTCCGGCTTTCAGCCGGACCAAGACCGAGGGACGTATATGAGACGGATATCGGCCAAAGCACTTTTCGCGGCCGCAGCGGTCGCTGCGTGCGCGCTGCCGCTGGTGGCGGGCCAGGCTCCTGCCGGACGCCAGGGAGGCGCGCCTCCTGCGGCACCGCCGGCAGGTCAGGCGCCGGCACGGGGCGGATTCGGCGGCGCCGGTACCACGAAGGTGCTGCTGATTACGAAGGGGCATGCCTACGATCGCGAGCCGTTTTATCAGTTGTTCGATCAGCCGCCCGTCGGCGCCAGTGCGCGGTGGACGCACGTCGAACAACCTGCCGCGGAGATCTTCTTCGACCCGGCGCTCGCCAAAGACTACGACGTGTTCGTGTTCTACGACATCAATGGGAACCAGCCGGATCGGCGGCGTCCCCGCGTCGACAAGACCGGCAAGCCGGTTCCGAACAAGGACGGCAGCCCAGGCTTCACGTGGGACGCGCCGCCTGCCGATCTGGTTGCCAACACCAGGGCGCTGCTGCGCCAGGGCAAGCCGATGATCTTCCTGCATCACGCGTCGGCCTCCTGGGCGCACAGTTGGCCTGAATTCAGTGAGGTGATGGGCACCGCGTGCGACTGGGGTCAGCCGCTCCGCGTGCGGAACGTCGATCATCCGAAGTCGGGGTACTTTCAGAACACGAAACAGCGGATCACCGTCGTCGACAAGGCTCATCCGATTACTCAGGGGCTCGGCGATGGCTTCGAGATCGTGGACGAGGCATACAACTGTCCCGTGTTCGAGGACTCGGTGCATCCGCTGCTCCGCACTGATTTCGTGCCGAAGGATGTGAGCCTCAACCTCAATCCGCGCTCGAAGTACAGCAACCTGGCGGCGTGGATAAAGACGGCCGAAACCAGCCCGATTGTCTATATTCAGCTTGGCCACGATCGTCAGGCGTGGGAGAACCCCGCGTTCCGCACACTGCTGGACAACGCCATCCGTTGGGCGGCATCGCCCGATGCAATGGCCTGGGCGAAGAAGAATCCGAAACGCATCTTCAGGAACTAATCAACCAGGAGCGGTTATGAAGACGACGCTGTTGAAGAAATTGATGTTCGTCGCCGTCGGCGGGCTCTTCGTGGCATCGGCCGCGAGCACGCAGCTGTCTGGCCAGGCCACCCCGGCCCCGCAAGGCGGGGCGGCTCCTGCCGCGCGCGGCGGCCGAGGCGGCGGCGTTCCACAGGGCGGACGCGGCCCGATCAAGGTGATGGTGGTGACCAAAGGGCACACCTATGATCGCGAGCCGTTCTTCCAGATGTTCGATTCGTGGGGCAACGACATTACCTGGTCGCACGTCGAACATCCCGCGGCCGACGTGATGCTGTCGCCGAAGTACAGCAAGCTTTTCGACGTCTACGCGTTTTTTGACATCGGCGGCGCTGGTATGGGCACCAGCCGCGATGGAAAGCCGCCTGCCAACATTCCTCCGGGCTCGTTCAAGACGGCGAACAATCGGTATTACCCGCCACCCTCCGAGCAGCTGAAAACCGAGTTCCCGAAATTGCTTCGCGAAGGCAAGGGGTTCGTGTTCCTGCATCACGCCTCGGCGGCATGGACCCATACTTGGCCCGAATACTCCGAAGTGGTCGGCGGCGCCTGCGACTGGTACGCGCCGCAACGGGTGCGCGGCCTCGACAATCCGAATCACGGATATTTCGGCATGACCCCCCAGTTCATTTCCTTCGTCGACAAGAATCATCCGATCACCCGCGGTCTGGGCGACGGATTTCACGTGACCGACGAAGCCTATGCGTGCCACTGGTTCGAAGACTCGGTGCAACCGCTCGCGCGCACCGACTTTCAGCCGGCCGATGCCACGAAGAACCTGAACCCCAAGGTGAAGTACAGCAACCTCGCGGCGTGGGTAAAAGTTGCCGAAAACAGCCCCGTGTTCTTCACGCAGGTGGGGCATGGCGTTACCGCGTGGGCGACGCCGGCATATCGGCAGTTCGTCGGCAACGCAATCAAGTGGGCGGCATCGCCTGAGGCGCTGGCCTGGGCGAAAGCCAATCCGAAGCGTATCTTCAACTCGTCCAACTAACGCGGCTGGAGACGATCATGAGAAATATATTCAGGAAGCTCACATGGGTCGCCATCGCGCTGGCCATCACGGCAGGATCGGTGTCTTTGCTCGCGCAGGGGCAGTGGGGCAGCGGGCCCATCAAAGTGGCAATAGTCACCAAAGGCCATAACTACGATCGGGACGGTTTTTTCAATTTCTGGGATTCGCTGGGCCAGGACATCACGTGGACGCATGTGCAGCACCCGGCAGCCCTCGAGTTCTTCGATCCCGCGCTGGCCGACACGTTCGACGTCTACGTCTTCTTCGATGCGCCGGGACGCACGGCGACCCCCGGGCCGGACGGCAAGCCGACGTTCGAACAGCCAAACGCATCGGCGAAGAAGAACCTGATTCCTTTCCTGCAGAAGGGTAAAGGGCTCGTCTTCTTCCACCATTCACCGGCGGCGTGGAACCACACATGGCCGGAGTACGGCGAGATGATCGGCATGGCGTGCGACTGGGGCAATCCCGTCACCTTCAAGGGCAAGGAATATCCGAACTCCGGCGCGCAGGCCAACGTCAAGCAGCGGATCACCGTCGTCAACAAGACCCACCCGATCACGCAGGGCCTCGGCGACGGGTTCGAGATCGTCGATGAAACGTACCTCTGCCCCGTCGACGAAAAAGCCAAAGGGCTCGTTCCGCTGCTGCGGACCGACTTCGAATCGGTAGATAAGAACTTCCCGAACCGCTACGCCAGTGGATGGCGGTATCCAGGAGTCGGCAGCAATCTCGCGGGATGGGTGAGATCGGCGGAGAAGAGCCCCCTCGTCTACCTGCAGAACGGCCACGACGCGGTCGCATGGAAAAATCCGGCGTTCCAGACGCTGATGCGCAATTCGATCAAGTGGGCAGCGTCGCAGGAAGCGAGAGACTGGGCAGCGAAGAATCCGACGAAGGTGAGGAAGAGCAGCAGTAACTGACGCAGTAAGGAAGAACGAAAATCGAAGAAGGAATATAACAAACAGAAAAAAGGGCGCGCCGCAATCAATTGCGGGCGCCCTTTTTGTGTTCCTACTCTCTTCGTTCTTCGTTCTTCGTTTTTCCTTATTTAGCCGGCACCGCCGGCGCAGGTGCGGCAGCAGGCGCCGCGCCAGCTGCCGGCGTCATCCCGGATCCGGCTTGATGAAGAGCTCGATCACCTGAACGGCCGCGCTCGTCTTGTTCGTAAAGCTGTGCGTCTGTCCCTTCACCATGTAGTAGGCCTGCCCCGGGACGGTTGTGACGACCGGATCCTTTTCTACAGTGAGCTCGAGCGAGCCGGTGATGGGCACGAGCATGTGAAACGTGACGTCGTTGTGCACGTGCGGACGCCGCACCGCGCCGGGCTGGAGCGTGACCTGAAGCACGCGAACGTGCGGGTTTTCGACGACGTTGAGAAAGTTCACGCCGGGATCAGGGTTGCCGGTCTGACCGACTTTCTGGCCTCCGCCGCCTGCGCGAGCCGGCGCCTGGCCTTCAGCGGGGGCCGCCGGGGCGGCGGGCGCGGGCGTGGCCGGCGCCTGGGCCTGGGCAAGCGCTGGCGAAACCGAAAATGCGCACACGGCGACGGCCAACACCAACACGTTTTTCGGCATTCAGAATCTCCTGTTGAGAAAAGTAGACCCTTTCATACCTCTCATTCGATCGCGATGTCAAACTGCTAAGCTTTGCAGATGGACCTGTCGAATCGCGTCGCGGTGCTCACCGGAAGCAAGCGGATAGGTGCTGCCGTTGCGCTCGAGCTGGCGCGCCACGGCGCCGACGTCGCGCTGTGTTACAACCGCTCGCGCGAGGAGGCCGAGACAGACGGGGGCGGCGATCACCGCGCTTGGCCGCCGTGTGTTCGTCAAGCAGGCCAACCTGACGAAGGCCGCCGATTGCGAGGCGTTCGTCAATGAAAGCGCGGCCGCCCTGGGGCGGCTCGATATCCTCGTAAACATGGCGTCTATCTACACTGCCAAGCCGTTCGGCCAACTGACGGTCGAGGAATTCGATGAAAATGTCGCCGTCGACTTGCGTTCGGCGTTCATCTGCTCGCGCGCGGCGTGGCCGCACCTCAAGCGCACGGGCGGCGGCAACATCATCTCCTTTTCCGACTGGCTCTCGGTCAGCGGCCGGCCGCGTTACACCGGATATCTTCCGTATTACGTCGCGAAAACGGGCGTGATCGGGCTCACCGAGGCGCTGGCGCTGGAGCTCGCCCCGGACAAGATTCGTGTCAACGCGATCGCCCCGGGACCTATTCTTGCGCCGCCCGAAACAACGGATGAAGAGCTCGCGGCGGTCGAAAAAGCGACGCCGCTCGGCGGCTGGGGCGGCGAAAAATCAATAGCGGATGCCGTCATTGCGCTGCTGATGTGCGATTTTGTCACCGGGGAGACGTTACGGGTGGATGGAGGAAGGCATGTGCGCTAATAACGAAAAACGAAGAATGAAGAAGGAATAAAGCACGCCTTGCGGCGTTGAGCTCTATTCGATTTTCCTTCTTCCTTCTTCCTTACTCTTTCAGAGTAGCCCCGCCCAACGCCTCCGCGAGCCGCTTCTGTTCGTCGAACATTTCGTGCGGGACCCGCGGGCCGAGAGACGTGAAGAAGGTGGCCTGATCGGCTGACGCTTCTGCCCAGTCGCCCGGCTCAACCGCGACCAGCAGTTCCATCGCATCTTTGGAAATGTCCAAGCCGGTTTGATCGATCGCGTCGGGCGTCGGGACGATCCCAATCGGCGTTTCCTTGCCCTTGCCCCTCCCGTCCACGCGCTCGAAAATCCACTTCACGACGCGCAGGTTTTCACCGAATCCCGGCCAGATGAATTTCCCGCGCGCGTCGGTGCGGAACCAGTTGACGCGGAACACTTTGGGAGGCCGGGTAACCTTCCGGCCCACGTCCAGCCAGTGCTGGAAATAGTCGCCCATGTTGTAGCCGCAGAATGCGAGCATGGCCATCGGATCGCGCCGCAATACTCCGGTCTTGCCCGACGCAGCCGCGGTTGTTTCCGACGACAGAGTCGCTCCGAGAAACACGCCGTGCTGCCAGTTCTTCGATTCATAGACGAGCGGCACCCGCTGTTGCCGCCGCGCGCCGAACATGATTGCGTCGAGAGGTACGCCGTTCGGGTTCTCGAATTCAGGGGATAACGACGCACAATTGGCCGCCGGCGTGGTGAACCGCGCGTTTGGATGCGTCGCCTTTTCGGGCGACGCAGGCGTCCATGGACGTCCCTGCCAGTCGAGTGCCTCCGCCGGAGCGGGATCGTCGTGTCCCTCCCACCAAGGCGTGCCATCGGGGCGCAGCGCGGCATTGGTGAAGATCGTGTCGCGCTGGATCATGTCGAACGCCGTCGGGTTCGTGCTCCGGCTCGTTCCCGGGAGCACGCCGAAAAATCCTGACTCGGGATTGATCGCCCACAGCCGCCCGTCGTCACCAGGACGTATCCACGCGATGTCGTCGCCCACGGTCCAGGTTTTCCAGCCGGGCATCGACGGCGGCGGGACGAGCATCGCCATGTTGGTCTTGCCGCACGCAGAAGGAAACGCGCCGGCCACGTACCGAACCGGCTCCTCCTGGTACTTGCATCCGACGATCAGCATGTGCTCGGCAAGCCAGCCTTCCCGGTTTGCGTGGTAGCTCGCCAGCCGCAGCGCCAGGCACTTCTTGCCGAGCAGTGCATTGCCGCCGTAGCCGGAACCGATCGACCACACCGCGTTCTCGGCTGGAAAATGGACGATGAACCGCCGATCGGGGCTCAGATCGCCCAGCGAGTGAAGGCAGTGCGTGAAATCGGCGGAATCGCCCAGATGATCGAGAGCGACCCGGCCCATGCGCGTCATGATGCGCATGTTGAGCACGACGTAACGGCTATCGGTAATTTCAACGCCGACGCGCGAATACGGGGAGCCGGCAGGTCCCATCAGAAACGGGACGACGAACATCGTCCGTCCCTTCATCGAGCCGGCGAACAGAGGCGTCAGCTTTGCGCGTGCTTCGTCAGGAGCCATCCAGTTGTTGGTGGGACCCGCGTCCTCTTTGTCGGGCGTGCTGACGAACGTGAGGTGCTCGGTGCGGGCGACGTCGTGGGCTGCGCTGCGATGAAGGTAGCAGCCGGGCAGCTTCTGCTGGTTGAGCTCGATGAGCTCGCCCGTGGCCAGACACTCGGCGATCAGCCGGTCTTTTTCCGCTGGCGAGCCGTCGCAGAAGACGACGTCCGACGGCTTCGTCAAGGCCTGAATTTCGTTCACCCACGCGCGAACGGCCGAATTCATTGACACATCCTACCGCAGAAGATTCTGCATGGTGAAGTCGAGCATCGTGCGTCTCAGGTGCGGCACCAGTTCCGCGTCCGTGACGCCGTGAGACGACTTGGGATACATCATCATCTGGAACGTCTTGCCGGCCCGCTGCAGCTCGAACGCAAACTGCATGGTGTTCTGTGGATGCACGTTGTCGTCGAGCGTGCCATGAATCAGCAGCAGGTTTCCCGCGAGGCTGGGCGCGTTGAATCGAGGCGAGCTGCGCCGGTAGCCCTCAGGGTTATCTTCTGGCAGGCCCAGATAACGTTCGGTATAGATCGAATCGTAGTTCCGCCAGTCGGAAATGGCGGCTTCGGCGATCCCCATGGTGAAGCTTTGGCTGTGCGTCAGGGCATAGAGCGCCAGATACCCTCCGTAGCTCACTCCCGCGATGCCAACGCGCGAGCCGTCAATGAATCGCTGCCGCTTCAACCAACTGATGCCGTCTTCGATGTCGCTCAACTCGCCCGCACCAAAGCTCTTGTAGACGGGCCCACGCCGACTGCATGCCTTTGCCGCTGGCCGTACGGTTATCGCAGATCCAGACGATGATGCCCCGCTGAGCGAGCATCTGGTGATACAGGAAGTCATTGAAGCCCCAGGCATTCGCGACGGTCTGAAAGTGCGGAGCTCCGTAGGTGAACTGATAGACCGGATACCGTTTCGATGGGTCGAAGTTCGGAGGCTTGATCATCATGGCTTCCATGACGAAGCCATCCCGCGTCTTCACCTGCAGTAGCTCTGGCGTGGACAACCGCTGCTCCCGCGAGCCGCGTGTCGGGATTTGCCTCGACGACGCGTACCGACTCACGGGTGTGCGTGCGATGCAGACGGACCTGCGGTGGAGTCGTGACGTCGCTCCAGGAATCGAGAAAGAGCGACCGCGATGGATTGAAGAACGCGCGGTGCGACCCTTCGACCGTCGATAACCGCTCCATGTCGGCGCCGCTTATGCGGATCCGATACAGGTCGAGGCCAATCGGGCTGTGAGCAGTCGCCGAGAAATGGAGCCAGGTTCCAGACGGATCGACGCCATGCGTCTTCCGCACTTCCCAGTTACCGTTCGTCACCTGACCGATGAGCGAGCCGCTCGCGGTGTAGTGGTAGACGTGCCGCCAGCCGCTGCGCTCGCTGAGCCAGAGAAACGACCCGTCCTTCAGCCAAATCGGATCGACGCTCGGATCCTGCCAGCGCTCGACCCAGGTCTTGCTCGTCTCGCGGAGGATCGTATGCGTCTCGCCTGTGGTGGCCTCAGCTCGATTGAGGTCGAGCCAGGTCTGCTGGCGGTTCTGCACCTGATACACCACGTGCCGCGCGTCGGTGGACCAACTCACGCTGACGATGAGGAAGTCTGAGTACCTGGACGTGTCCACCCAGCTGATCGACTTGTCGCCGATCGCCGCGATGCCCAGGCGCGCGCCGGGATTGGGATCGCCTGCTCGTGGATACGGCCAGCGTTCGATCGCCGGACGATAGGAGAGGTCGTCCACCAGCGCCGCTTCCGGAACGGCCGTTTCATCGAGCTGCAGGAACGCTATCCGTGATGAGTCCGGGCTCCACCAGTACCCGCGGTGATTGCCTCGACCGTAGAGCTCTTCCGAATACACCCAGTCCAGCACGCCGTTCAGCAGTTTCGCGCCGCCATCTCCAGTCAGCGCCCGCTCCGACGGGGACGCGACGGCGGACACGAACAGATTGTTGTCCTTGACGAAGGCGACGTGCCGGCCATCAGGGCTGAGACTAGCCTCACGTTTGGTGCCGGCCGATTCCGTCAGCCGGTCGCTCTCCGGGATGGGATGTCGTACGCATAGAGGTCGTCGCCGATCGTCACCAGAAACGCGCTTTTCTGCGCGTCGAATATCGATGGGCGCGTGCGTGCCGCTGTCTGCGCATCGCCGGCAGCCACGCCGATGTTCCGCAACGCGCTCTCCACCTGCGCATTGTCAAAAAGCGGCTCGGCGGATCCCGTCGTAGCGTTCACTCTCAGCCATGAGCTCGAATTGGACGGCCACAGATGCTCGTTGTCGTTCACCCATGGATTGCCGTCCGGCGCCCACGCGATCATTGCCGATGGGCTGCCATTGAACCGCAGCCAGCCTTCGTAGCTGTAGATGTCGTCTATCGTCAGTGCGGTGTTCTGGCCGGTCGCTTCGACGGTAAGCAGCAGGCAAACGGCCGCTGCGGCGGGGCCGCGCAGGGAACGCAGTAGCATTAGTGTTCTCACATTATGACAAAGCTCACTTTTCTGGGCGCCGCGCGAACGGTCACCGGCTCGAAATACCTGCTCGACGTAGGCGGACAGACGGATTCTCGTCGACTGCGGTCTCTTTCAGGGTCTCAAGCAGCTGAGGCTGCGAAACTGGGATCAGTTGCCGTTCGAGCCGGCGGATCTCTCTGCGGTTGTGCTGACGCATGCGCACCTGGATCACACGGGCTATCTGCCCCGTCTTGTGGCCGGCGGTTATCACGGGAAGGTGTTCTGCACGCCAGGCACGGCAGATCTCTGCAAGCTGGTGCTTCCGGATTCGGCCAGGCTGCAGGAAGAAGATGCGCGAGAGGCCAACAGGCTCAGCTACTCGAAACACCATCCTGCGCTGCCGCTGTATCGCGAGTCGGACGCGTACCGGGCGCTGTCGCAGTTCCAGTCCGTCGGCTTCGGCAAGCCGTTTTCGCTGATCGATGGCGTCGACATCGAGTTCATCAACGCGGGCCATCTCCTTGGGTCGTCGTTCATCAGGATGTCGATCAAGAACGGCCCGACGATTCTGTTCGGCGGCGACCTGGGCCGCTATTCGCGTCCGGTGCTGCCGGATCCGTCACCGCCCCCGCAGGCCGACGTGCTGCTCCTCGAATCGACCTATGGAGATCGGATTCACGAGCCCGACGATCGTGGGGAACGGCTCGCCGCCATCATCAAGGACACGATTGCGAGGGGGGGCAAAGTCATCATCCCGGCTTTCGCGATCGGGCGGGTGGAAGAGGTGCTCTATTGGATCAAGAAACTCGAGGATGAAGGCACGCTGCCGAAGCTTCCAGTGTTTCTCGACAGCCCCATGGCGCTCGATGCGCTCCGCTATTACGCGAACCGTGCCAGCGAGCTCGATCCCGATATCCAGACAGCGGTGGAGATCCGCAGGTTTTTCACTGCGCGCTTCCAGCCAGTGTCTTCTGCACAGCAGTCGTCCGAGCTCGTGCGATCCGAAGATTCCGTCCATCGTAGTGTCGTCGAGCGGCATGGCGACCGGTGGCCGCGTCCTTTATCATCTTCAAAGGGCGCTGCCGGACAAGCGCAGCACGGTTCTGTTCGTGGGGTATCAGGCCGAAGGGACGCGCGGACGGCAGCTCGTGGACGGTGCGCGGGAGGTCAAGATCAGAGGGCAGCACGTGCCGGTCAACGCGCGCATCGAACGCCTCGATTCGATGTCGGCGCATGCGGACTCGGAAGAGACGCAGCGCTGGCTGGCTGCCTTCAAGACACCACCCCGGATCACGTATCTCGTGCATGGAGAGCCTGGCCCGATGAACGCATTGAAAACGACAATCGAGTCGAAGCTGCATTGGAACGTCCACATGCCGGACCATCTCGAACAAGTGGAGCTGAGCTGAAATGACGCTGGCGGTTGAACGCAAGTACCTGCTCGAACGGGTGGATGAAGCTGCCGTGGTGCAGCTCTACGCGGAGGAGTTCGAGGCGCTGCCGGTAGACCAGCGCATCCTCATCTGGCACCTCTACCAGGCCGCCATCGCCGGACGCGATATTTTCTACGACCAGCGCTATGCGCACAATCTGGACATGCGCGATGTGCTCGAAGCGATCGTTTCGCATCCCCACGGCGATGAGGAGACGCTCGCCGAAATTCGCCGCTACACCAAGCTCTTCTGGCTCAATACCGGGCCGTATAACAACCTGACCGCCAGGAAATTCGTCCTGTGCTGCACTCCGCAGCAATTTACCGCGGCGGCACGCGCCGCCTACGAGCGGGGCGCGGCGTTCCCCGTGCGCGAGGGCGAGTCGCTCGACGGGCTGCTCGATCGTCTTGCCCCCATGTTCTTTGATGTCTCATTCGATCCGTCGGTCACGTCAAAAAGCCCGTCCGATGGACGTGACATTCTTCAGGCGAGCGCGAACAACCTGTATTCCGGCGTGACCGCGGCCGAGGCTCAGGAGTTCGCCGAACGGTATCCGCTGAACTCGCGGCTCGCGAAGCGAAATGGCGAGCTGGTGGAAGAGGTTTACCGGGTTGGCGGCATGTACGGTCCGCAAATTTCCGCAATCGTGGAACACCTCGAGGCGGCGATGCCTTTCGCCACGGTCCCGCAAGCCCGCGCACTGCGTGCTCTCGTTCAGTGGTACCGCACCGGCGAGCACGACGACCGCCGCGCCTACGACATCGCGTGGGTCGAGGACAAGGCATCGCCGGTCGACACGATCAACGGCTTTACCGAGGTCTATCTCGATGCTCGCGGCATCAAAGGCGCGTGGGAAGGCATCGTGTATTACGTGAACACGACCAAAACCGCGGCGATTCAGAAGCTGGCGGCCGAGGCACTTTGGTTCGAGACGCACATGCCGTGGGACCCCCGCTACTGCAAGGAAAACGTCCAGGGGATCACCGCCAACGTGATCGATGTCGTCGTCGAAACCGGCGATTCGGGACCGATCACGCCGGTCGGCATCAATCTCCCGAACGACGAGGAGGTCCGCGAGAGACACGGCAGCAAATCCGTGTCCGTCGGCAACGTCAACGAAGCATACGAACGCTCGCTCGACGAGGGGTTCCGCAGCGAATTTTCCTGGTCGGCCGACGAAGTGGAACGCGCGAAGAAATGGGGATCGTTCGCGCACGAGCTCGCCACGGACCTGCACGAGGTGATTGGCCACGCGTCGGGCAGGGTCAATCCCAATCTGGGGATCACCCCGCAGAGCGCCCTTCAGGAGCAGTTCTCGGCCATCGAAGAGACGCGCGCGGATCTCGTCGCGTTGTACTTTCTGCCCGATCCGAAAATCCGCGAAATGGGCCTCGTCAGCGTCGAGGATCATGACGATGTGGTGCGTGCGGAGTACGAGAGTTATGCCCGCGCCGCGATCGTGCAGCTGCGCCGCGTGCGGGAGGGAACGACGCTCGAAGAGGACCACATGCGGAACCGTCAGTTGATCGTCAACTGGCTGATCGCCGAAACCTCAGCCATCCAGCCGCGCACGCGAGACGGAAAGACATATTACGTGATGGTCGACCCGCAGGAATTCCGGCGTGGAGTCGCCGTGCTGCTGGCCGAAGTCCAGCGGATCAAGTCCGAGGGGACCATGCCGCGGCCAAGGCACTCGTCGACCGTTACGGCGTCCACTTCGATCCGAAGCTGCGCGATGAAGTGGTTGCGCGCGTGGAGAAGCTCAACCTGCCCTCGTACACCGGTTTCGTGCAGCCGAGGCTCGAGCCGATCCACGGCGAAGACGGAACCATTCGCGATGTCACGATTTCGTATCCCCAGGATCTGACGGCACAGATGCTCGATACGCGGAAGCGACGAGGGCTACGCGCGAGCGGTTCAGAGCCGCGCGGTGATGTTCTCGTCGCGACTGCCACATCCGGCGGCGCTAACCGCCTGTGGTCGGCCGTCGAGCGCCGGAAGTCTGCAGGGCTGCCGATCGCGGATCTGACGCTCTCGAATCCGACCACGGCCGGCTTCATATATCCGCCGGCGCTGCTTGCGCCGATGGCCGACCGCCGGGGGCTCTGCTACGATCCCGACCCCTTCGGCATGCCCTCAGCCAGAGAGGCGATCGCGGACGAGATTGCCAGGTGCGGCGTGTCGATTCCTGCGAACCATGTGGTACTGACCGCGAGCACGAGCGAAGCGTATTCGCTGTTGTTCAAGCTGTTGTGCGACCCGGGCGATGCGGTGATCGCGCCGAGGCCAAGCTATCCGCTCATCGCCCACCTGACCGGACTCGACTCGGTCTCCCTGGAGCACTACACGCTGGAATTTCACGGCCGATGGACGATCGACGTGCAGGAGCTCGAAGAGAAGCTCGATGGCGGAAAGATTCGCGCCATCCTGATGGTGAGCCCGAACAACCCGACGGGATCGATCGTCGCGGACGCGGAGCTCGACGCCGTGGCCGAGCTTGCATGCCGATACGGTGCTGCCCTGATTGCCGACGAAGTGTTCGCCGACTATGCGATGTCAGGCGCGCAGCCTGTCAGCATTCTCCGAACGAGCGCGGCGCTGACCTTCGCACTGGGAGGACTCTCCAAATCCATCGGCCTGCCGCAGGCCAAACTGGGCTGGATTGCCGTCGGCGGCCCTCACGAGCTCGTCGCGGAGGCGCTCGACAGACTCGAAACGATTTGCGATGCGTATCTCTCCGTCTCAACTCCCGTTCAGCTGGCCGCGCCGGAACTCCTCCGGCAAGGTGCCGCCGTTCGCGAGCAGATTCAACGGCGCATACGTGAAAATCACGCGCGGCTTCTGGAGATCGCATCGAGCTATCCCGAGTGTTCCCTTCTGCCGGTGGAGGGCGGGTGGTACAGCGTGGTGCGGGTGCCAGCCGTGAAGCCCGAAGAATCGATCGTGCTCGACCTGCTCGATCGCACGGGCGTCCTCGTCCATCCAGGTTATTTCTTCGACTTCGATCGCGACGCCTTCCTCGTCGTCAGTCTGCTGCCGGAACGATCCCTTTTTGACGAGGCGGTGCAGGCGCTGTTCGCCGCGACAGGTGAATCCCGATGATGCGCGGTTCGCGAAGGGCAGGGATCAGCGTGCCGCTGTTCTCTCTGCGTTCGACTCGCAGCTGGGGCATCGGCGAGATCGGCGACATCCCGCGTATCGCGGAGTGGCTCAGGGCCGGCTACCAATCGATGCTGCAGATCCTGCCGCTCAACGAGCTGGCGCCGTCGGAATCGTCTCCCTATTCGGCGCTGAGCGCGATGGCCATCGATCCGCAGTTCATCAGCGTGTGGATGATTGACGGCGCCGCCGGGTCTCGAAGAGGCCTGGAAAGACGAGATCGAACGTTGCCGCCAGTCGCCTCGGGTGGACTACAAAGCCGTGCGGAGTCTGAAGCAGCGCGCGTTGCGGATGCTGTTCGAACGTTTCCTCGAGACTGACTGGAGCGCGGAGAGCGGCTCAGCCGCAGTCGCTGCGGTCATACATCGCCGCTGAATCCTGGTGGCTCGACGACTACAGTCTCTATCGCGCCCTTCGCGCGCATTTCGGCGAGCGCCCATGGCCGGACTGGCCGGCCGAGCTCAGAGACCGTGAGACTGCTTCCATAGCGGCTGCGCGGAATGAGCTCTCGAAGGAAATCCTCTGGCATCAGTACCTGCAGTGGCTTGCAGCCGGACAGTGGCACAGTGTGCGTCACGGCACTCAGCGGTGTCGAAATTCTGGGTGATTTTCCGTTCATGGTGACACTCGACAGCGCTGACGTCTGGAGCCGCCGCAACGAGTTCATGCTCGACGCGTCGGTCGGCACGCCGCCCGATGCCTTCAGCGAGACCGGGCAGGAGTGGGGCCTTCCTCCCTACAACTGGGAGATCGCCCGCTCGAACAACTTCGAGTGGCTGCGCATGCGCGCCAGACGCCAGGTCGGCGTTGTACGACGGGTTTCGTGTCGATCACCTTGTCGGCTTCTACCGCACGTACGTTCGACCATTCGATGGTCGCGCGCCGTACTTCATGCCGCCGGCTGAACACGAGCAGGTCGCGCTCGGTGAAACCCTCATGCGGCTCATCAGTCGACAGCGGGGCGGACGTCAGCGTCGAAGATCTCGGAACCGTCCCGGAGTTCGTGCGGGAGTCGATTGCCCGGATCGGATTGCCTGGCTACAAGGTGTTCCGCTGGGAGCCCGCGGAGCCGACGATGTATCCGCCGCTGTCGGTGGCGATGACCGGAACTCACGACACCGAGCCACTCGCGGTCTGGTGGGAAACGCTGGGACCAGAAGAGCGCCAGCGATATGGCTTTGAATCGCCCCGTTTCGACGCCGAGATACGCGACGCCATTCTGGAGCGGGTCTATCACTCGGGTTCGAACCTTGTTCTCCTGCCGCTGCAAGACGTGTTCGGCTGGCGCGACCGCATCAATCTTCCCTCGACCATCGGCGATCAGAACTGGACGTACACGTTGCCGTGGCCCGTCGACAAATGGGCCGAGCAGCCCGAAGCGCTCGAACGCGCGGATCGGCTGGCGGAGTTGGCGTATCGTGCAGGCCGATGGCAGCCGCCGATGGAGACCGACGATTGAGCATCGTGATCCGCGATGGCGCATCAGGAAAATGGCGCCGGTTCGACCATCCGATCGAGATCATCGTCGCGCGCCGTATCGAAGAAGTGCTGCCGGCGCTGCTGCGCCGTCGAAGACGCATGCGGCCGGGGACGCTATGCCGCGGGATACCTCTCATACGAGGGGGCCCCCGCGTTCGACGCGGCGCTGCAGACTCAGGATGCGTCGGGTTTTCCGTTCTTGTGGTTCGGCGTATACGACGGTGCTGAGGATTGCTCCCTGGATGAGCTGGATGATCCGAAGGGCGACGTGTTCGACGAACACTGGGAGCCTTCCTTGTCGGCCGAGCGATACGCGCGCGTATTCGACCAGCTGCAGGAACTGATTCGGAACGGCGACACCTACCAGGTCAATTACACATATAGGCTGCGGGCCCGGCTGCGGTCGGATCCGTTCGCGCTGTTTCTCAGGCTCGCGGATGTGCACCGGCCGCCCTTTGGTGCCTACCTCGAAACGGAAGACTGGGCGATCTGCAGTGTCTCTCCGGAACTGTTCTTCCATCGCGCCGGGAACACCATCGAGGCACGTCCGATGAAAGGCACGGCGGCGAGAGGCCTTTGGTTCGAACAGGATCTCGACAATGCGCGACGGCTGCGTTCGTCCGACAAGGAGCGCGCCGAGAACGTGATGATCGTCGACATGGTCCGCAACGATTTGGGGCGGATCGCACGGCACGGCACGGTTCGCGTGTCGAATCTGTTCGAGGTGGAGCGGTTTCCGACAGTCCTGCAGCTGACCTCGACGGTGAGCGCCGAGACGGACGCCCCTCTCGCCGGCGTGATGAGCGCGCTGTTTCCCGCGGCCTCGATCACCGGCGCGCCAAAAGCCCGGACCATGGAGATCATTGCCGATCTCGAATGTTCGCCCCGGCGGATTTACACCGGCACGATTGGCTTCGTCGAGCCCGGTGGGCGCGCGCAGTTCAACGTAGCCATCCGCACCATGCTGATCGACAGGCGATCTGGCGAGGCCGAATACGGCGTCGGCGGCGGAATCGTCGCTGACTCGGATCCGGTGGAGGAATGGCAGGAGAGCCGCCTCAAGGCGAGGGTGCTCGGTCCGGCTCGGCCGTCCTTCGATCTGCTCGAAACGATGGCGTGGAATCCCGATGGCGGATATCTGCTGCTGGGACGCCATCTGAAACGGCTCCTGCAGTCAGCAGACTATTTTGGCTTCCAGGTCGATCTCGTCGCCGTCCGCGAACAACTCGAGCGGCACGCCGCGGAGCTGCCACCAGTTCCACACCGGGTGAGGATGACGGTGTCGCGCAATGGCGACCTGCACATCAGCGCGGTTCAGCACAATCCGGATGGCGGGTTCGAACCGGTGGCGATTGCGGCTGCGCCGGTCGATCCTGACAACCCGTTTCTCTATCACAAGACGACCAATCGGCAACTCTATGCCGACGCCATTGCGGCGCGCCCGGGGTTCGCCGATGTGCTGCTCTTCAACACCCGCGGGGAGATCACCGAATCGACGATCGCGAATGTTGCTCTGGAACTCGCCGGGGAGCTGGTGACGCCACCGATCGCATGCGGGCTGCTGCCCGGCACGCTCCGCGGGCACCTGGTCGAAGCGGGTCGATTGCGTGAAAAGGTGATCACCCTCGACGATCTCGGGTCGGCGCCACGCTGCTGGCTGCTCAACTCGGTTCGGGGCTTTCATCCGTTGACGTTCGTGACAAAAGCGTGATTCGCTGGCGCGGTCCAGGCAAGTCGAGAATCTTCAAAGTGCACGTCACCCGCGGCGATCGCGTCGCGCAATACATCGAATTCCCGCACCGCCGCTAGCCCGCACCGCAATCTCATATAATTGAAGGTTCGCGATGGCTGTCATCCGGCCCTTCCGTGCGATCCGCCCGCTTCCCGACGCCGCGCCGCGTGTAGCCGCAGTTCCCTACGACGTCGTCGATACCGAGGAAGCGCGGGCGCTCGCCGGTGGAAATCCGCTCAGCTTCTTACACGTCTCGCGTGCGGAGATCGATCTGCCGCTGGGCACAGATCCGCACGCGGATGTCGTGTATCGAACGGCTGCTGAACGGTACCGCGCGCTGAAACAAGAGGCGCCTCTCGTTCAGGAGGACGAGCCTTCACTCTACCTCTATCACCTCGAGCTATGAAGGCCACGGCCAGACCGGTGTCGCCGCGTGTTACTCGCTCGACGAATACGATGCCGGCGCAATCAAGAAGCACGAACGGACGCGCAGAGACAAGGAAGACGACCGTACGAGGCACATCACCGAGCTGCGGGCGCAGACCGGTCCTGTGTTTCTGGCACATCGCCCGGACGCGACGGTTCGCGAGCTCGCGGATGGGCTGCGCGCGAGCCGCGAGCCGCTGATTGATTTCACCGCACTCGATGGCGTCCGCCATGCGATATGGCCAATCGATCCGGCGTCTGCGCAGGCATTCGTCGACGCGTTCGCCGGTATCGATGCTCTCTACATTGCCGACGGCCACCATCGCGCCGCGAGCGCAGCGCGGACGCGAGAGGCGCTGCCCGGCTCGACGGAAGCGCGATCGTTCCTGGCGGTGGCGTTTCCCTCCGATCAGCTTCGCATTCTTCCCTACAACCGCGTTGTGCGCGATCTTCACGGCATGACAAGCGAGCACTTTCTCGGCGTGGTTGCGAGACGATTTGCGATGGTGCCGGGACCGGCGAGCCCTTCCCGAAAGGGGGAGGTGTCGATGTACGTCGCAGGGCCGATGGCACACGATCGATCTGGAGAGCGCGGGAGCCCCGGTGGGCAACGTGCTCGATACGCTCGACGGAAACGTGCTCCAGGACAAACTGCTTCGGCCGATCCTCGGCATCGAAGATGTCCGGACCGACAAGCGCATTGATTTTGTCGGAGGGGTGCGCGGTACTCAGGCTCTCGAGCAGCTGGTTGACAGCGGAAAATGGCCGCGGCGTTCTCCATGTATCCGGTGAGCATGGTGGATCTGATGACCGTGTCCGATGCCGGCGAGATCATGCCGCCGAAGTCGACGTGGTTCGAACCTAAACTTCGAGATGGATTGCTGATACATGAAATCTGAGCGCATTTTCAATTTCTCCGCCGGTCCCGCGGTGCTGCCCGTGTCCGTCCTCGAGCAGGCGCAGCAGGAGCTCGTGTCGCTGCCCGGCGTGGGGATGTCGATCCTCGAGGTGAGCCATCGCTCCAAGGTATTCGAAGAAGTGCTGGCAAGGGCCGAGGCGGATCTTCGAGCTCTCACCAACGCGCCGTCCAATTATCGAGTGCTCTTTCTCCAGGGCGGGGCCAGCCTGCAGTTCGCGATGGTGCCGATGAACCTGCTGCCGCAAGAGGCGACGGCGGATTATCTCGTCACCGGGGTGTGGTCGGCCAAAGCGGCGGAAGAGGCGAAGAAGATCGGCAAGGTTCACATTGCCGCGACAACGAAGGCGGAGCAGTTCACCAGAATTCCCCGCCCGGAAGAGATCGTCATGACGCCAGGCGCAGCCTACGCGCACATGACATCGAACAACACGATTTATGGAACGGAATGGAAGGAGCTTCCGGACGTCGGCGATGTTCCGCTGGTGAGCGATACGTCATCCGACATGCTGAGCCGTCCGATCGATATTTCGAAACACGCGCTTGTATATGCCGGCGCGCAGAAGAATATGGGTCCGGCGGGAGTCACGGTCGTCATCGTTCGCGAAGACCTGCTGTCGCGTTCACGCGGCGTCGCTGCCCGTGATGCTCAGCTACGCGGTACACGCGGAAAACGGATCGATGTACAACACCCCGCCGGTTTTCGCAATCTACATGCTGGGACTCGTGACGCGCTGGATTCTCGATCAGGGCGGCCTCGAGGCGATGGCGAAGGTGAACGAGCGGAAAGCAGGAAAGCTGTACGCCGAGATCGACCGGACCGGCTTCTATCGCGGCACGGCACAGAAGGACAGCCGGTCGTTGATGAACGTGACGTTCAGGCTGGGCAGCGAAGAGCAGGAGAAGCAATTCGTCAAGGAAGCGGAAAAGGCAGGGCTCGACGGTTTGAAGGGACACCGTTCCGTCGGCGGCATCCGCGCGTCAATCTACAACGCGTTTCCCGAAGAAGGCGTCGATGCCCTCGTTGCCTTCATGAAGGAGTTCGAACGCCGCCAAGGTTGATGTGGTAGGCTGACGCCCGTGCTCCGGCAGCTTCTCTGGTGCCTGCTCACATCCGCGCTGGTGACGCAGGTCGCCGTGTTCAGCACGACGATCTTTCTTCATCGCAGCGCCACTCATAAGGCGCTCGAGCTTCATCCAGCCGTTGCCTTCGTCTTCCGGTTCTGCCTGTGGATCACAACCGGCCTCTGTACGCGCGAGTGGGTCGCCGTTCACCGCAAACATCATGCGTTCACCGAGACGGAAGGAGATCCGCACAGCCCGCATCTCCACGGATTCTGGTCGGTCCAGCTCGGCAACGTGTTTCACTACCTGAGAGAAGCCAAGAACCCCGAGACCCTTGAACGTTACGCGCGGGACATCGAAGACGACGTGTTCGACAAGGTGGCGTTCCGCTTCGGCTTTGTCGGTCCGGTGATTGGAATTGCCGGGCTCTGTTATGTGCTGGGCGTGTGGTGGGGGCTGCTCGCCGCCGGACTGCACCTGTTCATGTACGTCTTCGTGCTCTCTTCGTCCATCAACGGCCTGTGTCACTACATCGGCTACAGGAACTTCGACAACACCGCGACGAACATCAGATGGATTGCGCTCCTGACCGGCGGCGAAGGACTGCACAACAACCATCATGGCCATCCGCGCAGTCCGAAGTTCAGTTTCCGCCGCAGTGAAATCGATCCGTCCTGGCCGATCATCCGAATGCTGATCGCGCTCGGCCTCGCGCGTCCCTACAGGACGCTGCACGATATCTACGAATAGCCGGGATCAGACCTCGGTATTTCCACCGCCGAACGGGCGGCGCCGTCTCCGGCGCCGTCTCCGCCGCCGGGGCGGCGGCCCCTCGAACGCTAGCTGATCCGTCTCCGTGTTCCTCGGCGGCTTGCGCCTGCAGCGCGCGCCACGATTCGACGATATCCGGAGCGCCACCGTGCAGCTCGAGCCACATCAGCGCGCCCGGGAAGGCGCTGCGGTGCAGGATGGCGCGCTTGTGCCGTGCTGACGCATTCGGATCGCGCAGATGGCGTTGCAGCATCAGAATCTGCCTGAGAAACTCGACGTCGCGCCGCGCCAGGGGCAGAATGCCGAACCGCGCTCCCAGCTCCTTGCTGCGTCCATGGTGCTGGTCCAGCAGGCCAAGCGGGATCAGCAGCGAACCGAGCAGGATCGCGTTGCCCAGCGCCTCAGGGTTGCGCTTGTACGAGCGGCGGTGGTGATCCACCGCTGCCAGTGATTGCCAGAACGCCTCGGAAACCCGGCCAGGCACCTCGGGGGCGATCGCCGCGAGCAGACCCGTATCGAGGAGCATGTGGAAGGTCTTCGCCGCGGCCCCCGCGCGCATCACCTTGTAGATCTCTTCCATCAGACGAGCCGGGGCGCTTCTGGCGAGCTCGCCGTGGTAGCGATCGATGGCGCGAAGAATGGGCTCGTCGATCCTGAAGTCGAGGCGTGCGGCGAGCGCCACAGCCCGGAGCATACGGACTGGATCTTCCTGGAACCGCTCCTCGGGAACGCCGATGCACCGGATGAGGCCGTCACGCACGTCTTCGAGGCCGCCGACGTAGTCGATGATCGAGCGCGTCTCGATGTCGTAGAACAGCGCGTTCAGCGTGAAGTCACGGCGGAAGGCGTCTTCTTCCGGCGTCCCAAAGGTGTTGTCGTGATGGATGAGCAGATCCGAATCGTCCGCGGCCTCGGCGGGAGGCACAGGCACCGGCGGGACCGCCACCGGCTCTTCTTCTGTCCCTGCCGGAACCTGACGGCGGAACGTGGCGACTTCGATCACCTTGGTTCCAAACTTCACATGAGCGAGACGGAAGCGGCGGCCGATGATCCAGCAGTTGCGGAACAGCCGCTTTACCTGGTACGGATGCGCTGAGGTCCCGATGTCGAAGTCCTTCGGCGTGCGACCGAGCAGCAGATCGCGTACGCTGCCGCCGACCAGATAAGCGATGTGATCGAACTGGCGCAACCGGTAAAGCACCTTGAGCGCGTCGGCGTCGATGTGCTGGCGTGAGATGGGGTGTTCGCTGCGAGGGATGACGACTGGATCGGCCATCTCGGTTACGATTTCGCTTCCCGCCAGTTCGAGCCGACGCCGACGTCCACGGTCAACGGCACGGTCAGTTGCGCGGCGCCCTGCATGGCGTCGCGCACCCGCTCAATCACCTGCGTCGTCGCTTCCTCGGGACTCTCGACGACCAGCTCGTCGTGCACCGTCAGGATCATCCGTGCTCTCTGCTCTGTGCCGCTGTGCTCTCTCGTGGAGAAGCGCCTCGTGAACGCCAAGCATGGCACGCTTTAGGATATCCGCTGCCGTGCCCTGGATGGGGAAGTTCACGGCTTTGCGCTCGGCTTCGTGCCGGTTCTGGAAATTCCGGTTGTTCAGATCGGGGGCCATGCGGCGCCGGCCGAATAACGTCTCCACGTACCCGCGTGTCCTGGCGGTTTCGAGCGTGCTGTCGATGAAGGTCCTGACGCGCGGGAAACCGGCGAAGTACGCGTCGATGAACTCCTGCGCCTTGTCTGACGTGACGTTGATGTCTTTGGCAAGCGTGAACGCGGTCTTCCCGTACAGCACCGCGTAGTTGATCATCTTCGCCTTGGCCCGCCGCTCGTGTTTGTCGAGCGTGCTGCCGGGCCGAACACCCCGAGGGCCGTCTGCTCGTGAATGTCCTCGTTTCGCCTGAACGCCTCGATCAGCGCCTCTTCCTGCGCGAGATGGGCGAGCACCCGCAGCTCGATTTGCGAATAGTCGGCCGAGATCAGGACGAACCCCGGATCGGCGATGAAGGCGCGGCGGATCTCGCGGCCGAGGTCGGTCTTGATCGGGATGTTCTGCAGGTTGGGATCGCTGCTGCTCAGCCGTCCGGTGGCTGCCACCGCTTGATTGAAAGACGTGTGCACGCGGGTCGTCTTCGCGTGTACGAGTTGCGGCAGCGCGTCGATGTAAGTGCCCTTGAGCTTCATCAACGCGCGCCACTGGAGGATGAGCTTCGGCAGCTCGTGCGTGAGGGCGAGCTCCTCCAGCACGTCGGCGCCGGTCGAGGCCACACGCGTCTTACCCGTCTTCTTGGCTGTCGGCAGCTTGAGTTTCTCGAACAGGATGACCGACAGCTGCTTCGGCGAGTTGATGTTGAACTCTTCACCCGCCAGTTCGAAAATCCGCGCGCTTTGCGCGGCGAGATCGGCCTCGATCCGTTGCGACTGGCTCGCCAGCGCAGGCAAATCGATACGGACCCCCGCCTGCTCGATATCGGCAAGCACCCGCACAAGTGGAAGCTCGAGTTCCCGGAACAGCCGCTCCAGACCTTGTTCGCGCAGTTTTGCGTCGAGCCTGGCTTCGAGCTGCCACGCTAAATCGGAACGCTCGCCCGCGAAACTCAGGAGGGCGGCGGCGGGCAGATGCGGCAGGTCGATGGCCTTCTGCCCTGTGCCGCACACGTCTTCCTGCGTCAGACGCCTTGTAGCCCAGGTATTCGAGCGCGATCTCTTCGATGGTGTGGCTGGTCCGTGTCGCGTCGAGGACGTAGCTTGCCAGCATCGTGTCGAACTCCGAGACCCTCGAGCTCGATTCCCGCGTGCCGGAGCATCATCAAGGAGAACTTGAGATCGTGGGAGATCTTTCCAATCGCCGGATCTTCGAGAACGGGCTTCAAAGCCGCGAGGGCGGACCGGCCGGTGATTGCCGAAGGCTCTTCGAGGGCCGTATGACCGATTGGCAGATACCTCGAGCGGCGTGCAGCGGTCGAAAATGCGATACCGACGAGCGAGGCCCGCATGCCGCCAGGACAATCGCCAATCACAGCGAGCGAAAACTGCTTCGATTGCTGCAGTTCGGACACGAGCGAGGCGAGTTCGGCCTCCGTCGTGATAACGCTGTAGTCGGTGTCGACGGTGTCGGCCGTCGGCGCGTACTCGGTGACGAGCGTACGGAAGCCCAGCAAGGAGAAGAGCTCGAAACATTTCTGCCGGTCCGGTCCGCGATAGTCGAAGCAGGACACGTCGACATCGGGCAGCGGGACGTCAGTGCGAATGCGAAGCAACGTCCGGCTTTCACGGGCCGCGTCTGCATGGGTGGTGAGGAGCTCGCGCCGCTTCCCCTTCAACGTCGCTGCCTGTTCCAGCAGCGTGTCGAGCGACCCGTGCGTCGAGATCAATTCGATCGCGCCCTTCTCGCCGATTCCCGGGACACCCTTGATGTTGTCGATTGAATCGCCCATGAGCGCGAGGACGTCGACCACCTGGGCGGCTCGTACGCCGAGCTTCGCCTGGACACCTTGCTCGTCGAACCACGCTCCCTCGTCGCGCGGATTGAAGACGCGGATGCTGCGGGAATCATTGACGAGCTGAAAAAAATCCTTGTCGCCGGTGACGATAACGACCGGGCGTTCCTCGCTCGGCTGCTCTGGCTGCGAGCGTCCCAATCACATCGTCTGCCTCGAAACCTGAATACGTGAGCACCTGGACGCCGAGCGCCTCGCAGGCTTGATGCACGTAAGGGATCTGCTCCGCCAGGTCTGATGGCATCGGCTTGCGATTCGCCTTGTAGTCATCGCGCAGCTCGGAGCGAAAAGTCGGTCCCGGGAGATCGAAGGCCGCAGCGATGCACTCGGGCCTGTGATCCGCAATCAGCTTGCGGAGCATCGTGACGAACCCGTAGATGGCGTTCGTCGAGCGGCCGTCTGGTCCCGTGAGACCGCGTATCGCATGGTAGGCGCGATACATCTGATTGCTGCCGTCGATGAGATAGAGGATGGGTTTTGGCAAGAGGTCCGAAGCTATCTAAGTCAGTATATCATTTGGAGTTATGGCTTCCGGGCGGATTGCCGCCGCCGTGTGGATCGTGTTCGTCTCAGCGGCGTGTCAAAAGCTCGGCCTCGTCAAGCAGTATGAATACGACGAGCGGGTTGAACTGTCGCTGGACGGTTCCGCAATCGTCGATCTCAATGCCTCGATTCCTGCGCTCGTCGCATTACGCGGCGTCGACCCTGGACGTCGACCCCGAAGCGCGCTTCGACAGGCAGGCATTCCGCCGTGTGTTCGAGGCGCCCGGGGTGAACGTTCGTGAAGTCACGGCATTTCGCCGGCACGGCCGGCGATTCGTCCACGTCCGCCTCGACGTGAGCAACGTGTCGGCTACTTCCGAGTCTGGCGCCGCTCTCGTGGTCGCGCTACCGGCTGGATCAAGTCGAACGCGAGTTTCGTTTCATTCAGCAAGTGGGTCGTTCAGCCGGGACGAGCGTAGGCGACGTCGGCTGGAACGGCGCCGAGCTGGTCGCATTTCGTGTACATCTTCCGAGCCGGATCAATTTCCATAACTCGCCACTTGGAATCGAGCGGGGCAACATCCTCGTCTGGGAACAGCCGCTTCGCGAGCGTCTCGCGGGCGCGCCGCTTCGGATGGAAGCGCGGATGGAAACAGAGTCGATTCTGTATCACACGCTCTGGCTGTTCGGCGGAACGTTTGCCGCGGCCATGGCGATGCTCGCCCTCGTTGTGTGGTGGATCAGCCGCAAGGGAAGGAATGTGGTGCCCGCATGAGCAGTTCTGAATATGGCGCCAAACCAGCGGTGCTGCGTTGCAGCCGATGCGGCACGTTCGTCGACTGGGCAGAGGCGAGAGCGCAGGTCGTATGCGAATGCCGGCCGCGCATCGAGCTGCCTCCCGTGCTGGTCCGCGAGGCCGCCGATGCCGAGCGTGCCACGGCGCTCGACCTGTTCCGGCGCGACTTCGGCCGCGCCGGCATTGTCGCATTCGGACAGTTGATGGACCTCGATGCGTCCCCGACGATCGTTGCGGAAATGAACGGCGAAATTGCCGGAGCGCTTGCCTACCGTCTGGTGGACGGCGGCCTTCACATCGTCGCCCTGGCGACTGATCCGATGTGGCAGCGGTCCGGTGTCGGCAGTTATCTGCTTGCCGAGGCCGAACTGCTGGCACGGCGTCTGAAGATTCCGCGGACGATCGTCTCCATGACGAACGACAACCTGCCGTCGCTGTATTTCTACCAGCGCCGCGGATATCACATCTCCGACTGGATACCGAACGGAGCGGCCAAATACGCGGGGAGCGCGAGCATCGTCGGATTCGGAGGCATCCCGATCCGCGATGAGATCAGATTGGAGAAGAGCTATTTCGGAGCCATCCTGATTGCGCCGTCGAGGCGAATGACTTCGCCGTTCAGCATCCCGTTTTCGATGATGTGCTTGACCAGGGCGGCATACTCCGAAGGCCTGCCGAGGCGGGGTGGAAATGGCACCTGCGTTGCGAGGCTGTCGCGCGCGGCCTGAGGCAGGCTCGCCATGAGCGGCGTGTCGAAGATCCCTGGCGCGATGGTCATGACGCGGATGCCGTATCGCGCGAGCTCGCGCGCCGCGGGCAGCGTCATCCCGACGATGCCCCCTTTCGACGCGGAGTAGGCGGCCTGTCCGATCTGGCCGTCGAATGCGGCGACCGAGGCCGTGTTGACGATGACGCCGCGCTCACCGTTGGCGTCAGGGTCGTTGGCGCTCATCGTTGCCGAGGCCAGACGAATGACATTGAAGGTGCCGGTCAGATTCGTCTGGATGACACGTGCGAACGTGTCGAGGGCATGCGGCCCGTTTTTGCCCAGCAGCTTTTCGGCGATCACGATGCCCGCCGCGTTCACCACGCCTCGCAGCGGACCCATTGCCGCGGCCGCTGCCAACCCTCGCTCTACGCTCTGCTCATCTGAACACGTCTACTTTCGCGAAGCGGGCTCTCGCGCCGAGCTCCTGCGCGACCTGTGCACCTCGAACGTCGTTCAGGTCGGCGATGAGAACACTTGCGCCTGATTGGGCGAACATGCGGGCAGCGGCTTCACCCAGTCCGGAGGCGCCGCCCGTGACGAAGAAGACGTGGTGTTCGAGCTGCAAGACTATCGGCTGACGGTGTGTGCCTGTTCGGCCGTGTCGATCGCGCGGCGCACGGCGTCGTAGTCGTTCGGCAGCTCGACGGGCTTGTTGGCAAGCCTCGAGGTCATGCCCGCGAGCGCGCCGGAGTGGTAGTCCACTTTGAAGTCCGTGAACTTGAGACCATTCGCCGTCGAGATGACGACGGTGCGATCGTCCGGTTTGATTCGTCCCTGCTCGCGCAGTTTGATCAATGCCGCGAGCGCAACGCCCGTGTGCGGGCAGTTGAACATTCCCGTGCGATCGGCGCGTGCCGACGCGTCGGCGAGCTCGGCTTCGGTTGCCTGCTCGACGATCCCGTTGTACTTCTGAAGCGCCCGGATGGCCTTCTTGACCGAGACGGGATTGCCGATTTGTATAGCCGACGCCAGCGTTCGTTTGGCCGTTACCGGATGAAATTCCCAGTTGTTCTTGTATGCGAGGTACAACGGATTCGCCGCGGCGGCCTGGGCGACGACGAGCCGCGGGCGCTTGGTGATGAGCCCGAGCGCTTCCATCATGTCGAAGCCCGCGCCGAGCGCGCTGACGTTGCCGAGGTTTCCTCCAGGAATGATGATGACGTCGGGGACCGACCAGTCGAACTGCTGGACGATCTCGATGCCGACGGTCTTCTGTCCCTCGAGGCGGAGGCTGTTCATCGAGTTCGCGAGGTACACACCTTCCTCGACCGACAGCCGCTGCACGATGGCCATGCAGCCATCGAAGTCGGTATCGAGCGACAGCACGAGAGCGCCGTTTGCGAGCGGCTGCACGAGCTGGGCGGTGGAGACCTTGCCGCGCGGCAGAATCACGATCGACGGAATTTCCGCCGCCGCGGCATAGGCCGCGAGTGAGGCGGACGTGTCGCCGGTTGACGCGCAGGCCACCGCGCGGACAGGCTTGTGGTCGGCGATCATCTGGCGGACGATCGACACCAGCACCGTCATGCCGAGATCTTTGAAGGAGCCGGTATGCGACTGGCCGCACATCTTGATCCACAGCTCGTCCATGCCGAGCTCGCGGCCAAACCGCTCCGCCCACATCAGGTTGGTTCCCCCTTCGTCCATCGAGACGATGTTCTCGTCGCGGATGCCGGGGCACACCCATTCCTTCTTGCCCCAGACGGCAGAGCCGTAGGGCCATTCCGTGCGCTTGTACCGGTTGTCGAACAGCGCTTTCCATTCGTCCGCCGACCGGCGGCGAAGCTGGTTCATGTCATGAGCGACCTCGAGCAGGTCGCCGCAGTTCGGGCACCGGTAGATGGCTTGCTCGAGGGGGTGTTCCCCTTCGCAGCCGGCGATACATTTGAAAACGGCTCGGTATTCCATGGCAGGTACCCTACATATACTAACTAACTTGCAGGTCGGGCTGAAGCAAACCGTCAAACGACCGTCTGGAGCGATGCAGGATGCGCAAACCGGTAGTGTTGATTACAGGGGCGAACGGAGAGATCGGGCACGCGCTCGTCGTGAATCTGGCGCGAGCAGAGGAACCAGGCAGTCGTTACCCTCGATGTCAACGCTCTTGATCCGCACGTCGCCCGATACGTGCACAGGGAGTTCACCGGATCGATTCTCGACACGAACGTGCTCGAGCGGATTCTGTCGGAATTCGAAGTTGACCTGATTTTTCACCTGGCGGCGCTTCTGTCGACGCGCTCGGAATTCACGCCGATGGCCGCGCATCATGTAAACGTCGAAGGGACGCTGAACCTGCTCGAATTCGCAGCTCGAGAGACCGAATCGCACGGCCGCCCGGTCGTCTTCGTCTACCCATCCTCCATCGCCGCCTATGGCCTGCCGGACCTCGTGACACGGGGTAAAGCCGGGGCAGTTCGCGAGAACGACTGGAACCAGCCGATTACGATGTACGGCTGCAACAAGCTGTATTGCGAGCACCTCGGGCGGTACTACGCAAGGCACTACAAGCAGTTGCTCGAATCGAAGGCGCCACGCGTCGACTTCCGCTGCGTGAGATTTCCGGGATTGATCTCGGCGGTGACCGTTCCATCCGGCGGAACGTCCGACTACGCGTCCGAGATGATTCATGCGGCGGCAAGAAACGAGCCTTATGCGTGTTTCGTGCGGCCCGATACTCGAATACCGTTCATGGCGATGCCCGACGCCATCGAGGCGTTATTGAAACTGTCCGGCGCCCAACCGAACAGGCTGACGTGTTCCGCCTATAACGTTCGTGCGTTCAACCCGTCAGCCGACGAAATCCGGGCGGCGACTCAGAGCGTCTTTCCGGGCGCGAAAATTACCTACAAAGTCGACGCGAAGCGGCAGCAGATTGTGGACTCCTGGCCGGAAGACGTGGACGACATGACTGCCCGGCGCGACTGGGACTTCGCGCCAGCCTACGATTTCGACCGCGCGTTTCACGAATACCTGGTGCCGATGATACGAGACGCACACCTAAATCGATTCGATGTTCGCCGTCGCCATCACCAAGCCTGGACGCCCGAGGTACTGCGGCCCGTTGAATTGCCGATGCCGCGGCCCGGTCCACGCGAGGTGCTCATCCGCGTCGCGGCCGCAGGCGTGAATCGACCGGATCTCATGCAGCGCGAAGGGAAATATCCGCCGCCGCCGGGAGCGAGCGAGATTCCCGGTCTCGAGGTGTCGGGTGTGATCGCAGAGTGCGGCGACAAAGTGGCGCGCTGGCGCGAAGGCGACCGAGTTTGCGCGCTCGTGTCAGGCGGCGGATATGCGGAATATTGCGTGGCGCCCGACGTGCAGTGCCTGCCGCTGCCCGGTGGAGTCGACCTCGTCGCTGCCGCGGGGATCCCTGAAACGTTTTTTACCGTGTGGATGAATGTCTTCGAGCGCGGCCGGCTTCGGAGCGGCGAATCGTTTCTCGTCCACGGCGGCACGAGCGGCATCGGCACGACAGCGATCCAGATGGCGCGGGCGTTCGGTGCGCGAGTGTTTGCCACCGCGGGCTCCGACGAAAAATGTGCGGCGTGCCAGCGTCTCGGCGCCGAGCTCGCCATCAATTACCGGACGCAGGATTTTGGCGCTGTCCTGATGGAGGCGACCGGGGGGCGGGGCATCGACGTCATTCTCGACATGGTCGGCGCGCCGTACTTCCCCCGCAACATCGACCTGCTCGCGAGCGAAGGGTCGCTTACTCCAAATCGCCGTCCTTCACGGCGCGAAGGCGGAGATCAATCTGGTGAAAGTGCTGCGCCGGCGTCTGACGATAAGTGGATCCGTCCTGCGGGCGAGGAGCGTCGAAGAGAAGGGTGCCATTGCCGCGGCGCTCGAGACCGCCGTATGGCCGCTCGTGCAGGAGGGGAAAGTGCGGCCGGTGATCTACAAAACATTTCCACTTCAAAGAGGCTGCCGAAGCCCATCGCGAGATGGAGTCCGGCAGCCACATCGGGAAAATCCTTCTTACGGTCTAGCCGCGTAGGTTCGCGAATAGCCGTTGCGGCTGTTCGTCACCACGAACGAACCGTCGGTGCGCGCGGAAACTTTGATGTAATGCGCAGGCGAGTGTGCGGCGTTGCCTCCGGCCCCCGCCGGTGGCGTCTGGGCGCCGCCCACGATCGCCGCCAGCTGATCACGTTCGTCGACGTTGGCAATCATCACGCCCGGGGCGTTGTGCTCGACGCCGCCGGCGTAGGACCAGTGCAGCTGCCACAGATCTTCGAGGCCGGGCGACGTCGCGAGCGTCTGGAACGTCTGAACCGCACCGCCTTTTCTGGTGCCGTTGTTCATGATGGCGACCCGCGGCTGAATCGCGTGGACGAACGCGGGCGAGCCGGACTGGTCGAGACCGTGATGATTCGTGAGATAGAGGTCGACCGTTCCGATCGGATTGTTCGGGCACATCAGCATGAACTCGCGGCTCCACGTGAGGTCGCCGAGATTGATCGTCCGGAACCGGCCGAAGTTCATCACGAAGCCCGCCGAATGATGATTGTCCGGATCGACTTTGCTCTCGTCACGTTCTTTGTGCGCGGCGCAAAGCGAGTTCGCGCGGCCGGCGCCCGGAGCCTTCGGCAGCGCGGTTTTCATCGGAACGCTGTCGCTCATGACCGTCGTCGTGTCCGTCCCGGTGAACGGCAGCTTGTCGCCTGGCTTGAGGATCGTCCGCGGTAACGTCTTGTAGAAGTCCGCGTAAGCGGCTTGGAACTTGATGATGTTCGGGCGTTCCGCCTCGATGGACGGCCCGTGATCGTAAAGGTGTTTGATCGGAACCTGCTTTGCAATCTCGAGGAGGCTCCCGTAGTGGTCGCCGTGGTAGTGGGTCAACCAGAAGTGATCGAGCTGCTTCACCCCTGCCAGCTTCAGCACTTCGAGGATGCGGTTCAAGTCGCGCTCGCCGGAGTTCCCCGCGTCGACGAGCAGCGTTTGACCTGATGGCGAGAGGTAGAGAGTCGCCTGTCCGCCTTCCGTATCGATGAAATAGATATCGAGCGCTTTTCCCGCCGGCGCCTGCGCCGACGAAACGATCGGCATCGAGCACACGGCCACTGCCGCCAATAAACACCAGGCTTTACGCATGGAAGCTCCTTTTCAGGAGTGCGATTCTAGGCCATATGCGGCCGCGACGCGACGGGATATTGGAGATAGAAATACCACGCGGCGTTGTGCACGATGAGAAAAACCGCGAGAGGCATTCGCGTTCCCGGCGGCACGGAAGACAGGTCAACCCGGGTTGACAGCCTGACCGCAGTTTCGACGCCGAACAGGATCAGCGACGCCTTCGCGAGAGAGACAGCACCGGGCGCTGAAGCCACAATGCAATGCCGGCGGCGACGTCCGATGCTCGTGATGATGAGGCGGCGCAGAGAGAAACGCCAGCGACGAGCGTCGATCGCGATGAAAGTGTCCAGACGTTCGACGCCAGGTGCTGCGCCAGGCTCGCCGGATTCCACAGGGTGAAAACAAAAATCAGAACGTAGAGCCAGACGGAATCCGCGTTCGTTCTACCACGCCGAGCTGGCCGATCTTCCTATGCGACCGCCGGTTCCATTTCTTCCTGGTCGGTCTTCGCGCGCTTCTTGATGAGGCGGAGGCGCGCACCCTCGATGTAGACGTAGTAGACGGGCGTGATGTACAGCGTCAGGAACTGCGACACGAGCAGGCCTCCGACGACCGCCGAGACCCAGGGGCGCCGCGATTCGGCACCCGCACCGAGTCCCGAGAGCGATGGGCAGGGTCCCGACCAGCGCGCACATCGTCGTCATCATGATCGGACGGAAGCGCACGAGACACGCTTCGTGAATTGCTTCCTTCGGCGTTTTTCCGTGCTCGCGCTCGGCGATGGCGGCAAAGTCCACCATCATGATGCCGTTTTTCTTCACCAGGCCCACGAGCATGATGACGCCGACGAACGCGTACAGGCTGAGCTCGGTCTTGAACAGCAGCAGCGTGATCAGCGCGCCGAATCCCGCGGCGGGTAAACCCGACAGGATGACGAGCGGCTGGGTGAAGCTCTCGTACAAAATCCCGAGCACGATGTAGATGACGATGATGGCCATCACCAGCACAAGGCCCAGCCCCTGCACTGATTCCTGGAACGCCTGTGCGGTGCCCTGGAATCGCGTGGTCACGGTAGCCGGCAGCGTGGTGGCGGCGGCTTGTTCGATTGCGGTGACCGCGTCGCCGAGCGAATATCCCGGCTTGAGGTTGAACGCCATCGTGACCGAAGGCAGCTGGCCGGTGTGGCTGACCGACAACGGCCCGACGTTGGTGCTGACGCTCGCCACCGTGCTCAGCGGAACCAGCTTTCCGCTCGTGGAACGCACGTACAGCATCTGGAGCGCGGCGGGATCCTGCTGAAACGCCGGGTCGACCTGCAGGATCACCTGATACTGGTTGCTCGCGCCGTAGATTTGCGACACCTGCCTGGTGCCGTAGGCGTTGAAGAGCGCGGTTTCCACCTGGTTCACCGTCAGCCCGAGCGTGGCGATTCGATCTCTATTGAGGTTCAGCTGAATCTGCGGGTTGTTGAGCCGAAGGTCGCTTTGCACGTCCTCGATGCTCGCAATTCCGCGCATCACTTCTTCGAACTGCGGGGCGGCGCGATAGAGCTCGGCCGTGTCCGCGTCCTGCAACGTGAACTGATAAGCCTGGCGTCCACCGCCGCCGCCGCCGAGATTGATTGGCGGCTGATTCACCATGAAGACGCGGATGCCCGGCACCTGGGCGAGCTTGGGGCGCAGCGTCGGCCATTACCTGGTCGACCGAGCGGGTCCTCTCCCCGCGAGGCTTCAGATCGACGTTGAAGCGGCCCTGGTTCGAGGATCCGCCACCGCCGCCCATGCCGCCGGCAAAGCCCGTGCTGCTGCTCACGCCCGAGATGTCGGGCTCCTGCGCAAGGATTTTCCCAACTTCGTGCTGGTATCGGACCATCTGCTCGAAGGCGACGCCTTGAACGGCTTCGATGCTGATGTTGAAGCGACCCTGGTCCTCTGTCGGAAGGAACCCTTTGGGGACCAGCACGAAGAGGTAGGCGGCGCCGGCGACGAACAGCAACGACACGGCCATCGTCACCGCGCGGTACCTCAGCGCCAGCTGCAGCGTGACGTCGTAAGCGCGGAGCGAACCGTCGAACATCCGTTCGGTGAAGTTGTAGAGCCTGCCGTGAGTCTTGCCATGCGACGTTTTCAGGAAACGGCTGCACAACATCGGCGTCAGGCTGATCGACACGAAGCACGAGACGAGAATCGCCGCACCGATAGTCACGGCGAACTCCTGCAGAAGCCTTCCGACGATGCCGCCCATGAACAGGATCGGGATAAACACCGCCACGAGCGACGCCGTCATCGCCACGATCGTGAACTCGACTTCCTTTGCGCCGTCGAACGCCGCCCGCATGGCGGACTTGCCCATCTCCATGTGACGCTCGATGTTCTCGAGCATCACGATCGTGTCGTCGACGACGAACCCGATACACAGCGTCAACGCCATCAGCGAGAGGTTGTCGAGGCTGTAGTTCAACAGGTACATCACCGAGAAGGTCGCGATCAGCGACACCGGGAGCGTGAGGCTCGGGATGATCGTCGCGGTCATGCTCCGCAGGAAGATGAAGATGACGGCAATGACCAGACCGATGGTGAGCCACAGCGTCAGCTTGACGTCATGGACCGATTCACGGATCGGCCCCGACCTGTCGGTGCGTATGTCGAGTTGAATGGAGGGGGGCAGCTGTGCCTGGATCTCCGGCAGCAGCTTCTTGATCTCGTCGACGACCTGGACGACGTTCGAACCCGGCTGTTTGAAGATGACGAGCGTGATCGCCCGATCCCCCTGGTACCAGCTCGCGGTCTTGTCCTGCTCGACGCCGTCGTAGACCTTGGCGATATCTCCGAGCCGCACGGGATTGTTGTTCCGGTAGGCGATGACCATCGGCGCGTACGCGGCGGCATTCAGGAGCTGCCCGTCGGCAAGAACCGTGAAATTGCGCTCGCGGCCGGACATCGTGCCGGTCGGCAGGTTGACGTTCGACGCTTGCACCGCCGTGACGACTTCATCGATGCCGATGCCATGCGCGGAGAGCTTCCGCGGATCGACGTCGATGCGTACGGCGTACTTCTGCGGGCCGAAGACTTGCACCTGCGCAACGCCGTTCACCATCGAAATTCGCTGCGAGACGTTCGAGTCGGCGTACTCGTTGACTGTCGACAGCGGCAGCGTCGCCGATCGCATGACGAGCATCATCACCGGGTAGTCGCCCGGGTTCACCTTCAGGTATGACGGCGGCGACGGCATCTGCGGCGGCAGCTGCCGCAAGGACCGCGCGATCATCGTCTGCACGTCCTGCGCGGCGGCGTCGATGTCGCGGCTGAGGTCGAACTGCAGCGTGATGTTCGTGCTGCCCTGCCTGTTACTGGAGTTCATCGACGTAACGCCCGCGATCGTCGAGAACTGCTTTTCCAGCGGCAGCGCCACGGCCGATGCCATCGTGTCGGGACTCGCGCCGGGAAGCGATGCGTTGACCGAGATCGTCGGGAAGTCGATGGCGGGGAGGTCGGCGACCGGGAGCACCCGATACGACATCACGCCGAAGACGACGATGCCGAGCGTGATGAGCGTGGTGGTGATCGGACGCTTGATGAAAAGCGCTGAAAGGTTCATGAGTCCGCCTTCGGAGTGTTTCCGCCCTTGACGCTGATGCGGCTGCCGGGGACGAGACGCAGCTGACCATCGGTGACGATCGTCTCGCCCGGTTTGACCCCTTCTCGAAGCACCGTCTCGGTGCCGGCGGTCCGCGCGACGGTCACCGGGCGCATCTCGACCGTCGAATCGTTCTTGACGACGAACACGTATTGGCCTTCCGGCCCTGCTTGCACGGCGACGGTCGGCACCACGATCGCCCGCGGATCGGAGGCCATGCGGATAGTGATGTTGACGAACTGGCCCGGCCAGAGACGGCGGTTCGCGTTCGGAAACGTGGCCTTGATCCGGATGGTGCCGGTCGTCTGGTCCACCTGGTTGTCTACGAAGGTAATGCTGCCTTCCGCGGGAGCCCCGTCTTCGTTCGGCGGCGTGGCGAGTACCTGGAGCTCGCGCTGGGACATGTAACGCCGCAGACTGGGCAGGAGCGCCTCCGGAATGCCGAACGACGCGTAAATCGGCGAGACCTGATTGATGACAACCAGCGGCAGCTGATCGTTGGCGCGCACCAGGTTTCCGGCATTGACCATCAGCGCGCCCGTTCTGCCGGCAATCGGTGCGCGGATGGTGGTGTACTGCAGCTGGACCCTCGCGTTCTCGACGGCAGCGGTGTTGGCGCCGACGACCGCTTCCAGCGCCGCGGCCTGGGTGCGCGCGGTATCGCGCTGCTCGCGGGTGCCGACGCCGCGCTCGACGAGATCGTCCATGCGTTGCGCGATGACTTTGGCGTTGGCGAGCTGCGCCGTATCGCGCTGCAGATTTGCTTCCGCCTGATTCAGCGCTGCTTCGAGGGGCCGCGGATCGAGGGTGAACAGCACTTGCCCGGCGGAGACGTCGTCGCCTTGACGAAAGTTCACCGCCTTCAATTCACCGGTAACCTGTGCGCGTACCGCAACGGTGGAATATGCCTCGACCGTGCCAACGACGGTCGCTTCGATCGGCATTTCTTTTTCGACGACTCTGCCTGTCGTGACTGGAACCGCGGCTTCCGATCCGCCCGACGCTGGAGCCGGCGCGGCGCTGGGCGAGCAGGCGGTCAGCGACACGCAGAGCGTGACGCAGAACCCGAGAGACACAAATTTCATGGGGACCATCCCGAACACATTATTCTATCGATTCCGAAGCCTGCTTGAATAGCCTAAATTCCCTCGCCGCCATACTATAGACGTCGCTCAAACGATGACTCCGCTGCGTATCGCCTTCGACATGGATGGAACCCTGGCCGACCTGGCGTCTGCATATGGCGACATGGAAGATCACGTTTTTGGCCCGGCGGTTGCCGAACACGAGCAGCCCGCCCCCGAGGAGCGCGAGGAAGAGCAACATGCGGAAGAGGCGGCCGCAGGCTCTGCGACAATCAGCGACAATCCATCTCCCCGTCCACGCCGTTCGCGCCGCGGCAGCAGCCGGCACCGCGATCGCGTCTGGCAGGCCATCGAAGCGACCCCGGATTTCTGGACGACGCTCAAGCCGATCGACAAGAGGGCAATCAAGCGCCTCTACCAGTTGATGGGGGAGCACCACTGGGAGGTGTTCTTCATCACGCAGCGTCCGGCGACTGCAGGTGGGACCGTTCAATGGCAAACGCAGAAGTGGCTCATCGACCACGGGTTTCCCACCCCGAGCGTCATACCGCTCTCGCGTGGCCGCGGCAAAGCCGCGTCGGTGCTGCACCTCGACTATCTCGTCGACGACACGCCGCAAAATTGCGTGGACGTGCTCGCGGATTCCACGGCGCGGTCGATCCTGCTGATCGGCGAAGACGATCCGGTTGCCGAACGGAGCGCCAGGCGTCTTGGCATCGGCACGGCTCGGGACATCAACCACGCGCTCGACCTGCTCGTTCAGGCGAGTGAGGCGCGGGCGAACCCATCCATGTTTGAAAAACTGCGCAAGCTGGTCGGCTGGAAATAGACGGGTAGGTTCCAGGTTCCCTGTTCCGGTTCCAGGTTCCTTGTTCCGAGGTTCGCGAGCGGAAAAGATCCACTAAAATCAACAGATGGCGACTGAAGCTCCTGTCGATCCGCGTTCACGCGGGCGCGAAGACATCCCCGAAGAGTTCACCTGGAATCTCTCCGACATCTACTCGAGCTGGGAGACGTGGGAAGCGGGCCTCGGCGAGTTCGAACGCATGCTCGCGGGATACGCGGAGCTGCGCGGCACGTTCGCCCAGGGTTCCGGCCAGCTGCTGAAGGCCTTCCGTCTGGAGGACGAGCTCGGACAGCTTTCCTACAAGCTCTGGTACTACGCCGGCCTGACCTACGACCAGGATCAGCGCGACAACGGCGCCAACGCGCGGCGGCAGAAGGTTCAGATTCTGTTCGCCAAAGCCGCCGAAGCCCGGTCGTGGTTCACTCCGGAGTTGCTGCGGATCCCCCTGGCGACGGTGCGCGGCTGGATGCAGGCGAATCCCGAGCTCGCCGTTTATCGGTTCGCCATCGAGCGCACCTATCATCAGCAGGAGCACGTGCTCGACGAAAAGGGCGAGCACCTGCTATCGCTCGCCAGCCGGTTCGGCGACGTTCCCCATGACGTGCATTCGATGCTGGCGAACGCCGACATCAAGCATCCCGTCATCACGTTGCGAGACGGCACGCAGGTGACGCTGACCTACGGGCAATACAACGCGCTGCTTCAGACCAACCGTCATCAGCCCGATCGAGCCGCCGCCTTTCACGCCTTCCATGAAACGTTCGCGGCCAATGCCAACACATACGCGGCGGTCTACAACGGCGTGCTGCAGCGCGACTGGTTCATCGCCCAGGCACGGCAGTTCAGGAGTACGCTCGACGCCGCGCTGCACGCCAATGACATCCCTCCCGGGGTCGTTGAAAATCTGGTCGCCACCGCGAAAGCGGGAAGCGAGCCGCTGCGCCGGTACCACCGGCTGCGGAAGCGCGTGCTGGAACTCGATTCGTACCACGCCTACGATCAGCTGGTCCCGCTGATCGACTTCGATCGGAAGTATGAATATGCGAAAGTGATCGACGAGATCGTCGAGTCGATGAAGCCCCTCGGAAGGGAGTACCAGGACAACGTCAGCAAGGCGTTCCAGGGACGCTGGATTGACGTCTACGAAAATCCGGGCAAGCGGAGCGGCGCCTATTCGGCGCCGGTGTATGGCGTGCATCCGTACATGCTTCTGAACTACAACGACACGCTCGACTCGGTATTCACGCTGGCACACGAGATGGGCCATTCGATGCACACGATGCTGTCCGAAGCGCATCAGCCCTTCGTCTACTCCGATTACACCATCTTCGTCGCGGAAGTGCCGTCGACGCTGAGCGAAATGCTGTTCTTCGATCACATGTTGTCGCGCACCACCGATCAGCGTGAGCGGATCGTGCTGCTGCAGCACGCGATCGACGATATCGTCGGAACGTTCTACCGCCAGTGTCTGTTCGCCGACTACGAGCTGCAGGCGCATCGTCTGGCCGAGCGCGGCGAGCCGATCACCGCCGAAGGCCTGAGCCGGATTTATTTCGATCTGTTCAAGGCGTATCACGGCGACGCGATGACCTACGACGATTCGGCGCAGATTACGTGGGCGCGCGTGCCGCATTTCTTCGGCAGCCCGTACTATGTCTACCAGTACGCCACCTGTTACGCGTCTTCGGCCAAGCTGATTCAGAAGATCACCGCCGGCAGTCTCGATGAGCGGCGCGAGGGCGTGGAGCGGTTCCTCGAGCTGCTGCGGTCGGGAGGAAGCGACTATCCGATGAATCTGCTCAAGCGCGCGGGAGTGGACCTCGGCACCCCCGAGCCGGCTGAGGCGGTCGTGAAGCAGCTCGACAAACGGGTGACGCAACTCGAAGAGGAAATTCAGCGTCTTTGAAAAGATGTCCTTCGAGCTTCATCCGACAGTCCGCGACTGGTTCGCCACCCACTTCGGCGCCCCGACCGAGCCGCAGCTGCGCGCCTGGCCCGCTATTCAGTCCGGCGAACACGTGCTCATTTCGGCTCCGACCGGATCTGGCAAAACCCTCGCCGCCTTCCTCATCTGTCTGGATGAGCTGGTCCGCGCCGGCCTCGACGGAGGTCTGCCCGACACGACGCAGGTTCTGTACGTTTCCCCGCTGAAGGCGCTCAGCAACGATATTCACAAGAACCTCGACGTCCCGTTGAGCGGCATCGCCGCCCTTGCCATCGAGCAAGGCGCCTTGCTCCCGGCCATCCGTACAGCCGTCCGCACCGGCGATACGCCGGCGTCCGAACGGCAGCAGATGGTCAAGCGGCCGCCGCACATTCTGGTGACGACCCCGGAATCCTTGTTCATCCTGCTGACGGCGGAACGCAGCCGCCAGGCATTGCGCAACGTGCGCACGGTGATCGTGGATGAGATTCACGCGATGGCCGACGATAAGCGCGGCGCGCACCTGGCGCTTTCGCTGGCCAGGCTCGACGACCTGGTGGAAAAGGCGGGCGGGAAACGTCCGCAGCGTATCGGGCTGTCGGCGACCGTGCGCCCGATCGAGGTCGTCGCCCGGTTCCTCGCGCCCGACGAACAGACTCCCGTCACCATCATCAATCATGGCCATCGCCGCGCGATGGATCTGGCGGTGGAAGTTCCCAAAGACGAGCTCGGCCCCGTCGCGTCGAACGAGATGTGGCAGGAAATCTACGACCGCATCACCGCGCTTATTCAGGAACACAAGACCACCCTGGTGTTCGTCAATACCCGGCGGCTTGCCGAGCGGGTCGCACACCATCTCGGAGAGCTCCTCGGCGAAGATGCCGTGCTCGCTCATCATGGCAGCCTGTCGCGAAAGCTCCGCCTCACCGCAGAGGAACGGCTGAAGAGCGGCAAGTTGAAGGCGGTTGTCGCGACCGCCTCACTCGAGCTCGGCATCGACATCGGCACTGTCGATCTGGTCTGCCAAATCGGTTCGCCGCGGTCGATCGCCGTTGCTCTGCAGCGCATCGGACGCTCGGGCCATCAGGTGGAGCACACGACGAAGCCGAAAGGCCGGATCTTTGCCACAACCAGAGACGAGCTGATCGAATGTGCCGCCCTCGTGCGCTCGATCGGCGAAGGTGAGCTCGACGCCCTCATCGTCCCGTCGGTGCCGCTGGATGTTCTCGCGCAGCAGATCGTCGCGATGTCGGCCGCCGAGGACTGGGCGGAGAATGACCTCTTCAGGCTGGCGCGGCGCGCCTACTGCTATGCCGACCTGACGCGAGCCGAGTTCGACGCGGTCATCGACATGTTGTCCGAAGGCATCAGCACGAAGCGCGGCCGGAGCGGAGCCTTCCTGCATCGCGATCGCGTGCACGGCGTTGTACGGGGAAGAAGGGGAGCGAGGCTCGCCGCCATCACGTCGGGCGGTGCGATACCCGACAACGCGCAGTTTCTGGTGCTGGCCGAGCCCGATGAGACCGTCGTGGGCACGCTCGATGAAGACTTCGCGGTCGAGAGCATGGCGGGGGATGTGTTCCTGCTCGGCACCACGTCGTGGCGGATCCGGCGCGTGGAGTCGGGGCGCGTGCGCGTGGAGGATGCGAAGGGCGCAGCGCCCACGATTCCGTTCTGGCGCGGTGAGGCTCCCGGGCGCACGTGGGAGCTGTCCGAGGCCGTCTCGAGAGTAAGGACCCGGATCCTGGAGCTGAGCGAAACGGAGTCGGGTGCCCCCAATTCTCCGGCGGCCTTTCTCATCAGCGAATGCCATCTCGATAGACGCGGCGCAGAGCAGGCGGTGCAATACGTGCGGGCGGGTGCCGCGGCGCTGGGAGCGCTGCCCACCGTCACCACGGTTGTCGCCGAACGATTTTTCGACGAGGGCGGCGGCATGCAGCTGGTGCTGCATTCGCCGTTCGGCGCCCGGATCAATCGGGCGTGGGGTCTTGCGCTGCGCAAGCGCTTCTGCCGGTCGTTCAACTTCGAGCTGCAAGCCGCGGCGACAGACAACGGCATCGTCATTTCTCTAAGCGATCAGCACAGCTTTCCGCTCGAGCTGGTATTCAAGTTCCTGAGTAAGGAGACCGTCGAAGAGGTGCTGACGCAGGCAATGCTGCCGGCGCCGATGTTCGAAGTGCGCTGGCGGTGGGATACGTCACGGGCGCTCGCGGTGCTGCGGTTTTCGGGCGGCCGCAAAGTGCCGCCGCAGATTCAGCGCATGCGCGCCGACGACTTGCTCGCCGCCGTGTTCCCCGACCAGGCCGCGTGCCAGGAGAACATCGTCGGCGACATCCGCATCCCCGACCATCCGCTCGTCAACGAGGTCATCAAGGACTGTCTGCACGAGGCGATGGATCTCGACGGTCTGAAGCGGCTGATCGAACGGATTGGCCGCGGGGAAATAAGGACGGTGGCGATCGATACGCCCGAGCCGTCACCCTTCTCCCATGAGATTCTGAACGCCAACCCGTACGCCTACCTCGACGACGCACCTCTCGAGGAGCGCCGTGCACGGGCGGTGCAGATGCGCCGGGCCATCGGGCCGGACGCGACAGGCGTTGCCGCTCTCGATCCCGCGGCGATCGCGCAGGTTGCGGCCGAGTCGTGGCCCTCTGCCCGCGATCCGGAGGAGCTCCACGATGCTCTGCTGACCCTCGTTGTCGTTCCTCCGTCGGCTGAATGGGAAGAGCACTTCCGCGTTCTGCGGGAGTCGGGGCGTGCGACGGTGCTTAGCGCGGGCGGCGCGAATTTCTGGGCGGCCGCCGAACGCCTGAAGACGGCACGACTTCTTTACCCAGACTCGTCCATCGCACCGGAAATCGGCGACTACGATCGCACCGCAACTGACGATCAGGAGACCGCCGTCACCGAAACGCTTCGCGGCTGGCTCGAATCGAGCGGTCCCTATACGCGATCCCGGCTCGTCCAGATATTCGCAATGCCCGCCGAGGTGATAGACGCGGCGCTGCTGCGTCTCGAGGCGGAAGGACAGATCCTGCGAGGTCGCTTCACCGCCGCGGCTTCGGCGCCCGACACCGAAATCGAGTGGTGCAACCGGCGCGTGCTCGCGAGGATCCACCGGTTGACGCTCGGCCGTCTGCGTCGTGAGATCGAACCCGTCAATGCGCGCGATTTCATGCGCTTTGTGTATCACTGGCAGCACGTCAAACCAGGAACGCAGCTGCATGGGCCTGATGGCGCGCTGCACGTGATCAAGCAGCTCCAGGGCCACGAAATTTCCGCCGCGGCGTGGGAAGGCGAAGTGCTTCGCCGGCGCATCGGCAAATATTCGCCGGAGCTTCTCGATCAGCTTTGCATTTCTGGCGAAGTCGTATGGGGCCGGTCTTTCGCCGCATCCGGCGTTCGACGATCACGATCGAGGCAGAAATGGATCCACGAGGCGCGTTCGCCCAACACGATCGGCGCCGATCGCGCTCTTTCTGCGCGAAGACGCGGGGTGGCTGCTCGACGCGGCGGCAAGGCGCGAGACGGCACCCGGCGCGCCCGGGACGGATCTCGAGCAGAACCTGTCGGGCAGCGCCCGCCAGGTCGTCGAGTCGCTGCGCGCTCGCGGCGCCTCGTTCCTTGCCGATATCGTGAAAAACACGAGGCAGCTGCCCAGTGCAGTCGAAGAAGCGCTATGGGAGCTCGCCGCGGCTGGTCTCGTGACGGCGGACGGGTTCGAAAATCTTCGCGCGTTGATTGATCCGAAGCGCCGGCTTGCGACAGCGAAGCATCCATCACGCCGGCCGCGCTTCGTCCCCGGGCGCTGGGCGCTGCTCGGCGATCGTCGATCGTCGATCGTCGATCGACCATCGTCCGGTCGCGGGACGCGACGACTTGCCGGCAGGAACGCTCGAAGCGATTGCGCGACAGCTGCTCCTTCGCTGGGGTGTCGTGTTTCGAGATCTGCTGGCGCGGGAAACGATCACCCCTTCATGGCGCGACCTGCTGATCACCTTCCGCCGCATGGAGGCGCAGGGTGAAATCCGGGGCGGCCGCTTCGTGTCGGGTTTCGTCGGCGAGCAGTTCGCAAGGCCCGAGGCGGTCGAGCTGCTGCGCGAGATCCGCCGCGATCAGAATCTGGGTGCCACGCCACACGTCTCCGCGGCGGATCCGCTTAATCTTGCCGGGATCATCACGCCAGGTCCGCGTATCAGCCCGCTTTCCGGCCTCGTTGTCCCGCTGTGGGGGGAATCCACGCCTGAAGATAAAATGGGGTCTGACCCTGTTTTTACGCATTTCGTAAATGCTCCCACTCAGGCTACATAAAACAGTCGGCGTGAAGGTCGGGCCGGTTCAGGTCGGTGGCGGTGCTCCCATCGCCGTCCAGTCGATGACCAATACCGACACGCCCGACGTCGATTCCACGGCCAGGCAGTGCATCGAGCTCGCGCTGGCGGGCTCGGAGCTCGTTCGGATTACTGTCAATCTGCCGGAGGCTGCGGCAGCGGTTCCCGCCATCAAGCAGCGGATGCTCGACGCCGGAGTGACGGCGCCGCTCATCGGCGATTTTCACTACAACGGACATCTCCTCCTGACGAAGTTCCCCGCGTGCGCGAAAGCGCTCGACAAGTATCGAATCAATCCCGGCAACGTCGGGACCGGCAAGCGGCGCGACGAACAATTCACGACGATTTGTCAGGTCGCGGCGGACAACGGCAAACCTGTGCGCATCGGCGTCAATGGCGGCTCGCTGAACCAGGAGCTCGTCATGGAGAAGATGCAGGAGAACACCGACCGCAATCTGGGCAGAACCTCGGAAGAGATCATCAATGAGTGCATGGTGCTGTCGGCGCTGGATTCGACAGCACTCGCGCTCGAGTCCGGGCTGCGGAAAAATCAAATCATCATTTCGTGCAAGGTCTCGCGTCCGCTGCACTTGATCGCCGTCTATCGCGAGCTTGCCAAGCGCACCGATCAGCCATTGCACCTCGGGCTGACCGAAGCCGGAATGGGGATCAAAGGGCTCGTCTGGTCGGCGTCGGCCATGGGGTTGCTGCTCAACGAGGGCATCGGCGACACCATACGCGTTTCGCTCACGCCGCGTCCCGGCGGCGACCGGCGCGAAGAGGTGTATGCCTCCTGCGAGATGCTTCAGGCGCTCGGGCTGCGTTCGTTTGCCCCGAGCGTGACCGCGTGCCCCGGCTGCGGACGGACGACGAGCACGACGTTCCAGGAGCTTGCCGAGCGGACGCAGGATTACATCCGCGAGATGATGCCTGCGTGGAAAGTGCGCTACGAGGGCGTAGAGGACATGACGCTTGCGGTGATGGGCTGCGTCGTCAACGGGCCCGGCGAGTCCAAAGCGGCGAACATCGGGATCAGCCTTCCAGGAACCGGTGAAGAGCCGAGCTGCCCGATCTACATCGACGGCCGGCATGTGAAGACGCTGCGCGGCAACTACGATGAGCTCGCGGCCGAGTTCAAACAGATCGTGGACGACTACGTGGAGAAGACTTACGGCAGGAAAGCTAATGCACCGTCGTATACGGCTCCGTCAGTGTGAACATCGGAATGTTGATCTCGAACCGCTCCTGCGTGTCGGTCACCATCTGATACGTTCCCCGCATCGATCCAAACGGCGTCGTCAGATCGCACCCGGACGTATATTCGAAGCTTTCGCCAGGGGCCAGCTGCGGCTGCTTGCCGACGACGCCTGGCCCGCGGACTTCACGGACCTCGCCCATCGCGTCGGTGATGATCCAGTGCCGGCTCAACAGCTTGACGGTCTCCGCGGCCTTCGTTCGTGATGCGGATCGTGTAAAAGAAAAACCACTGATTCTGCGGCGGATTCGATCGTCCCGGAGCGAATTCGGACTCGACGTGGACCCGGATACTTCTTGTCAAGGCTTCAGGCATGTTCACCCCTAATAATATGCCAGTGGATGAGTTGGAGCGATTGAAGGATCTTGCGTCCGGCGTGGGGATTCCGGGCGCGCACCGGCATATCTTTCTCTGCGCGGATCAAACCAACCCGAAATGCAGCGACAAGGAGCGCTCGATTGAAGCGTGGGAGTTTCTGAAGAAGCGCCTGAAGCAGCTCGGCCTTTCAGAAGCCGGCGGCGTTCTTCGCACGAAAGCGAACTGCCTCCGTATTTGTGAAGGCGGTCCGATCGCGGTCGTGTACCCGGAAGGCACCTGGTATCGCGCGCTGCGATCCGCCCGTGCTCGAGCGGATCATTCAGGATCACCTGATCGGCGGCAAGCCGGTCGAGGAGTTCGTGATCACGACAAACGATCTCAGATCGTCCTTGCCGATGACGGGAGCCCAACCGATCAGCTCGTATTGCGCGACCCCGCTCTGAAAGAACGGATCGCCGTCACGAATTTTATCGAGCGTTTTCCCGTCTTCGTCGGCAACCCGCAGCAGCAGAAGCCCTCCAAACCGCGGATTCATCGGACCTGAGGCAATCAGGATGCCCGCTTCCTTCAGTTCCCGAAGATACGCGCGATGCGCATCCTGATGCACGATGACTTCTTCGAGCGGCTTGCGATATCGGATGATCGCGACGGCGTACATCAATGTCCTCCGGCAACAGCGTTCAGCCCGACGACCGTACCGATACCCGCGACGGTCAGGGCGAGTTGGCGAAACGTCTTCGAATCGACGCGGCCGCGGTGCAGGTCGGGGATCAAATCGGCCATTGCGACGTACAGAAAGCCCGCCGCCGCAACGGATAACACGTACTGATTCACCTGCGGCACCCACTCCAGCGCAACGACCGCCAGCACCGCGCCGAGCACCGCCGACGCGCCGGAGAGCGAGATTGAGCAGCAGGGCCTTCCGCCTCGAATATCCGGCATGAAGCAGGATCGCCATGTCCCCAAGCTCCTGCGGAATCTCGTGCGTCGCGACAGCCAGCGCGGTGCTGATACCGAGCGGAACGGAGGTGCGAACAGCAGTCCCTATCACCACGCCGTCGAGAAAATTGTGGAACGCGTCGCCGACGATCACCATCGGTGCCGCCATGCCATGCGCTTCACAATCGTGCGTGTGGCAGTGACGCCACAGCACGAGCTTTTCGAGGACGAAAAACAGCATGATGCCGGCGAGCAGGGACCCGAGCACTGTTCTTGGAGATAGATGCGCGAGCGCTTCCGGGAGGAGCACCAGCAGGGCGACGCCTAGCAGCGTGCCGACGGCGTAGCTGACCAGCCACGGGACGATCGCGGCGCGAATTTTATCGTTGAACGAGAGAAGTGCTGAAGCAACCAGAACCCCGCCGAGGCTGCCGGCAAGTGTCAGCCCAACGGCCCACGCGAGCGAACGCACGGGCCGATGATAGCACTACGGGGTGGCGACGTAGCCGCGCCGCGCGCGGACGCGGAGCGACTTGTCGCGCGTTTCCACGCGAATCGCATGCCAGCGGCCGTCTTTTTCCGTGGTCGAGGCATAGCCGAGGTAATACTGCCGGCTCAGTTCGTCGGCGATGTTCGCGGTCGCGGGATCCAGGTCGCGGCCCGTTCGAACGATTTCGGTCCGGCCGCCGCTGTCGTCGGTAATTTCCCGCAATGCCCCTGCGTTGACGCGGTCGTCGCCGCTGATCACTCTGCGCCGGCTCGTCGGCGGAGGCGCCTGCGGGAACGGCCACTGCATTTGCGGCCTCTGAGGAAGAATGACGCCGCCGGGCCCTCTCGGCCGCCGGCCGCCAGGAAACGGTACCGGCGAAGGAAACGGCGCGCGGGTCGTCGGAGGAATCCCGAATATCGAGGAGTCGCCGTTACCATCGATGCCGATCGCGTACACCATCACTTCGGACTCGCGAATCATCTGCTTCACTTCACCGAGCGAGACTTCGCTGTCCGTGTCGTTGCCGTCGGAGATGAGCACGATCGCCCGCTTACGGTTCTGCCCGGTCTGCGCCAACGGCACCGATTCTGCGAGCGCGTCGTACATCGCGGTTCCGCCGCCGGCGCTCAGCCGTCTGATGCTGCGGCTGAGCCGCTGACGATCGGTCGTCCAGTCGTGCACGAGATCCGGAAAGTTGCTGAACTTGTACATGAAGATCTCGTCTTCTGGAGAGAGCAATTTCGTGAGAAACCGCTCGATCGCCATCAACGCGTTCGAAAATTTCTCCCCAACCATGCTGCCGCTCGTATCGAGAACGATACCGAGGCTCACGGGCACGCGCTCGTTGCTGAAATGCGTGACCTCCTGGAGCTGATTCTCTTCGTAGACGATGAAGTCTTCCTGGCGGAGGCCTGGGACGAACCGCCCGGTGCTATCCGTCACGGTCGCCGTCACGTTGACCAGGTCGACGCCGCTGCGGAAGCGGAACTCCTCCTGCTTTTGTCCTGCCACGTTTGCGCCCCCGGCCAGCACGACGGCGGCGGCGACGACCGTGAGACCGATCCACGAACGCAGCATGTGTTTCATAGGAAAGAACCTCTATTCAATAGTGCGCCTATTGCCGCGCACTTGCGAGTTTTGTGTCGAGCCGCCGGTCAACGTGTGGAACCACGGCGGTGCCGGCGCGGAAGCTCACGCGATACCGGGCGATAGAACCGGCATCCGGAACACTGACCTTGAACGGTGCTTCCTCGCCGGGGCCAAGCGCGCGATAGTCGAGCGGAACGTCTTTGGTGGACACCAGCGCGCCCTCGCGATCGAGCAGCGAGACGACGGCGGTGAGTCCCTCGAGTTTGACGCCGCTGGCCGGGTTCCGAACGGTTCCACTGATCGTCAGCAGGCGCGCTTCGCGCCCATGGCCGAGCGACACGAGCTCGAGCGGCTGATTGAGCGACACTTTTTCAACCGCTGCCGGCGCCGGCTCGTCGTTCGACACCGACGTGTTCAGAAAGGCCAGCGACCCGCCGAGCAGCACAATCAGCGCCGCGGCCGCGAAAATCGGCAGGCGGTTCGCTGTTGGTTCCTCGCGCTCGACGGTTCCGAAGAAACGCTCGGAACCGCTAGGGATTGGGGATTCGGGATTGGGGATTGGGTCAGCGACGGGTATCACGCGGTCGTGCGACGCGCGTTCAGCACGAATCCCAAATCCCAAGTCCCTAATCCCCAGAGTTGCGGGCTCAGCCACCCATTGCCATTCGCCGGCAACCTGCTGCCAGCCTCCGTCTGCGATACCGTGCGTCTCTGCGGCAGCAGCCAGCGCCGCGGCCCGCGCATCGGACCGATCGCGCTCCCGGCGATTCGCGCGCATGGCCGCTGTTGTGGCGAAGATGGCGGCTGCAACCGAGACGACTGTAATGATGAGCAGTATCGTTTCCATAAATCACCTAACGCAGCTTGAATTCCACCGCGACTTCGACGATGACATCCACGGGCTGACCATATCTGGTGGCCGGCGCGAACCTCCACTGACGAACCGCTGCGATCGCGCGGTCGTTGAGCCCGCCCGGTAATCCGCTGATGAGCTTGACGTCGCCGACCGACCCGTCGCGCCTGACAACGATTTCGAGGACCACTTCGCCTTCCGTATTGCTGCGCCGGGCGTCTTCCGTGTAAGCGGCCTTGACCTCTCTCAAGATGCGCGGCGGCAGGACGCCGCTGCCGGGACGGTACGGTCCGCCGCCCATCCCGCCGCCAGATCCCTCACCAATGCCCGACCCATCTCCTTTACCGAGACCGGTGCCTGTTCCTGAGCCTGCTCCGCCACCCGCTCCGGGCCCGCGGCTCTCGCTTTGTTTGGGTGCTGGCTCGTCGATGACGCCCGGACGGTCGGTTTCATTCGCCGCGACGGTCGCGACCGGTGCAACCACGGGCGGAAGCGGTTCCGGCTTCACGGCAGGTGGTGGCGGCGGCGGCTCTGGTTCCGGAACCGCCTCGACCGGCTTGGGTGGCTTGCGCACCGGCATGGGGCTGTCGAGCGACGATTTGCCCTTGCGCTGAGCCCGTGGAGGCGGAAGTTTCTGACGAAGTCCACCGCCCCCGCCGCCGCCCCCAGGTCCCGGCGTCGCAATGAATACCAGCCGTGTCGTGACCGGCTCGCTCCGAAGCTGCTCGGTCTCTGCGGCCTGCGGTAGGCCTATCGTGCTGATGAGAATGAGCGTCGCGGCAATACCGGCATGAAACGCGCCGGCCGCGGCGATCGGCATCTTCGCGGAAGTGTGGGCGAACTCCGGCTTGTCGAACAGCAACGCCGCGCTGCGCCCGGCGTCCGCCCTCAACGTACGGACCGCGGCGATCGCTTCGGATTGGACAAAAAACGAGAAGGCGCCTGTAACCGGCGTGAGCATTCCCGCATCGACGAGACCGTCAATGCGGGCGACCGGAACGCCCGCGGCTTGCGCAATCTCGTCCGCGGTGTACACGTCCAGCTGTGAGTTTTTCGATTCCAGCGACATTTGTAGTTTCAGCCTGCCATTCCAGAGGCAAATCTCTTGCCGTACGGGTGCCGCGAATTGTTTGGAAAAACGAGAGTTATTGCCGAAGTGTCACCGCTAACGTACGCCTTCGAAGAAGGACAGCCCCTGCCGCTCGGCCAGCAGACGCGCGGCACGGAATCCTTCGGCTTCGAGCGCGGCGATGGCGCCTCCCGAAGCCTGGTAGCGTGGATCGGCTGGCTGGGCGCCGGACGGCCGGAACAATGCGCCCAGGCCGCCGCGCGCGGCTCGCTCGATGACGACCGCACGGCCGCGCGGCGCGAGCGTTCGAAAGCACTCGCGCATCACAGCCACCCTCTCCTCGGGAGTCAGGTGTGTGAGCGCGCCTTCCTGATTGTCGACGACGATCAGGCTGAAGGCGGCGTCTTCGAACGGGAAGCGGCTCGAGCCGCCGCTTTCGAGCTCGAGCAGGATCCCCGCGTCTTCCGCACCACGCCGCGCGCGCGCCGCGTCGCCGGCGTCACGCACGATCGCGCACACGCGCCCGCTCAACCCCACTTTTGACCCGATGGCGCTCACTAGCGACGCGTCGCTGCATCCAATGTAGAGCAGCGAGTCGCCAAGCTTCACGCCGGTCATCGCGATCGCGAGCGCGTGCTTCTGCTGTGGACGGCGGAAAAGAGGCACGTGGAAGCGTAGGCCGCGTACGTCATGCGGGTCAACCGGTGATATAGTTGCCGGCTGTGAAAAATCCTGAAATTGTTCCAGCAAAAGGCAAACTCGGCATTCTGCTCGTCGGTCTCGGCGCGGTCAGCACGACCACGATCGCAGGTGTGCTTGCGATCAGAAAAGGTCTGGCAAATCCGATCGGTTCGCTCACGCAGATGGGTACGATGCGCCTCGGAAAGCGCACCGAAGGCAGGTCGCCGAAGATCAAGGACACGGTGCCCCTCGTCGATCTCGAGAACGTCGTGTTCGGCGGCTGGGACATCTTCGAAGAGAATTCCTATCAGGCGGCGCGGACCGCGGGCGTTCTCGAGACGTCGCTTCTGGACCAGATCAAGCCCGAGCTCGAAGCGATCACGCCGATGACGGCGGTCTTCGATCAGCGCTACGTCAAGCGGCTGGACGGACCGAACGTCAAGAAGGGGAAGAACAAGAAAGATCTTGCCGAGCAGCTCCGGGCGGACATCCGGAAGTTCAAGGCCGACAATGGCCTCGATCGCCTCGTCATGGTCTGGTGCGGCAGCACCGAAGTCTTCATGAAGGAGTCTGCCCCACACCAATCGATCGAGGCGTTCGAAAAAGCGCTCGAAGCGAACGACCCCGCCATTCCATCGAGCATGGTTTACACCTATGCCGCGCTGATGGAAGGCGTGCCGTTTGCGAACGGCGCTCCCAATCTCTCCGTCGACGTTCCGGCGATGATGGCGCTGGCGCAGCAGAACAAGCTGCCGATTTGCGGAAAAGACTTCAAGACAGGGCAGACCTGGATGAAGACCGTAGTCGCGCCCGGTATCAAGGCCCGGCTGCTCGGCGTCGAGGGCTGGTATTCCACGAACATCCTCGGCAACCGCGACGGCGAAGTGCTCGACGATCCCGAGTCGTTTAAAACCAAAGAAGAGAGCAAGAAATCGGTTCTCGACTACATCCTTCAACCGCACCTGTACCCGGGTCTCTACGAAGATCTCCACCACGTGGTGCGGATCAACTACTACCCGCCGCGCGGCGACAACAAAGAGGGCTGGGACAACATCGATCTGGTCGGCTGGCTCGGCTACAAGATGCAGCTGAAGATCAATTTCCTGTGCCGCGACAGCATTCTTGCGGCGCCCATCGTCCTCGACCTCGCGCTGTTCCTCGACCTGGCGAAGCGTGCCGGCATGTCGGGCATCCAGGAATGGCTCTCGTTCTACTTCAAGAGCCCGATGCACGCCCCTGGGCTCTACCCGGAGCACGACCTGTTCATTCAGTTGATGAAGCTCAAGAACACGCTGCGCCACATGGTGGGCGAGGAGCTCATCACGCACCTCGGCCTCGAGTACTACGATTGATTTCCGTCTAGGGACGCCTAGTGATTGGGGACTAGGGACTAGGGATTAGGGACTAGGGATTAGAGATTAGTGAAGACGTGCGCACCAGTGCACGCCACTGCACCCGCCTAATCCCTAATCCCCAATCCCCAATCCCCAGTTCCATGGTCCCCGGTCCTGCTCACCCACCCCCTTCTCACTTTCTGGCTGGCAGAAGCCCAATGGCGTATATCGTTTAGCTCCGCAACGACCGAAACGTCTGTCGGACTCCTCGCGGGACCACTCGGTGTCTCTCGGCTGCGGCTGCCTCAGGCAGCGATTAGGAGAGCGAATGTACGAGGAATACTACGGTTTCACCGAGAAGCCGTTCAGCCTCACGCCGGATCCGAAGTTTCTCTTCAAAAGCGAGCCGCATGCGAACGCCTACGAGCTCCTTCAGTACGCCGTCAGGCGGCGCGAAGGGTTTGTCGTCGTTACAGGCGACATCGGCACCGGCAAGACCACTCTCTGCAGATTACTGCTCGAAGAGATTGACAGAAGGACCTTTACGGCCCTGGTGTTGAATCCCTTCCTCTCGGAAGAAGATCTGCTGAAGCTCATCCTGCAGGATTTCGGGGTCGTGTCGCGCGAGGACGTCAAGCGCGGCCGGCTTGACGAGGTCAGCAAGCAGGAGCTCATCGAAACGATTTACGATTTCCTGCTCAGCCTGCTTCCACTGCGTGCCAACGCCGTGCTGATCATCGATGAAGCCCAGAACCTGCCGATGCCGGTGCTCGAGCAGATTCGCATTCTCTCGAATCTGGAGACCGACAAGGAGAAGCTGCTGCAAATCGTCCTTGTAGGTCAGCTCAACCTTCAGCCCCTGCTCAAGGCGCCACAGATGCGGCAGCTCGACCAGCGGGTCTCGATCCGCTACCAGCTGCGGCCGCTGAACCGCGACGAAGTGGCGGCGTACGTCTCACATCGCATGACAGTCGCGGGTGGACCGTCGTCTGTGACATTTCACTCGCGCGCGCTCGACATGGTGTATCGCCGTTCGAGCGGCATTCCGCGGCTCATCAACCTCGTCTGCGATCGGGCGCTGCTCGCCGCCTACTCGGGGCGCACGAACCGGGTGACGGCCGAGATGGTGTATCACGCGGCTGAGAGCCTCGAGATGACGGAGGCACGGCCTTCGCGCTTTGAGTGGTTGACGCGCCGCGCGTCGCTGTACTGATGAGCATCGTTCTCGATGCGCTGCGCATGGGTCGTGGAAAGCCGGCCACGGGCGCGAGATCCACTCCGGCGCAGAGCGACGCGATTCTTCAGACGCTGGGTTATGGGCGGAACAGCTCTTCGCCGCTCGACCGGCTGAAACGCCTGATTGTCTATCTCGGCGTCGCACTGGTATTTGCCGTCCTGCTGGCTGGGGCGGTCCTCTGGCTGGCACGCCTGTATGTCTTCCGGGACACCAATGGCACGGCGTCCCGGATTGAGCGGGTAGAAAGTCCAAACGGGAAAGTAATATTCTTCCCGGATGCCTCAATCAGACGACCCTGAGATTTCCGCGCTCCTCCACGAGGATCGCGTCTTCAATTCGTCCCCTCAGTTCCGCGCCACCGCTCACGTCCGCGACAATACGCCGTACGAAGAGGCGGAAAACGATCCCGAAGCGTTCTGGGCGCGCTTTGCTTCCGAGCTCGAGTGGAACCGCAAGTGGTCGCAGGTGCTCGACTGGTCGAACCCGCCGCATGCCAGGTGGTTTGTCGGCGGGCAGCTCAACGCGTCGGTGAACTGTGTCGACCGCCATATTCGCGGCCCGCGCCGCAACAAGGCGGCCATCATCTGGGAAGGAGAGCCCGGCGATCGCCGGACGCTCACGTATTTCGATCTCTACCGCCAGGTCAGCGCGTTCGCCAATGTCCTGAAGTCGCTCGGCATCAAGAAGGGCGATCGCGTCGCGATTTACATGCCGCTCGTTCCCGAGCTCGCGATTGCGATGCTGGCATGCGCGCGCGTCGGCGCTCCCCACAGCATCGTGTTCGGCGGGTTCAGTGCCGAATCGCTGCGCGATCGAATCAACGACGCTCAATGCCGGCTCCTCATCACGGCTGATGGCGGGTACCGCCGCGGATCGATCGTCCCGCTCAGGAAGGTGTCGGAAGAGGCGCTCCAGGGAGCGCCCTCGATCGAAAACGTGATCATGTTCCACCGCACGGCCGGCGGCGAGCTGCCGGCGTCCAGCGTGAAATGGCACTCGTGGCACGAGCTCATGGCCAAAGCGCCGCTCGAGTGTCCCGCTGAACCGATGGATTCGGAGGACCTTCTTTACATCCTTTACACCTCGGGCACGACCGGGAAGCCCAAAGGCATCATGCATACGACCGGCGGGTACCTGACCGGCACGTATGCGACGTCGAAATGGGTGTTCGATCTGAAAGAAGACGACGTCTACTGGTGCACGGCGGACATCGGCTGGGTGACCGGCCACAGCTATGTGGTGTACGGACCGCTCGCCAACGGAGCGACCGTCGTGATGTACGAGGGAGCGCCGGACTGGCCGCAAAAAGATCGGCTGTGGGAAATCATCGAGCGCTACGGCGTGACCATCTTCTACACGGCGCCGACCGCCATTCGCGCGTTCATGAAATGGGGACCGGATTGGCCCAGGCGCCGCAACATGTCGACGCTGCGTTTGCTGGGATCGGTAGGCGAGCCGATCAACCCCGAAGCCTGGATCTGGTATCACAAGAACATCGGCGGTGAACGCTGCCCGATCGTCGACACATGGTGGCAGACCGAAACGGGGATGATCATGATCACGCCTCTGCCGGGTGTGACGCCGCTGAAGCCAGGCTCCGCGACGAAGCCGTTTCCCGGAATCAAAGCCGAAATCCGAACGCAGGCCGGACAGCGTATCGACGTCGGCGGAGGATTACTCGCGCTCACTCGTCCCTGGCCGGCGATGTTGCGCGGTATCTACGGCGATCCGGATCGCTTCGTGAAACAGTATTGGAGCAAGTGGGAACGGGGCATCTATTTCACCGGTGACGGCGCGAAGTGCGATGACGACGGGTACTTCTGGGTGCTGGGTCGCGTGGACGATGTCATCAACGTCGCCGGGCACCGTATCGGTACCATGGAAGTGGAAAGCGCGCTGGTCGATCATCCACGCGTTGCCGAAGCGGCGGTTGTTGGCCGCGCTCACGACTTGAAGGGTCAGGCGATTTCGGCGTTCGTGATCCTCAAAGAGGGCAATGCTGCGTCGGCGGCGCTCGTCGCCGAGTTGAAGGAGCACGTGGTCCGGAAAATCGGCGCGATTGCGCGGCCTGAAGACATCCTGTTTACCGCCGATCTTCCGAAGACGAGGTCGGGAAAAATCATGCGCCGGCTCTTGAAGGACATTGCCGAGGGCAAGACGCTCGGCGATACCACGACCCTTGCCGATCCGGCCGTGGTCGCGAAGTTGAAAGAAGAGTACGAAGAAGCTGGTTGAGGCCAGAGTGCGAAGGACGGGAATCGACGTTTCTTCGACGGGATGCGTGCTGGTCGACGCAGAGTGCACTGGGCCGCCGCCGGAAAGGGGAGCCGGTGGCCTTTCGCGTGCATGGCTTCGCATCGGTTCCCAACTCCCACAGCCCCCCGCTTGCATCGGAGCTGAAGCTCATCGCACAGAACGGCACGTTTCCCCGCCGCGCGTGGGTGAATCTGTGGGAAGTGCGCAGCAGCCATCAGTACAGGTTGCTGCCGTCGGCGCGCGAGGCGGAGCTCGACGCGCTGGCCAAACATCACGGCGCATCCGTTCTGGAAATGGACGACGAGGATGTCACCGTCGCCACTGCGTTCGGCCGCACCCTCACTGAACCCGGGCATCCTTCCAAGAGAGAGGTGTCGTTCTTCGCAGCGAGCTCGCAGGAAATCCGCGATCATCTCCGTCCCATCGTCGATGCCGGCTTCATCGTCGAGGGGGTCACCACGCCATGCGGCGCGCTCTGGTCGCAGGCGCGATTGAGACGGCCGGCGATGCCCGGCGACGTCCACGCGTTTGTCGCGCTTGGCTCCTCGCAGTCCGCGCTCGGCATCTTTTCTGACGGGTCCCTGCTCTATGCAAGGGATCTCGATTGGGGCTACGCCGCGGCGCTTGACCGCGAAGAGCTCGCGCAGCGACTGTCTTTCGATCTGCGGCGCTCGTTTCTCTACGTCAAGCAATTCTGGGAGCCCGACGTCTCTCAGGTCGTGTTGTGCGGTGATATGCCGAACATTCGTTCGCTTACCGCCCCATTGATAGAGCGGCTGAACCTCGAAGTCGAGACGCTCGACACGCTCGAAGGCATCGATCCCGGGTCTCTGCCGCCGGGATTTGCCGAACGCGCCGCGGCATTCCGGCTGGCATCGGCTATTGCGGTGGAGCCCCCGCCGGCCAACCTTCTGCCTGTCTCGATCGCCTCGAGCCGCAGGGCCAATGTGCGCCGCATCGCCCTGACCGGCACGGCGGCTGCGGCCGTGCTGAGCGCGCTGCTTTACGGCGCGGCGGTTTACGTCAGCGCCACGCCGACAGCGAGGCCGCGGCGGCCGAAGAGCCGCTGACGTCGCTCAGCCAGGCGCCTGTCAGCCACGAGGTACGAGAGCCGGCAATAGGCCGCGTGCTGAGCAGCATCGTGGATGCAACTCCGCGCGGTGTAACGCTGACGTCGCTTCACGTCGAACCGGAGTCAGATTATTGGAAGCTGTCCGTCGAGGCCCATGTGCCAGGGCCGGACTCCGCCGAGGCGCGCCGCAACGCGGAGCTATTTCTTGCACGGCTGGCCGCGACCAGTGGGCTTGGTGAGCCCGTTTACACGCGTACGGAAAAGGACGCGGTTGCCGACGGCGTCCAGGTGGCAGCCTCCTACCGGGTGCGCGCGCGCACGTCTCCGCCCACGGCTGAGCAAGCGAGCCGCCCGCACATTTGGCCGCTCATCGCCTCCGGCGACGCAGGCGCCTCGTGTCACGAACATTGTCGTGTCACCGGGCCGCAGCCTCGCGATACTCGACGACCGAATCGTGCGCCCGGGCGATGGAACCGCATATGGGGTCGTGGGGTCTATTGAGTCTGACGCGGTGGTCATCATTTCGCCGGAGGGTGTCATGCGGAGGGTTGGCATGACACATCAGCAGCGCCCGGACATTCGTTGACCATGCCTTCGGCGATGCCTGCGAACAGGCGACGTGTAGAATGGGGAACCGCCGGGCGCCGTCGCTCGTCTTAGCTCCCATGGCTCTTATCGAGACCCACGATCTCTGGAAGACCTACCTCATGGGCGAGGAAGAAATCCACGCGCTCAGAGGTGTGTCAATTTCGCTTGACCGCGGCGAATACGTCGCGATTATGGGCCCGTCCGGGTCGGGCAAATCGACGTTGATGAACCTGATCGGCTGTCTCGACACGCCGAGCAAAGGCAGCTACCTGCTGAACGATCAGGAAGTCGCGCGCATGAACGACAACGAGCTGGCGCGCATCCGCAACGAAGAGATCGGCTTCGTCTTTCAGACGTTCAACCTGCTGCCGCGGGCGACCGCGCTTCACAACGTCGAGCTGCCGCTGGTGTACGCCGGCGTGCCCGCGGCCGAGCGGACGACGCGTGCGAAGTGCTGCGCTCGACAAGGTCGAGCTCACCAGCCGGATGCAGCATCGTCCCAACGAGCTGTCAGGCGGCCAGCGCCAGCGCGTGGCCATCGCGCGCGCGCTCGTGAACAACCCGTCGATTCTGCTGGCGGACGAACCGACAGGGAACCTCGACTCGAAGACCGGCGCCGAAATCATGGCGCTCTTCGCGCGCCTGCACGAAGGGGGCAACACGATCGTGCTCGTCACGCACGAAGCCGATGTCGCCGCGTACGCGCACCGCACCATCAGCCTCCGCGACGGCCAGATCGAGAATGATGTCCGCTCGGCCGCGCACGCGGTTCAGTCACGATAGTAACGAATAACGAAAAACGAAAATCGAATAGCGATCAGTTCGAAACACTTTCTATTCGCTTTTCGTTTTCGTTCTTCGCTGCATCGAAGTCTTCACACCGCCGCCAGGTGTCCCGGCGCGATTTCCCTCAGCGGCGCATCGAAGTCGACATCCTTCTTGTTCAATTCAATACGCGCAGGTTTGTGATCCGGGTCAGGCACCGGAATCGCGGAGAGCAGCGCCTTCGTGTACGCGTGCTGCGGGTTGCTGAATAAACGGGCGGTGTCTCCCATCTCCACGACGCGGCCGAGATACATGACGGCAGTGCGGCGGCAGATGTGCTCGACCAGACGGAGGTCGTGTGCGATGAAGAGGTACGCGAGCCCGAGCTTTTGCTGCAGTTCCATCAGCAGATTGACGACTTGCGCCTGAATCGAGACGTCGAGCGCGGAGACCGGCTCGTCCGCGATGATGAACGACGGGTTCAACGCCAGCGCACGCGCCACGCCGATGCGTTGCCGCTGCCCTCCGCTGAATTCGTGCGGATATCGATCGAGGGTCGCGTCGTCGAGTCCGACCAGCCGATACAGCTCCGACACGCGCGCCGCGCGCGCATCGCGGTCGCCCATCTTGTGGATGACGAGCGGCTCTTCGATGATCTGCCGCACGCGCATGCGGGGGTTCAGCGAGGAGTAGGGGTCCTGAAACACGATTTGCATCTGCCGGCGGGCCTGGCGCATCTCTTCGCCCGAAAAAGCCAGCACATCCTGCCCGCGGAACAACACCTCGCCCGATGTGGGTTCGATCAACCTGAGGATGCATCTGTCCGGTTGTCGTCTTTCCGCTGCCTGACTCGCCGACCAGGCCGAAGGTTTCTCCTTCCTCCACGGTGAAGCTGACGTCGTTGACCGCCCGGACGACGTTCGGCTTCGTGAGAAAACCTTCCCTCCGGACGAACTGCTTCACCAGGCGACGTACTTCAACGATGGGCGGCGGCATCCACGGCTCTCGGATCGTAGAGGTAACATCGCGCGCGCTGCTCCGGCCCTACCTCGTAGGACGGCGGCGGCGCGGTCGGGCAGAGCTCGAAGCGTTTCGGACACCGTGGCTCGAACGCGCAGCCAGGCGGAAGGTTGGCGATGTTCGGGACGGTCCCTTCGATCGCATGCAGGCGTTTCCCGGGAGCGCCGCCCGGAATCGAGTCGAGCAGCCCCCGCGTGTAAGGATGTTTCGGCGCCTCGAATATGCGCTTCGTCGGTCCGTGTTCCACGATCCGTCCCGCATACATCACGGCCACGCGATCGGCGTGTCCGGCGACGACGCCGAGGTCGTGCGTGATCAGCAGCAGCGCGAGATGAAATTTCTGCTTCATCTCCTGCAGCAGATCCAGAATCTCCGCCTGAATTGTGACGTCGAGCGCGGTGGTCGGCTCGTCGGCGATCAACATCAGAGGCTGACACGCCAGCGCGGTTGCAATCAGTACGCGCTGACGCATGCCGCCGGACAGTTGATGGGGATAGTCGCGCAGGCGGCGGGCCGCATCCGGGATCTGGACGGCCTCGAGCAGCTCGACGGCTTTGTCGCGCGCCTGGGCTCGAGTGGCTTTGCGGTGGACGAGAAGCGCCTCGGCGATCTGGTGCCCGATTGTATAGACCGGGTTGAGCGCCGTCATCGGCTCCTGGAAAATGAAGCCGATCTCCGCCCCGCGAATGGCGCGCATTTCGCGCTCACTCAGCTCGAGCAGGTCGCTGCGGCCGTTGAAACTTATCGGGCCGCCTTGCACTTCGCCCGGCGGCTGCACCAGCCGCAGGATGGACAAGGCGGTCATCGACTTGCCGCTGCCCGATTCGCCGACGATGCCAAGCGTCTCACCGCGGCGCAGCTCGAAGTTCACGTGGTCGACGGCGCGGACCGCGCGGCCCGCGATGTTGAACGTCGTGGTCAGGTCCTGGACGCGGAGCAGGGGGACCTCCACCTCAGCCCACCTCGCGATGCTCGCCGAACACGTCCCGTAGCGTATCCGAGATTTCTCCGACCGTCGCCCTCGCCCGGACGGCGTCGATGATTGGCGCGACCAGATTCGCGCCTCCCCGCGCCGCATCGCGCACCGCGGCCAATGCCGCCCGCGCCGCGCCGGCATCGCGCGCGGAGCGCAGCTCGCCGACGCGCGCCCGCTGCTCGTGCTCGATGTCGGCATTCACGCGAAACGTCGGTATCGTGGCTGCGCCGTCCGTCTGGAATTTCGTCACCCCTACCACTGGCGACTTCGCCCGAATCGATGGCGCGCTGCGCTCGGAAAGCGGATTCTTGAATCTCCCGCTGGATCAGACCTGACTCAATGGCGGCGAGCGTACCGCCGGCCGCGTCGATTCGAGCGAGCAGCCGGCCCGCAGCTTCCTCGATTTCGCTCGTGCGCTTTTCGATTTCGAATGAGCCGCCAACGGGGTCGACTGTGTTCGCGACGCCCGATTCGAACGCGATGATCTGCTGCGTCCGCAACGCGAGCGTTGCGGATTCCTCGGTCGGCAGGGCGAGCGCTTCGTCGCGCGCATTGCAGTGCAGCGACTGCGCTCCGCCGAGCACGGCCGCGAGGGCCTGCACCGTGACGCGCACGAGATTGTTGTCGGGCTGCTGCGCCGTCAACGTGCTCCCTGCCGTCTGGGCGTGAAAACGCAGTTGTTGCGCGCGTGGATGCACCACCGCGAAGCGATCGTTCATGACGCGCGCCCACATGCGGCGCGCCGCGCGGAACTTGGAGATTTCCTCCAGAAAATCGTTGTGCGCCGCGAAAAAGAACGACATGCGCTCGCCAAGTGATCCGGCGCTCAGCCCGGCCGCCTGGCCGGCTTCGATGTAGGCGATCCCGTTTGCCAGCGTAAACGCGACCTCCTGCACCGCGGTGGAGCCCGCTTCTCGAATGTGGTACCCGCTCACGGAGATGGCGTTCCACTGCGTCAATTCTCGCTCGCAGAAGGCAAAGATATCGGTGACGAGCCGCAGCGAAGGCTGCGGCGGATAAATGTAGGTCCCGCGCGCGAGGTACTCCTTCAGAATGTCGTTTTGCACCGTTCCCGACAGCTTCGAACGATCCAGGCCTCTCTCATCCGCGAGAGCGACGTACATCGCCAGGAGGATGATCGCCGTCGAGTTGATCGTCATCGACGTGGAGACGCGCTCGAGCGGAATGCCCTCGAACAGCTGCGCCATGTCGTCGAGCGAGTCGATGGCGACACCCACGCGTCCCACCTCGCCGGCGGCAAGGGAGTGGTCCGAGTCGTAGCCCATCTGCGTCGGCAGATCGAATGCCACGCTGAGGCCGGTCACGCCGTTGGCCAGGAGGTGCTTGTAACGCTGGTTTGAATCGGCGGCGCTCCCGTACCCGGCATACTGCCGCATCGTCCAGAGCCGCCCGCGATACATCGTGGGCTGGATCCCCCTGGTGAACGGAAATTGGCCTGGCTGGCCCAGGTCCCGGTCTGGATCCAGGAGCCGACGATCGGCCGGAACGTGAGAAGAATCAACCATATAACGCCGTACGGGCGATTCTATCGTTCTTGACACGACCGAACCACGGCCGTAGAATGAATCTCGTCCTACATTCGCCGTTTTCCGAGTCCGATATTCTTAACAAATGAGTCCCGTGGACAGATTCCTGTCGTGCTCATGGTGTAGGCAGGAGTTCGATTGCGATAGGTCCGCTCATACACACTAGGGATTGGGGCTCGACCCCGATTAAGGAGGATCTAACAATGGATGACGTCGTCAACCGGCTGGCCCGTGAGCTCGCCGATGCCATTGCTGCTTCTGTTGCAGATGATCCTCAAGTGGAGGCGTGCCGCGAAAAGGCGCGTGCCGCGGGATTTGAAATGAAAGTGACCCTCGAGGCCGTCGTAGGTTTCGTGAATCGCACGGCCACACCCGAAAAGGGTGGTGCAATGGTCAAGGTCCCGACGCCGGCCAAGGTCGTCGCCGGGCGCCGCGCGCTTAGACATGACCGCCAACGATCGCCGCTTCCTGAGGTCTCTCAGGATTGCCGCCGATGAGGCGAAGAAGGAAGAAGTCGAATAACGACAGTGACTGGGGCATCAGGGATTGGGGATTAGCCAATCCCTAATCCCTTGAGTCCCCTAATCCCTATAGCATCCGCAGATCCTGTCCCGTCATCTCCTTCGGCTGTTCAAGCTCCAGCATTCCCAGCATCGTCGGCGCCACGTCTCTCAGTGAGCAGCCTTCGCGCAATCGCATGCCCTTGATGTCCTGAACGACGATCACGGGCACCGGGTTCGATGTGTGGGCGGTATGCGGCTCGTTGAGCTGGGTGTTCCACATTTCTTCGGCATTTCCGTGATCTGCCGTGACGATGAGCGTGCCGCCGGCCGTCCGCACCGCGTTGACGATGCGCGCGAGACATTCGTCGATCGTCTCGACGGCTTTGACGGCCGCGTCGAGCCTGCCGGTGTGTCCCACCATGTCTGCATTCGCGAAGTTACAGATGATGACGTCGTGTTTTCGCTGCTCGACATCCTGTATCAAAGCGTCCGTGATCCCCCTCGCGCTCATTTCCGGCTGCAGATCGTAGGTGGGTACTTTCGGCGACGGGACCAGTATCCGATCTTCGCCGGGGTACGGTTTTTCGATCCCGCAGTTGAAGAAATAGCTGACGTGCGGATACTTTTCGGTTTCAGCGACACGCAGATTGAGCAGATGGTGCTCGGCCATCGCTTCGGCAAACGACCCGGTCAGCGACTGCGGCGGGAAGACGACCGGGAACGGAAACGTCCGGTCGTACTGCGTCATCGTCGTCAGCGCGACCGGGTGCGGGTAGGTCGTGCGCTCGAAGCCCGGGAAATCGTCGAACGCCAGAGCCCGGCACATCTGCCGAGCGCGATCTGACCTGAAGTTGAAGAAGATGACGCTGTCGCCGCCGCGCACCGGCCCGATTGGCTCGCCCGCCGCGTCCACCACCGTACCCGGCACCACGAACTCATCCGTTATCCCGGCTTCGTACGACTGCCGGATGAATTCGACCGCCGAACGCGTGCGCGGCACCGGGCCGCCGACGATCGCGTCGTGGGCCTTCCTCGTGCGTTCCCAGCGGTTGTCGCGGTCCATACCGTAATAACGACCTCCCACCGAGGCCACTCGGCCGGTTCCCGCGTCTTTCATCGCCTGCTCCAACTCGCCGAAGAAACCTCGCTCCGCCGTTCGGCGACGTGTCGCGGCCGTCAGTGAAGCCCTGGACGAACACGCGATCGATCTTGTACCGCGCGGCCATTTCGATCAGCGCATAGAGATGACGTGTATGACTATGGATGCCGTTGGGCGAGACGAGCCCGATCAAGTGGAGGGCGTGTCTGCCGTTCTGGCACCGCGTCATCGCATCGATGAGCGCGGACTTTTCGAAGAAGTCGCCGTCGCGAACGCTCTTGTCGATGCGCGTGAGGTCCTGGTACACGATGCGTCCCGCGCCCATCGTGATGTGGCCGACCTCGGAATTGCCCATCTGCCCCGGCGGCAGTCCGACGGCTTCGCCGGACGCCACCAGAGATGAGTGGGGAAAGCGCTCGACGAGCTCGGTGTATGCCGGCGTACGCGCGAGCTTGATGGCGTTGCCTTCGCGGGCCTCGCGAAGCCCCCATCCGTCCAGGACGAGGAGAACCAGTGGTTTGCCAGCCACGGTCATGAGCGCGCGGCGAGCTGTCGAATCGCCTGGCGTCCTGCGTAACGGCCATTCCGGCCCAGCGCCTCTTCGATTCGCAGCAGCTGGTTGTACTTCGCGACCCGATCGGTGCGGCTGGCCGAACCGGTTTTGATCTGCCCGGCGTTTGTGGCGACCGCGAGATCCGCGATGGTGACGTCCTCCGTCTCTCCAGATCGGTGCGACACGATCCGCGCGTAGTTCGCGTCGCGGGCCATCGCCATCGCTTCGAGCGTTTCCGTCATCGTGCCGATCTGGTTCACCTTTACGAGCAGGGCATTGCCGACGCCTTCGGCGATGCCGCGGCTCAGAATCTCCGGGTTGGTCACGAACACGTCATCGCCGACGAGCTGCACTTTGTCTCCGACGGCCTTGGTCAGCAGCTTCCAGCCGGTCCAGTCGCTCTCCGCCACGCCGTCTTCGATTGAGATGATCGGATAGTCGCGCGCCCATTCAGTGAGCATTTCAACCATCTGTTCGACCGTGCGCGGCGGCTCGCCGGATTTCTTGAAGACGTAGCGTCCGTTGTCCCACATCTCACTCGAGGCGACGTCCAGCGCGAGAAAGACATCGCCGCCGGCCTTGAACCCGGCGTTCGCCGACGGCTTCGAGCACCAGCTCGAGCGCTTCGCGATTCGACTTCAGGCTTGGCGCGAATCCCCCCTCGTCGCCGACGCCTGTGGCCAGCCCGCGCTTCTTGAGTGAGGCCCGCAACGCATGAAAAATTTCAGCGCCGGTTCGCAGAGCCTCCGCGAACGTCGGCGCGCCGACGGGCATCACCATGAACTCCTGCACGTCGACGTTGGAGTCGGCGTGTGCGCCGCCGTTGAGGATGTTCATCATCGGCACGGGCAACAGCGTGCCGCCGCCGCTTTCGGCGAGATGTTGGTACAGCGGCTTCTTCGCTTCTGCGGCCGCGGCATGCGCGAAGGCCATCGACACGCCGAGCAGCGCATTCGCTCCGAGCCGGCTCTTGGTCGGTGTGCCGTCGAGATCGATCATCTTGCGATCGAGCGTCCGCTGATCCAGATCGGCGCCGGCGACGGCGCTCGCAATTTCGCTGTTCACATTCGCGACGGCTTTCAGCACGCCCTTGCCGAGGTAGCGTTTCTTGTCTCCGTCGCGAAGCTCGAGCGCCTCCCGCTCGCCGGTCGATGCGCCCGATGGCACGGCGGCGCGGCCAAACGCGCCGCTGGCGAGGCGCACATCGACTTCGACAGTCGGGTTTCCACGAGAATCCAGAATTTCTCTTCCCTGCACGCTGGCAATTTTCACGGTTATCTCCCGTCGTCTTCGGCTTCGATACGGAGCGCTTCTTCGCTGAGGGGCTCAACCAGCGGATCGTCGTCTTCGGTGACGACGACAACGCCAAGCTCGGTCACGGTATGTCGCTTGCGGTCCTCTTCGGGGTTGAACCCGATGACGGCGCCGCGCGGGATCAGCACGTCGCGGTCGATGATCGCCCGGCGAATCCGTGCGTGCCGTCCCACACGGACACCCGGCATGAGCATGCACTGCTCGATCTGGCAGTAGCTGTGCACGCGCACGTTCGGGCAGAGCACGCTGCCGGTCACGCGGCTGCCCGAGATGATGCACCCGGGCGAGATGATCGAGTCGAGCGCCTCCCCGCAGCGCCGGCCCTTTTCGGCGAACACGAACTTCGCCGGCGGCGCCTGCGGCTGATGCGTGCGCATCGGCCACTCCGGATCGTACAGATTGAATTCGGGATCGACGCCGCAGAGATCCATGTTGGCGTCGTAGAACGCGTCGAGCGTGCCGATGTCGCGCCAGTATTTCGACGCCTTTTTGTTCTCGTCGTAGAAGCGGTACGCGTAGGTCGGCACCTGAGTAATGAGCGCCGGAATGATGTCCTTGCCAAAATCATGGCTCGACGACTTCGTGGCATCCACCTCGAGCGCTTTGAGCAGGACGTCGGTGTCGAAGATGTAGATGCCCATCGAGCCGAGCGCGAGATCCGGCGAACCGGGAATCGACGGAGCCGTGGTCGATTTTTCGATGAAGCCGGTCACTTTGTCCTGCTCGCCCACGGAGAGAACGCCGAAGCGATACGCTTCCTGGATCGGAATTTCGATCGCGGCGAGCGTCACCGCCGCGCCGCTCTCTTTGTGGTAGCGCAGCATCTTCGCGTAGTCCATCTTGTAGACGTGGTCGCCGGACAGCACGATGACGTGTTGCGGGCTCTCCTGAACGATGGAATACACGTTCTGATACACGGCGTCGGCTGTGCCCTGGTACCAGTGTTCGCTGACGCGTTTTTGCGGAGGAAGGATTTCGACGAACTCTCCGAGCTCCTCGGAAACGATATTCCAGCCCATGCGGATGTGGCGGTTCAAGGAGAGCGATTTGTACTGGGTCGCGATGAAGATGCGGCGCAGCCCCGAGTTGATGCAATTGCTGAGGGTGAAGTCGATGATCCTGTACGGCCCGCCGAAAAACACCGCCGGTTTGGCGCGATCTCTCGTCAGCGGATACAAACGCTCGCCGGCGCCGCCGGCGAGCAGTACGACAAGGGCATCGTCAACCACGCTAAAACCCTTGATCAGAAAGGTTTCGTACGCAACCGGTTTGACTTGATTCTCGGGGCCGTCCTATCATCGTAAATTACGCCCTGTCGGCACTTTTTAGTTCGGAATTAGAGGAGATGTTGGTGATGAATGTTCGTCGTGCCTGCGCTACGTTCGCTGCCGTGCTTGTCGTCGTCAGCGCTTCGTCCGTTCCGTCATACGGCCAGAACAAACCCGCTCAGGCCGCTCAGCCCGAGGACCAGCAGCGGAAACTCAGCAACGACGAGAAGAGCGCCTACATCGCGCTCAGCGACATTGTCGATCAGGTGTCAGCCGGCAAGCTGCCGGCGCCCGCCGAGGTGAAGCTGAAGTTTCAGCATCACCTCCTCAAGTCGAACGAGTTCGTCTACATTCCGTACATCATCGAGCTGAGCGGCGAGAAGTTCACGTCGTTCCCGGTGACCATGTACGTGCGGGCGGTTCAGAAAGGTGCGCCGGCCCCGGCGGGCAAGGGCGTCGAAGCCAGTTGGCCGTTCGCGGACGTGTATTTCCTGACCGAAAAGCATGTGACGATGACAGGCGAGGTCGCCCAGGTTCCCCGCGCGCTCCAGCTGTCGCCCGGCGAATACACGCTTTACGTCGCGATGCGGGAGCGCCAGCCCAAAGACCGAAAGCAGCAGCCGAAAACAACGGTGCTCGTCCAGGACCTGACGGTGCCGGACATGAACAAGGAGCTGACGACCAGCAGCGTCATCCTGGCCACGGCCCTGACCCCGGCTCCCGAACAGCTCACAGGGCAGCAGCAGCTGGAACAGCCGTTCACGATTTCCGGCTACAAGGTGGTGCCGTCGTTCGGCACGCCGATCCCCCAGTCGGGCGAACTGATGTTCGTGTTTTTCATCTACAATGAAGGGGTCGCTGCGGCTTCGGGCAAGCCCGACCTCGACGTTGACTACCTGTTCTACCGGGCCAACGAAGACAAGGCCTTTACGAAGCTGGCGACGCAGTCGTTCAACGCCACGACGCTGCCCGGGCAGTTCGATATAAAGGCGGGTCACCAGGTGTTTGTCGGACAGGGAATTCCTGTGAAGGGTGCGATTCAGCCGGGCGAATACCGGATGGAGATCAAGGTGACCGATAAGACGAACAACCAGGTGATCACGCGCAACGTCCCGTTCACCGTTACGAACTAGGAAGTCTGGGTCGGAGGGTTATGACCCGATGGATCCCCGCGGCGGCAATCGCGCTTTTCGTGCTTGGCGCTCCAGCTGCGTACGCCCAGGCCGTCAAAGCTTCGGGATCCGGCCGAACCGCATTTCCCGCCGGCAGCATCGAGGGCAGGGTGCTCGACGACGGACAGAAGCCGGTCGTCGGCGCGATGGTGTCGGTGGTCGGCCGGACGACCGCCGCCGCCACCACCGACCGCGATGGCCGCTACACCCTGCGCGAGCTGCCCTTCGGACCCTACATCCTGAGCGTTCATTCGCGCGGGTTCTTCAAGTCTCGCGGCCGCACGATTCAGCTCACCACCGAGAAATTTGCCGTTCCTGAAATTCAAATTGCGCGGGCGTCGAAGACGCCTGCTGTCCAAGCCGTAACCGCGCCCGAAACGTCTTCTCCTCAGCTGACGCAGCTCGCAGGTTTCGGCGGGCTCGCACCGGCGTCCATTGAGGCCGATGCGCGGGATACCAGTGGCGCGGATGTGGCTGAGCCCGAGAGCCGTGACGAAGGCGAAACGGCCTGGCGCGTGCGTCACCTGCCGCGAAGCGTCCTGAAAAATGCCGTCGCCGGGGCGGTGTGGGAGCCCAACGACGAGTTCGACCTCCTCCGCTGGCAGAACATCCACGCCGCGGCGATGGCGCCGGTCGCACTGTTCGCCGAGCTGCCGTTGTCGGGTCAGGTGAACCTGATGACGATCGATTCGTTCGATCGGCCGGGCGAGATCTTCGCGGCAAACGCCCCGCGCAGCGTCGCGTTCCTGTCGGTGAACACACGGGCCGCGGGCGGAGCGTGGGCCATGCAGGGCGCGATGACGCAGGGAGATCTCTCGTCCTGGATCATCGCGGGCTCGTACAAGTCGATCAGTTCAGCAAACCACGCCTACGAGCTGGGTCTGAGCTACAGCACGCAACGCTATGACGGCGGCAACGCGGAGGCCGTCGGCGCCATCCGCGACAGCGCGCGCAACGTCGGCGGCATCCATGGATTCGACGAGTGGACGATCTCTCCTCGCCTGGTGCTCGGGTACGGCACGCGTTACGACCGGTATGACTATCTCGGCGGCAGCGGCGTCTGGAGTCCGCGGCTGACGGTCACGGTGCCGCTCGACGGGTTCCGCGTAAAGGCGTTCGCGTCGCGTAAAGCCCTCGTCCCGGGCGCCGAGGAATTTGCCCCGTCCAACACCGGCGTGTGGTTGCCGCCCGAACGGACGTTTTCGTCGCTCGCAGCCGACGGTCGCTTTACTGCCGAGCATGTCAGGCATCTGCAGCTTTCGTTGGAGCGCGACCTGGCCGCGGGCGTCAGCGTCGCGGTCCGCGCGTTCGATCAGCGCATCGACGATCAGTTGATCGAGATTTTCGACGCCGCGCCCGGGCGGGCCGAACAGGCACTTGGGCACTACTACGTGGCCACCGCAGGGGATTTCGACGCCCGCGGATGGGGGGCCTCGATGACGCAGGTGATGCCCGGCTACGTGCGCGGCACCGTTGAATACACGGTCACCACCGCCTACTGGGACCCGGCGTCCGACCTGTCGATGGCGCGAGCGGTGCGCTCGGTGCCGGCCCATGCCGGCGAGAGGATTCACGACCTTCAGACGTCGATAGAGGCGACGATTCCCCAGATCTGCGACGCGCGTGACGGCGAGATATCGCGTCAACTCAGCGTTCTGGAGCGCCGCGCCCGACGGCTACCACGGTGCGAATTCCAACGCGCGGTTCAACGTCCGCGTGAATCAATCGCTCCCCTTCCTGCGGTTCTCCAGCGCCGACTGGGAAGCCCTCGTCGATATCCGCAATGTCTTCCGGGAAATGGACATCGACTCGTCGGTCTTCGACGAAGCGTTCGCGATCCGCGCTCCCAAGCGGATCGTCGGCGGCCTGCAAGTCCGCTTCTAAATCCAATCAATTGCTTTAGAATAGAAATTCAATTTTGTGGATTTTTGTATCCACTTGGGTGGATTTCCTGCCTGCTCGTGCCGATAAACTGCTGTAAGTAAACGATTATTGGCTAATTGTTCTTCCGCGTCAGGGGTATAGCGTTTGCACTCCGACATACGTTCCACACATGGCCGCAAAACGATGAAGGCCCAAAACCATCGAACGCAGCGGCGTCCGTTGGCGGGCTGGGGTCTCTTCGCCTTGGTGGGCGTCCTGCTGTGCTTCGGCGCGCTCAATATCGCCGTGCGCGCGACGTCACACAAGCTCGAAGACGGCGTGTTGTGGGAACTGCGCCCGGAAGGGGTCACCGCCGCGGACGTGGCCGCCCGCGGTGGTGCGATGGCGGCAGGCATTCAGCCTGGTGACGTGCTTGTCGCCATCGACGGGGCGCCCGTGGAGACCGTCGAAGCCGTCCAGCGCGCGTTGATCGGCGCGAGCCAGTCCGTCCCTCTCTCGTATTCAGTGCTTCGGCTTGGCGAGCAGCGCATGCTGAACGTCGCGGTCGCTCCGCTGCCAGCGGGCAACCCGACCCTCTACGTCATCGGCGCGGCGATCGGCGTATTCACGCTCCTGGTCGGTGCGTCGGTCCGCCTCCGCCGCCCGAACGATCCGGCCACGCTGCATTTCTTCTGGCTGTGCCTGGCGTTTTTCGGCACTCTCACGTTTTCGTTCAGCAGACTCGACCGTCTCGACTGGTACTTCTACTGGACCGACGTTGTCGCCACGCTGGTGCTCGCGCCGCTCTTCCTGCATTTCACGCTGGTTTTTCCCGATCGGCCTGGCGCCTGGATACGGGGAGCCGGAGAGCGCTTGTTGGTGCTGCTGTATCTTCCCGCCGGCCTGCTGTTCCTCGTGAACGTGATTGCCGTCGGCCGTCTTTCGAGGAACACGCAGGTCTATTCGCGGGTCCTGACGTATCTGGATCAGGTCGAACCCCTCTACCTGTCGGTATTCATGATCGCCGGTCTCGTCGTGTTGACGCGGGCGATGGACCGGGTCCGATCGGCCACGGCTCGACGTCAGCTTCGCTGGATCATCTGGGGCACGGCGTTCGGAGCCGGCCCGTTCGGCCTCGGCTACGCGCTGCCGTACGCGCTGGGCCTGCGCATGTCCCTGCCGATGGAGCTCTCGGTCATTCCCTTGAGCCTCATCCCGCTCGCATTCGCCTCGGCGCTGATCCGCTACCGGCTCATGGACGTCGAGGTGATCGTCAAGCGCAGCCTCGTGTACGTGTCGGTCGTCCTTGCCATCTTCACGATCTACGCCACGCTGCTCCGCCTCGCCGGCATCGTGTTTCTCGACGCTGCCGATCGCCACAACATGATCATTGCGATGCTCGCGACGGTCGTCGTGGTGTTGCTGTTCAGCCCCGTGAAGAGTGCGATACAGAACGCGCTCGATCGCGCCTTCTACCGCGACAAATACGACTATCGCCGCGCGCTCGTCGGATTTGCGCGCGACCTGAACAGCGACCTCGATCTCGATCGGCTCGGCGAGCGTCTGGTGGCGCGGGTTCGCGAGACGTTCGTCATCGATCGCATGGTCCTGCTGCTCGTGGACGAAGCGTCCGGGAACTACGAGGTCATCCGCGCTGAAGGGTTCGGGGATCTCAACGTGTCCAGCCTCACCCGGCAGTCGCAGATTGCCGCCAGCCTGGCCGGCGGCATCGCCATATCTCTCGACGATCCGCGACTCCACGGTGCATTTCCCGCGGAAGAGCTCGCCTACTGGCGCCTGCGCGGGGTGCACTACTTCGTGCCGTGCGTGTCGAAGGGCGGAACCATCGCCGTGCTCGCGCTCGGCCAGCGCGGACAGGGCGAGCCGCTCAGCAGCGAAGACATGGGGCTGCTCGCCGCCGTCGGCAGCCACGTCGCGACGGCACTCGAGAACGGGCGGCTCTACCGGCAGCTGCAACTCAAGGCCGGCGAGCTGCAGCGGCTCCAGGAATTCAACGAGAACATCGTGGAGTCGCTCGACGACGGTCTGGTCGTTGAAGACCTCGAGGGCCGGGTGGTCCGCTGGAACAGAGCGCTCGCGGAGATCTACGGCGTGACCGCGTCCGACGCGAGGGGGCACAAGCTCGACGAGGTCTTCGATGGACCTTTTGTCGAGGCGCTGCGAGCGGCGCAGCGGGAGTCGCCGAACGGCGCGTCGTTATACCGATTGCCGCTCGCGGGGCGCGCGGGCAAGGCCGGCGAGCGCCTTCGCGTGAACGTTGCGACCGCTCCGCTGAGAGCGCCGAGCGGGCAGTTCAGCCTCTCGACGGTCGGCAACATCATCATCATCGAAGACGTCACCGAGCGCGTCCACCTCGAAGAGCAGCTGCAGATCTCCGACAAGATGGCTTCGGTGGGCCTCCTCGCTGCCGGCGTGGCGCACGAGGTGAACACGCCGCTCACGGGCATCTCGAGCTTCACGCAGATGCTGTTGAGCAGTGCCGACCCCGACGATCCGAAGACACGCATGCTCGAGAAGATCGAGCAACAGACGTTTCGTGCCGCGAAGATCGTCAACGGCCTGCTCAATCTGTCGAGGTCGGGTGCGTCGAACGCCGACGAGAGCGCTCCGGTGGACGTGAACGCCATCATCAACGACGTGCTGTCGCTGCTGGAGCCGCAGCTCGTCGTCGGAAAGATCAAGGTCCGGAGAGAGCTCTGCGCGTTTCCGGTGTTCGTCGCCGGCATCGAACACAAGCTGCAGCAGGTATTTTTGAATCTCTTCCTCAATGCCCGCGACGCGATGCCGAAAGGCGGCTGGTTGTCGGTCGCCACGCGGCTGCAGGACGGTCAGGTCGTGGCTGAAGTGGCGGATACCGGTTCGGGGATCCCGAGCGAGCACCTCTCGCGCATCTACGACCCGTTCTTCACGACGAAGTCGATTGGAAAGGGCACCGGCCTCGGTCTGTCGATTACCTACGGCATCGTCCGCGAGCACGACGGCACGCTGACGTGTCAGAGCGCCGTCGGTCAGGGAACGCGCTTCACAGTATCGCTGCCCATCTCGCAGGCTCCGGCGAGACCGGGCGCGATCAGGAATTAACGGTGAGGATATGCAGAAAAACGGCTCGATTCTCGTAGTAGACGACGAAGAAATCATGCGCGAGATCCTCGAAACCCTGTTGAAGGGGGAGGGGTACTCGGTCAGGCTGGCGGCCAGCGGCGAGGAAGGCATCGAACTCGCCCGCAACGTTCCTTTCGACGCCGCCATCGTCGACGTGATGATGCCCGGCATCAACGGCATGACGACCCTCGAGTCGCTCAAGAAGCTCGACGACGAGCTCGCCGTCATCATGGTCACCGCGTTCGCCTCGGTCGAGAACGCGATCAACTCGATGAAGCGCGGGGCATTCGATTACATCACCAAGCCGTTCAAGAACGACGAAGTGCTCGTGGTGATCAAGAACGCACTCGAGCGGCGCCGGCTGGTCAACGAAAACAAGACGCTGCGGCAGAACATCCAGGAGCAATACAGCCACTTCGACAACATCGTCGGCCGGAGCCCGGCGATGCGGCGCGTGTTCGATTTGATCATTCAGGCCGCGCCGAGCCGCTCGACCATTCTCATTCAGGGCGAGAGCGGCACCGGCAAGGAGCTGATCGCGCGGGCCATCCACACGCACTCGCAGCGGAAAGATCGCGCGTTCGTGACCGTCAACTCCGGGCAACCTGCCGCCCGACCTGCTGGAATCGACGCTGTTCGGCCATGTGAGGGGAGCGTTCACCGGAGCGGTGTACCCGAAAAAAGGGCTGTTCGACCTCGCCGACAAGGGCAGTATCTTCCTGGACGAGATCGGCAACATTCCGCTCGAAACGCAGTCGAAGCTGCTGCGCGTGATGCAGGAGCGCGAGTTCATGCGCCTCGGCGGCATGGAGGTGATCAAGGTCGACGTCCGCATCGTCGCGGCGACCAACGTCGATTTGAAGAAGACCGTGGAGGACGGCCGGTTCCGCGAGGATCTGTTCTACCGGCTCAACGTTGTGAACGTGCAGCTCCCTCCGCTTCGCGATCGCAAAGACGACATTCCTCTGCTGGTGCAGCACTTCATCGAGAAGTACGGCGAAGAGAACCGCAAACCGGATCTCGAGCTGGTCCCCGACGCGCTGGACATTCTCATGTCCTACGACTGGCCGGGCAACGTCCGCGAGCTGGAGAACGTGATCGAACGGGCGGTCGTGCTCTCGACGGGCCGCCGAATCGGCCCCGATCTGCTGCCCGATCACATCGGCCGGCCGACGATTTTCCAGATGCCGCGTTTCGTGGTGCCGCCGGAAGGGATCTCGTTCAAAGACGTGATCACCGATTTCGAAAAGCGGCTGATCGAGTCGACGCTCGAGGCGGCAGGCGGCGTTCAGAAGCGGGCGGCGGAACTGCTGCGCATCAAGCCGACGACGCTCAACGAGATGATCAAGCGGTACGACATACGACCGAGGCGACGGAGGAGTAGCGACGGGCCGCGCGCGGATACGCATGAAGGCGAGGCGGCGCGGGAAGTAGTGTCTGTGACGGAGTAACGAAGAACGTAAAACGAAGAAGGAATAACGATCGCCTCGCCGGAATCACTATTCCTTTTTCGTTCTTCGTTCTTCGTTACGCCCCACCCTGTCTGACCTTCGCGATCATTCTGTCCAGCTTGCCCAGCACCACGTCCCAGCGGTAGTTTCGACGAACGTATTCGCGTCCCGAGCGGCCCATCGCCGCGCGGAGGCGGTCGTCCGCGATGAGCAGCTTCATGCTTTCCACGAACTCGTCTTTGTCGCGGTAGAACAGCCCGCCGTTGCTGCGCAGGCAATGGTCCACCAGCACGTCGCTGCGCGCGTTGCACAGAATGGGCGTGCCGACCGCCATCGCCTCGAGAGCGATCAAGGAGAGGCTTTCGTAGGGTGACGGGCACACCACGACGGAGGCGGATTCCAGCGCCTGAAGGCGCTCCTGGTCCGACAACATTCCCGCGAAATTGATGAACGGCTCCTCGGGCAGTCGCATCAGCTTGAGGCCCATCAGCACGAGCTTCGCGTCGCCGCCGGCGGCGACGTACGAGCTGAAATATTCAATGAGCTCCTCACATCCCTTGCCCGGATCGATCCGCCCGCCGTACAACGCAAACGAGCCGTGAATGCGATGACGGCGTTTGAAGCTGGCTCCCGCGGGACGACACGTGAGACGGGAACCTTCCACTGTCCCCCTGCGGTTCCTCGGCTTCTCCAGCGACCGGCGTCGGCGGCCGGCACGTCATCCCCCTCTGCGCGGCCGGCGGGCCGGGGATAGGCATGATGCGGCGGCAGCTCGACGCCGCATCCGATCGTCTCCTCGATGACCGCATTGCGATCGAAGCTCTGGGTCGCGAATTTCCGCTCGGGCTCGGAGAGATACCCGATTGCCTTGGGCGCGCGGAAGACGTCGCGGTAGATCGACAGATGAATCGGCGGCTCGTCGTGGGCCACGGGCACGAGAATGCTGCGGCCGGGATCGATCTGCAGGCCGAGAACGGTCGGCGCGTACAGATAGTTGTAGAACACCAGCGCTTCGTACTGTTTGTAGTGCCGCTTCAGATAATCGATGAGGCCAGGGCTCCACGGCCCCTGCTTCTTCAGCCACTCCATCTCGTCGGCGGCGTCATGCGGGTTCTGCAGAATCCACTCTGTAAAACGCGTGAAATCCGCGAAATCGCGGGTCTGCGAGCTGGCAAAGCGGCGGACCGTGCACCCCTCGGACGCGGTCGGAGCCCTCGGCGTACTCGTTTTTCCAGGTGATCGGGTCGCGCGCGCACGTCGTGAGCACGTCGACGTCGTGGCGTTCAGCCAGCCGTTCTGCCGTAAGCCGGCACGCGTATTCGGGGCCGCCGAGGATCTCGGTTCCGTATCGTTGGACGATGAAGGCGATTCGCACGAGTTGCTGAATCTGTATGCTAGCATTTGCCGTTTGCGTCTCGCACTTTCCCGTCATCTTAGGAAGTGGACGTACGCGCTCGTCGCGCGCGAGATCTCCAGACTCAGCCGTTACGCCGACCGTGTCGTCCACGTCGATCCGCTGCCGACTGACTCCGGAATTCTTCTCGGCGCAGTGGACGCGCCGGCCAAGCTCACGGCCGCTTCGGGCCGTCTGTCGGAGGTGCCCGGTCGAGGCGTCGGCGTCACCGCGTTTCTGTTCAACGGAAATTTCAATCACTCGACCGACGTCCAGGGGCTCCTCGAAACCGTCAGGCCGCACGTCGCGCGGCACGACAGGGTTGTCGTCGCGCTCTACAACTGGTATTTCGCGTGGATTTACCGGCTTGCGGACCTGCTCGGGCTGCGACAGGGCGCGCCGATCATCACGTTTCTGGCGGGGTCGGATCTCGTTCAGCTCGCCCGGCTGGCGGGATTCGAGCTCGTCCGCCTGCGCCCTGTTGCCTATCTGCCGTGGCACTTCTTCGGCCTCGGGTCGCTGCTGAACGTCGTGATGCCGGCGATTCCCGGGTTGAGATGGCTGTCGTTCGTGACCGTTGCGGTGATGCGCCCGGTCGTCAGCGAAGTGCGCGAGCGGCCATCGCTGACCATCGTCATTCCTGCCCGCAACGAGCGCGGGAACATCGAAAACGCGCTCGCGCGCCTTCCGCCCTTCGGCGCGCCGACCGAGGTGATTTTCGTCGAGGGCCATTCGAGCGACGGGACCTGGGAGGAGATTCAACGGGTTGCCTCGGAGTGGAATGGACGGGACGGGTTGCGGGTCGGCGCGTTTCAGCAGCAGGGCAGGGGCAAGGCCGACGCTGTTCGTCTGGGTTTTTCACATGCGACGGGCGACGTGCTGACGATTCTCGATGCCGACCTCACGATGCCCCCGGAAAAGCTCACCCGCTTCTACGACGCCTATTGCGAGGGCTCTGCCGACTTCGTCAACGGCACGCGCCTCGTCTATCCGATGGAAGGGGAGGCGATGCGGTTTCTCAACCGCGTCGGCAATGTCTTTTTCGCCAAGGCGCTGAGTTTCGTTCTCGACGCGCCGCTCGGCGACAGCTTGTGCGGCACGAAGCTCGTGTCGCGTCTCGATTACGAGCGGTTCGTTCGCTGGCGCCGCGACTTCGGCGACTTCGACCCGTTCGGCGACTTCGAGCTGCTCTTTCCAGCCGCCGTACTTGGAACCGGTATAATCGACATTCCGGTGTATTACCGCGCGCGGACGTACGGCACGACGAATATTCGGCGATTCAGGGACGGATTTACGCTGTTTCGCATGACGATGACCGGACTCTGGCGCATCAAGTTCGGCAATTTGCCATAGAGGTCGAGGTACCGTTTGCAGCACGGCAGCGCGAAGGTGTTCGTCGCGGGTCATCGCGGGCTGGTGGGGTCGGCGGTCGTCCGCAGATTACGCCAGGACGGCATCATACCCCTCACCGCCACGCGCGAAGAGCTCGACCTGCGCAATCAGTCGGCCGTCAACGAGTGGTTTCGCGTCCACAAGCCCGACTTCGTCTATCTCGTCGCCGGAACCGTTGGCGGCATCCTCGCGAACAGCACGCGGCCTGCAGAGTTCATCTACGACAACCTGCTCATCCATGCCACCGTCGTGCATGCGTGTCATCTTCACGGAACGCGGAAGCTGCTGTATCTCGGCAGCTCGTGCATCTACCCCCGCGAAGCGTCGCAGCCGATGACAGAGGAGGCGCTGCTGGCCGGTCCTCTCGAGCCGACGAACGAGTTTTACGCGGTCGCAAAGATCGCGGGGATCAAGCTGTGCCAGGCCTACCGGCGGCAATACGGACGCAGTTTTATCTCCGCGATGCCGACGAATCTCTACGGCCCAAACGACAATTTTGATCTCACGAGCTCACACGTGTTGCCCGCATTGATTCGGAAATTCCACGACGCGAAGCTGACGCGGTCGCCCGAGGTTGTCGTGTGGGGGAGCGGCAGGCCGAGGCGCGAGTTTCTCCATGTGGACGATCTGGCGGACGCGTGCGTGTTCCTGATGAGCAGCTACGACGACGAGTCCCACATCAACGTGGGGACGGGCGAGGATCTGAGCATCCGTGACCTCGCCGAGCTCATTCGGGACGTCGTCTACCCGCAGGGCAGGATCGTGTTCGACTCATCGCGTCCGGACGGCCCGCCGCGAAAGCTTCTCGACGTCAGCCGGCTGCGCAATCTCGGCTGGACGCCGCGAATGCAGCTCCGCGCCGGCATCGAATCGACCTACGAGTGGTTTCTCGTCCATCAAGGTGACGCCCGGGGCGTCGCCGCAGAGACCCTTCGCAACAACGTCAGCGCCTGACGGCACAGGTGTATCAGCCCCGCCGCTGCGAGAGCGATGAGCAGCGGTTCCACGGGAACCATGAAGCGTCCGCCAGCGCTGTAGGTCATCGCAATGCTCAGGACGTTGGCGCCAACCACCAGCACCAGCACCCATACGGCCGGCGATCGCCACAGGATCAGTGCCGCAACAGCCGCAGAGGGCAGCAGCCACCTCGAAAGCAGGTCGCGACCCGGTTTCAGTTCCTGCTCGACGTGCAGCCGCATCAAGTGCAGCACCTCTCGCGGATGATCCAGCATCCAGCGGATCGTCAGTGACGTTCTGTGCTGCGCCAGCATGACTTCGGAGGTGACGATGTCCAGTTTCAGCGCATCAATTTCCGGCCAGCCGTCCCCTGGATTCGACGCCCAGACACCCTGATGGCGCAGCGCCCGCGGTCCAAACCCCATGGGAAGGTTGATGCCGCCCTGGGTTCCCAACGGCATGAACGCTCGCGTGACGGTCATGTTCCGGATCCACCAGGGGCTGATGACGGCGATCGCCACGGCCAGGCAGATCGCTTTCGTCTTCCACGCGAACTTCGAGCTGAAGGCGAGATCCTTTCCCGGGAGCAGGAGCAGAATGGGCGCCGAGAGAATGAAGATCGTGCGAGCGCCCAGCAGCCCTCCCATCGCGGCGCCTGACGCGATCGCGCGGCGGAGCGTCCAGCCGTCGCGCGCGCTCTTCACCCACGTCCAGGCCACCAGCGCAACCATGAAGGTGGCCAGCGGCTCCGTCATGAACATCGCTGAGATACCGCGTCAGCTCCCGGCTCTGCAGCGCGACTGCCGCGGTGAGAATCGCCGCCGGCACGCCGGCGATCTGCGCCGAGATGAGCGCCGCAACGGTGACCGCGCCGGCCATGATGGCGCAGTTGACGATGCGCCACGCCGCAAAGTTGCGATCGGTAACGGCGTAAACCGCTGACAACAGGTAGGGCATCGCGGGCGGACGATACGTCGTCGGGTAGAAGTCGCCCTTTCGCGTCAGCAGCAGGCGGTACCTTGGGATGTCCTGGTACGGGCGGCGCCACTCCTCGTCGCTCCAGAGGTATCCGAAACCGCGTCCTTTCCACACATTGAACGCGATGGCGTCGTAGTCGTGGCCGTCTCCTGACTCCGGCGGTTCTTTGAGCGCCCCGCTGCCGGCCGCCCTCGATAGGTACACTCCGAACGCGACGAAAAAAATCGCCAGGCCGACGATCAGCCGCAATCGATTCGCGTTCACGCCGTGGCGCCCGCTCCGCCGGACTTGCTGTGCGCGAGCGCCGCGATGAGCCTGTCGTACTTCTGCATGATCACGTCCCAATGATAGTTACTGCGGACGTACGTTTTGCCGTTCCGACCCATCCGCTCGCGCAGGAGCCCGTCGGCCATCAGCAGCTTCGCGCACTCGACGAATTCGTCTGTCGTGCTGTAGAACAGGCCTGCGTTGCTCCGCCTGCAGTGGTCGACGAGGACCTCCGCCCGGGCGTTACAGAGAACGGGCACGCCGAGGGCCATCCCTTCGAGGGCCAGCAGCGACAGGCTCTCCAGCGGCGATGGCACGACCACCAGCCTTGCCGCGCCTAATGCAGCGAGCCGGTCGGCTTCAGACAGGAGGCCGGCGTAATGCAGCCAGGGGACATTGGGCAACGGCATCAGCTTCGCTCCCATGAGCACCAGGGATGCTTCTCCCCCTTCCCTTTTGTACGCCGTGAAATGATCGATCAGGTCTGCGCAACCCTTGCCTGGATCGATGCGGCCGCCATATATGACGTACGGGCCCGCGGGAAAACCCTTTGGCGGATGGTGATTCGCCTGCGCATCGCCCCCGAGCAGGTCGACGCCACATCCCACCGTTTCCGCGGCGATCGCGTTGAACTCGAAGGTCTTGCTGAGGAATGCCTTTTCGATCTCCGTGTTGAAGGCGATCGCGGCGGGCGTACGGAACATCTGGCGATAAATGTCGAGATGGATCGCCGGCTCGTCATGTGCCGTGGGTACCAGGATGCTGCGGCCCGGATCGATGCCCACCGACAGTACCGTCGGCGCATACAAATAGGTAAAGAAGATCAGAGCATCGTATGTGTGTGCCGTCCTGGCCACGTGTTCGACGAGCGCGGGACACCATGGGCCCTGCTGCTCGAGCCATGACAGCTCGTCATCCCGCGTGTGTGGATGCTGGAAGATCCAGTCGGAGAATCTGTTGAAAGCCTCGATGTCGCGCGTGCGGTCGTTCGCGAACCGCTTGACCGTGACGCCGTTGATCTGCTCCTGCCCCTCAGGGTACTCGTTCGCCCAGCTGATGTAATCGCGCGCGCACGTCGTGAGCACATCGACGTCGCAGCGCCGGCCAGCCATCCGCTCGGCGATCAGACGGCAGTGGTACTCCGACCCGCCGAGAATCTCTAGCCCGTAGCGCTGGACGATGAATGCGATTCGCACTGGCTGACGTCAGAATCGATCGATGACCTGTTTGAGCTGCCTCTGAACGACGTCGTCGCCGAAGTCGCGCAGGCGCCGGCGCTGTCCGGCCAATATCTCCTCGCGCGGGGATTCCTCGAACGCAAGCATGCCGAGCAACTCCGCGGCGTATTCGAGATCTTTGGGGGCGAACTGCAGCCCGGCGCCGCCGAGGGTGTCGGGAACCGCGGCCGCACTGTAAGCGAGAACCGGCACGTCCATGGCCATCGCTTCGACGAGCGGCACGCAGAACCCTTCATGTTCGCTCAGCGAGATGTACACGCTCGACGCCCGATAGTAGGCGGCGAGCTCGACATCCGGAACCGGCCCCGTGAAGATGAAGCGGTCCTCCAGCATCTTGTACTCGGCCAGCAGCGCCCGTATGGTGGCGTAGTACTGCGGCACGACGTCAAAGCGTCCTACGAAGATGAAGCGATAGTAGGCGTCGATATGGCGCTTGTACTGCTCGGCCAGCCTGATGTGATCTTCAATCTTCTTGTTCGGCGCGATCCGGCCGACGAAGAGGAAATTGACGAGCCCGTCGTCGAGAATCTCTTCCAGCACCGGATGCCCGGGCGCATTGGTCAGCCGGGCGGTGTCTACCGCAATCGGCAGGACTCCGGTGTGCGCGAACCCCAGCTCGTCGAGCTCCTGACGGTTGTACTCCGAATCGCCCAGCGCGAGGTCCGATACAGGCGCCAGGCCCGCCAGTTCGGCGCGCGCAATCGACGCCAGACGGAAGAGCGCTGGCGCGTACGGCGCAAAGAACTTCGCCGGGGTGACGTTGTGATATTGCAGGACCCGTCCATGCGGCAGCGCGCGGAACGCCTCCGACATGGGCGACGGCAACGCGAAGTGGAAGAGCGTGACGTCCGCGCGCTTCGAGGCTGAATCGGAAAACGGCAGCACATCGTGCCGGAGGTCGTCATCGATCGTCAGCGCGAAGATATCCGAATCATGTCCCATCGCGCGGAGGAGCGATCGCATGCGGCGCGCGCTGTCGCCGATAGCATCACCTTTGTGGGCGGCCGGCACCCACTGGTTCACCACCATCAGCGCTTTTCCTCGACGAGGCCGCTTTTCGACTCGGGACTCTCAGGAAGCCCCCTGAAGATCGCCGGACGATATTGCTGAAGCTCGAAGAGCTCTTCAGCAAGCCGGAACTGATCCCAGAAATCCCAGGCGACCTGTGGAACCGGTTTCCGGGGGCTCTTCAGGACCAGATCGACATAACGCAACAGCGTGCCGTCGAAGTCCTGGGCGCGAAGCCGTGCGAGCGCTTCATCCTGTTTCGCCACAATCTGGTCGTACAGCCGCGGGTCGTCGAGAATCGTGTCGACGAGCGCCGCAACCTCCAGAGGATCCTGCGTTGAGTACAAGACGCCGGCGCCGTCCATCGTCGCAGGCACCGCCGTGGCGGCGTAGGCGACGACGGGAATCTGCTTGTAGAAGGACTCGACGATCGGAACACAGAAGCCTTCGTGGGCGCTCGCGCACAGGAACAAGTCGGCCGTGTCGTAATAGGCAGACAGCTCCGCGTCGGTGACGTGGCCGCTGAAATGTACGTTGGCGACGCCGAGCCGCGCGATGAGGTGATGCAGCGTCGCGAGATACTTGTCGAAACCTCCGTAGGAACCGACAAGCAGCAGCCGGGAGCGTGCATTGAAGTGGCGCTGGTAGGCGTGGAAGTAGCGGATCACGTCTTCGATGCGCTTGTTGGGAATGATTCGTCCGACGAAAAGGATGTTCGTCCACTCGTCGTCGAACTCACGCGCGACGAGGTCGTTCGGCTCCAGATCGAGGTGCGAGAAATCGGGCACGACCGGCAGCACGCCCGTGGGGTTGAACCCCAGCGCTTCGAGTTCCTGCCGGTTGAATTCGGAATCGCCGAGAGCGAGATCGACGCGCGCGGGATAAACGGTCAACTCGCGGCGGCCTTTGAAACACTGTTCCGCAAGCTGCTCGTGCACGTCGACGAAGAATTCCGGCGGGGTGATGTTGTGGTAGACGAGAACCTGTCGATCGGGCAGCGCGTAGGTGATGCGCGAGGCCCTGGAGCCGATCGAAAAATGATGAATCAGGATGTTCGACGGATCGCTTTCCTCGATGAGGTCGCGGTAGTCCCGCGTGCGATCTTCGAGGCGCGGGTCGGCGGTCTGCACGAAGATGTCGGACTCGAAACCAGCGCCGCGGAGCGCCCGCTGGATGCCGAGCACCTCGTGGCCGATGGCATCGCCATAGCCGAGCGTCGCGAGAACCTGATGAATCTTCGGCTTGATCAATTCAACACCGGGCCTGACGGGAGTTCAGCCAGCACCTCTGCGGCCGGGCGCAACGTTTTTCGCCGCCGCGCGAACCAGCCCGGCGGCGAAAGCTGCCGGCCGAACGCGCCTTCCTGCTGCAGGCGCGCGAGCATGTCGAGATACTTCTGCTCGATGACCTGCCACGCATAGTGCCGGCGGAAGAAGCTGCGGCCATTGTCGCCGAAGGCGGCGTTGAGCCTGCGGCTCTCGGCGATCGCCCGAAGCGCTTCGATGAACTCGGCTTCGGTCTCGTAATACAGGCCGGCGTTGCTCCGAATGCACTGACCTCGAAGCACTTCGCACTTCCCGTTGGCAAGCACTGGCCGGCCAAGCGCCCAGGCCTCGAGCGCAACCATCGAGAGGCTCTCATAGTACGACGGCATCAGAAGCAGGTCGGCCGCCGCGAGCGCGTCGTATTTGTCGCGGTCGTCCAGAAAACCGAGATGATGGATGCGCGGGTGCTCGGGAACGGGAAGAATCTCCTTGCCGATCAGCACGAGCCGCAGACCGGGAGGGAGGGCTGGCAGTCCGTTGAGGAAAAACGAAAACAGCTCCTTACACCCCTTGTTCTCGTCTATCCGCCCGACGTAAAGCGCAAACCGCCCGTTGATACCGAATTTCTGGCGGAACCGATCGCCGCACGCGGTTTCGGGGATCTCCGATCCGACGCCGACGACAACCCCGGGCACATCGTGATTGTTCGACACCGTTTGAATCAGCCGCTGCTCTTCAGGGCTGTTGTACATGACGGCGCGCACGGCATTGAATATCTCCGGTGAAATCGCGAGCCCGATTGCGTCGTCCCGTTCGGCCGTCGGCACGAGGATCGCGCGCGATGGCACGGTCCTGATGCCGTGATACACGTGGTAGTAGCGGTAGCTGAAGAAGAACACGTAGTCGTAATCTGCCTGGGCGGTTCGCAGATGCGAGATCAGCGCGCTGCTGGTCGGACCTTCGGCGTCGAGCCACTTGAGCTCGTCGAGATACGAATGAGGTTCGCCGAAGACGCGGTCGGACCACTTCGCGAAGATCTTCACGTCACGCTCGTGATCGACCGGAAAGCGGCGTACGGCGACGCCGTTGACCTGCTCGACGCCCGGCTGATAATGATCGCGCCACGTGACGTAATCATGGGCACACGTCGTCAGGACTTCGACCTCGGCGTGTTTCGAGAGGTGCTCGGCGACATACCGCGCGTGCAGCTCGGCGCCGCCGTTGATATCGGCGCCGTATCGCTGCACCACGACCGCGAGCTTCACTGCGCCGAGGGGTCCGGCCCTTCGTCTTCGCCGGAATCAGAATCCGATTCGAAATCCGATTCGCCGCCGGCGTCCGTGAGCGCGGCGTCGGCTGTGGGATCGCCGTGCGGTGGCGTGCCCGCCCCGTCCGCCGGGTGATCGGGCGCGGCATCTGCTGCGAGCGGGGTGCCATCTTGCGTGCGTCCTCGTCCGCCGCGGCGGCCACGCCGGCGCCGCCGGCGCCGCCTTGCCGTATTCGATTCGCCGGGCTGCTCCGCTTCGGGGCTGCCCTGACCTGCCGTTGCCGGTGGCGCAGGCGCCTCGGGTTGGGATGGCGCCGGCGGCAAAGGCTTCACCTGCTGGAACGGACGGTCCTCGTGACGCGGCCTGGCTGGTTGCGGCTCCCGCGCCGGCGCGGTGCCGGTGCGATATTGGACCACCCCCTCCAGCGCCCGTGCGCGGCGTTCGTCGAAGTCCATCCGGCTCGAGAGCGACTCGAGCCTCATCTTCAGGTTGCGGTTTTCGATGCCGACCCGCGTCAACTCGAGCACGAGGTTGTGGACCAGCTCGTAGTAGAGGGTATCGACCTCGTCGCGCCGCTGATTTTTCTCGCGCAGAAGGTGAAACTGCTTTTCGTAGACCGTGTTGATTTCGCTTTGCTGGTGCAGTACCTGGACGAGGCGGTTCGCGTTCAACAGCAGCTTGAGGATTGGCCTCAGCAGCGCCCGCATGAGCCTGACCGGTGCTTTGCTGCTGCCGTACAGGTCGTTCGCGTCGACGGCATATTGCTGGGGCTGAAACGGCTCCTGCTTGCGATCTTTGGCGCGCTTGAACTGCTCGACGAGATCGGAGCGTACGCCCTTCGGATCCAGGAAACGTTCGAGCTTGACGTTCGCCAGCTCCTGAATCTGCTCGTCGGTATAGTCGACGCCGCGCTTCGCCTGAATCCGCGCCCGGATCTGGCGCATGATCTGCTCGACGTCGACGGCGTCGGTCCGGATATTGAACTCAGCCATATGTGTTCTTTGCTCTCGGCTCTTTGCTCTTAGCTCTCTGCTCTCTGCTCTCTGCTCTACTTGGTGCGGGCGTGCGCGCGCCGCGCAGCGAATTCCGGCGCCTCTCGCAGGCACGTGCCGAGAATTCCGATCGAACGGATCAACGCCCGCATGCCCGTGCGCTCGATGTCGGCCGCGCCCCCGCCGACGTTCGCGTACCCGTTCTCATCTGCGACTGCCGTCTCCCAGCTTCGGAACAGGCGGCCCCACGGGCTTGCCAGGACGTCGTGCATGAGCGCCTTTGCCTTCAACGGATACCAGAAACTGTCGTGATAGATGACGCTCGCTGCATACGCCCATGGAGCCAGCACGGTTTTCAGCGACCACTCGACGGGCTTTCGCAGCGGGCCCCAGTAGATTTTGTGCTGCATCCGCGCGGCGAACGTCATCTTGCGGAAGGGTCCGTCGAAACGCCAGTTCTCGGCGGCCGCGTCCTGATCGCCGACGATTTCGATGTCGCGGGGATCGCCGCAGCCGAGCCCGCGTTCGTGCGCCAGACGGATGTACTTGATAGAAAGCGGATCGAATCCCATCAGTTTTGCCGAGGTGGCGTCGATGGCGACCTGATCGGCGCTGGCGAGAATCACGTTCTTGACCCGCGGGATCATGCAGCGCGGCCCCGGGCCGTCGCCGGCAAATGTACCATCCATTACGGCGAACACGCCGCGATGAATGCGCTGCTGGATCATGAGCAGGTCGACCAGCGTTTCATGGATGACTGGATGGGTCCAGTGACGCCGTTCGTTCAGGAGCCCGCCGAACGCGTTTTTCATGGCGCCCGTGGTCGTCGTGAACACGTGGGTCTTGACCGTCGGCAGATGGATGATGTTCTCGCCGATGAACCGGCGCGGAATCATGAACCCTTTGGGGTAGACCTCGTTCAGGCAGAGAAAGTCCTTCGTCAAATCGCCGACGGCGTCGCGGATGTTGATCCATTCCTCGCCTTCGTAGATGTGCACGTTGCGCAGGCCGTGCGCCTCGATCACCGGCAACTGTTTGTTTTCGCGCTCTCCGAGGCGCGCATCGATGACGACGGTGCGGTTATGACACGCATGGAGCAGATCGGCCGAATAACCGTCCCGCTTCATGGCGCGAATGACGCCTTCGAGCTGCCACGGAGTCGTCGAACTGCCTGGAAAGAAGAAATGCCACGAGATGTTCACCTTCAGGGCCGTGTCGGCGTCCTTGGCCACGATGTCCTGATAGTTCGCCAGGTTCATCAGACGGTGATAGTCGGCGAGGACTGTTTCGGGCCTGGTACGAAGGATCGCGACGCGCGCCTTGGGCATTCCCACGATTTTACCGGTAAATGACGAGGATCACCGAAAGCGCCCAGAGCGCGACGCAGGCGAGGAGAGGCCGATCGTTGAGGAGCAGGTCGGCCGGGCTGCCGCCCTGATCGCGCTGATGCACGAGGTAGAGATAGCGGAAAATCCCGTATAGCGGAAAGGGAATAGTCAGGCTCAACAGATCGGTTCCGAACTTCTGCGTCGTTTCGGGGCTGATTGTGTAGAAAGCATACGCGATCAGCGTCGAGGCGGTAACCACCGAAATCATCTGATCGAGCAAGTACGGTGTGTAATCGCTCAGAATCGGCCGGTGGCCGGTCGCCGATCCGGTCAGCAGGGTCAACTCATGGCGCCGCTTGCTCAAGGCGATGAACAGCGCGAGCAGCATCGTGCAGACGAGCAGCCAATGACCGATCGGCACGCCAATCGCCGCCGCGCCCCCACTGGCGCGCAGCGTGAAACCTGTGGCGATCGTCAGCACGTCGAGAATGACGATGTGCTTCAGGAATGCGGAATAGGCGATCAGCAGCACGACGTAGGCGGCCGCCATTTCGAAAAACGGCAGGCCCAGCGCCAGCGCCACGGCCAGCGCGGCCGCTGCCAGGACGGCCGAGAAGGTGAGCGCGACGCCCGGGCTCAGCGCGCCCGCGGCAATCGGACGGCTCGCCTTGACCGGATGAATCCGATCCTGCTCTCGATCGAAGACGTCGTTGATGAGGTAGACCGTGCCGGACAACGCGCAGAACACGGCGAATGCGAGCACGGAGCGGACAACGGCGACGCCGTCGCCCAGACGCTCAGCGAACACCAGGGCCGCAAAGACGAAGAGGTTCTTCGTCCATTGACCCGGGCGTAACGAGAGAAGGAGGTTGTAGAGAACGGACCGATTGTGCGGGCTACTGACCATCCGAAGCGGAAGGACTTAGAGTCCTCCCGCTCCGGCAAACTTTCTCTGCTGAAAACATTCTTTACAAAACACGGGGCGACCCTGGGTCGGACGGAACGGCACCGTCGTCTCCTTGCCACATGCAGAGCACGTCGCAGTCGTTTCGACACGTTCACGAATCCCGGGCGACGCCGCCCGGGCCGCGCGCTTGGCCTTGCAGGCCTTGCAGCGCTTTGGTTCGTTCTTGAAGTTCTTGTCCGCGAAAAAGAGCTGTTCACCAGCCGTCCACACGAACTCCGCGCCGCAATCCACACAACTCAGGATCTTGTCTTGGAACTCCATCGTGTCGCCCCTTGCTCGCGCCCTTTACTCTGCGTCGCGTCGCATTTTCTTGCGGTTTCGTTTGCGCGCCAGTGCCTGTTTGGCCCTGCGCTTGTCTCCGGGCTTCAAGTAGAAGGAGTGCTTCTTGATATCCTTGATGATATCTTCCTGCTGAACCTTCCGTTTGAATCGCCGGAGCGCACTCTCGATCGATTCCCCATCCTGAACTTTGACTTCCGCCACGCTTGATGACACCCCCTCAAATTCGGGCGATCTCATGACGCGGATCACTTCGCGTCACGCTGTCTTGAATAACGTTTGTGTTACGCTAATTCGGGACTGCGCATCTTAGGCGCAAAGATGTAGCCCCGTCAACGAATTAGTCCTGCAGATTAACCCTTTTATATCCAAGAGTTTACTACCAAAACGTGAGTTTCACGAGGGTTCTGGTTGTCGGCAGCGGGGGGCGCGAACACGCTTTGGCGTGGAAATTGGCCTCCGAACGCGCCGTGTCCGAGATCATTTGTGCTCCCGGAAATGCCGGCGTGAGCCGCATCGCGCGCTGCATTCCGGTCGATCCGGCGGATCCCCGTGCCGTCGCCGAGATCGTGCGCCGCGAAGAGATCGATTTCACCATCGTCGGTCCCGAATTGCCGCTGAGTCGAGGGATCGCTGACGCGTTCGAGGCGAGCGGCGATCTGCTGCTCGGACCGATGCAGCGAGCCGCCAGGCTCGAGTCGAGCAAGGTCTTCGCCAAGGAGTTCATGCACCGCTACAACGTGCCGACCGCGCGATACCGATCGTGCGATTCGGCAGCGCAGGCGGTCACGGTCCTCGAGAGCGGGGAGTTCACCTTCCCGGTCGTGCTGAAGGCCGACGGCCTGGCCGCCGGCAAGGGCGTCGTCATTTCTCCAGACCTGCGCCACGCCGAAGCGGAAGTGCACGGCATGATGACCGACAAGCGGTTCGGCCATGCAGGCGACCGCATCGTCATCGAAGAGCTGCTCGTCGGCCGTGAAGCGTCGTTTTTCGTGCTGAGCGACGGCACACGGGCGCTGCCGCTCGGCTCGGCGGAAGATCACAAGCGCGCCCTCGATGGGGATACCGGGCCCAACACCGGAGGGATGGGCGCCTACGCCCCGAGCTCGGTGTTTGACCCAGCGATGCAGACGCGTGTCATGGACGAGATCGTGGCGCCGGTTCTGGACGGCATGCGCGCCGAAGGCAGCGAGTTCCGCGGGTTCCTCTTCGTCGGATTGATGCTGACCGCCGACGGCCCGAAAGTGATCGAGTTCAACGTGCGGTTTGGCGATCCGGAAGCGCAGGTCATTCTGCCGATGATTGCCGACGATCTTTCGGCACTACTGATGAGCGCGGCGGCGGGCGAGCTCGCCACGAGCCGCGTGTCGCTTGCGCCCGAGCCGCGAGTCGGCGTGGTGATTGCGTCAGGCGGTTATCCTGAAGCCTACGAGACGGGTAAAGTGATTCGAGGTCTCGAATCTGCAGAGGCGCTTCCCGACGTGAACGTGTTCCACTCGGGCACCGCCCGGCGCGGCAGCGACATCGTCACTGCCGGAGGCCGGGTCTTGACGGTCGTCGCCTCGGGCAGCGATTATCAGGCGGCAATCGCGCGCGCATATGAAGCCGTCGGGGAGATCAGCTTCGAAGGCATGCATTACCGGAAGGACATCGGCGCCAAAGCATTGGGATAGAGTCGCTACACTAAGGACACCAGCGAACGTATCAAGATCCGGAGCGTAAGCGACGGCACCCGCGCGGGGGTGGGGCCCGGCGCGAACTAAACAATGACACCACTACAAGTACTGATATTGATGGGCTCCCCTAACGACGCACCAGTCATGCAGGGAGCGGTCGACGTATTGAAGGAACTAGGCATCTCCGTGGAAATGACAGTGGCGTCGGCGCACCGTTCGCCCGAACGCGTCACGCGACTGCTTGGTGAGGCCCAGACCCGGGGGGTAAAAGTGTTTATCGTCGGTGCTGGCGCGGCCGCCCATCTCGGCGGCGTCGTGGCAGCGCACGTGACCAAGCCGGTCATCGGCGTGCCGATCGATTCCTCGGCGCTCAACGGCCTCGACGCGCTTCTTTCGACCGTGCAGATGCCTCCGGGTGTGCCGGTTGCCACGGTGTCGATTGGCAAGCCCGGCGCCACGAACGCTGGCGTCCTTGCGGCGCAGATCCTCGCGCTCGGCGACAACGGTATCGCTGAACGAGTGGAGAAGTACAAACACGGTCTGGCGGAGAAGGTCGAGGAGGCCGCGCGCAAGCTCGGTAGCTCCTAATCCCCAATCCCCAATCCCTAATCCCTAATTCCTGCCGTGAAATATTCCATTGTCACGTTCGGTTGCCGCGTGAACCAGGCGGACTCCTTCCAGATTGAGGAGCAGTTGATTGCCGCCGGAGGTACCAGCGCAGCGGGGACGCACGACGCCGATCTCGTCGTCGTAAATACGTGTTCGGTCACGAGCGCAGCCGATCAAGGCACGCGGCAGATCGTCAGAAAGATCGCGCGTGAAAACCCCAACGCCAGAATCGTCGTCACCGGCTGCTACGCGACGCGGCGTCCCGACGAGATCGCCGGCCTTCCTGGCGTCGTGCAGATCGTCCCCAACGAACGAAAAGACGACTTCGCGCGGGAAATCGGCTTGAGCACGGCCCAGCGGTTCGGCGACGGCGAGGGCGGCTGCGGCGCGGAGATTGCGCCTGGACTGGCGGGCCGGACGGCATTCACGCTCCGCGTGCAGACCGGCTGCGATCAAATCTGCTCCTACTGCATCATTCCTTCGACTCGCGGAGTAGGACGCAGTCGTCCGCTGAAGGACGTGCTGAACGAGATCGACCGCGTGAGCCGCGCCGGCTATCGGGAGGTTGCGGTGACCGGCGTGCATCTCGGGTCGTACGGGCGGGATTTGGATGACGGCACAACGCTGCTGGATCTCCTCGAGGCGATTGAGCGGCACGCACACGGCATCCGTATCCGCATCAGCTCGCTCGAGCCGATGGATTGCTACGGACGCCATCGTCGATCTCGTGGCGCGATCATCGTGTTGTGCGCCGCACTTTCATCTCCCGCTACAGCACGCAAGCGATCGCATGCTCGTGGCGATGCGGCGTCCGTATACGCTGGCGTACTACCGCCGCCTCGTCGATCGCATTCGCACCGGTATGCCGCACGCGTCGATCGGCAGCGACGTCATCGTCGGCTTTCCCGGGGAGACTGACGCGGACTTCTCGGTGCTCGAGTCCTACCTCGAGGAATCACCGCTGACCCACCTACACGTATTTCCCTATTCGGATCGGCCGGGCACGGTGGCGGCTACGCTGCCCGAGAAGATACATGGCGCGATCGTTCGCGACCGTGCCGCGAGGCTCCGCGCCATTGGCCGGGAACTGAATCAACGGTTTCATCTCGCGCAGGATGGTGCGGTGCGGCCGGGACTGACGATTGAAGACGGGTCGCTGGTGGTGACGGATAACTATCTGAAAGTGCACATCCCGCCCGGACGCGCGCGCAACGAATGGGTCAGGGTTGCGTTGACGAGCAGCGCAAACGGGCTCGTCGGCGTTGTGATCGAGACAGCGAAGAACCTAGAGTAAGGCTGCTGCCTGCTGGCCGGTCGATGGTTTCGTTCCTTCGACGATGAGCTGGCCGCAAGCCGCGCGAATATCGCGGCCGCGGCTCTTTCGAACCGATACGAGCAGCCCCGCCTTGGCGAGGATCTGCGCGAATACGTTGACGCGGTCGTCGGATGGGCGCTCGAATGCGATGCCCGCCGCCTCGTTCAACGGAATGAGGTTGACCTTGCAGCGGATGTTGCCGAGCAGGCGGACCAGCCGTCGCGCGTCTTCCGGCGTGTCATTCACACCTCGAAGCAGTACGTACTCAAACGTGATGCGGTTGCGGCGCCGCGCCGGAAAGTTTTTTGCCGCCTCGAGAATATCGATCAACCCGTATTTGCGGTTGACGGGCACGAGCGTTTCGCGCTGGTCTTCGGTGGTTGCGTGCAGCGAAATCGCCAGATTCGGCATCAACGGCTCATTTGCCAACCGCTCGAGCGCCGGCACCACGCCGACGGTTGACAGCGTCACACGTTTGGGCGACACAGCGAGGCCGTGTTCGTCGTTCAGCATCCGCAGGGCCTTCATCGTATTGTCGTAGTTGTGCAGCGGCTCGCCCATTCCCATCAGCACGATGTTGAATTTCGAGTCGCGCAGTCCCAGCTCTCCCGCCAGGACGCGCACCTGGCCGGCAATTTCGCCAGGCGTGAGGTTGCGCACGAGTCCCATCTTGCCCGTCAGGCAGAACCCACATTTCATCGCGCAGCCGACCTGCGTGGAGATGCAGAACGTCTGGCTCGGTGTGTCGGGGATGAACACCGATTCGATCCGGCGGCCGTCTTCGAGATCCAGAAGGAACTTCACGGTTCCGTCCGACGACACGTCTTTGGCGACTACGGAAGGCGTTGCGACCCGGAACTGCGCGGCGAGATCGGCGCGAAGCGGCTTCGACAAATCTGTCATCTTTTCGAAGTCGGCTTCGCCCTTCGCGTAGATCCAACGAAAGATCTGACGCGCGTGAAACCGCGCGTGTCCGTGCGACTCGAGCGCGCGCTCCAGCTCGGCGAGATCCATCGACCCGATATCCGGCCGGGCATCCGCCGCTAACTCGTTCCGTACGTTGGGCATCTTCGCTTCCGTAACTCGATTGTACTCGTGTTAAGATCCCTGCAGCTCGCTCTCAACCTTTCATCTCCTGCGGGCCCCCGGCGCGGCGGGTCCGAGCGGTGTGCACAGCGTTTGTCATCATCATCCATGATTGTTCGCGACACACTCGATAACGGGATTCGTCTCGTCACTGAAAAAATGAGCCACGTGAGGTCCGTCAGCCTTGGTGTGTGGCTGAAGCGCGGCTCCCGCCACGAGACGGACGAAGAGAGCGGCATCGCGCACTTCGTCGAGCACATGCTGTTCAAGGGTACGGCGACGCGCACAGCCGAGGACATCGCGCAGGCGGTCGATTCGATTGGCGGACAACTCGACGCGTTTACGGCAAAGGAGTACGCGAGCTACTACGTCAAAGTGCTCGACGAACATCTTCCGCTCGCCGTCGACATCCTTTCCGATATCGTGCTTCGTCCGGCCTTTCACGAGGTGGACATCGAGCGCGAGAAGAAAGTGATCCTCGAAGAAATCAAGATGGTCGAGGACACGCCCGACGATCTCGTCCACGAAATTTTCACACAGGCGTTCTGGGAAGGACACCCGCTCGGTCGTCCGATCCTCGGGACGAAAGAGAGCGTCGAGGCTCTCACCCAGGAACGCCTGCGCGGCCATTTCCGCGGTGCCTACGCCGCCGAAAACGTCATTATTTCCGCCGCGGGCAACCTCGAGCACGCACAGCTGAAAGAGGCGCTCGAGGCGGCGTTCGGCTCGATGCCGTCCGCCGGGGCGGAGCAGAACGGCGGACCGCCGCGCGTCATTCCGAAAGTCGTCATCCGTAACAAAGAGCTCGAGCAGAGCCACCTCTGTCTCGGCGCGAGCAGCTACCCGCAGAACCACAGCGCGCGCTATGCAAGCTATGTGATGAACACGATGCTCGGCGGCTCCATGAGCTCGCGTTTGTTTCAGAACATCCGCGAGAAGCGGGGGCTCGCGTATTCGGTATTTTCCGGAATCAACGCGTATCGTGATGCCGGGTACCTGACGGTGTATGCGGGCTGCTCGAACGAGGCCGTCGGCCAGGTGATCGATCTCGTCGTCGAGGAGATGCGCGGCATGAAACAGACGGCCGTGCCCGACAGCGAGCTGCGCCGGGCGAAAGATCATCTGAAGGGCAGCGTCATGCTCAGCCTCGAAAACACCTCGAGCCGCATGTCGCACCTCGCCCGCCAGGAGATCTACTTCGATCGCCAGTTCAGCCTCGACGAAACGCTGGAAGGGATCGAACGCGTCACCCCGGACGATGTTCAACGCGTGGCTGGAGAACTGTTCGCCAATGGCGCGCTTGCCGCGACCGTGCTTGGACAGGTGAACGGACTGACGCTTCCGCGCGAGCGGCTCGACTTGAACTAGACGCAAACGATGACAAAACGATGGACGATGGCCGAGCGCCGATCGCCGATCATTAAATGATTCCTCGTTATACCCACCCCGACATGGGGCGCATCTGGAGCGAACAGCGGAGATTCGAGACCTGGCTCCAGGTCGAAATCGCGGCTGCCGAGGCAATGGCCGAGGCCGGCATCATTCCGCAAGAAGCGGCGCGCGACATCCGGGACAAGTCGGCGTTCGACGTCGCCCGCATTGCCGCGATTGAAGAAACCACGCAGCACGACGTCATCGCCTTTACGACCGCGGTCGCCGAACACGTCGGACCTTCCGCACGCTGGCTCCATTTCGGCCTGACGTCTTCCGACGTCGTCGACACCGCGCAGGCGATTCAGATGCGCGAGGCGACGGACCTGCTCATGAAGGACGTCGAGGCGCTGCTCGAGGCCGTCCGCGCGCGTGCCGAGGAGCATCGCGGCACGCCGATGATGGGCCGCACGCACGGCGTCCATGCGGAACCGATGACGTTCGGTCTCAAGCTTGCCCTGTGGTACGCGGAGCTGGGGCGCGACCTGGAGCGGTTGAAACGCGCGCGCGCCGTCATTGCCGTTGGCAAGGTGTCCGGCGCCGTCGGCACGTTCGCTCATCTCGACCCGTCGATTGAAGCCGCCATCTGCCGCAGCCTCGGTCTCGAGGCCGCGCCGGTGTCCTCACAGGTGATCCAGCGCGACCGTCACGCCGAGGTCCTGACCGCCATCGCGATTACCGGCGCGTCGCTCGAGAAGTTCGCGCTCGAAGTGCGCGGCCTGCAGAAGACCGAGATCGGCGAAGTGCAGGAGCCGTTTGGAAAAGGGCAGAAGGGCTCGTCGGCCATGCCTCACAAGCGCAACCCGGTTGGAAGCGAGCAGATTACCGGGCTGGCCAGGCTGCTCAGGGCCAACGCCCACGCCGCGCTGGAGAACATCGCGTTGTGGCACGAGCGCGACATCTCGCACTCGTCAGTCGAGAGAGTGATTCTTCCCGACAGCTTCATCGCGCTCGACCACATGTTGCGGCGGTTCACGCGCATCGTGAAGGGGCTGGTCGTCAATCCCGACCGCATGCGTCAGAACCTCGAGCTCTCCCGCGGTGTCGTGTTTTCCGGGACGGTGCTGCTCGAGCTTGCTCAACGCGGCGTCTCCCGCGAGCAGGCCTACGAGTGGGTGCAGCGCAACGCGCTGCGTTCGTACGACGAAGCGAAAGATTTCAGGCAGCTGCTCCTGGCCGACGCCGACGTGATGGCCGTGCTCGATCGCAAGACCATCGACGACGCCTTCGACCTGAAGGTGCAGCTCAAGAACGTAGACCAGGTGTTCGACCGTGTGTTCAAGGTGCCGGTCGGGGTTGGAGCGTCCTGATGCGCGCGCGTGTGTTCGTGACGTTGAAGCCGTCGGTGTTCGACCCCCAGGGGAAGACGATCGTCGATGCCCTGCATTCGCTGGGATACGGCGGTGTCGAAGACGTCCGGCAAGGCAAATATTTCGAGCTCGAGCTCGCGGCCGATTCGAGCGACAAAGCGCGGTCGATGGCGTCGGAGGTCGCGGACAAGCTGCTCGCGAATCCTGTCATCGAGTCCTATCGAATCGAAATAGACGGAGCGTCACGTTGAGCTATGCCTACTAAATTCGCCGTCATCGTGTTTCCTGGCTCCAACTGCGATCACGACGCGTATCACGCCGCGAAACATGTGCTGGGTCAAGATGCCGAGTTCATCTGGCACAAAGAGACCGAGCTCCGCGGCGCCGATGTCGTGATTCTTCCAGGAGGGTTTTCGCACGGCGATTACCTCCGGACCGGTGCGATCGCGAGATTTTCGCCGGTCATGGACGCGGTGAGGGCGTTTGCGGCGGCGGGTGGACCGGTGCTCGGCATCTGCAACGGTTTCCAGATTCTCCTCGAGGCCGGCCTGCTCCCCGGGGCGATGCTCCGGAATCGCGGGCTGAAGTTCCGCTGCGAGTACGTGCATGTTCGAGTTGAACAGACCGACACGCCGTTTACGCTGGCATGCAGCCCTCAGCAGGTGCTCCACATGCCCATCGCGCACGGCGAAGGCAACTACTTCACCACGCCGGAGGAGCTGCGCAAGCTCGAGCAGAACCGGCAGATAGTGTTCCGCTACGTCAACCAATCCGGTGCCGCGACCGACGAGTCGAACCCGAATGGGTCCGTGGAGTCGATCGCCGGCATCTGCAGCGAAGGGCGGAACGTCGTCGGTTTGATGCCGCACCCGGAACGTGCATGCGAGCAGGCGCTTGGCAGCGCCGACGGGCTCGTGCATGTTCGAATCCGTCATCAGGAGCCACGCGAACGGAACGCTGACCGCAGCCGGGACCGTTTCGGCATGAGCGCATTCGACAACGCGACGCTCGAGCGCCACGGCCTGAACCAGGAGGAATATCAGCGCATCGTCAAATCGCTCGGCCGCGAGCCGAGTCTCACCGAGCTCGGCATCTTTTCCGTGATGTGGTCCGAGCACTGCAGCTACAAGAGCTCGCGCGTCCATCTGCGCAACCTGCCGACGTCGGGGCCGCGCGTCCTGCAGGGACCTGGCGAAAACGCCGGAGCAGTGGACATCGGCGACGGTCTGGCCGCCGTTTTCAAAATCGAATCGCACAACCATCCGTCGTTCATCGAGCCATACCAGGGCGCGGCGACAGGTGTCGGCGGCATCATCCGCGACATTTTTACGATGGGCGCCCGGCCGATCGCGTTGATGAACTCGTTGCGGTTCGGAGAGCTCGACGACCCTCGCGTGCGGCGGAACATGGAAGGTGTGGTCGCCGGGATTGCCGGCTACGGCAACAGCATCGGCATCCCGACCGTCGGCGGCGAAATCGCGTTCGAAGAGTGTTACGCCGGAAATCCGCTGGTGAACGTCTTTTGTCTCGGCCTCGCGAGGGCCGACGAGATCGTCAAAGGCGTGGCGAAGGGCACCGGGAATCCCGTCTATTACGTCGGCTCCAAGACCGGCCGCGACGGCATACACGGCGCGACGATGGCATCGGCCGAGTTCGACGAGAACTCCGCGGAGAAGCGGCCGGCAGTGCAGGTTGGCGACCCGTTCATGGAGAAGCTTCTTCTCGAGGCGTGCCTCGAAGTGATGAAGACCGACGCGTTGATCGGTATCCAGGACATGGGCGCCGCTGGCCTCACCTGCTCCACGTGCGAAATGGGATCGCGCGGCGGGGCGGGAATCGACATCGACGTGGCCCACGTTCCGCAGCGCGAGACGGGCATGACGGCGTACGAAATCATGCTCTCCGAGTCGCAGGAGCGCATGTTGCTGGTCGTCAAGCGCGGCCGTGAGCGCGAGGTCGAGGAGATTTTCGACAAGTGGGATCTTCATGCCGCGCACATCGGCGACGTCACGGATGACGGCTTGATGCGGGTTCGAGAGCGCGGCACGGTCGTCGCCGAGATTCCCACCGGCGCGCTGACCGATGATGCTCCGGTCTACCACCGGCCGATGGAGCGCCCTCGTTATCTCGACGACGTGCAGAAGCTGGCCCTGTCCGAGCGGCCCGCCCTTTCGGACGGCGAGGCGTTCCGCCGCCTCCTCGAATCGCCGGCGATTGCCAACAAGCGTTGGGTGTACCGGCAGTACGACCACATGGTGCGCACCAACACGCTCGTGCTGCCCGGCGCCGGCGCGGGAGTCGTTCGCGTAAAAGGGACCAACCGCGCCTTAGCGCTTTCCGTGGATGGAAACGGCCGCTATTGCTACCTCGATCCGTATCGCGGCGCGGTGCTCGCGGTCGTCGAGGCCGCGCGCAACGTGGCGTGTGCCGGCGGCGAGCCGATCGGCGCCACGAACTGCCTGAACTTCGGCAATCCCGAGCGGCCTGAAATCATGTGGCAGTTCGGCAAGGCTGTCGAGGGCATCACGGCCGCGTGCAAGGCGCTCGATCTTCCGATCACCGGCGGCAACGTCAGCCTCTACAACGAAACTGACGGAAAAGCGATCTACCCGACACCCGTCCTTGGCGTTGTCGGCCTCATCGAGGACGCGGGACATGTTGTCGGCCGCAGCTTCCGTGCCGCTGGCGACGCGATTGTGCTGCTGGGCGAGAACCGGCACGAACTCGGCGGCAGTGAGTATCTCAAGGTCGCCGAACGGGTGATTGCGGGCATGCCGCCCGAGGTCGATCTTGCGGCTGAGAAGAGGCTTCAGCAGCTGCTGGTCGCCGGCACGCGTGAAGGGCTGATCCGGTCGGCGCACGACTGCGCCGAGGGGGGCGTGGCGATTACCCTCGCCGAGTGCACGTTCGGCACGAACGGTGTCGGTCTCTCCGTCGATCTCGAAGCGAGTAGACGCGCCGCCGGCCTGGACATCGCCATCGACGCTGTTCTCGGAGTCGGCGTCGCGGGTCGTCGTCTCGGTGGAGCGCGCGCGCGCTGGCGGAGCTGCTGGCACGGGCCAGGGCTTTCGGAGTCCCGGCGCGCGAGATTGGAACGACCGGAACCGGCCGAATCAACGTCTCAATCAACGGGAGTCGTGTTCTCGACATCGCGGTGAACGAGGCCGAGACGGCCTGGGACAGCGCTCTGGATAAATTTTTCAAGCAGCGAGCTGCGTAAGCAGAAGGGTGAAATGACCACTAAGCAGAAAATCGCTGCGACCAAAGCCGCGCGACCGCAGGTTCGGCGACATCACGTCGGGCATGGGGCCCCACGACAAACTAAAAGAAGAATGCGGGGTGTTCGGCATTTTCGGCCACTCCGAAGCTGCGAACCTCACCTATCTCGGCCTCTACGCGCTGCAGCATCGCGGCCAGGAAAGCGCCGGCATCGCGGCCTCTGACGGCTCGCGAGGTGCGCATTTCCAAATCGATGGGGTATGTCGCCGACGCTTTCTCGGAGAAGACGCTCGAGAAGCTGCCGGGCCACATCGCCATCGGCCACGTCCGCTATTCCACCTCGGGAGACAGCAAACTCGACAACGCCCAGCCCATTCTCATCGAGTGCGGGCACGGGCAGATCGCCATCGGGCACAACGGCAATCTGGTGAACGCGACCGAGCTGAAGGACGAGTTGGTCCGCCGCGGCTCGATCTTCCAGACGAGCACCGACACCGAAGTGATTCTGCACTTGTATGCGCGATCGCGCGCGGCCAACAGCGACGACGCGATCGTCGAAGCGATTTCGCACGTGCAGGGAGCGTTTTCGCTGGTGTTGATGACGAAGGACAGGCTGATCGCGGTGCGCGATCCGCATGGATTCCGTCCGCTGGCCCTCGGCCGGCTCGGCGACGCCGTGATTGTCTGCTCGGAGACGTGCGCCCTCGACCTCATCGGCGCGACCTACGTGCGCGATGTCGAGCCGGGCGAAATCATCATCGTCAGCGCGTCGGGCGTGAAGTCGTTCAAGCCGTTTCCCGCCGCGCCCGCGTCGCAGTGTGTGTTCGAGCACGTGTATTTCGCGCGGCCCGACAGCTACGTGTTCGGCGAAAGCGTCAACGAAGTGCGCACGAACCTTGGACGGCTGCTGGCGCGCGAGAAGCCCGTTGACGCCGATGTCATCGTGCCGGTGCCCGACTCCGGCGTGTGTGCGGCGATTGGATTCGCCGAGGAATCGGGTATTCCGATGCGTGTCGGCCTCATCCGCAACCATTACGTCGGGCGGACGTTCATCGAGCCGCAGCAGTCGATCCGCCATTTTGGCGTGCGCGTAAAGCTCAATCCGGTGCGCAGCATTCTCGACGGCAGACGCGTCGTGCTGGTGGACGACTCGCTCGTGCGCGGCACGACGAGCCGCAAGATTGTGAAGATGGTGAAGGCGGCGGGCGCGAAGGAAGTGCACATGCGGATCAGCTGCCCGCCGACGATCTCTCCGTGTTTCTACGGCGTGGACACGCCACGCCGGTCCGAGCTGATTGCCGCGACGCATACGCTCGAGGAGATTCAGAAGTACATCGGCGCCGACAGCGTTGGCTACCTGAGCCTCGAGGGCCTGCTGTCCGCTGTCGGGACGCAGCGCACGTCGTATTGCACCTCCTGCTACACGGGTCAGTATCCTGTGGCGTTCCCGCGCAATGAGGCCGCGTATCTGCAGCTCGCGCTCAAGCTCGACAACAATGCCGTCAAGACATAGGCTGGTGTGTCGCACTGCTCGCCGCGCTCGCCGCAGCGCCGGGCGTTCCTGCGCAAACTCCCGAACCATCGCCTGCCAATCAGGAGCGCGGTCCCGCAGACGATGACGCCGGCGGCGATACAGACGGCGATCGACTCGCTCGGAAATCTCGAGTTTCCCGTGCGCATGAACGCTGCGCGTTCGCTCCGGCGCGCCGCGTCAGACGCCGTCGCGCCGGCGCTGATTCGCGCGGTCGAAGGGCACAAGGATCAATATGTAAGGTTCCGCGCGCTCGTGCTGCTGACGGCGTTCAACGATGCCGCGCACCGCCGATCTCATCCACGAGATCGTCAGCAACCCCAACGATCGCGTGCGGACGGTGGCTTACATGTACTACGAGCATCATCCGACGCCGAGCATGATTCCCGTGTTGCTCAGCATCGCTCGAGCGGGAGGAAAGCGAGTTCGTGCGTCCGGCGCTCGTGCGCGCCCTTGCGGCGCAGAGTGCCGACCCGCGTGTCAGGAAGACGCTGCTCGCCGAAGTGGAGCGCGGCCAGGATTTCTTCAGGAGCGCGGTCATCGAAGCGCTTGGTGACTACCGGGCGGCGTATGCGGTCGAGCCGCTGATGCGGATTGCGCAGCTGACCGGCCCGCTGCAGGTCGATGCGGTGATCGCCCTGGGCAAGCTGAAAGATCCGCGCGCGATGGAGACGCTGGCGGCGCTGCAGCGCACCGCAGCCCGCGAGATTCAGCCGTCGATCGCGGCGGCGATTTGCCTGCTCGGCGTCAACTGTGACGTCCATGTGCCGTATCTGATTCGAGACGCTGAAGTTCGCGGAGTCGAACCTCGGATTTCAGGAACTGCTGCGCAACACGGTGGCGTCGCTTGTCGCGCTGGCGAACACGGGAAACGCGCAGGCTTTGACCGCGCTCGTCGAGATCGGCATCCCATCAGTCGATCCGCCGCGGGCGCCGCTGGCGCTCGGCGTAGGAACGGTGGCGATTCGCAACACGCCGATGATGCTGTCGTTCCTCGAGCGGACAAAAATCCCGAGGGCGCCATCGCGCTCATCGCCGAGGGGTTCGACATGCTCGAGGAAGACTACGAGGAAGAGAGCTTCTTCGCGGCGGTTCGCCGTGGATACTGGCAGGCTGCCGAATCGTCGGACACTCGCCGCGTCGGACAGGCGCTCATCGACAAGCTGGAGTTCTGAGCGCGGGCGCGCCTGCACCGTACAACATTCGATGGAACGTATTACTTACGCCGGCTCGGGGGTCGACTACGGAGTGCTCGATCCGTTCAAGCGCCGCGCGCAGATCGCCGGCCGTTCCACGGCGGACGTGCTGCGGCGTCTCGGCGTCTCGGAAGTCGAAATGAGCCGCGGCGAAAGCGCCTACCTCGTCGAGACGCCGGACAGCTTCATCGCACATGTCGAGGAAGGACTCGGCACCAAGAACCTCGTCGCCGATGCGATGTACCGGCTCGTGCCGGGCCGGTCCTATTACGACCACATCGCGCAGGATGCCGTCGCGATGATCGTCAACGACATGATTACGCTCGGGGCGCTGCCTGTCGCCGTGGCGATGCACCTCGGCGTCGGGTCGTCGGACTGGTTCAAAGACGAAAGCCGCGCCGCGGATCTGATTGAAGGCTGGCGAAAGGCGTGTGAGCTGGCCCGGTGCGCGTGGGGTGGAGGTGAGACGCCGACGCTCAATGGTGTCGTCGAACGGGCGACGGCCGTGCTGGCGGGATCGGCGATAGGCCTCATCAAGCCGAAAGGCCGCCTCATCGAGGCGAACATTCAGCATGGCGACGCGATTGTCATGTTCGAGAGCTCGGGCATTCACGCCAACGGTCTGACGCTGGCGCGGGCAGTGGCCGAACGGGCGCCGAACGGGTATCTCACGCCGCTTCGCGACGGTCGTCCGTACGGTGAAGCGCTGCTGGATCCCACGCACATCTATGTCGGAGCGGTCGAAGATTGCCTCGACCGCGGCGTGGACATTCACTATGCGGTCAACGTCACCGGCCACGGCTGGCGCAAGCTGATGCGCGCTCGCGAATCGTTCGCCTACGTCGTCGACGCGTTGCCGGTGCCTCAGCCGGTGTTCGAGTTCATCCAGTCTGTCGGCAACGTCGACGACGCCGAAGCGTACGGCAATCTGAACATGGGCGCGGGGTTCGCGATTTACGTGCCCGAGAAAGATGTGCCGACGGTTCTCGATGTGGTCAAAGGGTTCCCGTTCGCCGCCCTGCGCGCGGGACACATCGAAACGAGTCCCACCAAGCGCGTGCTGATCGCCCCCAAAGGCCTCGAATACTCCAGCGACACCCTCGCCGTCAGATAAATGGGGTCGGGTGTCATTTGTCGGGGACACTTTTCTTGGTCTCCCGCGCGGCAGGATACTCGGTGTGGAGCCCGCGCCCGCAGCTGCAGCGACCACCCAGTCACGATCGCCAAGTGGTACGCCCTTGGAGATCGCGTTCCGGACCTCGTCTGCGCCCTCGTTCGCCGCATTCAATTTTTCGACCCAGTCAGTGGGACAGGGAACAGGCCACGGTTCCAAAAGCGGATCGTCCGGTTTGTGAAGGCGTCGCCACAGGCTCGACCAGAGCCAGTCCTCGGCTCTCGATACGAGCCCGGCACGCAGTGGGTTTCGCTCAACGTATCGACACGCGTTGTAAAAATACCGTCCGGTTTGAATGGGGATTGCCCGGTACCGTCCCTGATAGACGGCTCCTGACCCTGTACTCGACCGCGCGCGTTGCCACTGTTGCGCATGCGTTCCGGTAAAACGTCGCATGAATTGCGACATCTGATGAGCGGTTGCCGGCCACAGGATCAGATGCCAGTGATTGGGCATCACGCAGTAGGCGAGGAGCCGCATGTGGGTGTCGGCCTTTGCTCTGACCAGAAGATGTTCCACGGCGGTATAGTCGGTGTCGCAATCGAACAAGCGCGCGCGTTTGGCGGCGCGATTCATTACGTGATAAATGAAGTCTCCGCGGAACTGAGCCCGGCGTGGCATGCGGCCGAGCGAGCAAGAGGAGTACCCGAATGGCAGGTCCGAAAAATACATCTGATCCGTTTTCGAGGCGACTCGGAGTCCTGATCTCCGGCCGCGGGTCCAACCTGCAGGCCATCATCGACGCCATCGGTTCGCGCCGGTTGAACGCACACATCTCGGTCGTGATTTCCAACCGCCCCGATGCTGCCGGCCTGAGACGCGCACAACAGGCGGGCATCGAAACGGTGGTGCTCGACCACGCCGACAAGGGCGCGTATGCCACGCGCGAGGACTACGACCGGGCGCTGGTAAAAGTGCTGCAGGAGCGCAATGTGCGCCTGGTATGCCTTGCTGGTTTCATGCGTCTCCTGACGCATGTCTTCCTCGACGCGTTTCCGAACGCTATCGTCAACATTCACCCGTCTTTGCTTCCGGCTTTTCCGGGAACGAACGCGCAATACCAAGCCTGGGAGCATGGGGTGAAGTGGACCGGCGCGACCGTGCATCTCGTCACGGCGGAGCTCGATGGCGGTCCGATCGTGCTGCAGGAGGCGGTGCCGGTGAAGGACAGTGATGACCTCGATACGCTGGCAGCGCGGATCCTGGAGCGCGAGCACCATCTCTATCCGCTGGCGATTCAGCTGCTGCTGAACGGCGGCTGGCGTATCGAGGGCCGCCGCTTTCTGACCAAATAAATCGGGTCGGGTGTGATTTTTACGTATTACGTAAAATCACACCCGACCCCGATTTTCTTCTCTGCGCCTCAACGTGATCACCGACACATCAGGCGGGCAATTCAGCCGGTACGGCACGTACACGGTTCCGACGCCGCGGCTGACGAAGATCGACGTGTTGCCGCGCGAGCCGGTGCCGGCGACGACGGGGAATTTCGTCGCCGCGATCGCGCCGACGACGGGAAGCACAACCTGGCCGCCGTGGGTGTGACCGGACAGCACCAGCGGAATGTTCAGCGCGGCCGCTTCCTCGAGCCGCCGCGGATCGTGCGCGAGCAGCACAACCGTCGACCCGGCACCTTTGACGATCCGCGCGATATCGCGCGCGCGCCGCGTCCAGAACCGCAGGCCGACGAGGTCGATCTTTTCGTCCCGGATCGTCACCGTGGTGCGCGCGTCGCGCAGCACCTCATATCCATGCGATGACAGCGCGGCCGGCATATCGCGATCGTCATCGTGATTCCCGACCACGGCGTACACGCCAAACGGCGCCTCGAGACCCGTCAGCGCTTCTGAACACGGCGCGACGTACTGCCGATCGCCCCACGTCACGTAGTCCCCGCCGAGCACGATCAGGTCGGGGCGCTCCGACATCATCAATGACGCCGCCCGCACGACGTCCTCGGCCGGCACCATTTCACTGTGATGAAGATCCGTGATCAGGCCGATGCGAAGACCGTCGAGGGCCTGAGGGAGACCCGAGACCGGCACGGTGGCGCGGACGACCTGAATCTGATGACGCGAGTAGGCGAGCCCGTACGCGCCGCCGCCGATGACCGTGCCGACTCCGCCAGCCATGAGGGTGTTGAGCGCCGCGCGCCGGCTGACCAGCACGGCATTATGATAATGGACTCGATGAGCGATCTGTTCTCGGAACTTGAGTGGCGCGGTCTGGTGTACGACGCGACGCAGGGCACGAAAGAGCTGCTCGCGCGCGAGAAGGTCGCCGCCTACGCCGGCTTCGATCCCACCGCGCCGGGCCTGCACGCCGGCAGCCTGATGCAGATGATGGCGCTCGCCCGCCTTCAACGTGCCGGCCACTCGCCGATTGCGCGTCGTCGGCGGCGGCACGGGCATGATTGGCGACCCCAGCGGCAAAACCGTCGAGCGCACGCTGCAGAGCCGCGAGGTCGTCGAGGCGAACGTCCGTGGCATCCGCACGGAGCTGGAACGCTTCCTCGATTTCGACGCCCCGACGAATCCCGCGCGCCTGGTCGACAACGGCGAGTGGCTGAACTCGATGACCGCCATGGAGTTTCTCGCGCGACGTCGGCAAGTACTTCACCGTGAACTATCTGCTCGCGAAGGAATCGGTGAAGCGGCGCATCGAGAGCGAGGAGGGGATTTCGTACACCGAGTTCAGCTACTCGCTGCTTCAGGCGTACGACTTTCTCGTCCTGCACGATCGGCTCAATTGCCGGCTGCAGGTCGGCGGCAGCGATCAATGGGGAAACATCGTCGCCGGCACCGATCTCATCCGCAAGCTGCGCGGTGCGCAGGCCCATGGACTGGTATCGCCGCTGCTTCTGACCGCGAGCGGAACCAAATTCGGCAAGACCGAAGCAGGAGCCGTGTGGCTCGACGCGTCGCGCACGTCGCCGTTCCGCTTCTACCAGTTCTGGCTCAACTCGGATGACCGCGATGTCGT
>CAWKKU010000001.1:0-362500 GCA_963850295.1 Vicinamibacterales bacterium | reverse complement strand
ATATCCGGTTAATATTCCGGAACTACTTGAAAGACGTTATTACGATGGGGAGACGCAGGAGGCTATGCGAGCCCACGATTGGACGTGTGGGTTTAAGCCTGTAGGGGGACTCGCCCGGCAAATCCGGTGAGTCACATTCCCTGAGGGGCTATAGCGAGGGCCGTAAGGCCCGCAAAGTCGCAGACGCCACGCTGCCGAGAAAATCCTCTAAGGAGTCTTTTGGGTACCCGTACCGCAAACCGACACAGGTAGGCGAGGAGAAAATCCTCAGGCGCAAGTGAGAACCCTCGTTTAGGAACTCGGCAAACTAGCCCCGTAACTTCGGAATAAGGGGTGCTCTATTACCGTCAGCGGCCTCGCGCCGCGAAGCGGGAAAGAGTTGCAGTGAAGAGGCCCAAGCAACTGTTTACTAAAAACACAGGACTCTGCGAAGTCGAACACGACGTATAGGGTCTGACGCCTGCCCGGTGCCGGAAGGTTAAAGGGAGAGGTTAGCCGCAAGGCGACGCTTCGAGCTGAAGCCCCGGTAAACGGCGGCCGTAACTATAACGGTCCTAAGGTAGCGAAATTCCTTGTCGGGTAAGTTCCGACCTGCACGAATGGCGTAATGATTTGGGCGCTGTCTCAACGAGGGGCACTGCGAATTTGTGGTACCGGTGAAGACGCCGGTTGCCCGTGATTAGACGAAAAGACCCCGTGCACCTTTACTACATCCTAGTAGTGAATGCTGGCGCAATATGCGCAGGATAGGTGGGAGGCTTTGAACCCAGGATCTCGGTCTTGGGGGAGCCAACGGTGAGATACCACCCTTATTGTTCCGGCGTTCTAACTTAGATCTGTTATCCAGATCGAGGACACTGCTAGGTGGGTAGTTTGACTGGGGCGGTCGCCTCCTAAAGAGTAACGGAGGCGCGCGAAGGTTCGCTCAGGCTGTTTGGAAACCAGCCATAGAGTGCAAAAGCATAAGCGAGCTTGACTGCGACACCTACAAGTGGAGCAGGTGGGAAACCAGGCTTTAGTGATCCGGTGGTTCCGCGTGGAAGGGCCATCGCTCAACGGATAAAAGGTACGCCGGGGATAACAGGCTGATCCTAGCCAAGAGTTCACATCGACGCTAGGGTTTGGCACCTCGATGTCGGCTCATCACATCCTGGAGCTGTAGCAGGTTCCAAGGGTTCGGCTGTTCGCCGATTAAAGTGGTACGTGAGCTGGGTTTAGAACGTCGCGAGACAGTTCGGTCTCTATCTATCATGGGCGCAGGACATTTGAGTGGGGCTGACCTTAGTACGAGAGGACCGGGTTGGACGGACCTCTAGTGTATCGGTTGTCACGCCAGTGGCAGCGCCGAGTAGCTACGTCCGGAAGGGAGAAACGCTGAATGCATCTAAGCGTGAAACCCTCCACAAGATGAGATGTCCCGAGCCATAAGGCTCCTAAAGGCTCCTGGAAGATGACCAGGTTGATAGGCCAGATGTGTAAGCGTAGCGATACGTTTAGCTGACTGGTACTAATAAGCCGTGCGGCTTGACCATATTTTTTTGCACTCTGCGTGCAATGTGGATTGGAAAAGCTATCGTGTGCAGAATATTGAGTTGTTGAAGATCAGTTCCCTTGATCTTTGAGTTTTGCCCGCCCTCGCGCACTGCGCGCGTCGGCAGGCCGCCACGAGCGAAAGCTCTGGCGTCGAGTTCCCGGTGGTCACAGGAGCAGGGCCACACCCGTTCCCATTCCGAACACGGAAGTTAAGCCTGCTACCGCCGATGGTACTGTGTGGGCAACTGCATGGGAGAGTAGGTCGCTGCCGGGAGTATTCGTGAAAGAAAGCCCAGCGTTGAGAAATCGCGCTGGGCTTTTGCTTTTTGGACGGATGAGGGACTGAGAAATTAGGGGCCTCCCAGGGAGACTTTCTCGCGAAGCGGTGCCACGTCATAAGTGTTAAGGTGAGATAACCGAACACTAATATCCTTTATTTAGAAGAAGATACGGACTCGTGCAGGCGCGATGATCTGATTGTGCAGCTAGTGGTTTGGTGGCCTCGGGTTTGCTCCATAGCGCCCCCGGCAGTGCAATCTCGATTCAGGTTTTGAGGAGGTCCCGATGAAAGGCCGCGCCACAACCGTAGTCGTCGCGCTCATCACTTTGTTTGCCGCCGCGCCGTCAGAGGCAGCCCTCACGACTTTTGCCAACTACACCGGCACCGTCGGCGTCTCCACCGATGGATGGGGCTCGGCGGCAACGTCCGGCACTGTCTCGGCCAGCGTGCCGGTGGGGGCGACCGTCGTCGCCGCCTTTCTGTATACCGCGACGTGGGGCAATCCGGGCCACGTTGGCGTCTCGAGCGACCTGAACGGTACTCCCGTCGTGTATGGAGCGCCGGTGACGAACCCCGATATCTGCTGCTCGAACTCCATGGCGCGTGCGGACGTCACCGCCATCGTGGCTTCGGTGATCGACGGCGGCCCGGCGGTCTCTACAACTTTACGGTAACGGAAGGCAATAGCTCGACCCAAGATGGCGAGGCCCTCGTTGTCGTGTACTCCTTGCCGTCGTTGCCGACGTCGACCGTCGGTATCCTCGATGGCTTCAGCGCCACGTCGGGCGACACGACCTCCATCAACTTCAGCGCTCCCCTCGACCCGAGTGCGCCAGGTTTCGTGGCTGAGATGTATCTGGGAATCGACTTCAGCTGCGGCGACGCCAACTGCGGCCCACAGTCCTCGCGAGTCACGGTGAACGGAACGATCATCACCGAAAATGCCGGCAACTACGACGATGCCGTGCCGGGCCCGCCGAACAACGCCGTCAACGGGGCTCTGTTTACCATGGGCAGCTTCGACGATCCGTATTCGATGTTCCTTCCCACGTACGCCGATGATCACGAACGGTACAATCTGGTGCCGTACATCACGAACGGGGATATGTCGATCGTCGTGAACAACTTCAATCCGTCCGCCAACGACAACATCTTCCTCGCTGTGTTCAATGTCACTGGCGAGGCGATAATCGGCGAGCCGACGGCAGTTCCAGAGCCGGCCACCATGACGCTCCTGGCGCTTGGGCTGGCAGGGGCTGGGGCCAAACGCTACCGCCGGCGCAAGGGCTAAATCTCCACGGTTCCCGCTACGATAAGGGTGGCAGGGCGTACTCGCCTGCCACCCTTTTTTTGTCTGTGAACGGGAGCGTCGCATGACCTGTGTGATTTCCCACCCGGCGCGCCTCGCCGCTGCTGCCATTGCGAGCATCGTCTTCGCCGCTATCGCCGCTGCTGAACCCATCGATCTGCGTGCGGCCGGTCGCGTGCAGCAGCAGTTCGACAGGGCTATTGGCCATCTGGCCGATGGCGATCTGAAGCAGGCCGACGCGCTGCTTCAAGCGATTCTCAAAGAGGACCCGACCCACATATACGCGCAGTTAGCCCGTGCCCAGGTCGCGGCCAACGAGGGGCGGATCGCCGCGGCGGATCGCGGCGTGGCAACAATCCTCCAACGGCAGCCGAAGCTGCCCGAAGCGCACAACATGCACGGCGTCGTGCTGCTGCTACAGCGGCGGACCGATGATGCCGCCGCCGCCTTCAGACGAGCGCTCGAATTAGAGCCCGGATACGTCACGCCGCGGTTCTATCTGGCAGCCATCGCACGATCGAAGAACGATCACGCGGCGACGGTGCAGGAATACAAAGCATTGACGGCTGCCGCCCCGAGGCTCGCCGCCGGGTATTTGGGTCAGGCGGAGGCCTACATGATGCTTCGGAACGGGCCCGAAGCGTATCGCGTGCTCGAAGCCTGGAAGGCGGTGCCCGGCAGCGGCACCACGCCCTACCACGTCATCGCGAATCTTCTCCTTGCCGAGGGCAATGCCGCGAAAGCGATTCAGGAACTTCAATCGGCTCTGGCCAAGAGCCCAAACGATACCGCGGCGTTGACGTATCTCGGCGATGCCTACGTCGCGTCGAAGGATGCGACCAAGGCGATGGAGAGCTACCGGCTGGCCGTGAAAGCGGATACAAGAAATGCGGTGGCCACCAATAACCTCGCGTGGCTTGTCATGGAACAGGCGCGAGATACGACGGCGTTGAACGAATCACTCGGGCTTGCCGAAACGGCGGTCAAGTTGGAACCCACCTACGTCGATGCGCTCGATACGCTCGGCTGGGTGCATTATCGTCGAGCCGACTACACGAAGTCCGTTGCCGCGCTTTCGAAAGCGAGAAAACTCGCGCCGGGCAGAATGGATATCGCGGCGCATCTGGGGCTCGCCTATGCGAAGAACGGTTCCAACGCGCAGGCGCTGACGGAGCTGCGGGCGGCACTGGCGAGCAATGCGCCATTGGCAAACAGATCGGAGCTCGAGCGGGTCGTCAAAGAACTCTCGTCTGGCCGCTGAGTACGAACCGAGAACCTGGCCGGAGGGATTGTCCTCAGCGGGCTGCGTGTCCCCAGATCCGTGCGACGTCCCGCTCGTAGGGATAGACGTGAACCATCCAGCCGAAAATCTGCGGAAAGAAACGCCCTCCTCGCTCGTCGCACGCCGCCGAATCGGCAATCGTGCCCTGGAATCCGAACAGCCGCCAATCGGGCTTCGCCGCGTCTTTCTGCGGCATGCAGATATTCACGTGTGCGTGCCACTGCGCAACGCTCAACGGAACGCGTTCGTTCAGCTGTTCCTCTGAAAAGCGCTTCGGCGCGGTATACATTGCCCCGACGAGCTTGTATTCGTCTCCGCTCTTCCGATACAGCAACGACGTCGGGCGCGATGGGTTGAAGGTGAACGCCTCGAGGAAGCCGTGTCTGTAGTTGGTGAAGTGGTATTCCGGTAGAGGAAGATGCGCCAGAAACGGCTGATACCCATCAGCCTCCGCCGCGCGGGCGTCCTTGTACCTTTCCATGGCCGCCCGCACAGCGTGGACGATGCCTTCGGCCCGCTCCCGATCGGCCGCGTTGGCCGGACGAGACGCGCTCAGCTTCATATGGGCGCCGGCATGATGTTGATGAGAGCCTGTCATCGACTCGATCGCACCATGCTCCGCCTGCGGATGCACGTGCGCGTCATCGGGCGAGGTGGCTTCGCGCTGCCGCGCCGCTCGCGCTGCGAGCGCCGTCAGTGCGACGATCAGTACGACCAGCAGGGCCGTACCGGTGAGTGCGCCGAGTGCGAACCGTGATGTCCTCATCTAGCCCCCGGTACTCTTAGACGCGAGCGGCCGGCCCAGGTTCGATTACATTTCTGTCTGCCTCCGGACGCGCGAATGCCCAGGTTCAGTTAAGGCTCGTTAATGCTCGCCTGAGGCTTACGGGGACCTACCGCTACAAAAGGCTGCCCCACGGCAGACTTCAGCTCGACCTCGGCCTCTTTTGCTGGGGTTTGCCGACATCGCGCGGGTGCACCTGTTGCACTGGGACGATGCCTAGCGTCACTTTCACCGAAGGAGAGTTTAGATGTCTATTAAGCCAGTGCTTGTGTCGAGCCTCGTCGGAATGCTGCTTTCTGTTGCGACGACAGCCCACGCAGTGCCCATCCTTGGCGACCAGCTTTTCTACACCGGAGGGACTGTCACGGTAGAGAGTTTACCGGTCAGTTCCGGGTTCATGAGCGAGCTCGGGCTCTACGACTCCACCTTCGCGCGTGTGATCAATATCATGAACGACGAGCCGCCGGGCGTCGTCGTGACGTTCGATCCCGCCAGCTTCGGATTCTCTGTCGGCGACGAGCTCATCTTTGGAATCCGCGTTCTCAGCGACGCGAACCGTGAATATTTCATGGGGGCGGCGAGCCGTAATCCAGATAGCTTGCTACATGCCGGAGTTGATAACCTGGGCGCCGGAATTTTCGTGGTCGGGTTCGAGGATCTATTCGGCGGTGGAGACCTCGACTACGACGACAATCGGTTCCAGTTCGAAGGCGCGCTCGCTCCGACGGCGGTCCCCGAACCAGCCACACTCACCCTGCTCGGCCTCGGGCTCGTTGCGGCCCGCAGGTACAGACGCCGATCGTAAAGCGGCCGACTAATGGAAACATCCAGTGCCTGATCGGCGCTGGGTGTTTCCGCCCGGCAGTGTTCTTTTGCTACTCCGGTCGTGCGTACGCCCGAATTGTCGCTCCGGCCGCAAGGAGAATCCACTGGCGGCCGTTCAACATGTACGTCATCGGCCCCGCGCCGGCCGGCGATGCCCCGACCTGCGCCTGCCACAGCACCCGCCCGTCATCGGAATTAACCGCGCGAAAATTCCCGTCGTCGTCTGCCGCGAACACGAGACCGGCCGCGGTAGACAGAACGCCGCCGCCGAACGCAGCGCCGCGAGTCGATGGAAGAGGGGCGTACGCGACCTCCCATTTCTTCTCGCCCGACACCGCGTCGAGCGCGCGCAACGCGAGGTAGCTGTCCCGTCCGCTCACTCGCTGCGGTCCGCGCCCCATCGTGAAAATGACTTTGCCTGGCGGCGGCTCGTTCGGCGGCCCCGGATTGTAGTTGGCGCAGGTTTCGCGAGCTGTCACGAAGAACAGCCGGCGCGCGGGATCGAAAGACGGCGGCGGAAAGTTCGTCGCGCCCCGATGGTCGGGAATACACGCGTCTGGGGTGCCGAGATCATTCAGGATTTTCAGACGTCCATCGGCGCCTACTTCTTTCGCCCATGCAGTCTGGACGAATGGCCGGGCGAGGAGCACTTTCCCGCTGGCACGATCGATTACGTAAAAGAAGCCGTTGCGATTGGCGGCCATGACGACCTTCGTGGGTCCCTTGCTGAGTGGCAGCGTCGCCAGCACAGGCACCTGTGCGGCGTCCCAGTCGTGCAGATCGTGCGGCGTGAACTGATAGTGCCACCGGAGCTTGCCGGAGTCGGCGTCGAGCGCCACGAGCGAGCTGGTGTACAGGTTGTCGCCCGCGCGGTCGGCGCCGTAGTACGCAGGATTGGGATTGCCCGTGCCGTAGAACACCAGATTGCTTTCCGGATCGTAGCTGCCCGCCACCCACACACCGCCGCCGCCTTTCGCCATGGACTCGGCCGACGGCCATGTCGCGCTGCCAGGCTCTCCCGGTGCCGGCACTGTGTAGAAGCGCCACACGCGGTCCCCGGTGCGCGCGTTATACGCGTCGATGAATCCCCGCGTCGGAAACTCCGACCCGCTCACACCAACGATCACCTTGTCCTTGACGACGAGAGGCGCCATTGTGATGGAGTACCCCTTCGACGGATCGGCGACGGGAGCTTCCCACATCACCGTGCCGTCGGACACCTTGAGCGCGATCAGTCTGGCATCGAGCGTGCCCATGTAGAGCGTATCGCCGAGCGCACCGAGTCCCCGGTTGACGGCGCCGCAGCAGTTGGCCATTCCCGTCGGATATTCGCGCCGGTATGTCCACGCTGGTTGGCCGGTTTTTGCGTCGATCGCCCAGGCATGGCCGGCGAGCCCGGTGACGTAAAGCCGCCCATTGAAAAACAGCGGCGTGGCTTCCGTGCCGCGGCCGCCGACGGGCAGCTTCGAGTCGAACACCCACTGCTCCTTCAACTCGGCCACGTTCGAAGGCGTGATCTGGGTCAGCGGGCTGTGCCGCTGTCCCGAATAGTCGCCAGAAAACGTCAGCCATCGTCCCGCGCTGTTGAGGCCGGCAAGAAGATCGGACGCGGCGACCGGAGGCGCGGCGCTCTGTCCGCGCAGCAGACCGGTGAGAAGAAGCGCAACGAATACCGCAGCAAATGCACGTCTCATTGAAATCCCTAGTCGGGGACGGCGAACGCCAAAATCGACGAGCCGGCCGCAACAGCGATGTATTGCTTGTTGTCGAACGAATAGGTCATGGGCGATGCCTTCCAGTTCTGGTTCGCCTGAAAGCTCCACAGCAGCTTGCCGTTTGCCGCATCCGCCGCGGCCAGCGCACCGCTGTCGTCGCCGAAGATGACGATGCCTCCCGCGGTGCTCAGAACTCCGCCCCACGAAGTGACTGGGCCAACTTGAGGGATCTCCCACTTCGATTTACCAGTCTGGATGTCGATTGCGCGAAGCACTCGTTGCGCGGGCTCGCCGGGAGCCTGCATGAACGAACCTCCCATATACCCTTTGCCCGCGGCCCACTCGGTCGGAATCTTCGTGAAGACTCCACACTTGTCGTTGGTCTGCACGTAGTAGAGGCCAGTGGCCGGATTGAACGATGTCGAATACCAGTTCGACGCGCCTTCGAGAGACGGGCACACCCGGCGGCCGTCGAGAGAGGGTTCCATGTTCGGCACACGCATGGGCTTGCCTTCCGGCGTAAGGCCCGTCGCCCACGTCACGTTCTTCACGTACTGGGTGCCGAACAGGAACTTGCCGTCCACGCGATCGAGCACGTAGAAGAACCCGTTTCGATTGGCTTGAATCAGCAGCTTGCGCGGCTTTCCCTGCCAGACGGCATCGATGAGCGCGGGTGTTTCTTGAGCGTCATAGTCCCACACATCATGCGGAGTGAACTGGAAGTGCCACTTCAGCTTGCCTGTCTTCGGATCGAGCGCGATGACTGAATCCGAATACAGGTTGTCGCCCAGGCGATCGTCTCCGTAAAGGTCCGGCGTTGGGTTTCCCGTAGGCCAATAGAGCGTATCGAGCTCGGGGTCGTAAGTACCCGTCAACCACGTGGCCGCTCCTGGATGCGCAATTCCTGGCCCTTTCCAGGTCTCGGATCCCGGCTCTCCGGGATTCGGCACCGTCCAGAAGCGCCATACTTCTTTCCCGGTAGCCTGATCGTACGCGGCCAGAAATCCACGCACGCCTTCATCGCCGCCCGACGTCCCGGCGACGACCAGATTGCCCACAATCAAGGGAGCTCCGGTGGCGTTGTAATTCTGGCGCCAGTCCGCCATCTCCGTTTCCCAGAGCAGCGCGCCGTTCGCGCGGCTGAGCGCGATGATGTGCGCGTGGTCGGTGACCATGAACACCCGGTCGCCGGCGACCGCTACTCCGCGATTGACGCCGCCAGCGGCGTTGCCAATCAGCCCTCGGGTGCGGGGACGCGAATAATGCCAGATCTCGCGGCCCGAACCCGCGTCGAGCGCGTAACACTGGTTTGCTGTCGTGACGTACATGACGCCATCTACCACGACCGGCGTCACCTGGAGCGGTGAGGTGTTTCCCAGGCTGAAGACCCATCGCGGCGCGAGCCGCGCGACGTTGCTCCGCGAGATTTGCGACAGCGCGCTGAAGCGGCTGCCGTGGGTCGCGCCGTTGTAACTGGGCCAATCGGCCTGGGACGTCACCGACCGGAACCCGTTGCCGGCGCGGCGAAAGAGATGAATCTTTCGATCGTGCCCCAGCAGCTGGAGGTCGGCCGGGCCTTCGTTCATCACGATTCCGGCGATCGAGCCGCCGCCGTTGAGGGCAATCGTCCGCGGCGTCGGGGCCGAACCCTCGTGCGGTTTCAGCGTGCGAAGAAACTTCACGAGATCCGCCAGGTCCGCATCGCTGACGTTCGCGAACGCCGGCATTCCCGAGGCGGGCAGTCCATGGCGCACGACCGCCGCAAGCTCCTCATCCGTTCGCGCCGGCACACGCGTCAGGATGCTCGGCCCGAGCTCGCCGCCGCCGCCATTGGTGCCATGACAACCGGCGCAGCGGCTCGTGTATATCTCGCGGCCCGGGTCAGGTGCCTGCGCGGCCGCGGGTGCGATCACAAAAGTGGAGACCAGGATGCCGTGACAGACGGCCGTGAGCGTGTAGCGCATGGCGATATCGTAACCCCCACTGCCGATTCAGCTGAGCAAAAGGTTCGCAAAAGGTTCGGGTTTGGGCGCCGGCGCCATTAACATTGACGGATGGCGAAACCCCGAGCGCTGCGGCTTCTGCGAGAACGGAAGCTCGCGGATCTCCTTCCCCCTCCCGAACCGGCCGCCGTCTTTGAAGCGAGCGGCGTCATTGTCGTCAAATCCGACTGCTTCGTCGTCCTCGACAACACCCGCCGGGTGGCGCGGATAGACGCAAGCCTCCGGCTCGATTCGGAGCGGAATCAGTGGGTCGGCGCGCGCCGCTCAGGAGAAGGCTACGAAGCTGTCAGCTATAACCCGAACCTGCGGCGTTTTTTTCTGATGATCGAAGCCGAAAAGCATGCCGACGGCACTTACAAGGCAATCGTCGAGGAAGCCGACTCGCGCTGGCGGCTCAAGGGCCGCACGTGGGTGGACTTCGCCTTCGAGAGCCGGAACACGGGCTTCGAAGGCCTCGCCGCGGTGGAGTCGGCCGGCCGCAACTACCTCCTGGCGCTGTGTGAGGGAAATGGGTGCCGGCGCAGCCGAAAGAAACCCGCGCATGGGAAGGGACGGATACACGTGCTGCAGCGGCGCCAGGGCGCGTGGCACCCGGTCGCCATCATCAAGTTGCCTGGCCACGTTGACTTCCAGGACTATGCGGGCATGGCTCTCCGAGGCGATCGCATTGCCGTGGTCTCGCAGGAGTCGTCACGCCTGTGGATTGGACGCCTCAACCGGCGGGAGTGGAGGATTACCGGCAAAGGCCGCATTTACGACTTTCCGCGGACGAAGAAGGGAAAGCGCCTCTATCACACCGTCGAGGGCATCTCGTGGCTGACGCCCACGACGTTGGTGGCGGTTTCCGATTTACGGAAGAAGCGGCACCCGAAGCGAAGCGCCAGAACCGATCAGTCAATCCATGTCTTCAAGGTGGTATGAGGTGCACCCGCGACGCTTCCTGTTACGTATGTACATGGACGAGGTATGCACGTCTTGAAAACAGCTCTTTTTCTCGGGCTCCTGATGTTTCAGGTGGTTGCTACGGCCCAGACACCGGAAGCGGCGACCACCGAGCTCGACACCTTCATGCAGCAGGTGCTTCTGCGGCGCGACGACAACTGGAAAAAGGTCCAGCAGTACATCCTCGATGAACAGGAGCGCGTCGAGTTCCGTGGTCCCGGCGAGATGCTGCTTTGGGGAGCCAGGCGCGAATACATGTGGTATCCGCGAGACGGATTTTTCGTGCGAAGCCCCGTGCGATTCAATGGCGTGGCCATCGGAGAGGCGGACCGCGAAAAATACGAGCAGAGCTTCTTGTCGCGGGTGAAAGCAAGGGACGAGCGCGCGAAAGACCGGGCAAAAGAAACGCCAGGGACCGAGACGGTCGAGCCTGCGCCAGCAGACTTGCAGAGCCTCATTCAGCAGACGCGAGAGCCGCAGTTCGTCTCCTCGGCGTATATGCTCAAGTTCCGATTCGACGGCGGACGTTATGCGCTCGTCGGCCGTGAGACGATCGACAAGCGCGACGTGCTGCGTGTCGAGTACTACCCCACCAATCTGTTTGCCGATGAGCCCGGGACGAGGGCGGAGGCGCGCGTCAACAGCGTGGCCGGGCCCAAATCCAAGTCGGATGCCTACGGCGACGAGATGCAGCGGCTCATGAACAAGGTCTCCCTGGTCACCCTCTGGATCGAGCCTGGTCAGAAGCAGATTGTCAAATATACGTTCGACAACATCGGGCTCGATTTCCTGCCGGCGTCGTGGCTCGTTCGCGTGACTGATCTTCGCGCGAACATGGTGATGACTGAAGCGTTTCCGGGGGTGTGGTTACCGCGCCGCATCGACATGACCGGGTCGTTTGTGCTCGCGCCTGGCCTGTTTTCGGTCAATTACGACATTCAGTACTCCGGCTATCGAGAAGCCACGACCGGAGGAAAGTACCTCGGTCCTTCGAAACGCTGACGTGACGCGCGTCGCCGTCGGGGTCGTAGTCGCTGTGCTGTGCATTCCCGCACTGCTCGCCGCGCAGCAGGAAGTGATCGTGGCCGTCCAGGTGCATGGCAATACGATCACCGCGAGCGAAGACATCGTTCGCGCGTCCGGTCTCGCTGTCGGCGCTCCGTTTTCCGAGAAGCTCCTGTCCGACGCTTCGACTCGCCTGGAGGCGCTGGACGCGTTCGAGTCGATCGACGTGCTCAAGCGTTACGCCTCGATTTCGGATCCCACCCGGATTCTGATTGTTGTTCAAGTCGACGAGGGCCCCGTTCGCGTCGAGATTCCCGATATCGATGCACCGCCCGACGTTCCGCCGGTGGGCGTCCCACCCGCCGTTAAGGCACGTGCCGTGCGCCGCTCGAGATTCAACGTCATGTTCGTGCCCATCCTCACCGCGCAGGACGGATATGGCCTCACATATGGGGCGCAGTTTGCCATCGCCGGCCATCGCTCGCCCCGCCGCCGCCTTGTCCTGCCCGCGAGCTGGGGCGGCGACAAACGGGTTGGTGCCGAATATCAACAGGAGTTCTCCACAAGAGCTGCGCCGCGGCTTCGCACCGGAGCATTCCTTCAACGCCGGACACATCCGTTCTTCGATGACGACGCCGATCGGAAGCGCGTCTGGGGCAGGGCCGACTGGTCGCTCATGCGGGAGGTCCGCGCGGGCACTGAAGTCGCGTGGGAATCGACCTCGCTGGCCGGGGAAGAGAACACCGCTCGTTCCGTGGGCGCTGATGTGACGGTGGACACCAGAGTTGATCCCCTGATGCCGCGCAATGCGGTATTCCTGCGCGCAGGTGTGGCGAAGCTGCGCTTGCCGGGACGAAGCCCGGTGAGAACCGAACTCGATGCGAACGTGTACGTCGGATTGATTCGTGGCGCGGTGCTGTCGATGAGAGGCTTACGCGAAGACTTCAGCGAGCCGGCGCCCGCGTTCTACAAGTCGGTGCTCGGCGGCACGGCTAACCTGAGAGGATTTCGCGCCGGCTATGCTGTCGGCGACACGCTCGTTGCCGGTTCGGCGGAAATTCGAGTGCCGACGACATCCCCGCTGCGCATGGCGCGATTTGGCTATAGCGTATTTTTCGACGTAGCCACGGCGTACGACAAGGGGCAGGGGTTGGCGGAGCAGAAGATGGAGCGTGGTGTAGGCGCGGGCATCTGGGCGACCGCGCCGCTTTTCCGCATCAGCTTCGCCGTGGCTCGTGGTCTGGGATCTGGAACCCGGGCGCACATCGGCGCCGGACTCACGTTTTGAGGTACCGTCAGAAATACACGATCGACAATCGTCGAATCGGCCGTCCATCGCGGCTCAGCGTACCCGGCGCCGCTGCCGTCTGCTGAATGATGTATTCGACCAGCGGAGGCGTCAACGTCGGGAAGCGCGACAGCAGCAACGCCGCGGCCCCAGCCACGTATGGTGAAGAGAAGGATGTTCCCGACGCGGTCGTGAGTCCTCCGCTCGCCATGAGCGACGTCGAGGTCAGCGACACACCGGGAGCCCAGATGTCCACGCAAATCCCGAAATTGCTGAAGCTCGCTTCCTGATCGTTCTCGTCGGTTGCGGCGGCCGTGATGACGCCGTTCGGAAAGCCATAAAAATAGCCCGCCGAGGCGGGTGACGTCGCACAGGCGTTCATCGGTGCGCCCGTGAACGGATTGCCGTTACCAGCCGCGATCGCCACAACCAACCCGCTCGCCGCTGCGCCGCGCGCGGCCGCATTGGTGGCGGCAAGCGGTATCGCCGAGCCGAGGCTCAAGTTCACGACCCCAGGCTTCACCGCGTTCGCCGTCAACCAGTCGAGCGCCTGAACGATGATCGAAGGAAACGTCAGTCCATCACAGGTCATGACCTTGACGCCAACGAGGGGTGCTCCGGGCGCCACTCCAACCACGTAGCTCGAGTTGTCGCGCGCGGCCGCGATACCAGATACCGCCGTTCCATGGCCGTGGCAGTCGGCGTTCGGCCCCGACAGGAACGAGATGTGGCCGACGACGTTCAGATCCGGATGAGTTGTATCGATGCCGGTATCGACGATGTAGAGGATTGCCCCCGTGACCGTTCCAGAACCGTTCCCGGATTGCGTCGTGCTGACATCCGCGCCGATCTTCGGTATGCCCCACGGCACGACCTGACTGGGATCGGCCGCCGGGAGGACGGGACCGAGACTGATGACGTTCTCGATTTCAACGGTGTCCACCAGGGGATCTGATTCGAGGCCGTGCAGTTGCGCACGAGTGAGAGTGGCGGCGAATCCCTTGATGGCGTGGCTGTAGAAATTCGTCGCGCGAAATCCGTACTTTCGCTCGAGACGCTGCGCGGCCCCTACGACGTCCCGGCGATGGTACGTAGAGGAGTCGCTCCTGGTGGTTCGCGCGTCCGGCACGAAGTCACGAGCGTACGGCGCGAGCTCGACATCGGCGCGCAGCTGAATGACGGCGCGCAGGGGCTCCTGGGCCGACAATTCTCTTGCGCCGCCGATCAATATCGCGACAGCCGCGAGCGTGGCGAACCCTGTCCGTTGTGTTGTGTTCAAGCGACCTCCAGGACGATCGCGCGCGAGTCTAAGCGAACGTTCCATGCTTGTCCATGCCACTGTGAGCCCTTCCGCGTCTTCTGTAGCATAGATAGATGCGTTTCCACGAGCTGGTCACCGTATCCGATGCGGTTGCGCGCACCCGCGCGCGGTTGGAGAAGACGAGCCGGCTGGCGGACTTGCTGAAACGCCTTACCGCTGACGAGGTGAGGGTTGCCGTGTCGTTTCTGTCCGGCGGGCTGCTTCAGGGGCGCATCGGCATCGGATGGTCCGTCATCGGAAGGGCGCGCGACACGGTCCCTGCAAACGAGCCGACGCTGGAGTTGCTCGACGTCCACGCGGTATTCGCGCGGCTTGCGGGCGTCAGCGGCGCCGGAGTGACTCAGGTGAGACTGGATCTGCTGAGGAACCTCTTCAGCCGCGCCACCGCGGCGGAGCAGGACTTCCTCATACGCCTGATGTCAGGCGAACTGCGGCAAGGAGCGCTCGAAGGTGTCCTCGTCGAGGCTGTCGCGAAAGCCGCCGGCGCACCGCCAGATGCGGTTCGACAAGCGGCGATGATGTGCGGCGACCTTGGTGAGGTCGCTTCCGCCTCTCTGTGCCAGGGCATCGACGCGCTGTCCAGGTACACCATCGAACTGTTCCGGCCTGTCGAGCCGATGCTGGCGTCTCCGTGCGAGAGCGTTTCCGAAGCTCTTCAGTCATTCGGCGAGGCGGCGTTCGAGCTGAAGATCGATGGCGCGCGTGTGCAGGCGCACAAGGCAGGCTCGGAGGTACGTGTGTTTTCGCGCGCTTTGCGCGACGTGACTCCCGCGGTTCCAGAAGTTGTCGAGGCACTGCGATCGTTTCCGGCGCGCGAATTGATTCTCGACGGAGAAGTCATCGCGATGCAGCCGAACGGGACGCCCTACCCCTTTCAGGAGACGATGAGACGATTCGGCCGTCGTCTGGACATAGACAGACACAGATCAGAACTTCCGCTCGCCCCGTATTTTTTTGATTGTCTGTATTCCGAAGGACGTTCCCTCGTCGCATCAGCGCAGCGAGAGCGGTTTGCCACGCTCGAATCGATTGCCGGCGGTTTCACCGTTCCTCACCGCGTGATCGGCGACGAAGATGCGGCCGCGTCTTTCTTCGACTCTGCCGTCGCCGCCGGACATGAGGGAGTGATGGCCAAGTCGCTTGTGGCGCCGTACGCAGCAGGCAGCCGCGGAAGCGCCTGGCTCAAAATCAAGCAGGTGCGTACGCTCGATCTCGTGGTGCTGGCCGCCGAATGGGGCAGCGGGCGCCGGCGCGGGTGGCTCAGCAATCTTCATCTCGGAGCGCGGGATCCAGTTCGCAACCGGTTCGTCATGCTCGGTAAGACGTTCAAGGGAATGACTGACGAGATCCTGGAATGGCAAACGGCTGTCCTGCTCGAACGCGAAGTTGGGCGCGAAGGGCATATCGTGTTCGTGCGGCCGGAGCTCGTCGTCGAGATTGCGTTCAACGATATCCAGGAAAGTCCGCAATATCCGGGCGGACTTGCGCTGAGATTCGCCCGCGTGAAGGGATACCGGCCCGATAAGACAGCCGCGCAAGCCGATACTCTTCAAAGCCTGCAGGACATCTACCGGGCGACAACGGGACGAGAGGCGCCCTCGCCACGAGACACCGATGCCTGAGTTGCCGGACGTCGAGCTCTATCTTTCCGCCTTCCGCTCGCGCATCGTCGGGCAGACGATCGAGCAGATCAGGATGGCCACGCCATTTCTGCTGCGGTCTGTCGAGCCGCCGTTGGACGCCGCAGTCGGCCGCTCCGTGGCCGGGCTACGTCGTGTCGGCAAGCGGATCGTGTGGGAGCTGGACGGCGGATTGTTCCTCGTCTTTCATCTGATGGTCGCCGGCAGGTTCAAATATCGCGACCGCGGAGCGGTGATTCCAAGGAAGGTCGGGCTCGCGGCGTTCGACTTTGCCGACTTTACCTTTCTGCTGACCGAGGCGGCAACGCAGAAGCGCGCGTCGCTGCACGTCGTCCATGGCGAGCCGGACCTTCGCGCGTTCGATCCAGGTGGTTTGGAAATCGCGCCGGGCGGCGCCGATGCGTTCGCGGCCGCGCTTCAAAAGGAAAGTCATACGCTCAAGCGGGCCTTGACTGATCCGCACCTGTTCAGCGGCATCGGCAACGCGTATTCAGATGAAATTCTGCATCGCGCCCGGCTGTCACCGTTCAAACAGACCCGGCAGCTGACGAAAACAGAGACCGACCGGCTCCACGCTGCGACAGTTGAGACGCTGGTTGAGTGGACGAAGAAATTGCAGGAAGAAGCCGGAGGCGCGTTTCCGGAAAAGGTGACCGCCTTCCATGACGGGATGGCTGTACACGGCCGTTTCGGACAGCCATGCCCTCGCTGCGGAACTCCAGTGCAGCGCATCGTGCATGGCGAGCACGAGGCAAATTATTGTCCGACGTGTCAGACCGAGGGACGGCTGCTCGCGGACCGTGCGCTGTCGAAACTGCTGAGGGAGGACTGGCCGAAGACCGTCGACGAGCTGGAGCGGCAGCGGCGCCAGCGGTCCGGCTAGAAGCCGATTGTCAGGCCGAGAGACGGGCCGATCGCCTCGATGTCGGGGTTGCGATCGTGACCTGCAATTCCCGCGTTCGAGAGGTGAATCAGTTCGAGTGCCGCGACGGCCTGCAGCCGGTGGTTGAGCTGGATCGCGACGCCGCCACCCCCTGCCGCAAGGTAATTGAATCGGGTTCCGCCTGGGGGCACCGCGACCGCCGCGTCCGATACGCCGATGTCGAACTGCAGGAACAATGAGGCGGCGCCTCGTCGATACACACGGCCGCGCAGGCCGCTCGTCAGGGCCAGCACTCTCGAGTCGTTCTTGCGCTGCGACACGTAGAACAGCCGTTGCCGCGCGATCCAGACCAGGCCGTTCCTGATTCCATATGTGACGCCTTGCGTGAGCCCATAAAGCTCCTCGTGAGAAGGGTTGTAGTTCCACGCCTCGAGCGCTGCCTGTACGGCGAACTCTGCCCGCCATCTTCCTCTTGCAAATGCGTCGTCGTGAGGGCTCAGAGATGGAGTGTCTTGCGCGAACGCGGGGGACGCGGCAATCGCGAACAGGAGAACGAGCAGCGGCCGCGGGAAAATCGCTCCAGACAGGTGCGTTATTGTATAGCGCATGCGCCACACCGTCGCACGCGCGGTGGGTCGATCGCGTGCTCCGGTGCTTGGAGTCCTTCTGGCGCTCGGCGCGGCATTTTCTCCACCGAGCGCATTCGCTCAGGAGCAGATCGTCATCCGCGCCGACTTGCTGTTCTACGGCGACAACACCGAATTTCACGGGCCCTTCCGCGACGGAGAAACGATCTTCGGTGCCGCGGGGCGTGTCGCCGGAGAGGTCTGGCTGAACGAACGCGTCGCGGTATCGGCAGGCGTATTTGGCAATCAGCGATTTGGTTCGGAACAGGCATTCGAAGAAGTGCGTCCAGTCATCGCGCTCCAGGTGCGCACGAGTCGCTCGTCGCTGGTGTTCGGCACGCTGCCGCCGCCGGACACTGAAATGCCCCTCGGCCCTGACCTTGGCGGACCTCACCGGCTGCTCCCGCCGCTCCAGCGCGAGACGCTCTCATACGAGCGCCCGTACGAAGCAGGCATCGCGTGGGAGTTCGATGGCGCACGGCTCGAGCATCACTTCTGGCTCGCATGGCAGCGTCTCAACACGCTACGCCATCGCGAACGGTTCGACGGAGGTCTGCGAGCCGATCTGCGGCTCGGCCGCATCCTGACCGTTCCGCTGCAGTTGCACGTCGTGCACGAAGGTGGGCAGCTTTACGCCTCTGGCACTGTGGCCGACAGCACAGCGGGGGCGACGGGCGTCAAGCTGGATGGCTCGACAGCTGGAGGTCTCCTGGCGACGCTCGAGCTTCTCGCCGCGGCTTCGCGATATGTTCCGGACCGCGCGCGTCCCGATCTCAGCCGCGACGGCGCCGCATTTTTCGGCCGGGCTGCCGCCGAACGAAATGCCTGGCGTGGACATGTCATCTTCTGGCGGGGACGCAATTTCATGAAAGACGAGGGGGACGCGAACTATCAATCGACGTATCAGACCGGCGACCGTTACAACGGCATACGGGATTATGCGGAAGCGGGGCTCGCGCGCCGTTTCACGCTCGCGCGCGCGGCGTTTTTCGACGTGTCCGGGCGGCTCCATCGCGTTGAAGGACGGTACCAGTACTCGTTCCGGCTGATGAGCGTGGTGTCGGCCTCGTGGAAGGTCCGCTGATCCGCACGTGCTGACATTTCGCGCAGAAGAAGCTGCGCCTGGCACGCTGTCCGTGAATGCGCCTCGCGACTTTGCCGCCGCAACGTGGACAGACGCTGCGCCCGTACACCTCGAGGTTCTTTCTCAGCGAAAAGACCCTGCGAAGCTCGAGGAACTTGAACGAGAAGTCCCGCGCGTCGGCCACGATTGCTTTCAGCTTGTGAGCAGAGATCGTGCGGACTCTTGCGAAGGGACTGACCCGCGTTCTGAATAGAACTTCGTTCTTGATGATGTTGCCGACGCCGGCGAAAATCGCCTGGTCGAGCAGAACGTCGGCGATTTCCGCCCGCGGAAACGCCTTGACTTTTTTCATCGCCGCCCTGGGATCCCATTCCTCCGACATGACGTTTGCGCTGAAGTCGTATGTGCTCCTCGCGGAGGGGCCCTCCACGAATTTCACCGACGCCGCCCACATCGTGATCTCGCCGTTGGCGAATTCGAGAACGAGCCGAGGGGGACCACCGCGTCTGTAGTCGCCTGTTACCGAGACGCCTTCTACCGTCGCCGCGAACGTGCCCCAGAGCATGAAATGCACGCGCAGCGCGAAATCGTCGAACTGAAAGACCAGGTGTTTCCCCCAAGCAAAGATCTCGCTCGGGGTCTGGCCAAGGAGCCGCTCGATACCGATCTTGCTGTTCCCGGAAACCAGCAGGATCGGACCGCCCGCAAAAGGCTGCAGCTGTTCGGCTGCGAGATACAGGGACGGCCCTTCCATGTCACTGGCGTTTCAGTGCAAAAAGAGCGCCTCCAAATGCTGCCGCCTCCAGCGAGATGCGTGAGGGATCGCCGAGGCCATGTCCGCGTGCAGTCTAATAGACCGTGTCGAGAAATCGCGCGACGCTCTCGACCATCATCCCGTCCGAGAACATCACGGCGTCGTTGTGATCGGCGTCGGGGATGATCACCAGCTTTTTCGGCTCGCCGGCCGCTTCATACACACGGCGGCTGTGGGACATGGGCACGATGCGATCCCTGTCGCCGGCAATCACCAGCACCGGCGATCGAACGCCGCCGATGTGGTCCACCGTCGCGTACCGATCGCGGAGCAGCCATTTCACCGGCAGCCACGTGTAGTGATGCTGTCCGACCTCGGACATCGAGGCGAACGGCGAGCGCAGGATCAACGCCGCGGGCGGGTGCGTGGCAGCCAGCTCCGATGCGACGGCCGTGCCCAACGACTCGCCGAAGTAGACGATCCGCGCGGAATCGACATCCGGGCGTGCGATCAAATATTCGTGTACCGCCCGCGCGTCGAGCCGCAGGCCCTCTTCGCTGGGTGAGCCCGGGTTTCCGCCGAATCCGCGATAGTCGAACAGGAGAACTGCCAGGCCGCGCTTCGCCAGCGCATGGGCCAGGTCCAGCCGCATCGATCGGTTCCCCGCGTTTCCGTTGAACACCACGACGGTGAATCGCGGCACGTCATCTGGCTTGATGTGCCATCCGTTGAGGGTCAGGCCGTCTGAAGTCGGAAAGCTCACGGGAGTCAGGCCGGCAACTCGAATCTGGCCTGCATCGGGGATTCGTCCAAAGGGAAAATAAATCAGCCGGCGCTGCTGCGTCCACGCAACGGCGAGAACGGCGGCGACAGCCACGCCCAGAATGAGGACAGCGCGCACTTCGTGAGTCTATCCTTAAGCCAGTGCGTGTTCATGTGGGTACGGCGGGATGGAACGTGCCACGTGCCGTGAGAGAGCGGTTCGCCCCGGCCGGAACCCAGCTGCAGCGGTACGCGTCGCGCCTCAACGGCGCGGAAATCAATTCGTCGTTCTATCGTGGGCATGCGTTCGAGGTATACGAGCGGTGGGCGGCTTCCGTGCCTGGCGGCTTCAGATTCTCGGTGAAAATCCCGAAATTGATTTCGCACGAGCGCGGTTTGAGGCGCGCACGCGATCCGCTCGCGCGATTTCTCGACGAATCGGCCGGGCTCGGCGCGAAGCGCGGCCCGCTGCTCCTTCAACTGCCGCCGTCGTTCGAATACGACGACCGGCGGGTTGGACGATTCTTCGATCTGCTGCGCGGTATGCACACCGGCCCTGTGGCCTGTGAGCCTCGACACGCGTCGTGGTTATCCGAGCGGGCGGCACGCACACTGGCCAGGTTCGAGGTCGCCCGCGTGGCTGCCGATCCGCCGCGCGCGGCCGGCCTCGACGAACCAGCCGGGTGGAGCGGTCTGGTCTACTATCGCTGGCATGGTTCGCCGCGAATGTATTTTTCGCCCTACGACATCTCCACTCTTCGTGTCCTCGTCGATACTGTCAGAAAACGCAGGGACAACGCGCGAGACGTGGTGCATCTTCGACAATACCGGGTCTGGCGCCGCCGCGGCGAACGCCATAGACGTGATCGATCTGATAAATTTGGGAAATGGATATTCCACAGACCGATGACGAGTGGCGCGGAAAACTGACGCCCGAACAATTTCAGGTGCTTCGAAAACACGGCACCGAGCGCGCCGGCACCAGCCCCTTGAACAAAGAGCATCGCGAAGGCACCTTTCGCTGTGCGGGGTGCGGGCAGGAACTCTTCACATCCGACACAAAATTCGAGAGCGGGACCGGCTGGCCCAGCTTCTGGGCGCCCCTGGAAAGCGCCGTCGAGACGACGACGGACCGCGCCTATGGGATGACCCGCACCGAGGTGCACTGCGCCCGGTGCAAGGGGCATTTAGGGCATGTGTTCGAAGACGGGCCCCGTCCAACCGGCCTGCGCTACTGTATGAACGGGGTTTCGCTCGATTTTCAGCCCCGGGAGCCCTAAAAAGTGTCCCTTTTTAAGGGAACCAGGTCCGCGCCTGCCGCAGTCTAAATGGTTTGTGAAGAAGAACGCCCAAATCAAACTGGAATACGACGTTTGCGGCCGGTGCGGCATCCTGTTTGACGACCAGGGAGAGAACGGCTGGTGGGTCGAGAGCGGGGTCTGGTGGCACGAATGCAACGACGACCAGCCCGCCCGCATCGTCGTTCGTAAGCTGGCCAGAGTCGCCTAACTCCTTCCCTGGAAGGGACAAAGGGGTAGCCCGACCCCTTACCCCTTCAACTATCATGTCCCTCCATGGCCGTCATCGATCTGCGCTCCGACACCGTCACCAGACCGTCCGCCGCGATGCGCCGGGCCATGGCCGAAGCTGAGGTTGGCGACGATGTCTTCCTCGAAGATCCGACGCTGAACAGGCTGCAGGACCGCGCCGCTGAAATTTTCGGCCGCGAGGCGGCGCTGTTCGTTCCGTCGGGTTCGATGGGGAACCTGGCGTGTGTGATGGCGCAAACGCACCCGGGGCAGGAAGTCATCTGCGAGACCAACGGCCACATCTACAACTACGAGATGGGTGCCCTGTCAGCGCTTGCCGGCGTGCTCCCCCGGGTAGTCGAGGGCGAGGACGGCCGGTTATCGTGGGACGCGATCGCCCCGGCCATCCGCCCGCGCGTCTATTACCGCCCCCGGACCACCCTGATCTGCCTCGAAAACACCGTAAACATGGCCGGCGGAACCGTGTACCCGACACGTACCGTCAACGAGATATGCGAGCGCGCGCATGAGCAGGGGATTCACGTGCACCTCGACGGCGCTCGCGTCTTCAATGCCGCCACCTACTTGAACGAAGATGTGGCGGCGATGACCCGAAACGTGGACTCGGTGCAGTTTTGCCTCAGCAAGGGGTTGGGCGCGCCAGTGGGCTCCGTGATTGTCGGCACCCGAGACTTCGTCGAGCGATGCCGTCCCATCCGCAAAATGCTGGGCGGCGGCATGAGGCAGGCAGGAGTCCTTGCCGCGGCCGGCCTTGTGGCGCTCGAACACGGTCCGAAACGGCTGCGAGGAGGATCACGACAATGCGCGGCTGTTGGCGGAGAAACTGTCCCAGACCCGCGGCATCGCTCTCGACGCGTCCAAAGTGCAGACCAATATCGTCATCTTCAGCGTGAAGTCCACCGGGATGACGTCAGCCGAATTTCTCGCGAAAATTGCCGCGGCGGGCGTGCTGGCGGTGCCGGTCGACACGCACCGCATCCGCATGGTGACCCATCTCGACGTGTGCCGGGGCGACATCGAAAAAGCCGCCGCCATCGTCGAATCTGTGCAATAAGATCGTCGCGTGTACCGGTTTGCGGCGGTTGCGTGTGCACTGCTGATCTGGAGCGCTGAAGCCTTACGGGCGCAACAACACTCCCCGGATCTCGCGCGCATGCTGACCGGGCTCGCCGCGCGCACACAGCACTATTACGATCGCTTCATCAGCATCATCTGCACCGAGACGGTCCGCCAGCAGGATCTCAAATTCAGCCTCGCGCCGGACGGCAAGCCCAGGGTAACGACCTACGAGTTGAGCGTCACGCGCGATTCTCGCAGCACCGGCGAGGAGCAATTTCGGGTCGGTCGCATCGTGCAAAGCGTCAACGGGCGGCCCCCGCGGAGAAATCACAGGCCCGAATGTACCGACCCGAAAACCGGGACGCCCGAACCGATGGCCTTTCTGCTTGCGGCCAATCAGCAGCGGTATCGGTTTTCGCTGCCAGACGGTATCGACGGAGAAGCGCGAGACGGCCCCTCCCGGCACGCGTGCAATCGACTTCATCGAGACGCCGCCCGAGCGGGTTCGCATCAAGTGGGAGGGAAACTGCTTTGAGGCCGAAGGCGGCGGACACCAGGGTCGCGTATGGTTCGATCCGATTACCTATGACGTCATGCAGGTTGACGTGAGGCTGTCAAAGCCATTCTTCGTGCCGATGCCGAGCGGCTTTTTCGGTCTCCAACCGTCGATTCGAGTCGAGCGGTCCGAGATGACCCTCCGGTTTGCCCGCGTGCAATTCCAGGAGCCCGATGAAAGCATTCTGCTGCCGCAGTCGATCGACACCCTGCATGTCTTGCGCGGCATCGCCAGCCTTCGCATCAACCAGACGCTCGGAGGCTATCGCCGGTTCCTGACGAAGAGCGAAATACGCCCTGCAGCCTTCTAATCCGTGGCGCGCCCCTTGCTTTAATCGGCTGCGCATGACGCAAGTGTACAAAAAGCTTACGCGACGGACTAAATTCCTGATCTTAGGCGCCAGCTTAGGCGTTCTTGCGATAGTGATCATCCTTGCCGCACTGTCGATTCCCATCCGCTCCGAGACCCTCAAACAGCAGGTGATTGCGCTGCTCAGCGAAGAGCTCGAGAGCGAAGTCACCATCGAAAAGCTCGAAGGCCGCGCGTTTCCACGCGTGGCGGTGAGCGGCGCCGGCGTGGTCATCCGGCAGAAGGGCCGCACCGACGTGCCGCCCCTCATCACCATCGAGACCTTCGAAATCCGAGGGTCGCTGCGCGACCTCATGCGCAAACCGCGGCGCGTCGGAGAAGTGCGCTTGAAGGGATTGCAGGTCAAGGTGCCGCCCCGCGACGGCGACGGCGAGGACAAGCCCGACACTCCGGAGAAGTCGGACGCGCAGAAGCATGCCGACGCACAGAAGCTGCAGCAGGTCATCATCGAGCGGCTGGAAGCGCCTGACACGGTCATCACGCTCATTCCCAAACGCGCCGGCAAGCAGCCGAAGGTGTTCACCGTCCACCACCTCGTGATGGACGGGCTCGGCATCAACGAGACCATTCCCTACATCGCCGTACTCACCAATCCGGTGCCCAAGGGGGAGATCGAAACTTCGGGCACGTTCGGCCCGTGGAACGTCGTGCATCCTGCACGAACACCCATAACGGGCAAATACACGTTTGCCAAAGCCAACCTCGACACCATCAACGGCCTCGCCGGGATTCTCAGCTCAACCGGAGAATTCAAAGGTCCGATCGATCGCATCGAGGTGAACGGCACGACCGATACGCCCGATTTCCAGGTCGATGCAGGCGGGCTTCCAGTTCCGTTGAAAACCACTTTCAGAGCGGTCGTCGACGGCTCAGACGGCGACACTTACCTCGAACACGTGGACGGGTCGTTCCTGAACACGCGTCTCACTGCCCGCGGCAAGGTCGTCGGGCTCGAGGGCGTTCCGGGACGAGAGGTCGTGATCGACGCCGATATACACGACGGGCGCATCGAAGACCTGCTGCGGCTCACGATGAATTCGGAGAAGCCATTGCTGACCGGCGCAGTGGTTTTGAAAGCCAACATCATCATCCCGCGTGAGAAGAAGAAAGTGATCGACAAGCTCAGGCTCAAGGGGGAATTCGGGCTGAGCAAAGCGACCTTCACGGACCCGGACGTGCAGACAAAGCTGGTCGGGCTCAGCCGCCGTGCTCAGGGGAAGACTCAGGAAGAACCGGTGGGCGACGTGCTGTCGAATCTCAAAGGGACGTTCGTGCTCGAAAATGCCGAAGCGCGTTTTTCGAGTCTCACCTTTTCGGTGCCCGGAGCGAGGATCGAACTGGCTGGGCGCTACGGCCTGCGCGACGAGATCGTCAACTTTCGCGGCAAAGCCCGGCTGGAGGCGACGCTCTCACAAGTGGTCGGCGGCGGAGTGAGAGGCTTCTTCCTCAAGGCGTTCGATCCAATCTTCAAGAAAGAGGGCTCCGGCATGGTGATCCCCATCAAGATCGAAGGCACACGAAAAGCGCCGAAGTTCGGCCACGACATGTTCTGACGGCCGGCTAGTGCGTCATCACATACACCATCACGTTGATCGCGATGGCGTAGCCCTCGGGAGAGAACCGGTAGAAATATTCGATGTCTTCTCCCTCGCGCTCCCAGGTGTCGGAGATGTCGGTGTTGTGCGTCATCAGCACCATCAACCGGCCTTTCTGGTCGAAGATGCCGCGCGTGTTGACGACGGCGCTGTCGTGTCCCCGCTCTGACGTTTCGCCGCCGCTGCGACGCCACTGGCTGATCGCCGGCACCTGCAAGATCCGTTTGACGCTGTACACGGTTTGAAACATCGCGTGCGTCACCGGGATGTCCACGATCGGGAATTGTCCGGGCGGCAGCACCTTCGCGATCTCGCGCTCCCATACGCTCCAGGCCCGCGAGCCCCAGAAATCGTCGCTCCAGATGAAGCCGCCCTTCAGCAGGTACTCGCGAAGCTGGGCGGCATCGGCGTCGCTGAAGCTGGCCGTTCCCGGCGTCTTCGATGTGCACGTAGGGGCAGCGGAACAGGTTGTCGTCGCCGCTGCTGCGGACGACGAAATATTCCGGATCGCCTTCGCCATCGATGCTGACGGGCGTTCTTCGTGAGCTCGGCGAAACGGATGCTGAAATTGATGTCAGCGCCGGGGTAGTCGGTGCGCCACCCTGATCCCCCGGATTCGCGCCAGGCGCTCGTATACATCAGCCGGCAGAAATGGAACTTGCCGTCGCTGATCGCGCGGGTTGCGAACCGCGGCGCCTCGCCGCGCCAACCGCGCCACATGTCGCCAGACCAGATTTGTGCGTACGCTGAAGCAGTGATGGCGATGGAGGTCAGAGCGGCGCCGATGAGCACGCGTCTGGATGGGAGCATGTTGCGAGTGCGTGCGGACGGGGTTCCGGGCAATCGCGCCCGGAACCGCGATACCGCTTGACCGTTCGATACTTGCGCTACTTCGACGCGCGCGATAGCGAGCGATAGTATTCGCTGACGAGATCGCGGAACCCGCGCGGCACTTCGTCGGTAGCCGTGAGCGCCGGCTGATCGCCTTGAGAGTCTTCGACCTTCCGGCGCAGGCCGAACTCGAAGCGCTTCAGGCCTTCAGCGACCTGCGTCTGAAGGCGTTCGAGCTCCCGCGCGTCTTTGTAGACGCGCTCGTCGTCGAGCTGCCGCATCGCGCGCAGAATTTCGTCGAGATCGGTGGCGTTGACGCCGTCGTTGCGCAGCTGGTCCCGCAGCCGCTGTGCCTCTCCGGTCCAGTACCGGGCCTGGTCGCGGAACGTGCGAATCTCCCCAGGCGTGTAGACGCGCTGTCCCCAGCCGCCCCAGTTGTCGCCGTTGCCGCGCTGACCGGTGCCGAACGGCCCATCCCGGAACGAGCCGCCGTCGCCGTCCTGATTTCCACCGGACTGGCCTTGTCCCTGCTGTCCGTTCTGGCCCTGCTGGCCGGACTGGCCCTGCCCCTGCTGCCCCTGCTGACCTTGTTGTCCTTGCTGGCCCTGGCCCTGCTGACCTTGTTGCCCCTGCTGACCTTGCTGGCCCTTCTCGCTCTGCTGACCCTGCTGATTCTGCTGGCCTTCCTGACCCTGCTGCCCGCGCTGTCCGTCGCGCATCTGCTGCTGCATCGAGTCAACGCCCCGCACCAGGTTCCGCGCGCGGTCGAGGTTGTTGGCCATGCGGTTGTCTTTATCGCCCTGACCAACGGCGCCTGCTGCATCGGCCAGCCGCTTCTGAAGGTTTTCGATCTCGCTGCCAATCTGCCGTTCGAGATCGGCGCTGGTCTGTCCCGTCTGCCGCATCAGGCTTCCGGAGTAATGAATCTGCTCCTCGAGCCGGTTGTTGCGGATGCCGTCAGCCGCTTCCTGCAGCTTGCGAGAGGCCTCGCGCTCGTCGCGCCGCATCTCGCCCGACATTCTGTCGATCTGCTTTTCGAGCTCGTTCACCTTCGCTTCGAGCTCGTATTTGCGCTGACCCGACCTGCCTCGCGCTTCTCGTTCGGACGTCCGTTGCTCTGAGAAAGCCCCATCGCTTCCTGCGACAGCTCGCGATGCTCGCGCGCGATTTCTTCCGCCTGCTGCTGCGCCGACTGCATGTCGCGTTTGCCGCGCGCGCCCTGTTCCTGCTCGAGCCGCCGCTGCGCTTCGCGCAGCTGTCCGAGCGCGGCGCTGGCCTGTCCGGCGCTGCTCGGATCTCCAGACGAAGCGGCGCGCCGCATGGCATCGGCTGCCTGTTTCATCTGCTGAGCGGCCTGGGCGAGATCGGGACGATTCCGCTCCCGCGACAGGCGCTCGAGCTGACGAGCCGCCTCTTCGGCCTGTTCCGCGAGCGCACGCTGGCTGGCGCCTCCGCCCTGGCCTCCCTGGCCGGCCAGCGCCTGCTGGCGCTGCCGCTCGGCTTCCTGCTGCTGACGCCGCGCGAGCTCGCGCAGCTTTTCCATCAGCGCGTCCACCTGCTGATCGGACTGCTGCTGCTGCGCGCTCTGCGCCGTTTCGTACTGATTGGCGAGCTTGTCGAGGTCCTGCTTAAACAGCTCGGCGAGATCTTCGGACACCGAGCCGGCTCCGCCGCCACCGCCACCGCCGCCACCGCGCTGCTGGCTGACCTGCTTCTCGTACTCTTCTTCGGCCTTCTGCAGCTGCTGGAGCGCGCGGTTTTCGGGCGGCAGCGCGTCATTGGCCGCCTGCGCCTGCAGCTTCGCTTCAGCCGCGCGCATCTCCTCGGCCGCTTTCGGCAGAAGCTCGGCGATGCGCTGGAACGCCGGGTCCGGTTCCACGAGCCGGCTGTTCATGCGGCTGACGAGACCTTCGACCTGTTCGCGCAGTTTCGACTGCGACAGCGCCACGACAACGAGGCTTTCGCGGAGCTTGGCCGCGGTCATCGTCCTGCGATCGCGGACGATGTTGTGGGTCGCGGAAATGATCTCGCGCTGCTGCTGCGACAACGCGTCCACCTGCATGTTGCCGCCGCCGCCGCCCCCTCCGCCGCCGCCCATCGACATCGCAGAGCGGAACTGCTCGTCGAGCTTGCGCACGCGGATGAAGTACAGGTCGCTCGAGATGTTGCGGCCGATGTTGTCGGTGGCGCGCGCGAAGTAGGAGACCGAATCGCCGGGCGCGACGTTCAGCTCTTCCATATAGAACGTGTGCGCCGCCGACACCTCGGGAAGCGCGCGGCTGCTGGAGTCGACGAGCCGCTTCGTCTGTTGCGGTCCGCCGTTCACCGAATACACGAGATCGAGCTGGCGCACGCCGAAGTCGTCGTCGGCGCGCGCTTCGACCGCGAACTCTTCGACCGGCGACGCGGTGGTGTCCCGCCCGGGTTTTGCAATCGAGACGGTCGGCGCCTGATCTTCGAGAACGTCGATGGTGTACTGCGGCGAGGCGTTGACCAGCTTGTTTTCCGGGCCTCCCTGCAGGTCGACGCGATAGAAGCCGTCTTTCGTCACCGGAATCGTCCCCGTGAACACGCCGCCCTCGAGCGCGAGCGGGATCGCGTTGTCGCCGTCAACCATGATCCGTCCCGCCGGCGACTTCATCGTCGGCGTGATGCGGACGCGGACCTGCGTGCCCTGGAGCACCGCGATGTCTCCGCCGTTTTCGATCTTCCGCGGCGCCAGCCCGGTGTAGGAGGGGAAGATGTACTCCATCTCGAGCTGCTTCACGTACGGCAGCTCGGCGGCGTGCAGCGTGAACACGGACGACTTCACGCCGCCCGATTCCACGAAGTAGTCGATAGACCCGGGAAGATCGAAGAGGATGCCTTCAAACGTCTTGGTGTCGTTGTTGAACACCATCGGCACGTGTTCGAACGGCGCATTGAGCGACTTCCGGATCATCAGTTCGGCTTTGTCCGACTCGAATCCCTGCACCCGCGCGGTGATCGCTTGATCGGATCCTCGCGGGACCGTGGCGCTTCCGGGTTTGACCTCGATGCGGTACGGGCTCGCTTCGAGCACGTCGCCCGCCATCAGCAGCAGCGCAGACGTTCCCTGCCTGAGATAGGCCGGGCCGAGGACCAACAGGAGGAGCGCGAGCGGCAATGGTGCCGCCGATCGCGACAGCGTAACGCCGAAGCGGCTGCGCTTCGAGACGCCGGCCGCGCTCGATCGCGCCGCAGCGTTCGATCGCCTGTTCGACCAGGCGGCGGGCGAGGGCCGGCGAATGCGACGAGGATCCTTTTTCCGCTTCGAGCGCGCTGAGGATTGCCGTCTCGAGCGTCGGCTCGCACTCTTCCAGATACAGCGCGACCTGCTCGTCGTTGACGCGCCGCCATTGCGGCAGGATGAAGAAATAGCCGGCGAGCGCACCGAACACCATGACCATCGCGACACGGAACGCGATGATTGAGCCCGGACTGAACTTGAGCGTCTCGAGGGCGTACGCGGAAAGGAAAAGGGTGAGAAGGAAGCCGCCGACGACGAACGCGGCGCCGCGCACCGCCAGCTTAAGACGCCAGCGTCTTCGGATTTCCCGGATGATGCTGGTCAGCTCCGATCGGTCGGCGGACACCTGTTCGTAAGCCATAGCGGTCTCTCCCCAGAATTAACCTCATCGTAGCACCAAAAGGTGCGGTCAACAGCCGGTTTACGCCGGGAACAATCGGTCGAAATTGGCTCCGAAAATGCGCTCCCGGGCGCTCTCGTCGGCACCTGCCGCGTCGAGCGCCGCCAGCTGTGCGTCGTAGATTTCGCGGTTCCATCCGCGCGGAAAGAATGACGAGTCCGTTCCGAAGATGAGCCGGTCCGGCCCCGCCACTTTCAGTGCCTGACGGAACACGTCAGCCAGTGTCAGCGAAGGGTGGTACGCCATCCAACGGTTCGAGCTCGAGGTGTCGAGGATACACGTTCGGGCACAGGTCCGCCACGAGCAGCGCCTCGCGAAGCAGCCCGGCCCCGAAGTGCGGAATGATGAACGGCACGCGTGGAAAATCCGCGGCGAGCGCCTGCACGTCGAGCGGGTTGCCATGGCGGACGTCGAACCGGCTTGGCAGGCCGAGCTTTTTCCGCACGCCGACTGACAGCGCCCCGCAATGGACGAACACGGCCGTGCCGGGACGCTCCGACGCGATCTGAATGACCTCTCTTACTCTCGGATCGTGCAGTGCATAACGCTGCATCGCCGGGAACAGGCATATGGTCCGGAGGTGGAGTGCGTCGAGCGCGTGTATGGCGCGAGCCGCCGCGCCCTGCGCCGTCGGGTCGAGCATGAAGAACCCGACGAACCGGCCGGGATGCCGCGCGACCGCTTGCGCCACCGACTCTTCGTCACCGGGCACGCTCGCAATCAGCGCGGCGCGGCGAACGCCGCTGCGATCCAGCTCGTTGACCCACCGATCGGCGAGATCGCCGGGCGTGCCGGGCGGGTCCCATCCAAGCGCGGCAACGACGTCGGCCGCCGACTGAGGCGAGCCGGGTTGACGCTGCGCGCCGAGCGTCGCGAAAAACTGTTCTGAAAAGAAATGAATGTGTCCGTCGTTCATTCGAGAGCCAGGCACGCCGAAATCGCGGTGAAGGTGCGCGCTAGGCGGTCGCGGTCGGAGTGATCCGCGTGCCTTCTACAGGACCCTTCATGCGGTTCGAGATCGCGGTTTCGATGCCGAGCAGCACGATGCCGGCCATCAGCAGATACCACCAGAAATTCTGGCGTCGCTCCTGATCTTCGGGCGTCAGCATCGCGGCGTCCGTGGCGGCCGGGTTCATCGCTCCCGGTCTGCCCGCCAGAGCCGCGCTGAGCTCCTGCATGTCGAGCACCGACAGATCCGATTCGGCGGTATCGAGGTTGGCTGCCACCGTGACGGTGCCGGACTGATTCGACCGGCCGTGGACTTCGTAAAAGCCCGGCTGGTCGAGCTGCACAGGTGTCGGCGTTCCCGACTGTTCGATGCGCTGCCCTGTCGGCGTCAACACCATTGCGCCGGTGCCGCTTTGCAGTCCGAGACCTGACGATCTGAGCAGGTGTCCGGGATCAATCACGCCGCCGATGGTGAACCAGTTCGCCGGTTCTTCGTAGGTGGCGAGGTGCCTGATCACTTCGTGCACGAACGGCAGATAAACAGGCTTGAGCGCGAGGTCGGTCCAGTAGTTGTCGAGCGTCGAGGCCCACAGCAGGACCTGTCCCGATCCGATCTTCCGTTCGGCCATGGCCACCGCTCCGTCGTCGAAGCGCGCCACGACGCGGTTGAGATGACCCGGCTCGCCTTCTTTGTCGCCGGGCGGCTCCGGCTTCATGGTGATGGCGCGATAGCGGAAGAACCTGGCGGTCGAGAGGTTGCCGCTGCGCGGCGCCTTGAAGAGCTCGAGCACCGGGTGACTGTAGTCGAGCTCCGCCAGCGCGCCGCCGCGTCCGGGACGATCGACGACATTTGCCGGCACGCCCGGAAGCAGGTTGTTCGAGTCGGTGCCCCAGTTCGCCCGCTCGCCGAGCACGACGAACAGTCCGCCGCCTTTGGCGACGAAGTTTTTCAAATCTTCGCCAGAGCTGAGCGCCGCCACGTCGTTGAGGATGACGACTCTGTGGCGATCGAGATCGGTGCTCGAGACCGACTCACCCTGCCGCACGTTGACCTGAAATGCAGGCGAGGAGCCGATCGACAGCGCCTTCTGAAGAAACAGGCTGGCATCGCGCGCGGCGCGCGGCGGCTCGACGAGCAGAACCGCGAGACGCTGAGCGGGCGAGACGACGAAATGGAAGACGTTGTCCTGTTTGAGGCTGTCGTCGCCGATGCGTACGGCGCCTCGCGTGAACGCGCGCGCCAGCGTGAACGGCTGGAACGTCACCGACGCCGGCGCGCCGGGCTGCACCGATACGGTTTGCGTCTCGGCCACCCGTCCGTCGAGCTCGAGACGAACTTGCACGTTGTTGACCGCCGCCGGCCCGCGGTTGATGATGCCGGCCGCGACGCTGACACGCTCCTGGCCCGAGAACAGCGAGCGCTGCGGCAGTACCGACGCCACGGTGAGATTCGCCGTCTGCGCGTCGGTGATGGCGACCGGCTTGAACACTGTGGCCTCAGGCAGCCGCAGATTTTCGTCGCGCACCCACCCGTTGCGCTGGAAGTCGCTGATCATCACGACCTCGCGCGTCTGCAGCGTCGATTCCGCCAGGATGCGCTGCGCCAGCTTCAGCGCGGGCGCGTAACGCGTCGCTTCCGCGCCCAGCCGCGCGCCGTCGATGGCCGCGGTGACGCGCGACAGATCGGCGCTGGCGCGCACTTCCACCTGTGCGCTGGTGCCGAACAGGATCAGCGTCGCGTGGTCGCGCGCCGTCAATCCCTGCACGGCCTGTCGCGCCGCCGCCTGCGCCCGTGCCCAGCGATCGCCGTACGACATGCTGTAGGAGCGGTCGAGCAGGATGACGACTTCCCGCGGTCCGGATCCGCTGGCCAGCGCGATGGTCGGACGATCGAAGAACGGGCGCGCGAAGGCCAGCACGATGAGCAGAATCGCCGCCAGGCGCATGGCGAGCAGCGGCCAGTCGCGAATGCGGCGCCGGCGCACGGATTGATACGGGATTTTCTCGAGGAACATCAGCGACGGGAACTCGACGACCTGCTTTTTTTCGCGCTGCGTCAGATGGATCAGTATCGGGATGGCGAAGGTCGCCAGCGCGGCAAAAAAGAGCGGTGCGAGAAATGCCATCTACCTGACCCGGCTCAGCCGCTGGCGAGCGGACAAATATTTGAAGAGCGCGTAATCCAGCGGCGTCGAGGTGTTGGTGAGCGTGTAGTCGACGCGATTCTGCGAAAATTTCGAGCTCAGCGACGCGATGTGCTCCTGCACCAGCGACGTGTATTGCTTCGCGAGCGCCGTCGGCACGACCGGAATTTGCTCCCCGGTCTCGAGATCCTGAAAGCTCGCCGCCTCGGTGAAATTGAAATCGATCTCGGCCTGATCGAGGACGTGAAACACGACCAGATCGTTGCCGCGGAAGCGCAGCGGCTTGACCGCTTCCATGATCGCTTCAGGCGACTCGTACCAGTCCGAGACGATCACCAGAATGCCGCGGCGGCCGAAGTGTTCGGCCATCTTCTGCATCGGCACTTTCAGGTCGCCTTTACGCTCCGACTTGGCGCGATCCAGCGTGTGCAGCACGCGGTCGAGGTGTTTGGCCGATGGCGGAATGTGCGTGACGATGTCGTTGTCGAAGGTGACGCAGCCGATGCGGTCGCGCTGCTTCTGCGCGAAGTAGGCCAGGCACGCGCACAGATATTTCCCGTATTCGAGCTTGGAGATGCCGCGGCTCGAGAAATCCATTGAGCGCGAGATGTCGAGGATGACCGAGAAGTTCGAGTTCGTGTCGGCTTCGTATTCCTTCAGGTAGTAGCGATCCGTCCGCGCGTACAGCTTCCAGTCCACCCGGCGGATGTCGTCGCCCGGCATGTAGCCGCGATGCTCGGCGAAGTCGACCGACGCCCCGAAATACGGCGAGCGATGCAGGCCGTTGATGAAGCCGTCGACGACGGTCTTGGCGAGCAGTTCGAGGTTGCCGATCCGCGCGAGGACCTTCGGATCGACGAAGCGTGCACCGGGGAGGGAATGCTGTTCCATATAAGGAAAAAGGCAAAAGGAAGAACGAATATAGAACGCGCGTTCAGCGTGACGCTATTCCTTTTTCGTTCTTCGTTTTTCCTTACTACATACCTGACCTCGGCGTCGGCACTGCTTCGAGCAATTGATCGATGATCGAATCGCTCGTGATCCCTTCCGACTCGGCGTGGAAATTCGTGAGCACGCGATGGCGCAGCACCGGGTGCGACAGCGCCCGGATGTCGTCGAAGCTCACGTGGTACCGGCCGCTGGTCAGGGCCCGCGCTTTGGCCCCGAGGATGAGATATTGCGCCGCTCTGACGCTGGCGCCGAACGCCACCCATTTTTTCACCACGTCCGGCGCCTGCTTCGCTTTCGGGCGCGTCGTGCGCACGAGCTCGAGCGCATACCGCATCACCGATTCGGCGACCGGCACGCGCCGTACCAGGCGCTGAAACGCGACGAGATCGGCGCCGCTGACCGGCCGTTCGAACTGCGGGTTGAGAATGGCCGTGGTCGTCCGGACGACCTCGTATTCCTCATCTTCGGGCGGATGTTCGATGACGATGTGGAACATGAAGCGGTCGAGCTGCGCTTCGGGCAGCGGGTAGGTGCCTTCGAGCTCGATCGGGTTCTGCGTGGCGAAGACGTAGAACGGCTCTTCGAGCGTATAGGTGCGCCCCTGAACGGTGACGCGGTGCTCCTGCATCGCTTCGAGCAGCGCCGACTGCGTCTTGGGCGGCGTGCGGTTGATTTCGTCGGCCAGGACGATGTTGGCGAAGATCGGTCCGGGCGCGAACTGCATCTGCCGCCGTCCGGTCGCCGGATCCTCGTTGATGATGTCGGTGCCGGTGATGTCGGACGGCATCAGGTCGGGGGTGAACTGAATACGGTTGAACTTGAGGTCGAGCACCCGCGCCATCGAGTGGATCAGCAGCGTTTTCGCCAGACCCGGCACGCCGACGATCAGACTGTTGCCGCCCACGAACAGCGTCAGCAGGACCTGGTTGACGACCTCGTCCTGTCCGATGATGAGCTTCTTCAGTTCCTCGACGATTCGCTGCCGGCCGTGTTTCATCCGATCGGCGAGCGCGATGTCGTCCTGCTGCAAGTCCTGTTCGATATCCGCCACGTCATCCTCCCTGGCTACTAGCGACTGGCTACCGGCTACTGGCTAGCTACGCGAGGTGCCGAACCCTGCGGTAACTCCACTCCGCGAGCATGACACTCAGGAGCAGAAACAGCACGATCGGCATGTCCCACAAGTCACGTTCTTCGACCGTGGTGATGCCGCGGCCGGTGTATTTCACGTCATCGGCAAGCGACGCGACCGTCTGCGGCGTGTAATACACGCCGCCGGTTTCTTCGGAGATGCGGCGCAGCAGCGGCGCGCGCATCGCGGCGTCGAAATATTCGCTGTCGCTCGGCGCCACGCGCACGTGTCCGACACTCGTCCCGAGCGTCGCGCCCGAGCGCGAGGCCTCCACCCGGGTTTCATACGAGCCATTTTCGCTCGGCGTAAACGTGCCGCGGTATTCGCCGTTGCGCTCGCCGGTCCACTGCAGCGGCACGTCGATCGCCTGTCCCTTGGGCCCGGTGACGTGAGCCATCACGCTCGCGTCGTTCACCTCCAGGAAGCCGGGGTCCGAGACTTCGGCAATCAGCGTCACCGTCTCGCCCGGCTCGACCTGTTCGGGGGAGCTGGTGAGCTCCACCTGGTCGGGAACGCCGTCGACGAGCCATCGCATGAGTTGACGCCAGTACGTTTCATGCGTCATGTCCTCGACCGCGATTTTGGCGTCCATCTGCCACGCCCAGGAGTCGTAGATCGGGAACGCGAGCGTCTTGCCGCGGCCGTAGCGCTGATAGGCGAGGGCAATCGACTCGCGTCCGTTTTCGTCGACGCCGCGCAGCAGTGACGTCGCGCCCGGCTTGACCTGGCGGATCGGATTGACGCTGATCACCGGCGGCAGCTCGCCCCAGCGCTTAACCGAGGCCTGCTCGGTCTTTTCGATTTGCGTCACGGCGTGGGACTGTCCCATGCGCGTGGGTGTCACCTGCAGGCGCGAGGTCGTGTCGGGCGCTTTCGATTCGAGCACGACCGGGAGCGCATCGGCGACAGGTGTGCCGGCATAGCCGCCTTCGGCGAACGACCGCCGGCCGCCGATCATCATCAAGCCGCCGCCCCGCCGGTCGGCGAAATCCGCAATCATGCGGAGCTGGTCGCCGGTGAACGCGTTCGCTTCGATGCTGCCGAGAATCAGCCCGCGATAGGAAAACAGTTCGTCGCGCGTCTTCGGAAACCCGGCCGCCAGCTCATCGGGACTGTCGATCAGAATCCGGAAGAACTTCGTGTCGGTCGTCCGCTGCAGCACGACGAGCTGCAGGTTCGGATCGTCCGCCACCGCGCGGCGGATGAACTTGACCTCGAAATGCGGCTCGCCGTCGAAGAAGAGGATCTTCTCCTTGCGATCGTGGACGTCGAGCAGCACCTCGCGCACGTTGTTCTGGGTGATTTCTTCGCCTTCCTGCTGCGGGATCCGGAAGCGGATGGTGCGCGCTCCCGCCTCGTTGGCGGTGAAATGCACCTTCACCGTGGTCGGTTCCCCATCGTTGGTGAGCGCGATGTCCTGCGTGCTCAGGATGCGGCCCGAGTCTTCGACGTTGAGCGGGACGGTCGTCCCCTTGAAGCCGCTTTGGGAGACGATCACGTCAACAGAGAGATTCGTGCCCTTCAACACCTGGCGCGGCGTGCTGACGCGGCTGATCTGAATATCCCGGCCGAGCGTCTCGCGGCCGACGCCGACCGTGAAGACCGGCACCTGACTCGCCCGTAGACCGAGCAGCGATTCCTGAATGGACGACTCTTCGGTGTCGGCACCGTCGGTCACCATCACCAGGCCGGCGAGCGGCAACCCGGTGAACTCGTCTTTCGCGCGCTGCAATGCCTCGCCGAGTTTGGTCTGCGTGCCGTCATATGAGAGATCGCGGGCGGTGCCGACGCGATCGGTCCCCGACGCGAAGCGGAACACGCGGACGGCGTAGCGGCTCGACAACGCTTTCATCACCGGGCTGTCGGGAGAGAAGGTCGAGGCGACGAACTCGCCGCGCGGCTTGCCGTCGTGATCGGCCACCCTCATGCTGCGGGAGTCGTCGAGAAGAATGCCGAGGAAGTTCTGCTGCGGGACAGCGGCCCTGAGAATCAGTACCGGCCGGAAGAGGCAGAAGAGGACCAGGCCGACGAGGCACAGCCGCAGCGTGATGAGCACGGCGCGGTCGAGCCAGGTCGCATCACCCGGCGCGCTGCGATAGGTCAAGACCGTGGTCAGCGCCGCGGCTGCCGCGATAGCGATGGCGATGTACACAGGTGACGAAAACGCCAGGCGCAGCTCGCCCTGCTCGAAAACGTAAGGCGAATACTTGAAGAAGAATGCAAACAGCGAGTCCAACACGGTTTTCTCGGCTGACCTCTGTTGTCAGTGAATTTAAAAGCCATTCTACTTCGCGTTCGGGCTTTGTCTACTGCCGTCTCGGCGAACGCGATTGTTCCATTTGCAGGTGGGAAGGCGCCCATGTCTGGGCCGCCCGACTGAACCCTCGGTCGCCCATCCTTATTCGATTAGTTGATGTGATGAGCCCGGAACAGCGAATGGAATGGTGTGGAGTTCAGGAGAAATTCGTTCAAAAGAAGGATTTCCTAATCTCCTTTCTTCGTTGAACTTGTTCGCGGCGTCCTACTTCGCCGGACACTCGCCGATGCGCTTCGCGTCGAAGCTCATCGACATCTTCTGGCCGCCGCTGTCCATGTTGACCACGCCGGTGTAGGCATCCGTCCCGTTGTATTTCATCTCGCCGACCATGGTCATCTCGGTCGGCTTGGTGCACGTCATCTTGTAGGTCGCGCTGTTCGCCGACAGCTTGTAGTCGCTCATCTTGCAATCGCCGCCGCCCGGGCCTTTGGGAATCGACGCCTGCGGATCTTTCACCATCTCCGGCGTGACGCAGTGCGCCTGCTTCATCGGCGGCATCTCCATGCCGGGCATGCTCATTTTCATCGTCACTTCCCACTGGCCCGGCCGCATCGGCGACTGCGTCTGCGCCAGCACGGTCCACGACAGGGCAAGGGTGAGCAAAGCGGCGGAGCTGAATCTGAATCTCATGCGTTCTCCTCGTTGATCATTCGTTCCACAGCCACGCCGCGCCGCGGACCCCGCTGGAATCGCCGTGGCGTGCCGGCACAAGAGGTGTATCGGCCGTATCGGAAAAAACGAAAGGCTGCCACCGTTCCGGCACCCGGTCGTAGAGGCGGGTGATATTGGACAGCCCGCCGCCCAGCACGATCACATCGGGATCCAGCACGTTAATGATACTCGCGAGCGCTCTGGCGAGCCGGTCTTCATAGATGTCGAGCGCGAGGGCGGCGTTCGCGTCTCCGCTGCCGGCTGCCAGCGCGATTTCAGTCGCGTCCGCGCGCCGCCCCGCGAGCGCTGCGTATGTCGATGACAGGCCCGGTCCGGAGAGAAACGTCTCGATGCACCCCGTTCTGCCGCAATAACACGCGGGCCCCGGCCGCTCGCCGTCCTTCGGCCACGGAAGAGGATTGTGGCCCCACTCGCCGGCGATGCGAAGGCGCCCGTCGAGCACCCGTCCGTCGACCACGACACCTCCGCCCGTGCCGGTACCCAGAATCACACCGAAGACGATCCGCGCGCCCTGGGCTGCACCGTCGGTCGCCTCCGACAGCGCGAAGCAGTTCGCATCGTTGCTGACGCGCACGGAACGATCGAGCGCGCGCGCGAGGTCGCGATCGAGAGGACGTCCGATCAACCACGTCGAGTTGGCGTTCTTGACGAGCCCGGTCGTGGCGGAAATCGCGCCGGGTATTCCCACGCCGACAGATCCCGTCTGCCCGAGATCGTGCTCGATCTCCGCAACCAGCGCGGCGATTGCGCGAATCGTCGCGTCGTAGTCGCCGCGCGGCGTGGCCACACGCCGGCGCACCAGCTCGCGCCCGCCGTCGATCGCGATTGCTTCGATTTTTGTCGCCACGGCCTGCATGTCATGTTCTTGACGCACGCAAAGACGCAGATCGCAACTGCGCCAGGGGATCCGTCTGAAGGCAGCCTGCACGTAGCGCAGAATGCGCGAGAGGACACTGATGAAGCAATGACCGGTCTACGGATGGCCAGATATGCGAGGCCCAGGGGTGGTCTAGTACCGCGAGGGTGGGCTCCGGCTGCCGGCAGATGGATCCGGCTGCGTTCGCACGCTTCCAGCGCCAGCCGTCCGTGACGATCAGGCTTCGCTTAGCAGCGCCTGGAGATCGAGAGGATCTGCCATGGCCAGCGAGAGGTTGCCTTGCGCGTCGCGCGGCCATTCGGATTCGGGCCGATCGCGCGTCAGCTCGATGCCGTTGCCGTCGAGATCGGCCAGATAGACCGATTCGCTGACGCCGTGGTCGGCGACGCCCTGCAGCGCCACGCCGGCGTCGATCACGCGGCGCACGGCGCCTGCCAGCTCGCGGCGCGTGGGATAGCGGATGGCGAAATGGTACAGGCCCGTATGGTGTGCCGGCGGCGGCGCTCCCCGGCGGCTCTGCCACGTATTGAGACCGATGTGGTGATGGTATCCGCCGGCGGAAATGAACGCCGCATGGTCGCCCAGACGCATCACGCGATCGAACCCGAGCACGCCTTCGTAAAAGGCGAGCGCGCGGTCGATGTCGGACACTTTCAGATGTACGTGGCCGATGGTCGTGCCGGCAGGAACCTGATATTTCTCCATCAAGCGATTATCAGCCTCTTTTGACGCAGAGGCGCAAAGGCGCAGATGTCGATGATCGGCGATCGTCCATCGATCGCATCGTCCATCGTCCATTCAACGATTATCAGTGGGACGACGATGAAGCGCGAACAGTGAAAAATGCGTAGGCAAGCGCACCAGCCATGACGGCGGCGCCCAGATACCATGCGCCTTTGGCTATCGCGTGATCGAGGTGCAGCCATCCGAGCGCCATCAATATGGCTTCCCAATCGTGTCCCTCGACTGCACCCGCAGGGCCTCCGAGCAGCATCAGCTGAAGCGACCTGGCGTCGTCGATATACGGCGACAGATCGAGGAGGCTCTCGCCGGCCCACCACAGGCATACCGACGCGCCGAACGGGTCTTCCTGCTGGAACAGAAATGCCCCGGCGCAGATGAGCGGGATGAGCACCTGGAACAGACTCCCGCCGAGGGTCATCATGAAATTGCCGAATGGGGCAAAAATGATGTGCCCCGCTTCGTGAAAAACCAGATTGGGCAGGTGCATGAAGGACTCTGCCAGCGCGGGCAGTGGCGTGCGCAGCAGCACGAACGTCCATATTGTCAGACCGACCAAGAGGATTGTGCGCATGGGTGTCGTCCGGATCGATCGCTTCGAGGATCCGCGTCTTGATGATTATCGGGGGGTGTCCGACGCGGAATTACTGCGTGGCCGCAACCGCTTCATCGGCGAAGGACGCCTTGTCGTGGGCCGCCTGATCGCGGCGGGCATCGCGTGTCGTCGGTGCTCGTCAACGAGACATCGCACCGGGCGCTCGGTGAGTCGTTGTCACAGCTGCCCGCTGACGTTCCGGTCTACGTGTGCGGAAGCGAGGGATTTGGGTCGATCACCGGATTCAATCTGCATCGAGGCTGCCTCGCGATCGCCGAGCGGCCGGCTGAGCGGACCGTGGGCGACGTGGCGCGTGATGCGAGCGTTCTGCTCGTGCTCGAAGGCGTGACCGATGCCGACAACGTGGGCAGCGCATTCAGAAACGCGGCCGCATTCGGCGCGCGTGTGCTGTTGAGCCCCACGTGTTGCGATCCCTTGTATCGAAAAGCCATCAGGACGTCGATGGGCAGCACGCTTGGTGTGCCGTACGCGCGCATCGCCGACTGGCCGGCCCGGTTGTCCGCGCTCAGGGAGGATGGTTTCACGATCGCAGCGCTCACGCCGCGGCCGCCTGCGGTCGAATTGAGCAAGTGCGAGCGGCCTGTCCGCGTCGCGCTCCTGGTTGGCAGCGAAGGGCCGGGATTGACGGACGCCGCTATGCAAATGGCAGATCTGCATGTGCGCATTCCGATCACCGCTCACGTCGATTCCCTGAACCTCGCCACCGCCACGGGCATCGCTCTTTGTCACTTTGCTAATCCCTGATCCCCGATCCTGATCCCCAATCCCCAATCCCTAGTGTGGCGTGATACTTTGAACACCCGCATGTTTCAGCGCTCACGGGAAAACTTCCTGCTGGCGGTCGCTCGTCGCGGCTGTCATTCCTTACTTTCTGAACCTTGGCGTGTCGTCGATCTGGGATGCGAACGAGGCGTTCTACGCCCAGACGCCGCGCGAGATGATCGAGGCGGGCGATTACGTAACGCCGAGTTTCAATTTCCAGCTCAGGATGAACAAGCCCGTGCTGTCGTATTGGCACGTTGCCGCGTCGTACCATCTGTTCGGCGTTTCCGAGTGGAGCGAACGGCTGCCCATCGCCATCGGCGGCGCCGTTATTGTTGCGACCGGTTTCTTGCTCGGCAGGCTCATCGGCGGAACGACGGCGGGGCTGCTCGCCGCGCTCGTGCTCGCTTCGTCGCCCCGGCTGCTGCTGTTGTCGAGGCGCATCATCATCGACATCCACATTACGATGTGGACAGGTCTGATCCTGCTGTTTTTTGCGCTCGCAGAAGTGACTCCCAACCGCCGCAGCTTGTACCTGTGTCTGATGTACGTCGCCGCCGGTTTCGGCGTGCTGACGAAGGGTCCGGTAGCCGTGTTTCTCCCGGCCGTTGTGTTCCTGATTTATCTGGCGTCGCAGAAGCGCGTCGGCGACCTGCGACACATGATGCTGCCTGCCGGGGCGCTCATCAGTCTCTCGATCGTGGTTCCCTGGTATTACCTCCTGTACCGTGAGCACGGGTGGGAGTACATCGGGGCGTTCATTTTCGGCGAGAACCTCGGCCGCTACGCCGAAGCGGTAGGCGAGCAGTCGAGGGCGATCTGGTTTTATGTTCCGGTGATGCTCGCCGATCTGTTCCCATGGTCGCTGCTGATTCCTGTCGCCATATGGTGGGCGGTGCGAGAGCGCCTGCAGAACCGGGTGGCGCGTCTCGCGGTCATCTGGATCGCGGCGATCGTCGTGTTCTTCTCGTTCTCCGGCACGAAGGAAGATCTATACATTCTCCCGATCGTGCCGGCCGAAGCGGCGCTCATCGGCGCGATGCTGGCGAAGGCGATTGACGGCACCCCTGTCGAGAGGCCGGCGGCATGGGGCCTGGCGGTGACGGGACTACTGCTGCTCGCCGCCGGCTCGGCGACGGTGTGGGTGTTTGTGATTGCGAAACGCTACTCATTGGAGGGCGCTGCGTTCATCGGCGTCGTTGCCGCGGTTGGCGGCGTCGGCGCGCTATGGGCCTCATCACGCAAACAACTCTTCCCGGCCACCGGCGCGATTGTCACCAGCCTCGTCATCGTGTGCTGGTGCGTGGTGCTGTGCGCGCTGCCCGATTTCGAACGCTACAAGCCCGTACGGCCGTTTTCCGAGCATCATCCGATCGCGCGCCAGCGTTGGCGCGATCGTCGGATCGTATAAGTTCGCCCTTCCGAGCATGGTGTTCTACCTGCAGCGCCCGGTGATGGAGGTGCTGCTTCCCGACCATCTTCGGGCCGTGTTCTACTCGACGAGCGACGTGTACTTCGTCATGCCCGAGCACGAATACGACAACATCAAGGAACGGCTGCCGGTCGACACATACGTGCTGGCACGCCGGCCGTTGTTCGACATCAAGCCGAGGAACTTCCTCGACGGCTCCGAGCTCCCCCAGTTCGTGCTGGTCTCCAACCGTGACTGAATGCCCGATCCCCTGCAATCTGTGTGGCGCATCCGACGTGGAGGTCATTGGCGATCGCGATCGCGACGGGCATCCGCTGCGTACGACTATCTGCCGGCGGTGCGGTCTCGTCTGGTCGAACCCCCGGCCGGGCGAAGACGAGGTGCGGCGGTACTATTCGACCGAATATCGTCTCGACTACAAGGGACAGGCCACGCCTTCGCTGCGCCAGGTCGCCCGTTCCGCGCGCGGCGCGCTGAACAGATACCGCAGCCTGTCGCCGTATCTGCGGGATGGCGTGCGCATTCTCGATGCGGGGGCTGGCGGTGGAGAGGTGGTGTATGTCCTGCGGCGGCTCGGATTCGACGCCTCTGGGCTCGAGCCTGACGAGCGGTACGCGCGGCATGCCCGCGAGGTGCTCGGCGTGCCGGTCACGACCGGTTTCGTGCAGGATGCCGAGTTTCCCGCCGGGCGCTTCGACGTCGTGACGATGTATCACGCGCTGGAGCATGTGGAAGACCCGCTCGCGATTCTCACTCGCCTGCGTGGATGGATGGCGGAGCGGGGCGTGCTGCTCGTCGAGGTGCCGAACGTCGAGGCCACGTGCATTTCGCCGGCGAGGCGCTTTCACTTTGCGCACTTCTATAATTTCAATCGGGGCACGCTGGAAGGGCTGGGACGCAGGGCAGGATTCGAGCCGATCGAGACGACGACGTCGCCCGATGGCGGCAATCTGACGACGGTGTTTCGCGCCGCGTCACCGCAGCCGTCGGGCGCGCTGGCGGAAAACTACGCAGCGGGTCGCCCGGGTCGTCAAAGGTCACACCTCGGGTGGTCATTACCGCTCGGCGTCTCCGTTTCTGAGCCCGCTGAGCCGGCTGCGGACATATTTCATCGATCGGCGCGCCGCGCGCGGCTGCGAGACGCCGAACGCAGGTCCTGGACAAACTTCGATACGCACCTATGTCGATTCCCGTTGAATACGCCTCACAGCGGAAAATCCGCACGCGGAACAAGCTCTATTACCGCTTCAACCACTGGCCGATCTGGATTTTCGTGTTTTTCATCGCTCCCGGTCCGCTGACCTTCGATCTCTTCGAGCGCGGGTTCGACAGCCGGATGGCGTTGTGGCTCGGCGTCGTGCTGCTGTTCACCGGCATCGCCGGTGTGCGCGGCCGGCTGCCGGGTGTGGAGGCCGCGCCGTACATCATCCGATTCACCGAAGACAGGCCCAACCCGCTCTACCGGCGCGTCTGTTACACGTTCGCATGGAGCGCCGCCATTACATTTGCCGCTGCTCAACATCGCGGGCCTGGTCGTGGCGATTGTCGACGGGCCAGTGGTATCTGAAACAGATTTACCGCTACGCGTATTTCCCGATTGCCGGCACCGTCTGGCTGCTCGGTGCGCTGGGAAAGCTCCCGCGTGTCATGCCGTCGACCAAAGGAGAAGGGCACGAGCGCCGGTATTTCTACGGCACCGTCTGGGCGATGTGCCTCGCGCAGCCGGCGCTGTGGCTCATGTGGTACGTGCTGCCCAATACGAGACTCGGCAACTCGCTGAAGCTCGCGATCTTTCTTGGGATTCTCGCGTTTGTCGGCAATCTTGCGCGTCTCGGCCGTCTGCCGCGCACGCGCCCGATCGTCCCTGGCGAACTGGCTGTCTCGGATTGACAGATGCCACAATCGCAATGTCGACAGTCGCAAGATCCGACAGTCGCCAGTCAAGAGTCCAGCGTCAATCGAGAACAGGCAAAGCAGAAGGCTGGAAGGGTTGGGACGACTACGCGCCGTTCTATGACTGGGAAAACGCGCAGACGCTCGATCGCCGCGATGTGCGCTTCTGGCAGCGGATGGCGGAACGCGCGAACGGCCCGGTGCTCGAGCTCGGCTGCGGAACGGGACGGGTCACGATTCCTGTCGCGCGAACGGGCGCGCGCATCGTTGGCATCGATCGCTCATCCGAGATGCTCGCGCGCGCCTAAAACGCTCGCGCCGGTCGCGGTTGAAAGTGCGTCCGTCGCTGCTGAGAGGCGACATTCGATTTCTGCCGTTCAGGCCGGCCGCGCGCTTCGATCTGGTGATGGCGCCCTATGGAATCCTGCAGTCGCTCGTGAGCGATGCGGACCTGCGCGCGACGCTCGCCTCGGTCGAGCGCGTGCTCGCGCCGCGACGGAATTTTCGGCATCGATCTCGTGCCGGACTTGCCCGTGTGGAAGGAATACCGGAACAAAGTGCGGTTCCGCGGCTCGCGCCGCGGCAAAGCTCGCGCATCACGCTGATCGAATCGGTCCGGCAGGATCGGGCCAGGAAGCTGACGATTTTCGACCACGAATATGTGGAGCGGCGGGGCCGCCACCGCAGGACGCACCGGTTCTCGCTCGTGTTCCGGACGCTGACGGTGCCGCAGATGGCCCGCCGGCTGGAAAATGCGGGGTTCCGCATCAGGGCCATCCTCGGCGATTACGACGGCGAGCCGTGGGATGCGCGCGCGGATGTGTGGCTGATTCTGGCCGAGAAGAAGCAGCTCGACCGTAGTAGAATCTTCGAGGATTTCACTGGAGTTTCATCATGTCAGGCCATTCAAAATGGGCGTCAATCAAGCATAAAAAGGGCGCGCTCGACGCCAAGCGCGGCAAGATTTTCACCCGCATCATCAAAGAATTGACAGTCGCCGCGCGCGGCGGCGGCGGCGACCCCGATATGAACCCGCGGCTGCGGACGATCATCGCCGACGCCAAGGCCGCCAACATGCCGGCCGAAAATATCAAGCGCGCGATCCGCCGCGGAACGGGCGAGGAACCCGGCGTCAGCTACGAAGAGGTCACCTACGAAGCCTACGGTCCCGGCGGTGCGGCCGTGATCATCGACACCCTTACCGACAACAAGAACCGGACCGTCGGCGAGCTGCGCCACATGCTGGAGAAGCACGGCGGCAATCTGGCCGCGGCCGGCGCGGTGTCCTGGATGTTCACCAAGAAGGGCTACATCGTCGTCGAGAAATCCAAGGCGGACGAAGAAAAATTGATGAGCGCCGTGCTCGAAGCGGGCGCCGACGATCTGCAGGACGACGGGGACAACTGGGAGGTGTTGAGCGCGCCCGATGCGTTTCAGGGCGTGCGCGACGCGGTCAAGCAGCTCGGCATCGAGCCCGCGTCCGCTGAAGTGTCGATGATTCCGCAGAACTACGTGCGGCTCGAAGGCAAAACCGCGCAGCAGATGGTCAGGCTGATGGACGCGCTCGACGACCACGATGACGTGCAGCACGTGTGGTCGAACTTCGACATCGAGGAAAAGGAGATAGAGGCCTCGCTCGCGTGAAGGTGTTTGGGATCGACCCCGGCTCCGCGCGCACCGGTTACGGGTGCGTGCAGAGCGACGGCGCCCGCCACCGTCTCGTCGCGTGCGGCGCGATTTCCATCCCCGCCTCGAACTCCTTTCCCGAAAAACTCCGGATCATTCACGCCGAGCTCGGCGCGCTGATCACGCGTCACCGGCCGGATTGCGTCGCGATCGAAAACCTGTTCCACGCCGTCAATGCGAGAAGCGCGCTCAAGCTCGGACACGCGCGCGGCGTGGCGATGCTCGCCGCGGTGGAAGCTGGCGTGCCCATCGTCGAATACACACCTGCCGAGGTGAAACAGTCCGTCGTGGGTTACGGCCGCGCCGAAAAAGGCCAGGTGCAGTCGATGATTCAGCTCCTGCTGGGCCTGTCCGCTCCGCCCGCGCCATTCGACGCCTCCGACGCGCTCGCCATTGCCGTGTGCCATCTTCACAGAATGAACCTGCGCGGCGTGGCGCGCGCTTCGAGCACCGCACAGAAGAATGGCGGCGTGCCTCGACATGGCGATCCTTTCGGCTGCCCCGATGATTCGCCAGCGCCGAGCGCGAGAGCGCGAGGTGACAGGTCGCGGGGGTGGGGCCGCGCAGGCGAGAAATGATCGCGCAGCTGCGTGGCCGCCTCCTCGAGAAGCAACCCCACCGCGTTATCGTCGATGTGAACGGCGTCGGATACGACGTGCACGTTCCGCTGTCGACGTTTTTCGATATGGCCGAGCGGGGCAGCGAGATCACCCTTCGGATTTACACGCACGTGCGCGAGGATGCGCTGCTCCTGTACGGCTTCGCGACGTCGCTCGAGCTGCAGTTGTTCGAGCGCTTGATCAGTGTCAGCGGGATCGGTCCAAAGCTCGCGCTTGCGGTGCTGTCGGGAATCGAGCCGAACGAGCTGGTCGCGGCGATCCGCACGGCGAACGTCGCGCGGCTTACCGGTATTCCCGGCATCGGCAAAAAGACCGCGGAGCGCATCGGGCTGGAGCTGAAAGACAAGATGGCGGCGTTCGTGCCTGCAGAGGCGGCACTGGCGCCGGCCGGAGCCGGCCACGAGGCCCTCCGCACGGATCTGTTGTCGGCGTTGATGAATCTCGGATACCACCGGCCGTTGGCCGAACGAGCCGTCGACCTCGCGCTCAAAAAGGCCGATGGCGGGAGCTTCGAGACCACATTGCGCCACGCGCTTCGAGAGCTTGCGAAATAGCGGTGCATCTTTTGCACGTGAACGCCGCATGAATGCGCTATTTCTGCGTGCATTGATTCTGGTCAGTCTGTCGCTCGCTCGCGGCGTGTGCGCCGCAGGTGAATCCGCGAGCAGACCAACCCCCAGTGCCGAAAAGCTCTCCGAGCTGTGGCAGCAGCCCGATGACCTCACTGGCAGAGACCTGTTCCACGGCCCTGGTGGCGCGACAGCGGTTCCGGCAACGGACGCTGCATACACGTGGGTGTCTACCGACACGACAGGGTACAGTCCCGGGTACGAAGTGCGCGGAGCCGACGGTCGTGTGTGGGACGTAAAAATTGGTCCTGAAGCACAGTCGGAAGTCGTCGCGTCCCGGGTGCTCTGGGCGATGGGTTATCACCAGCCCGCGACATATTACGTTGGCAAGCTGGCAGCTCTCCGGCGGCCCTGGCGGCCAGCAGGGCGGGGCGCGGTTCCGTCTGGACTCGCCGGACGAAGAAGTCATCGGCGAGTGGGCGTGGGCCGACAACGAGTTCATCGGCACGCAGCCGTACCACGGACTGATTGCCGCGAACATTCTGATCAACAGCTGGGATTGGAAGACCAACAACAACCGCATCTATCGAATCAAGAACGGCACGCAGAGCGTGCGTCGCTACGTGGTCCGCGATCTCGGCGCTTCGTTCGGCAAGACCACGTCGTCGCGGCTCCTCTGGGTGTTGCCGATTCCGATGCGCGGGTTCGGTCAAGGCACGCGGAACAACATCGACGACTTCGAGTCGCAGGATTTCATCGAACGCGCCGGCGAAGGCCGTGTCGAGTTCGATTTCCGCACGTTTTACGGTTCCGTCGTCGATCTGGTCCGCCCGCCGGACGTGCGCTGGACCTCCGATCTGCTCACCCGCCTCAGCGATTCGCAATGGGACGACGCGTTCAAGGCCGCCGGCTATGCGCCCGACGTGCGTGCGCGGTTCATCCGGAAGATCAAAGCCAAGATTGCTGAGGGGCTCGCCGTCTCATAGAATCTCGTCTGCATGTCAGACCCCCGGATCGTGACCGCGTCGCGAGCCGATGAAGACGTCCAGTACGAAGCGGGGCTCAGGCCCCGCACGCTGGACGACTACATCGGCCAGGAACGCGTCCGCGCGAACCTGCAGGTGTCTATCGCCGCCGCGCGGCAGCGGCGCGAAGCGCTCGATCACGTGCTGCTCTACGGCCCGCCCGGACTCGGCAAGACGACGCTGGCCTACGTCATCGGCCAGGAACTTGGCGTGGCCGTGCGCGCGACTGCCGGGCCGGTGCTCGAGCGTCCCGGAGACCTCGCCGCGATTCTGACGAGCCTCGGCGAGCACGAAGTGCTCTTCATCGACGAAATTCATCGCATGTCGCCGGCTATCGAAGAAGTGCTGTACCCGGCGATGGAAGACTACGAGCTCGACATCATCATCGGGCAGGGTCCGGGCGCGCGCTCGATTAAAGTCCCGCTGCAGAAGTTCACGTTGATCGGCGCGACCACCAGAGCCGGGCTGCTCACGGGGCCGCTGCGCTCGCGCTTCGGCATCGTGCACCGGCTCGATTTCTATAATGAAGTGGATCTCCAGGAAATCATCCGCCGATCGGCGCGCATCCTGAACGTGCCGATCGCCGACGCGGCCGCCGCGGAGCTCGCACGGCGCTCACGCGGGACACCGCGGATCGCCAACCGTCTGCTGCGGCGGGTCCGCGACTTCGCGCAGGTGAAGGCCGACGGCGCGATCACCGAACCCGTCGCCGCCGACGCGCTGAAGCTGCTGGAAGTGGACGAGCACGGCTTCGACGAGGTCGATCGCAAGTTGCTGCGGACGATCATCGACAAGTTCGGCGGCGGCCCGGTCGGCATCAACAGCATCGCGGCCGCCATCAGTGAAGAGAAAGACGCGATCGAGGACATCTACGAGCCGTTTCTGATTCAGATAGGCTTTCTCGATCGCACTCCCAGGGGCCGCGTGGCAACGGCGCTGGCGTACAACTATTTCGGATTGACGGCACCCGGAAGGGGTTTGTGGTGAACAACGGCGGCTCCAGGCAGACAAAAATCAGCGGCCTCGCGACATACGTTCCACCCCGGCTTCTCACGAACAAAGATCTCGAGCGGATGGTCGAAACCAGCGATGAATGGATTCTTCAGCGGACTGGCATCCGCGAGCGCCACATCGTCGATCCGGGCACGGCCACGTCGGACCTCGCGAAAGAGGCGGCGTTGAATGCGATCGCGCAGGCGGGCCTCACGCCGGAGGACATCGATTTCATCGTCGTGGGAACGACCACGCCCGACATGATCTTTCCGAGCACCGCGTGCCTCGTGCAGGAGAAAATCGGCGCGAAAAACGCCTGGGGATTCGATCTCGGCGCGGCCTGCTCCGGATTTACGTATGCGCTGACGACCGCTTCACATATGGTGGCGGCGGGCACTCACAAGCACGCGCTCGCCATCGGTGCCGACGTCATGTCGAGCATCATCGACTACACCGATCGATCGACGTGCGTGTTGTTTGGCGACGGCGCCGGCGCCGTTGTCGTCAGTCCGGCTACCGACGGCTGCGCCATCATCGACTTTGCGCACGAAGTGGACGGCAGCGGCGGAGACGCCCTGTGCATGCCTGCCGGCGGAAGTCTTCGGCCCGCGTCCCATGAGACCGTGGACCAGCGGCTCCATTACGTGAAGCAGGACGGGCAGACCGTCTTCAGATTCGCCGTCCGCAAGACCGAAGAAATCAGCAGGCGGATCATGGCGCGCAACAACGTGACGCCGGACGACATCGATCTCTTCGTCTCGCATCAGGCCAACCGCCGCATCATCATGTCCGCGGCGGAGCGCCTTGGACTGCCTCCGGAGAAGGTGGTGATCAACATCGAACGGTATGGAAATACCACCGCCGGCACGATCCCTCTGGCGCTTACCGAAGCGGTGGCCGATGGGCGTCTCAAAAAAGGAAATCTGGTGCTTCTCGCGTCCGTTGGCGCAGGTTTCACCGTTGGTTCGGTGCTCCTGCGCTGGTCAATCTGAGCAATCCAGCGCAAAAATCGGGGTCGGGTGTCATTTAAAAATGACACCCGACCCCGATTTTTTGGCTGTTCATGTTCAGTTGTGATCTGCGCCACGTGCTGTTTCAACACAACGGACGACAGACAAATCCGTAAGCCGGCCATCGGCTGGAGAGTTACCTGAATCGCCGCAGGCGTTTAGCGTCCGCCGGCCTTCGTGTCCCGTGCTGGTAAGGTCCTTGCTCCGTGGAAGGTCGCCATGGAGAAAATGCCGTATCAGGACAAGCTCCGCCGGTCGTTGCCGTTCGACTGGCATTTCGGCCTCCCGCCAATCGCGGGAGAAAACGTCACGCTGCGCGAGCTCCGCACCAGCGACGCGTCCGCGCTCCTGGCAATGCTGTCGAGCGACGAAGTCGCCGAGTTCATCTCGCCGCTGCCACACACCGTCGAGGGATTCGCCGAATTCATCGCCGAGGCGCACAACGACCGTACTCGCGGCAACAGCTTCTGCTTCGGGATCGTGCCGAGGGGCTACGAAGATGCCATGGGTCTGTTCCAGGTGCGCCAGCTGGAACCCGGATTCGCCAGCGCGGAGTGGGGTTTCGCCATCGGGTCGCCGTTCTGGGGCAGCGGAATTTTTGCGGAAGGCGCGAAGGCGGTCATCGATTTTTCGTTCGGCGTGGTCGGCGCGCATCGTCTCGAAGCGCGGTCGATCGCCTCGAACGGCCGCGGCAACGCGGCTCTCCGCAAGGTCGGCGCGATGCAGGAAGGGATTCTCCGGCGATCGTTTCAACGGAACGGACGCTACTTCGATCAGATTTTGTGGTCGATTCTCAAGGAGGACTGGCGTCCGCACCAGCTCTCGTGCGGGCCGCACCTGCACTAACGGCGTTTGCGTCCGGCTACAAGAACGCCCGCTCCCGCCCTGGTTCCTAGACAATATGTCGGATGGATGTTGCTGATTTCGGGTTCGACCTGCCGCCCGAGCTCATAGCGCAGGCGCCCGCCGAGCGCGGCGCCTCGCGCATGCTCGTGTTGCACAGGACGGGCTCGCCCCGCATCGAACATTCATATGTGTCCCGGCTGCCCGAGTTTCTGCGCGACGGCGATCTGCTCGTCGTCAACGACACCAGAGTCTTTCCCGCCCGGCTTCTCGGCACCCGGGTACCGAGCGGCGGCGCCGTCGAATGCCTGCTCCTTTCGAATATCGAGGGCCATGAATGGGAGGCGCTCGTCCATCCCGGGCAGAAGCTGAAGCCCGGATCCCAGATGGTGTTCCGCGGCTCCCGGCATGTCCTGCATGCGGAGATCGTCGGGCGTCACTTTCACGGACGGCGCACGATTCGCCTCTGGGCGGAGAACGAGGCGCGCGTCGAGGAAGCCATCGACGACATCGGCCATGTGCCGCTGCCCCCTTACATCAAGCGCCACGATACTGCAGACGATCGGGAGCGTTATCAGACCGTGTACGCGCGCGAGCGAGGATCCGTAGCGGCGCCGACGGCCGGGCTGCACTTCACTCCCGAGATCTTTGCCGCACTCGAGAAGCGCGGGATTGAGCGCACCGCGGTCACGCTGCATGTCGGCTACGGAACGTTTCAGCCGGTGCGTGTCAGCGAGGTCGAGTCCCACACGGTAGCGTCCGAGCGTTTTTCCATCAGTGAGCCGGCGGCGCGAAATCATCAATTGCGCGAAGCGGGAGTCCCGCCGCGTCGTTGCCGTCGGCACCACGACGACGCGCGCGCTGGAATCGGCCGGGCGAGCGGGCCGCGGCATCATCACTCCTCAGACCGGCTGGACGGACCTCTTCATCTACCCGGGCTTCCGGTTCTCCATCGTGGATGCGCTGATGACGAACTTTCATCTGCCGCAATCGTCACTGTTGATGCTCGTCAGCGCGTTTGGCGGACAGGAGGCGGTGCTCGCCGCTTACCGGGAAGCCGTCGCGCAGAAATACCGGTTTTACAGTTACGGAGACGCAATGGTGATTCTCTGAATTGGCAGATGGGTAGATTGGCAGATTGGTAGATTACGAACCCGTGAATCCGCCAATCTACCAATCTACCAATCTGCCAATGTAGAATTGAGGTTTCCGCCGGTGTAGCTCAGTTGGTTAGAGCACGCGGCTCATATCCGCGTTGTCCGGGGTTCAAGTCCCTGCACCGGCACCACTTTTCCGGGTGCGATGGTGGCAAGGGCGCGGCGGTCCGTTCAGTGCATCCGCCGTGCCCTCGCACCTCTCGTCTACCGCACCAGTTGCACCGATATCATTAGCGATTCATGGATATCTTCGACTCGACCCGCCGCACGATTCGTCGCTACGGACTGCTGCCGGCCGGGAGCCGTGTGGCCGTGGCGTTGTCCGGCGGAGCCGATTCGGTGGGCCTGCTGCTGGTATTGCGGGAGATGGCCGGCGACGACTTTCATGTGGCCGGCGCGGTACATCTGAACCACCAGCTGCGCGGCGCGGACGCCGACGGAGACGAGGCGTTCTGCCGCGACCTGTGCGCGCGTTTGTCGGTCCCGATCGACGTCGAGCGTGTTGACGTCAACGAAGCGGCCGCCCGGGACGGCGTCTCGATCGAGCACGCCGCGCATACCGCGCGCCACGACTTCTTTCGCCGTGCCGCCGCCCGCCTTGGCGCGTCCTTCGTCGCCGTGGCGCACACAAAAGACGATCAGGCTGAGACGTTCCTTCTGAGGCTGCTGCGAGGGGCCGGCCCGCGAGGCCTCAGCGGCATGCATCCGCGGTCGGGAATCGTCGTACGCCCGTTCCTGGAGACACGACGCGACGACGTGCGGGCGTTTCTCGCCGATCGCGCCGTCCAGTTCCGCGAAGATGCCTCCAACCAGGATGCCGCGATTCCCCGCAATCGCGTTCGCCACGAGCTGCTGCCGCTGCTCGACAGCCGCTTTGCGCCGAACATTGTCGATATTCTCGACCGCGAGGCGATGATTGCCCGCGAAGACGCCGAATATCTGGATGACGCCGCGCGCGCGGTGTCGGAGCAGATCGTCTCCCGGACTCCGCGTGGCGTGGAGCTCGACGAGGCCGCACTCCTGCGTCAGCCTCCGGCGGTCGCTCGCCGCGTCGTCCGCGCTCGCGCAGCTGACGGCAACGGGTGATGAGTTCGCGGGGTTTGACGCGGTGGAGGCCGTACTGCGTTACGCGGTGTCTAAATCAACAGGACCGCTCGATCTTCCCGGGCATCGCGTGAACCGCCGGGGCGCCGCGCTCGTCTTAACCAGAAGACACGGCCGCGACCCGCGCCTTCCTGCCGCCGACTTCACGTATCCCCTCGAAGTCCCCGGCCGGGTTGCGGTGCCGGAAGCCGACTGTGCAATTTCGGCGACAGTGGCGGAGTGGCCCAACCGGCGCGTCGGCGGCAACCCTTGGCAAGACGCCTCGGGTCAGGAAGCTGTCGTCGCCGCGGGCGGCCTTGCGCGCTCCGCTGGCGGTCAGAAACCGGCGGCCCGGCGACAGATTTCGTCCCCTCGGCCTGAACGGCCGAAAGAAGCTGCAGGACTTTTTCGTGGACGCGAAAATCGGGCGCGCGGAACGTGAAATTACACCGGTTGTCGTGGACTCCTCGGGGCGGATTGTATGGGTCGCCGGGCACGCGCTGGCAGAGGAGTTTAGGGTCACGGACACCACAAAAGACGTGGTAATCTTGAAACGGATACCTATTTAGTCGTGGGAGGTTAGCGAGTGAACTCCACGTTGAAAAGCTTAGTATTTTGGATGGTTCTGGTCGTCGTCGCGGTCGGTGTGTGGAATTTTTCCACCAAGTTCCAGACCCAGTCGAAGGCCGTTCCGTTCAGCGATTTCATGACCCAAGTGGAGGATGGCAAGGTCGAAAAAGTCACCATCACCGGTCAGGAAATCAGGGGCATCTACCGCGCCGACAAGGAGACGTTCCATACCTACGCTCCCGCCCAGTTCGAGGGGCTGGCCAACCAGCTTCACACCAAGGGCATCCTGATCGACGCGAAAGAACCGACTCAGAGCCCGTGGGCGCAGTTGCTGTACTCCTGGGCGCCGATCCTCCTTCTGATCGGGTTCTGGATTTTCTTCATGCGCCAGATGCAGAGCGGCGGCAATAAAGCGCTCTCGTTCGGCAAGAGCAAGGCGAAGCTGTCGTCGAGCTCCCAGAAGAAGGTGACGTTCAAAGACGTCGCCGGCGTTGACGAGGCCAAGGAAGAGCTCCAGGAAATCATCGAGTTCCTGAAAGAACCGCAGAAGTTCCAGAAGCTCGGCGGCCGCATTCCGAAGGGCGTCCTGTTGATGGGCCCTCCGGGAACCGGTAAGACGCTCCTGGCCCGAGCCGTCGCAGGCGAGGCGAACGTCCCGTTTTTCTCGATCAGCGGTTCTGACTTCGTTGAAATGTTCGTCGGCGTGGGCGCCTCGCGCGTGCGCGATCTCTTCGAACAGGGCAAGAAGAACGCCCCCTGCATCGTCTTCATCGACGAGATCGACGCGGTTGGACGCCACCGTGGCGCCGGCCTCGGAGGCGGACACGACGAGCGCGAGCAGACGCTCAACCAGCTGCTCGTCGAGATGGACGGGTTCGAGTCGAACGAAGGGGTCATCCTGGTTGCGGCGACCAACCGCCCGGATGTTCTCGATCCGGCTCTCCTGCGGCCCGGCCGCTTCGATCGCCGCATTGTCGTGAATCGCCCCGACGTGAAGGGGCGCGAAGGCATCCTCACGGTGCACACGCGCAAGATTCCGATGTCGGACGACGTCGACGTGCAAGTGCTGGCGAGAGGGACATCCGGTTTCTCTGGAGCCGATCTCGCGAATCTCGTCAACGAAGCCGCGCTGAATGCGGCGCGTTACAGCCGCAAAACCGTGCGGATGGTCGACTTCGAGTTCGCGAAGGACAAAGTCCTGATGGGATCCGAGCGCCGCTCGATGATCATCAGCGACGAAGAGAAGAAGATTACCGCCGTGCACGAGGCGGGTCATGCGCTCCTGAGCGTGCTGCTGCCGCACGCCGACGACCTGCACAAGGTCACCATTATCCCGCGCGGAATGGCGCTCGGGCTCACTCAGCAGCTCCCGGTCGACGAGAAGCACAACTACTCGCGCGACTACCTGATCGACCAGATTGCGATTCTGCTCGGCGGGCGCATCGCCGAAGAGATCACCATGTCGGGCAGCATGACCACCGGCGCGGGCAACGATCTGGAGCGCGCCACCGAGCTGGCGCGCAAGATGGTCTGCGAGTGGGGTATGAGCGAGGCGATGGGGCCGCTCACCTTCGGCAAGAAGGAAGAGCAGATCTTCCTGGGCCGCGAGATCGCTCAGCACCAGGATTACAGCGAAGACACCGCGCTCCGCATCGACCAGGAAGTGAAGCGGTTCGTGACCGACAACTACGAGCGGGCGCGCCGGATTCTCACGCAGCACAAGGTATCCCTGGATAAAGTCGCCTCCGAGCTCCTCGTGCGCGAAGTGCTCGACGGCGAGCAGGTACGCCGTATCATCTCGGGCCTGCCTCTCGAAGAGCTGAAGCCGGCGACTCCGGCAGGTCCTGCAACCCCGGCCCACGATGACGACGGCGGCCGCAGAAAAGAGCGGCCCGGAATCGTGCCACCGCTCGCGGATCCGCTGCCACAGGAATAACGGCGAGGGGCAAGGGGTAATGCAAGTTGCCAATCGTCGATTGACGATTGCGAATTGTTCTTGCCCCTCCCCCTCACAGTGACTCCCCGCGCCCCCTACACCCTTCCACTCCCACACGGCCGCTATCTGGAACTGGGCCCGCGAACGCTCGTGATGGGCATCCTCAACGTGACCCCCGATTCCTTTGCCGACGGCGGGCTCTATCTCGATCCAGGCGCGGCCGAGGCCGCCGCAGTGGAGATGCAGGCGCACGGCGCCGACATCATTGATGTCGGCGGCGAGTCCACCCGGCCCGGATCCGAGACCATCTCGGTCGAGGAGGAAATTTCGCGCATCCAGCCCGTGTTGAAGCGCCTGGCGCGGTCCGTTTCGCTGCCGGTGTCTATCGATACGTCGAAGGCCGAGGTTGCCGAAGTCGCGCTTGGCGAAGGAGCGGCGCTCGTCAACGACGTGACCGGCCTGCGCTATGATGCGTCTCTCGCTGAAATTGCCGGACGTTCCGGCGCTGGTCTCATCCTCATGCATGCGCGCGGGCGTTCCCGCGAGATGTACAAGGAGGCCGTCTATACGTCGGTTGCCGCCGAGGTCAGCGAGGAGCTGCGGGCCAGTCTGGAGCGGGCCATCGCCGCCGGGGTGCCGCGCGGGTCGGTTGTACTCGACCCGGGTCTTGGCTTTGCGAAGAAGGCGTCGCACAGCTACGAAGCGCTGGCGGCGCTTCCCGAATTCGCGGCCCTGGATCGCCCGCTGCTGGTCGGGCCATCCCGGAAATCCTTTCTCACCGCGGCGACAGGGGAGCGGCTTCCCGCTGAGCGGGATATGGGGACGGCGGGGGCGGTCGCGGCCGCGGTGTTGCTCGGCGCGCACATCGTGCGCGTGCACAATGTCCGGGCCATGGCCGATGTGGTGAGAGTTGCTGACGCGATTCGTGTCGGACGTTCATGCTGAACAACTGGCTGCCTCAATTACCGCGCCTGCCGGCAATGACGTGGTGGGACATCCTCGACATCGCCGTCGTGTCGCTGGTGATCTACGAGGTGCTGAAGGCGATCCGCGGCACGCGCGCCATTCAGATGGCCGCGGGGTCCGCGCTGCTCGTCGCCATGTTCTACGTCTCGCGCTGGGGGCATCTGCAGACGGTGGACTGGCTGATACGCAACCTGCTGCCGTACATCGTCTTTGCCGCAATCGTGCTGTTTCAGGCGGATATTCGCCGGGCGCTCGCGCACTTCGGGCGCGCGCCGTTTTTCCGGTACTTCCTCACGCCCGAGGGCGCCGAGGAAACGATCGAGGAGATCGCCGTGGCGGCGGCGCAGCTGGCGTTGGCGCGGATCGGCGGCATCATCGTGGTCGAGCGCCAGATTGGTTTGCGCAACTACATCGAGGCCGGGCTTCCGCTCGACGCGATGCTCACCTACGATCTGCTCGTGAGCATCTTTCAACCAAAATCGCCGCTTCACGACGGCGCGGTGATCGTGCAGAACGATCGCGTCGCCGCGGCCGCGTGTTTTCTGCCGCTGACCGTCAATCCACAGCTGGCGCGCAACCTCGGCACGCGCCATCGCGCGGCGATCGGTCTGACCGAAGAAAATGACGCGGTGGCGGTCATCGTCTCCGAAGAAACGGGCCGCATATCGATTGCGCTCGACGGAAAGATCGAAGGACCTTTCGACGCCGAAGAGCTCAAACGCCGGCTGCGGACGCTGTTGAAATGAGGTTCCATCCCTTCGCGCACACCGGACTGAAGATCGTGTCGGTGGCTCTTGCCATCCTGCTGTGGATGATGGTGTCCTCGCAGCGCGCCTCGGTGGAGCGCGGGCTGCGCATTCCGCTCGAGCTGCAGAATCTCCCCGAAAACCTCGAGATGGTGGAGCCCCCGCAGGAGTCTGTCGATGTGCGCGTGCGCGGCACGGCCGACGCGCTCGGGCGCCTGGGTCCCGGCGATCTCGTGGCGACCATCGACTTGAGCACGGCTCAGACTGGCCGGCGCCTCTTTCATCTCTCGGCCGAACGCGTCAAGGCTCCGTTTGCCGTGACGGTCACCCAGGTTGCGCCGGCATCGGTGGCGATCCGTTTCGAGCCATCGGCAACGCGCATCGTACCCGTGCAGCCGTCGATCGAAGGGGAGCCTGCGCCAGGGTTCATCGTCGGGCAGATCTCGGCGGATCCGGCGACCGTGGAGATCGTGGGACCCGAGAGTCTCTTGCGGCGGGTGACCGAGGCGATCACCGAACCGCTGTGGGTGGGCGCTGCGAGCGCGAACGTTCGTTCGTCGGTCGTGGTAGGGGTTGCCGACGAAGGGGTGCGTCTCAAGAGCACGAAAACTGCCGTGGTCTCGGTTGCGATCGTGCCGGCGCCGGAAGAGCGGCAGTTCACCAGCGTGCCGGTGCGCGTACGAAACCTCGCGTCCGGCCTTTCCGCCACCATTACTCCTCCCGTCGTGCGGGTCCGGGTGCGCGGCACCAAGGAAGTCATCACGAAAATCCGGGACAGCTCCATCGTCGCATACGTCGATCTCGAAGGCATCGCCCGCGGAGATTATGGGTTGCCGGTTCGCCTCGAGCGGGCAGCCAATGTGGCCATCGATCAGCTCGATCCGACGATGGTGAGCATTCACGTCAAATGACAACCAAATTATTCGGGACAGATGGAATCAGGGGAACGGCGGGCACGTTTCCGCTCGACGTCCACACCGTGCGCCGAGTCGGCGCTGCGCTGGTCAAAGCGCTGCCCAACCGCGACGCGAAGCTGCTGATTGGACGCGACACCCGGGAATCGGGCACGTGGATCGAGCGTGAACTGGCGTATGGGGCGCGGTCGGTGGGCGCAACCGTACACAGTCTGGGCGTGGCTCCCACGCCGGCCGTGGCGTATCTGACGGGCTCTCTCGACTTCGATGCGGGTGTCGTGATTTCGGCCTCGCACAATCCTTACCAGGACAACGGCATAAAAGTTTTCTCGGGTGCCGGCGTCAAATACGGGGGGCAGTTCGAGACCCGAATCGAGCAGCTCGTGTCGGATCCATCGTGGGGTGTTCCACCAGGCGACTCGGCCGGCGTTCCGACCGCCGCACATCTTCGCAAGTATCTGGACCATGCGCGAACCATCGTCACCAAGCTCGAAGCGCTGGGGCCGGTGCGGCTGGCGCTCGATTGCGCAAATGGTGCGATGACCTCGGTGGCACCTGCTCTTTTCCAGGAGTTGGGGTTCGACGTGACTGTCGTCGGTGCCGAACCGGACGGACGCAATATCAACAAGGGTGTCGGATCGACACATCCGGAAAAGCTGGCCGATGTGGTGCGGCAAGGGAGCTACCGGCTCGGTGTGGCGTTCGACGGCGACGGCGATCGCGCCATCCTGATCGACGCCTCCGGACGCGTTCTGGATGGCGACCACGTCATGTTGATGTGCGCGAAGCAGATGAAGTCCGAAGGCCGCCTGCGCGGCAACGCTGTCGTCGCCACTGTGATGAGCAACATCGGGCTCGAGCTTGCCCTGAAGAAGATTGGCGTCGAGCTGATTCGCACGAAGGTCGGCGACAAGTACGTGATGGAGGAGATGCAGACGCGCGGCCTGTCGCTCGGCGGCGAGCAATCGGGTCATCTCATTTTTTCGGAACATCTGTTCACCGGCGACGGCCTGATTACGGCCCTCAACGTGCTGCAGACGATGGCGTCGAGCGGCCGGGAACTGGGCGATCTCGCCGACGATCTCACCACCTACCCTCAGGTTCTGTTGAACGTGCGGGTGAGCGAAAAAGTCGAGTTGGAGACCATTCCTGCCGTTGCCGCCGTCATGAAGAGCGTCGAGGAGCGGCTGGAAGGGAACGGGCGGCTGCTCGTCCGCTATTCGGGAACGGAGCCGCTTCTTCGCGTCATGCTGGAAGGGCAGGATTCGAAGGAGATCGATCTCTGGGCGCATGAAATCGCCGATGCCGTCAACAAAGCTATCGGTCAACGTTAACAAGGTCGCGACGCTTCGAAACTCTCGAGGCGGCAGGATTCCCGATGTGCTCGAGGCGGTGCGCGTCTGCGTCAACGCGGGCGCTCCAGGCATCACCGTACATCCTCGAGCCGACCAGCGTCACATCAGGCCCGAAGATGTTCGTGACATCGCAGACTTCCTTGCCGGCGTACCGCAGGTCGAATACAACATCGAAGGTGATTCCCGGCCCGAACTGCTCGACCTCGTGCTGAGCGTGCGTCCCACGCAATGCACGCTGGTGCCTGTGCAGCCGGGGGAGATCACGAGTCAGGCCGGATGGCAGCCGGAGACGTCAATCGACAGCCTCAGCTCGATCGTGAGCGGGATGAAGAAGATCGGCGTCCGCGTGAGCCTGTTTGTCGATGCCGATCCCGAAGCGGTGAAATGGGCGGCGGCAGTGGGCGGCGACAGAATCGAGCTCTACACGGAGCCGTTCGCCCGAGCGTTCGAGGCCGGTCGAGGCGACGAAAGTTTCAGTCGATACGCCGAGATGGCCCGGCTCGCTCATTCGCTGGGCCTTGGCGTCAACGCGGGCCACGATCTGGATCTGCAAAACCTCTCGATGTTCCGGCGCCTCCCGCATCTTGATGAGGTGTCTATTGGGCATGCCCTCGTCAGCCATGCGCTTTACGTCGGCCTCGATCGGTCGGTGCGTGCATACCTCGATGCCCTTCGATAATTGCGGATGGCGCGGACGATTTTCAATCGTGTGCGCGGCGATTCTCCTGGTCTCGACGCTGAACGCCGCGTCTGGCCGCCGGGTGACGTTTCGCGCGGAAGATGGCGGCACGCTCACCGGCGTCTATTACGAGGCGTCGCAACGCCCCGCACCCGCTGTGCTCCTCCTTCACATGCAAGGCCGATCGCCGCTGGACTGGGATGCTGCGGCCACTCAGCTTGCGGATGCGGGTTTTGCCGTGCTGGCGCTCGATTTCCGGGGTGCTGAAGATGCTGGTGGGTACGCTGCCGACGTTCGCGGTGCGAAAGCATTCCTTCGAAGCAGGCCAGACGCGGTGTCGGGTACGATCGGCGTCGCCGGGGCGTCGATCGGCGCCAACGTCGCGCTGATCGACGCGGCAGACGATCCGGCGGTCGCGTCGATTGCGTTGTTGTCGCCAGGCCTCGACTACAAAGGCCTCCGCATCGAAGGGGCGATGAAGAAATACGGAGCCCGCCCGGCGTTGTTCATCAGCAGCACGAAAGATCCGTATGCCGCGCGCTCGATCAGGCATCTTGCGACGATAGGCCCGGGAACACGTGAAGTGCGGCTGGACGAGGCGGTTGCACACGGAACGGTGCTGCTGGCGCGCAGTCCGGCGCTGATTGGCGCGTTGGTGGACTGGTTCAAACGAACACTATAATGATTCACCGGGAACCGCATGAAACTCGAGTCCGTTGTCTACGCAATAGCCGGAGTGTTTTTCGGCCTGATCGCCGGCTGGATTATCGGCAGCCAGCAGGCATCGATGTCGCCGCGCGCGACCCCCGTTCCCGCGGCCGAAAACGCGCCGCCGCCATCGAGTCCGGCGCCTGGCGCGCAGCCGCAGGCGATATTGGACGAATCGCAGGTCCAGGCGCTCAGAAACGTCGTCGATCGCGACGCCAAAAATGCCGTCGCCCGCGCGCAGCTCGGCAATCTCTACTACGATGCCGGCCGGTATCCGGACGCCATCAAGTGGTACGGCGAGGCGCTCGCGATCAATCCGAAAGACGTGAACGTCAGCACCGACCTGGGCGTGAGCTACTACTACAACAATCAGCCCGATCTCGCGCTCAAGCAGCTCGATCAGTCGCTCCAGATCGATCCGAAACACACGAAGACCCTGCTCAATATCGGTGTCGTGCGCGCATTCGGAAAGCAGGATCTGAAAGGCGCGACCGAAGTGTGGAAGCGGCTCGTCGAGATTGCTCCGGACAGCCAGGAGGGACGTCAAGCCAAGCAGGCGCTCGACAGTCTTTCCTCGGCACACGGAAGTCCCAGTAAGAGCCGCAGTGGGGCGAGGATCTCGCGACGCTGAATAGAGCAGAATGCCTTTCGCGCCGACATCGTTGAAGTCGGCAGACGCATGTACGCGCGCGGCTACGTCGCGTCCAACGACGGCAATATCAGCATCAGGCTCGACGACAACACTATCCTGACGACGCCGAAGAGCGTGTCGAAGGGGTTCATGACCCCGGACATGATGGTGGTCGTCGACACCGATGGGAAAAAGATACGGGGCACGCGCGATGCATCCTCCGAGCTGCTGATGCACCTCGAGGTCTACAAGAACCGGCCGGATGCGCGGGCTGTCGTCCACGCGCATCCGCCGATCGCGACCGGGTTTGCCGTAGCCGGCATTCCGCTCGATCGGGCGGTGCTTGCCGAAGTCGTGACGACGCTCGGCAGCGTGCCGATCGCGGAGTACGGGACGCCATCGACACCGGAACTGCCGGCCGCCGTCCGCAAATACATCAAGGCGCACGACGGGCTGCTGCTGGCGAATCACGGAGCGCTCACCGTCGGGTCTGATGTCTACGCGGCGTATTACAAGATGGAGACGATCGAGCACTTCGCGAAGATCAGTCTCGTGACGCGGCAGCTCGGGCGCGAGAACCTGCTGTCGCGCGATGAAGTGGCGCGCCTGCAGCAGCTGCGCGGCAGCTACGGGATCAAGTCACCGGCACCCATCTGCGCAGATGGATCCGCCGCGCAGGATCCATGCGCCTGTCAGACGATCGAGGCGCCGGCGTCGCGGGCGCGTCTGGTGCCGACGGATCCAGCGGATTTCCACCCCAACGCGGTTGCCGCGTTGGGGGCCCCGGATTTGGACGGCGAAATTCGGCTATCATACCGCGAGCTTTCGGCTCTCATCGAAGATGCCGTGAAAGCCTTATTGGGAGGTCAGCATGGGTGAGGCGCTCGGCATGGTCGAAACCAAAGGACTCGTCGCGATGATCGAAGCGGCGGACGCGATGGTCAAGGCCGCGAAAGTGACCCTGGTCGGCTGGGAAAAAATCGGCGCAGGGTACGTCACGGCAATCGTGCGTGGCGATGTCGCCGCGGTGAAAGCCGCGACCGATGCCGGCGCCGCCGCGGCCCGCAGGGTTGGCGAGCTCGTGTCCGTGCACGTCATTCCGCGGCCGCACGCGAACCTCGAAGACGCGCTGCCGATCGGCAAATCTGGCGCGCTCAAGAGCTAGTGTGGCAGCCAGTAGCCGTTAGCCACTAGCCGGTAGCCTATGATTTTGGCCAAAGTCGTCGGCACGGTCGTGGCGACCCGCAAAGATCCGCGCCTGGTAAGCAGCAAGCTCCTCATCGCGCGGCCCATGGACCCCAAAGGCAAACCCGAAGGCAGCTATGTCGTCGCGATCGACACGGTGGACGCCGGGTTCGGCGAAACCGTGCTGATTGTGAGCGGCAGCTCCGCTAGGATGGCCGCCGGCCTGAAGGATTGCCCGGTTGACGCGGCGATCGTAGGAATCGTCGACGAGATCGAAATCAGCGACTAACCACATGCACCTCGGCAAAGTCATCGGAACCGTCGTCCTCACCGTCAAGAACGACACGCTCGACGGCGTGACGCTGCTGCTCGTGCAACCGCTGACCACGTCGCGCGAGCCGGTCGGACGCGTGATCGTAGCGGCCGATTCGATGGGCGCGGGGGTTGGCGAGGAAATCTTCTTCGTGCGCGGGAAAGAAGCGAGCTTTCCGTTCCATCCGGTCGAAGTACCAGCCGACGCAGGGATCGTGGGCATCGTCGACAACTGGCACATCGGCTGAGGTGACCGATGATTCTCGCCCGCGTCACCGGCACGCTCGTCGCCACCCACAAAAATCATAAGCTCGAAGGAGCGAAGCTGCTGCTGGTGCAGCCGTTGACGCTCGAAGATACGCCGCGCGGACCCGAGCTGCTGGCCGTGGACGGCGTGGGCGCGGGCGTGCACGAAAAAGTGCTGATCGTCCTCGAGGGGCGATCGGCGAGCGAGGCGATTGGGAAAAAGGCGGCGCCCGTGGACGCGGCGATCGTCGGTATCGTCGACACGGTCGATCTTCCATGACCACCAGCGGCTAAGCGAGCATTTATGAACGAAGAGGACGTCCGCGCCCTCGTTCGCGAGGCGATAGAAAGACATCTGGGAAGACCCTCGCAAGGGGGAAGGAGTGAGGGGCCCCTTCGCCCTTCCCCCGTCCATCACTCCTCCCATCCGAGCCATCTCATTCTCAACGTCGTGTCCGGAGGCGAGGAAGACGGCATGTGCATCATCGAACCGGCGGTGCGCTGCAATCACTGCGGATTCTGCCAATCTTATGGTCACTAGCAATGGCGAAACCTTCGATTCTTGTCACATACAAACTTCCGTCTTCGGCCATTGAGCCGCTGAGCGCTGTTGGCGACGTCGAAGTCTTTCGGGAGGGAACGCTCTCCAAAGACGAGCTGATACGGCGCGTCCAGGGCAAGCAGGCGCTCGTCGTGGCCGCGCTGGACAAGGTCGACAAAGACGTCATCGATGCGGGATCGAGTTTGAAGATCATCTCCAACGTCGCTGTCGGGTACAACAACCTCGACGTGCCGTACGCGCGTTCGAAGGGAATCGTGTTGACGAATACCCCCGACGTGCTCACCGAAGCCACCGCAAACATGGCGATGACGCTCATCCTCGCTGTGACGCGGCGGATCGTCGAAGGGGACCGCGTGGTGCGGCGGGGCGATTGGAAGGGATTCGCTCTCGACTTCATGATCGGCTCCGATATCCAGGGGCGTCAGCTCGGCATCATCGGTCTCGGCCGCATCGGACAGGCTGTTGCCGACAAGGCCCGCCACTTCGGCATGCGCATCGCCTATCACAATCCTTCGGCGCGAGCCGTGGCCGGCTTCGAGAGCATGACATTCGATCAGCTGCTCGCCACCTCTGACGTCGTATCACTGCACGTGCCGTTGTCGCCGCAGACCAAGCACCTGATCGATCGCACCGCGCTGTCGAGGATGAAGCGGTCTGCGTACCTCATCAATACGTCACGTGGTCTGGTTGTGGACGAAGCGGCGCTCGCGTGGGCGCTTGGTGAAGGGATCATCAAGGGCGCCGGGCTCGACGTCTACGAGGACGAGCCGAAGATCCATCCAGCGCTGCTCGCGCTCGAGAACGTGGTGCTCGTGCCGCATATGGCGAGCGCCACGGCAGAGACCCGCGCCGCGATGTACGATCTCGTCGCCCGGAACGTGATCAACGTCCTGTCCGGTCAGCCGCCGGTTACACCCATTCCGTAACAGGGGTCGTGTGCGTTACGTGGATCGGGTGATGCGCAGGCTGGGTGTTGCGATTACCGGCCTCGAGCTGCCTGCCGTCGAAAAAATCTCGGAATCGCGCGAAGAGGATCCGTTTCAGGTCACCATCGCCACGCTGTTGTCCGCCCGAACTCAGGATGCGACGACCTACGCGGCGTCGGAGCGCCTGTTCAGCAAGGCCGCCACGCCACAGGCGATGGCTAAGCTGACGGTGAAGCAGATCGAGAAGCTGATCTATCCCGTCAGCTTCTACCGGTACAAAGCCCGTTACATCAAGGCGACGTGTCAAAAAATCATCAGGGAGTTCGGCGGCCGGACGCCAGCGACGATGGAAGATCTGCTCAGGCTTCCGGGAGTTGGGCGCAAAACCGCCAACCTCGTGCTCATCCTCGCCTATCGCAGCCGGCAGAACATCTGCGTCGATACGCACGTGCACCGGATCGCGAACCGGCTCGGCTGGGTCAAGACGAACACGCCTGACGAGACAGAGCAGGCGCTGTATCGCGCGACAGAGCCGCGATGGTGGCCGTTCATCAATCTGTATCTGGTCACCTGGGGGCAGAACGTATGCCGCCCGGTTTATCCAAGGTGTCCGGCCTGCGCGATCAACGACCTCTGCGGAAAAGTTGGAGTGAGGGCCGTGAGCCGGACCCAGCCGCCGCCAATTACGCTGGAAGTGTAGGCAGCGTATCGTTCGGGTCCGGCCAGCGTTTTCTGATCAGATAGGTGATCGCGATGGCGAGGCCGTATCGCCGGGGAATCGTCAGCAGGAGCGGCAGCGCGAGCGAGCCGAAGAACAACACTCCCATCCACCATGTGCGGACCCTGAATCCGAAAAACAAGAACACGATTCCGACACCGATCGGAATTCTATCGGTCACGATCCACACCCACCACACGTCGCCGTAGTCCCGTTCGTACAGGTATCCACAGACCGGACAGTGGCGATGCGGTTTGTTCCAGCCGATGAACAGAGGACCTCTGCCGCAGTGCGGGCAGTGTTTGCTCCAGCCTCGGCGTATCGCGAGCCAGAAATTGTCGCTCAATATGCGGCCCAGCCGGCGCTACTCGAGCACGAACTGCGGGGTCGTCTCTGTTGCAACGATCGACGCAGTCTCGGGGTAGCGCTCCACGAACTCCTTCGGATACACGCCACGCACCGGTTGTCCCAGCTGTTTCTTGAGCATCACCGCGTTGACCACAGCCTTGGATGCGAAGTGATTGTTGAAATAGAGATGGAACTTCTTCACGAGCCGGCGCGCCGCGTCGGCGGTTTCCGAAAACGTTGTCAGTTCGTCGGCTGAGTACAGGTAGTTGTAGCGGTCCTCGGATTTGTCGTGTTTCCACCACTGCGCCGCGTTTCGCCCGTGCAGGCGCATGTAGTAGAACCCGGTAATGTTTGGAAGCTGGTTTTGCCGGATCGACAGCTTGAACTTCGGCTCGTCAATCTGAGTCAGCGCCGCGTTGTGCGCGTTGAGCAGCGAAAGGGTAGCGCCGAAGTCATCGCTCCAGCTTCTGTGGCGCAGCTCGACGGCAATCGGATAGTCGGAAAATCGCCGCAACAGCGCATCCAGGTACGACAACGACTCGTCATTCTGCTTGAAGCTCGACGGAAATTGCGCGAGCAGGGCGCCAACCTTGCCGGCGTTCGCAAGCGGCTCGATTCCGGCACGGTACTCGTCGATCGCGGGAATATTCAACGGCGCGACGTTGGCCGCATGGGTCAGTTCTCGATAGAGCTTCAACGAAAATTCGAAGTCCGGCGGAGTGCGCTCGGTCCACGCCTGCGCGACGCTGGCTTTCGGCTGGCCGTAGAACGTAGTGTTGATTTCGACTGTATCGAAATGTTCGGCGTAGTACGCCAGTTCGTCGAATTTCGGCCGGCCTGCCCCCTTCGGCCGGCGGGTTTTGGCGGCGGGCGGATAAAAGATGCCGTTCCAGGTTCCCCGGCCTGCCGGATAGTTCCAGCCGGACGTGCCTATTCGAAGCGCGCTCACTCTCCTTGATTGTAGACGGTAGAATGGGATGTTGTGTTGAGCGTGAACGAGATTTTCTATTCGATCCAGGGCGAGTCAACCTACGCCGGCCGCCCGTGCGTGTTCGTACGGCTGGCCGGGTGCGATCTGCGCTGCACGTGGTGCGACACGGCGTACGCATTCAACGAAGGGCGCAGGATGTCGGTCGATGACGTCCTGCAGCAGGTGGATGGTTTCGAGAGCCCCCTTGTGGAGGTCACCGGCGGGGAACCGCTTCTGCAGGACGACGTGTATCCGCTGATGGAGCGCCTGCTCGAGCGCGGGCGAACCGTGTTGCTGGAGACGGGCGGCCAAATCGACGTCAGCCGTGTGCCCGGCGGGGTCATCAAAGTGATGGACGTGAAGTGCCCGGCAAGCGGCGAGTCCGATAAAGTCGAATGGGCCAACATCGATCGGCTCGGCTCGCGCGATCAGGTCAAGTTCGTCGTGCCAGAATCGCGACGATTACGACTTCGCGCGCGACATCGTCCTGCGTCACGCGCTCGATCGAAGGTGCGCGGCTGTGCTCTTCTCGCCTGTTCACGGAGTGCTGAACCCGAAAGATCTCTCCGAGTGGATACTCGAAGATCGGTTGCCCGTGCGGCTTCAGTTGCAGATCCACAAGCACATTTGGGGCGAACATGTCCGGGGCGTCTAGCAAAGCCGTCGTGCTCCTGAGCGGAGGGCTCGACTCCTATACCGCCGCCGCGATCGCTCGCGAGGCGGGGTTCGACGTGTATGCGTTGACGGTGAAATACGGCCAGAGACACGGGCATGAGATTCTTTCGGCGAGAAGGGTCGCCGAGGCAATCGGCGCGAAAGCCCACCGCGAGCTTGGCGTGGATCTCGCCGCGCTCGGCGGGTCCGCGCTGCTGGGCGATGGCGACGTCCCGAAAGACGGCCCGCAGCCGGATGGGATTCCTTCGACGTACGTGCCGGCGCGGAACACGGTAATGCTGTCGCTCGCCCTCGCCTGGGCGGAAGTGCTGGGCGCGTACGACATCTTCATCGGCGTCAACGCCCTGGACTATTCGGGATATCCGGATTGCCGTCCCGCGTTCGTCGAAGCGTTCGAGCACCTGGCGCGAGTCGCCACGAAGGCGGGCGTCGAAGGAGCTGAGTTCCGCATTCAAGCGCCACTGATTTCGATGACGAAAGCACAAATCATCCGCCGCGGGTTGTCGCTCGGTCTGGATTACGGGCTGACGCACAGTTGTTACGATCCTCTGCCGCAAGGCCTGGCCTGCGGGCGATGTGACAGCTGCGTGCTTCGCGCGCGGGGCTTCGAGGAGGCAGGGGTCAGAGATCCCCTGGTGGCGCATGTCGTCTGAAAGGCTGTATTACACCGACGCCTACCTGGTGGAGTTCGACGCGGTGGTCCGCGACGTCGTCCCGGACGGCGGCCGGTGGAAAGTTGTGCTGGACCGAACCGCGTTCTATCCGACATCGGGTGGACAGCCGTTCGACACCGGCACTCTGGATCAGGCGGCGGTCGTGGACGTATGCGATCAAGGGGACGGCACGGTCGCCCATATGCGTCGATCGCGAGATCGAGAAGAACTCGCGCGTGCGCGGCCACATCAACTGGGACCGTCGCTTCGATCACATGCAGCAGCACACCGGCCAGCACCTGCTGTCGGCGGCGTTCGAACGCGAAGCGGGCGCCAGAACGCTGAGCTTTCACCTCGGGACCGCAGCGGCCACGATCGATCTGGACAAAGAGCTTTCCCCCGACATCATCGTCCGCGTGGAGGACGCCGCGAACCGCGTGCTGTGGGAGGATCGGGAAGTCTGCGTGAAGTTCGTGACGGCCGCCGAAGCCGCGAAGCTGCCGTTGCGCAAGGATCCCGCGCGTGCCGGCGAGCTGCGTATCGTCGAGATCAACGACTACGATATGTCGGCGTGCGGGGGTACGCACGTCGCCAGGACTGGGGCGATAGGGGTCATTGCGATTTCGAGCTACGAGCGGTTCAAGGGCGGACAGCGTGTCGAGTTCCTCTGCGGCGCGAGAGCGCTACGCGCGTTCCGAGGGTCCAAGGCTGCGGTAAGCGGCGCGGTGCGGCTACTCTCGGTGCTGCCGGAGGAGCTCCCGTCGGCGATTGAGAAACTACAAACGGCCGGACGGGGCCAGCAGAAAGCTCAGGAAGGCTTGCAGGAGCGGCTGGCCGTGCACGAAGCGTCAAGGCTTGCGGCTGGGGCTGAAAAAACGGGCGGTGCGAACGTCGTCGCAGCCGTCGTGCCGGGCTGGGATGCCGCCGGCCTCAAGAAACTGGCGTCGGCCATCGTTGCGGCACCCGCCACCATCGCCGTTCTGCTCTCCAGCGATTCACCAGCACTCGCCGTCGTCGCGCGCTCGACAGATCTCACTCTGGACACCGGTGCCGTTCTGAAAAAGCTGATCGATCGATTCGGTGGGAATGGCGGCGGTAAAGGGGCGATGGCGCAGGGCGGCGGTCTGACTGGCGAGCCGCGCGTGATGCTCGACGCCGCCCGCGCAGAAGTTGCGTCGCTCCTCACCTGACGATGGACGATGGACGATGGACGATCGACGATCGACGATGCTATCGCTTCACCGCCCACGCAATAAAACGCTCCGTGTGCGCCAGTGCAACACGGCCGCCGATGCCATAAGGCACGAGGTCGAACGCATGTTCGGACCACGGCAGCTCCAGCAAGACTGACGTGGCACCGGACTTCTGCATCGCCGCATCCAGCATGCGGCCGAAGCGCGCCTCGACGACGTGGTCGCGCGAGCCGTAGAAACTCAACGTCGGTGCGGACGTGTTCGACACCCAGGTGATGGGCGACGCGTGGCCGTAATGTTCCGGCTTCTGGTCCGGCGTGCCGCCGATGAAGGCCTCGAGAACGGTTCTCACCTCGAGCGGATCCGGTTGCGGCGGACGCCGCCACCCTTCTGCGAGATCGACCGGACCGTAGTAGTTCACCACTCCGCGAATGGCTGACGGACCCTCCTGATAGGCGAGCCGCATCGCAAGCTGCGCACCTGACGATCGCCCCACCAGCACTACACGCGTGGGGTCGCCATCGAATGCCGGCGACTCTTCAGATACCCAGTACATCGCGGTCCGTACATCGACAATCTGCTCCGGCCATTTCCATTCGGGGGCGTGACGATAGTCGATGGCGGCGACCATATAGCCCCGCTGAGCAAAATGGCGGGCGAACGATTCCTGGCTCGCCGGCGATCCGGTCTGCCAGGCCCCTCCGTAGATTTGCATGATGACCGGGAACTGGCCGCGCGTGGGAGGTTGATAGACGTCGAGCGAGAGCGGCACGCCGTCAGCCTTCGAAAAAGGCACGCCCCGGACGACGCGCACATCTCCGGAGATGGGCCCGGGCGGCTCCGCTGTTGTCTGTGCCATCAGCCGATCGAACCGGCTGAGCGTGAACGGCAATTGCATCACCGGAATGAGGGCAAGCAGACACGCGGCGCCGGCAAACGTCAGCGCGACTCGCGCGGCGACGTAGCGGCGCGCGTAGCGGGCCGCGCCGAGAGCGAGCGCGATTCCCGCGGCGAGGAGGATGGGGCTCAGCTCGGGAGATCCAACCGCCAGCGGGAGCAAGACGACATGTGGTGCCGGGATGAGAATCCACGCTGAAACCGTCAGGAGCAGTGCGGCGGCTGCAAGGAGAATCCATAGCGCGGGGCGAAGCACGCCGCAATTATGGCGTATGCGCGGAGATCAAGGCGCGCGCGGCGGCGCGCGCGTGCTTTGCGATTACTTCGGCAGGCTGCACCGCCGACATCGCGGCCGCGCCTTCGAGCAGCAACACGAGCGACGAGGCAAGGGCGTCCGGAGACTTGAGGCCGGCTTTTCTGGCGAATTGAGCGAGCAGACCCTCGAGCCATCTTTTGTGGGTGTTGGCCAGTTCACGCGCCTCCATCGATTCGGGCGCCTGCACGGCAGCGATGACGAGCGGGCAGCCATGGAACCCCTTCGATGTGAGCATCTCGGCGTGGATTTCGAGCACCTCCTGCAATTTGCGCTCGGGGCCGTCGTGCGCTGCGGCGCGCTGTTCGATTCCCAGGCGAATCTGTTCGGCTCTGCGTCGAAGCGTTTCGAGGACGAGGGCGTCTTTGGAGCCGAACAGGTTGTAGATCGTGGGCTTGGTGAGACCGGCATGGTCGGCGACACGGTCCGCCGTGATGGCGTGGAGCCCCTCTCGATAGAAGAGCTCGCCGGCGGCATCCATAAGCCGTTCCCTGTTGCTGGGATACCGAGTCATAAAGTCTTCACTTGACAGATTATACCGTCAGGTAAACAATTTTACCGATCAGTAAAAAACTGGCGTTACCGTCACAAGGGGGTTTCGTGTCCGCCGGAGATCCAGTTACCGAGCACGCGCACGACCAGGCCATATTGACACGTCTCATCGGAGGGTGGCAGGGCACCCTGCTGGCGCGGGCGCGGGCGGATGAGCCGTTCGAGCATCTTCCGGCATCGTCGGAAAACCGGTGGGTCCTCGGCCGTCAGTTCGTTCAGTTGACGCTGCGCGCGGGCGACGCCGGCAGTAACTGGTCGGCCGTTTTTTACGTGGGGCACGAAAACCATGAGCGCCGCCACGTGCTGGTATCGCTGGAACCCGGCGACAGCCGGATGACGGTGCGCCGCGGCGGATGGACGGCCGATCGCGGGAGGCTCGTGCTGTCGACTCAGGAGCTCCGCGTCGTATACGACCTGACGGTCCCGGGCAGATTGACGCTGGAGCTCGTCGATCATGTACGCGGCGGTAGTGGGTACACCCGTTTCAAAGCCGACTATCGTCCGGCGGTGCCGCCGGTTGTCGGTAATCCGGCGTGTGCCGGATCGCACCGCCGGTTTGTCATTGCGTAATGTCAAAAGCGCGACACAGAGGCACAGAGGCGCAGAGATCGTTTCACTCAGAAAGAAATTCTCTGTGTCTCTGTGCCTCTGTGTCGAGTCATCCGAGGAACGGTGCGACAGCGTTACAGCCCTGGCTACGGTTGTTCCCGTGAAAACATCGCCAGCCGCACGAGCGCCTTGTCCACGGCTGCATCGATTGCACTCGCCGGCCCGGTGAAATTGTTGGCGATGATGGAGAACACGAGCGTCTGACCGTCGGCGGCCTCGACATAGCCGGCGATGCCGCGCACGTTGTCGACGGTGCCGGTTTTCGCCCGGACTTTGCCGTCAGCTGCGGTTCCCGCCAGCCGCTTCACCAGCGGGCCTTCGCGCCCTGCCACAGGCAAGGCCGCAGCGAACTCGCGGGCATGTTTTTCTTGTGAGCGCATCACCTCGAGAACACGGACGAGGTTCTCGGACGTGATGTAGTTGTAGCGCGACAGCCCTGATCCGTCGGCGATGACGTATCCGCCGTCGTCGATATCCCAGCTTTTCAGAACGTCTCGCATGCGCGTGCGCCCCCCTGCCGATTTCAGCAGCATTTCCGCATATTGATTCTGGCTGACCTTCATCATTGCCGCCACGAGCGTCCGCAACGGTGGTGATTTGTGCGACGCGAGAAGACGCGCTCCCGAGAGGTCGGGCTTCGTGGCGAAATCGTCGATGTCGATGGCGTCGCCAATCACCTTGATGCCCTCGGTTTCGAGCGCATGCCGCAGAGCGGTGACAAAAAACCTCGTCGGATTGTCGACGGATGCGGTGCGTACGAACGGCGCCGCACTGGCGGGAATCTGCCCGTCTATCCTTAATTGCGGCGAGCCTGGCAGGCGATGAAGCGTGAGCGCGCCGGCACCCGATGCGTCAACCGTGACCAGTTGGTTGTCGATCCGCAAACCGCTGCCTTCCGGGCGAACCTGGATCGCCACGGGATCGCCGGCTGCCGCTCCAGCCCGGACGACAAGATCGACGGACCCTTCGTTGTACTGCAGAGCGCTGACGGGCGCCGAGTAGCCGTAGGGGAGATTGTCGAGCGTCCACCCGTCGCCGAAGCCACGATCGTCGAGCAGATCGTCGTTGCCGACGATCCCGCCCTCGATGCGCGCAATGCCGGCCGCGTGAAGCTGGCGGGCAAAGGCTCTTAACGTGCCTGGAACCTCGCTGCGCTCGCTGATGCTCGGGTCACCGCCGCCAACGACAATCAGATCGCCGCGCAGCGTACCGTTCTCGATTGGCGCCGTCGTCACGACGGTTGTTTCGAACTGATGGTGCCACCCGAGCACTTCCGCCGCCGCTGCCGCCGTGACGATTTTCATTGTCGAACCTGGCATCATCAGCTTGGCCGGGTTGATTGAAAACAGGTTCTCGGCTGGAATCAGCAGGCCTGACCAGCACGCTCCAGAAGGCGTGCCCGAACTGTGGAACATTGAAGATGGCGGAAAGGTCGTCTTGCAGCTGAACGACTGGGGAGACAGAAGCAGCGGCAGGCGCGGGGACCAGCGCGGGACGACGTTGCGCGCCGCATCCACAGGCACTCAGAACAGCGAGCAGTAGTACCGTCCGCTTCACGCAGTCATGATAAGCCGGTAGCCAGTCGCCGTACTACTTGAGCGCGTCGAGTTTCTGGACGGCTGCTTCGTATTTGCCCGCTTCAATCTTTAAAGCGCCAGGCTGGTCGGCTCGTGTCGCGAGCGCACCCGACGGTGCCGCCGCAATCGTCACCCGCTCTTCCTTCTTGCCGTCGTCGTATTTCACGGTGATGACTGTGGCGCCCGCCGAAGGGCCGCCGCGATCGACGAACGTTTCGGCGCGGAGATTCGAGAACTCGAGCAGCGCGCCTTCGAGATTGCTCGAGTCGACGGTCTTCTCCGCCGGCGACACCTGCTTCCAGGTATCGACGGCATTTTCGCCGGTTCCCTTCACGCGCTCGAACGCGCGCGTCTCGTCTCCGCGGGTAATCTCGAAGCGCGTCGTGTTGAAGGGCCTGAAGTCGAAAATCTCTTTGCGCCTCAGGTCGCTCACCTTTTTCCGCATCTCCGCGGCGACGCCGTTGTTCATGCTGAAGACCGCCGCCTTCGCCGGGTCGCGCGCCCACACCGCACCGGCATCGGCATCTTTGCCCAGCTCGAGCTTGACCGTCGATGTGCCTGTGCCGATCGATGCGATCACCGCCGGCTTGTCGAGTCCGTACTGGGCGAGATCTTTCAGATCTTCGGGTCGATCTTTGAGCGCCGTCATTTGAGCTGACTGCAGCTGGCCGATGAGACCGTTCACGCTCACGAAATCCGCGGGCGCCTGAATGGGCTTGACGATCTTCCACTCTTCGCCGCTCTTCTCGAGGCGGATCGTTTCCGCGGCAGATGCCAGCTCGAGCGACTGCACGGTTGTCTGGTCGAAGGTGAGCGCCGCTTTATCGCGGAAATCGAATGTCGATCGGTCGGCCGCGGTCTGAAGCGCGGTTCCAACCAGGAACACTCGGCTGGTTGCCGGCAGCTTCGCATACACGTGACTGCTCGACGGCGTCTTGTCGCCGACGAGGATGCGCTTCGGCTCCTTGTCGCCTTCGACCTGGAAGGTAATGTCGATGGCGGGTTCCGCCAGGCCGTAGGCCTTCAGATCCGCAGCGTTGGGATCGACTTCGCGCTCCTCTTCGAGATTGGCGAGATTGGTGATGATGTCGTTGACGCTATTCCGGTCGGCGGTCGCCTGAACCGGCTGAACGATCGTCCACGATCCGTCCGCACCCTTGCGCAGCGCCGTCGTCCCGCTGCCCGATTTCACCTGAACCTCGGTGATCTTGTCGGTCTCGTAGGTGAATACCTTCGTCTTGGCGTTGTCGTCCTGGATGGGCCGCTCCGACTCCACGAAGTAGAGATAGCCGCCGAGACTCAGCGCCACGACGAGCAGGATTAACGTTGAACGTCCGCGCCCCATCGCTAACGCCTCTTCGACCAGCTGTAGATGCCGGACCCGAGAATCATGCCCGGAATAATCAATAGTGACACCCACATGAGCATGCGCTGTTGATCCGCGGTCATCGTGATGCGGCGGTCGCCTGCGTCGCGCGGATGAATCGAAATCAGATCCTCCTGCTGCGTCAGCCAGTTCGCCATGTTCACGAACAGGTCCGCGTTGCCCTGAATGCCTGCGGCCGCGTTCGACGCGAAATCGGAATCGCCGACGACCATGACGCGCATCTGCGGCTTCCTGGCCTCGGCCGGCTTCGCACCTTCGGCGGGTTTATCCCCTTCAGTGGGCTTGCCACCTTCAGCGGGTTTATCCGCCGTAGCCGCGGTAGCGGCGGAGGTGGAAGCGTCGGGCGCATCCATCGCCAATGACAAGGCGATCGTGATCGGTCCTCGATGATCGCCGGACTTCTCGTCCAGCGATACCTTGCTGCCGTCGGTGAGCGACTTGACGTCCGATTCGGACCAGCTCCGCTCGCTGGTCTGAATCACGTTCTGCGTGTTCGCCGTTCCCAGCTCGACGCCGGCCTCGCCGCGGACCGACTGCGCGAGCGGAAATGCCGTCAGCAGACCGAAGTTCTCCGTGACGGGATGATTGGGGTAGCTGGCGACGACAGGAACCGATGCGTCGGTGTTGAGCAGCTGGCCCATGCCGCTGACGTCGATGACCACGTCGTGCCCCATTGTGATGCCCCATTCCTTCAACAGGGCTTCGAGCGTCGGCGCCGGTCGAGCCGCTTCGCCAACCGGGGGATCGAGGAGAAACAGGGCTTTGCCGCCTTTGCGCAGATACGTTCTGATCGCGTCAACTTCCGGCTTCAGGTAATCGGTCGTGGGGCCGGCGATGACGAGCACCGACGCGTCCGCCGGCACGCCCTCCGCCGACTGCGCGAGCACAATCTTGTCGACCGTGTAGTTGTCGCGTTTCATCACGTCGACGACGCTGGCGTAACCGCCGCGGTCGTTGCCGAGGCTGTCGCGCTCGCCGTGCCCCTGCACGAAATAGGCTTTCATCTGACGTCCGGTGGTGACCTTGATCAGCGTATTCGTCAGGTCCTGTTCGCGGTCGCTCATCACCCGCTCACGCCGGCCGTCGTATTCCATGATGATGGTGCCCGGGCCGGAGATCTCATAGGCGCGCGCGCGGGCCGGCTCGCGATCCATGTCGACATACTGGACCTGAATGTTCTGGCTCGCGTTGGTATACATGCCGAGCGAGTCGCGAAAGCGCTGGAAGCCTCCGGGCGTGTCGAAGACGAGCACGTTGACCGGAGTCTTCAGGCTGCTGAGCACTTTCGAGGTCTGTTCGGACAGCGTGTACGATCCCGCGGCGGTCAGATCCCACCGCTTGTCGCGCCGGCTGACCGCCCAGTTGACGCCGATGAGAATCGCGAGCACCGCGATGACGCTGATGCTCGTCATGGCGCCGAGCTTGGTCTCGCGGCGCTGGAACGAGCGGCCGATCTCCCGCCACTGGCTGAGCGTGTAGAGGCCGACGAGCACGAGGCCGCCAATCGCTCCCCAATATGCGTACTGATCCCATTCCGGCCGGAAGACGCGAATTGCCAGGGCGGCAAACACCAGCAGTGTGCCGACCCAGCCTACGAGGTTCAATATCGTGTTAAGCATGCAAACTCACCCGCGCCAGCGTTCGCTGTCAACCGACTTCGTCGTCAGAAACAGACCGAACGAGATGAAGCTGAGGTAATAGACAAGATGGCTCATGGCGATGACGCCTTTCGAGAAATCATCGAAATGATCGGTGATCGACAGCGCCGCGAGCACCTTCTGCATCGTCGGGCCCGCCGACTCGGCCATCCAGTTGAGCGTCCAGAGGAGCAGAAGCACGGCGAAGGTCGCCATGCCGGCGACGATCTGATTGCGCGTCAGGCTCGAAATCAGCAGTCCGACCGAGAGGAACGACGCGCCCATCAGAAGCAGGCCGAGATAACCGGTGAGAATCGGCTTCCATTCGGGATTGCCGTAGATGAAGAGGATCCCGATGTGAATCCACGTGACCGCAAGCATCAGCGCAAACAGCGCGACGGCGCCGAGGAACTTGCCGAGCACGATCTGCGTGTCGGTGAGCGGCGAGGTGAGCAGCAGCTCGATGGTGCCCGACCGCTTCTCTTCGGCATAGGTGCGCATGGTGATGAGCGGCAGCACGAAGAGCGCGACGACGCTCACGTTTTGCAGGAGCGGCCTGATCGCCATGGTGTTGATGTTGATCTGGCCGGCGCCCGGCATGCCCATCTGCATGCTGGCCTGCATGAAAAAGGTGATCGACACGAAGAAAAACCAGCCGAACACCAGCGCGAAGAACCCGATGATGATGTATGCGATCGGCGATGCGAAGTACAGACCGCAGCTCTTTCTGCGCAATTGCGAGCACGTTACTCATGTGGCGCGTCCTCCGGCTTCTCGTCAATCTTGTCTTCGATCTTGCCTTCGGGCTTTTCTTCGGTCGTGAGGCTGAGGAAGATTTCTTCCAGGCTCATGCGCGAAGGACGAAGCTCGAGGAGGCCCCAGTTGTTCGCCACCACCGCGCGGGCGAGATCGCGCCGGACATCCTGTCCTTTCTCGCTGTTGACTTCATAGGCAATCGTGCCGTTGTGGGCTTCGGCGACAGACACGCCAACCACGCCGGGCACCGACTGCAGCGCCGGAGCGGCGTCAAGGCCCATCGTGTCGATCTGCACGTAGATCGTTTCAGAGCCGCGCAGCCGCGCGGTGAGGTTGGCTGGAGTGTCGATCGCGACGACGCGGCCCTTGTTGATGATGACCACCCGATCGCAGGTCTGGGATACCTCCGGGAGGATGTGCGTGCTGAGCACGATCGTGTGCGTGCCGGCCAGTTCCTTGATCAGTTGCCGTGTCTCGATGATTTGTTTGGGGTCGAGCCCGGCGGTCGGCTCGTCGAGGATGAGCACCTCGGGATTGTGGAGGATGGCTTGCGCCAGACCGACGCGCTGCCTGTAGCCCTTCGACAGCTTCCCGCAATGGCGGTTGGCCATGTCGTCGACACGCGTGCGCCGCATCGAATCTTCGACCCGGCTCTTCCGCTCGCTGCTCGACATGCCCTTCGTCTTGATGCGTGCGACGAACTGCAGGTACTCGCGCACGGTCATCTCGGGGTAGAGCGGCGGGGTTTCGGGCAGGTATCCGGTGCGCCGTTTCGCTTCGATCGGCTGGTCGAACACGTCGAAGCCCGCGACTACCGCCTTGCCTTCCGTCGCCGGCATATAGCCGGTGAGGATGCGCATGGTCGTCGTCTTGCCCGCGCCATTCGGTCCGAGGAAGCCGAGAATCTCTCCGCGTTCGACGCGGAAATTCAGATCGTCGACCGCGGTGACGCGGCCGTAACGTTTGGTGAGGTGCTGTACCTCAATCAACGGTCATCTCCATGTAATTATTCGATGTAAGCTCTTGAAGCGGCAGCGACCGTGCCACCAACCCTCAATCCTAATAGAAGGCCCTCGAAAGCAGCAAGGGGTGGGGCGCCCATCCTTGCATTCATCATCATCCTGATGGCAGCCGGGTGGTGGTGGGTGCACACGTCGGTCCCCCCTTTAGACGGACGCCTGACCCTGCCTGGCCTTCGCGAACCGGTAGCCGTCCGGTTCGACGGCTTCGCTGTTCCTCACGTCTTTGCCGGAGATGATGCCGATGCCTGGCGCGCCGTAGGTTACCTGCAGGCGCGCGATCGGTTATGGCAGATGGAACTGTATCGCAGAGTTGCGTCCGGGCGGTTATCGGAGCTGCTCGGTGAGGCGACCATCGCGATCGATCAGCGATTTCTGACGCTCGGCCTGCGCGATGCTGCGGAGCTCGAATGGAAACAGACGCCGGCCGAAGTACGAACGGCGTTCGAAGAACACGCCGCCGGGGTCAACGCCGCGATGTCTGTACCGCGCCGGAACCTCCCGCTCGAACATCAACTCCTCGGCCTGCGCCCTGAACCGTGGACGCCCATCGACTCGCTGGCGATCAGCAAACTCTTCGCGTGGCGCCTCGGCGCGAATCACACGGCCGAACTGCTTCGCTATGCGCTGCTTTCGGAACTGGGACCCAGGGCGGCCGAATTATTCCCCCCACCGCCTCGATGGGCACCGGTGACGTTGGGTGCGTCGGGCCTGTCCGCCGTAGCTCCGCGAGGAGCGAAGGCGGATGCGACTGGACTAGAGACTGTGGACTTTAGACTGTCGACCGTTGACTATCCCCCAGGCCTCGAATGGTTGTCTCCGCACAGCCGTGCGATGAGCAACGCATGGGTGATCCATGGGTCGCGCACGGCGTCGGGGCGTCCGCTCCTTGCCAACGATCCGCATCTGAATGTCGAGATGCCGTCGGTGTGGTGGGAAGTGCATGTGGTGTCCAGGACGCTCGATGTAGCGGGCGTCACGATTCCGGGGATTCCGTTTGTCATCATCGGCCACAACCAGCGGATAGGATGGGGTCTGACCAACGTGGGGACCGACGTACAGGACTTTTTCGTCGAAAAGCTCGACCCGGCGCGCGAGCGGTATCAAGTGGGTGACCAGTGGGTTCCTCTGGAAGTCCGGCGTCGAGAAATCCGCGTGCGCGGCCGGCGCGAGCCCATCATCTTCGACGTCCGGTCGACCCGGCACGGGCCCGTTCTCAATGCCGGCCGTTGGTACGACGTGCAGCCTGGCGAATCTGTCGACGACGATCCGCTCGACGATACCGTCCTCGCACTGACATGGGATGTCGTGCGGCAGCCCGGCGCTGCCTCGGCATTCGACGCGCTCGGGCGGTCGACGAATTGGCAGGAGTTCGTTGCGGCGGTGCGCCGGTTCGCGGCGCCCGCTCAGAACTTCCTGTACGCCGACGTCGACGGGAATATCGGCTTCGCGATGTCGGGGCTGATCCCGATCAGGAGCGGGTCCGATGGCTCGGTCCCGCAGCCTGGGTGGCCGTCCGACGCCGGCTGGCATGGTTACATCAACATGGATCAGGTGCCCGCGGTGCTGAATCCACCTTCGCAGCAGGTGGTCACGTCGAACAACGAAATCGACCGGAGCCTGCCGTATTCGATCACGACCGACTGGGTCGCGCCCTTCAGGGCGCAGCGCGTCCTCGAACTGCTCGGCAATCGGCGCAACCTGGACGCCGCCGCGATGCAGCAGATTCAGGCCGACATTACGAGCCGGGCAGCCGATTGGCTCTTGAAATCGATGCCGTTGCCCGCCGCCGTGGGCGAACTCCGCACCTGGGATCGCCGCGTGGATGAGCGGCCGGCGTCGCTGCTGTTCGAGGCGTTCGAGGAAGCGATGTGGCACCGAACATTTGCCGACGAGATGCCCGTAGCGCTGTACGACCGCTTTTACCACTACGCCGGCAACGAACGGTTCGCAGGGCTGCACGCCGTTATCGCCCACTCTGAATCCGCGTGGTTCGACGACCGATCGACGCCAGGCGTGAAAGAAACGCGCGAAGACATCGTGCGCCGTGCCGCCGAAGATGCGTTTGCGTCCCTGCGAGGACGGTTCGGCGATCCGTTGACATGGCGGTGGGATGTCGTGCACGAGCTCAAGTTTTCGCACCCGCTGAGTGGCGGCGGCTGGCTCCTGGACTGGTTCTTCAGCCGTGGGCCGATACCGATGGTGGGCGACGGTATGACGGTGAACAAGACGATGGCGAACCTGCGCCGGCCGTACGCGACGGCCGAAGCGGCGTCGTACCGGCAGATCCTGGATCCCGGGGCGTGGGATCGGTCGATCGGCATCAATACCACCGGACAATCGGGACATCCCCTCAGTCCGCACTATTTCGATCAAAATAGGTTATGGCGGCAGGTGCAATACCGGCCCATGCCGTTCACCCGCGATGCGGTCGACAAAGCGACGGTGTCGCGGCTGGATCTCGTTCCGTAGGAGGCGTCGATGGCACAGGTAGGCAGCAAGGCTCCGGATTTCACCCTCGTCAATCAGGATCGCGAAAGTGTCACCCTCAGCAATGAGCTCGCGAACGGCCCTGTGGTGCTGGCGTTCTTTCCCGGCGCGTTCAGCGGCACCTGCACGAAAGAGTTCTGCACGTTTCGCGACACGATGAGCAATTTTCGCAGCGTCAAGGCGAACGTGCTGGGCGTCAGCACCGACACGTTTTTCGCCTTGAAGGCGTGGGACGACCAGCAGAAGCTCGGATTCCCGCTGCTGAGCGATTACAACAAGGAAGCGATCCACGCATACGGGGTGGTGAATCCCGACATGATCGGGTTGAAGAACATCGCGAAGCGTGCCGTGTTCGTCATAGATAAAGGGGGAGTCATCCGCTACCGCGAAGTGCTGGATGATGCCAGGAACGAACCCGATTACGCGAAGCTGAACGAGGCCGTCCTAGGCATTGGCAACTAAGAACGTCACGTGCGCCGTCTGCGAGATCCACGCCGAGTCGGTCTTCAAGATCGACGGGATGGATTGCCGCGAAGAGGTCGCGATTCTCGAGCGCCGGCTGAAGCCCCTGCCCGGGCTCGAAGACCTCGTGCCTGATCTGGTGGGACAGCGGCTTCGCGTGCGGTACGACGCCGCGAAGCTGTCCACCGCCGCGATTGTGGATGCGGTGGCGCAGACCGGCATGCGCGCCTGGCTCGAGCACGAGCAGCCGGTCGGCTATTCTGCGGCCGCGACGGCTCGTCAGACGCTCGTCATGGCGTCTGGCGCGGCCTTGGTGGCCGGGCTCTTTCTCGAGTTCGCGGATTTTCCCACGGCGGTCGTTCGAACAACCTATCTCATCTCGATCCTCACGGGCGGCATTTACACGGCGCGCCGCGCCTGGGCGGCGACGCGCGTCTTCGCTCTCGACATCAACGTCCTGATGCTCGTCGCCGTCGCCGGCGCGATGATTCTGGGCGAGTGGTCGGAGGGCGCCACGGTCACGTTCCTCTTCGCGTTCGCGCAGATTCTCGAAGCTCGCAGCATGGATCGCGCGCGCAACGCGATACGCGCGCTCATGGACTTGACGCCTCCGGAAGCGATCGTCCGCCGTAACGGACACGAGTCCCGGCTGCAAGTGGACGATGTCCGGATTGCCGACGTCCTGCTGGTGAGGCCGGGCGACAAGATCCCGCTCGATGGCATCGTCGTCGCGGGCTCGAGCCCCGTGAATCAGGCGCCGATTACCGGTGAATCGCTGCCGGTCGAAAAGGTGAAGGGTGATGTCGTGTACGCGGGCACCATCAACGGTTATGGCGCGCTCGACGTGCGGGTGACCCATCTGCGTCCGGACACGACGCTGGCGCGGATTATCGCGCTCGTCGAGATGGCGCAGTCGCAGCGCGCGCCGAGCCAGGCATTCGTCGAGCGGTTTGCGAAGTACTACACGCCCGCGGTCATCGCCGTTGCGATCGCCATCGCCCTCGTTCCGCCGCTCGCGATGGGGCAGCCCTTCGGATCCTGGGTCTACCGGGCGCTCGTCCTGCTGGTCATCTCGTGTCCTTGCGCGCTGGTGATTTCGACGCCCGTTTCAGTGGTGTCGGCCATTGCAGCCGCCGCACGGAAAGGTGTGCTGATCAAGGGCGGCGTGCATCTGGAACGTATCGGTGCAGTCCGCTGTGTGGCCTTCGATAAAACTGGAACGCTCACGCGAGGTGTGCCCCACGTGGTCGAGGTGGTGCCGCTGAACGGGACGAGCATCGACGAGGTTCTGGAAATCGCCGCCGGCCTCGAAGCGCGATCGGAGCATCCGGTCGGGCGCGCCATACTCGCGCGCGCCGTGGAATCGGGGATTGCCCTGCCGCAATCGGCGGAATTTCAAGCCATTCCGGGCCGGGGAGCGGAAGGAATGGTGCGCGGCGAGCCGGCGCTCGTGGGAAATCACAGGCTCATCGAGGAGCGCGCCTTGTGCAACGCCGACGTTCACGCGAAGCTCGATGCGCTGGCCGCTTCGGGACGCACCACCGTGCTCGTCGCGCGTCCCGGCCGGCCTCTCGGGATCATCGCGCTGGCCGATCGCACGCGCGAGGCCAGCCGCGATACCGTCGAGATGTTGCGCCGGCAGGGCGTGCAGCGCGTCGTGATTCTGACCGGCGACAACCAAGCGAGCGCCGACGCTCTGGCCCGGGATCTCGGCGCGGACGAAGCGCATGCCGAGCTGCTGCCGCACGACAAGGTGACGGTGGTGCAGCAGCTGCGCCGCCAATATGGCACCGTCGCCATGGTTGGTGATGGCGTGAACGACGCGCCGGCGCTTGCGGCGGCGGACGTCGGCATCGCGATGGGGGCGGCAGGCACCGAGGCGGCGCTCGAAACGGCGGACATCGCCTTGATGGCCGATGAGCTGCTGAAGATTCCGTTTGCGCTGCGCCTCGGACGCGCCACGCTGCGCAACATTCAGATGAACGTCGCGCTGTCGCTGGGGCTCAAAGCGGCGTTCCTCGGCCTCGCGATATTCGGTATGGCCACGCTCTGGATGGCCGTGCTCGCGGACATGGGCGCGTCGCTTCTGGTGATTGCGAACGGCATGAGGCTGCTACGTACTGAGTAACTGCTCTCTCAGATGATCCTCACTCGTGAGACGCGCAGTCCGTCGATAGCCTCGACCCTCAGCATTCGTCCTCCGACAGCGACCTCATCGCCCACTTTCGGTCTGCGGCCGAGGCGGCCGAGCATGTAGCCGCCCAGCGTGGTGTACGTTTCCTCATCGATGTCGAGGCCGAACTGCTCGTTGACGTCGGTGACGAGCGCAAGTCCATCGATCTCGGCGGAGCCGTCGGGCAGCTGCCGAATCGGCGTCGATGGTCCCGCGCCGAAATCGCCGCCGAGCTTCCCGACGATACGCTCCATGACGCGCTCGAAGGTGACGAGGCCCGCAGTGCCGCCGTACTCGTCGATGACGATCGCCTGGTGCGTGCGATGGCGCCGCATCTGGCGCAGGAGTTCGTCCGCCTTCATCGTTTCCGGAACCGTGAGCGCTTCGCGGGCGATTGCCGCAACGCTGAAGTTGGCGGTTGTCGGCGGCGACGCCAGGGCGCGGACGAGATCCGGCACGAGCATGATCCCGATGATGTTGTCGAGCTCGCCGCCATGCACGGGCAGGCTGGTGTGGCGTCCCCGCCAGACGAGGTCCACGACTTGGTCGATCGACGCCTCGGCCTTCACCGCGGCCATTTCCGTGCGCGGCACCATCATCTCGGCCGCGGTGAACTCGGCGAAGTGAAAGACGCGATGGAGCATCTGCTCTTCTTCTTCTTCGAGCACCCCGGCCTGCTGGCTCGCCGTCACCAGCATCTTCAACTCTTCCTCGGAATGCACGAGCCCGTGACCGCTCGCCGCTTTCATGCCGAACATCCGCACCACGGCCCAGCCCATGCCGTTGAGCGCGCGGATGAACGGGTTGAAGATTCTGAGAAAAATCTCGGTGGGCTTCGCCACCCAGAGCGACGTCGTTTCGGGATATTGCAGCGCGACGGTTTTAGGCGCCAGCTCGCCAAGCACGATGTGGAGCGCGGTGATGATCGAAAATGCGACCGCGAACGCGATCGTCTGCGTCGTCGTTTCTGAAATTACCCACGGCAGGCCGCGCAGCAGCGGTTCGAGCAGCGAGGCCAGCGCCGGTTCGCCAATCCACCCCAGGCCGAGGCTGGCCATCGTGATGCCAAGTTGTGTCGCGGCGATGAAGCGGTCGGGATTGTCGAGAGCGCGCCTCACCGGCCGCGCCATGCGGCTGCCCTCTGCAAGCAGTTGATCGATGCGCGTCTTGCGCACCGAGATAATCGAAAACTCCGCGGCCACGAAAAATCCGTTGGCCAGAACCAGCGCCAGCACCCCAAACAGGCGGATGCCGACGTCGAGGACGGGGTTGTCCATGGACCAAACCTCCGGACCTAGTCTAGCTGGTGGTTAGGCTTTGCGACTGTTGAAGAAGTGCCCGTCGACGAACGCGTCGATGGCAGCCTGATCGAGGGACTCGACTTTTTCGAACTGCAGACCCATGCCGTGGCGGCGATCGCTCCATGCCACGCGGGCTTCCGCGTCGATGTCGCGCTTGGAGCCGGGCAGGCGGAAACGCAGCCGGACCTTCGCGCCGCTTTCCAGCGGGCTCGTCGTGCGGATGGCGATGCCTCCGCGGCTGAGGTTGAGCGTCAGCGCGGCCGCGATCGTGTTGCCGAAACGGTACGCGATCGGGATGCCGAGGACGACGCGCGGGCTGCCGCGCCGATTGAAGTTGTCGGGGAAGAGATGCGGCGCCAGCGATGGAAGAATGTGCTGCACGGCGCTGTATTCGTTGACGTAGCCGGACACGCCGAGGGCCGCGAGCTCGCGCACCTCGTCGGCGCTCGTAATCGTGCCGCTGAAGACGAGGATCGGCAGCCGCCCCTCGTCGAGCTTCCGGATACTCCGGACGAGATCGACGCCGGCGGCATGGGGCAGACGCAGATCGATGACCAGCAGATCAATCTGCGCGACGTCCGCCCGCACTCTGGCGAGCAGCTCCGCCGCACTTTTCACGGTCACGGCACGATGGCCGGCGGTCTCGAGCGCGCTCCTGAAGCGGTCGCGCACGAAGGCGGTGTCGTCGGCGACGAGTACGGTTTTTGCGCTCGTTGCGGTCAGCATCATCAGACGTGGAAGTCCCGGTAAATGTATCGGATGCCGGTGTAAAAAGCGTTAGCGTGCGTTGCAGAATTTATCAGGTTCTCGATATAATCCGGAGCAAATGGCTACCTGCCCCGAGTGTGACGCGGAGATCGAAGTCGACGAATACGACGTCGACAAAGGAGACCTGCTCAGCTGTCCCGAGTGCGGCTCGAATCTCGAAATCACCGGTCTTTCACCCATCGAGCTCGACCTCGCCGACGATGACGACGACGACGAGGACGACGATGAGAAGGACGAGGAGAAGGAAGAGAGCGAAGAGGAGGATCTCGACATCGACGAGGACGAGGTCGAGGAGGAAGAGGACTGGGACGAGTGACCTCTGAGCTGCGATCGATCCTGTCCGGGATGCGTTCGGTCATCATCGCCTATAGCGGTGGCGTCGACAGCGCCTACCTGGCCTGGGCTGCAACCGACGTGCTCGGTGCGCGCGCGCTCTGTATTACCGCCGAGAGTCCCAGCTATCCCGCGCATCACCGTCAGCTTGCCCTGACAGTCGCGCGCGAGTTCGGGCTCAATCACGAAATCATCTTCACGGGCGAGCTCGAACGGCCCGAGTACCGCGCGAATCCGGAAAACCGCTGTTACTTCTGCAAGCACGAGCTCTATTCGCGTCTCACCGTAATCGCGCGCGAGCGCGGGTTTGCGTGCGTCGCCGACGGTACGAATGCAGACGATCGCGGCGACTACCGCCCCGGACGCATCGCCGCGAAACAGTTCGGCGTTCGCAGTCCCCTTGACGAAGCGGGCATGACGAAAGCGGCCATACGTGAACACTCACGCCTCGCTGGGCTGCCTGTGTGGGACGAGCCCGCGTCAGCCTGTTTGTCGTCGCGGATTCCCTACCACAACGAAGTGACCCCGGAAAAGCTCCGGCGCATCGAGCGCGGCGAGGAAGCGCTGCACGCGCTGGGGTTCCGTGTGTGCCGCGTCCGCCACTACGACACCGTCGCGCGTGTGGAAGTTGCGAGCGAAGACCTGTCGCGCGCCCTCGAACCGGAGATGCGCGACGCCATCGTTCGAGAGCTGCAGGCCGCGGGCTACGACTCTGTGGTGATCGATCCCAAAGGCTACCGCACGGGAAGCTTGAACGAAGGCTTGATTCTCCGCGAAATTTGACCCGCCTTCGCGCCCGGCGCGGCATGCCCGATATGAAACGTTCTCCGAAATTACTCTGGGCGTCCGGGCTGGCGATCGTGTTTTTCATCGCCCATGCCGCGTTTCTTCCTTCGACGCTCGAAGACATCGACTCGCTGAATTTCGCGCTCGGCCTCGCCGACTTCGACCCGGCGAAACATCAGCCTCATCCGCCCGGCTATCCGATTTTCATCGCGCTCGCGAAGGCCGTGCGCGTGATGGTACCGTCGGACGCCACCGCACTGGCGCTCCTGGGCGCGGTGCTCGGTGCGCTCGCGGTTTTCCCGATGCTGAAGATTTTCGAAGACGTCGAGGCGCTGGATGGGCGACCCGTCGATCGCTCGATTGTGGTCGCGTCGCTGACCGTGCTGCTTGCCGTCGCGAGCCCGCTGTACTGGTTCAACGCCAGCCGCCCGATGAGCGACGTACCGGGTTTTGCTTTCATACTCGCTGCGCAGGCGGCCCTGGTTGCGGCGTTCGTGCGGCAAAGGCTGAATCCCGCTCGCACGCCGGAAGCGCTCGAAGATTCGGGCAAGATGATCGTGCTTGGCGCGTTCTTGTCGGCCGTCGCCATCGGCATGCGGTCGCAGGCGTTCCTGCTCACGTTGCCGCTGCTGCTCGTCGTACTGGTCCAGCGCGCCGGGCGAGGGGCGGCGGGCGCGCTGCTGGGCAGCGCGATGACCTTCACGATAGGCATCCTGCTGTGGGCGATTCCGCTGGTAGTGGCGAGCGGCGGGCCCTCTGCCTACTTCGCCGTGATGGGAGCGCAAGGCGGGGAAGATTTCGCCGGCGTCGACATGCTGTATCTGAACCCGAGCCCTCGCCGGCTGGCGTTCAATCTGCTGGAAACGTTCATCCAGCCGTGGGCCTCGCCCGTGCTCGGATGGACGGTCTTTGCCCTCGCTGCACTGGGAGGAGTCGTTCTGCTGCTGCGGTCGCGCCGCGCCGCGATTCTGCTGGCCGTCCTCATCGGGCCGTATCTCGCGGTGCACCTGCTGCTGCAGGAAACGCTGACGACCCGTTACGCCTTGCCGTTCATTCCTGTTGTCGCCTACCTCGCTGTCAGGGGGGCCGAAGCAGCGGTGCCGACGTTCAAGTCAGCTGGCACATCCGTCATCGTTGCGCTCATCGTCGTCTGGTCGCTGGCTGTGACGCTGCCGTCCCTGCGCGTGTACGCGAGGGACGGGGCTCCGGTATTTGCGGCGATTGCCACGATGCGCGAGCGCCTCAACGCCGAGCCGGGAGTGGTGGGATTCCATCAGGCGATGCAGCGATCGATGCAGACTCAAAACCTGGGATCGGTGGAAGTGCTGCCGTCGCCGCCGATGCGCGAGTGGCTCGAGCTCGCGAAATATTGGCGCGAAGGCAACACCATGCCCGTGTGGTTTCTTGCCGATCCGCCCCGGACCGACATCGAGCTCATCGATCCATTGAGCCGCACTGTACAGGCTCATTACGTGTGGGGCTTTCCGCGCTTGCGGTTCATGGGCGGTTCGCGGCCCGACATCGTCGATCTCGTCCGCATCCAGTCGCCGCCAGGCTGGTTCGCGGAAGAGGGCTGGCATCTCACTCCGGAGACGCTCACGACGTCGGAGAGGCTCGGGCGCCGCGAGGCCGTTGCCTACATCAAGAGCCGGCCGGAAGCCGCATTGCTCATCATCGGTGCCGAGAGCACCGGGCAGGCCGCCGAGATAGCGCTGACCATCGACGGCCGCGCGATCGAGAACCTCAGCGTACCGGCAGGTGCCCGCGTGCTCAAGCGGCTGACGCTCGAGGCTGGGGCACTGGCGAACACCGCCCCGCTCAACACGTTGTCGGCTGCGTACGGCGGTCCAGACGGCAAGCCCCAGACCGTGCGTCTCACGCAGTTTGCCGTCGCGCCGCCCGATGCCCTGTTCGCGGTGCATCACGCTGGCTGGAATGAGATCGAATACAGCAAGGAGCTCCAAAGACGATGGCGATGGACGACCGCCAAGGCGGAGACGTTCATCAACTCGGGCGGCAGAGATGTGACCGTCACGCTCACCGGCGAGTCGCCGCTGCGATATTTCGATGCGCCGCCGCGTATCACCGTTCGTGCGGGCAGCCAGGTGCTCACCACCGCGCAGCCGTCAGATGATTTCGAAATCACCTTCAAGGTTCCAGCTTCGGCGCTGGCGGCATCAGACGGCATGATCGCGATCGAAACGGACAAGACGTTCGTGCCGCACGAACAATCAGGAAGCCCGGATCGGCGCACGCTCGGCCTGCGGATTTTCGACTTTCGCGTGAGCCACTGATCAGGGCTTTTGCGCCAGACATAACAAAGAACTGCCGAGCGGCATATCGAGGCCGGCCTTGATAAGGGTCGATTCCGCCGCAAGAGCCCCTGAAAATAGCGTATTCACCGGTGCCGGCGGCACATAGAAGTCCCCTTGACCCTCGCCGGCCGAAGCGACCCCTCGAAGCCGCTGAAACGCCCTTACCGCTGCCGTCACTGGCAGCAGCGAGGCGTTGGTGTATGTCAGTCGCGCTATTCGAAATCCCGCTCCGGTGATCTTGGCGCGCAGCTCGGGACGGACGTACCGATGTACCTCACCGGCCAGAGCGGAATGATCGCCTGTCAACGATGGCATCGCGGCCACGTTGACGATGATGAACCCGTGAGGCCGCAGCACCCGGAACATTTCATGGATCGCTGCCTGCTCTGCATGCGGCTGCAGGCTGTAGAGGACGTCGAACGACAAGACGACGTCGATCGAAGCACTGGCAAACGGAAGATCGGTGACGCTGCCCTGCGTGAGCCTTGGAAGACCTCGCTCGCGCGCATATCGAAGGCCGCGTAAGGACAGCTCGAGTCCGACCGGCACCCCGTATTTTTCGAGCAGGCGATAGTTGCGTCCCGTGCCGCAGCCCGCGTCGAGCAGCCGCGGCCGCGTCAATCCCCGTGTGGCGAGAACGATGAGCGGTTCGACGAACCTCCGGAAGCCGTGAAACCAGAAATGTCGCTGTTCGGCGCGAAACGTCTGTTCGAGCAGCGCATCCACGGCGGGGATTCTAGCCGGATCCGACTCCCGCAAATGCCTGAGATAATTGACACTCGTACGCCCTCGCGGTACTCTCTCATCGCGATCCATCACTCATCTACAACTTCAAGCCGAGGAGAGTCTCATGCGACGTTTCCTGCTGGTCGGCGCACTGTGCGCCATCCTGGGATTGACGGCGGCAGCCTGCAAGAGGCCGGTACCCGCTCCTGCCCCAGCACCGGCACCACCGCCGGCAGCGCCCGCGCCGCCGCCACCACCTCCGCCGCCGCCACCGCCTCCACCACCGCCGGCGCCGGCACCGTTAACCGAGGATCAGATTTTTCAGAAGAAGACCGTCGAGCAGCTCAACGCCGAGCGTCCGCTGGGCGACGTGCTTTTCGACTACGACAGCTCGGCGCTGCGTGACGACGGACGTACGGCCGCAACCCGCAATGCCGAATATCTGAAGCGCTGGCCGTCAGTGCGGTTCACTGTTGAAGGCCACGCCGACTCGCGCGGTACTTCGGAGTACAACCTGGCGCTCGGCGAGCGCCGCGCGGCTGCGGTGAAGGAATATCTCGTCAGTCTGGGTGTGGCGGCTGACCGGGTCATGACCGTCAGCAAAGGCAAGGAGCAGCCGGTCTGCTCCGAAGAGACCGCTTCCTGCTGGCAGCGGAACCGGCGCGGCTTCCACATCGTTACGGCTAAGTGAGCTGAGCGATCTGCAAGGGGCAAAGGGCGAAGGGGCAGGGATAATTGCCCCTTACCCCTTACCCCTTACCCTTTACCCCTAGTATTCGCGCGAGCTCTCCCTCCGAGATGCGGTACTTCGCCGCTTTTCGACCATCAATCATCAAAACCGGGATTTCGAGGCCGTACTGATGGTTCAGCTGCGGATCGTTTGAGATATCGATCACCTCGACAGAGATGCCGGGGTTGCCGGCGGCCACGTGTCTGACGACGCCTTTCATCTGGTCGCACAGGTGACACCCGGGCTTGGTGTAGATCGTCAGGTGCACGATCGCGCGATTTCTTCTGCCGCAGCCCCCGGATCGGCGGCAGCCACGATAGGGCGACCCACCACGAGATAATCCGCCCCTGCGGCAATCGCCTCGCGCGCGGTCAGGGTTCGCGCCTGGTCGTCGGCTGTGGCAGCGGAGGCCCGGATACCTGGCGTGACGATGGTGAGAGACGGGAATCGCGTTCTCAGAACCTTCAGCTCGTGAGGGGAAGCAACGACACCGTTGAGGCCCGCAGCACCCGCGAGCGCGGCAAGGTCTTCCACGTGGCGCTCCATCGGCCGGGTGACTCCGATTTCGAGCAGGTTCTTCTCGCTCAGGCTGGTGAGCGCCGTGACAGCTACGATAATCGGCGCCGGCCTTTCCATCCCGGCAGCCGCGTCCACCGCCGCACGCTTCGCGGCCTTCATCATCTCGGACCCGCCCGAGGCGTGCACTGTCATCATCCACACGCCAAGCTTCGTCGATGCGGCGACGGCGCCGGCGACCTGATGCGGGATATCGTGAAATTTCAAATCGAGAAAGACGCGATGGCCGAGGTCGATGAGGCGCCGCACGAGCGGCGTTCCCTCGGCAGTGAACAGCGTGCTGCCAACCTTGAGCCCGCCGACACGCCCCTGAAGCCGCGCCGCCAGCTCGAGCGCGTGGACGGCGTTGTCCACGTCGAGGGCGACTAGGAGCTGATCCATTCCTTCTCCCGGGCGCGCGTGTCGAGGCTGCCGACCAGTTCGCCGATGCTCTTGAGCTGATGCCGTTCCCCGTATCGGCTCAGTCCGTCGAGGAGCTTCTGCCAGATCAGCGGATCGACGAAGTTCGCCGTGCCGACCTGCACAACAGAGGCGCCCGCAATCATGAATTCGAGCACATCCGAAGCCGTCGCGATCCCTCCCATCCCGATGATCGGAATGCGGATCTTCTGGCGGCATTCGTAGACCATGCGCACCGCTATCGGCCGTATCGCGGGCCCGCTGAGGCCGCCAACGATGTTCGACAGCCTGGGTCTTCGCGTCTCGACGTCAATCGCCATCGCGAGGAACGTGTTGACGAGCGACACTGCATCGGCGCCGGCGTCCTGAGCGGCCAGCGCGATGGCGCTGATATCGGTGACGTTGGGGGTCAACTTGGGGATTACGGGCAGACGTGTCGCGGCCCTCACCGCGGCGACGACGTCCGCGGTTCCGTGGAGACTGCATCCGAACGTGATGCCGCCCTCCTTGATATTGGGACAGGAAATGTTGAGCTCCAGCGCGGCCACGCCTTCCACATCCGACAGAATCTTGGCGAGCTCGACATATTCCTGCAGCGTCGTTCCGCAGATATTGACGATGACCGCAGCGCCGCGCGCGCGAAGCTCGGGCATCTTTTCCGCGATGAAACGATGCACGCCGATACCCTGGAGGCCGATGGCATTCAGCATGCCCGCCGGCGTCTCGACGATGCGCGGTGGAGGATGGCCTTCACGTTCCGTGAGGAACAGGCCTTTGACCGCGATGGCGCCAAGAGAAGACAGATCGATCAGATCGGCATATTCGGTTCCGTACCCGAAACATCCACTCGCGGCGATGAGCGGATTTTTCAGCCTCAACGACCCGATCTGCACTGCCAGATCCATGGTCACCACGCGATCTCGTTGCTGCGGAACACCGGACCTGCCAGGCATGAGCGCACGAAGTGCGGTTTTCCTTCAGGCGTTCTGATCGGGATGACGCAGCTGTAGCATCCGCCCATCCCGCATCCCATCACACGCTCGACCGACACTTGAAGCGGCCGGCTGTAAGAGGCGGCGAGCTTCGCCGCCGCCGCGAGCATGGGCTCCGGACCACACGCGTAGATCATCAGGCCCGATTCCGCCGGCTGCTTTCTGAGATCGCGCTCGAGCGGAACGGTCACGCGTCCGTGCTCGCCCCGGCTGCCATCTTCTGTCGCGAGCACCAGCTCGACACCCATCCTCTCGAACATCTCGAGATAGAAGAGCTCGGCGGCGCGACGCGCGCCGTAATACAACGTCACCTTCGTATTTCGAGTTCGCAATGCCTGGGCGAGAGCCGCGAAGGGCGCGAGACCCACGCCGCCGGCGACGAGCCACGCTTCGTCAGGCGCATTGACAGGAACGAACGGACGCCCCAGGGGTCCGAGGCACTCGATGCGGTCGCCCTTCTTCGCTTCGAACAACTGCGCCGTCGAAGGCCCGATCCGCTTGCTGAGCAGGGACAGTCCGACGACCTCCGCGCCATTCCTGAGGACTTCGAAGACGGAAAAAGGCCGGCGAAGCAGCGGCTCGAGACGATGTTCGGGCTTCACCATCACGAACTGTCCTGGCAGTGCCCGCCCGGCGATGTCCGGAGCGGCGAGTGCGAGCACGTTGTAGTCGGACGACAGATGGATGTTCGAAATCACTTCGGCGACGACGTCCATCGGCACGCTGAAAGTATAGCGGAGATATGATGGTCCCTTCGATGCAGTACCTCCGCATGCTCACCAACTCGTTGATTGCGGGCGCGTTGGTCGGCGCGTACGTTTCTCTGCTCGTTCTGCAGCTGAACCCGACGGTGCAGCTCAAGTCGATGGCTGTCGTTCGCCTCGTATTGACGTGGTCGGCGTTCTACGGCATTCACGCGACGGCCTTTTTCTACGGCCTGATCGTCGTGCGGCAGTTGTTCGCGGTGGATGTGCGCTCGCCGGGTTGGATCAGCCTTCGTCTGCTGTCGGCATTCGCGACGCTGGCGGTCATCGTGAGCGCGCTCGTCACGTGGCTGAACCTGCACGGCTTTCGCGGCGTCCTGGGGCCCGATGCCGCTTCGAAGATGACCGAAGGCGCCGTTGTCCTTTCGCTCTGCGCCGCCACGTGCGCCGCGCTTGCGATTGTGCAGACGCGGCTGCGGCGCGGCCGCCGCTTCGTGGCGACGCTGTTCGGGGTCGCGCTCGGTCTGTCTCTGGCGGGACCGCTGTTTTTTCGCGGGCTCGGGGAAAATCCGCCTCCGCCGCGGAAACCTGTTGCGCCGCAGCTCGCGCCGGGGGATCCGGGCTCGCGGGTTCGCATGATTCTGCTCGACGGCGCTTCGCTCGAGTTCATCACCCCGAATGCCGCAGGCGGGCGATTTCCAAACTTCGCTCGTCTCCTCGACAGCGGGGCCGTGATGCACCTGGCCACGCTTCGGCCGACGCAGCCCGCATCGGTCTGGACGGCGGTTGCCACCGGCAAGCTTCCATACAAGACCAGCGTGTATTCGGCTTCCCGGTACGTCGCGCCCGGCTCGAATCAGCCGCTCGACCTGCTTCCTGATTTCTGCTTCGCCCAGGCGTTGGTTCGTCTCGGCCTGATCGAAGAAGAACACCGCGGATCGGATGCCGTTCGCGCGAGGCCGCTCTGGGAGCTGCTGAGCGGATACGGCGTGACCGCAGGGGTGATCGATTGGCCGCTCACGTATCCAGCCCATGGCGTCAACGGCTATCTGATCAGCGATGAATTCCTGCACCGCACTTCAACGTCCGTGCTCGCCTCGCTCGGCGAGCCGCCGCTGGCGTACCCGCCAGAAGCAGTAGAAGCGGCAAGGGCAGCCAGGGTTGCAGCGTCACACGACCAGGCGCCAGCTGCGTTCGCGGGCGAACAGGCGGCTGGCGCAACGACCCGCGACTGGCAGGGAACGCCTTCGAGCGCTTTTGCCGGAGATGCCGCGACTGAGCAGATCGCGCTGGCATTCGAGCAGTCCCGGCCCGTTCAGTTTTCTGCCGTGCGGTATCCCGGCATCGATGCAGTGGGCCACTACTATCTCAGGTACGCCGTGCCTCGCGCGTTCGGGGATGTTTCGGACGAAGAACGGCTGAGATACGGCCGCGTGCTGGAGCAGTACTACTCGTATCTCGACGGCGTCGTCGGCAGGGCGATGTCGTCGCTCGATCGCGACGATCTGCTGCTCGTTGTTTCGGGATTCGGTATGGAACCGCTGAGCCTCGGCAAGCGGCTCCTCGAAGGGGTTGCCGGCGATCGCGATCTGAGCGGCAGCCACGAGCGTGCGCCGGATGGCTTTGTCATCGCCTACGGCCGTGCCGTGGCCAAGGGTAACTTCGCGCGCGCGTCGGTCGTCGACATCACTCCGACGGTGCTCTATTTCTTCGGCCTGCCTATTGCGCGCGACCTCGACGGCTTCGCGCGCACGGATATCTTTGCCCGCAGCTTTACGGAGAGGCGGCCGATCACGTTCATACCGTTCTACGATAGATAGAGCGGAGAGCGGAGAGCAAAGATGTGGTCGCGGGCGGAGCTTGCCGCTCATTTTCGCGCGCTCGGCGTGAGCCCTGGCGGCATCGTCATGCTCCATGCATCCGTGCGGAGCGTGGGCGAGGTTGCCGGGGGGCCGGATCAGATCCATCTCGCGTTGCGCGACGCGCTGGGCTCCACCGGCACACTGATGATGTATGTCGGGTGTCCCAGCTATTACGACGACGTTGGCCGCGGAGTGCTGTCGGAAGCTCAAGAAGCGGAGGTGCTGGCGAAACACCCGCCGTTCGATCCGAACACGACGCGATCGGCGCGTTCGCACGGTGTGCTCGTCGAGTTTTTCCGGACGTACCCGGGCACGCAGGTCAATCACCACATCATCCGGTTCGCGGCCGCCGGACCCCATGCCGCCGAGCTGTTGGCGGAACATCCGTGGGACTTCGCCTACGGCGCGGGAGGGCCGCTCGACCGTTTTCGCGTCCTCGGCGGACACATCCTGCTGCTTGGCAGCGACCACGACGAAGTGACGTTTCTGCATCACGTCGAGCACACCGCCGATTTTCCCGACAAGCGGATCGCCAGATACCTGGTGCCCTATCAGGCCGATTCCGGCCGTGTCTGGCGCGAGGTGCAGGAGGTGAATTCGGGCGGAGACGGCGCACACGCGAAGTGGCCCGACAGGTTCTTCGCGCAGATCGTGGATGGCTACCTCGCGAAAGAGGGCAATCGCGGGAGCCGTGTCGGGGATGCCACCGCCTTTCTCATCTCCGCACAAGGCCTTTACGACTTTGCGCGGCCCCTCATCGAAAAAACCGCCAGATCGTAGTTTCACGCTATACTGAAGCACCTCTTTAAGAGCGGCCCCGCGAGGCCGACAAGAGTTATGAATACGCGCACTGCTGTCCTCACGCATTTTCCCTACACAACCCAACGGGTGAGGTATTCCTGATGCCGGTCATCATGGATGCCGATCGCATGAGCCGCTCGCTGACACGGATCGCGCACGAAGTGCTCGAGCGCAATCGCGGCACGGACAGCATCGCGCTGGTGGGTATCCGCACGCGCGGCGACGTGCTGGCGAAGCGTCTGGCGAAAGTGCTCGAGCAGATTACCAACGCCCCCATCCGAACCGGGGCGCTGGACATCACGCTCTATCGGGACGACTTGATGCGGCACGCCGTCGGCCCCCAACCGCTCGTGCGGAGCACCGAAATTCCCTTCTCGATCGACGACCAGAAGATCCTGCTGGTGGACGACGTCTTGTATACCGGCCGGACCATCCGCGCGGCCCTCGACGCGCTCATCGACTTCGGCAGGCCGAAAGAAATTCAGCTCATCGTGCTCGTGGACCGCGGCCATCGAGAGCTGCCGATCAAAGCCGACTACGTCGGGAAAAACGTTCCAACGTCGCTCAAAGAGACCGTAACGGTCCGGCTGGCCGAGACGGATGGCGCCGACGAAGTGTCGGTGAATCAAGCGTGAAAAGGACGGATCCATGACGCCGCAACAGGTCGCCACGCTCTCCAAATTGCGCCACAAAGATCTCCTGGGGATCGCTGACCTCACGCCGGACGAGATATTGCTCATCCTCGACACCGCCGAAGCGATGCGCGAAATCGGCGAAAGGCCGATCAAGAAAGTGCCGGCATTGCGCGGCAAGACCGTAGTGAATCTGTTTTTCGAGGCGAGCACGCGAACCCGGACTTCTTTCGAAATCGCGGAGAAGCGGCTCAGCGCCGACACGCTGAACATCGCCGCGCAGACCTCGAGCCTCGTCAAAGGAGAGACGCTGGTCGATACCGCGCTCAATCTCGAGGCGATGGCCCCCGACATGATCGTGCTGCGGCATGCCTATTCCGGCGCCTGCCATCTGCTCTCGAGAATCTGCCGCGCCGGCATCATCAACGCCGGCGACGGCATGCACGAACATCCGACGCAGGCGCTGCTCGACGCGTTCACCATCCGGGAGCACAAGAAACGCATCAAAGGATTGAAGGTGGCGATCGTCGGCGATCTGCTCCACAGCCGCGTGCTGCGTTCGAACGTGCAGCTGCTCACCAAGCTCGGCGCCGACGTGTGGGTCAGCGGCCCGCCCACGCTGATGCCGCCCGGCATAGAACGGCAGGGCGTGCACCCCACCACGTCGGTGGAAGAAGCGGTCGAAGACGCGGATGTCGTCATGCTGCTGCGCGTGCAGCTCGAGCGCATGCAGGGGGCGTTCTTCCCGTCGCTGCGCGAGTACTACACGGTCTTCGGCATGACGCGCGAACGGCTGCGCCGCGCGAAAGAGGACGTCATCATCATGCATCCCGGGCCGATGAACCGCGGTGTCGAGATCGACTCCGAGGTCGCCGACGGTCCTTACTCCGTGATTCTCGAACAGGTCGCCAACGGCGTGGCAGTCCGCATGGCGGTGCTGTATCTGCTGGCGGGTGGAGCGGAACATGATGCGGCTGCTTAAGGGAGGGCGGGTGGTCGATCCCGCCAACGGGCGCGACGGAATGTTCGACATTCTCATCGACGGCGATCGCATCGCCCGGGTGGGGAAAGATGTGCCCGCCGACGGTGCCGTCGTCATCGACATCCCCTCGGGTTTCGTGCTGACGCCGGGCCTCTTCGACATGCACGTGCACCTTCGCGAGCCGGGACAGGAACACAAGGAAACGGTTGCGACGGGCACGGCATCAGCTGTCGCAGGCGGGTTCACGGCCGTTGCGTGCATGCCGAACACCGCGCCGATCAACGACAACGCCGGCGTGACGAAATTCATCCTGCAGAAAGCGGCGCAGGCGAATCTCGCGCGCGTGTATCCGATCGGCGCGGTGTCGAAGGGATCGAACGGCGATCAGCTGGCCGATATCGCCGAGCTGCGCGATGCCGGCTGCGTCGGCATTTCCGACGACGGCCGGCCGGTCAAGACCGCGCTCCTGATGCGCAGGGCGCTCGAATATGCAGGCATGTTCAACATCCCGGTGCTCGAGCACTGCGAAGATCCGTCGCTGAAAGGTGAAGGGGTCGCACACGAGGGATTTCACGCCTCGGCGCTGGGCTTGCGCGGCATACCGGGAGTTGCCGAATCGATTATGGTCCAGCGCGATATCGCGCTCGCGGAGATGACCGGGGCGGCCCTGCACATCTGCCACATGAGCGCGGCGACGTCTCTGCGCGCGGTACGCGAGGGAAAGCAGCACGGCGCGCGCGTGACATGCGAGGTCGCTCCTCACCATTTCACGTTGACCGACGAATCCCTGGCCACCCCCGTGAGCTATGACACGAACATGAAGATGAACCCGCCGCTGCGCGCCGCGGCCGACCGTGACGAGATGCTCAAGGGGCTCGCCGATGGCAGCGTCGACGTCATCGCCACCGATCACGCTCCGCATCACAGCGACGAAAAGAAGACCGAATTCGACCTGGCCCCCTTCGGCATCGTCGGGCTGGAAACGTGTGTGTCGATCTGTTTCGACCGGCTCGTCCACCCAGGCGTGATCACGATGACCCGGTTCATCGAGTTGATTTCGACCAATCCCGCGAAGGTTCTCGGTGTTCCCGCGGGAACGCTGACCGAAGGCGCTCTCGCGGATATTTCGGTGCTGGCGCCCGACCTGCAGGTGGTCGTCGATCCGGCCAACTTCAGGTCGAAGTCGCGCAACACGCCGTTCGGCGGCTGGCAGTTGCGCGGCGGCGTCGCCGCCACGATCGTGGGAGGCCGTACCGTTTATGTCAACGAGTCGGCCACTGGCGCAGACCGCCTCCATTAATGCCCCGGGTGACAGTCCGGGCTCAGAAGCCGAATGCGTCGCTCAAGGAGCGGCTCGACGAGCTGTATGGCTCGTTCAACCACGCCGATTCCGCCACCGACCCCATTCAGCTCGTCCGCCGGTACAAAACAGCTGAAGATCGCGAAGTGGCGGGGTTCTGTGCCGCGGCGCTCGCGTTCGGACGCGTCGCAAGCGTGCTGCAGTCGATCGAGCGGCTGTTCGCGGTGATGGGACCGTCGCCGGCCGCGTTCGTGCGCGGCTTCGATGCCGCGCGGCAGGCACGCAGCCTCGAGCCGATCGTGCATCGCTGGACGCGAGGGGAGGATCTTGCCGCTCTGGTCCTGATTCTTCAGCGGATGTTGCGCAAGGGGTCGATCGAAGAATTTTTCGCCGAGGGGTATGACCCCGATTCTGCGGATCTCTCTGCGGCGATCGAATCATTTTCCACGCGTTCGCTCCAGACCGATGTGCGGCCGGCGTATGGCAACCGATCGCCGCGCCCCGGCGTCGCCTATTTCTTCTCGCGCCCCTCATGCGGAGGCGCGTGCAAACGCCTGAACCTGTTCCTGCGGTGGATGGTCAGGCGGGATGCTGTCGATTTCGGCATCTGGAAGAAGATTCCTTCGTCCAAGCTGGTGATTCCGCTGGACACTCACGTCATCCGGGTTGGCAAGTGCCTCCGTCTGACGCGCTACACGAGCCCCGGCTGGAAGATGGCGGCCGACATTACCGCCTCGCTGCGCGCGCTGGATCCCGAAGATCCAGTCAAGTACGACTTCTCGCTGTGTCATCTGGGAATGGCGGACTGGTGCGGCTTCAGCCGCGCGAAGGGTGACGCGCAGTGTCCGCTTCGCGGGTTGTGCCATCCGCGGAGTCGTGGTGCACGCCGGCGTGGCGCCGGTACACCTCGAGCGTCTTCTCGATCATCTGGTCGGCGCTGAACTGCCGCTGCACGCGCGCGAGCCCGGCACGTCCCATCCGTTCGCGCCGCTCCGGGTCTTTCAGGAGTTTCACAATCGCACCGGCCAATTCGCGGCTTTCGCGCGGCGCGACCAGCAGGCCCGTCTCGCCATGGACCACCACCTCGGGAATGCCACCGGTGTCGCTCGCGACAATCGCCTTCGATAGGGCCATCGCGTCCAGCAGCGACGTGCCGAGCCCCTCGAACAGCGAGCTCATGACGAACAGATCGAAGCTTCGAATGAAGGACAAGATGTCTGCGCGGAAGCCGGGAAGGAGCACGTGTTTTTCCAGATGCAGCTCCTTGACCTGACGTTCGAGCGTGGGCCTCAGATCGCCTTCGCCGAAAATCACGAACCGCGCGTCGGGAACCTCGCGCACGACGAGGGCAGCCGCGTCGATGAGGTACCGGTGTCCCTTTTCCTGGGTCAGGGCCGCCACCGCGCCGACGATCGGCGCATCTTTGGGCAGCCACAACTCGGCGTGAATGCCGGCGGCGGGCTCAGCCTGTATCCGATGGAGATCGATGCCTTCATACACCGTGACGATCCGCGCCGGCTCGATCCCGTCGCCGGCGAGCATCTCACGGATGGCATTCGACGCTGCCACGAAACAATCCACCTGGTGATACTTCCAGCGCGAAAAGGCGTTGCCCTTGAGATGGAATGCGACTCGCCGCGATGCGATCAGCCCTGGGCATTTTCCGGACGTCAGGAACGACAATCCCAGCGACGCGAGCGCGACGGCATGGGGATCGTGCGCGTGAACGATGTCGGGCCTCAGCTCCTTGATGATGCGCGAGAGCTTCCACCCCGCATGCAAGTCGACTTCGGCGCGCGGCGCCAGGCGCAGAAGATCGTGCCCTTCGGAGGCGCGGGCGGCGAGCTCGCCTTCGGGGTGCGCAATCAGCACGGTTCTGTGACCACGCTCGCGAAGGCCCAGCACGGTGAGAAGCACCTGCCGCTGCCCGCCTCGCCATGTTCGCGCCGTGTCGACGTGGATGGAAAACACTTTTAAGAGTCTCGGAGTCTCGGAGTCTGGGAGTCTGGGAGTCTGGGAGTCCTAGTCTCTTTGAAGCTCCCAGAGCTTCGCAAACTTCAACATGACGTAATACGAGTTCACGAGCGAGACGATGAGTCCCGCTTTTCCGTCGCGGAAGCCTCCTTTCAGAATGTAATTGCGCATGAATGCGACGGGGGGGTGAAACAGCAGCTCGAGCCGCGTTGCCCGCCGGCCCTTCTCATACATCTGCCGCGCCGCGAGAGTGGTGTAGCGATCCATCCGGATGAGGTGCTCGGACAAATCTTTGTAGGGATAGTGATGGAGCTCGTGCTTCAGATATCCGACCGGCCCCTTGTCGACCTTGACCGACTCGTGCACGTGAACGCCGTCCCATCGGGCGTCCCGGCGATCGTACAGGCGAAGCTGATAGTCGGGATACATGTCGGTCGTCCGCATCCATCGCCCGAGGTAGAAGGACACCCTGGGCATCCGGTAACCGCGCATGTGCGGCTCAGCGGCGAGCAGCGCGCGGATTTCTGAGGCAAGCTCCTCGGGCACGCGCTCGTCCGCGTCGAGGGAGAAAATCCAGTCGTGCAGGGCGAGGCTGGCCGCATGGTTCTTCTGATCGACGTACCCGTTCCACGGCCTGACGTAGACACGATCGGTGAACTGCTTCGCGATCGCGACCGTTTCGTCCGTGCTCTCGGCATCGACGACGATGATCTCGTCGGCCCAGGAGAGAGACTTCAGCGCGTCGGCGATGGAGTCGGCCTCGTTCTTCGTGATGACGACTGCGGAGGCGGGCGGCACTGTGTAGCGGCATCGTATACTACGCGCGCGATATGGAACAAAACGAAGCGTTGGAGTTGTATCGCCGCACCGGGGCGTATCTGGAGGGGCACTTTCGTCTCTCGTCCGGCCTCCACAGCCCCGGCTACATGCAGTCGGCGCTGGTGCTGCAGAACCCTGTGGATGCCGAGTCGCTCGGGTCGTCGATCGCCGCGGCCGTGTCGCACTTGAAACCGACCGTGGTGCTGTCACCGGCGCTTGGCGGGCTGATCATCGGGCACGAAGTCGCGCGTGCGCTTGGTGTACGTGCCATCTTCGCCGAGCGCGCCGGGGGAACCTCGTTGAGCCTCCGTCGAGGCTTTTCGCTCGATGCCGCGGATCGTGTGCTGGTCGTCGAAGACGTGTTCACCACCGGCAAGTCGACAAAAGAAACGATGGTCGTGGCCCGGGACGCGGGCGCGTCAGTCGTGGGAGCCGCGGCGATCGTCGATCGCAGCGGAGGCACGATCGACTTTGGCATCCCTTCGCACACGCTCGTGAGTCTCGATGTCCCGACATACGATCCCGAGACGTGCCCGCTCTGTGCGAAAGGCCTTCCGGTTGTGAAGCCGGGATCTAGACCTAGCTTGTAGCCGGTCGCCAGTAGCCAATAGTCCTGTGGCTGGTAGCCGGCCGCCATAAGCCTGCAGCCGGAAGCCCCCAAAGCCTGAAGACAATGACGCGCACTTTCAAAGTCACGCTCAGTTACGATGGCACCGACTTCTCCGGTTTCCAGCGCCAGTCGAATGCGCGATCCGTGCAAGCCGAGCTCGAGGCCGCGCTTGCGGCAATTGACGGCAGGCACGTCACCGTGCACGGCGCAGGGCGCACCGACGCCGGGGTCCACGCGCTGGGCCAGGTGGCGAGCTTCAAGCTCGACCAGTCAGATTCCAGAGGGCGATCTGTTCCGTGCGTTGAATGCCAAACTCGCGGAAGACGTGCGTGTCCTGTCGGTGGACGTCGCCCCTCCCGGCTTCAACGCCCGCTTTTCGGCGCGCTCCAAGGAGTATCGCTACCGCATCAGCAATACGCGGGTGATGAGCCCGTTCCAGCGCAGGTACGCATGGCACATCTCGAGACAGCTGGACCTGGACGCGATGCGAGCTGCCGCCGACACACTGTTGGGAGAGCACGATTTCGCGTCGTTTCAGGCAAAAGGCGGCAAGGTGAAAACGAGCACGCGCACCATTAGCCGCTCGGCCTGGACGGAGGAACCTCTGGCCGGCGGCGGTCGTCTGTTGATTTACGACATTGCCGGAACGGGTTTTCTCAAATACATGGTGCGGACCATCGTGGGGACGCTCGTCGAGGTCGGCGACGGCCGCCGCGACCCGGCCTCGCTGCCGGCGGTTCTCGGGTCGCGAAGCCGGACGGCCGCCGGGCCGACGGCACCCCCTGGCGGGCTGTATCTCGTTCGCGTTGATTACGATGCGGCCACTCCGGTATCCTTCTTGAACTAGCATCGCGACGGCGCGGAGCAATGGGGCTCTGACTAGGAGCGGTGCTGAGCGGCGAGGGTTGCAACATTAAATGTCGCTCGAACAGCTGCTGGAGGCGATTCCCAGAGGGTCCCCGGACGAATCACTCGCCCGCGAGGTGAATTTCGACGCCCTTCCTTCGCACATCGCCATCATCATGGACGGCAACGGCCGATGGGCGGCGCAGCGCCGCCTGCCGCGCGTGGAGGGTCACCGCGCGGGCATCGAAGCCGTGCGCGACGCCGTCGAAACCTCGGCCCGGCTGGGCATCAGCGCGCTCACGCTCTACGCGTTTTCGGTCGAGAACTGGAAGCGTCCCGTGACCGAAGTGACCGCGCTCATGACGCTGCTGAAGCGCTATCTGCGTCTCGAGCTCGACGCCATCAACCGCAACAACATCCGGTTCCGCGTCATCGGACGCACCGATGAGCTGTCCCGCGATGTGCTCCAGGAACTGGACGCGGGCGAGCATGCGACCTCGCGCAATACCGGCATGATCTTCAACATCGCGCTCAACTACGGCGGCCGCGCGGAAATCGTCGACGCCGCCCGCCGCGCCATTCAATCGGGCGTGCGACCCGAAGATCTCGACGAGCGCAAATTTGCGGAGTTCCTGTACACCGCCGGCCAGCCCGATCCCGACCTGCTCATCCGCACGAGCGGCGAGATGCGCGTCAGCAATTTTCTTCTCTGGCAGATCGCCTACGCCGAGATCTGGGTCACCGACACCCTGTGGCCCGACTTCCGGCGCCGGCATCTGCTCGAAGCGGTGCTCGCGTATCAGAAACGCGATCGCCGCTACGGCGGCATCAAACCGACGCCTGCGCTCTCACGTTAGTGGCACTAAGCAGTGCATCCCCGCAACCAAAGCCGAGTGGCCGTTATCCTGTTGCCTACTAAGCAGAAAATTGCCGCAACCAATGCCGAGCGACCAAAGGTCGCGAGGCACAGCTCGCGGGGCGGGAGCCCCGCGAGAAGTTAAAGAATGACACGGGTGATCAGCGGCGCGGTGCTGCTCGGCGCCGTCATCGGCGCGCTGTGGTTCCTGCAACCGATCTACCTCCTCGCCACCACTCTCGTCGTCGCGCTGCTGGCATTCCGCGAGTACGCCGCGCTCGCCGAGAAGACGGGCGTGCACGTTTCTCGTCCCGCCGGCGCCACAGCGGTCGCGCTGCTCACAATCGCCGTGGGCATGCCAGGTATGCCCATAGAAGCCGCGCTTGCAGGGACAACGCTCGGGCTGGCGTCGCTCGCGTTGTCCGACGCGATGACGAACACGCGTCAGGACAGCGCCGCGTTGCAGTCCGTGGGGATCTCGGTATTTGCTCCGATGTATATCGCCGTGCCCCTTGGACTGCTATCGCTGACGCGATGGACACTCGGCAGGGAAGCGACACTGCTGTTGATTCTCACCGTGGCTATCAGCGACACGTTTCAGTATTACAGCGGGCGAACGTTCGGCAGGCGTCTGCTCGCGCCGAACGTGAGCCCGAAGAAAACGATCGAAGGCGCGCTCGGCGGATTTGTCGGGGCCTCGCTGAGCCTGGCCATCATCGGACATTGGTGGCTGCCGCAGATGGGGCTGCCGGCGCGCGTGATCCTCGGGCTGGCGCTGGCCGCCGTCGGCATCGTCGGCGATCTGTTCGAGTCGATGCTGAAGCGCAGCGTCAACATGAAGGATGCCTCTTCCGTCATCCCCGGGCATGGCGGCGTCCTCGATCGGATTGACGCATTGCTCTTCGCGGCGCCGGTGTTCTACGTGTTCGCGAGGTACAGCTTTTGAAGAACCTCGCCATCCTTGGCTCGACCGGCTCGATCGGCCGGAGCACGCTCGACGTCGTGCGCGCTCATCCGGACAAATTGCGCGTCGTCGCTCTTGCCGCGGGATCGAACGCGGATCGCCTGGCTGAACAAGCCGCGGAGTTCGGCGTGAAGACCACGGCGCTTGGCATGTCGGACGGCACGGCAGGTCTCACGGCCGTCGCCACCCATCCTGAGGCGGACATCGTCATTTGCGCCTCGTCCGGCACGGCGGCGCTCGAAGCGGTACTCGCCGCGATCGACGCCGGGAAGACGATCGCCCTCGCGAACAAGGAAGTGCTCGTGATGGCCGGCGCGCTGGTAACGGCAGCGGCGCGCTCGCGTGGGGTGCCGATTCTTCCCGTCGACAGCGAACACAACGCCATCCATCAGTGCCTGCACGGACGGCGCCCCGACGAGATTCGCCGGATTATTCTCACCGCGTCAGGCGGGCCGTTTCGTGAGCTCCCCGCGGCCGCTCTCGCCGAGGTGAAGCCCGAAGAGGCGTTGCGTCACCCGACCTGGCGCATGGGCCGCAAGATCACGATCGACTCGGCCACGCTGATGAACAAAGGCCTCGAAGTCATCGAAGCCCATTGGCTGTTCGGGCTGGAGGCCGATCGCATCGACGTCGTGATTCACCCGCAGTCGATCGTGCATTCGATGGTGGAACTGCGCGACGGGTCGGTCATTGCCCAGCTCGGGGGCGCGGACATGAAACTGCCGATACAGTATGCGTGTTCCTACCCCGAGCGCTGGGACGCCCCCGTTGCAAGACTCGATCTCACCGCGTTAGGACGGCTCGACTTTCAGCCGCCGGATTTGGATCGGTTTCCGTGCCTGCGGCTCGCGTATCGCGCCTTGCAGGAAGGCCCGAGCGCCGCGGTCGTGCTGAATGCGGCCAACGAAGTCGCGGTCGCGTCTTACCTGGAGGAGAGGATTTCCTTCGTCTCGATCGCCAGCGTCATCGAGCGGACCATGGACGCGCACACACGTCAAACGGTGGCCACTCTCGAGGCCATTCGCGAGGTGGACACGTGGGCCCGGCTCTATTCCCAGAACGTCGTCCAGGGGTTCCGCCTCCGCGCGTAGCGCTTCGGCGGCACTCGCCGTAGCCTGGCGAAGGCGGTAGAATTGAAAGTCTGAGGTTGTCGTATTGACCACTCTTCTTGCGTTTCTGTTCGTTCTCGGCGTCCTGATTTTCGTGCACGAGCTGGGCCATTTCATGATGGCCCGCAGGGTGGGCGTCCGGGTGCTGAAATTTTCGCTCGGCTTCGGGCCGCGCCTCGTCGGGTTCACACGCGGCGACACCGAATACGTGATCAGCGCAATCCCTCTCGGCGGCTACGTGAAGATGGCCGGCGAAAATCCCGACGACCCGCGCTCGGGCAGGGATGACGAGTTCCTGTCGAAGTCGAAGTGGGAGCGGTTCCAGATTCTCATCATGGGACCGCTGATGAACCTGATTCTCGCGGTTGTCGTCACCGCCGGCGTGCTGATGAACGGCGCCGAAATTCCCGCGTTTCAGTCGAAGCCTCCCGTGGTCGGACAAGTGGCGGCGGACTCGCCGGCGCAGAAGGCGGGCCTCCTGCCAGGCGATCGCATCGTCAGCGTTGCCGGCCGGGAGGTGAACACGTGGGAGCAGTTTTTCATTGGCGTCGGTACACGCGCGGGGCGCGAAACCGAGCTGATCGTCCTGCGCGATGGAAAACAGTTTTCTGTAACCGCTACGCCGATCCCGCAGACACGTTTTGAAGTCGGCGACATCGGCGTTCTGCCCGATACGCATCCTCATGTCGGTGGGCTGATTGCGGGGCTTCCCGCCGAGAAAGCCGGCCTGAAGGTCGGGGACGTCATCCTGAAAGTCGACGACGTCAACATCGCCTTCCCGAATCAGCTCGTCGATGCGCTCGCGACAAAGGCCAACGTACCGGTTACTCTGACGATCGTCCGCGGCGGCGCCGAACAGGAAGTGCGCGTCACCCCCGAAGACAACGGCGGGCGCGGACGAATCGGCATCAACATCGGCGAAGACGTCACGCGCATCAAGCCCGGACCGATCGACGCCGTCGGCATGAGCATCAAGCGCAACTACGAGTCGGCGGGGCTGATCTTCATGACCATCGGCCAGCTGATCACCCGCGAAACCTCGACCAGGCAGCTGATGGGTCCCCTGGCGATCGCGCAGTTGTCCGGCGAGTCGGCCCAGCAGGGATGGGTGCCATTGTTCGCGTTGATGGCGTCGATCAGCCTGAATCTCGGACTCCTCAATCTGCTTCCGATTCCGGTGCTCGACGGCGGCCACATTTTCATCATGGCGCTCGAAGGCCTGGCGCGCCGCGATTTCAGCCTCAAGGTCAAAGAGAAGATGTTTCTGGCTGGCTTCGCAGTGCTGCTGATGCTGATGGTCACCGTGATCTACAACGACCTGACGCGCATTCCGATCATCGAACGGCTCATGCCGTGGCGGGACTGATTCGCTGACACATTCACATTGGCGATTGGCGATTGGCGATTGAGGATTGGGGATTAAGGAGAGGCGAGATGAGGAGAGGGATCTTCGCGGCAGTGCTCATCGTCAGCATGGCGGTTCCAGCCTTCGCGCAGGGACAATTGACGCCTGCGGACATCACGCGGCTCCAGGATGCGGTCTACGACGCCGGCAGTGATGTTTCGCGTCTTCGCGAGCGCGATGCCCGCCGCGCTGAATCGCTGCAGCGCGAGCTCGACGAGCTTCGCGAAGAAGTGATTTACCTCAAGGTCAAGCTCCGCAAGGAATCGAACGTTCCGCGCGCAGAATATTCGAATCTACGCGACCGTATCGAGCAGCTCCGTACCGATGCGCGTGGCGAGCCTGCGCGCGCGGCGGCTCCCACGGCTCCCGCACCGCCGCGCCCCGCTGTCGACGAGCGCCTGAGTGCCACGGAAATTCCCGTGGGCACTGAATTTGACGTGCGGCTGCAGTCGCGCCTCAACTCGGGCACCGCGCGGGTCGAAGATCGGTTCGATGCGACGACGATCGTCGCCTTCGAGCGAGGCAGCCGGGTACTTGTGCCCGCCGGTTCCGTCATGCGCGGCATCGTCAACGCCGTTACGCCCGCCACCAGAGGCATCAATCGTAAAGGCGAGCTCACGCTCGTCTTCGACCGGTTCACCATCGACGGCCGGACGTATTCGATCCGCGCGACGGTGATGCAGGCGCTGCAGGGTGAAATGGACACGGGCCGCGTGGCGGCCGGTGCAGGCGTCGGCGCGATCATCGGTGGAATTCTCGGCGGCGTGCGCGGAGCGCTCACCGGCATTCTGATTGGTGGAGGCGGAACGGTTGCGGCGACCGAAGGGAACGACGTCGATCTGGCGCCTGGAACGGTCCTGAGAGTGCGCCTCGACGCCCCGCTCGACGTGGCTCAGTAGCGCGAGTCCGGCTAAAGCCGGACACTACGTACTGAGTGCCACCTCTTTCATCGCTTCACGCGCGGCCTTGATCGTTTTCTCGACGTCGCGCTGGGTGTGCGCGCCCGACAGGAACCACGCTTCGAATTGGGAGGGTGGAGGATACACGCCGCGCGCCAGCATGCCCTTGAAGAACGTCCCGTATCGGGCGGCGTCCGACTTGATCGCTGTCTGATAGTTCTTCACCGGGGTCGAGGTGAAGAACGGCGTCAGGGTGGACCCGATTCCGTTCACCTGCAACGCCACTCCCGCTCCACGTGCCGCGTCGGCGAGGCCGTCTGCGAGGTGCGCTCCGAGCTCGCTCATCTGCCGGTAGAGGCCGCGTGTCAAACGTTTGAGACTCCACAACCCCGCGGTCATCGCGAGCGGATTGCCTGACAGCGTCCCGGCCTGATACACCGGACCTGCCGGCGCGACCAGCCGCATCAAATCTTCCCGGCCGCCGTAGGCGCCCACCGGTAGACCGCCGCCGATGATCTTGCCGAGGCAGGTAAGGTCGGGCGTCACCCCGCTCCACGTCTGAGCGCCGCCCTTTTCCACGCGGAATCCTGAAATGACCTCGTCGAACACCAGCACGATGCGATAACGCGCGCAGATGTCGCGCAGCCCCTGCAGGAAGCGCGGCTCGGGCAGCACGATGCCGATATTGCCGGCGATCGGCTCGACGATGAGCGCAGCGATTTGGTCGCGGAACGATTCGCACAGCCGCTCGACCGAGGCAAGGTCGTTGTATGTGGCCACCAGCGTGTCGGCCGCGGCGGCACGTGTCACGCCGGGGCTGGTCGGAACACCGAGAGTGGTGAGGCCGGATCCGGCGGCCACGAGAAACTGATCGGCGTGGCCGTGGTAGCACCCCTCGAACTTCAGGATCTTCTCCCTGCGGGTGTGCGCGCGCGCCACGCGAACGGCGCTCATGGTGGCTTCCGTGCCGGAGCTCACGAAGCGCACCATCTCGAGCGACGGCATCATCGACTGAACGAGCTCCGCCAGCTCAATCTCGAGCTCGGTCGGCGCGCCGAAGCTTGTCCCGCGCCGAGCCGCTGCCGAGAGTGCGTTGAGCAGGCTCTTCGGCGCGTGACCGTGTATCAACGGGCCCCATGACATCACGTAGTCGATATACGTGCGGCCGTCGACGTCGGTAAGGTGCGATCCGGACGCGCTGCGAACGAAGAGCGGCGTGCCCCCGACCGCTTTGAACGCGCGGACGGGACTGTCGACGCCTCCAGGGATCACCTTCTGGGCGCGGGCGAACAGCTTTGCGGAATTTCGGTGATCGAGTTTCGACACTGGACTGCAGGTCAGCGGCTGGCGAGCGCGCGCGCCGCGTCTCTCGCGTAATAGGTGATGATGATGTCGGCGCCGGCCCGCGCGATCGAGGTCAGCGCCTCCATCATGACGCGCGGCTCGTCGAGCCAGCCGCGCGCGGCCGCGGCCTTGATCATCGCGTACTCGCCGCTCACTTGATACGCCGCCGTCGGATACCCGAACGTGTCTTTGACGCGGTGGATCACGTCGAGATACGGCATGGCCGGCTTCACCAAAATAATGTCGGCGCCTTCCTCGATGTCCTGCTCGACTTCGCGAAGCGCTTCTTCGCTGTTCGCCGGGTCCATCTGGTGGGTCCGCCTGTCGCCGAATTGCGGTGCCGAGTCCGCGGCATCACGAAACGGGCCGTAGAACCCCGAACAGTACTTCGCGGCATACGACATGATCGCCACGTTCTCGAACCCGCGTTCGTCGAGCGCCCGCCGTATCGCGCCGACGCGTCCATCCATCATGTCGGATGGCGCCACGATGTCGGCGCCGGCGGCGGCGTGCGATAGCGCGGCGCGCACCAGTCGATCGACCGTTGCGTCGTTGGCCACGTCATCACCCTCGAGGACTCCGCAGTGCCCATGAGAGGTGTATTCGCAAAGACAGACATCGGTGACGACCACCGTGTCCGGTGAGGCGCGTTTGATCGCGCGAACGGCGCTTTGAACCGGCGCGTCTGAATCGTGAGCGGCAGACCCGACATCGTCCTTCTTCGCGGGCAGGCCGAACAGCAGCACGCCCGGAACACCCTCGGCGCGGGCCGCCGTTGCCTCGAGGACCGCTTCATCGACCGACAACTGAAACACTCCAGGCATCGAAGCGACTTCACGCCGGACGCCCGTTCCGGTGGTCACGAAAAGCGGATAGAGAAACTGCTCGGCGGAGAGCCGCGTTTCGCGGACGTAGCCGCGGATGCCGCTTGTTCGGCGGAGTCGCCGGGCGCGCCGCACCAGCTCGAGCGTATGCGCCGTTTTCACAGGGTTCATAAGATTTAGTGTAGCCCAGGCTTGAAATGCTCCACGATCGCGTCGACCAACGCCGGAATCGTGTACTCCTGCGGCATGATGGCCGTCTTGATGCCGTATTGCTCCGCCGCTTCGGCGGTGACCGGCCCGATACACGCCACCTTCGTCGCATTCAGCAGATCCGGCGATTGATCAGCGCCGAATACCTGGACGAAGTTCTTCACCGTTGACGCGCTCGTAAACGTGACGACGTCGATCCGTTTCTCGAGCAGCATGCGATAAATGTCGGGATCTTCTTCGCGCTCGACTTCGGCCAGCACCGTTCGGTATGCCGTCACTTCCGTCACATCGGCGCCAGCCCTGCGCAGTTCTTCGGGCAGCACCTCGCGCGCGATGTCGGCGCGCGGCAGGAGAAATCGCTTGCCCTTGATATCGCCGAGCTCGCGCAGTGACTGCACGATCGACTCTGCGCGTGATTCAGCCGGCTTCAGGTCGACTTTCAAGCCGTGCCGCGCCAGGCGTTCCGCCGTCGCCGGCCCGATGGCAACCAGCCTGACACCCTTCAGGTCGCGGACGTCGCCGCTCCCGGCCGACAGACGCCGCATGAAAAAATCGACGCCGTTTGCGCTCGTGAAGATGATCCAGTCGTAGGTGGCGGCGTCCGCCGCTGCCGCGTCGAGCTCGGCGTAGTCGTCCGGCGGCATGACGCGGATCATCGGCGCTTCGATCGGCTCGGCGCCCAGCGACTCGAGCAGCTCCACGAGCTCGGCCGACTGCTCGCGCGATCGCGTGATGACGATGCGCTTGCCGAACAGCGGCCGCTCGTCGAACCATCGCAGATGCTGGCGGAGACCGGCGACGCGTCCGACCACGAGGATGGCAGGCATGGTGCGCATATTCTTCAGCTCGGCGAGCTCGCGCAGTGTGCCGTCGGTGGTGCGCTGCGTCGGCAGCGTGCCCTCGTAGATGATCGCCGCCGACTCGTTTTCGTCGAAGCCGTTCGCCAGCAGCGCTTTCAGGATTGCGGGAAGCTGCCGCTGCCCCGCATAACACACGAGCGTGCCGCCGAGCCGGGCGAGGCTCTGCCAGTCGACCTCAGGGGGAGCGCTGCTTTCACCTTCGTGGCCCCGCACGAAGGTCAGTGTGTCCCCCCCGCCCGGATAGGTGAGTGCGACACCCGCGTAGGTTGCCACGCCGATGGCGGCAGGTATGCCAGGCACCACCTCGAACGGGATGCCGTGTTCGTGCAGGAACAACGCCTCCTGACCGCCCTGGTCGAACACGAACGGGTCGCCCCACTTGAGCCGCGCCACCACTTTGCCTTCACGGGCTTTTTCGACGAGCAGGTAGTTGATCGCCTCCTGCGCCAGCGGCTGGGGCGCCGAGAGCCCCAGGTCGATCTTTTCGGCATCCTGGCGCGAGTAGCGGAGAAGGCGCGGATGCACGAGGTGGTCGTACAGCACGACATCGGCGGCGGCGAGATAGCGGAGTCCTCGCACGCTGATGAGCCCGGGATCGCCGGGGCCGGTGCCGATGAGGTAGACGATTGGTCGCATTTACCTGAGCCGGAGAATCTCCGCCGCTCCCTGCCGGAGCAGCTCTTCCGCGACGTCGCGGCCGAGCGCGGTGGGGTTGTTTCGTGGTCCAACCTTCTTATATCGGATGACGCGGGCGCCGTCGAGGGATGAAACCAGGGCATGCATTTCGAGATTCGCGGCGCCCGACGGAGCGGCGATGCCGCCAATGGGCATTTGACACCCCCCTCCGAGCGCCGACACAAGCGAACGTTCCGCGGCTAGTGAAGCGGCGGCATCCGCGTCGTCGATGCGGGCAACCGCCTCTCGCGTCGCCGCGTCTTCCGAGCGAATCTCGACGGCGATAATGCCCTGTCCCGGGGCAGGCACACATTCGTCGATCGACAGTGATTCGGAGATTCGCGCGCCGAAGCCCAGACGCCGCAAGCCCGCTGCCGCGAGAACGAGCACATCGTATTCGCCGGAGTCGAGTTTCCTCAGCCGCGTGTCCAGATTGCCGCGGATGTTTTCGAACGACGCATGCGGAAACCGCGCCCGCAGCTGGGCGACGCGGCGAACACTCCCGGTCCCGATGCGGAGGCGATCGCCGATGGCCGATCGCCGATCGCCGATGGCCGATGGCCGAACCAGCGCATCCCGGGGATCTTCGCGTTCGAGCACGGCTCCGACGTCGAGACCGTCTGGCAGCTCCGCGGGCATGTCCTTGCTGCTGTGGACCGCGAGATCGACGTCACCTTTCAGCAGCGCGTCTTCGATTTCTTTCACGAACAGACGTTTACCGCCAATCTCGGACAGCGGCACCTCCTGGAGACGATCGCCCGATGTCTTGATCACCACGATCTCGCACGTTCGCCCGGACGCCGCGCGGATCCGCTCTGCGACGAGCGTGGCCTGGAACATGGCGAGGTGGCTTCCTCGCGTGCCGAGACGCAGTGTGCTCACTGTCCGGGTTTCTTCGCGGTTCGCGGCGCGCCGGACGTGGTCAACGACCCCTCGTCGCCCGGCTCGTCGTAGAGGCCGAACAGCCGGTTCAAGGCATCGCTGTAGACGGCAACCGTATCGGCGTCAGGAATCGATTTGAGCTGTTCGGTGGGGTTGATCAGGAGCTTTTCCAGAATGAGGCGCGTGATTTCCTCCACTCGTGCGCGCGCTTCGGGAGGAAGGGAAGCGAGCTTCGGCTCGAGCCGCTGCAGCTCCGCCTGCCGCACCGATTCGAATCGCTGGCGCAGAGCGACGATTGTCGGGACAGCGCCGCGGGAGTTGAGCCAGCCGAGAAACTTGCCGACTTCCTGCTTGACGATCTGCTCGGCGTCGGACGCTTCGGTTCCACGCTTCGAGATGTTTTCCTGAACGACGGCCTGCAGGTCGTCGATGTTGTACAGGAATACTTCCTCGATGTCGCCCGTATCCGATTCGACGTCACGTGGCACCGCGATGTCGATGATGAAGAGGGGTCTCTGCCGCCGCGTTTTCATCGTCTGGGCGATCAGGGCGCGCGAGATGATGGGCGAGCTCGCGCCAGTTGCGGTGATCAGGATGTCCGCTTCGACCAACCCCGCCGTCATCGATTCCCACGCCATCGCCATGCCGCCAAGCGACTCGGCGAGGGCCGAGGCGTGCGCGGCTGTTCGGCTCGCGATGATCAGCCGGCCGATTCCCTGCGATTGCATGTGGATCGCCGTGAGCTTGCCCATTTCGCCCGCGCCGAGGACGAGCACCGTTCGTCCCTTGAGATTGCCGAAGATTTTTCGCGCAAGCTCGACCGCCGCGTAACTTACCGACACCGCCCCGGCGGCCAGAGCGGTTTCGGAACGTACGCGTTTGCCGACGGCAAATGCCGAGTGGAAGAGCTTGTTGAGGAGGGGCCCGGTGAAACCCATTTTCGACGCCACGCCGTAGGCGTCTTTCACCTGGCCCAGTATCTGAGGCTCTCCCATCACGAGCGAGTCCAGTCCCGAGGCGACCCGAAACAGATGTGCCACCGCGTCCTGCCCGGTTTTCACGTAAATGTGCGGCGCCAGCTGTTCAGCGGTAATTCCATGGAACTCCGAGAGGAACCGCTGAATGGCCGCCCGGGCCGTTTCATGTTCCGTGCAGCCGATGTACAACTCGACCCTGTTACATGTCGAGACGATGGCGGCTTCGTCCTGGCCGGCGGATGCGTTCAGCGCGGTCAACGCCCGATCGACGCCTCGGGCAGAGAAGTCGAGCCGTTCGCGCAGCTCGACCGGCGCGGTGCGATGGCTGACGCCGACTAGGAGCAGCTGCATGCTAGAAGTTGTGGCTCGTCGTGAAAAAGTAGCTCACCGGCACGAAATTCAACAGCACGATGGCGAACCCAACGGCCGAGAGCCACGCGGCCCGGCGCCCGCGCCATCCGATTGCCCGCTGCGCGTAGAGCTCGAACGAATAGACTGCCCAGCACAGCACGGCGACGAAGATTTTGGGATCGGCCATCGACATCGAAGCGGCGGCCGAGTCGCTCGAGGGTTGAAGCTGGGACGCCCAGATCCCGCCAGTGATGAGCCCGACGGTCAGAAAGAGCCAGCCAATCTTGACCGCGCGCAGGTTCATTTCGTCGAGCACGTTCAGGGACGGGAGCCGCTCATAGAAGAAGCCGAGGTCCTTCGCTTTGATTTCCTTGAACTGCAGGACGTAGGTGATGCCCAGAACCCCCGCGAGCGCGAAGCTCGCGTATGCGAAGAGCAACGAAGACACGTGCACGCCGAACCATGGGCTTTCGAGAATCGCCGATCTCGGTTCCTCGATGAGGGCGCTGAACGCCGGTATTGCCTGGAGCGCCACCATCAACGGCAGGATGAACACTCCCATGGAGCGCTCTCCCGTGGTCAGTTCGATGTAGAGGTAGGACAGCGCGAGCAGCCAGACGAAGGTCGAGATTGCCGACGTGGCGCTGGCGAACGGCACATGGCCGATGCGCATCGTCTCCATGCCGATGAAAAAGGTGTGCGCGAACGCGGCAAGGACGAGCAGAACCGTCGCCATCCGGCTTATCGAGAATGTCCGCCTGGCGAACTGCACGGCATAGGCGACACCGGCCGCGGCATACAGAAGCAGCAGAATGGCGTTCATGGGTAAATTATCCGTGAAAGGGGGTTTTTCGACTACTTGCTGGACAACGTCGGTCCGAAATACCCCTGCTTGGTGCGAGCCTGGGTGTTCGGCCGGTTCACGCGCACGATGAGGCGACGCCAGGCGCCGTCCCGCCGCGAGTTCTTGGAGGTATAGCCGATCGTGTACTGGCTCGACAGCTCGTCGTAAATCTGCCCATACACGGACCCGAGGCTCTTGATGTCGGATGGGAAAAACGCCCGTCCGCCGGTGTCGTTCGTCAGTTGCCGAAGCGCGTAGGTGGCTTCCCGGAAGCCCTTCGACTGACCGCCGGTACCCTCCTCCATGAGGCCAATCGCGTAAATCGCGGTCTCGGACCGGCGCGCCAGGTCGAGCACGTCGTCGAAGGTGACCAGGCTCGAGGTGTCTTCGCCGTCGGACAGGAGCACGATGGCCTGGCGGCGGATTTCCTCTTCCTGCCGGACAGGGATTCTCTTGAGGCCTTTCAACGAGATATAGATCGCGTTGTTGAGCGACGTCGAGCCTCCCGCGACAGTCTTGCGGATGGCCTGCTCGAGCTCGCCGGGGTTGCTCGTGAACTTCTGCAGCACCTCGGCGCGGGAGTCGAAGCCGATCACCTCGCCCATATCGGTCGGCCGGAGCTTGCGGACGAAGCCGATCGCGGCGTCCTGCGCCGTGGCCATGCGGTCTTCCATGCTCGAGCTCGTATCGATGAGCAGCGACAGCGCCACCGGCAGGTTGCTGCGGTTGAACAGCGTGAGCTCCTGCTTGACGCCGTCCTCGAACACTTCGAAATCTTGTTCGGTGAGGTCCGTTATGTAGCGGCCCTGCTGGTCGACGACCGTCACGTTCATCGACACGACGTCGATAGCAGAACGGAACGACGGCTGCTGCGCGGCGATCAGGACGGGGGCCGCGATGAGCGCCGCCACGGAGATGAGCGGGAGACGCGTCTTCATGGTGTATTGCAAAATGTTGCGACTCAAGGCCAGTATAGGTGCGCGTCTGGGGGGCGTCAAGCGACCGAAGCGGGCAAAACTCCTTGTAAATCTTAGATTTGCGTTTCTTGACGGTTAGATGCCCGCGTGCTATAAAACACGCCGTTTCCCACTACTGTCGTCGTCCGGCGGTCCCGACTCCACACGATGCTCAACGCATATATTCCGATCTTCATCTTCCTGCTCGTCGCCATAGGGTTCGCCATTGTCACCCTGGTGCTGTCGCAGCTGGTGCAGTCGAAGAAATACAACAAGGTGAAGCTCGAGCCGTATGAGTGCGGCATCGAGCCGGTTACCGACGCGCGCGATCGTTACAGCGTCCGGTATTACCTGGTCGCCATGTTGTTCGTCATCTTCGACGTGGAAACCGTGTTCCTGTTTCCGTGGGCAGTCATCGTTGACGAGCTGGCGCTGTTCGGGCTGATTGAAATGATCATCTTCCTGGCGATCCTTGTGACCGGGTATGCGTACGCCTGGAAGAAAGGTGCGCTCGACTGGGCCTGATGAGGAAATGACTGAAGATTCCACGGATCCCAAGGCCGGCGGCGATAAACCTGCGAGCGACGTCCAAGGGGAACCGCTCAAGGGCGAGGTTTCACGTACGGATTCGCCTGGTGCCGGCGCGTCGGCCGCTCCGAGCGCTCCAGCGCCGCCCGCACCCGCCGCGGCGCCGACTCCGGCTGCCCCGGCGTCACCGGCTTCGCCCGCGCCAGCCGCCGCACCAAAGCCGCCGGTGCCGAAGCCGGCTGCGCCTGCCGCCAAGGCGGCTCCGGCACACGATACGAAGCCCGCGCCACCCGCTGGACCCAGCGATCCGCCGCCCCCCGCGGGCGCGGTCCTGCCTCCTTCCATCACGTCGCTGCAAGCCGCGATTCCTGGAGGCGTCGAACAGGTCAGCTTGTTCGTCGGCGACTGGACGGTGATCGTCCCGGCCGCGAAGCTGCTCGAGGTCGGACGCTTTCTGCGCGACGCGCCGGACGCCTTGTTCGACTTCTGTTCCGACGTCACCGCCAGCGACTGGCCGCCCCGCCCGCAGCGGTTCGATGTCGTCTATTGCCTGTTTTCGACGCGGCTGCACACGCGTGTTCGTATAAAGGTCCGGGCCGGTGAAAACGATCCGGTTCCGTCCGTCTGCGGCATCTGGCCGGCGGCGAACTGGCTCGAACGCGAGGTCTACGATCTGTTCGGCGTGAATTTCACCGGGCACCCCGATCGCCGCCGAATTCTGATGCCCGACGACTGGCAGGGCCATCCGCAGCGCAAGGATTACCCGCTCGAGGGCCCGGGCGAGCTGTTGATGGAAAACCCGCTCGACTGGCTCAAGCTGAAGCAGGCACGCGAAGAAGCGGAAATCGAATAGATCTCATGGCTACAGAAACCCGTCAGATGTTCGACACCGAAGAGCTGGTCATCAACATGGGACCACAGCATCCCAGCACGCATGGCGTGCTGCGGGTGGTGTTGCGCCTCGACGGCGAAAAAGTCGTCTCCTCCGACGTCATCATCGGCTATCTCCATCGCGGCATCGAAAAGCTCAGCGAAAACCGCAACTGGACGCAGATCATCCTGCTGACCGACCGGATGGACTACGTCGCGGCAGCGACCAACAACGTCGGCTATTGCCAGACCGTCGAGAAGCTCATGCAGCTGGAGGTGCCGCGCCGCGCGCGCTACGTGCGCACGGCGATCTGCGAGCTCCAGCGCATCGCCAGCCATTGCCTGTGGCTCGGCACCCACGCCATGGACATCGGCGCCATGACGGTGTTCCTGTACGCGTTCCGCGAACGCGAGCTGATCCTCGATCTCTTCGAGGAGTATTGCGGCGCCCGCCTGACCTACAACTCGATGCGCATCGGCGGCCTTCCGCTGGACATCCCGGTTGGCTGGGACAAGAAGGTGCTCGAGTTCTGCAAGATCATGTCGGAGAAAGTGGACGAGTACGAAGAGCTGCTCACCCACAACCGCATCTGGCTCGAGCGGACCAAGGGCATCGGCGTGATTACGGGCGAGCAGGCGATCGCGATTGGCCTCAGCGGTCCGCCGCTGCGCGGTTCGGGCATCTCGAAAGACGTCCGCAAGGACGAGCCGTATGCGGCGTACGACGAAATGAAGTTCGACGTGCCGATCGGCACCGCCGGCGACACCTACGATCGCTATCTCGTCCGTCTCGAGGAGTTCCGGCAGTCGATCAGGATCATCCGGCAGGCGATCGAAGGCCTTCCCGACGGCCCGATCGTGGGGAAAGTGCCTCGATCTGATCAAGCCGCCGGCCGGGGAGACGTACCACGCCATCGAGTCGCCCAAGGGCGAAATCGGCTATTTCATCGTCAGCGACGGTAAGTCGACGAATCCCTACCGGTTCCGCGTGCGGCCGCCGTCGTTCTGCAATCTCCAGGCGCTGCCGCAGCTCATCAAAGGACACATGGTCGCCGACGTCGTCGCCCTGATCGGCTCGATTGACGTGGTTCTGGGCGAAGTGGATCGGTGAGCGACGCACAATCTATGAGCCGCATTAAGCAGATCGCTGCCGCAAGTACGCCGAGCGGCGACAGCCGCGACGTACAGTCGCGGGGGTGGGGCCTCGCGACAACTAACAAATGATCGACACCTACGTCATCCCGCTTCTCAAGATTCTTTTCGTCCTCAACGCGACGCTCATCGGCGTCACCTACATGGTGCTGCTCGAGCGAAAAGTGATCGCGTGGGTGCAGGTCCGGCTCGGCCCGATGCGCGTCGGTCCCTACGGGGTGCTGCAGCCGATCGCGGACGCCATCAAGCTGATTCTGAAGGAAGACATCACGCCGACGCGCGCCGACAAGTGGGTCTTTACGGCGGCGCCAATCATCGTGATGGTCCCCGCGCTCATCACCTTTGCCGTCATCCCGTTCGGCCCCGTGGTGAATCTGTTCGGCCGCGAGGTTCCGCTCTACATCACCGACGTCAACGTGGGGCTGCTCTACATCGTGTCGGTCGCGTCGATCGGCGTCTACGGCATCATCCTCGGCGGGTGGGCGTCGAACAGCAAGTTTCCGCTGCTCGCCAGCCTTCGCGCCTCGGCGCAGCTGATCAGCTACGAAGTCGCCGTGACGATGACGCTCGTCAGCCTCATCATGACGGCTGGGTCGCTGAGCATGGTGAAGATCGTCGAGGCGCAATACGACACGCACCTCTGGTTCATCTTCGTCCAGCCGGTGGCGTTCGTGCTGTTCTTCATCGGCGGGCTCGCCGAGACCAATCGCGCCCCGTTCGACATGGCGGAAGCCGAACAGGAGCTGACAGGCGGCTTTCACACTGAATACAGCGGCATGCGGTTCGCGCTGTTTTTCCTGGCCGAATACGCCAACATGATCGTCGTCTCCTCGGTCGCGACCACGCTGTTTCTCGGCGGGTGGCTGGCGCCGTTTCCGAATATCGAGTTCCTCAACTTTCTCGACTACGTGCCCGGGTGGATGTGGTTCCTGGTGAAGACGTTCATCTTCCTGTACGTCTTCCTCTGGGTGCGCGCCACGCTGCCGCGATACCGCTATGACCAGCTGATGCGCCTCGGATGGAAGGTGCTCATCCCAGTGGCGATCGCCAACGTGATTGTGACGGGGATCGTGAAGGTGCTCCTCTAATGGGCGAAGCGATAGCGTTTTACGTCCTTGCCGCGCTGATTCTCGGGTTTGCGCTCCTCGTCGTGAGCACGAAGAACACCGTCCACGCCGTGCTGTTTCTCGTGCTCAACTTTCTCGCCGTGGCGACCCTCTACGTGCTGCTCACCGCGCAGTTCCTGGCGGTGATCCAGGTGCTGGTGTATGCCGGCGGGATCGTCGTCTTGTATCTGTTCGTCGTGATGCTCGTCAATTTGAAGCGTCCGCCGGAAGATCATTCGGCTCCCCAGCGCCGGGCGTGGCTCGGGATTCGCCCTGGGCGGTGCGGTGCTCGCACAGCTCGCGCTGATTTTGATGTGGGGCGGGTTTGCCGCACCTACCGACTTCGCGGCGGCGCAGGAAAGCGACATGGCGCTCAACAACGTGGAGCGCATCGGCATGCTGCTCTACACCGATTATCTGATTCCGTTCGAAGTCGCGTCGATGCTGCTGCTCGTCGCGATGGTCGGCGCAATCATTCTCGCGAAGCGCGAGTTGTGAGGTCGACCCCTGCGACTGATCATGATGATTACACCCACTCACTACATGCTGCTTTCGGCGGCGCTGTTCATGATCGGCGTCCTCGGCGTGCTGCTGCGCCGGAACATCATCGTGATCTTCATGTCGATCGAGCTGATTCTCAACGCGGTCAACATCAACCTGATCGCCTTTTCCTATCAGCTGCAGGACGGCATCGGCCAGGTGTTTGCGATCTTCGTGATTGCCGTCGCCGCCGCGGAAGCCGCCGTGGGCCTCGGCATCATCCTGGCGTTCTATCGCAACAAGGAAACGGTCAACATCGATGAGATGAATCTCATGAGATGGTGAGGGTGGGAATGTAACGAAGAACGAAAAAGGAAGAACGAAAAGAGCACTGCACGAAGCAGCATGTCGCTGCGAGCACCGCCGAGCGACCAACGGTCGCGAAGGCACAGGTCGCGGGGGTGGGGCCCCGCGACACATGAAAAAAAGTTGACATGGATCTGATCTGGTTAATACCGATTCTGCCGGGTATCGGCGCGGCCATCAACGGGCTGATCGGAATCCGTTCGTTCAGCCGGCAGACGGCTGGGCTGGTGGCGTGTGCCGCGATGCTCGCCGCGCTCGGCGTATCGGCCTACGCGTTCTCGCAGCTGCTCGGCCTCCCGCCGGAAGCCCGCGATCACGTCGTCAATCTCGGTTATTGGATTCCGCCGATCCCTCTGGCGACCGCGCACGGTATCGGGGGATTCGAGGTGCCCTGGGCATTCAGGCTCGATCCGCTGTCGGGGATGATGATCCTGATCGTGACGGGCATCGGATTCCTGATTCATGTGTATTCGACGGCCTACATGCACGACGAACCGCGCGGCGGCTACGCTCGGTTCTTCTGCTATCTGAACCTGTTCTGCTTTTTCATGCTGGTGCTCGTGCTGGGCAGCACCTTCCTCACCATGTTCGTCGGATGGGAAGGAGTCGGCCTCTGTTCGTACCTGCTGATCGGATATTGGTACGAAAAGAAGAGCGCGTCGGACGCGGGGAAAAAAGCGTTCATCGTCAACCGCATCGGCGACTGGGGATTCGTCCTCGGCGTGTTCCTCGTCTATTACACGTTCGGCACGCTCGACTTCCGCGCGGTAGCGAATGCCGCCGCGGCGCTTCCGGTCGAGGTGCAGTTCGGTACGCTTTCGCTGATTACGCTGCTTCTCTTCATCGGCGCAACTGGAAAGAGCGCGCAGATTCCTCTCTACGTGTGGCTGCCCGACGCGATGGAAGGTCCGACACCAGTCTCCGCGCTGATCCACGCGGCGACGATGGTGACGGCAGGCGTCTACATGGTGGGGCGCAACGCAGTGCTGTTTGCGCACACGCCGATCGTGGCCGAGATTGTCATGATCGTCGGCGCGCTCACCGCGCTGATGGCCGCGACGATCGGACTCGTCCAGTACGACATCAAGCGCGTGCTCGCGTATTCGACGGTTTCCCAGCTGGGCTACATGTTCCTGGCGATGGGAGTGGGTGCGTACGCCATGTCGCACGGCTGGACGCACATCGGACTGGCGGCGTTTGCCGCCGGCGCGTTCCATCTGATGACGCATGCGTTTTTCAAAGCGCTGCTCTTCCTCGGCAGCGGCTCGGTGATTCATGCGATGGCGGGCGAACAGGACATGCGCCGGATGGGACACCTCAGGCGCTACATGCCGGTCACCTACATGACCATGATGATCGGCACGCTCGCGATTGCCGGCATCGTCCCGTTGTCGGGCTTCTTCAGTAAAGACGAAATTCTCTTCCGGACGTTCCTGACGAACAAGGCGATCTGGATGTTCGCGGTGGTCACGGCGCTGATGACCGCGTTCTACATGTTCCGCCTGATGTCGATGACGTTTTTCGGCGCCTACCGCGGCCCCGCGTGGGACCACGCCGCGCCGGCGGCGGTGCATGCCGCGGCAGTCCATGGCGTTCCTCATCCCACCGATCCGCACGCGCACGGCCAGGCGCACAAGGCGCAGCACGACGTCTCGCACGGTCCCGCCGACGATCATGCGCCGCACGACGATGCCGCGCACGGACACGGTCACGGTCCGTGGCACGGGCCGCACGAATCACCCCAGGCCATGACGGTGCCGCTGATGGCACTCGCCGTCGGCGCGATTGTCGCCGGCTTCGTCAGCATTCCGCCCGCGCTCGGCGGCGGCGCCATGCTCGAGCATTTCCTCGCGCCGAGCTTTACCGCTTCGGCTGGCGCGGGACACGGCGCCGAAGCGCCGGCCGCGGCCGAGGGGCAAGCCGCCGCGGAAGGTGCGCATGAAGAGCCGCACATTTCGCATGCGGCGGAGCTCGGCCTCATGGCGTTCTCCGTCGCGATCGCCTTGATCGGCATCGTCGCGGCCTATCGGCTCTACGTCGTCAATCCGGCCGCGGCCGCAGAGCTCAAGGAGCGGTACGCAGGCGCGCACAATCTTCTCTACAACAAATATTTCGTCGATGAGCTCTACGACGCGACGTTCGTGAAGGGCACGATGAAGAGCTCGTTCGGCCTGTGGGGATTCGATCGCCGCGTCGTCGACGGTGCCGTCAACGGGTCGGGCTGGGTGACGGTCTTCCTGTCATGGATCTCCGGCTTGTTCGATCGGTACGTGGTCGATGGCGCGGTCAACCTGGTCGGGCGCTCGTCTGAAAAGTCGAGCTTCGTGTTCCGCCGGGTGCAGACCGGCCTGATTCAGAACTACGCGCTGCTGATGCTGGCAGGCGTATGCGCATTTGTGAGCATTTATTTGCTCGTGAGGTAGTCCCGTGACGAATGTCGCCGGCTTTCCGCTTTTGTCGCTCATCCTGTTTCTACCGCTCCTCGGAGCGGTGGTGCTGTTGTTCATCCCGAAGAGCAACGCCAATCTGATTCGCTGGATCGCGAACCTGGTGGCGCTCGCCGGGTTCCTCGTGTCGGTACCGCTCTGGTTCTGGTACAACACGCAGGACCCGAGCTATCAGTTCGTCGAGCGGCACTCGTGGATTCCGTCGATCGGCGCGCAATATTTCCTCGGCGTCGACGGCTTCAGCGCGCTGCTCGTGCTGCTGGCGACGCTGTTCGGCTCGATCGCGATCCTGTCGTCGTGGACCGCTATCACCGAGCGGGTGAAGGAATACTACATCTTCCTGCTCATACTGCAGACGGGTATGGTCGGTGCGTTCGTGTCGCTCGATTTCCTGCTGTTCTTCCTGTTCTGGGAAGTGATGCTCGTGCCGATGTATTTCCTGATCGGCATCTGGGGCAGCGACCGCCGGCTCTACTCGGCAATCAAGTTCTTCCTGTATACGCTGGTCGGCAGCGTCATCATGCTGCTCGGCATTCTGGCGCTCTACTTCTACAGCCACAGCGTCACCGGGGTCTACACGTTCGACATCACGCAGTTCCAGCAGCTGAACGTTCCGGCAAACCTCCAGTACTGGGTGTTCCTCGCCTTCTTCCTCGGATTTGCGGTGAAGGTGCCGATGTTCCCGTTCCATACCTGGCTGCCCGACGCCCACACTGATGCGCCGACAGCCGGGTCCGTAATCCTTGCCGCCGTTCTGCTGAAGATGGGCACCTACGGCTTCATTCGCTTCTCCCTGCCGATTCTTCCCGACGCGACCCGTTACTTCGTGCCGATGATGGTCACGCTGTCGATCGTCGGCATCGTCTACGGAGCCTTGTGCGCAATGGCGCAGCAGGACTGGAAGCGCCTCGTCGCGTATTCGAGCGTCAGCCACATGGCGATGGTCATGCTCGGCATGTTTGCGCTGAATCCGGTCGGGATCATGGGCAGCATCATTCAGCAGCTGAACCACGGGATTTCGACCGGCGCACTCTTCCTGCTCGTCGGCAACGTCTACGAGCGGCGTCATACGCGTCAAATCTCGGAATACGGCGGGCTGTCGAAGGTGATGCCGGTGTACGCGACGGTGTTCCTCATCATGACGATGTCGTCGATCGGACTGCCCGCGCTGAACGGCTTCATCGGCGAGCTGCTGATTCTGCAGGGCGTCTTCGTGGCGAGCAAGCTGTGGGCGGCGTTCGCCGCAAGCGGCGTCGTGCTCGGAGCCGCATATATGTTGTGGCTGTACCAGAGAACGATGTTCGGGAAGATCGAGAACCCGAAGAACGAACATCTGGTGGATTTGAACTTCCGCGAGTTCGCGACCTATGCGCCGCTGCTGGTGCTGGCGGTATGGATCGGCCTCTATCCGAAGCCGTTCATCGATCGCCTGCAGACCTCGGTGGACCGCGTGGTTGCCCGTATTAGCCCGGAATACACGGCGCAGGCAGGGCAGCGCTAGTGCCTCCCGGCATCAATCTCAGCGACTTCTACTATCTCCTGCCCGAGATCGTCCTGACGGCCGGCTCGCTCATGCTCCTGCTTGCCGATCTGATGGTGCCGCGCAACAGGCAGACGATTCTCGCCTGGGTCACCCTTGCGGTGCTGGGCGCGACGGCTGTCGCGCTCATTCCCGTCGCCGACGCAAATGTGCAGGTGTCGCGAGGTTTGATTGCCGTCGATCGGTTTGCGCTGTTCTTCAAAGTGATCTTCCTCCTGTCGGCTGCGCTCACCGTCCTGATGAGCGTGCGTTACCTCGAGGTAGAAGGAACGCGGGCGGGGGAGTACTACTTCCTGATTCTCTGCGCCACGCTCGGAATGATGTTCATGGCGGGTGGGACGGATCTCATCACGCTGTTCATCGGTCTCGAGACGATGGCCATTTCCTTTTACATTCTGACGGGATTCCTCAAGCCGAGCCGCCGATCGAACGAGGCGGCGGTCAAATATTTCCTGCTCGGTGCGTTTTCGCTGGGCATCCTGCTCTACGGCATGTCGCTGATGTACGGGCTCTCCGGCTCGACGAACCTGCGCACGATCGCGACGGCGCTCACCGGCAAGGAATCCGATCCGCGTCTGGTGCTCGCCGTGATCCTGGTCGTCGCCGGCATGGGGTTCAAGATTGCAGCCGTGCCGTTCCACATGTGGGCGCCGGACGTGTACGAAGGCGCACCGACGCCGATTACCGGGTTTCTGTCGGTTGGGTCGAAGGCCGCGTCGTTTGCGATGTTGCTGCGAATCTTCCTCGAGAGCCTCCCGGCGATGCGCGTATCGCTGGTCGAAGCGCGCGTGGGATCGTCGGCACCGGAGATCGGCTGGGGCATCATGTTCTACGTGCTCGCCGTGGTGACGATGACGGTGGGCAACTTCGCGGCGCTGACGCAGAGCAATCTCAAGCGCATGCTGGCGTATTCGTCGATCGCTCACGCCGGCTACCTGCTGATTGGCGTGGTCGCAGGCACGGCGCGGGGCGTGACCGCGATGCTCGTCTATCTGTTCGTGTATGCCTTCATGCAGCTGGGCGCGTTCGCCGTGCTCGCGTTGCTGCGGCGCGAAGATGTCGCCGGCGAGGAGCTGAAAGATCTCAACGGCCTGTTTTTCAGGCAGCCCTTCGCGGCGGTGGCGATGCTCCTGTTCATGTTGTCGCTGGGAGGTATACCTCCCACCGCGGGCTTCATGGGCAAGTTCTGGCTGTTCAGCGCGGCCATCGAGTCGGGCTACGTCTGGCTCGCCGTGATTGGCGTGCTCAACAGCGCCGTCTCGCTCTATTACTACATCCGCATCGTCGTTTACATGATGTTGAAGAACGAGCCGGCCGGATCGGAACCGCGTCAGAGCCCCGCGCTGACGGTTGTGCTGGTGACGGCGGTGGTTGCGACGCTGGCGCTGGGCATATACCCGGAGCCGCTGTTCGAGTTTGCCGAGGCGTCCGCTCAGACGCTCGGCGCTGCCTCCACGGCGGGTGTGGCGTCGGCAAGATAACGGCCTGACGGGCTGTTTCGCGTAAAATCAGGCGGAAAATTGCAGATCAGGCGCTGGTGAACTTTTTCACAAGGTATGCTATATTCACCATGCCCGACCAATCGGACTTCCTCGCTCGGTCCTTCCGGCATTTGCAGGACAACGTCCGCAAGTCCGGACCCGCAGCGGCTGCCAGCTACACGCTGATTGGCGCCATCATTCTGCTCGGAGGCATCGGATACGCAATCGACGAATGGCGCGGCACCTCACCCTGGTTTCTACTGGGAGGTTTGCTGATGGGCCTTGTTGTGGGCTTTTACGAGCTGGCGAAGATGGTCTTCAGGAAGGGCTGAGGGCTGACGGCTTAGGGAAGGACGTCAGTGAAACTTGCCCTGTCGGTCACCTTCGCTTGTGTTCTCTCGGCGGCAGTGTTGGGCGCGCGGTTCGGCAGGGAAGTCTGGCTTGGAATGTTGGCGCCGCTCTCTGTCGTTGCCGTCACCGCGGTGCTCACCGAACGCGTGCACCGCGTCAATCCCGACGGGTTGACGTCGGTAATGATTAGCGCGTTTGCGGGTAAGCTGGTTTTTTTCGGCGCGTATGTCGGGCTGGCGATTGGCGTCCTGGGCGTGCAGCCGGTGCCGTTTGCCGCGAGCTTCGCCGGCTACTTCATCGCGCTGCACATGATTGAGGCGCTCTGGTTGAGACGCCTGTTTGTTTCCTGAGACGACGATATTGGCTCAAGAACACGCGACCCAGGGATCCCACGCCGCCGAAGCCGCCGGGCATGCCTCGGAACATGCTGCCTCCGGGGGGTTCAACGCCGGGGACACGATCATCGAGCACGTTTCCAACAGCTCGATCGACCATCCGCTGATCCATCTTCCAACCATCGCCGGCATCGATCTTTCCGTGACCAAACACGTGTTCATGCTGTGGCTGGTCGCCGCCGTCGTGTTCCTCCTGGTCACGGTTGTTATCCGTCGGTTCCTCAGCTCCGGGCGGCCCGTGCCGACGGGGTTCATGAATGCCATCGAAGCGGTCGTGCTTTTCGTGCGCGACGAAGTGGTGCAGCCGAACGTCGGCCGCAAGTGGGTCCAGACCTGGACGCCCCTGATTCTGACGTTGTTCTTCTTCATCCTGACCGCCAATGCGATCGGGCTCATTCCGATCTTCGACGCGATAGCGCTCGTGGATCATTACGTGCTGCACACGGCGCCGGATTCGTTCCTGAAGAACGTCGTGCACGGCGGCACGACCGCGACGGCAAACTTCAACGTCACGGCGGCGCTCGCCACGATCACGTTCTGCTCGATCATCGTCGCAGGGACCAAGGCGCATGGCTTCGTGAAGCACTGGATGAACCTGGTGCCGCACGGTCTGGCCTGGCCGATTTACATCCTGCTCATTCCGATCGAGCTCATGGGCATGCTGGTGCGGCCGTTTGCGCTCACCATGCGACTTGCCGCCAATATGACCGGCGGTCACATCGCTATTCTGGCGATTCTGTCGTTCGTGTTTCTTTTTGCCCAGAAATTCGGGCAAGCTGCTGCCGGCATCGGCGTCGGCGTGGTGCTGTCGTTGCCGCTGGCGGTCGGTATTTCGACGCTCGAGATCATCGTCGTGCTCGTTCAGGCTTATGTGTTCACGCTTTTGACGGCCGTATTCATCGGCATGGCCATTCACGCCCATCACTGATTCACTTCGAAAGGACAGAGGAATGAATAGCGTACGTTTTGCAGGCAGGATTTCAGCGGTTGCGATGTTCGTCGCGCTCGCGACCGGCTCGGTGTTTGCGCAGGAGGCAGCCCCGGCCGCAGGAAACGCCGCCGTTCTGCACCTGTTCGGCGCGGCCATCGGGCTGGGGATGATCGTCATCGGCGCGGCGCTGGGCATCGGCAAGTTCGCGGCCGCGGCCGCCGAAGGCATCGCACGCCAGCCGGCAGCCGCCGCGCAGATTACCGGCGCCGTGAACCTGCCGCTGTTCCTGCTCGAAGGCGTCGCGATTCTCGCCGAGGTCTTCGTGCTCCTGATCGTTCTGGGCTGAACGCGCGCGGACGTTCGAAAGGCTGAGCTGAGATATGGATAATCCGCTCGTCCAGGTGGATCCAGGGCTGTTCATCTGGACCATCGTGACGTTTCTGGTGCTGCTGACGCTGCTCGCGAAGTTCGCCTGGCGTCCGCTGCTGCAGTCGCTCGCGGCGCGCGAGGAGACGATCCGCAAGTCTCTCGCCGATGCGGAGAAAGCGCGGCAGGAGCTCGAGCGCCTCAATCAGGAATCAGAGGCAATCATCAGGCAGGCGCGCGCCGACGCGGAGCAGATCGTCGGCGCAAGCCGGGCCGACGCAGAGCGGCTTCGCGGGGAGCTCCGCGAGCGGGCCAGGGCGGAGGCCGACGGCATCATCAAGAACGCCGAGCGGCAGATCCAGCTCGAAACCGCCAGGGCCCTGGAGCAGATTCGCCACGAGGCCGCGGACTTGTCGGTGGCCATCGCATCGAAGTTGATTCAGAAGAACATCACGCGGGAAGACAACGAGCGTCTGATCGAGGACGCGTTGAAGCAGCTCACGTAATCGTACGTCGTGTCCGGCTTCAGCCGGACTATTGCTTCAACAGTTCCGCCGCCCTCTGCCCATCCGCCGATCCAGGATCCAGCTCCACGACCCGTGTGAGATGACGCGCGGCGCTGTCGCGATCGCCGGTCGCGCGGGCGAGCGCCGCGAGCTTCATCAGCGGGGAGGTCCACAAGCTGTCGGCGGCCGACGCCTTCTGGTACCAACTCTGGGCTTCAGCCGCGTTGCCCTGTGCCTCTCTCAGCGCCCCCATGGCGAACAGCGCGTTTGAATCCGCTTCGTCTCCCTTGAGTGCTTCCTGAAACGCCGCCTCTGCTTCCGCATATGACTTCTTCGCCAGCAGCGAGTTGCCGATCTGCACGTTGGCGAGCGTCAGCGCCGGCGCGCGCGCTTTGATCTCGCGATACGCGGCGATCGCCTGATCGTGCCGCCCTTCGTCGTAGTGCGCGGCGGCGGTGGCAAGTTGTGCCGACAACGACTTGGAGTCCACTCCGGCCAGCGCGCCGAAGGCTTCCGGCGTCTCCCTGCGTTCGAGCTTGATATCCAGGTTCGGCGCCGGCGCGCCCAGCTTGACGCCGACCGGTAACGTCATCGAGTCGAAGCCGGGGGCTTCGAAGGTGAGCCGCCATTCCCCCGACCTGCTGACGACGAACACGAAACGGCCCCGATCGTCGCTTGCGGTGGTCAGCGCCACCGGCGCGCCGAACGTGCGGCCGCCGCCGGTTTCGGCCCGGACGATCACCCCGCGAATCGTCGCGCCCGTCTCGTCGCGCACCACGCCACCGAGGCGGCTCGTCTGAGCGAATACCGGCGCTGCGGCAAACGAGGCAGCCATAGCTGCCGCCACCACGAATTTCGAATGAGCGGTCATGGGGGAAGTATATGGCATGGCTAGCCGGTAGCCATTAGCCATTGGCCGGTAGCTGAATGCACCCAACGCCTAGTGTTGCACCTAACGCACCAAGGCTAGCCGCATCTGTTCCGCTTCCCTCGAGGAAAACCCCCAATACGCCGGCTTGAGCCCTTTCAACTCCTCCTGCGACCATAAGGCGCGCATCAGGCCGTCGCGCGGATGGCTCGAACTGCCGAGCAGCAGGTGCCCGATCTCGTGCGCGATCGCGCGGCCGAGCAGCGTCGGGGCGTCGACCGAGGTATCGGCCGCGATGCCTCGAATGGCGGCAAGGTCGAGCGTCATCAGCACGCCGCTGCTTCGCTCCCGATCGATGAGCGACTCGCCGAGCCCGACCGCGCGCGGCGCGTTCGCCCGGTGATGGTCGCCGCGATCCATGAGGCGCATCATCAAATCACGCCCGGCGGCAAGCGGCTCGGTGCACGTGGCTCCGCCGCGCCTGTTCGGCACTTCACAATCAATCCAGCGCACCGAGATGTGAGCCGTCCGGAAGATCTCTTCCGCTTCTTTGCGTGCGGCGGAAAGACGCTCGGGCGATCCGTCGGTGTAATCGTAGGTCCTCACGACGACGGCGAGGTCGGCGTGCGCGGCCGCGTGCTGCGACAGCGGAGCAGCGGCAAGCATGAGCAGCATCAGAAGCAGGCGCGTCATGCGCCCACTGTGCGGCCCGCGTCCGCGTGCCTCAATGCATCGCGGGTAACCGCGGGGAGAAACGTAGGTGACGCGCTAACGCATTGTGGAAACGGCGATTAGCCGCGTGTGACACATGGGTGAAATGGCGGAAACACAGGCCTGGGCTGGTAAACTTCTATATTCCATGTTGCCTCTGGAACGCAGGTCAACCACGCTCCGGAAATTCGGCATATTCGAAGTCGATCTGCGCGCGCGCGAGCTGCGCAAGGGCGGCATTCGCGTACGGCTGCAGGACCAGCCGTTCGAAATTCTGTCGGTCATGCTCGAGCGGCCCGGCGACGTCGTCACGCGGGAAGAACTGCGCGAACGGCTGTGGCCCAAGGGGACCTTCGTAGATTTCGAGCACAGCCTCAACGCCGCGGTGAAGCGGCTGCGCGCCGCACTCGGCGATGATGCGGACAATCCGCGATTTGTCGAGACGCTGCATCGCCGCGGCTACCGGTTCATCGCCGCGGTAGAGAGCCCCGATCTTCAGGGCGCGCGCAGCCTTCACATCGTGCGGCCGCCGGCCGGCGCCCGCGCGCGATCCCGCCGGCGTCCGGCTTGTCGTGCTGCCGTTCGCCAACCTGAGCAACGATCCGGCGCAGGAATATTTCAGCGACGGTCTGACCGAAGAGATGATCACGCAGATCGGACGGCTGTGCCCGGGCCGTCTCGGCGTCATCGCGCGCACGTCGTCGATGCTCTTCAAGCGGACGGCGAAAAGCGCCCACGAGATCGGACGGGAGCTTGCGGCCGACTATCTGCTCGAGGGCAGCGTGCGCGGCGACGCCGATCGCATCCGTATCACCGCGCAGCTGATCGAGACGCGTACCGAAACGCATCTCTGGGCGGAGACCTACGATCGTTCGCTCGGCGAGTCGCTCACCCTGCAGGCCGACGTGGCGGCGCACATCGCACGCTCGCTGGCGATGGAACTCGTCCCCGATCAGGTCGATGTGCTGGGGCGTTCGACGCCGCGGCGCACGGAAGCCTACCAGGCGTATTTGAAGGGCCGGTATCACTGGAACCGGGGCAGCCTCGACGGCGTGACATCGGCGATTTCGTACTACGAACGCGCCCTCGAGCTGGATGCGCAGTTTGCGGCGGCGCATTCCGCCATGGCCAGGGCGCGGCTGGCTCTTGCCAACCACGCTCGTCAGCCGGCCCGGGCGCTGCTCGAGCAGGCGCGCGTGTCGGCGCTCCGAGCGATTGAAATCGATCCGGGTATTTCAGACGCGCATCTGGCGCTGGCGGAAATCCGCCGCGCGCTCGAGTGGAACTGGCGCGTGGCCGAAGATGAATATCGGACGGCGATCGCGCTGTCGCCGAGCTGCGAGACGGCGCACCGCTTCTACGCGCAGTTCCTCGCCTCGATGACGCGGTTTGCCGAAGCCAAAGCCGAGGTCGATCGCGCGTGCGACGTCGATCCGTTCTGCCTGGTGGTCATGACCAGCGCGGCATGGGTGCGATACGTCGCCGGCGAGTTGAATGGCGCGATCGATCGCAGCCGTCATGTGCTCGACATGGACGCTGGTTATGCCCCGGCCCGGCGACTGCTTGGCGCCGCGCTCCTGGCTGCCGGTAAAACCCGCGAGGCCGTGGATGAGTTGACTCAGGCGGCTGGCCCGGATGGCGAAGACCGCATTGCGCTTGCCTGGCTGGCGCACGCCAAGGCGCTGAGCGGAGCGCAGGATGAAGCCGCGGCGATGGTGCGGCGGCTCGAAACGGCTACAGGAAGCGCCTACGTTCCCGGGTACCACCTCGCGCTGGCGTATGCCGGAATGGGCGATCGCGATGCGGTGTTTGCGCGTCTCGAGGAGGCTTGCGCCGACCGCGAGCCGTCGATCGTCAATATCAGAGTGGATCCGCGGTTCGAGCCCCTCCGCCGCGATCCGCGATACGGCTCGCTCATGCGGAGGCTCAACCTCCCCGAATGACCATCCAAAAAAAGGGCCGCACCGCGGTTTCTGTTTCATGTAATACTTCCGCCCGTAAATCCCGCACAATTGTTGGATCCCCACGGGTTTCAGGAGGAGTCATGAACGTACGCAAAATCTTCGTCGCAGTTCTTGCTCTGGCGAGTCTGACAATCGGCATCTACGGGCAGGGCGGCGGCGCGGCAGCTCCGGCACAGGAGGGCGGTGGCCGTGGCGGCGGCCGTGGCGGCGGTCGTCAGGCCGGACCTCCGCAGCCGGGCCACTTGATGACAGGCGCGTGGGGTGAGCAGGCGCTCACGCCCGATTCACGCGGCTGGGGCTGGATGGTCAAGACCTACGTGGAGAAAGCGCAGCGGCCTCTGTGGAATCAGGCAAAGGAGAAGCTGCTCAATGACGGCAAAGTGACGAGCGTAACCATCTCGAGCTTCACACCCGAAATATATTGCGAAGCGAGGAAGCACTGGGACTACGTGTGGTTCGAAATGCAGCACGCCACGCTGACCTTCGCCGACGTGCAGAAGATGATTGCAGCCTGTCCGGGTGTAAAGGGCGCTGCGCCGATGATTCGCATGCCCGACGCGCTCGAAGCCAACGTTCAGAAGGCGACAGACCTTGGCGTGATGGGCATTGTCGTTCCGACGGTTGACGATGCGCTCGAAGCGCGCGATGCGGCTCGATTCTCGCGCTTTCCGCCGTTTGGACGCCGAAGTCAGGGTGGAAATACCGCGGGTCAATTCTGGTCGGATGCACCTGGCGGCTATCGCCAGACCATCAACGACAACTTCCTGGTTGTCGTGATGCTCGAGACACTGGAGAGCATCATCAACGTGGATGAAATCGCGAATACGTTCGGCCTCGACGTGGTGATCCAGGGTAATAGCGACCTGACGAACTTCTCGGGCTGGAGCGCGACCGATGCGCGCTACGAGGCGATGTTGAACATCAGCCACAACGCGACGTTGAAGGCTGGTAAGTACTGGGGCAACGCCGGTCAGCAGTATCTGACGGGCCATCGGTTGAGCCCCTCGACGCGCTTTGTCCAGAACGGACCGTCGCACGACGGATTCGCATTCCCGTCCCGTGGCCGCGGAGCGCTGGAGCCGCAGAAATAGCTACTGAAGTCGAAAGTCGAAAGTTAAAAGTCGAAAGTTGAAAGTCGAAAATCGACAGCTGGTAGCGGAAGTATTTGGTCCGCTACCAGCTATTTTTTTGAGGCTACTTTCCACTTTCCACTTTCGACTTTCCACTGGCTAGATCACTTAATCCCCGCCTGGATCACCGTAACCGTGTGAACGAAATTTTCTCCGGTGATCGTGATTGGGGCCGAGCGCGGATCATCGTCCGTGTTTTCCAGCATTCGGAAGGTGATGTCGACGTTCCCGAAAGCCGGCGCGGTCAAGATTTCGATCCACGATGCATTTTCGGTGGCGCTCACGGGGCAATGAGACTGCGTGTAGACGCTGATTTCCCTGGTTGATCTCGTCTGAGGCACTGTTCGGGTCGTCGGCCCGGCCGCATAGGTGCACGGGGCGCTCTCTTGTTGCACGGAGAAATCGTTGTCTGCAATTTTGAGCGTCGCCGAGCGCGCCGCGCCGCTATTCGACTGAACCGCAATCACAGTCGTGCCTGGCGCCAGTCCCGCTGGCCGGCTTCGCGGACGCCCAGCTCGAGTTGCCGGCGACGACCCAGGCACAACCTGACGTGGTCGTCACCGTCACCGTGACGCTCCCGCCGGCGGACGAAGGGCTGTAGCTGGAGGGGCCGATCGTGTAAGCGCACGGCGGCGGGCCCTGCTGACTCACCGATACCGTCTCACCTGCGATGACGAGCGTCCCCGAGCGCACTGCCCCCGTGTTTTCAGCCGCGGTCAGTTGGACACGGCCATTGCCGGTACCGTTCGCTCCACTGGAAATCGTCACCCATGCCGCGTTCGACACCGCGCTCCACGTGCATCCCGCTTGCGTCGTGACATCGACTTGCAGCTGGCTTTCGGAGAACGCCACGTTGTTGAACGCCGTGGGAGCCACCTGGAACGTGCAGGGCACAGGCGTCGGCGGGGCCGCCTGCTGATTTACCGTCACCGTCTCACCTGCGATGACAAGCGTCCCCGAGCGCCCGGCGCCGGTATTTTCCGCGGCGGTTAATTCGACCCGGCCGTTGCCGGTCCCGCTGCCCCCGCTGGAGATGGTCACCCACGCCGCGTTCGACGCCGCGGTCCACGCACATCCCGCCTGCGTCGTGACATCGACCTGCAGCGGGCTCTGTGAGCTCGCCACATTGTTGAACGCCGTAGGCGCGACTTGGAAGGTGCAGGGCACAGGCGTTGGCGCGGGCGCTTGCTGATTTACCGTCACCGTCTGACCTGCGACGACAAGCGTTCCCGATCGCGCGGCGCCGGTATTTTCCGCGGCGGTCAATTCGACCCGGCCGTTGCCGGTCCCGCTGGTCCCGCTGGAAATCGTCACCCACGTCGCATTCGATGCGGCGTTCCACTCGCATCCCCCCTGTGTCGTGACGTCAACCTGCAGCGGGCTTTGTGAGCTCGAGACGTTGTTGAACGCCGTGGGAGCCACCTGGAACGTGCACGTCACAGGCAACGGCGGAGGTGTTGGTCCCGGACCGGGGTTGGGTGGAGGCACCACGACGGGAGGGGGTGTGACGACCGGCGGTACCGCCGGTGGCGGCGTTCCCTCGCGCTGCCGGACCGGAATCGTTGCGCCGCCCACTTCGAGGGTGGCCACTCGCTCGCGGCCATCATTTTTCGCGATTCGCAGAACGATGCTCGCGTTGCCTTTGCCGTCCGAGGCGGATGTAACGGTTAGCCAAGAGTCGCTGGCTGTGATTCCCCAAGAGCAGAAGTCTTCCGTGGCCAGGCTGATGGTTTGATCGCCCCCCGCCGGGCCCATCGAGACCTGAGTGGGGGACACGCTCCAAGGACAGCTCCCCGCTTCCTGGGAAATGGTGACGCGCTGGTCCGCGACCGAGACTTCGATCGAACGCGGTGAGGTCGATCGGTTTGGCTGAACGGAAAACGCCAGTTCTGCCGTCCCCTGACCTGTTGTCGGTACGCTGAAGGTAAGCCAGTCCGATTCCGCCCTCAGGGTCCACGGGCACTCTCTCTCGGTCGAGACGCGGATGGTTCCCGATGCACCGGCTGAGGAGATGCTGGACGCGCTGGAGTTCAAGGCAACAGCGCACCGCCCCGACGGACCGGCAGGGTTCAGGAGCGTCGTCGATGAGGAGCCGCAACCCGTCGCGAACGCAATCAGCAGGAGGAGTGAACAGGAAAGCAGCCGCACGCCGCCCGGATAGACCATGACGTCTGCGGAAGACTCGCAGACACCGTGCCAGCTATTTCGCTCCTTTTTCTGGGAATCGATGTTGGTGAAGTGTCTGCGGTTGATGCAGAGGCCGCCAGCTACCCGGCTGCCGGCTACATCTGATACAGCATCAGATACACAATCACGCCGGTCACCGACACGTACATCCACGCCGGGAAGGTTTTCTTCGCGATGCGCTTGTGTTCGACGTATCGCCCGCGCAGTCCTCGCGACAGTGTCGAGATCGCCATCGGCAGAATAGCGGCGGCGAGAATGACGTGCGAAATCAGGATCGCGAAGTACACGTAGCGGATGGGCCCTTGACCTGTGAAAGGCCTGGAGCCCACCTGTGCGTGATACACGAGGTAGGAAACCAGAAACAGCGTAGACGAGCCGAACGCCCCGAGCATGGCGTTGCGGTGGGCGTTGATTTTCCGCTGGCGAATCAACACGTAACCAACGAGCAGGAAGATGCCCGAGATCGCGTTGAGCGTCGCGTTGACGGTTGGCAGTACGGTGTAGTCGAACATTTACGAAAAAGGTAAAAACAGGGTCTGACCCCTAGAGCCGATCGATGATGAGCATGACCCAGAGGAGCGGCAGATAGGTAATCGAGCCGAGAAAGAGCAGACGGGCGCGATCGTCGAGGCGCTTCAGCGCAAACGAGACCGCCAGCCACAGCAGGCCAATCCCTCCTGCAGTCGCGCCTACGGCATATGCGGGCCCGCTCATCCGCAGGAAATACGGCAACAGGCTCACCGGAATCAGCAGCATCGAGAAGATGACGGCCTGCCTGGCCGTGCTGGACCCATCGGGCTGGATGACCGGCAGCAAGGGAAAACCGGCGCGCCCGAAGTCGGCTCGATACAGCCACGCGATGGCCATGAAATGCGGAATCTGCCAGACGAATACGATCGCGAAGAGGGCCCATGCCTCGGCGGTCAACGCTCCGCGCGCGGCAACCCATCCGATCATCGGCGGCAGAGCGCCCGGCACGGCGCCCACCAGCGTTGCCAGCTGCGATCGCCGCTTCATCGGCGTGTAGACGACGTTGTAGGAGACGAGCGTCAGCAGCGCGAGAAATGCCGCGAGCAGGTTCGAGGTGAAGGCGACGATGGCGAGGCCGATCGCGGCGAGCGCCGAGCGAAAACATCATCGCCTCGCCGGTAGTGATCCGCTGCGCCGCCAGAGGACGCGAGCGCGTCCGCCACATGAGGCTGTCGGTCTCGCGCTCGTAGATCTGATTGAGCCCCGCGGCGCCGCCGGCGACCAGCGCGATGCCGATGACCGTTTCTGCGAGCCGCGCGACATCGAGCCGCGATCCCGCACCGAGGTAATACCCGATGCCGGCGGTCACGACGACGAGGGAATTCAGGCGGGGTTTGGTGAGCGCGAGGAAATCGGCTGCCCGCTGGGTGGCTGCGCTCGGCTGCGCAGTCGCGTGACCCTTTCCATCCACGGCGCCAATGACCGCACTCGACGCCTTTTTCACGCGTGGGCCCCGGAGCGTCCGAGATGCGAGGCGACTGGCGGGCGTACGCGGACGGCCACCGAGGCGTGTATCGCCAAACCGCACGCGATAGGTCCGCAGCGTCAGCACGAGCGAGGTGGCAAGCGTGAGCGCGCCGACCACGACGTGTGCGGTGTTGATGGCGACGTTCTTTTCAGACCAGATGACGAACGCGCCGAGTGTCACCTGGGTGAGCACGAGCATCACCATGATTCCCGCGGGGCGCTTGAGCTCCGTTCGATCCGGGTGGTGATACCACACGTGACCCGCGGTCGCCGCGATCGCCAGCGTGACGAGCGCCGCCCCGACCCGGTGCGCGTAGTGAATCGCTATCGCAGCCGTCCACTCCGGTGGGAACAGCCCACCGAACACCAGAGGAAAATCCGGAATCGCCAGTCCTGCGTCCGAATGTCTCATCGTCGCACCCACGATGATCTGGAGATAGATGAAGACGGTCGTTGCCGTCGCGACGATCCGGAGGAGGCGATCGTCGACGGCGTTCGCGTTTCGGCTCGGCCCATCCACGCGACGTGAACAGGGCTATGGCGATCGTGAGGCAGAAAAAGATCTGCGCGAGACCTGCGTGCGCCGTCGATACGGGCGTGGGAAGGAAATAGAGCACGGTGATGCCGCCGAGCAGTCCCTGCACGCACACGGCGGCGAGCGCGGTGAACCCGAGCATCGCGCATCCAGCGGCGGGGTTCGGCCTTCCATACCCACAACGAGAGAATGATCGTCAGGAAACCGACGCCGCTGGCAATCAGCCGATGCCCATGTTCGTAGAAAATCCCGCCCACCATGTGTTGCATGGGGAAGGTGAACATGTTCCAGCCGTAGCTCGTCGGCCAGTCAGGAACGGCGAGGCCCGATCCGGTGCTGGTCACGAGCCCGCCGGCAACAATCAAGAGGATGGTGGCTGCGGAGACGAATTTGGCGTATCGGTGAAGCCACATGGGGGATTGCAGTGGGTCCGGGTTCCAGGTTCCGTGTTCCAAGTTCTAGTTCCGGGTTCTAGGTTCGATGTTCTGGGTTCCACGTTCAGGTTCGGGATAGCGCACCCGAACCTGAACCAGGAACGTGGAACTCGGAACCAGGAACCCCGCCGGCCTAGTTCCCGCCGGCAGCCGCCTTGAATGTGAAGTTTGCGTCCGACTTCGAATCCTTCGCCGCGACGGTGAGAGGCATCGTCTGCGTGCCGAGCCGCTCGTGCCATGCCGCCAGCGTGTAGCTGCCCGGAGGCAGGTTCGGAATGCTGAACGAGCCATCCGGCTTGGTCACCGCGAAGTACGGGTGATCGAGAACGCCGGCGAAGGCGTTCATCCAGCCGTGCACGTCGCACTTGAACGGCACGACCACGTCGGCCTCTTTCGCGGTGAACGTGTGCGTCGTCTTCATCCCCTTGATCGGCTGCGCCGTGTTGAACTCGGTGTTCGTCTTCGGCGTGGCGTGGATGTTGTGGAGCGTCGCATCGCTGTTGACGATCTCGATCGGCTGTCCGACCTGCACGCCGAAGACGTGCGGCACGTACTGGCAACCGGTCTGATCGAAGACCAGGGGCGTTGTCGGCGCCGGGAACGTTCCGTTCAGTCCGCTTTGGACGTACACGAACACGTTGCCGAGCCCGCCGGCTTCACTGACGAAGGTTTCCTGCGTCGGGTTCTTGCCTTTGTTGGCCGCCACACATGCGGGATCCGCATTCATGCGAATCGGCGCGTTTGCCGGTGGCGTACCTTCCAAACTGACCTTGCCTGCAACGGTTGCTGCGGTAGCCGGATCGACCGTCGTGGCCGGTGCCGTTGCCGGCGCTGACCCCGACGTGGCGGGTGCTGCGGGTTCGCTGCCGCCGCCGCACGCTGCCAGACCGACAGCCATCGCCAGGGGTACTGCGAGGAATCTTGAATGCATCGAAACTCTCCTGAACGTAGAGAAACGGCGACGTGGTACCGCTACGGGGATTCGAACCCCGGTCCCGTGGCTGAGAACCACGTGTCCTGACCCCTAGACGATAGCGGCCCGTTTGAGTACCAGAACATCTAATGTTAGTCCGCGCGATTTTGCGGGTCAACACCGGTGGCGCCTCCGGTCAACAGCGCTTGCGCCTCAACAGCGTCGCCATATAGAATCGCCGTCAACTAACAGCAATCGGCATCCTTCCCCGTCGTAGTAGGAAAAGAACCATGACCGTAGGCGCGGCCACGCGTTGCGCTTACAAGGAGTCACGCAGTTGGATAACGTGACCACAGCGGGACACGCACCGGCCCACGCGCATGGACACGCTCATGCGCACGATCTTCACCACGAACAAAGCTTCGTGACGAAGTGGATTTTTTCCCAGGACCACAAGGTCATCGGGATTCAATACACCGTCACGAGTCTCCTGTTTCTGCTGTTCGGGTTCGGCTTGATGGCGCTGATGCGTTATCAGCTTGCCTTCCCGATGCAGCCCATTCCGGTCATCGGCTCGCTGCTCGGCGCGGCCAATGCGCCGGGGGGCATCATGCTCCCGGAGTTCTACAACCAGCTCGGCGCCATGCACGGCACCATCATGGTGTTCCTCGGCGTCGTGCCCCTCGCCGTCGGCGGCTTCGGCAACTACGTGATGCCGCTGATGATTGGCGCGCCCGACATGGCCTTCCCCAAGCTCAATATGGCGAGCTACTGGGTGTACTTCGTCGGCGGCTGCGTCATGCTCGCGAGCTTCTTCATGCCCGGCGGCGCGGCGCAGTCCGGCTGGACCTCGTATCCACCGCTGTCGGTCATCACCGCGACCAACGGCCAGACCTGGTGGCTCATCGGCATGATCTTCCTGATCACGTCGTCGCTGCTCGGTTCGGTCAACTTCATCGTGACCATCGTCCAGCTCAGGGCCAAGGGTCTCGGCTTCTTCCGGCTGCCGTTTTTCGTCTGGGCGCAGTTCGTGACGAGTTTCCTGCTGCTGCTCGCCTTTCCGCCGCTCGAAGCGGCAGGCGTCCTGCAGCTGATGGACAAGGTCGCGGGCACGAGCTTCTTCCTGCCCAGCGGGCTCGTGGTCGGCAACAGACCGCTGGAAGTCTCTGGCGGCGGCAATTCGCTGCTCTGGCAGCACTTGTTCTGGTTCCTCGCCCATCCCGAGGTGTACGTGCTGATTCTGCCGGCGTTCGGCATCGTCAGCGAGATCATCGCGAACAACACCCGCAAGCCGCTGTGGGGTTATCGCGTGATGGTCTACGCCATCATCTTCCTCGGCTTCATGTCCTTCATCGTCTGGGCGCACCACATGTTCATGACCGGCATGGGGACGACGATGAACTCGTTCTTCCAGACGACGACGATGATCATTTCGATCCCGTCGGTCATCATCCTCAGCGCGCTGTTCCTCTCGCTGTACGGCGGGTCGATTCGCTACAACACCCCCATGTTGTTCGCGCTGGCGTTTCTTCCGATGTTCGGCATCGGCGGCTTGACGGGCCTGCCGCTGGGGCTGTCGCCCAGCGACATCCATCTGCACGACACGTATTACGTCATCGGCCACTTCCATTACGTGGTCGCGCCGGGAACGATCTTCGCGCTGATGGCGGGGATCTACTACTGGTTCCCCAAGGTGACCGGACGGCAGATGAACGAAGTGCTCGGCAAGATTCACTTCATCGGCTCGTTCCTCTTCATCAACGGCATCTTCTTCCCGATGTTCATCCAGGGGCTGCACGGCGTGAACCGCCGCCTGTATGACGGCGGCGTGCAATACGCGCACGCGCAGCCCGTGCTGCACTGGAATCAGGTGATGTCGTACGCGGCATGGGGCCTGATGCTGTTTCAGATTCCGTTCATCTTCAATTTCTTCTGGAGCATCTGGAAGGGCAAGCCGGTGGGGGCGAACCCCTGGAAGGCCACCACGCTCGAGTGGACCGCGACGACCTCGCCGCCGCTCGCGCACGGAAATTTCGAGACGACGCCTGAGGTCTTCCACGGGCCGTACGAATACAGCGTGCCCGGACGCGCCCAGGACTACCTGCCGCAGAACCAGAGAGACTAGCAATTGGTGATTGGCGATTGGCGATTGGGGATTAGGGAGACGGAATGGAAATTCCATACACAGTAGAAGCTCGGCCCGATACCGGGCTGTCGAACGGGAAGTTCGGCGTGTGGCTCTTCCTCGCGTCGGAAGTGATGTTGTTCGGGGCGCTGTTTGCGTCCTACATCCTGCTTCGCGTCGGATCGACCGAATGGCCCAACGGATCCGAAGAGTTGAGCGTGCCGCTGGCGTTCTTCAACACGGTCGTGCTGATCACTTCGTCGGTCACGATGGTGATGGCGTGGGCGTCTCTGAAGATGAACGACTTCGGCAAGTTCCGGATGTATCTCGGCGCGACCATCCTTCTGTCGTTCGTGTTCCTCGTCGTGAAATACTTCGAATATTCCCATCACCTTCACGCCGGCGAAGGGCCCTGGTACAACACCTACTACGCGATTTATTTCACCATCACCGGATTGCACGGTCTGCACATCCTCGGCGGCATCATCGTGAACGGGTATTTGCTGGGTCCGGGCGCGAAGATGTGGCACACGGCGAAGGAGCGGTTCACGAATCGCATCGAGATTGCCGGCTTGTACTGGCACTTCGTCGACCTTGTGTGGATCTTCCTGTTCCCGGTTCTGTATCTTCTGTAGCGGAGGGTTGATGGACGCGCACGCCGCCCACGACGATATTCGGGATCACGTCAAGATCGTACTACAAGGTCTTCGGCGCCTTGATGGTGCTGACGATCATTACGGTCGCCGTCTCGTACCTCGAGCTGGCGACGCCGCTGGCCGTGACCGTCGCGTTGATCGTCGCCGGCATCAAGGCCTCACTGGTCGCGATGTTTTTCATGCATCTGCTGCACGAGCGGAAGATCATCTACTGGGCGCTCATGCTGACGGTGGTGTTCTTCGTGTTCCTCATGTTCGTCCCGCTCTTGACGAATACCGACAAGGTCATGGGGACGCTCCCGGGAACGATCTGGTGAACACATGTCCCTGAAGTGGTTCCATATCGTCTTCATCACGCTCTCGATGCTGCTCTCCGTGTGGTTCGGCATCTGGGGCTTGTTCAACGAACAGATCCCGCTCGGCATCGTCTCGCTGGCCGGGTCGGCCGGGCTCGTGGTCTACGGCAACCACTTTCTCGGGAAGCTGCGGAAGTTCCGTGTATGAAGACCGCGCTGGCCACGTTCGTACTGCTGACGGTTCCGCGGCTCGCGCTGGCGTGCCCGGTCTGTTACGGCGCCGCCGATTCACCGCAGACTAAAGCGTCGCAGGCCGGAATTCTCGCGCTTCTGCTGGTGACCGTGGTGATGCTCGCATCGATTGCCGGGTTCTTTTTCATTTATCTGCGGCGGCGGATCAAGACGTTCGAAGAGGCAACGGAGGTAGCTGCGAGATGACCCAACTGCTCGAGATGATGCGTCAATGGCTCGAGATTCCGGTGGCGGCATCCGCGCACGCCGGCGAGATCGATCGGATGACCGTGCTGACGCACTGGCTGATGGCGTTTCTGTTCGTCGGGTGGGGCGCGTTTTTCATCTATACGCTGATTCGCTTCCGCCAGAGCGCCAATCCCAAGGCCGACTACCACGGCGTCAAGAGCCATATGGCCAGCTATATCGAGTGGGCCGTGGCCGGCGTCGAAGCAGTGCTGATCGTCGCCTTCGCGATACCGGCGTGGGCGGCGCGCGTCGACGCGTTTCCACCCGAAAACGAGGCGACCGTCGTCCGCGTCGTGGCCGAGCAGTTCGCGTGGAACGCGCACTATCCGGGCGCCGACGGGCAGTTCGGCCGCACCGACATCAAGCTCGTGTCCGCCGATAATCCTCTGGGCCTCGATCGCTCCGATCCAGCGGCCAAGGACGACTTCAACTCCATCAACCAGCTGGCGCTGCCGGTCAACAAGCCGGTCATCATCCACCTGTCGAGCAAAGACGTCATTCACAGCTTCAGCCTCATACAGATGCGTGTGAAGCAAGACACGATTCCCGGTGAAAGCATTCCGGTGTGGTTCACGCCGACGATGACCGGCGACTGGGAAGTCAATTGCTCTCAGCTGTGCGGCCTTGGCCATTACCGGATGCGCGGCTTCTACTCGATCAAGTCGCAGGCGGATTACGACGCGTGGTTGAAGGAAACCGCGGCGTCGGAGCTGGGCCAGTAAAAGTCGACTCTACAGTCGACAGTCGACAGTCCACAGTCTAGTCGTGTGGCCGGTGCCGCAGGGTGCCGGCCATTTTCATTTAATGCCCAGCATCAAAACCATCGATGCCGAAGTCGCCGGGGAATCCGTGCGGCTCATCGTCGAGGGTGCGCCCTCGGTGCCAGGCGGAACGATGGCCGACAAGCGCAAGTGGCTGCAGCGGAACGCCGATCGACTCCGCCGCATGCTGATGCTCGAGCCGCGCGGGCATGCGGGCATGCACGGCGCGATGATCACCACGCCGGTGTCGCCGGACGCTCATTTCGGACTGCTGTCGATGCACGCGGCGGGGTTTCCGCTCGTGTCAGGCGAGGCGATCATCGCGGCAGTCACGATCGGGCTCGAACAGAGGCTCATCGAGGGGGTCGAAGGCGAGATGCGTGTGGACACCGCGGCTGGAGTGTTTCGCGCCAAGCCCAATGTGGCCGATGCCGGTGCGCCGGGCAGGCTTCGGGTCGCCGGCGTGTCTTTGATCGGGCCGCCCGCGTTGGTGCAGCAAGGGGGCCTCGCTGTCCGCGTCGGCTCGCGCGCCGTCAACGTCGACATCGCGTTCGGCGGTGAGACCTATGCGATAGCCGACAGCGAAGCCGTAGGTATCCCGATCGACATCTCGAACGCGGCCGCGCTCGTGCGCATGGGGCGGCTCCTCGAGGACGCCATCCGGACGCCGATTCAGGGCGCGATCTTCACCGGCGCTGCCAGCGGGCCGGCAGATTTGCGAAGCGCGACGGTGCTCGACGGGGAGGTTCTGAGGCGCTCGCCTGGTGTCACCGGTACGGCCGCGCTGCTCGCGGTGCTCGACGCAATGGGGCTACTCGCCGGAGATGCGTCGGAGCACAGGTTCACGCACGAGGGCATTCTCGGAACGGCGCTGAACGCGAGAGTGCTCTCGCGCGATCAGATAGAGGGAAGAGATACGGTGACTCCCGTGATTGACGGCGCTGCCTCGATCACGGGATTTCACGAATTTGTCGGGGACTATTAATTCGAATCGGCAGAGGCGATGTAGCTGCGGCGCGCGCGGGTGAGCATGCCGGGTTTCTTGGTACGAACGGTGATGCGATGCACCTTTCCGTCGAGCAGGCTTGGCGTAAAGCCGAGCACATATTGGCTGTGCAGTTCCTGCGCGACGCGGGTGAACGTGGGCGCGAGATCGCTCGTCTTGTCGAGCTCGAAATAGCCGCCGCCGGTCTCTTCCGCGAGCCGCTTGAGCCCTGAATCAGGTTTCGAGCGGACCTGCCGGGACCCATTGAAATAATCGGTGCGGAGACCAACGGCGTAAATCATCACTTCGTTGAGCCGCGCCTGTTCGAGCACGCTCCCCATGTCGCTACGGCTGTCGGTGTCGGCGCCGTCGGTGAACACCAGAACGACGCGGCGGCCGTCGATTTTGTGCAGACGGTCCATGCTGGAGGCGATGGCGTCATACAGCCGGGTGGGGTTGCCGAAGTCGAGGTCCTTCAGCGAACGAATCAACCTGTCACGGTCGCCCGTGAACGTGGCAGGGAAGAACTGGATCTTGTCGTTGAACGCGCCGACCAGGCCCTTGTCCTTCGGCAGGAGACGAAGGAGAAACTGCTCAGCCGCCTGTTCGAGCAGCTTGAGGTTGCCGGTCATGCTGGCGCTGGTGTCGAGCATCACGATAACGGTGATCGGCTGCACTTCGTTGATGAACAACTCGACCGTCTGCGGCTTCTCGTTGTCGAGAATCTCGAAGTCTTCCTGGGTCAGGTCCGGTACTAACCGCTTCTGGGCGTCCGTCACCGTCGCATACAACGCGACCGTGCGCGCGCCGGTGCGGAACGTCGGCTGTTGCGCGAATGCGGTGAGTCCTCCGCAAAGCAGCAGAGTAGCGGCCAGAAAACGACGGCTAAACTTCATGGGGGTATTCGTAGTGTAAGCAAACACTTTTGGTCCTGCAAACGAAATCCGACTTGACCGGTCGGATATACCTTCGATAGACTTTCAGAAAACGAGACTTAGTCTCAATTCCCTGAAAATCATATGCTGCAGGCTTTCGTCATCACCCTGCGGGAAGGGCTCGAGGCCTTCCTGATTATCGCCATCAGCCTTGCGTATCTGCGCAAGAGCCAGCGGTCCGAATTGATCCCCGCGGTCCACTGGGGAATCGCCGCGTCAGTCGTGCTGAGTATCGCCGCCGGATGGCTGTTCTTCCAGGCAAAAAATCAGGCGCTGTGGGAAGGCGTTCTCGCGCTGGCCGCTGCCGTCTCGGTTGCCTCCCTGACCGTTCACATGTGGCGTCACGCCAAGCGCATCAAGAAAGACATCGAAGGACACCTGCAGTCGTCCACGATGAAGAGCGGCACGGCGGCGTTTGCCGGAGTGTTCTTCTTTACGCTTCTGATGATTACCCGCGAAGGTATGGAAACCGCGCTGCTGATGGGAACGCTGGTATTCCAGATGCGCGCGATGGACATGATCCTCGGAGCGGTTGCCGGCATGGCGCTCGCCGCGTTCGTGGCGTCTCTCTGGTCGCGCTACGGACATCGCGTCAACCTGGGGCTGTTCTTCCAGGTCACCGCCGTGTTTCTCATGATCTTCGTCGTGCAGCTGATCATCTATGGATTCCACGAGCTGACCGAAGCCAACATTTTTCCGTACAGCGAGCCGCTCCACATTGCGACCGAGCCGTACGGACCTGACGGCCTCTATGGCAAGTACCTGACGTATCTGCTGGTGCTGCTGCCGATGGGTTGGCTCGCCTTCGCATCGGTCTTCGGCGGACGCAAAGCTATCGCCGCCCAGACCCCTGCGCAAGTAAACTAACGCGGATGCGGCTCTCGACGCTCCTCGGCCTTGCAGCCTTGTTGCTCTGCGTGTCTCCGGCGGCCGCACTCGCGCAGGGCACGCTTCCTCCGGGCGCCACTTCCCTCATCAATCAAGACCGGTACGGCTCCATGGTGGCGCTGTGCGCCGAAACAGGTGAGCCCGCCACGCAGCAAGGGCCCAGAAAAATCAGAGGCACCGGAGTTTGGGTGAATCTGCCGTCGAACTGGCGCCGCCTGGAAGCAGGTTTGGGAGCGTGCGACCCGGCATGGTCGCCGGACGGCCAGCGTCTCGCGGTGACCGCAGCGGACGGATTGTGGGTGTTTCCGTCGCGTTCGTTCGACGGCAATCTGCGCGTGGAAGCCAAGTTGCCGATTGGCGGATCCACCGAATCCAACTACCGGGCGTTTTCGCAGCCGCGCTGGTCGCCTGATGGCGCGCTCGTCGGGGTTGTCGTGAGTAATAGCGGCACCTCCTGGGTCGAGGTTTTCGAGGTGCGAACTGGCCGGTTGTTTTATACCTCTCCTCCCGAACACCGCTCGTTCAGCTGGAACAGCGCCCGCGAATTGCAGCTGGGCGACACCGAGATTCACCTCCCGACGCGATGACCGCCAGCCCGGCCCGCCTGGCGTACCTCGATTGGGTGCGCGGCGTCGCTGTGCTCATCATGATCGAAGCCCACGTGCTCGACTCGTGGACGTCGGTTTCGGAGCGGACGCGGCCGGTGTTCGGCTACGCGATGGTGCTGGGCGGTTTCGGCGCGCCGCTGTTCCTGTTTCTCGCCGGGATCGCGGTCGTGTTGTCCGCCGAATCGAAACAGCGCCGGACGGGCGCGTTCGGTCCCTCCTGGCGGACCGCCGAAAAGCGCGGCTGGCAGATATTCGGCCTCGCCTTTTTATTCCGCCTCCAGTCGTACGTTCTCGGCGGGTTCCAGAATGCCGTCAGCCTGCTGAAAGTGGACATTCTCAACATCATGGGGCCTGCGATGGCGCTGACCGCCATGGCCGGGCGGGCGACCGGCAGGAAGGTGGTTCGCGGAGCGTTGTTCGCCGGCGTGGCGCTCGCCATCGCCTTGCTGACGCCCATCATTCGCACGACTTCGTGGTTGAACTGGCTTCCCGATCCACTCGAGTGGTATTTCCGGCCGACACCTGGCCGTACGAACTTTACGTTGTTCCCCTGGGCAGGGTTCGTGTTTGCCGGAGCGGCAGTAGGAGAGCTGATTGACGCCCGTCGCGGCGAGGAAGCTGGCGGGTCGTCGATGCCTCGGCTTCCAGGCAAAGCTCGCTGCGACGGGTGCCGCGCTGGCAGTTGGAGCGTACTTCGCCTCCTTTCTGCCGTCGCCTATACGAGCGGTCGGAGTTCTGGACCAGCTCGCCGGGGTTTTTCCTGATGCGTGTGGGTCTTCTGATTCTCGTGCTTCCGCTCGGCTATCTCTGGGAGCATGCCCCGTTCCGGCATAAGTTCAGTGCCTGGTCGCCTTTAGCGGAATTGGGCAGAGCGTCCCTGTTCGTCTACTGGATACACGTGGAGATGGTGTACGGCGTGCTCAGCCGGCCGATTCGCCGCTCCCTGAGCCTCGAAGGGGCGCTCGCCGCCTACGTTCTTTTCACGGCTTTTCTGCTCGTTCTGGTGCTGCTCAAGAACCGGCTGATCGAGGAGAGGGCCATCTATCTAACTGACAGCAAATCTGTTATATAGATCGACCGATACTCGGTAGAATTCGCGTTCCTTTAACTCGGCTCTCGGCAGGCCCGGCAAATCCCTATGATCAACGTCGCCGCCATTCGGATGCAGCAGTTCGGCGTGCAGTTTTACCAGGCGTCGCTGACTGCCAGTGACATCGACAAGCTCGTCCGCTTCGAGGTGCTCAGTTACGGGCAGCAGGCCGAGCCCCCGGTTCGAGGGGGCAAGCGCCGCGGGACGCCGTCAAAGGTCAATTGGGACCTCCTCGAGCGCCGGATCGCCTCCAATGAGAAGGCGTACCAGCGGCAGATCATCCGCCGCAAAATCGACGAGCTCGTTCAGTACTACGAGCAGTGCCGGCAGGCGCGCGACCTGCCGTCCATTCCCGGCGCCGTCATCATTTCCTGCGACGAGAAACTCACCTTCCAGCCCGCCGGCGAAGATGCGCGCGTCGGCGTACTGAAAGTACCGGAACGCGAGGGGATTCTCCGCGCCATCGACGGGCAGCATCGTCTGCTCGCGCTGCACGCCGACATCGAGCGATTCGGCGAAGAGGATTTTTCGGTGCCGGCCATCATCTTCGACCGGCTGCCCGAAGACCACGTCGTGCAGATGTTCGTGACGATCAACGCGAAACACACGCGGCTCAACGCATCGCATCTCGTCAGTTTGTCGGGACGCCAGCTGTATCGCGACGACAGTCTCGCCATCGCGCACGACATCGTCCGCGCGCTGAACGATCGAGACGACTCGCCGCTCGCCGGAGAAATCAAGCTGCTCGGCGTCGGCACCGGCCGCGTCGCGCAGGCGCCGCTGGCGCAGGAGCTGAAGAAGCTGTTTGCCGCCGACGCATTCGGCTCCCGGAACAAGGCGGCGTTCTACGAGGACATGAAGAAGTTCTTCGTGAACTACTTCAAGCAGATTGCGCTCGTGTTCGGCGGCGCGTGGAACGGCCGCAAGTACAGCATCAAGAGCGCCACCGCGCTGCGCGCGTTCATCCGGGTTGCGCCCGATGTCGTCCGCCGCATGGATCAGGAACACGCCGATCGCGGCGATTTCCGCGCCATTGGCCGCGTCATTGCGCCCTGGGGCCGCCGTATCGGGGATTTGCGCTTCGAGACCGACGGCCAGTGGAAGCGGGCCGGCACAACGGTCGAGTCGCTCGCGAAGGAACTTCGCCTGGCGCTGCAATACCCTGAAGGCGCTGCGATGTAACTACTGATCTGGAGAACTACTGATCTAAAGATCCAGATGTGTGAAGTTTCCGCGTGATGTGTGAGCGGAAACTGCGCCGGGTACTTGCTTCTCTATTGACTTCCCCAATTAACACGCCTATCTGAATTCGGTACGGGCGGTGCAGTTCGCGCTGCATGATTGAACCGCCCAATCTCGTTCAGCGAGCCAGGGAATTTGCCGCCGAGGCGTTCGCGTTTTACGAACGGTTTCCATTTCCAACCAAGGGATGGTATCCGGCCGATCAGTTTTATCGGGCCTCGTCATCATCAGCGGCGAACTATTGCGCTGCTAAGAGAGGTCGATCGACCGCCGAGTTCATCAGCAAGCTTGGTGTCGTCGTCGAGGAGATCGACGAGGCCGTTCGGTGGCTTGAACACATGAAGGACGTGAAGCTGACGGTCGATCCAGCGCTTCTATCCGAGGCGGAGGAGCTGCGCAGGATCTTGGTGCGTCCCTGGGCACCGCACGGCGCAATGAGCAAGAGCGCCAGCGCCGCCGGAAAGAGGAGCAGCGGAAGCGTCGCCGACCAGACCCGGGGCCGCATAAAGATGCGAAGTGACGGCTCGACTGAATCTTTAGATCTTTAAATCTTTAGATCTCTAGATAGATCTCAAGTCCCCGCTCCGATCAGGCATCAAATCTTGAACGGTGTTTCTGCTGGTCTCCTAATCTCCTGTTGCCTTTCGTATTTGTAATTTCCATCACACTTTCGAAGTCAATCCGCGCGCCGCTCTGCGAAATCCTTAGAAATTTCGATGGCCCGTACCTTGCGATAAACGAGGGTGCGTCGTCGGCTTGTTAAAAACGCGGCAGGGTGCTGCGAGCTGGGGGAGCCGGGTCGATGGCGTAAATTTGGGGCATCGCTAATGCGATGCCCCTTTCGTTTTTTAGTCGCGGGGTAGCCCCGCGCACGCCGCTCCTCGCCGTTCGCGGCTTTAGCTGCGCAGCTACCGGCTCTCGCTACCAGCAAGCTACCCGGCTACTGGCTACCGGCTAGAGAGATATACTGCCCCCATGCCCCCCCAGAGATTGATCGTCGCCATCACCGGAGCGACGGGCGCGATTTACGGCGTCCGGCTGCTTGAAATGCTCCGTGAGGCGTCCGTGGAAACCCACCTCGTCGTCAGCCCGTGGGGGCGCCGGACGCTCCTTCACGAAACCACCTACACGGTCGATCAGGTTCAGCGCCTCGCCACCGTCACCTACCAGCCTGGCGATCAGGGAGCCGCGATTTCGAGCGGGTCGTTTCTCACCATGGGCATGGCGATCGTGCCGTGCAGCATGCGCACGCTGGGTGCGATCGCGCACGGGCTTGGCGACAACCTCATCCATCGCGCCGCGGACGTGGTGCTCAAAGAGCGCCGCAAGCTGCTCATCGCGCCGAGGGAAGCGCCGCTGAGCGACATTCACCTCGAGAACATGCTCAAATTGTCGCGCATGGGAGTGATCGTCTGTCCGCCGATGCCGGGCTTCTATCAGCGTCCCGAAACGATCGACGACATCGTGAGCCACGGTACGTTGCGCATGCTCGACCAGTTCGGCATCCACATCGAAGGTCCGGGCCGATGGGGCAGCGAGTTCGCGCTTGGCGTCGGCCGCACCAGTTCCCCCGACGATCCCGAGAGTTACTGATGTCGCCGCGAGCGGGGCTCCCGCAAGCGAGTGGCGTGGAGCGGGGCGATGACTGCCGCGAGGTGAAGATCGACGCGAACGGCGCGGGGCGGAGGGGCCCCCGCAAGTGAGCGGCGAGGAGCGGGGCGAGGGGCCCCCGCGACTAATAATAGACTTGAACGGGGATATCGGCGAGTCCTTCGGTATTTACGACACCGGCACCGACGAGATCCTGCTGCAGAGCATCACCTCGGGAAATATCGCGTGCGGTTTCCACGCCGGCGATCCTTCTGTGATGCGTCAGACCGTTCGCCGCGCCGTTGCCGCGGGAGTGGCGATTGGCGCGCATCCGGGATTTCCCGATCTCGTGGGCTTCGGCCGCCGCGAAATGAACGTCAATCCGCGCGACATCGCCGATTTGGTGTTGTACCAGGTGGGCGCATTGGCCGCGATCGCCAGGGCGGAAGGCGCCACGCTGCGCCACGTGAAGCCGCATGGAGCGCTCTACAACATGAGCGTGCGGCGCCGTGACATTGCCGAAGCGATCGCCGGCGCGGTCCTGTCATTGGATCCTGGCTTGTTGCTGGTTGGGCTGCCGGCGTCGGAGCTGCTGTCGGCCGGCTCGCGGCTTGGTCTGCCGGTCGCCGCCGAAGGCTTCGCGGATCGATCGTACGAGCCGGACGGCTCGCTGACGCCAAGGCAGGTCAAAGGTTCCGTCATCTCGGATCATGCGCTTGCTGCCGGCCGTGCGGTGAGGATGGTGCGTGACGGGCGAGTTACCGCCCGGGATGGCTCGGAGATCGCGGTATCGATACAAACAATCTGCGTGCACAGCGACACCCCGGATGCGGCGGGGCTCGCCGCCGCAGTGAAACTGGAACTTCAAGCGGCCGGCATAGAGGTGAAATCGCTATGAACGCGAAGCTCGTTGGGACTCTGCCGCATTAGTAGCTTTGTGCTCGTCGACGAGCACGCGCCGGAGCACCTTCCCGGCTATCGTCTTCGGAAGTGCTTCTCTGAACTCCACATGGGCTGGCGCTTTATACGGCGCCAGCTTGTTTTTGCAATACGCGCGCAGTTCATCGACCGTGGGGTTCATGCCGCCCCGCTTCACGACCCACGCTTTCACAACCTCGCCCTTCAGGTCATCCGGCACTCCCGCAACGCCGACGTCCTGCACGCCTGGATGCGCGGCGAGCACTTCCTCGATTTCCCGCGGCCATACCTGATATCCGCTGGTCTTGATGAGGTCTTTCTGCCGATCGACGATGAATAGATATCCGTCTTCGTCGAGATAGCCGAGGTCGCCTGTGTGAAGCCATGGTCCGCTGCCGATCGACGGCGCGGAACCCGTCTCCTCGTGCGCGCGCAACGCCCGCGTCGTCTCTTCCGCGTTCTTGAAATAGCCGGCCATCAACTGGGGCGCGCGCAGCACGATCTCTCCTGTTTCGCCGGTGTTCAGGAATGTCGAGCCTGTCTCCGCGTCGACGATGGCCGCTTCGACGTCGGGAAGCGGAATGCCCACCGACCCGGCTTTGTTGACGCCATTGAGCGGGTTCACGACGCACGCCATCATCGCTTCCGTCAGCGAATAGCCTTCGACGATGCGGCCTCCAGTGAGGGCTTCGAAGTGCTCTTTCGTTGCCGCCATCAACGGGGCAGCGCCGGAGAAGCAGGCGCGGATCGAGCTGAAGTCCACTGCCTTGCTCTTGACCTTCGGATGATTGAGCAGCGCGATGAACAACGCGGGTACGGCGCTGAACAGCGTCGGCCGGACGGTCTTGATCGTCTTGAGAAGGTCGGCTATGTCGCGCGGGTTCGGTACGAGCGCCATCGGCGTGCGGCTGATGATCGAGAGGCTCTGCACCCCGACGCAGGCGTACACGTGAAAGAGCGGCAGCGGCACGAGCGCGATATCTGGAGGCGCTCCTTTTGGCGCGTGAAGCCAGGTGCTGAGCTGCACCCCTGCCGTGACCAGACACCGGTGCGGGCCGACGACCGCCTTGGGCACGCCGGTCGTGCCGCCGCTCATCAGCATGATCGCGGGATCGTCAGGCGCCGGGTCCGAGCGGCGCGGCTCGTCCTTTCCCGGCCCGTCACGAAGCCAGTCCTGAAACCACGCATCGCCCGGCTCGAGCGCGATGCGATGGCCGTCCTTTTTTTCCTTGAACAGGGTAAAGAGCACACGCAGCATCGGAGGCAGATATTCCTTGATGCTCGTCGCAATGATGCGTTTGACGGGAGTGCCGGATTGAATTTCTTTCAGGCGTCCGTAAAACGGCGTGAGCGTGACGATGACTTTCACGCCGGCGCTCGTCAGCGGTTCGCGAAGTTCGGCGGAGGTGTAGAGCGGGTTCAGCGCGAGGACGGTGGCGCCCGCCTTCCACGCGCCGAACTCCGCAATCAAAAACTGCGGGCAGTTCGGCAGCAGCAAAGCGACGCGGTCTCCTTTTCCCACTCCGGCGGCTGCCAGCGCCGCGGCAAACCTGTCGCTCAGACGCTCGAGGTCGGCATTCGAAATCGTCGAGCCCTTGAAGAAGATCGCTGGCGCGTCCGGCGCAGCGCGGGCGGCGTCGCGCACGTAATCGACGAGGGTCTTGTCAGGGTAGGGTGCGAGCGTCGAAGGAACTTCGGGATCGTAGTGGCGGGTCCAGGGAGCTGCCATGTACGAGGGCCACTCAGGCCCCGCCGGCGCGGCTGGCCATCAACGTCAGCAGAAGCGCTTTCTGGCTGTGCAGGCGGTTTTCGGCTTGATCGAAAACCACCGACGCGGGCGATTCGAATACGTCGGTCGCAACTTCTTCGTTGCGATGCGCGGGAAGACAATGCATGAACGCGGCGCCGTCACGAGCGCCGCCGCATCAGCGCCGTGGTCACTTGGTACCCCTCGAATGCGCGTTTTCGCTCGGCCGCTTCAGCTTCCTGTCCCATTGAGGTCCACACGTCCGTGTATACGGCATCGGCCTCTTTCACGGCTTCCGCCGGGTCGCGGAACATCCTGATCTTCGCGCCATGGCGCGCCACCTGCAATGCCTGCTCGACGACATTCGGAGAAAGGTCGTAGCCCTCAGGGCAGGCGAGATGGAAGGTGGTTCCGAGCATGACGGCACCCTGCGCCAGCGATGTCGCCACGTTGTTACCGTCACCGATGAACGCCACGGTGCGCCCTTGCCAGTCGCCCCAGATCTCCTTCAGGGTCTGCAGGTCGGCGAGCGCCTGACACGGGTGTTCGGTGTCGCTCAAGGCATTGATGACGTGCAGCTTTGGTGCCGCCTTGGCGAACTCGAGCAGCGTCGAGTGCGCATACGTCCTCATCACGACGCACTTGACCCATCGTTCGAGATTGCGCGCCACGTCGACGGCGGGCTCGCGTTCGCTGAGTGCGGCGACCGGATACGGAGTAATGACATCGCCGCCGAGCTCGCGGACGGCGATCTCGAAGGTGGAAATGGTGCGCAGCGACGGTTTTTCGAACAGCAGCGCGACGTGAGCGCCGCCGAGCGCGTTTGCTGTCGGCGCTTGTTTCCCCAGCGCGCGATCGCGTTTGACCCGCGCGGCAAGCGACAGACACGCTTCGAGCTCTTGAGGCTCGAAGTCGAGAACCGACACGAAATCCTTCGTGCGAACGTGCGCAGGCATGTCTAGGTGCGGTAATCCGCGTTGATTTTGACGTACTCGGCGCTGAGATCGCAGGTCCAGATCGTGGCCTGCTCCCGCCCGCCGGTCCCGAGGTCGACTTCGATGTCGATCTCCTTTCCCGACAGATGGGCGGCGGCCTTCTCGGCATTCGAGTCGTGGGGTTGACCCGCTTCGAACAGCACGATGCCGCCAATCCGAACGGCGGCGCGGGAGAGGTCGAATGGGACGCCCGATCGGCCGGCTGCGGCGACGAGGCGGCCCCAGTTGGGGTCGCCGCCATGCACGGCCGTCTTCACGAGCAGCGAGTTCGCGATGGTGCGCGCGGCGCGCTCGGCGTGGGCCCACTCGGTTGCGCCGGTGACGCGCACGGTGACGAGTTTGGTTGCCCCTTCTCCGCCGCGGACGATTCCGATCGCGAGCGTCTTGGCGACCTCACGCAGGCCCGCCTCGAGCGCCGGATACAGCCCATCGTCGATGACGACCCCGCTTGCGCCGTTCGCCATGACGAACACCGTGTCGTTGGTCGAACATTCGCCGTCCACGGTAATGGCGTTGAACGTGTCGCGCGTCACTGCCGTCAGCGCCTTTCTGAGCATCGCCGGCGGCACCTCCGCATCGCACGTGAGGAACCCCAGCATGGTTGCCATCATCGGCTCGATCATCCCCGAGCCTTTCGCCATGCCGCCAACGCGGAACACTCCGGCGCTTGTCTCGACGCTGACCGCGGTCTCCTTCGGAAACGGATCGGTTGTCATGATCGCCAGCAGCGCGTTGTGATGTTCGTCCCGGCTCAGCGACGCCGCGGCGCGTGTGACGCCATCGATGACTTTGTCGAGGTTCAGGTCCACGCCGATGACGCCGGTCGACGCGACCAGGATCTCTTCGGGGCTGCACCCCATGAGTCCCGCGGTGAATTCTGCCGTCGACTGCGCGACTTTGAGCCCGGCGTCGCCGGTGCACGCGTTTGCGCACCCGCTGTTGCACACGATCGCCTTGGCGCGCCCTCCGGATTTCGCCAGGTGCTCGCGCGACAGGGTGACCGGCGCGGCTATCGTTTTGTTCGTGGTGAATACCGCCGCCGTGGGCACCGGACGGTCGGCAGTCATCACCATCACGTCGAGCGGCCAGGCGTGAGTGGGCGGTTTGATGCCGGCATACACGCCTGCTGCCTTGAAGCCGGCCGGCGCCGTAATGCCGCCTTCGACCGTCTGGATCTGTATGCCTGTGCGAGCGGCCGCGGATCCGTTTCCCACGTAGTGTCCGGCTTCAGCCGGACCCTGCAGTTAGACATGCAGCTGAGCGTTGGGCCGGACCTCGGGCGCAGGGTCGAGGTCCATCACCATCGCGAATTGCTCGCACTTCCTGAACAGCGGGCAGCTCCGGCAGTCGGCCATGATTTTTTCCGGCAGCCAGGTGTGCGGAACAATCGAAAAGCCCATGTGCGCGAAATAAGCGGGCTCGTGAGCAAAGACGCAGAGATCGTCGAAGCCGGCGGCGATGGCTCGCCCACGCAGCTCTTCGACGATGCGTCGGCCGAGACCTTCGCGGCGGCGTCCCTCGCTGACGACCAGCGATCGAATTTCAGCGACCGACGAGCTGAGCGGCGCCAGCTCCCCACAGGCCACGATGGCGCCCCGGCCGTCGACGCAGACGGCGAAACGGTCGATGCGCGAGGTCAGTTCGCTCAGCTGACGGGGCAGAAGATGACCTGCCTGCTGATTGCGCTGAATCAAATCGTGGATCTTTCTCACATCGCCGCGGACGGCGGCGCGAAGGACGGGCGCCTTTCGGCGGGGCGAGGTGGAAACAACGGTTTTGCTCATATCGTGACACCTGCCAGAACTTCGCTGAACGCAGCGTCCAGTAATCCGAGCGCCCGGTCGAGTTCGGCCTCGGTAATGACGAGAGGGGGAAGCAGCCTGATGACCTTCCCCGCGGTCCGATTCACCAGGACTCCATGCCTGATCGCGGCTTCGTGCACCGCAGTGGCGTCGACGTTCAGCTCGAGCCCCCACATCAGTCCCGCGCCCCTGACGTCGACGATCGCCGGATGTTTCTTCTGCATCTCGCGAAGCCGGGCCTCGAGAAAGGCGCCGGCTTTCTTCACGTGATCCATCAAGCCGTCGGTGAGGTGATCCAGACATACCAGCGCCGCGCGACAGGCGAGCAGGTTTCCGCCGAATGTGGTGCCATGGTCGCCGAACGATATGGCCGCCGCGACCTCTTCTTTAACCAGCGCAGCGCCCATCGGCACGCCGCCCGCCAACGCTTTACCGACAGGCACCAGGTCGGGACGCAGGCCGAGCTTCTGAAAGTAGAAGGGCTGGCCGGTCCGTCCCAGACCACACTGCACTTCGTCGGCAATCAGCAGCGTACCGGTGCTGGCAGTTACGTCTTTCACCGCATCCGCGAACGCCTGCGTGATTGGGCGCACTCCACCCTCGCCCTGAATGGGCTCGAGGATAATCGCCGCCGTGCGTTCGGTTACCGCGCTCCGCAGCGCCGCCGGATTGTTCACCGGCACGAACCTGACATTCGGCACCAGCGGCATGAACGGCGTCCGGTAGTGCTCGTCCCACGTCGTCGACAGCGCACCCATCGTCCTGCCGTGGAAGTCGCCTTCCATGGCGATGATTTCGGTGCGGTCCTTGACTCCCCTGGTGTACCAGAAGCGGCGGGCAAACTTCAGGCACGCCTCTACCGCCTCGGCTCCGCTGTTGCAGAAAAACGCTCTCTGCAAGCCCGAGAGCGCGGCCAGCCTGGCCGCGACTTGCCCCTGCAGCGGATGGAAGAACAGGTTCGAGGTGTGGATCATCTCGCGCGACTGCTCGGCGATTGCCCGCGCCAGCGCCTCGTGGCCGTGCCCGAGCGCGCCCACGCCGATTCCGGCGAGGAGGTCGAGATATTCGCGGCCCTCGTCGTCATAGACACGCACACCCTTACCGCGAACCAGCACGATCGGCGTGCGGCGGTAGGTCTGAACGATGTGCTGCGACTCGAGCTCTCGAACCTGACTGGTCATGACGCCCGCTTTCTCAATTGTCGGCGCTAACGCCGCCTTCCCCTTAGTAATTCTCGTGCTCGTTCCCGCCCCAGCCGCGCGTCCGTGACGCGCGAGGACGGCAAGACCGCCCGGATCTTTTCCGTCGGCGACGAACACTTCAGCCGCTCCTCGCTCCACCGCGGTCCGGCACGCGGCGAGCTTGGCGATCATGCCGGCGGTTGCGCCGCCGCTTTCCACCAGCGCGTCGACGTCCGCGAACGTCATGTCGGCAATCGTCGAACCGTCAGACGTCAGAACGCCCCTGGTTGCCCCGGCGATGATGAGCCTCGGCGATTTCAGCCGGCCCGCGAGATGAGCAGCCAGCGTGTCTGCGTTCACGTTGAACAGCTCGCCGTCGCGCGAAACCCCGATGCTCGCGACAACCGGCACATAACCCTTCCGGCACAGGTCCACGAGCAGCCCGGGCACCTGCCGTCCAACCGGGTCGCCCACACGGCCCAGATTCACGTTGGCGCCGGTCGTCGACACGTGCAGGGGAGCGGGCTGCACGACGCCAATACCCGCGTCCGCGCCGGTTAGACCTACAGCGGGCACTCCAGCAGCCCCGAGCGCGGCCACGAAGCGGGTGTTCACGAGCCCCGCCAGGACGCTGACGACGACGTCGAGCGTCGGCTCGTCGGTAATGCGCATGCCGTCGACCTGCCGCTTCGGGATGCCGGCCCTCCCCAGAGCCGCGTCGATTTCGCGCCCGCCGCCGTGCACGATGACCAGCGGCGTCTTCCTGGCGAGCTTCGCCAGGACCTGCGCAAGCGACGCGACACGCTCAGGCTCTTCGAGCAACTCGCCGCCGAACTTCAGGACGACGGGTTTCATACCGGCAGCAGGCCCGTCCGCTCGTCGAATCCGAGCATCACGTTCATGTTCTGAATCGCCTGCCCCGCGGCCCCCTTCACGAGGTTGTCGATGACCGACACGAGCAGGATCCGGCCGCTGGCGGCGTCCACGCGCCAACCGATGTCGCAGAAGTTCGTGTACGCGACGTGTTTGATCTCTGGCAACGTTTCTCCCGTGACACGGACGAACGGCGCATCCTTATAAGCGGCGTTCATCACCTCTGCGACTCGCGCCGAGGTCGTTCCCGGCTTCACCTTGGTGTAGATCGTCTCGAGAATTCCCCGGTCGAGCGGAACCAGGTGCGGCACGAACGTGACCGGCATCCCGAGTTCCTGCTCGATTTCGGGCGTGTGGCGGTGACCGAACACCCCGTAGACTGCGACACTGCCGTGGTTTTCGGAGAAGTGCGTCCGCTCGCTCGGCTTCTTTCCAGCGCCGGAAATGCCGGACTTGGCGTCGATGACGACGTCGCCCGCGAGCAGGCCCGCCTCGGCGAGCGGCTCGAGCGCGAGCAGCGCGGCGGTCGGATAGCACCCGGGATTGGTCACGAGGCGCGCTCCGCGCAGCGCATTCGAGTTGCGCTCGGTGAGGCCATACACCGGTTTCAACCCACCGAGCTGTGTGGCCGGATACCACTTCTCCCGCGCTGCCGCATCACGCAGCCGGAACGCGCCCGACAGGTCGATGACACGCGCGCCGCGATCGACGAGACCAGCCGCGAGGCTGGCGGCGGCTTCTTCCGGCAGCGCCAGAAAGACCACGTCCGACGCGGCGGCGAGCTTTTCCACGGAGAACGGCTCGATGACGCCGTCCCAGATGCGGGCGAGCGCGGGAAGCGTGCGCGGCGGTCCATCCGGGGAAGATGACATCGCCGAGGTGATGCGTACGCGCGGATGTCCGGCGAGCAGACGCAGCAGCTCCTGCCCGGCAAATCCGCTGGCGCCGGCGATGCCGACGTTGACGGCGCTGCCCGCGCCTGCGCCCGACGGCGCGGCCGCCCGATCGGTCAATGAAGAAGTATCCATCGCGAAGCATAAATATACAGCAAACGGAACCTGTCTGTGTATAATAATTCGCAACACTGTATGGTTATGAAAGCGCGCCGGCAAGCGGCGGTTCTCGAGCTCGTCGGCAACGAACAGATTCACAGTCAGGAGCAGCTGCGCACGCGGCTGAAAGCGCGGGGCTACAGCGTCACGCAGGCGACGCTGTCGCGCGACATCCGCGACCTCGGTCTGGTCAAGCGGTCGTCCGACGGCGCGTATCAGCCGCAGGGCGCCGAACCGCAGGTGCCGCCCAACGCGGGCGCCGCGCTGCAGAAGGCGATGGCCGAATATGCCAGCGCCGTGTCCTGCGTGCAGCAGCTGATCGTCGTGCGGACCGGCCCCGGGCTCGCGCAGCCGCTGGCCCTTGCGATCGATCGCGCCAAGCTCGAGGAGGTCGTCGGCACGCTGGCCGGTGACGACACCATCCTGGTGATTTCCCAGGACGCCCGCCACGCCAAGGCGCTGGCAAAGCAGCTGCAGGCATGGTCGCATTGACCAAGGTCGTTCTCGCCTATACCGGCGACTTCGACACGTCGCTGGCGATTCCGTGGCTCATCGACAAACATGGCGCCGAGGTCGTCGCGCTGACAGTCGATCTGGGCCGCTCGCGCGATCTCAACCGGATTCGCGAGCGGGCAATGGCGATCGGCGCGGTTCGCTGCCATGTGCTCGATGCGCGCGACGAATTCGCCCGCGACTACATCCTGCCGGCGCTGCAGGCCGACGCGCTTGACGAGCAGCGCCGCCCGCAGCCCGCCGCCCTGGCCCGGGCGCTGCTGGCCAAGAAGCTGATCGAGATCGCGCACATGGAAGGCGCCCGCGTCATCGCCCACGGCGGCTCGGGCAATACAGGCATCGATGTGTCGGCGCCGGCGATCGATCCGGATATTTCAGTGCTCGCGCCCGCGCGCGAATGGAGCGGCGCCGAGTCGCTCGACTACGCCCGCGCGCGCAACATCCCGATTCCTCTCGCCTCGGCCGCATACAGTGTCGATCAGAACCTGTGGGGCCGGTCTCTCAACTGGCGAGGGACCGGAGACGCGGCGGAGACGCTTCCGCACGGCCTCTACACCTTGACCAAATCCGCGGCGGAGGCGGCCGGGACTGCGGCGTTCGTGGAGATCGAGTGGCAGAGCGGCGCGCCCGCGGCCATCAACGGCGTGGAGATGCCGCTCGTCGATCTGATCGATTCCCTGGAGACGATCGCCGGGGTGCATGGCGTCGGCCGTATCGACGCGGGCGAAGGACGCCGTGCCGGACGGATGGCGTATGAGACGATCGAGGCGCCGGCCGCGCTGGTGCTCCATAGCGCGCACCAGGCTCTCGAGATGATGGTGACCCCGCCCGATTTCCAGCATTTGAAACAGCCTCTTTCGAAGGAATACGTCCGTATCGTCGACAACGGCCTCTGGTTTTCGCCGTCGCGGTCGGCGATCGATGCATTCGTCCAGAATGTGCAGCCTCGCGTGACAGGCATGGTCCGCATGAAGCTCGATAAGGGCCAGTGCCATGTGGTCGGCTGCGCGTCGCCGTTTGCCCGCACCGGCGATGAGCGCGCCGCCGGCGTCGCCGCTCCAATTGCGCCCGCGTCGAAATAGCCGATGACAAATCTCTGGTCAGGACGTTTCAGCACGGAGCCCGATCCCACCGCGTTTCAGTTCGGGTCATCGTTTCGGTTCGACAAGCGGCTCTTTGAAGACGATGTCACGGGAAGCCTTGCCTGGGTCGAAGCACTCGGCAAAGCTGGAGTGCTCAGCGGCGACGATGTCCAGACACTTTCGGGGACATTGAAAGACCTTCTCGATCGCGCGCGGACCGACGCCGGCTTTGTCGACGGCCCGGACGAGGACGTGCACGCGTTCGTCGAGCGGCAGCTGGTGGAGCGCCTCGGCGATCTCGGCAAACGTCTGCACACCGGCCGTTCGAGGAATGAGCAGGTCTCCCTCGATTTGCGCCTCTATTTGCGGCGCAGAATTCCCCTGCTCCAGAAGCTGCTGGCCGCCGTGGTTGGCGCGCTCGCGCAGGCAGGCCGAGTCGGCCGGCGCCGCCGTGATGCCGTCGTATACCCACCTGCGGCGGGCGATGCCGGTGCTTGTTTCCCATTTCTTTCTGTCGCATGCCGCGGCGTTGCGCCGCGACCATGAGCGCTTCGCATGGGCATCGCGCGAGGCCGACGCCATGCCGCTGGGCTCGGGCGCCGTTGCCGGCACCAACTATCCCATCGACACCGCCATGCTGGCGTCGCGTCTCGGATTTTCGCGCGTCGTCGCCAACAGCATCGACGCCTCGTCCGATCGCGATTTCGTCGCGGCCTTTCTGCACGCCTGCGCCATGACGATGGTGCATCTCAGCCGCCTGTCGGAAGACCTGATCATTTTCTGCGACGAAGAACACGGCTTCTTTCAGCTGTCAGATGCGTCGAGCACCGGCAGCAGCATGATGCCGCAGAAGAAGAACCCCGATCCGCTCGAGCTGATCCGCGGAAAGTCGGGCCGCATCATCGGTCACCTCGCGGGCTGGCTGGCGACGATGAAGGGTCTCCCGAGCGGATACAACAAGGATCTGCAGGAGGACAAGGAAGCCGTTTTCGACGCCGAAGACAATGTCTCGGGCGCCCTGGCCACGCTCGTCGGTGTCGTCGATGGTCTGGAGATATTTCCCGAGACCACCCGCACGGCCGCGTCGGGATTGCTGCTGGCGACCGACGTCGCGGATTTCCTCGTGGGTAAGGGTGTCCCATTTCGAGAAGCGCACGAAGTTGTCGGCAGGCATGGTGCGCGGACTTGTCGCCGAGGGGCGCGACTTCGGTTCGCTGACGCGTCGCGGAATGGCAGCGATATAGTCCGTTTTTCGATGAGTCCGTGCGGGGTGTCGTGACACCCGAGGCGTCCGTGCACGCTCGCAGGACGCCTCAATCGACCAGGCCGGAAGCCGTCTCTGATGCGCTGGCAGAGGTGAATGCCTGGTTGCGAGGCGCGCTGGCGCCGTAGTAGACTGACAGTCCCGCGATCAATCCCGGCCTAAAGGTGTTTTTCGGGAGATTCATGCAGCAGCGTCAGCTACGGCTTGGTGACATTCTCGATGACTATTGCCCGCGCGAGCGCCGCCTCGCCAACCACACTATTGTGGCTATGGTCGGCGACGATATTCGACTAACGCGCTGCACGACGTGCGATACCGAGCATCCATATAAGGGAGGCAAGGTGCCGAGATTGCGTAAGAAGAAAAGCTCCGTTGAAGAGGCGTACGACGAAGTGCTGGAATCGGTCAAGCACGACACGACCTCTCCAGGCGTTCTCGTCACTCAGAGCGCGCAGACCGAACCCGACTCGACACCTCTCGAAGATGCCGGCGTCTCTCGCCGCCGACGGTTCGAACCATAACAATAGCGACAACGGCAACGCACCCGCGCAGAGCGCTCCCGAAGAAGTGCGCCTGCACCGGCCGCTCATCAGAGCCCAGTTGCCGCGCATTGAGCGCGAGCCGGTCGCGCGTGCAGTACCCGAGTTCACCATCCGGCAGGCGAACAAGAACCGCGGACGTTTCCAGAACAATAATTCACGTCCGGGGCGCTTTGCGAAAAGCGGTGGTCAGGGAGGAAACTCTCGAGGCCCCGGCGGTCCTCACGGGCGGCCGGGTGGGCGGCCGCAGGGCCCCGGCTCGCAGATGCGTTCGCGCCCGAATGGTCAGCATCAGGGGCCGCCGAAGAAACGGTCGCGATAGAACCGGGAACGACAAGTCTCGAATCGACAATCTGACATCCACACATCTGAACACACTCATGCCTGAGCTCTCGGGAAAGCACGCGCTCGTCGTCGGGGTTGCCAACAAGAGATCGATCGCCTGGGGAATCGCGCAGAAGCTTGACGCCGCGGGCGTGCGGCTGGCGCTGACGTATCCGAGCGTCCGCCTCGAGGAGAACGTCCGCGAGCTCGCGGCGACGCTCCAGAACGACCCGCTCATCCTGCCGTGCGACGTCTCCAGTGACGAACAGATCGCCGAGCTGGCGTGTCGCTCGATCGCGAATTCGACGGCCTCGACTTCTTCGTGCACAGCGCGGCGTTCGCCAGGTCGGAAGACCTCGACGCGCCGTTTTCACAGACGTCGCGGGAAGGATTCCGGATCGCCCTCGACATCAGCGCGTACTCGTTCATCGCGCTCGCGCGGCAGCTGCGTCCGCTGATGCAGAAGCGCGGAGGCGGCAGCATGCTGACGATGACGTATCTCGGCAGCGAACGGGTGTTCAAGAACTACAACGTCATGGGGGTTGCGAAGGCTGCGCTCGAAGCAGCGGTCCGATATCTCGCCGCCGAGCTTGGTCCGGAGGGCATCCGTGTCAACGCCATTTCGGCCGGTCCGATCAAGACGCTCGCCGCGATGGGCATTTCAGGCTTCTCGAACATCCTCGGCCACTACCGCGACCACGCACCGCTGCGCAGAAACACGGACACGAGCGAAGTGGCCGACGCCGCGATGTTCCTGCTCGGCCCAGCCAGCCGTGGCGTCACGGCGGAGATCATGATGGTGGACGCTGGGTATTCGGTCATGGGTTTCTGAAAACGTGAATTGGGAGATTGGCAGATTGGTAGATTGTCGGTTTGACGGAGGTTTTGCATTCCTTATCTACCAATCTACCAATCCACCAATCTCCCAATGCTGAGTTAGTACCATTTCTCTATCCTGATCTGCTCCTCTCGTACACCCAAAGCCATCAGTTGCGGCGGAATTTCTCCGACCAGCGCGGGCGGACCGCAAACGAAACACAGCGTATCGCCCGGCACGACCAGGCCGTCGAGGCATGCCGCGTCGATGCGCCCCTGGCGTCCGTTCCAGCCTTCGTTCGCGGCGCGCGTGACGGTGTGGCGAAAGTCGATGCGGCCTTCGTCTTCGAGGCGCTGGAACTCGGGCATGTAGGCGAACTCGTCCGGAGAGCGGACGCTGTAAATCAGGCCGACATGTCCATCGCGTTCGGCCAGCAGCGCATGCCATAACATCGATCGGAGCGGCGCGATACCCGTACCGCCGGCAATGAATACGAACCGCCGCTCATCGGGTGCCGGCGGAAACGTGAACGATCCGAGCGGACCTTCCACTGAGACCGGCGTGCCCGGCTTGATCAAATCCGGTGTCAATCCCGCTGCGCCGTCCGGCCCGGTTTGCACGAGGAACTCGATCGCCCCATCCCGGGCTGTTTGCTCGGGAGCGGATGCGATTGAATATGGCCGTTTCTTGTCCGCACCTTGCGGATGAAGATACGCCGCCTGGCCCGCGAGGTAAGGAAATGACTGGCCCTGCAGGTCGAGCGTGATGATGTGCGCGCGCGGTGTTGCCGGCACCGCCGCACGGATCGGGAATACCGGCATTCGAGATGATTCTAGATCGACGGATCTGCTGTTGACGCGGAGCCGCGAGCCCGCAGAGCTGCTCGCTCTCTCAGCTCTGCGCCTTCTCGCCTCTGCGCTCCCAGACTCTGTACGAACTGTCGATCTAAGTATTCTGACTCGTGCCTGTTGGCAAACGCGCGCGCGGGTGGCTGTTGCGGCTGGTGCTGAGGCGCCCGATGGCTATCTCGCTCGGCCTCGCGTTGATCATCCCAGCCGCGGTGCTTCTCGTGCGGGATTTCCCGTGGGAGACGCCGGCAACCGATGGCCTTGGCCTGATTTTCGGCGCAACCGGTACGGCGCTGCTGTTGTTTGGCGTGGGCGGACGCAGGCCCGACTGGATAGATCCGGCCTAGACGCGATTAGAGGACGCCGGACGCGGCGCGTTCGAGCTCGGAGTCGGTGATCGCGGCCATCGGCTCCCGGCGCATCGGTGCCACGCCGGCATCCGAGTTCGCCGTCTGCTTTCGTGTGGTCTTGTCGCGGTACATCCGGCTGTCGGCCGTCGCCAGGAGCGTTTCGTAAGTGTTTCCGTCGTGCGGGAAAATCGCCGCGCCGATGCTGATGCCGAGCTGAAGGCGTTTGCCGGGCCTCGCCTCGAAGACCACTTCGTCCACCGCGGTCTGCAGCTCGATACGCTTCCGCTCCGCCTCTTCCGCACTGCAGCCTGACAGCACGACGATGAACTCGTCACCGGCATACCGCACGCAGATGTCGTAGGGACGGATCGCCGCGCGAAGCACGCTGGCGATTTCCCGCAGCGCGCGGTCTCCGACGTGATGCCCGTGGTTGTCGTTGATTTCCTTGAAGTGATCGAGGTCCATCACGAGCAGCGAGACTTCCGATTTCAGCCGCTCCGCGCGGGCGAGCTCGCGCGTGAGATGCATGAACATGAACCGCGTGTTCGGAAGTCCGGTGAGCGGATCCGTGAGCGAATCTTCCTGCGTCTGCTCGAACACGATCGAGTTGTAGATGACCGCCGCCGCCTGCTCGCATACGCGATCCAGCAGCCGGCGGTGATCGTCGGTGTAGCAGCCCGCATCGATGTGATAGACCGAAAGCGTGCCGATGAACCGCTCGTTGAAGACCAGCGGGCAGACGAGCGCGGACTGGAGCGACGTGGTGGCCGAGATGCCGGCGGCTTCGAGGTCGGCGCTCGGCCGCGCGTTGACGAGCGTACGGCGGTTGCGCGCGACCCAGCCCGTGAGGCCGAGGCCGCTCTTCACCGAAATCTGCTGAATGATCTCCGCGTCGATGCCCGTGGCGAACCGGCAGCGCAGGGTCTCGAGCTCCTCGTTGTGGAGGAACAGCGCACAGCACGAAAACGGCACGAGGTTGCTCAGCTTCGATGAAATCAGCGCCATGGTGTCGGCCACGCCGAGGCTCGTGCCCATGGCCTGCGCAATCTCGTAGAGCGCGTAAATCTCGCGGTGCGCAAGGGCGATGTCGTCGAACACGGTCTTGTTGGTCGGCTCGGGCAGCAGGCCAACGGCAGGCCGTCCCTTTTCGTTCGGCCCCGTGGGCAGCGCCAGCGTCCGCACCGTGTCGGAGGTGGTCTCCGCTTCGGCGCGCAACGCCTCGAGGTTCGCGATGAAGATCTGCACCAGGTTGGGATCGAGCGCTTTACCCGCTTCCTGCCGGAGCAGGCCCACCGCGCCATCGTCGCTCATGGCCTTGTGGTACGGCCGCTCCGAGGTGAGCGCGTCGAAATAATCCACGACCGCGAGAATCCTCGCGCCTGCCGGAATCTCGTCGCCCTTCATGCCGGCCGGATATCCCTTGCCGTCCCACCGTTCGTGGTGGCTGAGAATGAGCGGCGCGACCGGATACGGGAACGGCACGCCGGCGATGATCTCCGCGCCGACCTGCGGGTGAATCCGGATCTTCTGGAATTCCTCCTGGGTCAGCGGTCCCGGCTTCGACAGAATGTGCTCGGGGACGGCGAGCTTTCCGATGTCGTGCAGCAACGCCGCCGTCTTCACGCCCTGGATCTCTTTTTCCGACATGCCGATCGCTTTCGCGAGGCCTGCCGCGAACACCTGTACCCGGCGAATGTGGGATTTGCCCGTGCGATCTTTTGCGTCAATCGCGAGAGCCAGCGCTTCGATCGTCGCGAGATGCAGGTCCGACACTTCCTGCACATGGCGCTGCTCGTCCTCAATCCGCCCCAGATAGATCTTGTAGCTGCGGTAGGTCAGATAGAGAGGCGGCGCGGCGAGAATGGCGACCCAGTAATTCGTCGTGCCGCCGATGACGATCGACACGCCCGCGGCCGCAACTGCGCCGACGAAATAGCTCGGCGCGCTCCAGAGAAAATTTTCATTCCAGACCTTGACGAGCGACTGGTGCGTGGACAGCGCAATGGCGGTTGCGACGAGTGCCGTGTTGCACAGGAAATACGCGCCCGCCGCTCCGAGCAGCGGCTTTGCCATGGCCGCCAGCGAGTCGACGCAAGTCCGGGAGTTCCGCCGAGCGCATGGAACGCGCCTCCTGCCGCCTGCACGCTGATGACAAGGCTCGCCATGCTAAAGAGCGTGCGATACAGCGGGTTCTTCGTCGTCATCCGGAACGTGCACTGGCTCCACGCGCTGAGGGCGCCGACGAGCATCGTCTGCGCGGGTCCCAGGAGGATGAGTGACAGGAAATCGACGGCGTAAGAGACCGACATGGTCGAGCCGCTTCGCGCGAGCGGCAGATTGACCTTGAACGCCGAAGTGACCGACGAGAGCAGAAGGAGCGTGATGAACCACAGCGGATGCGGGAATTGCTGAACAGGGAAAAACGCTCCCAGAAGCAGAGCTCCGCCGGCGATGACCGCGCCGACGTACAGCCGAGCCGCAATGGGAAGATGGTTCATACCTGAGCCTGCGCTGCGCAGTGCAAATCGTTCGCCCTGTCAGCGCGCGATCGGGCTAGCGCGCTAAGTCCAATGCGCTCAGTAGAGTACGAAGATGCACACGGAAGTGTCAGTGTCGGCGAGTTGACCCATCGTGTGCCAAAACGGCACATGAATGGCGAAATTTGCGCTATCTGCCTGCTTGCATAAGGCACATAGCCTAAATTCTCGGCTGTGCTGTTTCGGGACGAGTATCCCTAACCCGCTGTGAGGCGTCGGACCCGGTTTCGCGACTGGCCATTTTGCGCCTGAGGCTCCAGACCGAATTCGAGGATCTTGCGGTAAAGCGTTCCTCTGCTGATTTCGAGAATGCGGGCCGCTTCCTTCTTATTCCAGCTGCATGCATCGAGTATCCGGACGATGTGTGCCCGTTCGGCTTCGCGGAGAGAGGGGAGGCGCTCGCCTGTCTCCTCCGTCGGGGCCTCTGCGGCGTGAAGAAATTCGATGTCGGCGGCGCGGATGGCGCGGCCGGGCGCCGACAACGCAGCGCGCGACACGGTGCTTTCGAGCTCGCGGATGTTGCCGGGCCAGTGATAGGCCATCAGCACATCGATCGCCTCTCGCGCGAACGACTTCGCGTCGAGCGGAAGCCCGTTTGCCGCGCAATAACGCGCGAGGAACCTGTTGGCCAGCACGGGGATGTCCACCTGGCGCTCGCGAAGCGACGGCAGGCGGATGGAAAACGCGTTGACGCGATAGTAGAGATCTTCGCGGAACCGCCCGTCGCGGACGAACTGATCCAGCGGCCTGTTCGTGGCGGAAATCAGCCGGAAGTCCACGTGGATCGACTTGTTCCCGCCGAGCCGCTCGAAGCGCCGTTCTTCGAGAACGCGCAGCAGCTTCGCCTGGGCGACGATGGAGAGGTCGCCGATTTCGTCGAGGAACAGCGTGCCTTCGTTGGCGAGCTCGAGGCGGCCGGGTTTCCGATCGTGCGCGCCGGTGAACGCGCCTTTTTCGTAGCCGAAGATTTCCGATTCGAACAGCGTGTCGGGCAGCGCGGCGCAGTTGACCGCCTGGAACTTCGCGGTTTGCCGCCGGCTCAGCTCGTGAATCATGCGCGCGACGAGCTCTTTGCCGGAGCCGGTCGGCCCGAGGATCAGCACGGAGATATCCGACTTCGCGGCCGTGCGGATCCACTCGAAGACGATGAGCATCTTCTCGTCGCGTCCGATCATTTCGCGGAAGCGCTGTACGGAAGGCGACTGGTCTTCGGTGCTGATCGTCGCCCGCCGCTCGAGGAACCGGTCGAGCAGTTTTTCGATGCCGGGACTGTCGGGGCGCGCAGCCGTGTAACGGACGGGCGTGCCGGGAAGACCGCGAGCGACGCCGAATCCGACGAGCTCGCGTATGCAGTTTTCGACGTCCAGCCGCAGACGTCCGAACGTCTGCATGAGCTGGTCGGCGTCGAAGCTCTCTTCGGGCCGGGCGCTCAGATATCTGAGGATGCCGGCTCGAAGCGGGCTCTGCACCAGATTCCGGAACCTGGTGTCGAGTTCGCTTTCGCTCTCGGGTTTCGTCGCTGTCGCACGTCGCGCTGAAAAAATGAGATCGTCCACAGAATGTTGTCCAGCCTCACTTATCGGACGCTCAGAACCGGAACTACAGGTTAGTCGGACGGGGAGTAGCGTCGGCCGGAGAGGGGGTTTCGCGCGGTAATATTCGGTCTGATACCGTTCGATCAGCTCTTTCATCCGCATCGCGTCAGCCTTCCTGTGCCCATGGCATTGGATCGGGCTGGCTCCGCCGGTCGTCTCGATGAACACGTCCGAAAACATCAGGTTGGTGTCGATCCTCACCGACGCGACGTGCGCCATGTGCATCGAGTGCTCGAGCCGGCCAAACCATTCCGGCCTGTAATGCACGACGCTGGTCGGTGAAATCAGCACCTGAGTGGGAAAAACGCGATTGCCCGAGCTGAGCCGGCTGGCGCGGAACACATCGCCCGCGGCAAAGGGTCGCCCTTTCCGCCAGATGACGAAGAGCAGCACGAGCAGCAGCAGCCCGCCCCCGGCGATGGCGTACACCGCCCACTCCGGCAGCGCAACGCGTACGGCTTCGACTTCTGCCTGCATGTACGCGAGTACCTTGGTCCTCCGTTCCGCTTTTGTCAAGGCCGCGTGCGCGCTCGCGACGGCAGATGTAAGATGAACCTCTTATGCCGTATCGACATCCGGGCGCCCCTGCATCCAAAGGCGCCCTTTCGGGCAAACCCATCGGTTTTTATCGTCCCAAAGGCAGCAAGGAAGTCCGGCACCTGATCGACGAGGGATTTCAGGCGTTCAACGCCGCGAGGCTGTCGGAAGCCTGCCGCATTTTCTCGGACAAGATGCTCGCGCCCGAGGAAGACACCACGATCGGGCTGACGATTGCCGGTGCGATGACGCCCGCCGGCATCGGCGGCTGCGTCGTCGAGATGATGGACCGCGGGCTGGTGGATTTCATCATCAGCACCGGGGCCAATCTCTACCACGACCTGCACTACGCCCTGAACTTCACGCTGCATCGCGGGTCGCCGTTCGTCGATGACGTCGATCTCTACGAGCAGGGCATCATCCGCATCTACGACGTGCTGTTCCCGGCCCGCGTGCTGCTCGAGACCGACTCATACATCCGCGATTTCCTGGTTCGATCGAAGCTGGAGGGACCCATCTCGACTTCGGAGCTCCACTACCGGCTCGGGCAGGACCTGCTCGAGCGGTACCCCGGGTGCGAAGAGCACTCGGTCGTTGCCAGAGCTGCGCAGGTTGGCGTGCCGATCTACACCTCTTCACCTGGCGACAGCTCGATCGGCATGAACATCGCCTATCACGAGCTGCTGAACGGCAGCACGCTGATGATCGATCCGAACCGCGACGTCAACGAAGTGTGCGCCATCATCCTCGCCGGCAAGCGCAACGGCTGCGTGATCCTGGGCGGCGGCTCACCGAAAAATTTCTATTTGCAGGGGCAGCCCACGCTTTGGGAGGTCTACGGCATTCAAAAGGGCGGCAACGAGTATTTCATCCAGATCACGACCGACCAGGTGGTGTGGGGCGGTTTGTCAGGCGCAACGCCGGCAGAAGCGGTGAGCTGGGGGAAGGTCAATCCGGGCGTGCTTCCCGACACGGTCGTGGCGTATTGCGATTCGACGATCGCGTTCCCGCTGTTCTGCGAATACGCAATCGGCTCGAAAAACGGCAAGCGGCCCCGCAAGGAGCTCGTGCACAAGCGCGAAGGGCTCGTCAAGGAATTGAAACGCCAGGCAGAGGCGGCGCGGGGGGAGCAGGGGAAGAGCGAAGAGCAAAGAGCAGAGAGCAAAGAGCAAACAAAGACAGAGAACGAAGAGTAAGAAGTCACAAGTAACGAAGAAGCGCCGAAAGTAAGGAGAGAGCACTTTCGCTCTTGCTCTTTGCTCTCTTGCTCTCTGCTCTCTGCTCTCTCTGCTCTCCATCGGAGATCCAATGGGCACTCTAGCGTCCGGGCTTGCGCCGTTTGCCGAAGGGCTGACTGATCGCCCGAGAGTCTATTGCGACGCCAACCTGCCGGCCGGCCTCGTCCGTTTCATGCGCGAGCGGCTTCGGTGGGACGTCTTCTTCGTCATGGAGGAAGAACACCTTCGCCGCGCCGCCGACATCGAACATTTCCGCCTTGCCGCCCAGCTGCGGCGCACGCTGGTGACGCTGGACAGGGATTATCTGGACGACGTCAGGTTTCCGCCGACAGAGGGCAGCGGTGTTCTCGTCCTCAGCGCGCCGCATGAAAAGCAGTTCGAGCGCCTGCTCGAGCAGGTCGATCGGCGGTTGTTCCGAACGGCCGATAAAGAAGTCGGGTGCGGAAGCCCTCCGCATGCCGCTCGTCGGGCGCAAGCTGCACGTGCACACGGATTGGCAGGGCGAGACGGAGTAGCCGTGATTCTCGGTATCAGCATCGACAACGAACTTGCGCGTGCCGTGTTGATGGATCCGGATGGAACGGTTCGATCCCGTGCGTCCTCGACGTCAACTCGACACAGCCGGAAACCTCGTGTCGGTCGCTCGTCAGGCGCTCGGGTCAGATTGCCAGGCGGCGTCCGCCTCGGCTGTGGGCGTGTCGTTTCCCGATCCCGATTCGCGCAGCCGGGCCGAAAATCTGTCGCCGCTGACTGACGCGCTTGGCGGCACGACCCCCGTCAAGACCTTGAGCACCGGCAATGCCTCGGCGATCGCCGAAGTGTCGTACGGCGCCGCCAAAGGTGCGCGCGACCTGGTGGCCTTTTCGATGGGTCCCTGCGTATCTGCCGGCGTGATTTCCAACGGCGCGCTGCTCATCGGGCGCGCATGGCCTGGCCAGTTCCGTGCAGTGGCTCGCGCTCAACCCGGTCGAACGCGACGACTACCGGCGCCTCGGATGTCTCGAAGCGGAAGGCGGCGCGGCCGGCGTCGTCCGCCGGCTGGTGTGGCGCATCAAATCTGGCGATCGTTCCAGCGTAACGGATACGGCGGCCGGCGATTTCAATGATGTGACGCTCGACATGATCCTGCGCGCCGCGCGGGAGAACGACGGCGTGTCGATTTCCGTGATCCGCGACACTGTGAAATATCTCGCCATGGCCGTGTCGAACATCGCAGCCGTGACCGATCCGGAAGTGATTGTCCTCGGCGGCCTGTTGCACTCTGCCGGCGATCTGCTTCTCGAGCCAATCCGGCAGGAAACCGCGCGGCGCATGCCGCCGGGGATTTTCGAGCGCGTCCGCATCGAGATGTCGCAGCTCGCCGGGGATGCCGCCCCGCTGGGCGCCGCCCGATTCGCGCAATTCGGCGCCGCGCTGCCGTAACGAAACTTCACCGCAGGGACGCGGAGGCGCAGGGATCTCTCATTGTTTCTAAATTCACAGCCGAAAGAGATCTCGCCGCGCCTCCGCGTCTCTGCGGTGAGACTTTCGATCACCTCGGGCTGACGTTGGCGTACACCGTCGCGTCTGCGATTCCGGCTGCACTGAACGCATCTCTCCGCTCCCGGCACTTGCTGCACAACCCGCAATGCATCATTCCAGATGGGTTCATACAGGAGAGCGTGAGCTCGAGCGGCACGCCCAGCTCGGCGCCGAGCTTCACGACGTCCTCTTTATGCAGATGGGCGAAGGGCGCGGCGATCGCGACGGGCGCAGCAAGCCCGAGCGAAAGAGCGTGGCTCATCGCCGCGAAAAACTCCGCCGTGGCATCCGGAAACGGGTTCCCCGCCAACGGCGCCACGACGATGCGCGAGATCTTGCGGCTGGCGGCGTAAACGGCTGCCTTCGACAGCAGCGCGATGTTGCGGCCGTGGAGATAGACGTCTTCGTCGGGTGTGTCGTAGGCGGGCGGCACCCCTTCGAAAGCCCAGTGAGTGGCCGGGTACACGTCGCGCATGGTGAATTCCAGGCGGGTGAGGGGCCGGACCGGATGCGGCCCGTTGGTGAACGGCGCCCGGCCGAGCAGTTCATCGACGACTTTCTGCTCACCTTCCTCCCACGCAAGGCCCGCCGCGACATACACTGGATGGACCACGTAGGATCGGGCTTCGAGCGCCGCGAGCACGGCGCTGTCGAGCCCGCCCGACAGCATCACCAGGCTGGCCGTGTGATTCGACAGAGGAGATTCAGGCAAAGACATGTATTCAGTAACCAAGAAGATTGAGTTCTGCTACGGGCACCGGCTGCTCGACTACGACGGCATCTGCAAACATCCCCACGGGCACAATGCCGTCGCGGAGATCGAAGTGCGCAGCGGCTCGCTCGACAACCGGAACATGGTCTGCGATTTTTCCGATATCAAGCGCATCGTCAAGGGATGGGTGGATCGCGAGCTCGATCACAAGATGATCCTCCGCGAGGACGATCCGCTCGTCGATCCGCTCAAGCAGCTCGGAGAGCCGGTGTTCGTCGTGCAGAGCAATCCCACGGTGGAGCATATCGCCAAACTGCTCTACGACTACACCCACTCCCAGGGCTTTCCCGTCGTGCGCGTCACCGTGTGGGAAACGCCCACGTCATTTGCCACCTACGGCGGGACGTCGGCGTGAGCCATCAGCGCGGCGAGGCGAACCGGCGGCCCCGGTTCGCCGTTTTCGATCTCGACGGCACGCTCATCGATTCCCGGCGCGATCTCTCCGACAGCGCCAACGAAATGCTCGCCGAATACGGCGCCGCGCCCCTGAGCGAAGAAAATATCGCTGCGATGGTCGGCTGCGGCGCGGCGACGCTGGTGAAGCGCGTCATCAGCGCCGCAGGTGTTGCCGCATTGCCGTCCGAAGCCCTCGACAGGTTTCTGGCAGCCTACGATCGCCGGCTGACCCGTCACACGCGCCCGTACGATGGCATTCCCGCGACGCTCGACCAGCTTCATTCGCAAGCGGTCACGATGGCCGTGCTCACGAACAAGCCCCTGGAACAATCGGTGAAGATTCTGGCCGAGTTCGGACTGTCGAAATATTTTCAGTGGACCGTCGGCGGCGATGGACCGTGGCCGCGGAAACCCTCACCGGATGGCATTCGTTATCTGATGCAGCAGGCGTCTGCCGAGCCAGGCGAAACCGTTCTCGTAGGCGATTCGACCGTCGACCTGCAGACGGCGCGCAATGCGGGCGTGCACATCTGCCTTGCGCGTTACGGCTTCGGGTTCGCCGATCTGCCTCCTGATGAGCTGACCGGCGCGGAGTCGCTGGTCGATACGCCAGCCGCGATTCCCGCCGTCGTCCATGGACATTCATAACGAAGGCTGGTCGGGCGACGGCGCCTTTACTCAGGTCGTGCTCGATCGCCTGCGCACGGTCGAGCACATTGCCGCGATGAAAATCGAAGACGCGCCAGCCACGCGCTCGGAGGCCGACTACAACTTCATCGCCAACGAAATTTTCGTCACCTTCGCAACGGTGGAACGGCGGGAGCCTGCCAAGCGGCTCGGAGTGTTTCCCGGTACACGGCTCGTGACCTCGAAGGCGATGACCTTCGACATGCTGGTGAAGCTGCTCGAAACAACAGAAGGCATCGGGCCCGCAGACTACGCAGACGAGGCGATGATTCAATACCTCCGCACCGAACGCGTCATTCCGCCGTATCAGACGAGAGGCTACAAGCTCGTCGAGCTGCTGCGGATTTACGAATCGAAATGACCGGATTAATCTGTCAGGGTAGGGCGAATACGAACAGCGACAGCCCGGCCGCCGCCGCGATGTATTGCTTCCCGTTTACCGCGTAGGTGATCGGGTTGTTCAGCATTTGCGACCCGAGATTGCTCTTCCAGATCAGCGAACCGGTCCGCGCGTCCAACGCCTGCAGATACCCCTCGCGGCCGCCAGTGATGAGCAGGTCGGTTGCCGTGGTGAAGATTCCCGTATCCGTGACGTCGGTCATCCGGAACTTCCACTTCGCTTCGGCCGTGAGCGGATCGATCGCCTGCACGGCGCCGTTGCCCGCCGCATCCGTCCAGTTGTTGATCGGTCCACGCCGCAGATTGGGCACCGACGGTGCGCCAGGGATGCCCCGCGTGGGTGCATCCGGCATCGGGACGAAGGGCTGATTGACGCCGCCTCCAAACCCGCGGCCCGGCTCGTACACGATCGGCGTGCCGGTGAAGATCTGCCCGTTCCCCTCCCACGTCGACACGTACATCAACTTCGTCCGCGGGCTGTAAGAGGGCGAGTACCAGTTGGAGCCTCCCTGGACGGCCGGGTAGGTGGGAAAGCCTGGAGGTTGCGGTGTCTGAATCGGGCGGCCGTTTGCGTCGAAGCCGCTCATCCAGTTCAGCTTCACGAACGGCTTGGCTGTCAGGAAGCGGCCGGTGGCGCGATCGAGCACGTAGAAATTACCGTTGCGGTTCGCCCACAACATCGCCTTCGTCGCCGTGCCGCGCCAAGTGATATCGGCGAGGACGGGCACCTGGACGGAATCGTAGTCGTACCGATCGTGGGGCGTGAACTGGTAGTGCCACTTGAGCGCACCGGTATCGGCATCGAGCGCAACGACTGAAGCGGTGTAGAGGTTGTCACCGGGCCGCTGCTCGTGGTTGTAATCGGGACCGGCGTTGCCGGTCCCCCAGTAGGTGAGGTTCAGCGTGGGATCGTACGAGCCGGTCACCCACACCGACGAGCCGCCGTGTTTCCAGGCCTCGGGATCGCAATACGTCTTTGGATTGGGCGGGACATGGCTCCCATGTTTCATGCCCGGCCTCACCCGGGCCCGCGACGGTGTAAAAGCGCCACAATTCCTTGCCCGTCTGCATGTGATACGCCGAGATGAAGCCGCGGATGCCGTATTCTCCGCCGCCGACGCCGATGACGACGCGGTCCTTCAGCACCAGCGGCGCGACCGTGATCGAATAGCCGAGCTTGTTGTCTGCGACCTTCGTCTTCCACACGAGCCGGCCGCTCTTTGCGTCGAGCGCGATGAGGTGCGCGTCGAGCGTCCCCATGAACACCAGGTCGCCAAGTACGGCCACTCCACGGTTGTTCGATCCGCAGCACGCGATGACGTCTTCGTTGGTGTGGCGGTAGATCCAGAAGACACGGCCGGTCGATGCGTCCAGCGCGACCACATCGTTCGGCCGCTGGGTGAGATACATGATCCCGTCAACGACAATCGGCGTCGGCTGCCAGCTTCCCGACACCGGAGCTTGATAAGCCCAGGCGAGAGTCAGGCTCTTCACGTTCGCGGGAGTGATCTGCGTCAGCGCGCTGTAGCGCGTGCTCGCGTAATCACCTCCGTAGGTCAACCAGTTCTGCGGCTCCTTCGCGGCGTTGAGCAGGCGTTCGTATGTGACCGGCGCCTGTGCGGCGAGCCGCAGGAGGCGACTGCCGTGATTGCGAGAGCAACTGATATCCAGCGGCGCGGCATGATCATCGCCCTTTCAGGGAAAGCAGGAACGACACGACGTCGGCCATCTCTTCCGGCGTCAGTTCCTTCTCGTATGACGGCATCGTCGATCGTGTGGACACCGTGAATTCGCGCAGATCGGCCTTGTGCAATGAATGCAGCCGGCCCTCGTCATCGCTCAATTGCACCGTGTAGGTGTCTTCGTTGAGGCGCCGCCCGGTGATGACGGTTCCATCCCGAGTGACGACCCGCACGGGGCGGTTGATCGGCATCATCTGGCTGCTCGGATTGCGCAGGGAGCGTTCCAGCGAGCCCGCACTGCGCAGCGCCCCGATGTCCGAGAGGTCTGGTGCCTTGCGGCTGCCGGTGTTGTTGACGCGATGGCAGCTCAGACACGCGCCTTTGCCTTCGAACACCACCTTGCCGCGCCCGGCATCCCCGGCTTTCGTCGTGCCGGCGTCGAACGTGTTCATGTTGCGCAGGTAGGCGATGATGCCGGTCAGCTCGTTCGCGTCGAGCTTGAATGCCGGCATTCCGGTGTTCGGAAAGCCGTTCGTGATGACCGTCCGCAGCTGGGGATCCGTCGTCGCATTCCGAAACTTCCCGCTTCGCAGCTCGACACCGGCGACACCGTCCCCGTTCCCACCATGGCAACCGAAGCAATGTTCGGCGTATAGCCGGGATCCGTATTCGATGTCGGCGCGGACGTAGTCGTCGGGGTGTCCCTGCAGAGTAGGGTTCTGCGAACGGGCGACGGCACCAGACACCACGACCGCCGCTGCTGCGAATACGGCAGCAACACATCTGCGCGAGGATGCAGGCATAGAGGCAGTCTTATACCCGTTGGCCGCACTGCAATCCAGCGATAATGTGTGGCGTGCACATTTACGGGGCGGCGGCGGGGCTTTTTGCAATGGCGATGGCGGCGCAGTTGCCCGCTCCGGCGCCGGCTGATGTCGATGCCGGGAAGGCCGCGTTCAACGCCCGGGGCTGCCTGACCTGCCACCGTCTAGGCGACGAGGGCGGCCGAACGGCGCGCGATCTGAATTGGATTGGAGTGCTGCGCACTCCTGAGAAATTGCGGGCGGCCGTGACCAACCAGGCGATACATCCGGCGGCCGGCGCCCTGTCGCCCGGCGAAGTCGATCGATTGGTTGCGTATCTGCGCACATTGCGGAAGATGTGGACGCTCGAACCCGGTGCGTCCGAACGGGACATCGCGCCCGCCACCGAAAATGCGCCCTTCTTCGATCGCCCAGAGCGTGACAAAGAGGAGCGGCCGGAGCAGCTGATTGAGGCTCTTCACATCAGGCCCGGCGCAACGATTGCGGATGTGGGATCGGGTACTGGGTACTTCACTCGCCGCCTGGCCGAAAAAGTGGGGCCGCGCGGGAAGGTGTATGCCGTAGACCTCCAACAGGAGATGCTCGACAGGACGAAGGCCACCGTCGACAAGTACAAGCTGGCGAACGTCGAATATGTCCTGGCGCTGGAGACCAACCCTCGCCTGCCGGCCGCCTCGATCGACCTGGCGTTTCTCGCCTACGCGTACCATGAATTCGCCGACCCGGGGGCCACGATGGGCGCGATCCGGCGTGCGCTCAAGCCCGGCGGCCGCGTCGTGATTCTCGAATATGCCAAGGAGAGCAAAATCGCTCCGGCATCTCCGCTCCACAAGATGAGCTTCGATGAAATCAGGCGCGAGATCGAGCCGATGGGATTTGTCATCGACCAGCTTCTCGACTTCCTTCCGGTACAGCACGGGGTCGTGTTCGCGATAAAGTAAGGCCCCGATCCGGCCGAAAATCAGGCAGATCTGGGGTACTTCAAACACCCGTGCCGCTTGTAACTTCGCTGTTATCCGCCATTGTCCGTGCCGACGGAGACGCGCTCGTGCTTCACACGGGCGAGCGTCCATACGTCGTTGCGCCCACCGGTCAGTCAGAGCTCGCCTCGCGCTCGCTCACGCTCGACGCCATGAAGGGGATGCTCCACGAGCTGCTGCCGCCGATTGCGCGCAAGGTGCTCGAGGAATACGGGGCGGTTCAACACGATCTGGTCGGAACGGGGTTTCCTTCGGCCGAGACGTTCATGGTCGTCGCGGCTCAGGGCGGCGAAGACATCTGGATTGAAATCCGGCGCCGCCGAAACGTGGCGCCGCCTGCCGAAGAGCCTGTTCCCGCGCCCGTCGCCGAGGCGGAACCCGAAGACGAACAAGAACTGTGGCACGCCGTGCTCGATGCAGGGCCCGAATCGTCGACGATGGACGATGGACGATCGACGATCGACGATGGACGGTCGGCCGTCGTGCTGCCGATCGTCAGAAATCCCGTGCGTCCGGAGCCATCAGGACGATTCACGAAATCCCTGCACTCCGCCGGCATCGAGCGGCTGTTGCGCATTGCCGCGGCGAGAGGCGCTTCGACGTTGTATTTGACGTCCGAGGCCCGTCCGTTCATTCGCGTCGACGGCGAGATCAGCGCGATCGACGCCGAGGGCGTGCTCTCCGAATCGGACGTCGAAACGTTGATCCTCGACATCATTCCCGAGCGCAACCGCGAAGCGCTGAGAAACCAGGCGGGCACCGAGTGGATCTGCGACGTACCCGACGTCGGGCGAATTCGATGCGTGACGTTCCGGGATCATCGCGGCCCCGGCGGCATCTTCCGGATGATTCCAGCCCGCGCGATCTCGGCCGAGCAGCTCGGCCTGTCGAAGGAGATTCAGGGCCTGTGCGCCGAGGCCGAAGGTCTCGTGCTCGTCACGGGGCCGCGTTCGAGCGGCAAATCGACGCTCATCTCCGCGTTCGTCGATCTCGTCAATCGCACGCGCAGCGTCCATGTCGTGACGCTCGAGAACCAGATCAAGTTCGTGCACGAGAATCGCGGCTCGCTGGTGAGCCAGCGCGAAGTGCGCGGCGATCGCGACGAGCTGCTGGCGGCGGCTCGGGCGGCATTGCGGGAGAACCCCGACGTCCTCGTGATTGAAGACTTCGGCTCGCCCGAGATTCTCGCGCTTGCGCTCGAGGCCGCGCAGTCGGGCCATCTCGTGATCGGCGCGTTGACGGCGCGTACCGCGACCGATGCGGTGGATCGCATCATCGATCAGACGCCGCCCGAGCGACGGCCGAAAGTCCAGCTCGCGCTGGCGGAAAATTTGCGCGGGATCGTCGCGCAGGTGCTGTTGAGGAAGGCCGGCGGCGGCCGGGTTGCCGCGCGCGAAGTGCTCCTGAACACGAGCGCTGTCGCCAATCTCATCGCCGAAGGCAAGACGTCACAGTTGCCGATGGCGCTGGACAGCGGCCGCAAGCACGGAATGGTTGCGCTCAACGACGCGCTCGTGGCCTTCGTGCAGGGCGGCATCGTCGAATCGCGGGAAGCGTACCGGCAGGCCGCGGATCAGCAGGGATTCCTGGCGCTGCTCAAACGCCAGGGCATCGACACGTCGTTTGTGGAACGGCTCGCGTAGTCACCGCTCCACGAACGGGCCGAGCTCTTCCAGCAAAGCCTGCAGGACGTCTTCTTCGGTGAGGTGTTCGACCGGCGTCCGACCTTTGATGGGACGCTCGTGCTGCACGACGCGGCGGCCGCGGGTGCGGCTCACGCGCAGGAGCGCAAACGGTTCCTCTTGTGAGGTGTCGAGTCCGAACTCGATGAAATCGTCGCCCGACTTCGCGAGCGACATGCGCAGACCGTCGTTGGGCGTGAAGACAGTGAACGTATAACCTTCGGCGCGCAGTGCGTTCGCCAGCATCTGCACGAGCGGAGTCGCGGTGGATCCCAGCAGGTCGGTAAACGCGGTCGCCGCTTGATCGAGCTTCACGCGGCGCTCCGCGGCGGTTTTGCGGCTGCGGTCCATGGTGGCGCGAAGACGTTTGCGGAGCTCGGAGGTTTCGATGGCGACGGGGTTGCGCGGCATGAGTGTTAAGTACATTCTACCCACAAGAAATGGCTGACGACGCCCTGCTGCGGGTCGCTCGAATCGCCGCGGGCGAGTTCGTCATGGGCGCCGAAGACGGCGAAGACGACGAGCGCCCGGCTCATCCGGCTTACGTCGACGAGTTCGCCATCGGCTCGTATCCGGTGACGAACGCCGAATACGCGCGATTCGTCGCCGAGACGGGCTATCCCTCGCCCGCTGTTCGCACCCTGCCGCTCATGGTGTCTGGTCCGCTCGAATCAGACTTCCGGACCCTCGCCGCCGCGTATTACTGGACTAACGGTACGCCGCCGGAGGGCCGCGATAGTCATCCCGTCACGCTGGTCAGATTCGACGATGCGGTGCAGTACTGCGCGTGGCTGGCGAGCAAGACCGGAAAGCCGGTACGCCTGCCGACAGAGGCCGAATGGGAGCGCGCGGCGCGCGGCGGCCTCGACAGGAAGCGCTACCCCTGGGGAGACACGCTCGAGCCTTCCCAGGCTCACTATCTTCCCGATCCGGCAGCCAAGTCGGGCCACGGAACCGCGCCCGTCGGCAGTTACCCCTCGAACGGCTTCAATCTGCACGACATGGCGGGCAATGTGTGGGAATGGGTAGCGGACTGGTATTCACCCGATTATTACGAGCGGGCGCAATATCTCAATCCGCAGGGGCCGGACCACGGCATCATGCGTATCGTCCGCGGCGGCGCATGGGTCAATGCCGACGGCCGCTATTTGCGGTGTTCGTATCGGCATAAGGTTCCACCCGACAGCTATGCCTACAGCATCGGGTTTCGGGTTGCCTATTCATTGAAATAAGCTGAGAGGATGAAATACATCCTTCCAGTCTTGTTTACCCTCCTCTCCACAACAGGTCTTGTCTCCGCGCAGGCGCCCGCCCCAATCCCACCGCCTCAACCGAGTATCGTGACGCGCGGACATGCGATTGTCACGGCGCGGCCCGATCGTGCGTATGTGACGATCGCCGCGGAATCGCGATCGCGCAACTCCGCGGAGGCGCAAAAGCTGAATGCCGCCGCCATGAGCGCGGTCCTGCAGAAGATCGAGCAGGCAGGCGTTCCCAAAGACGCGATTCGCACGGTCGGATACGAGCTGCAGCCGGAGTTCGACTATGCCAACGGCCGGCAGACGTTTCGCAACTACGTTGCGCGCAATACGGTTGAAGTGAGGCTCGACGACATCGATCGCGTGGGTATTGTCATCGACGCGGCGGGCTCTGGCGGTGCGACGACGATTACCGGGATCCGCTTCGACGTGCGCAACCGTGCCACGCTCGAGCGCGATGCGCTGCGCCAGGCGGTTGCGGATGCGCGGGCGCGGGCCGATGCCGCCGCCGCGGGCGCCGGCGCGACGATCGATCGCGTGGTGCGGGTGGAGGAAGAAGGGATACCGGTCCATCCACCGATTCCGATGATGCGGATGGCGGCGCAAGCGTCGGAGCGTGATGTGTCGACGCCGGTCGCGCCCTCGACGATCGAGATACAGGCGCGCGTGACGCTGACGGTCTCGCTGCGGTAATGCTGCCCGCCGCGGTTTCGGCGATGACCGCAGACGACATGGCGCGCGCGCGGCGTGTGCTCATGAAGCGCGATCTCGTGCTGGCGCCGATCATCAAAAAGTACGGCGCGTGCGGCATCAAGACCGGACGGGAAAGCGACATCTTCTGCGGTCTGGTAGAAGCAATCGTGTCGCAGCAATTGTCGACGCGCGCGGCGGCCACGATCTATGGCAGGCTGCGCGCGCTGCTGCCCGGCGGCGGCCCTCCTACGCCGGAAACCCTGGGTGCGTTGTCTGACGAGGCTTTGCGCGGCGCCGGCCTCAGCCGTCAGAAACTCGGCTACATGCGCGACTTGAGTCGGAAGATGCTCGACGGCTCAATAAATACGGCAGGTCTCCCCGGGATGACCGACGACGAGATCGTCGCGGAACTCACGAAAATCAAGGGAATCGGGCGCTGGACGGTCGAGATGCTGCTCATTTTCCGTCTGACGCGTCCCGACGTGTTTCCGGCGGGCGATCTTGGTATCGTGAAGGCGATTCAGCGGGCCTACAACCTTCGCCGCACGCCGGACGTCAAACGGCTGCAGAAGATCGCCGAGCAGTGGCGTCCGTACCGGTCGGTTGCGTCGTGGTATCTGTGGGCCAGTCTGGAAAATAAATCTATAGAGTCCAGAGTCGAAAGTCCAGAGTCGAAAGTCGAGAGAAGTGACGCCATGAAGAGATTGTTTCCACTCCTTTCGATGGTTCTCGTCAGTGTGCTCGCGCTTGGGGCGCAGGCGCCGCCGAACGACATTCCGAAGATCGACATCGAGAAGTACACGCTGGCCAACGGGCTGGAAGTGATCCTGTCCGAGGATCATCGCGTGCCGCTGGTCGGTGTGGACCTGTGGTATCACGTCGGTCCCGCGAACGAGCCGCCGGGGCGCACCGGTTTTGCCCACCTGTTCGAACACATGATGTTCCAGGGGTCGAAACACACCGACAACGACGCACACTTCAAGCATCTCGCCGGCGTCGGCGCCACCGGCATCAACGGCACCACCGATTTCGATCGGACCAACTACTTCGAGACCGTGCCGTCCAACCACCTGGAGATGGCGCTCTGGCTCGAATCGGATCGCATGGGCTATCTGCTCGAGAAGGTCGATCAGGCCAAGTTGTCGAATCAGCAGGACGTGGTCAGAAACGAGCGGAGGCAGAGCTACGAAAACCGGCCCTACGGCATCGTCGACGAAGCGATGATCCAGGCCCTGTTTCCCAAGGGGCATCCGTATCATGGCAATGTAATCGGCTCGCATGCCGACATTCAGGCGGCGAAGCTGGAAGACGTGAGGGAGTTCTTCCGGCAGTACTACGCGCCCAACAACGCGACGCTCGTCATCGCGGGTGATATCAACAAGCCCGCCACGAAAGCGCTCGTGGAGAAATATTTCGGGACCCTCAAGCGCGGTCCAGCCATTCCGCAACTCAAGGTCGAAACGCCGCCGATTACCGCCGAGCGGCGAAGCGTCGTCGAAGATCGCATAGAGCTGCCGAAGCTGTACATGGCCTGGATCACTCCCACGTACTTCAAGGAAGGTGACGCGGACGCGGATATCACGAGCGGCGTGCTTGGACTGGGACGTTCGAGCCGTCTCTACAGGAGACTCGTCTACGAAAAACAGATCGCGCAGAACGTGACGGCGTATCAGTACTCCTTGTCGCTGGGTTCGATTTTCGCAATTGAAGCCACGGCGAAGCCGGGGCGCACGCTGGCGGAGATCGAGGCGGCAATTGACGAAGAGCTCGAACGCCTGCGCACCGAAGGGCCGACCGCAACCGAGGTCGAGCGGGTGCGAAACGTTTTCGAAACGCGCATGTTCAGCGGACTTCAGCTGGTCGGAGGTTTCGGTGGCATCGCCGACCTGCTGAACCTCTACAACCACCACACCGGGACGCCCGACTATCTCACCCAGGACGTCATGCGGCGCCGCCGCGTGACGCCGGACTCGGCGCGACGGTTCGCTCAGCAATACCTGCGGACGAACGCCCGCGTCGTGGTTCACGGTGTTCCCGGAAAACAGATTCTCGCGCCGGAACCGCCCAAAGCCGGAGAGCAGGCGGGCACCGGCGGCACCACGTCGATCAACGCCGATGAGCCGTGGCGCGCGAAGTTGCCGGCCAGCGGCCCTGCGCTCTCGAAAGTGGTGCCGGTGCCGCAGTCGTTTCAACTGGCGAACGGCCTGACCGTCATCGCGTTGCCTCGCACCGCCGGCGCGCCGGTCGTATCGGCAAGCCTTGTCGTGCGAAGCGGCAGCGACGCCAATCCCGTGGACAAGTCCGGACTCGCAAGCTTTACCGCCGCGCTGCTCGATCAGGGCACCGCAACCCGCAGCGCGCCGCAGCTGGCCGACGAAGTGGCGCAGCTCGGCGCGTCGTTGTCCACCAGCTCGTCACGTGACGCGGTGTCCGTGACGACGTCCAGCCTGACCAGGCATTTTGCTCCGGCGCTGTCGCTGCTGGCCGACGTCGTGCTCCGTCCGAGTTTTCCTGCCGAAGAAGTCGAACGGGTTCGCGCGAGGAGGCTCGCCGAGCTCGTCGATCAGCGCAGCAACCCCGTTCAGATCGCGACGAGCGTCACTGGCTCGACGCTCTATGGTGCCCACCCGTATGGCTTCTCGGAGATCGGCACCGCCGCGTCGAATAAACAACTGACCCGGGAAGATCTGCACGGGTTCTGGCGGCAGCACTTCGTTCCCGCGAACGCGGCCTTGATCGTCTCCGGCATGATTCCGCTGGCCGAGATTCGCACACTGGCGGAGAAGGCGTTTGGCGGCTGGCCTCGGGGCTCCGCAACACCCGCGACGCTCACGGCGCCAACGGCGACGCTACCGCGCCTCGTGGTTGTCGATCGCCCGGGTTCGCCTCAGACGCAGCTGCGTGTCGCAACCATCGGCGTGCCGCGCAGCAGCCCTGACTACGTTCCGGTGCGCGTCATGAACACGATTCTGGGCGGCATGTTCGCCAGCCGCATCAACATGAACCTGCGCGAAGCGAACGGCTACACCTACGGCGCGAACTCGCAGTTTTCATTCTGGCGCAACGGCGGACCGTTTGCGGTGAGCACGGGTGTTCGAACCGATGTCACCGCGCCGGCGGTGCACGAAGTGATGAGCGAACTCAGACGGATGATCGACACGCGTGTGACGCCCGAGGAATTGACGCTGGCGAAAGACTCGATCGTGCTCGGGTTGCCGGCGAGCTTCGAAACCAACGACCGCACGGTCGGCAACCTCGCGAGCCTGTTCACGTACGGACTGCCGCTGAACTATTTCTCGAACCTCTCCGAGCAGGTGTCTGTCGTCGACGCACAAGCCGTGCAGGACGTGGCGAAAAAATATCTCGTGCCCGACAGGTTCGTGGTGGTGGCGGTTGGCGACCGCGGCCGGATCGGTGCGGCGCTCGAAAAGGAACTTGGCGCCCCAGCCGAAATGCGCGACACAGACGGCGCGATCGTGAAGTGAATTATAATTCGGACCTTTACGGTCGTATTTGATGGGCGTGCAGACAACTGAAACCGGGCCGAGACGGGCATCAACCGTGCTCGATTTGATCGGCAATACACCGCTGATCCGCCTGAGAAAGTTCGAAGCGGGCCTCAACGGCGTCGAACTGTACGGCAAGGCCGAGTGGTTCAACCCTGGTGGCTCGGTCAAAGATCGTCCCGCCGCCAATATGGTGCGCGAGGGGCTCAAATCAGGGGCGCTTCGGCCCGGCAAAATACTCCTCGACGCAACCTCCGGCAACACCGGTATCGCCTACGCGATGATCGGAGCCGCCCAGGGTTTTCCGGTAAAGCTGTGCGTTCCCGCGAACGTGACGGTCGAGCGGAAGCGGTTGCTGCACGCCTACGGCGCCGAATTGATCTTCACCGATCCGATGGATGGCTCCGACGGCGCCATCCGCGAAGCGCGCAAGCAGGTGGCGGCCAATCCCGACGCGTACTTTTATCCCGACCAGTACAACAATGACGCGAACTGGCGCGCGCATTACGACACCACAGGTCCCGAGATTCTGGCTCAGACCGAAGGCCGCATCACACACTTCGTTGCGGGCCTGGGTACCAGCGGCACGTTCGTGGGGACCGGACGGCGTCTCCGCGAGGCGAACCCGTCGATCAAGCTCATCTCGTTTCAGCCGGACTCGCCGCTTCATGGCCTCGAGGGCTTGAAGCACATGGAATCGGCCATCGTTCCAGGCATCTACGATCCCTCGATCGCGGATGAGGACATGCGCGTCAGCACGGAAGATGCCTATACGATGGTGCGGCGTCTGGCACGCGAAGAGGGGCTGCTGGTAGGCATCTCAGGCGGTGCGGCGCTGGCCGGCGCCCTGAAAGCGGCGGGAAGCACCCGAAATGCCGTGATTGTGACCATTTTTCCCGATAGCGCGGACAAATACATGTCCGAGCGCTTCTGGAACCTGCCTGCGTAGGGATCCTGCGGCCCCGAATTCATGTCTGAATCACTGAGGCTCGTGCCCGGCATCGCGGAAGCCATTCGCAATCATGGCGTCGAGACGTATCCCAATGAGTGCTGCGGGGCGCTCATCGGCTCGGATGGCGTCGTGACGCGCGTGGCGCCGCTGCCGAATACGACGGAAGAAGGGGCGCGGCGGCGATTTCTCATCCGGCCGTCGGACTACACCTTCGTCGAGCAGGAAGCGGCACGCGTGAATCAGGAGCTGCTGGGGTTTTACCATTCGCACCCCGATCACCCGGCACGCCCGTCCCAGTACGACCTCGATCACGCGTTTCCGTTTTTCTGGTATGTGATTGTCTCTATTCAACAGGCCACGCCAGAGCTCATGACGGTATGGCGGCTGGCCGACGATCGCTCGCAGTTCCGCGAGGCCTCACTAATCGAGTGATTTTATGGCGAACAAGATTCTGATTCCGACTCCCCTGAGACCGTTTACCGGAAAACTGGACGCCGTCGAAGTCGACGGTGCGACGATCGGCGAGCTGCTCGCCGATCTGACGAAAAAGTACGAGGCGCTGAAGCCGCACCTCTACAACGAGCAGGGCAAGCTGCGCAGCTTCGTCAACGTCTACCTCAACGACGAGGACATCCGCTATCTGGAAAAGGAAAAAACGGCGGTCAAGCCGGGAGACACGATCAGCATCATTCCGTCGGTTGCCGGCGGGACGCTCAGTTAGATTTTAGATTTCAGATTGTAGATTTTAGATTGTAGATTTTAGATTTTAGATTCGGATTCCACCTATGGCTCTTACCAACGACGAAGTCAAACGCTACAGCCGGCACCTCATCATGCCGGAGGTCGGCGTCGAAGGACAGGAGAAGCTCAAGAACGGGAGCGTGCTCTGCATCGGCGCGGGCGGCCTCGGTTCTCCTGCAGCGTTGTATCTCGCCGCCGCCGGCGTCGGCCGTATCGGCATTGTCGATTTCGACGTCGTCGATTTCAGCAACCTGCAGCGGCAGGTGATTCACGGCACGCCCGATGTCGGGCGCTCGAAGCTCGCCTCGGCGAAAGATCGCCTGCTGGCGCTGAACCCGCACGTCACCGTCGAAACCTACGAGACGGCGCTGTCGTCGAAAAACGCGCTCGAGCTGTTCAAGCCGTACGACGTGATCCTCGACGGCACCGACAATTTCCCGACGCGATATCTCACGAACGACGCGTGCGTACTGCTCGGCAAGCCGAATGCCTACGGCAGCATCTTCCGCTTTGAAGGACAGGCATCGGTGTTCGCGACGAAAGACGGGCCGTGCTATCGCTGCCTGTATCCGGAGCCGCCGCCGCCCGGCCTCGTGCCGAGCTGCGCCGAAGGCGGCGTCCTCGGCGTGCTGCCTGGCGTGATCGGCACGATTCAGGCGACCGAAGCGATTAAGCTCATCATGGGCATCGGTGAGCCGCTCATCGGGCGGTTCCTGATTTACGACGCGCTGCGCATGAAGTTCCGCGAGCTCAAGCTCAAGAAAGATCCGGACTGCCCGGTGTGCGGAACGAATCCGACGGTGCGCGAGCTCATCGACTACGAACAGTTCTGCGGTGTGGCGCCGGCGGCGCCGGAGGTGAGCGTGACGAGTGCGAGCAACAGCGAGACCGAGACCGATGTGACGGAGCTCAAGCGGAAGATCGACGCCAAGGAAGATTTCTTCCTGCTCGACGTGCGCGAGCCGAACGAGTTCCAAATCGGCAGGATTCCCGGATCGACGCTCATTCCGCTTGGCGAAGTGCCGCAGCGGGTCAGCGAGATCCCGCGCGACAAGGAAATCATCGTGCACTGCAAGATGGGTGGACGAAGCGCCAGGGCCGCCTCGTTCCTGCGGGAGCAGGGATACACCAACGTCAAGAACCTGAAGGGCGGCATTCTCGACTGGTCCGACAAGATCGACCCGTCGGTCCCTAAGTACTGACGCGGAAAACTGAAATCTATAATCTGAAATCTAGAATCTGGAGCCAGGAACCGCGAAAACCCGAGGTTTTCAGCCTCAGATTGTAGATTCTAGTTTTTAGATTCCAGATGGCGTACACTGTAAGTACCGCTGTATCAATATGTTGAGGCTCTCGAAAAAGGCTGACTACGCGCTCATCGCGATGAAACACCTGGCGCTGCGTCCCGAGCAGGCAGCCTCGAGTGCGCGCGAGATCGCGGAGCAGTACGACATTCCGGTCGAGCTGATGGCCAAGGTGCTTCAGCGCCTCGCCCGGGAAGGTCTGCTTGCCTCGCATCAGGGGACGCGCGGCGGCTACCAGCTGAGCCGGCCCTGCGTCGGCGATTTCGGTGGCGGACGTCATCCAGGCGGTTGACGGACCGCTGACCGTGACCGCGTGCTCCACCGAAGAAGAAAACTGCGATCAATATTCGAAATGCAGCGTCCGTGATCCGCTCTGGAAGATCCGCGAGCGCATCATCGTCGCGCTGCAGACATGCTCGATCACCGAGCTCGCCTCCGAGCCAACCGAGCCGGCATTGATCTCCATTTCCCGGGCCCCCGCTCTGCAGACACACAGTTAGCCGAGCCGGGCTGACGGGCAGCCACGCTTTTTTCGCAGATCCCCTCTCCTGTTTCAACGCCGGGTCGCCGAGACGCCGAGAACGCCGATCCGCCGTCTGCATCGACGTCGTGGGGCCGCTCCGCGGCCGGTCGGCGCGACGTCGATGAAGACCTGGATTCGACGTGCCCGGCTCGGCGTCTCCTAATCTTCTAATCTCCTGTTCATCGATTTCTTCTCTGTGTCCTCTGTGTTCTCTGTGGTTGATTGTTTGAGCCGCAGGAATGTGGATATCATCGAAGTCCTGAGCCATCCCATCTATCTGGACGCCCACGCGACGACGCCGGTCGATCCGCGCGTGCTCGAGGCGATGCTGCCGTTTTTCACGGAGCACTTCGGCAACGCGGCGAGCCGGAATCATTCGTTCGGGTGGACCGCCGGCAAAGCCGTCGAACGCGCGCGTGAACAGATTGCGGCGTTGATTGGCGCACGGTTTCGCGACGTCGTATTTACGAGCGGGGCAACAGAATCGAACAACCTCGCCATCAAGGGACTGGCGGCGCGTGCTCCCGCCAACCGCCGGCACCTCGTCACGGTCGTGACCGAGCACCGCGCGGTGCTCGATCCGTGCCGGTCGCTCGAGCGCGTCGGCTTCCGTACGACCTACCTTGGTGTTGACGGCCACGGGCGCATCGATCTCGATCGCTTGCGTGGTGCGATGACAAGCGAGACGCTGCTCGTCAGCGCCATGTCGGCGAACAACGAAATCGGCGTTCTCCATCCGGTTGCGGAGATTGCCGCCATCGCCCACGAACATGGCGCGCTCTTCCATTGCGATGCGGCCCAGTCGCCTGCGAACGTTCCGCTCGACGCCGCCGGTACGGGGATCGACCTCGTCTCGCTCAGCGCGCACAAGCTTTACGGTCCGAAAGGGGTCGGCGCGCTGTATGTGGCAAAACAGCGTCCCCCGGCAGATCTCGAACCGCTCATCGACGGCGGCGGACACGAGCGCGGTTACCGTTCAGGCACGCTCAACGTTCCCGCGATCGTGGGCTTTGGCAAGGCTGCTGAACTGTGCCGCGAGCAGCGCGACCGAGACGCGGCACGGCTGCGGGCGCTGCGCGATCGGCTGTGGCAGGCCATTTCCAGCGGGTTGGACGGCGTGCACATCAATGGCGCGCCTGAGCCGCGTCTGCCCAATAACCTGAACGTGCGGATCGCTGGCGTGCACGGCGAGTCGTTGCTGAAGGCGGTTGCCGGCGATCTGGCAGTTTCGTCCGGTGCGGCCTGCGCAACGGCGAGCGCTGAACCGTCGCATGTTCTCCGGGCAATCGGACTCACGGACGAAGAAGCGCGCGCCTCTCTCCGCTTTGGTTTGCACCGGTACAACAGCGAAGATGACATCAACCGTACGGCAACGGTAGTGATCGACGCGGTCAGACACCTGAGAAGGTCCTGATGCTAAACTCCGGCGTTTGAGATGCGCGCCTATTACATTCCAGCGGCTGCCGGAGTGCTACTGGTCCTGAGCGCTTTTCTCCCCTGGATGAGTGTTGGTGATGTGACGCTCGGCGGCGTGCCAGACCCGGCAGGACTGTGGATTCTTGGACTCGGCGTCGTAGCCATTCTTCTCGCGTCGCTCAGTATGTGGACGCGCAAGAATTCGCGGCATCCGCTGCTGCTGGTCGGCCTCGTCGCGTTCGCGATCATGTTTCTGGGTTATCAATGGATGGCGCGCGAAGTCAGGAACTCGGCCTGGGCGCAGGCGCAGGCGCGCGCGATCGTGGAGAACGTTCCTGTGGGCGACGCGCCGCAGACCAGCATAGGTCCGGGCATTTACGTGGGGTTGCTCGCAGCCCTCATCCTCGTCTGTTTCGGGCTCACCATCGTCATCAAGCGCGTGCCCCGTGCGTACGCGCTCTCGGAGGATGATGACCTGTAAGGAGTCCCGGAGTCAGTGGAGTCCGGGAGTCCGGGAGTCAGACGAAGATAGGCGTTCGCTGGCTCCGCGGTGAGAGTCCCAATTCTTCTTGCCAGTCGAGCATCGCGTGCACTGCTCGTTCGTCCAGCGCGACGGTATAGTCGTTTACATAAAGCTGGATGTGTTGAGCGGTGACCGCCGCATCCATAGCCTGCGCGTGTTCCCGGACATATCCAGCGCTCGCATCGGGGTGGGCGAACGCGTATTCGACGCTCGCGCGGAGCGCATGGTCCACTACGGGCCCGTACGAGGCGGCAAGATCGCGGCGAATGGCGATTGCCGCCAGCGGCAACGGGCAGCTCATGCGCTGCTCCCAGATCGTGCCGAGGTCGGCAAGCAGCGTCAGCCCTTTTCCTTCGTAGGTAAATCTCCCTTCGTGGATCAGCACGCCGCAGTCGACCCCGCCGCGAAGCACGGCGTCTTCAATCTGGTCGAATCGCATCGGCACCGTTTCGAAGTTTCCCAGCAGACGGAGCAGAAGCGCAGCCGTGGTGCGTTCGCCTGGTATCGCGACGCGCCCGCCCACACGGCCTGGTCCGCGCCCAACGATGATTGGCCCGACGCCGAATCCGGCCGCTCCACCGGCGCGCAGCAGCGCATAGCGGTCTCGTATGCGGGCGTAGGCGGCGATTGAGATCTTTGTGATGTCCGCGTCTCCTTGTTCCGCCCGCGCGTTGAGCGCCTCCACGTCATCGATGTGGGCATCGACGGGCGGCCCTGGCACGAGGCCGTGGACGAGCGCGTGAAAGGCGAAGGTATCGTTCGGGCAGGACGAGAACGCAAAGTTCAGCGGCGGGCGATCCATATGGCCACGGCCTCCTGCGCTGCCTGAGCGGCGTCTTTGAGACGCCAGGTCCGCGTATCGCGATCCGTGACGATGTTGCTGATGCCTCGCACCTCACCAACCGGAATGCCATGAAGATACGCGACGTGGGCGACGGCCGCACCTTCCATGCTCTCGACAGCGCCGCGAGTTCTTGCCTCCAGCGCGCGCGCGTGTGAGTCGGTGCCGGTGCACGACGTCACCGTGACGAACGGAACTTTGCGCTCTGACGGAAAGATCTGCATCGGAATTTCGTTGAAGAGTGGTGCCGGCTTCTCCGCGATGGCGAATCCCAGCGCTTTCATGTCGAGAAAACCGGCGGGGGTGGTGGCGCCGAGGTCGCCATAACATTCGGTCTCGGCGCACACCACCTCGCCGACCGTAAGCCCGGAACCCGGATAGGCGCCTCCGACACCGCAGACCACGACGGCTCGCGCGCCCGTGCGCGCCAGAAAGAGCGTTACGGCGTGTGCCGCATTGACCGGTCCGACACCCGTACGAACGATTGCCATCGCAGTGTCCGAACCGAACCGTTCGCGGAGGACGTCGCACTCCATATCCGTTGCGGCGCAAATGAGGAGGTCGACCATGCCTGCATCAGCATACATCTGCGCCCGCGTGTCTAGATGGACGCGAGGCGCTCGTGCACGAGGCGCACGCCGTTGGTCAACGCGGCCGGTCCCGGCTGCAGAATGTAGGTCGAGGGAATCTCGTAGATGCGGTCGCGCCGGACCGCCGGAACATCACCCCATCCCGGACGACCGGTGATCGTGCTCTTCTTCATCTTCTTGCCGCACCAGGATGCCAGAATCACCTCGGGGCTTCGCCGGCGAACCTCGTCGGCGTCGACGATGCGATCCTTGGCGAGCCGTTTTTCCCGAAGCTCGGGAAAGATTGCTTCGCCGCCCGCAATTTCGACGAGCTCCTCGACCCATTGGATGCCCGAAATCAACGGGTCGTCCCATTCTTCGAAAAACACTCTCGGCCGCGGATGCAGCCGCGCACCTGCCTCGCGAATCCGTTCGAGGCTCTGCTCGAGATCGGCGACGAGCGCGCGCCCCTTTGCTTCGCAGCCAACGATGCCCGCGAGCACGCGAATCATCTGGAAGATGTCCGCGACCGATCGCTGGTTGAAGGCGAACACCGGCAGGCCGCGTTTGACCAGCTCCGCGGCGATGCCTGCCTGGAGATCGGAAAACGTCAGAATCAGATCCGGCTGAAGCGCTTCAATCTTTTCGAATCGCGCGGAGATGAACGAAGACACCTTCGGCTTCGATCGTGCTTCAGGCGGGCGGAGCGTGTAGCCGGAGATCCCGGCGACGCGGTGGCCCTCGCCGAGCAGATAGAGCGTCTCGGTCGTTTCCTCGGTCAGGCAGACGATGCGCTCAGGATATGTCGGCAAAGACAAACCCGTCCCGCTCGACGATCTCGCCGACTTCGATCGACACGGGATGATTGAACATCGGTCCGTTCCAGGCGAACGAGTGGAACTCGCCGCGCTCGCCGCACCGATCCACGCCAGGCGGCAGGTCGTCGAGCAGAGACTGATCGAACTGCCGTCCGGCGAACGATCGATCGAGGTGCTTCGGGTTGACACACGTCAGCACCGAGCGCAGTCCTGCGTCGACCATCCGCGAAGCCAGCTCCTGAGTCGGGATGCCCCAGATGGGAAAGAGCGGCGTGAGTCCGGTGCCGGCGAGCCTGTCCTCGCGGTATTTTCGGACGTCTTCGAGGAAGAGGTCGCCGAAGGCGACGTGCGTGAATCCCTCGGAAAGCGCTTGCGTCACGGCCGCCCGCATTCGTTCTTCGTACTGCTCGTTGGTACACGGCCATGGCAGCGGCACGGTGCGGAGCGGGATGCCCGCCGCGTCCGCCTGTGCCTCGAGCAGCCGCCTGCGCACCGCATGCATCGCCACACGGTCGAACTGCTCATTCATCGTCGTCAACAGGCCGCCGATGTGCATCGACGGGTCCTGCTTGAGCACGTGCAGCATCCAGGCGCTGTCTTTCCCCGAGCTCCACGACACGAGTATCTTCAACTCTTCCCTTTCCACTTTTCACTTTCTACTTTCCACTTTCCACTTTCCCTCTCTACTTTCTACTTTCCACCTATCCCCCCGAACGCCTCCGGGTGCAGGACCTCTGCAACGCGACGCACGGAAGACGAGATGCGGGGGCCGGGGTTCATCATGCCGTCGCCGCGCAGTTGATAAATGCGCTTGTTCCGCACTGCTGGGATGGATGCCAGAGCGTCCCAGGCGCGCAGATTGCGCCCGGAAGCGCTCGCCGTGTCCACCCCGATCTCGATAATGACCTCTGGCGCGCGCGCCACTGCCAGTTCGCTGGTGGCCTGAATGCTCTGGCGATCGACATCGGCGAATACGTTCACGCCGCCTGCGGCATCGAGCATGTCGTGGAGGAATCCGACCGCGCCGCTTGCATAGATGCCGCGAAGTGTTTCCGCGTCACGGCCGAACACGAGCAGCGTTCGTGGCCGCGGCCGTCCGGCAACCCGCTTTCTGACGTCCGCGATGTCCGCCTCGATGCGATCGGCGACATCGTTCGCCTCTTTCGTGTTGCCGACGCGGGCGCCCAGCGCGCGGATGGTTTCAGTGATATCCGGCAAGCCCGCATGTTGATACAGAAAGAGAGGGATCTTTGCGCGTTCGAGCTGCGCCCGGAGATCGGTCTGCGTGCCGTACACGACAACGAGATCCGGCTTCAGAGAGAGGATGCGCTCGGTGTCCGGATCGATGAGGCCGCCGACCTTCGTGCGAGTCAGCGCCTCTGGTGGATAGCGGTCGTAGTTACCGACGCCGATCACTCGCGGTCCCGCCCCGACGGCAAAGAGCATTTCCGTCGTAGAAGGAACGAGCGAGATGATGCGTGTGGGTAGGGTTTGTCCGTGAAAGGGTAGTACGCACAGAACGAGGACGAGCGCGATTAGCGATTTCTTATGAGCAGCCATAAAAAGAATGGGCCGCCGATCATGGCGGTGACGACGCCGACGGGAACTTCCAGCGGCGCCAGAGCGGTTCGCGACACAGTGTCGCACGCGACGAGGAACGCGGCACCCCCGAACGCCGACGCGGGCAGCACCAGGCGATGGTCGGCGCCTACCAGCAAGCGGACCAGGTGCGGGACGACGATGCCGATGAAACCGATCGGGCCGCCGAGCGAGACCGCGGCGCCGGTGGCGAGTGAGGCGCTGACAAACGCGAGGCGCTGCGTTCGGTGCACGTCGACGCCGCGGCTTGCCGCGCTTTCATCGCTGACTGACAGCAGATTCATGGCGCGTGGGAGGACGGCGAAGGCGCCGAAGGACAGCGCAACCGGCGGCAGGGCCGCCATGAGCGGCGCGTAGCTGCTCACGTCGAGATCTCCCATCAGCCAGCGGACGGTTCGAAACGTCTGCGTGAAATCGGATAAGAACTGCACGAACAAGATCAGCGCCGAAAAGAACGAATTCAGCGTCACGCCGGCGAGCAGCAGCACGTTGGTGGACAAGCCGCGATGACGGGCGCGCGCGAGCCCGTAGACGATGGCGACCGCGCCAAGCGAGCCTGCAAAGCTGGCGATGGGCACGGCCGAAAATCCCGCGATTCCCGACGTCAGATTCAGCGTGAGCGCGAGCATCGCGCCCAGGGCGGCGCCGGCCGAAACGCCCAGCGTAAACGGGGTCGCCAACGGATTGCGCAGCAGCGCCTGCAGAACGACACCGGAAGCCGCCAGTGCTGATCCGACGACCGCGCCGGCGAGCACGCGGGGCAAGCGCGCGACGAAGAAGATCTGCGCGTCGCTGTTTTCCGCAAACGGTACCGATGGGTCGAAGACTCTGCGGAAATCGATGCGTGTGGATCCGATGAGGGGCGCGGCCAGACACACCAGCACGGCGATGGCACCGAAAATCAGCCATGTCGCCGCGATCTTCCGACCGATGTTCATGCCGGCGGCGCCTGTTCCGCGCGCGCGACAGGCACGACGACGGGCCGGCCGGTCCTGGGATTCGTCGAGATGTCTACATCGACTCCGTAAAGCTTTCGGATGAGTCCACCGTCGAGCATCGACGCGGTGGGGCCGGCCGCGAGTACCGTGCCGCGGTCCAGCAGGATGAGCTCACGGCACAAGCTGGCGGCGAGATTGAGGTCGTGCGTGGAGATGGCGATGGTCAGCTTCCCGTCATCGTTCAGCCTCTGCAGAATCGAGCGAATCTCGAGTTGGTAGGCGAGGTCGAGCGATGCCGTAGGCTCGTCGAGCAGCAAAAATAGGGGTCGGGTGTCATTTTTAAATGACACCCGACCCCTATTTTCCGGGTTCTCCAGTTGCGAAAGCGCACCGGCAAGCACGACGCGCTGCTTCTCTCCTCCGGACAGCGTGTTGAAGAGGCGCGATTCGAGATGCTGCGTGCCTGTCGCCCGCAACGCGTCCCGGGCAACCGCGAGGTCGGCGGGACCCTCGATTTCGAATGCGCCCAGATGCGGATAACGGCCCATCATCGCCATCTCGAGCACCGTGTATTCGAACGCGAGCTGCGTCTCCTGCGGCACCATCGCCATGCGCCTGGCTACCGCGGCGCGTGAAAACGCCCGCAAATCGGCGCCGTCGAGCGTGACGCGCCCCTCTGTCGGCCGCAGCAGACCCGCCAATAAGCGAAGCAGGGTGGTCTTTCCCGATCCGTTCGGGCCGAGAATACCCACGAGCCCGCCGCGCGGAATGTGCGCGCTGATCGTGCTCAGCACGGGCGGACCGTCTGTGTAGGAAAACGAGACGCCTTCCGCTGCGAGCCCCAGGCTACTCATCGAGCACCAGATCTTCCGCCACGCAGCCGCTGTTGACCGCGCGTCCGATGGCGCGCACGCGCAGCGGCCGGGAGAATGCGGGGCAGGAGGTCACGACCGTGTGATATTCGCCCTGCTCACCGCACGGATCGACCGCGCGTGCGACGAACTCATCGAGCAGATTCTCCGCAAGGTCGCGACCGAGAAATGATTCATCCAGCTTGCTCGCGCGGATCGTCACGATGCGCGCGCTCGTTCCCGACACGAGAAAATCCCTGTAGAGATCGATCGTCGATTGTTTCCAGAGCGGCTCCACCGCCACGAGTCCTCGCCCGGCCGTCAGCCGTTCGGCCCATTCGCGGTGCTCGTCGAACAGGATGTCGCCGAACACAACGTGAGTGATGCCCATGGCGGCCGCCTGCTCGAGCGCTCGATCGAACGCCGCGTCGTAGGTCTCCCAGCTGCAGCGTTCCGCGATAGGCCGCAGCCCAAGCCGGTCTACCTGGGCGGCGACGACTTCCGGGCGCAGGCCGTGCGAACGGCTGCGCGTGCCGTCTTCGTTGAACATCGTGATCGCCGCGACGAAGTCGAACTCGGCTCGTGCGCGGTGGTATGCCGCGCACGAGTCCTTGCCGCCGCTCCACGAAATGGCCGCCGCCGGTCGTGTCATCAGAACCTCGTTCGTATCCCTGCCCGGAAAGTGCGGCCAAGCGCCGGGTAGCCGAGCGGCTCCATGTACTCGCGGTTGGCGATGTTGTCGAGCGTGATGAACGCAGACGTGCGCTGTGCAAATCGCACCTCGCCGCTGGCGTTCCAGATGGCGTATCCCGTATTCGACGTAATCGACGGGAAGTTGAAATCCGTGTCGACGCGTTCTCCCACGAAAACTCCGCCCAGCGCCGCGCCTACGCGGCCGCGCGAAAACGAGGCCTGGAGCGAGCCGGAGTGACGCGGCCGGCGATACAGATCGCGTCCCGCCGCGAAGATCGGGCTGCTGCTCGTGCTGCGAATGACTTTCGAATCGAGGAACGTGTAGCCGCCGCTGAATCGGAAGCCGCCGGCGGCGAACGCCGTGCCCAGCAGCTCGACGCCGGACGCGCGGGTTTCCCCGATGTTTTCGTATTGCGCGTTGAACGTCTCGGGGTCGAACGGACCGAGGCTGATCAAATCGTCGAAGTGGTTGGCGAAGTAGATGACTTCGAGCGCCACGCGGTTGGCCGCGAAGCGCTGCTCGATGCCGAAATCGAATCCGCGCGAGCGTTCGGGCTCGAGATCGGGGTTGCCGAGAAAGCTGGGCGACGGGCTGTACGACTGGATGAACAGCGGCTCCTTGATGCCGCGCCCGACGCTGCCGCGCACCCGGGTGCTGCCAAACGCGGAAGTGCCGGCAAGGCCCTCATGGATCATCCACGACGCCGCGATGCGGGGCGCGACGTAGAAGCCGAAGCTGCCGTTGTTCTCGAATCGAACGCCCCCGACCAGCGACACGCGGTCGCCGGTCGCTTCGTATTGCACCGTCGTACCGGTGTTGTCGCGCGAGGGCTGCTGCGGCGCCGCCGTCGATCGGTGGTTGATCAACGTTCCGCGCTCGCCGTCGTATTCGAACGCTGCGGTCAACGTGTGATTCGGCGCCACCGCGGCATCGGCTCGATACTGAAAGTGATGACGGCCCAGCCTGGTTTCCGAGTCGTAGAGAAAATCCGACGAGGGAAATGCCGCAACCAGGTTGCCGAAGCGCGGCGTATACGGCGGATCCGCGATGAGATTCGTCGACCGGTACCTCGTCATCACGTAGGTGTAGCTGGTTTGCTGTGTCACTCGCGAGCCAATCGCCTGATTCCATCCACCGAGCACGCTGGCGTCCTGGTGCCGGAAAAACGCGTCCATGTCGGCCCGGCCGAATGCCGTCGTCCCGGGAGTTCCGGTGCGTCCGAACTCACCGCGGCCCAGGAACCTGACCGACGCACCCGAGGTCATCGTGCGCGTGGCCATGCCCGACACCGTCGAGTTCTTGTCTTTGTTGTTCGGCTCGCGGTTGTCGGTGTCGAGGAACGACCCGAACGCGGAATATTCGACGGCGCCCGTTCGCGCGCCGATGCCGGCGCCAATGTGCGCGGTGCTGTAGTTGCCGGCGTCCGCGATCAGGTTCAGCTGCGGACGTGCCGTATCGGGCCTCACCGAGAAGAGCTGAATGACGCTCGCCATGGCGTCGGAGCCGAAGAGCGCGGAGTGCGCGCCGCGCAGCACCTCGATCCGATCGATGTTTTCCGGCGACAGCGAGGCGAAATTGAAGGCGCCGCCAGGTTCGTTGAGCGGCATGCCGTCGAGCAGCACTTTGTTGTATGTCGACTCTCCGCCGCGGACGAACACCGAGGTCAGGTTGCCGACGCCGCCCGCGCGCACGGCGACAATGCCGGGAATTGTGCGCAGAAGATCGATCGTGCTCAACGCATGACGCTCTTCGATGTCCTGCCGGTCGATCACCGTGATCGACGCGCCGACTTTGGATTCCGGCATGTCGCGGCCGGTTGCCGTGACGACCACCGTTTCGCGCACGGTCGGCACCGCGTCCGGCGCTGGCGTTTGCGCCGAAGCGCTTTGAGCGGATGTCCTGACTGAACTGATGAGAAGAAACAGGAACGCGCAGACAGAAACACGAAGGCAGCAGATCATGGGCCCTCCTCGGCGTCTTTCGCGCCGAATCCGCCTTCGCCCGCCTCCGCCGCGTTATGCGGCTTCGGCGTGGCTACGGCGGATAAAGGGACGTCCCAGTGCCCAGGTGTCCTGACTCGCGGATCGCAGCAGCGGCTCCTGCCTTCCCACGTCCGTCAAGGACGCAGTGGCGTCTGCGTGGAACCGCCGCTCCCCGCTTACAGTGGCGTGACCGTGTGGGCTTCGCACCCACTTCGCGTGGTCACCGGGGAAACGTCGTAAGCCGGGCAGTATAGCACTCTGGGGATCGGGACCAGGCCCGCCTTCGCGCGGAGCGCTTCGGCGGGTCCGCCGGAGCCTTGGCGAAGGCGGAGATTCGGGATCGGGGATTGGTTTGCGATACGATCACACTGTGTTGACCGACATTGCCGACAAGCTCGAGCGGCGCGAGCGCCTGTCTTTCGAGGACGGCGTCCGGCTGTTCGAACATCCCGATCTGCTCGAGGTGGCGGCGCTCGCCAACCGCGAGCGCGAACGGCGGCATGGCGACCTGACGTACTACAACTACAACATCCGCATCGAAGCGACCAATGTCTGCGTGGCGAGCTGCCTGTTCTGCTCGTTCGCCCGTCTGCGGCCAGGCGATCCCGGGTCGTACACCATGTCGCTCGAAGACGCGTGGGAAAAACTGCGCGTGCGGCACAATCAGCCGCTCACCGAAGTACACGTCGTGAACGGGCTGCATCCCGATTTGCCGTTCGACTACTACCTCGAGCTGCTGCGCGGCTTCAAGCGGATCCGTCCCGAAGTGCACTTGAAGTGTTTCACCGCGGTGGAGATCGCCTTCTTCGCCGAGCTCTATGGGATGACCGACGAGCAGGTGCTGCGCGAGCTGATGGCGGCCGGCCTCGCCTCGCTCCCTGGCGGGGGCGCCGAAGTGTTCGCAGAACGCGTCCGCCGCAAGATCTGCCACGACAAAGCCGACGCCGATCGCTGGCTCTCCATCCATCGCACCGCCCATCTTCTCGGCATGAAGTCGAATGTGACGATGCTCTACGGGCATATCGAGACCAATGAAGAGCGCGTCGACCATATGCTGCGGGCGCGCGCGCTGCAGGACGAGACCGGCGGCTTTCAGGCGTTCATTCCGCTGGCGTTTCATCCCGACAACAATCAGATGCGCAAGCTGCCGGCTCCGGCCGGCTCCGACACGTTGCGCGTGCACGCGGTGTCACGTCTCATGCTCGACAACATCGCGCACGTGAAAGCCTTCTGGATCGCGACGGGGGTGGAGCTCGCACAAACCGCCCTCTGGTTTGGCGTCGACGACATGGACGGCACCGTCCAGGAGGAGCGCATCTATCACATGGCGGGATCGCGCACGCCGGAAGCGCTGACGACCGACGCCATCGAGCGGCTGATCCGCGCCGCCGGCCGCGTCCCGGTGGAACGGGACACGTTCTACAACGTCGTGCCGCCTCAGGGAAGGGCGAGCTGCGGCGCCGGCCTGAAACCGCTATAATTGATAGTTCACATGTCGACGATGCTTCCTGTCCTGACGGAGTTCGAGAAGTCGCAGATCTCCGAGCGCCAGCCGCTCCCGGAGCGATACCTCGGTCTGTCCGATGAAGAGCTCGACCGCCGCATCACGTCAGCCAAGGCGGCGCTCGGTTCGCGCCTCATCATCCTTGGTCATCACTATCAGCGCGACGAGGTGATCAAGTTTGCCGACCATGTCGGCGACTCCTTCCGGCTGGCCGGCCAGGTGTCGCAGCACCCGGAAGCGGAATTCATCGTCTTCTGCGGCGTGCACTTCATGGCGGAAAGCGCCGATGTCCTTGCCGCGCCGCATCAGAAGGTCATCCTGCCCGATCTCGCTGCCGGCTGCTCGATGGCCGACATGGCCGCGATCGATCAGCTCGAAACGTGCTGGGAAGAGTTGTCAACGGCGATCGGCGATCGCTTGCCCGCCGTAGCGCGAAGCGCGAAGGTGGGTCCATCGTCCATCGTCGATCGGCAGTCCGTCGTGCCGATCACCTACATCAACTCATCGGCCGCGATTAAGGCGTTCGTCGGGGAGCGCGGGGGTATCGTCTGCACGTCGACGAACTGCGCCGCGACGCTGCGGTGGGCGTGGGAGCGCGGGGAGCGGATCCTGTTTCTGCCCGATCAGCATCTCGGCCGCAACACGGCCTACAAGATGGGCGTGCCGCTCGAGAAGATGGTGGTCTGGGATCCGAACGAAATGTTCGGCGGCCGCACCGTCGACGAACTGCGCGACGCGACGATGATTCTGTGGAAGGGGCATTGCTCCGTCCACGAGCGATTCACCGTTGCGCAGATCGAGCGCGTCCGCGCCCAGCATCCCGGCATCCGTGTCATCGTGCATCCCGAAGTGCCGTGGGACGTCGTTCAGGCGGCCGACGACAGCGGCTCGACCGAATACATCATCCGCAAAGTCACAGAGGGCGCTCCAGGTTCGATCTGGGCGGTCGGCACCGAGATCCATCTGGTCAACCGGCTCGCGAACAGCGTCGCCCCCGACAAGACGGTGGTGTCGCTCGATCAGTTCGGGTGCCTGTGTTCGACGATGTTCCGCGTGTCGCCCAACCATCTCTTGTGGGTGCTCGAGGGACTGCTGGAAGGCCAGGTGCACAACCGGATCGTCGTGTCCGACGAGCAGAAGCACTGGACGAAGGTCGCGCTCGATCGGATGCTTTCCGTTCATTAATCCACAGCGGGCTCAAACACCCGCGCTGCGACACAACCGAGGAGGACTATCGTGGCTCACTCACTTCCACCCCTTCCGTATGCATTCGACGCGCTCGAGCCGCATATCGATGCCAAGACCATGGAGATCCATCATGGAAAGCATCACAACGCGTACGTCACGAACCTGAACGCGGCGCTCGAGAAATATCCGGAGCTGCAGTCGAAGAGCATCGAAGACCTGTTGCGCGACATCAACAAGGTACCGGAGGACATCCGCACCGCGGTCCGCAACAATGGCGGCGGTCACATGAACCATACCGCGTTCTGGAACTGGATGGCGCCCAAGGCCGGCGGTGCGCCGACAGGCGCTCTTGGCGACGCAATCAAATCCACCTTCGGCAGCTTCGACGGATTCAAGGAGCAGTTCACCAAGGCCGGTGTCACCCGTTTCGGAAGCGGCTGGGCCTGGCTGATCGACGCGAATGGAAAACTCAGCATCGAGAGCACGGCGAACCAGGATCAGCCGATCATGGAAGGCAAGAAGGCGGTCCTCGGCGTCGACGTGTGGGAACACGCCTACTATCTGAAGTATCAGAACCGCCGTCCCGACTACCTCGCGGCATGGTGGAACGTCGTGAACTGGACAGAAGTCTCGGCTCGGTTGAGCAAATAAGCCTCGCGGACGCTAGGGATTAGGGATTTGGGATTAGGGATTCGATTTGTCACGCGGATCACGCCTAATCCCCAATCCCTAGTCCCCAATCCCGAGTGCGCAGCCCCGCATGTCTCTATCAGCCATCCTGTTTTTATTTCTCGTCCATCTCGGAGTTGGCATCACCCTCGTCCTCGCATGGGTCGGGCGCGAGGCGGGGGTGAAGTTTTTCCGCTTCAACGCCGGCACCGCTGCTCTCCTCATCGCCATAGGGTTCGCTCTTCGTCCGGATTCTGAAAAGCCGGACAATTTGTACCGCGCCGCGATCGTGTCGCTGATCGTCGCGGAAACCGCCCTCGTTGTGTATTGGGCGACGATTGGGCGCGCGCTTGCCAGGATGCGGCCGGCTATTTTGTGGACAGCTGTGTTATGCGGTCTGCTCTCCACGACGCTGCAGGCGCTCGATGTGTCGCGCGACGCGCCCGGGTTGATGCCCCTGTTGACTGTCGCGAGCTTCCTGAGCTCCGTCGCGCTGCTCGGCGGTGCGTGCGGGGCGATGATCCTCGGTCACTGGTATCTCGTTCTCCCGTCGCTCGACGTGGCTCACCTGCAGTCGATCGTCAGGCTCCATATTGGCTCGACGGTCGTGCGCATCGTCGTCGTTGCGACGGCCGTGATGATCGCGATCGTCACGTGGCAGCCGGGAGTGCCCAACTTCGAGCGCTACATTTTTTCGATCGACGGCATATTTTTCTGGCAGCGCGTGTTGTTCGGGCTGGGCGGCCCTGCGCTGCTGTCATACATGACGTGGGAGACAGCGAAGATCAACTCAACGCAATCCGCCACTGGGATTCTCTACGTCGATTTCTTCACGGTGATTGTCGGTGAAGTGCTGGCGAAATATGTGCTGCTCTCGACGAAGGTTCCTGTGTAAGGACGACGTCCCCCGGCGAAGCCAGCCGGGCCTTTAGCAGCTTCCACCGCTCTCTTTCGGCCAATCCTCCATTCATCAACTCGGCGAGCACCCGATCGCGTCCCCAGGTATACGCGAGTCCGTAGGCGCTGTAACGGTCCAGGTAGTCGAGCAGCGGCCCTGGATGCTCGATCAGCGCTTGCGCTCCGAGAAGGCGTTCCGCCTCGATTCGCGTCAAATCGCCGCTCACATACCGTGCGATCGTGCGCGTCACTACCTCGTCCAGTTGTTCGACGAGCGCGATCGCCTCGCTGTAGTGTCGGGCTTCCCGCGCATCCAGGCCGGCAAGGGGAAAAAGTTCCGCAGCGTAGATGCGGGCCCGCTCGTCGGCGCTGAAGGCGGTCACGGCGGCGGCGGTCGCAACCGCCTCTGCCCTGAATCCTTCCGGACTGAACACCAGAAGCGCATTCGACTCTGCAAATCCCCGCTGGTGTACCCGTTCTTGATCCCTCAGCACGTTGATGACGTGGTGACCCGGGTACCCTTCGTGGCATCCAAGGTTGAGCGCCTGCGCGACTGTGAGAGGCATCGCGCGGTTGACCTGCATCACGCTGCGGTAGTTGCCGCGATAGAAGGTGTACGCACTCCACGGGCGTTCCGCGACGTACTCCACGTCCAGCGTCTCGCTAGCGGGAAGTTCGATGAACTCGCGGGTTCGAGCCCGGCAAATCGCGATCGCGCGCGTGATAACCGAGTGCAGGCGCCCCCGGGGAACGGTGAACCGGCGCTGATATGCGGCCAAGCGTGAGGCGAGCTGTCCTTCCCCGGGCAGATACCGATTGAGCGCAACAGGCGAGAGCGATGGCGCCTGTGAGGTATCCCGCAGCACGTCGCTGGCATCCACGTCGAAGAGGCTCTTCAGCTCTTCACCAAACGCAGGCCGCCGCCCGCGCAACCTCGCGACGCGCGACACGAGCGCCGTGGTTTCGCGAATCAGCGATGCCGCACGATGGCTCGACGCACCGGGTTGCGCGTGGGCCGTCTGTAGATGGACGGCCAGCGTCGTGCCGCGATAGACGATATCGCCGTATGTCAGCGGGGCCGGATCGGCGGATCCCCCGCGTCCAATACGATGGTCCACCGACTCCGGGTTCAACCGTTCGAGCGCATCGACGAGCTGGAGATACTTCCTGGCGTCCATCGACAGCGTCGTGTTGGGCATCCGGTCCGCAACCGCCACGACGCCGACCAGGGCGACGAGTCCGCCAGCGCAAACCATCGCGCGCCAGGATCGACCGACGATGGACGATCGACGATGGACGATGGACGATCGACGATGGACGATCGACGATGGACGTTCCATTACCGCCCACCGGCGTCTGGCGACGCCTCGATGAACGGCACGTCTATCCAGTAGGGCTCGTTCTCCACGACAAACGTCACGCGTGCCGAGGTGTCTTCCTTCGGCACCGTTTTTCCATTGGCGATCCAGCTCTCTCCCGTCTCGTCGACATCGGCTTTCAGGACTTCACGTGGTTCCTCGCCGCTCGAAAACGACACCGTCACTTCCGACGCCGTAGACGCCGGCAGCGCCGCGCGCGCTGCGTCGCTGAAGTAGATGCGATGCGTTCCTTCACGGGTAAACACGATCTCGAAGTGCAGGTTGTCCTTCATGTAGACGACGCCGCCGTGATGCGGGTCGTGATTTCCATGCGCCTCGCTGGTGTGCGCGCTGTGGTCGGGGACAGAGCCGGCAGGCGGGGCGTCAGTTGGCGCGGACTGCGACTGCGCGGTGCACGAGGCACCTGCCGCAATGGAAACGAACAGACAGATCGCTTTGAACACGGCAGGACGAATGGCAATTTACGCGCCCGCCGTCTTCGCGAAATTGCTGAGCAAAAACCGAGATATATCGAATTGATGAACCAACATCTTCGTCGATCGGTTTTCCCGCGTGAACAAGTTTGTGGCCGCGGCGATCCGTTTGAACACCGAAAAAGTCGCGCCGCACGTACTTGCGGAGCCGTCTTTGCGCTCGCGATCGACGTTCTTGTTTCATGTGCGGTTGGAATGTTCACCGTTGTCGGATCTCAGCGGCGTCGTGTTCGCCGCAGCGCCGCGTATCGCGCGAGTTTGTTCAGAAAACCCAGCGAAATGCGAGAGCGCAGCGACGTGGCACGTGCGTTGCGAATACGGGCGTCGGCACCGCACGCCGCATCCGTTGACACACACGCCATCAGGGAGGTCCGCATGGTTCGCATCACGTCTTTCGCGCTGCTGATTCTGCTCACCGCGACGCTGGCTCGCGCGCAGACAACGAGCGCGACGACATCCACTGTTACGGGAACTGTTACCGATCAACAGGGAGGAGTGCTTCCCGGCGTAACGGCCACGCTGTCGGGACCCGCGATGATGGGCGTGCAGACCCAGGTGAGCGACGCTGTGGGTCTGTATCGCTTCGTGTCGATCCCGCCGGGCGAATACAAGCTGGTGTTCGAGCTCAGCGGGTTCGCGACGGTGACGCGTGACGGCATCAGGCTGACGGCGGGCTTCACGGCCACCATCAACATGCAGATGGGCGTTGCGACGCTCACTGAAAGCGTTCAGGTGTCGGGTGAGTCTCCCGTCGTGGACACGCAGTCCACCGCCATCAACACCACCTTCGACAAGGAGATGATGGCGAACCTGCCGAGCGCGCGCGACTACTGGGCGATTCTCTCGGAAGCGCCTGGCGTCAAGCTGGCGCGCATCGACGTCGGCGGCAGCGCGGCCGGAACGCAGACGAACTACTTCGTCTACGGCACGACCGGGCAGAACCGCCCCATGGTCGAAGGGATCAACTCCACCGAAGGGACGGATTCGTTCGGCAACTACGTCGACTACGGGTCGTTCCAGGAAGTGTCGATCGGCAGCGGAGCGACGAGCGCGGAGAGTCCGGTGCCCGGCGTCTACACCGTGCTCGTCAGCAAGTCCGGCGGCAACCGCTACACGGGCTCGTTCTACGGCGACTATGAATCGGCCGACTGGCAGTCGTACAACATCGACGAAGAGCAGATAGCCGCCGGCGTCTCGGGAGGCGGAGGCCTGGAACCTGAAGACACCAATCGCCTGAACAGCTATCGCGACCTCAACGCCGACATCGGCGGATTCATGAAGCGCGACACGATCTGGTGGTATGCCTCCGTGCGCAGCCTCGATTCGTCGGTTCGCTACACGAACTTCCCGGTGAAGCCGCACGAGACCCACCTCGGCAACTTCACCAGCAAGTTCACCTATCAGCTCTCCACCAACAACAAGCTGATCGCCTACTACCAGCCCAGCACGAAGGTTCAGAAGAACCGGCTCGATCGGCAGTTGCTCGGCGCGACCGCCGCCATCCACCTGACCGAAGATGCGAGCTTCCGGCAGGACTACAGCCCGCTGCTCTGGAAGGGCGAATGGAACTCGGTGCTGTCGCCCTCGACGTTCTTCGAAATCCGCGGAGGCCAGTTCGGCTACAGCTGGCCCGATACCGCGAACGGCACCGCCGCCAGCTACGAAGACCTGAACACCAGCATCGTGTCGGGCAAAGCCCGCTCGCGTCAGCTCGATCGTCAGCGGACCCAGGTGCTGGGCTCGATGAGCTACTTCCGCAACAACTGGATGGGCAGCCATAACTTCAAGGTGGGCGGCGAGTGGTTCCGTGAGACGGCGACGCCTCAGCGGTTCAGCGGGTCGTACAACGACGTGCTCCACGTGCTGCGCAGCGGAGTGGCCTCGGAGGTCATGCTCTTCGAGCCGGCGAAATCGGAAAACGGCCTCTACACGACTGGACTCTACATACAGGACACGTGGCGGCTCGGCAACCGTCTGACGATGAACCTCGGCCTGCGCTACGACTACTATCGCAACTTCCTTCCCGAACAGGAGCACAACGCCGGTCTGTTCACCGCCGCCGACATCGTCTTCGAGGCGGTGGACAACGTGAATACGTTCAACCTGTTCGCGCCGCGCGTCGGCATGAGCTTCGCGTTGACCGAAGACGGCCGGACCGTTCTCAAAGCCAACTATGGAAAGTACTGGTGGAACCCCGGCACGACGCTCAGCGAGGACGTCAACTCGAATCCGGAGGTATGGAACCGCCGCTACGTCTGGAACGACCTCAACGGCGACCTGCTGTATCAACCGGGCGAAGAGGGCAGGCTCAACAGCAGCGCGGGCGGTCTCGCGAGCGCCCGGATTGCCGAGGACCTGCAGGCGACCTACACAAACGAGGTGGCGTTCTGGCTCGAGCGGGAGCTTATGGCGAACTTCGGCGTGCGAACCGGCGCGGTGTGGCGCGGCGAACGCCAGCTCGCGATGCAGTTCAACGCGAACCGTCCGTTCTCGGCGTTCACCGTGCCGACGACAATCCGGGACCCGGGCGCGGACGGCGTGATGAACAACGCAGACGACGGTCCGTCGATCGCCGCGTTCAACCTCGCGCCCGAATACGCGTCGCTGCCCGTCGTCAACACCCGCGACAACGTTCCAGGCGGATCGGACTACTACACGTGGGAGGTCACTGCCACCAAGCGGATGAGCAACCGCTGGTCGGGGATGTTCTCGTTCAGCCACACCTGGAGCGCGGCACAGGAAAAGGACTACTTCGGCCAGGTGTTCCGTCAGGACGACCTGCCGATCACGCCGAACCATCTGATCAACACGCGAGCCGGACGGCCAGGTCAAATACACCGACTGGTCGTTGAAGCTGCATGGCACCTACGAAGGCCCATGGGGACTGAAGATCTCGCCGATGCTGCGGCACCAGGCCGGGCAGAACTACGGACGGACATTCACCGCCGTGATGAACTACGGCACCATCCGCGTCCCGGCCGAGCCGATCGATACGAACCGGCAGGACAACGTGAGCATCGTCGATTTCCGCGCGGAAAAGGTCTTCCGTCTCGATTCGACCTTGACGGTATCGCCGTTCTTCGATCTCTACAACGTGCTCAACGCAAACCCGGTGCAGAACATGACGTGGGCATCCGGCACGTCATACCTGCGGCCGACCAACATCGTTCCGCCGCGTGTCGCCCGCCTCGGCGCCAAGATTAACTGGTAGGGGCGAACAACTTTGCGGGACTCAACCATGGCGCCTCTCATTCAAATTAGCGACCTCGCGAAGATTTACGTCGTCGGCGACGTCAAGGTGAATGCCCTCCGCAGGGTGTCGCTCGACATCCAGGCGGGTGAGTTCGTCACCATCGTCGGACCGTCCGGATCGGGAAAGTCGACGTTCATGCACATCCTCGGCTGCCTCGACAAGCCGACCACCGGGCGGTACGTGCTCAAAGGGCGGGATGTCTCGACGCTATCGAAGGACGAGCTCGCCTACGTGCGGAACTCGACCATCGGGTTCGTGTTCCAGAGCTTCAACCTGCTGCCGCGCACGTCGGCGGTCGAAAACGTAGAGCTCCCGCTGCTCTACAACCGCGGCAAGATTTCGGCCGCCGATCGCCGGCAGCAAAGCGATGAACGCGCTTTCGGCGGTCGGCCTCGCCGATCGCGCGCATCATCATCCCAACCAGCTGTCGGGCGGTCAGCAGCAGCGCGTGGCCATTGCGCGCGCGCTGATGACCGAACCGCCCATTCTGCTTGCCGACGAGCCGACGGGAAACCTCGACACGCGCACGAGCATCGAGGTGATGGAGATCTTCCAGCAGCTTCAGCGCGACAGGGGCATCACGGTCATCGTGATCACTCACGAACATCAGATCGCCGAATACGGCACCCGCATCATCAGTTTCCGCGACGGCCGAATCGTCGCGGATGGCCCCAACACGTTTGCGCGGCGGGCGAGCGACGAGCTCGAGCAGCTTCCTGTTCCCGTCGCCGAGATCGCGTGATGGACGTTCACGAGGCCGTCCGGCTGGCGATGAAGACGCTGCAGCGCAATCCGCTGCGCTCGGTGTTGACGCTCGTCGGCATCACGATTGGCGTGAGCGCCGTCGTGACGATGGTGGCCGTGGGAAATGGCGCGCGAACGTCGATCGAAGAACAGCTTGTCGCAGCCGGGATGAACGTGATTACGGTGGTCGCCGGCAATTACAAGATGAAAGGCGAGAGCGGTGGGGGCGGCGTCGAGGATCACAACGGCTGGCTGCGACACGCCCGACCCGAGACTTCCGGGCTTCGACGACGTCGTTCTGGCTGCGCATCCGGAAGACGATCCGATGGAGAAGCACAATCATCCGACGGCGAGGCAGCGGCTCGGCGATTCTGCCGCCGGACTGGGCGCCGCGGCGACGCTGACGCGCGACGACGCCGCGGCGATCCGGTCGGAGGTCAGCGGCGTGCAGTACGTCTCGGCGGGTGTGCACGAATCGGCGCGTGTCGTGTCGGAAGGCAAGCGCTGGTTCACGCGTCTTCACGGCGCCGAAACCGACCTGCCGCGCATTCGCCGGAGCTGGACGTGGAAGTTCGGCCGCTTTTTTTCCGATCGGGAGCTCCAGGGAAGCGAGCAGGTTATTGTGCTCGGCACGGTCGTGCACCAGCGCCTCTTCGGCGCCGACGTGGATCCGCGCGGGAAAGAAGTCCTCGTGTGGAACCAGCCCTTCCGAGTGATCGGCGTCGTGGCGAGCTCCAACTGGGCGACGACCGGCGCCGTGGGAGACGATCAGTTCGACGCAGTCTACGTTCCGCTCACGACCGTCCACCGGCTGCTGAACCTCACCAAGCTCAACAGCATCACGATCACCTCGCGGTCTGCCGGAGACACCACGATGCTGTCGAGGCGCGTCACGCAGCTATTGCGCGAACGTCACGGAATCGGAGAGGCGGCTCCGGACGACTTCGTCGTCAACACCCAGGCATCGGTTGCCCTTGGCAAAGGCGTGAACCGAGATGTCGCGAGAGCGATCGCCGGAAATGCGCCGGGGCTCGAGCAAGTCACGCTCGAGCAGCTGTCGCACACGCTCAGCGCGCCAGCCGGACGATGACGCTGCTTCTCGCAAGCGTGGCGAGCGTGTCGCTGCTCGTGGGCGGCATCGGCATCATGAACATCATGCTGCTGTCGGTGACCGAGCGGACGCGCGAGATCGGTCTTCGCATGGCTATCGGCGCGCGATCGCGCGATGTGCTGATGCAGTTTCTCGCGGAGGCGGTCACCCTGAGCGTCACTGGCGGCATCGTCGGAGTCGTGCTTGCGCTGATTGTCGCAAGCGGAGTCGAACGGATGCTCCGGTGGTCGGCCGACGTGTCGATCGGCGCTGTGGCGGTGGCAGTTCTGGTGGCCGGCGCGGTGGGCGTGTTCTTCGGCATGTATCCCGCCCGGCAGGCCGCGCGCCTCGATCCCATCGATGCCTTGAGGTTCGAATAGATGCCTGTCAGCGCCTGCTTTTCTGCTTGCTCTGCGCGCGCTCCGGCGCAACCGGCTGCGATCGTCGCTGACGCTCCTCGGCGTGACGATCGGGGTGGCGGTCGTCATCACGATGGTGGCGTTGGGCACGGGCGCGCGGATGTCGATCGAGCAGCACGTCAAGGCGGCGGGCACGAATCAAATCACCGTCGTCGCCGGCAACTATCTGCGCATCACGGACGACTACGGATCCGACGTGATCGAGAGCGGCGGCGGTGGCGAAGCCGGGGATGACGGTCTCGGCGGACTCGCGCGGCGGCTCGGGTGTGTCGAGCGCGCCAAGAGTGGGACATGCAGCGACAGGTGGCTCCAGCGAGGCGTGGTGGCCGGGCCGCGGCATCTCACCGCGGCTGCCAGGCAAAGGCGCGGCGCTGACGCTCACGGTGGCAGATGCCGACGCGATTGCTGGAGATGTGAAAGGTGTGAGCTACCGCGCACCAGGCGTCACGGAGACGGCCGTCGTACGGGCTCCGGGCGCGACGCTCTTCGCACGGCTGCAGGGCACCGACGCCGACATCACGTCGATTCGAGTGCTGACGCCTGTCGCGGGACGATTTTTCTCGCGGCGGCAAGTCGACGATCGCGAGAAAGTGGCCGTGCTCACCTCCACCGCGAGGGACAAGTTGTTCGGGCCCGGCGTGAATCCCGTAGGGCGCACGATCGAAACGCGAAAACAGACGTTGACGGTGGTCGGCGTCGTTCACCGCGCCGGCGGGTTTGGCGGCAAAGATTCGTTCGACGAGATTTTCGTTCCTTACACCGCCCTTCAGGACGTCCTCGGCATCTCACATCTCCACAACGTGCTCCTCTCGGTCGAAGTTGCCGGCGAGTCGTCGCGCGTCTCTCAGGACATCGTGCGGCTGCTGCGGGCTCGGCACAAGCTCGGCTCCGATGACGCGGACGACTTTACCGTCAAGCCGCAGGCCCGGGACGCGGTGATGGGGAAGGGCATCAATCCCATGCTTGCGAGGGCGGTGATGGGAAGCGTGGTGGGCCTCGACAAGGTGACGCTCGAAGAAATGGCCAGAACCCTCGAGCGCTCGAGCCGCACCATGACGGTTCTGCTCTCGAGCGTCGCCGGGGTGTCGCTGCTCGTTGGCGGCATCGGCATCATGAACATCATGCTCGTCTCGGTGACCGAGCGCACGCGCGAGATCGGCTTGCGCATGGCGATCGGCGCCCGCGGCCGAGACGTCCTGCTTCAGTTCCTCGCCGAAGCGATGACGCTCAGCCTCATTGGCGGCGCTCTCGGGATCCTGGTCGGCGTCGCCGCATCCGGCAGCGTCGGCCGCTTCCTTCGATGGGCGACCGTGATTTCGCCCGCCAGCATCTTCATTGCCGCGGGTGTGGCGGCAGCGGTTGGAATTCTGTTCGGCTTCTATCCGGCACGCCAGGCCGCGCGCCTCGATCCGATCGACGCGCTGAGGTACGAGTAGATGCATTACACGACCGGTTTCAGAATCGCGCTCAAGGCTCTCGGCCGCCACAAGATGCGGACGTTTCTCACGATGCTCGGGATGATCATCGGCGTCGGCGCCGTCATGACCATGGTGGCGCTCGGAAACGGCGCTCAGGCATCTGTCGAATCCGACGTGAAGTCGGCAGGCACGAACCTCGTGTACGTGAACGCCGGCAACTACACGCGGGGCGGCGATGAGCTGCGGGTGGCAGCCGGACTGGGCGCCGCGAAGACTCTAACATCGGAAGATGCCGCGGCGATTTCGCGCGAGGTGAAAGGCATCATGCATCTCGCGCCTGGATTGTCGGATCGCGCGCCGATGCAGGCCGGCGCCCGGAGGTATTTCGGCCGCGTCATCGGGACCTCACCGTCGTTCGCGCAGATGCACTCGTGGCGATTCCGTTCGGGAACCATGTTCACCGACGACGACGTCCGCAATGGCGCGCGGATGGCGGTGATTGGCACGCGCGCCAGCGATCAGTTGTTCGGTGCCGGCGTCGATCCAATCGGTCAGACCTTCATCGTCCGCGGCCGTCAGTACTCCGTCAAAGGCGTCACCGAAAGCCGCATCGAGGATCAATCCGAGAGCGTGTTCATTCCCTACACCTCAGTGCAACAGGCGATGGGCATCGGGCACCTGCAGACCATCACCATCGCGGCGGAGCTTGCAGGCGAGACGGCCAGAATCGCCGGCGACGTCACGAGGCTGCTGCGCGTGCGCCACAAGATCGGGAAAGGCGACGGGTCTGAAACCGAGGGGGTGCCCGACGACTTCACCGTGCGGACGGAGGCGGCCAAGGCGCTGTCGCAAGGTCTGTATACGTCGGCGGCGGTGTTCGTGCTCGCCAATCTGCCGCAGCTCGACGAGATCACCGCCGAACAGATGTCTGGAACCCTGCAGCAGACCAGCAGCACGCTCACCGCGCTGCTGGCCAGCATCGCCGCGATCTCCCTCATCGTCGGCGGCATTGGCATCATGAACATCATGCTGGTCTCGGTGACCGAACGTACGCGCGAAATCGGGCTGCGGCTCGCCGTGGGCGCCCGCGGCCGTGACGTGCGCGCGCAATTTCTAATCGAGGCCTTCACGCTCAGCATCATCGGCGGCGTGCTCGGAATTGTGTTTGGTTTTGCCGCGTCGTTCGCCGTCGCGCAGCTGCTCGAATGGCAGACCACGATGTCGGCTGCGGCGGTTGCGCTGGCGTTCGGCACGGCGCTGGCGGTCGGTGTGTTCTTCGGGTTTTACCCGGCGCAAAAAGCGTCGCAGCTCGATCCAATCGATGCCCTGAGATTTGAGTGAAAGGATGGATGCCCTGATGTCTCCACTGATGCGATTTGCCTGTCTCGGCCTGTTTTGTTTTGCGCTGACCGCCTGCTCGGCGCCCTCTCAACAAGGCGATTCACAGACGCCCGCCGCTGCCAGCGACGCGGTGCCAGCCGTGAAATCTTTGGGCGTCCGCGCCGCTGGGGACGAGGAGCTCTCACCGGATCTCTCGATGGTCAAGTCGGAGGACTTGAAGAAGGTCTATGCGTACATCGATGAGCACATCGACGAGCACGTGGGCAACCTGCAGAAGTGGATTCAGCAGCCAAGCATCTCGAACTCCGGCGAGGGCATTCCGGAATCCGCGGAAATGGTGAAGGGTTTCTGGGAACAGCTGGGCTGCCAGGAATCCCGTGTCTACGACGTCGGCACGACCGAATACGGATCGCAGGGCAACCCGGTCGTGTACGCGAAGTGCGATTTCGGAGCGCCTCGAACGCTGTTGATTTACTGGATGTACGACACGATGCCGGTGACTCAGCCCGACGTGTGGATAGCGCCGCCGTTCGAGGGACGCCTGGTCGAACAGGCGCCGTTCAAGAAAGTGATGATCGGCCGAGGCACGAACAATTCCAAGGGCGGGCAGATGGCGCAGTGGAATGCGCTGATGGCCATCAAGGAGGTGACCGGCAAGCTTCCCGTGAACCTGATCGTCGTCGCCGAGGGTGACGAAGAACGCATGTCGATCGGCCTTCGCCAGTTCGTGAAGACCCATCCCGACCTCTTCAAGGATGCCGAAGCGCTCTGGCGTGACGGCGGACAGAACTACGACGGCCGCAGCGGGATTTCGCCGGGAAACTCCGAAGGGTGCGTCTACATCGAGCTGACGACGAGCGGTGCGAAGTGGGGAAGAGGACCGACCGTGTCGGACATTCACGGCGGCAACAAGCGCAGCGTCGACAGCCCCGCGTGGCGCCACATGAAGATGCTCGCGTCGCTCATCACAGAAGACGGCAACCGGATCAAGGTCGACGGGTTTTATGACGATGCGGTGGCGCCGAGCAAGGAGCAGTGGGCGTCGTGGCGTGAGGCGGCGAAAGAAATAGATATGGCGATCGCGGCGAAGAATCTCGGCGTGGCGAGGTTCATGGCCGACGACCCGGTGCAGCTGATGCACGACCGCAACTGGATCTCGTTCAACATGGACGGCATCTGGGGCGGCAACATGTATGCGGGCGGCGCCGGCGCGATTCTGCCGAACAAGATCACGTCGAAGCACAATATCCGCTACGTGCCCAACATGACGGGACCCGACCTCGTCGAGAAGATCAAGAAGCAGCTCGTCAAGAACGGATACGCGGATGTGGACGTGAAGCTGATCGGCGATGTGCCGTGGCGCGTGGCGAAGCTGCAGGGCGATCTGCCGGCCGCCCAGGCCAAATCGCTCGATATCTTCCGTGTGCCGTATCGCCGTCCCAGGGAGTTGTCGGGCGACAAGATGACCGGCGGCTACTGGCCGGCCTATCTGTTCACCAGCGATCAGGTGAGCGTGCCGATCTCCTCGGGCGGCGTGGGTTATGGCGGCAATTCACACGCCGCCAACGAATTCATCGTCATCGAAGGCGCAGGCAAGGTGTACGGGTTCGCCGGGCAGGAAAAAGTGCTGGCCACCGACATCTTCAATTTTGCCGGCTTGAACTAATCACGAAGACACGAAGACACAACCACGAAGGCACGAAGACACAACCACGAAGGCACGAAGACACGAACGCAACACGATGACGCGATGGCGCGACTGCGAAGGAGCTGAAATGGTCTCGACTCGAGTGTGTTGTGCGGTAGTAGCGACCAGCTTCATTTTCATGGCCGCAACACCAGCGATGCAATCGCCGACGGCGAAGCCGTCGTCAGCGGTGACTCCGGCTCCTCCGAATCTCGAACGGTACAAGAAGGAGATAGCCGCGGATATCGATGGCATGTACGACTTCGCCCAGCAGATGGTCGACTCGGTGTTCAGCTTCGGCGAGCTCGGATTCCAGGAGTTCGAGACGCAGGCGTATCTGACCGCCATCCTCGAGAAAGAGGGTTTCACGATCGAGAAAGGGATAGCCGGCATTCCGACGGCATGGACGGCGCGTTACGGGTCGGGCAAACCGGTGATCGCGATGGGTTCCGACGTCGACTGCATTCCGCAGGCGTCGCAGAAGCCTGGCGTGGCCTATCGCGCGCCGATGATCGCCGGTGCGCCCGGGCACGGCGAGGGGCATAACTCTGGCGTGCCGCTGAATATCACCGCGGCGATCGCCGTCAAGCGCATCATGGCGCGCGAAAAAATGCAGGGGACGCTCGTGCTCTGGCCAGGCGTCGCGGAAGAGCAGCTCGGGACGAAGGCGTACTACGTGCGCGAGGGCGTGTTCAAAGACGTGGACATCGTGCTCTACAACCACGTCGGCAGCAACCTCGGCACCGGATGGGGCGAAGGTGGAGGTAACGGGCTCATCTCCGTGGAATACACCTTCGACGGAGAGTCGGCGCACAGCGCGGGCGCGCCGTGGCGAGGCCGCAGCGCGATGGACGCGGTCGAATTGATGAACGTCGGCTGGAACTACCGTCGAGAGCACCTTCCCATTCAGCAACGCTCGCATTACGTGGTGACCAACGGCGGCGACCAGCCCAACGTTGTTCCAAGCAACGCGTCGGTCTGGTACTACTTCCGCCAGACGTCGTACGAAGGCATCAAACGCATGTGGGAGATCGGCGACAACATCTCGAAGGGCGCGGCGATGATGACCGACACCACGGTGCGGTCTCGTGTGCTCGGATCGGCGTGGCCCTCGCACATGAATCGCACGCTCGCCGAGACGATGCATCAGAACATCGCGTCGGTGGGGTTGCCGAAATGGACCGAAGCCGATGTGACGTTGGCGAAGGCGCTGCAGCGGGAGCTGAAGGTGCCCGAGGTCGGCCTGGCAACGGAGCTCCGCGAGCTGCGCGGCCGCGAAACCATGGACGAAGAGGAAAAGCGCGGCGGCGGGTCGGACGACATCGGCGACATCTCGTGGAATCTGCCGACGGTATCGCTGAGCTTCCCGGCGAATTTCCAGGCGGGGCCCGGGCACAACTGGGCCAACGCGGTTGCGATGGCCACGCCCATCGCGCACAAAGGCGTGATCGCCGGCGCGAAGGTGCAGGCGATGACGGTGCTCGACATCCTCACACGTCCAGAGGTGTCGGAGCAGGCCTGGGACTATTTCAAGAACGTTCAGACGAAGAACCGCAAATACACGCCGCTGCTCCGTCCGGAGGACAAACCGGCGGTGTGGTTGAACGAAGCAATCATGGCGAAATACAGACCGGAAATGCGCAAGCTCTATTACGACCCGACCAAGTACAAGACATATCTCGACCAGCTGGGCATCAAATATCCGACCGTGCGCGATGAGTAATAATCTGGACCGTGAAAATCGTCGTTCGCTGTCCGAAGTGCGATGCCGGCCTGCCTGTCAGCGCGGGCGAACCCCCGGAATCGATCGAGTGCGGCAGGTGCGGCCGGGTGCTGGCGCTGTCATGGACGGAAGCGTTACGCGCGGACACCGGGGTGGACCAGTGTCCTCTCTGCGCCGGCCGCGACTTCTACATCCGCAAAGACTTCGATCCCAAAGTCGGCCTCACCGTCGTCGTCATCGGTGCCCTCATCAGCGCGGTGTTCTACTGGTTCGGGGAAGATCTCATCGCTTACAGCATTCTCGGGGGAGCCGCGCTGATCGATCTGATCGTTTACGGACGTTTGGGCGACGTGACTGTGTGCTACAGATGCCACAGCGAGTTCAGAGGCAAATACCCGCGGACAGCCCCGCACTTCGACCTTCATACCGCTGACGTGCTCGAGCAGGAATACGAGCGCAAAATCGGCCGCCGATAAGACGGCGGCGCAAGGCGGCACGTGTTCTGCACAAGTACCATGCGGAGGAATATCCCATGTGGAACCGTGATGAAGTCGAGGGCAAGGCAGAAGAGCTGAAGGGGAAGGCCAAGCAGGCGGCCGGCGACCTTACAGATGACCCGGACTTGCAGGCCGAGGGCGAGGCGCAGGAAGCCGGCGGTAAGGTTCAGGGCGGATTCGGCACGGCGAAGCGCAAAGTCGGTGAAGCCATCAAGGACGTCGGCGACGCCATTAAACGATAGTGGTCTAAAACAGCACTACCTGCACCGGGGTTCCCGCCGGAACGTGATCGACATCGGCGGGAATCTCGATGTAGCCATCCGCGCGCGACATGCTGGTGATGTCTCCCGATGCCTTAAAGGCAGGCACGGCACGTCCCTCTTCAATCCTGACTGTATAGAACTGATGCCGGCCGTTGGCTGATGCGACCCGCGCCGCGAGGGGCACGGTGAGCGTCTTGTTGATCTTCGGTCCAAGGCGAGCCATTCGCCGAAGCATCGGCACGAGCAGCATGTGGGCATTCGACAGGCAGGAGGTCGGGTATCCAGGCATGGCGAATACAGGCTTCCCGGCAACAATGCCAAGGCCGGTGGGTTTGCCCGGTTTCACCGCGACGCCGTGAAATAGCAGCTCTCCCTTTGCTGCGATCGCATCGCGAATGAGATCGCGCTCTCCGACAGAACTCCCTCCCGAAAACACGATGATGTCGTTGGCCAGGAGGTTCTCGAATGCCGCAACCAGCGCGTCGAGTGAGTCCGGTGCGGGAGGATAGGCGCGTTGGAACTCCGCCGTTTTCCGAAACGACCGCGCCAACGGTGAACCGGTTGATGTCGTAAATGTGGCCCGGACGCAGGGCCTCTCCAGGCTCCACGATTTCGTTGCCCGTCGAGAGAATCGCCACTCGTGGACGTTCGTACACGTCGACCTTCGGCACGCCGACGGCCGCGACCGCGCCGATGCGGCTGGAGTTGAGCGTCTCTCCCGCGGCGACGACGATTTGACCCGCTTGAATATCCGCGCCCCGGCGTCCGACGTTCTGCTGCGGCAGCACCTCGGCAAAAATCCGCACTACGTCGCCGACTGCGTCAGTTTCTTCCACCATCACGACAGCGTCGGCCCCCTCGGGCAGCGGCGCGCCCGTGGATATCTCGATGCACTCTCCGTCGCCGACACTACGTGTAGAGACCTGACCCGTGTAAAGCACGCCAGCGCGAGCGACCGTGCGTGGATGTGCGCGCGACGCGCCGGCGGTATCGCGCGCGCGCACGGCGTAGCCGTCCATGCCAGCGCGCGAAAACGGTGGAACGTCCCCGCCGGCGATGATCTCTCTCGCGAGCACGCGGCCGGCGGCCTCGGTGAGGGGAACAGTTTCTACACGATCGATCGGCGTGCCGGTTCGATCGAGAATGGCGCGCGCGGCGTCGAGCGTGATGACGTCGCCGAAGGGCCGCATTCTGGCGGGCGACATTAGCGGGACAGCTCGCGGACCAGATGGCCGAGCTCAGGCAGTATCAGCTTGTTCATGCCCAGACGCACGGCGTTTTCGGATCCGGGTAGCGAGACGATGATTTTCCCCTGCGCTGTCCCCGCACACGCGCGGCTCAACATCGCCGATGCGCCGATCTCTTCGTAGCTCAGCATGCGGAACAGCTCGCCGAATCCCTCGAGGCGCTTGTCGAGAAGGTTGCAGACGACTTCGTAGGTGGAGTCGCGCGAGGTGATGCCCGTGCCGCCCGTCGTGATAATGACCTGCGCAGACGATTCGTCCAGCTGTTTTTGCAACGTGGATCGGATGGCGTCGGGATCGTCTTTGACGATGGATCGTCCGGCCACTTCATGGCCATTCGTTTCAAGCAGCTCCGCGATCGCGCGGCCGCTGGTGTCGTTGGACGGCTGACGCGTGTCGCTGATGGTCAAGACGTAGCAGCGCACCGTCGCTGGCGAAGTGGCCTTGTGATCGAGGTGACCCATAGCGTCAATATGTTAGACTCAAGGGTCGGTTTCTAGCGCGCCCATAGCTCAGTTGGATAGAGCGTCTGGCTACGAACCAGGAGGTCGCACGTTCGAGTCGTGCTGGGCGCACCAAAACTCTCAGAATCAACAGCTTAAATCATTTGCAGACATGGCAGGCTCAGAAGGAGCTTGCAGGATTCTTCTATGGCGAAAAAGACAGGGCAGCGGAAGGATCAGAAGAAGAGAAGCGTCGGCACGTCACGCACGGGGAAGACCAATCAGTATCAGGCGCGCAAGCGGAAGTCGATAGGCTCAAGCAAGCCGGGTGGAGACGGACCCGGCAAGAAAAAATGGACGAAGGAATAAGCGGAAAGACTCGATGAAATGGCGAGCGGGGAGGCAAATGAACGCCTCCCGTCGTTTTGGTTGGGTGTTGCCGTCCGCCGTGAGGTGGGGACGAGCGATGTTGCCATAAGAGAGAGCAACACGCATGCCGTCTTTTTTCGCGTTTTTCTGTCTACTTTCACTGCAAGTACGCGAATGATGGCTACAGCAAGACTCTATTACGATCTCCTAATCTCCTGATCTCCTGATTTAAGACTTGCGCGGCTTGATCAGCAGCAGCGCCACGCCACCCGCGAGCAGCAGTCCCCCGAGGATCGGCGGCAGCGGAATCGTTTCCCGCTCGCGCGTCTTCGCCTCGATCGGACCGAGATCGAGCACCGTCTCTTCCCGCGTCCACGAAATGCCGCCCATCAGCAGAGAAATCAGCCCGACGACGATGAGCAGAACGGCGACGACCTGGCGTGTTTTCATGAATCCTCCAACTACAGGCTACCAGCTACCGCCTGCCAGCCTCAGGACTATTGGCTACCGGCTACTGGCCACCGGCTAGCCAGCGCTGTCTGATATGCTCTTCCCATGGCAGACACCCCTAAGGATCCGCACCGGGAGCGTATTGAAGAGTTGGGCCGCATGAACACGATCTATACCGAGCGTCCATGGCACGACTGGAAGCCGGGTGATCCGCCGAAGCACGACAAGTTCACGCACGACGTACCGCGTGCCGTGGACGACGAACATCCGGATAAGCCTGACCGCGATTAGAGAGCGAGCTCTTCCTCCGAGGGGAAGCCGTGCTGCTTGCGGCCGACTTCTCCCTCGTGTTCGGCCGTCGTCTTGTAGAGCTCGAACCGCCCGTCCGTAGCGTAAATCTTCACGCTCTTTTCATACGCCTCTTGCTCACGCTGGCTCATTGGCGTGAAGCCTCTCGCCACCCGCAGGTTCTGCCGCAGCACTTTGAGAGAGTCGATTCCACTGACGGTGGTGCAGACGGGCAGACTCATCGCATACCGGAGGGCGGCATCGACCTTGACGATCTTCTTCGTCACCGCTCGTGCGTTTCCCCCAGGCTCTTCATGCCGATCGGCGCGATCTTCCGGCGCGCCAGAGCCGGCAGCACCTTGTGCTGGAAGCTGTGGAAATTGGCATCGAACCCGTTCAGCGGAAGCTGACAGGCGTCGAACGGAAATCCCGATGTCAACATTCGCAGATGGATCTCGGGATCTTTATGGCCCGTGAAGCCGACGTACCTGACCTTTCCCTGTGCTTTGGCCCGCACGAGCGCCTCGACGACGCCACCCGCGGCGAAATGACGTTCAGGATCGTTGTAGTACACGCACTCGTGAATCTGCCACAGATCGAGGTAGTCGGTTCGCAGACGCCGCAGCGATTCCTCGAGTTGACGCATCGCGACTCGCGCATCGCGCCCGTGCGTGCAGACCTTGGTCATGAGAAAGACCGCGTCACGCCGGTCGGCGATCGCGCGCCCCATCCGCTTCTCGCTTTCGCCGTCGTGATATTCCCAGGCGTTGTCTAGAAAGTTGACGCCGGCGTCCACGGCCTCGTGCACGATCCGGACGGCCTCGGTCACCGATTTCATCTTTCCCAGGTGATATCCGCCCAGCCCGATGATGGACACGCGATCGTCGTGACGGCCGAACTGACGGTAAGGAATGGAGTCTTGTGTAGACGGATCGTCAGGGGACATAGTTTGTGATGGAAATGCATGTCGGATGCCAAGCTCGATCAGTTGGCCGCCAGCTGCACGATTGCTTTGAACTGCTGCCGAATCTGATCCGGGTTCGCTGGTGAGCTTTGCGTCATGAGCACCGCCAGCAGGTTCTTGCCGGGATCGATCCAGAAGATCGTGCCGGCCGTGCCATCCCAACCATATTCCCCGACGGCCGCGTCCTGGCCGGCTGAATCGAGCACGACCTGAACGTTCGCAAGACCCCACCCGGTTGATCCTCCCTTGGTCTGTTGCACCGCTGCCGAAAGGCCGTTTCTGGTCATCATCTCAACGGTGCTCGAAGGAAGCAGACGGACGCCGTCCAGCTGCCCCTTATTGAGGAGCATTTGACTGAAGCGCACGTAGTCGGGCACGGTTGACAGCAAGCCGACGGCGCCTTCGATGAGCGTCGGGCGCTCGGTGAACGGCAATGTCTCGGTCTCGACAGGTGAGAGGCCGCCGCCGGGCGCCGGCCCGTAAACCGTCGTGAGCCTCGCGCGTTGATCCGGCGTAGCCGCCCAGAACATCGTGTCGGTCATGCGAAGCGGCCGGAAGATGCGCTCATTGAGGAATGCTTCGAACGGCTTTCCCGACCAGATCTCGACGAGTCGTCCAAGAACCGTCGTTCCTTCGCTGTACCGATACCGTGTGCCCGGGTCCTCCATCAGCGGCACGCGCACCAGATTGGCGATGAACTGCGCCATCGTCATCGTCCGCGACCGGACCTGCTCGCGGCGGTAGATCTCCGACGTGCGCGCATTGAGCCCTGACGTGTGAAGCAGAAGATCGCGGACGGTGATCGGCCGCTCTGTCTCGCGCGGCGGCGCGCCAGGCGTGCCGGCGACGACCACGTTTCCGAACTCAGGAATGAACTTCGCTACCGGGTCGTCGAGAACGAACTGCTTCTCCTCATGCAGCATCATCACCGCCACGGCGGTTATGGGTCTGGTCATCGAATAGATGCGAAAGAGCGATCGCTCGGACATCGGCACTTTCGTCTGCAGGTCCTGCACGCCGAAGGTTTCCAGATAACCGATCTGCCCATGTCTTGCCACGGCCGCGACGGCTCCGGCGATCCGCTGCTCCGCGACAAATCTGTTGAACAGGTCGGACGCCTCACGAAGCTGAGCAGAGGAGAGACCGATCGCCTCCGGTTTTGCGCGCGGCGCCTGCTGCCATCCGGCAGTGGTTGCGGTGAGACACGCGACGAAAAACGCGATGCGCAGATTCACCGTGTCACCTCGAATGCGCCGGCGCGTGTGGCAGCGCCGTTGATGATGATGTCCACCGCATGTAGTACCGGGCCGGGGTTTGCGCGTGGTGTGGACCTTCAGGGAAATGCCGGTGCGCAACTCGACCTCGCCGCGAGGAGGGAGTACGACCCGCTTCAACTTGAATACCTTCGGGGCCGTCTGGCCGTTCGCTTTCACGAAGTGGACGGCCAGATCGACGAGCAGGTCCTGGGGTGTTCTCGATCTGCTGCGAAGCGTGAAGCCAATCGACACGCGCCTGCCGATCGCCACACGCGGCGGATCGAATTGCACGTGGTCGATAGCAACTGACGCCTTCTTTCCGTATCCCAGCAGCTGCAGCGATTCGGCATGCCCGCGCTTGACGGCGCTTCTGAGCGCGTGCTCGACGAGCGCGCGACGCGCTGGCGAGGCATCTTCGAGCCATGCGGCGCAGGTCCGCGTCAGCAGCTCAGGCCGGAGTTTCCCGAGATCGTTGAGGTTGTTCGCGACGCTCCGGCGTACCAGCGTCGCCGGATCGTCCTTCAACAACTCGAGCAGCGTGAGAACCCTCTCCGGATTGGCGTCGAGCCAGGGGACGCGGCCCGCCCACGGGAGACGCAGTCGCGTTCCTTCGGACACGAGCCTGCGCACGTGCGGGTTCGGGTCTCTCGTCCACTCACGCAGGACGGCAAACGTGCGCTCGGGATATCTCGCGATGTACGGACGGATGCTGGATTCCGCCGAAAAGCGTTTGGTCAGCTCGTATTGTGCCTTCATCGATACGTCGAAATGATCGAGACCGTGTTCGGCCACGAAGAGCGTGTGTGGAAGATAGAAAAATGGCGCCATCCCGACACCGACAAGTTCCTCCGAGGCATGTTCCGGTCCGAGCGATCGCAGCAGGATCTTGACGGCTGCTGGATACGACTCAGGCAGGTGCGCGGCGAGCGCGCGAGAAATGTGTTTTCCCCGATCGAGCAACTCGAGATCGTCGAGCCCTGCGCACGCCTCCCGGGTGAACGCGCGCACATTGAAAGAAAAATGCGCGCGGGCGACCTCCGCGGCGAGGCGGCGGACGAGAGCAGGAGAGAAGAAGGTCTTGAGCGAATCGGCCATCTGCAGCCTGCGTCAAGCGAGCGTGCGCGGGATGATGCCGGCACGCTGGCTGGCCCTGAATTCGATGATCCGGAAATCGGCCAGGCCGCGCGTGATGAACGGATCTTCCTGAATGATCGTCTCGATCTCAGACCGGTTCTTGCCGGCTGCCAGGATGATGCCGCCATCCCGAGGAACCTTCCGCCCCGAAATCAGGAAATGACCGGAATCGTAGTACTTCTTCAGGAACCTCACGTGCTCCGCCATGTGGGCGTCGATGGCTGCGAGGTCGGTTTTATATACGAGCTCGATCACGAACATGGCGGCCCGCCTACGGACAACGACCGCTGCACGAACACGGCTGCCTTGCAGACGGACCCGCCACCCGCATGGTGGATCGGAAGGTCCGGCTCAGCGTCCCCGCGCCTCTGCGGTGGAATTTCTCGTAGCGTCGCGCCAGGAGCGAACGACCAGCACCATTGCGGCGGCGAGCAGAACGCCGTCGCGAGCCAGTGTTTTCGCACTCAGCGGCTCACCCACACCGAAACATCCGCAATCGATGCCCGCGCCGCGAAAATACGACACCACCATCACGGAAAAAAAGAGACCCAGGATCGCGGCAGCCGCGACCGAGAGATACCGCAAGGCGACGCCCGCGATCAGCAGTACGCCCAGCGCCAGCTCGAATAAGGGCAGCGTACGGGCAAGTCCGTAAACGGCCCACTCCGGCAGCAACTGATACGAATCGATCGACAGCGCAAACAGCAGCCACGACTGCCGAAGCTTCGTATATGCCGCATAGATGAACACCGCGCCGAGAATCACCCTTAGCGCGACGATCGTCCATCGTCCATCGTCCAACGTCGATCGACGCTGGACGATCGACGATCGACGATCGACGATCACTATTTCCCCTCCCCCACCAACGTATTGAGGAAGCGGCTGAAGACTGGATAGCTCACCACGCCGACCACAGGGCTGGGCTTGCCGTTGTGCGTGACGATCATCGTCGGCGTCGAGCTCACCTGCATGCGCTGCCCGAGCTGAATGTCGCGCTCGATGTTCGCCGCGATGGCCGGGTCGGTGGCAATCTCGCGGACTTTCTTGCGCTCTTCCGGCGTCAATACGCTATCGACCGCGTCCTCGACATTCCCGCCTTTACTCCAAGTGTCCTGCTGCTTGAACAGCGCGTCGGCAACGAGGTCGTATTTGCCGATGCGATCCGCGGCCGCGGCCAGAGCCGCCGCGCGGCGCGCCTGTTTGTGCTGCGGCAGCGGAAAGTCGTGATGGACGAGCCGCAGCCTGCCGTGCTTCGCGTAATCCTCTTTGATGCGCTTCATGGTTTGTTCGTGCAGCGCCTTGCATGCCGGGCATTCGAAGTCGCTGAACACATCAATCCGAACGGCGGCCGTTACGGGACCGGTAGCGCGTGCGGTTGTGGATTGTGCCGACGGCAAAGTCGAGCCGCTCAGCAGAAGAGCGGCGAACGCCAGAGAAAGTGAGAAGCGCATCATGGTTCATAGTAACCCGGTGTGCTAGGATGCGCGTCTCCCCTCGGTAGTTCCCCCCTTTCATCGGCGAAAACGGCGGCCGGCGAGCCGCAGCACCAAAGGAGCCCGCTATGAAGCGTTTCCTCGCGTTGTTGGCGGTGGCGGTGGCGGCGTCCGCAAATCCAGCCCAGGCGGACGAAGTGACGGTGTGGACGTTGACGATGTTCGAGGCGGCGAAGGCCGCCAATACCAGCCCGCTGAACATGACGCGGAATGCCGCGCTCATGCACGCGGCGGTTTTTGATGCGATTAATGGTGTGCGTCCGAGGTATGAGTCGATTCATGTGGAGCCGGATGACGATGAGACGGACGGCGCTTCGTCCCGTGCCGCAGCTGTGCAGGCCGCGTATGTGATTCTGGTCAAACTGTATCCGGCACAAAAGATCGGCATCCTCGACCCGCAACTCGCAGCGTCTCTTGGTGCGATCGTCGAAAGTGCGGAGGCGATCGAAAAGGGAATCGCATGGGGACAGCTGGTCGGCGATGCGATCTGGGCGTTTAGTGCGACCGATGGATTCACCGTCGTTCCTCCGCCGTATTCAGGGGGAACGGCGCTGGGAGAGTGGCGATCGCTCACGAACCCGCCCACAAACGGCGCGGGACTGCAGTTTCCAGGCATGCGCCCTTGGGTATTGAAGCGGGCGTCCCAATTCCGGCCGGATCCGCCGCCTCCACTGCGCAGCCGCCTGTATGCCATCGATTTCAACGAGACGCAAAGACAGACCATCCTGGTCGTCGCTAACCCAACCTCTGCTGAAGCGCGGAACAGCCTGTTCTGGAACGCCGGTACCGCGAGTCAGTTGTGGCAGGGCGCGGTTGTGTCGCTCGCAGAGGCCGATGGGCTGAGCCTTCCGGAGAATGCCAGGCTGTTCGCGCGACTGTCGCTTGCCATGGCCGACGCCGCCATCGGGTGCTGGGAAGCCAAATATCGATTCAAGTTCTGGAGGCCAATGACGGCCGTCGACTTCGCCGACCAGGACGGCAACCAGCGTACGTCGAAAGATCCCGATTGGACGACAACGTTGTTTACGACGCCAAACCATCCGGATACCCGTCGGGTCACTCCTGTGTGAGCGGGGCCGCGGCGGAAGTGCTCGCGCATCAGTTCGGCAAGCGGGCCGACTTCGATGTCGTGTCAGATCGGCTGTTAAATCCAGACGACACTCCCGTCACCCAGAGCTACACAAGCGTCGAGGATGCGTTGGAGGCCGTTGTGAATGCACGGGTCGACGCCGGCATTCACTTCAGGACTGCCTGCGAAGAGGGGCAGAGGCTCGGAGGAAAGGTCGCCGGCTATGTGCTCGATCACGCCCTGCGCCGGCTGCGGCGGGGCCACGGCAATAGCCACGACGACCATGACGACTAAACCATAGTAGGCTCGTGTGCGAGTGGGTCTATCCAGCGAAGAGCTGATGCACGCGGCGCTCGTCGAGGCGCGCAAGGCCATGGCGAGCGATGAAGTTCCGATTGGGGCGGTCGTCGCGGTCGGCGACGAGATCGTGGCCGCCGCCTTCAATCAACCGATATCATCAGTGGATCCAACGGCGCACGCCGAAATCTGTGCCCTCAGGCTGGCGGCAAAAAAATCGGCAATTACCGGCTGACCGGCGCAACGCTCTGCGTCACCGTGGAGCCCTGCGCGATGTGCGTCGGCGCCATCGTGCATGCACGGATTGGAACGTTGATCTATGGAGCGCCGGAGCCGAAGACCGGCGCTGTACGTTTCGACGATGAAGCTGATCGACGACCCGAGCTGGAATCATCGCGTCACCGTCGTTGCAGGTGTGATGGCGGAAGAGTGCCGGGCGCTGCTGCAGCAGTTCTTTCAGGAAAAGAGAAAGAACGACCGAGGCAAATCGGGGATTGGGGATTAGGGATTGGGGATTAGGGCTAGCCGGACCATTACCGTGTTGTTCATCGCCGCGGTGGCGCACTCGTCTGCTCAAACCACCGTCGACTCCTCGCGCATACGGTCCGCGTTTCTCAAACAAATCGATCGCCCTCGCGTTCCACTGGCGCCGCAGAGTCGCGCGCGCATCGAGCCGGGGCCGTATCGGGCCGAGGATTTGTCGTTCGCGGCAGAGGCGGGCGAGCGGGTTCCCGGCGTGTTCATCACATCTGCCCGCCTGAACGATCGCAGACCGGTCGTGATCTTCCTGCACGGCACCGGAGCGAAAAAGGAAGATCAGCTCGCCCTGATGCGGACGATGGCGACTCGTGGTCTGGCGACAGCCGCGATCGACGCGAGGCATCACGGTGCGCGCATTCGCCCGGGCGCCGGCGAAGGCAACAGCCAGTATTACGCCGCCATGGCGGAGACCTATCGCACGGGCAAAGGGCGGCCGTATTTGTACGACACCGTGTGGGACGTCATGCGTCTGGTCGACTACCTCGAGACGAGAACGGATGTCGATCCGAAACGGATTGGCATCATGGGCATTTCGAAGGGGGGCACCGAAGCGTACCTCGCCGCCGCGGTTGACGATCGCATTGCTGCCGTCGTCTCGGTTATCGGCGTGCAGGGGTTCCGGTGGGCGCTCGACAACGACCGCTGGCAGCCGCGAGTGTCGACTTTTGCTCCGCCGGTCGAAGAAGCGGCGCGCAGGGAAGGCCTGCCCACCGTCGATGCGGCGTTCGTCCGGCGTTTTTACGATCGAGTCGCGCCGGGCATCTACGAAGACTTCGATGCCTCGTCCATCCTGCCGCTCGTTGCCCCGCGTCCGTTTCTGGCGATCAACGGCGATTCGGATCCGCGGACGCCGCTGCCGGGCGTGGAGCTTGCCATCGGGTCGGCGCGCACAGCCTATACGGCGATGAACGCCGAGGAGAAGCTCGGGCTGTATCTCCAGCCCAACGCCGGCCATGTGTTCACGCCTGTCGCGGAGCTCGTCATGGCGGATTGGTTCGTCAAATGGCTCCGGCCCTGATCGTCCATCGTCGATCGGCCAGCGTCCATCGTCGGTGAGTGTCCGGCTTCAGCTAGACCGTGCCGATCAGCTAGAATAGGAAGTTCTGCACCACTGATCCTCCCGCGGAGAGGTACCGAAGTGGTCGTAACGGGGGCGCCTCGAAAGCGTCTTGTCCCGTAAGGGGCACGTGGGTTCGAATCCCACCCTCTCCGCCAGCCTTCGCTCAAGCGCTCGCTTCGCTCGCTGGCTACGGCTGGCGGGCCAGCGAGTCGTGCGAGCGTCCCGCGAAGGCTGTCCACCGGAGCCGCGAGCGAAGCGAGTGCTCGGCGACGGTGGACCCTGTGTGATCCCGACAACCGTCTGATCGATCAGGATTTGCGTACCTCATGGGATTCGCCTCGAATTCCGGCCCGATTACGCGCTTCCTCTGGTGCACAGTTTGCTCCACTGTCGTTGTGATCTACCCGGCAAAGCGATTCGTCTACATCATCCGAAGTTTGAATCATCCACAGAATCGCTATATCGGCGTCACGTCTGACGTCGCGGCACGATTAAGCGCACACAATGCGGGGCAGAACCGGTCCACGGCTCAGTGGAAACCGTGGGGCATCGAGGTATGCATCGAGTTCCGCAACGAGCGGATAGCATTGCGCTTCGAGAAGTACTTGAAGTCGGGGGCTGGTCACGCGTTTGCGAGCAGTCACTTCATGGATGAGCAGCCAGAAGTGAAATGCTGAGGGGCGCTTGTCAAGAGTCCAGCGTGGCGGCGGATGTCGACCGGTTGCGAAACTCGTCCCAGATACCCCGCCATTCGACTCGCCTTCGTCTTGCCTGTCGGCAAGCCGAAGACTCGCTCATCGCAAGCCACTGTCAGAGAGAATGCCCTGAGCGACTCTGTGAAAGGAGCAAGTCGAAGGGCAACGCACTTCCATTACACTCGGGACGATGGCACGGCTCGGAGGCAGTCGAGTATGGCGAAGAAATCAGGCAGAAACACGCTCGCGCGACTGACGATCGGCACCGGCGGGCGCAAGCCCGAAGTCGAAGCGCTGTCGGTGGTGCTGCAACCGACGCCGGGTCGGGACACGACGGCCCTCGCGCGCGACATCATGCGCCGTGTGAAGCTCACCGGATGGAAGCTATCGCCAGTCCTGGAGGATGGCACCGAGGTCGAGTTGCTGCCGCCGCCACGCGGTGTCACCGTCGCGCGCGCGTGGGAGCTGACGCACGCGCTGCGCGATCAACCGGAAGTCGTCGATGCGGATCCAATGTTCCGGTATCTGGCGCCCGAGAACGCGCCGCGCCGCAGCGTCAAGGCGTCGGGTGGCAAAAGCACGGACGATCCAGCAACCAACACCGACTTCGAATGGAGTCTTCGCAAGGCAAACGTCCTGGAGGCATGGCGGTTGTTTGGCGCACAACCTCCCGGCGCCGGCGTGCAGGTCGGCCATCCCGACACGGGCTACACGCTCCACCCCGAGCTCGCCGAACCGTCTCGCCTGCTCATCACGGAGGGGTTCGACTTCGACGATGACGATCCGGATCCGCATGACGATCTGAATGACGGATTTCTCGACAACCCAGGGCACGGCACAGGGACCGGCAGCGTCATCCTCAGCGGCGTGGGCTCGGCGACCGGTGGCGCGGGCCCATTCGTCTCGGGTGTCGCGCCGCACGCGCAGCTCATTCCGATCCGCACGACGGAATCCGTGGTGCTGATCTCGATGCGTGGTCTTCGTCAAGCGATCGATCACGCGACGACGCATGGTGCACAGGTCATCTCCATCAGCCTTGGTGGTCCGATGCCGGGCTTCGGCACCGAGCGAGCGATTCAGCGCGCGCTCGGCGCGGGGACGATCGTCCTCGCTGCAGCCGGTAACGAGGTGGGATTCGTCGTCTTTCCAGCCGCGTTCGACGAGGTCGTCGCCGTCGCGGCGAGCAACATTCGCGACCAACCGTGGTCGGGATCGAGTCACGGTCCGGCGGTCGATATCACGGCGCCTGGTGAATCGGTCTGGCGTGCGCGCACGGCTCGCGAGCCCAACGGCCAACCGCGCTTCACGGTCGCGCGCGGCAACGGGACGTCGTTTGCGGTCGCGACGACGGCTGGCGTCGCTGCGCTGTGGGTGTCCTTTCACGGCTGGACAAATCTTGTGCGCCGTTATGGCGCCGAGAACATCGCCCGCGTCTTCACGCAGCTGCTCCAGGCGACCTGCCGGACGCCGCGCGGCTGGGACACGTCAGAGTTCGGTCCTGGCATCGTCGACGCGAGGAAGCTCCTCGCAGAGCCACTGCCCACGACGGCGCCTGCGAGAAAGCTCAAGAACGGGAAGCGTGCCGCGATTGCCGCGGACCAGACCGGCATCGAGCTGCTGGTCCATCTCGTACCTGGCGTCTCGCGGACGCGGATCGAAGCAGTCGTCGCGGATCTCTTCCACATCAACGATCGCGATCTCCCGTCAGTGTTACAGGACGTCGGAGACGAGCTCGCCTTCCACATCGTCATGCACCCGACGCTGCAGCACATGTTCACGATGGCGGTGCGAGGCAAACGTGCATCGGGATCCGCACGTCAGAATCAGCGGCGCCGCCTCTTGCAGGCCGGCATCTCGTCGCGGCTCAAGAGGCGGCTCCAGTCATAGAGTGTGTGACCATGGGACTTCGCTATACTAGGACTGCTCGGCATCCGCAGGATGTCGCCCACCATGGCATCACGAAGACGCTCGCCTGCTTCCCCGGACATTGTCAAAGATCAGATTGCCGTAAGGTGCTGTCCAGGACAAGAGCGGAAGGTACGCGAAGCGTTGGAACAATTCGGCAAAGTCGAAGAGCAGCCCTCGTCGCACATCTTCATCCTGCATCGGAGCCCCGACGTCTCAGCCAGCAAGGTCGCGACGGCCATCGAGGCGCTCAAGAAGGCCAGCAAGATCGCGTTTGCAACACCCGTATTGCGCGATCCCGAGAGCGGCACGCGTCAGGTGCTGACCGACGAGATCACGCTTCGCCTCAAGCCTGGCAGCTCGAGCCGCGCACCTGAAAGCGCTGAAGACCGAGCACGGCGTGATTGTCGGCAAGCGCAACGAATTCGAGCCCACGCAGTATATTGTCAGGGTTCCCGATACCACCGGAACGCGGACGCTCGACGTCGCACGTTCGCTCGACAAGCGGGACGACGTCGAGTTCGCCCACCCCAACTATCTCACCGGCATCAAACGATAAGCGCGGCCGTTCAGATCGTCTTGCCCGCTCACGTTCACGCTCGAGGTGTCTAATCATGCCGCACTACTACGCAACCTCCGGCACGCCGATTCAGCTTGACGAAGCGCCCGACTCGATCGGCGTACGATTCGAGGGTGAGACAGGCCCGACCGTCGCTCGAAGCGCTGTGCGTGCGCTGACGCCCGCGCCGAGAAGAACGCGAGCAGTCTCTGACACCGAGCGCCGGCCACCAACGACAGCCGTGCAGCACTTCGGCCGGTTCATGCTGCTGCGCGAGAGCCGCGCAGCGGAGCGACCGGTGGAAACTGTCGTCAATGCACTGCCGCGACGGCTCGCAACCCACGTCTCCCGTACGATGCCGGTGTTCGTCGAGCGCGAATCACAGCTCACACTTGTTGCGACCGACCAAATCCTGGTGTCGTTCAAGCCGAACGCCTCCACCGCGCGCACGCGAAAGCTGCTGCATGACCTCGGGTTGACGGTGATCGGGGCGAGCGAATTCGATCGCTCGCGAAAGATCTTGGTTCCGAGTTCCGTGCGGCGGGCATCGAGAACCCTTGACCTCGCCAACCAACTCGTCGAGGCCGACGACCTCGTGTCATATGCCGCGCCAAACTTTCTCGCAGAGGTGAGGAAGCGCACGGTCAACGATCCGCAGTTCGGGCAGCAGTGGCACCTCGATAACACAGGACAGCCGAACGGCATTGCCGGCGAAGATGTTCGTGCGCTCGGCGCTTGGGCGAAAGTTGACGGCGGGAAGCCCGCGATCGTCATCGCGATCATCGACGACGGCGTCGATCTGAATCATCCCGATCTGAAAGACAACATCTGGACCAACCCGTCGCGCACGGCGCGCGATCGCCACGGCCGTGACTTCGTCGATGACCGCGATCCGTACAATCCGAATCCCAAGACGTTCAACGCACCGTTCGACGACACCGACACCAACGATATCCATGGCACGCCTTGCGCCGGCGTCGCGGCGGCGGTGGGCAACAATAGAAAGGGCGTCGTCGGGATTGCGTGGAACTGCAGGCTGATGTCAGTGAAGATCCTGGCAGGCCCGAGCCTCGCGCCTGACGATCGCATCGCCGATGCGATCCGCTACGCGTCGCTGCACGCCGACGTGCTGTCGTGCAGTTGGGGCGTCGCGCGTCATCCCGACATCGAGAGCGCCATCGACTACGCTGTCGAACGCGGACGCGGTGGCCGAGGATCGGTCGTGTGCGTCGCCACCGGCAACGACGGCGTATCGCGAATCGGATTTCCGTCAACGCACGACAAGGCGATCGCCGTCGGTGCCTGCAACGACCGTGGACGCCGGTCGTCGTACAGCAACTACGGCACCGGTATCGACGTCGTCGCGCCGAGCAACGACGATGACGGACGCCGCCAGGGCATCACGACGACGGACGTGAGCTTCCGAGGCAAGGGCTACAGCTCAACCGCGTACTGCGACGACTTCGGTGGCACATCATCGGCGACGCCGCTGGTCGCGGGTTGCGCGGCGCTGGTCCTTTCTGCGAACGCATCGCTGTCGTGGGACGGCGTGCGCGATGTTCTCACCTCGACGGCGGAGAAGATCGATCGCGCGAGCGGTCGATACACTCGAGGCTACAGCCTGCGGTACGGCTACGGCCGCGTGAACGCGGCGGCCGCGGTCGACGCGGCCCTCGCGCGGCCACGAACCCGCCGCGCGCGGAAGAGCGCGCGCAGGGCCACCAAGAAGAAGCGGTGACAGCGCTCGGCACGTGCCGCTTGACATATTCCAATATAGGAATATGATTGCGTTATGCCTCGCGCCGCCACGACGTCGGACACCTTCAACGCGATTGCCGAACCGCGGCGTCGAGACATCCTGGACTACCTTGCGCCCCGCGAGCGTCCCGTTGGCGACATCGTTCAGGCGCTCGGACTTGCGCAACCATCCGTCTCCAAACATCTCCGCGTGCTTCGCGATGTCGGCTTGGTAGACGTACGGCGCGACGGCCGCCAGGTTTTCTATCGCACCAACGCAGCGGAGATCAAACCGCTCCACGAATGGGCCAGCCGATTCGAACGCTATTGGCGCAACCAGCTCGTGCGCGTGAAGGAACGAGCCGAGCGCAATTGAGTACCCAAACCGGACACCTTAGAGGAGGCCATCATGATCGCAGTCGCTCCAGCCATTGAGAATCTGTCGCTCAGCATCACGCAAGAGATCCACGTTCGCTCGTCTCTCACCGCGACCTTCGCGGCGCTTCTCGAGGAGATGGGTCCGTCCAACGAAGGGGGTAACAGCGCGCCCATGCCGATGATTCTCGAGCCCTGGCCTGGCGGCCGTTGGTTCCGCGATCTGGGCGACAACAACGGGCACTTGTGGGGTCACGTACAAGCGATCAAACAGCCCACGCTGCTCGAGATCACAGGACCATTGATGATGTCGTTTGCCGTGGCCTCGAATCTGCAATACCGGCTCAAAGAGAGCGATGGCGGGACGTTGATCACGCTCCGTCACACCGCACTCGGCCTGTTTCCGGACGGGTATCGTGAAGCGCTGTCACAGGGCTGGCCACACTTGTTCGACCGCGTTCGCCGTCGGGTTGAAAAGGCGTAAGGAGGGTGAACGAATGGCGTTAATCGACGGCATGTTGCAGGAGCTCGAACAAGAAACGCAGGCGACACGCCGTGTCCTCGAGCGCGTTCCTGACAATCAGCTGGCGTGGCGGCCGCACGCAAAGGCCAGAACGCTGGGGGAGCTCGCACTCCATGTGGCGATGGTGCCCGGCGGGGTCGCTGAGCTCGTGGCCTCGCCATCTCCGGCGCAAGCTCCGCAGTTTACCGACCCGAGTCCCAAGAGCGCCTCGGAGCTCATTCCGGCACTCGACCAGAGCATCGCGAAGGCGACGAAGGTGCTCGGCGGCATGGATGACGCCACCCTCATGGCGACGTGGCGACTGATGCAGGGCGATCGCGAGCTGTTAGCGGTGCCGCGGGTTTCGATGCTGCGATCGGTCATGCTCAACCATTGGTATCACCACCGCGGCCAGTTGACGGTGTACCTGCGCGAGCTTGGCGTCCCGGTGCCTGCGATCTACGGCCCGAGTGCGGACGAGAACCCCTTCGCCTGATGCTTCGATTACTCTAGCGTCCCGGATGTAGACTCTCACCGCCGGGTATCAACCATGAACCATCGAGCGACGTTTCAAGCCTGCCTCTGGTTGGCGATAGCTCTCGCCGTGACATTCGCTGGCAATTTCGTCGACGCGCAGCAAGCCGCACCGGTTCGATCGACTGGCCAGTGGTTCAAGGGCAATACCCACACCCATACGCTGAACAGCGACGGTGACTCGACGCCGGATGACGTCGTTCGCTGGTATCGAGAGCACGGCTACCAGTTCCTCGTGCTGACCGACCACAACTTCCTCACGTCAGTGGACGGACTGAATGCGCTCCACGGTGCCGATGAGAAGTTCCTGGTCATCAAGGGTGAAGAGGTCACCGATCAGTTCGGTGACATGTCACTTCACATCAACGGACTCGACGTCAATGCGCTGGTGCCGCCCCAGGGCGGCACGTCTGTGGTCGACGTCCTGCAACGGAACGTTGATGCGATCCGCAAAGAGAACGGCATCCCGCACATCAACCACCCGAACTTCCGCTGGTCGATTACACGCGAGGAGCTCCAGCAGGTTCGAAACAACCGACTCTTCGAAATCTTCAGCGGCCATCCTCAAGTGAACAACGACGGCGGAGGCGGGGTCCCCGGCCTCGAAGAAGTCTGGGATGCCATTCTCACGAACGGTACGCTTCTCTATGGCATTGCCGTCGATGATGCACACAGGTTCAAGCAGCCTGGAAATCCTGATGTCGCAGGGCCTGGGCGCGGTTGGGTCGCAGTGCGGGCGGCTCGGTTGGAAGTGCGCGCGCTGCTCGAAGCACTCGAACGTGGTGACTTCTATGCCTCGACGGGTGTCGAACTCGCTGACTATCAGGTCACGCCGCAACGGATCACCGTCTCGGTCGAGACAACGACGTTTTCGAAATATCGCATTCAGTTCATCGGAAAGGGCGGACGCGTACTGCGTGAGGTGACTGAACCGGCAGCGACGTACGAAATTCGTGGCGATGAGGGTTACGTCCGGACGCGTGTACTGGAAAGTAACGGGCGCGTGGCGTGGTGTCAGCCGGTCCGGGTGCCGGCTCGGCCTTCGGCCCGCGCTGAGTTTGGTTGGATCATCATCGTGGGTATTGCGGTCTGGACAATGGCAGCGCGCGTCACTAGCGCAGTGGTGGGGTCGACACTGGCGCGTGCCGGTGTCGCGTCGCCTGCTCGTATGCATAGGCCAGCTTGATCAGCGTCGCCTCCGACCACGCCCGTCCGTAGAACGTGATGCCCGCCGGCAGCACCCCGCCGCGCGTGTAACCCATCGGCACCTGAATCGCCGGGAATCCGGTGGTCGGCGAGAAGAACTGTGAGTTGTCGCCGGCCGGTGTGTTGAGATCGCCGATCAGCCGCGGCGGGTTGCTCCACGTCGGGTAGACGAACGCGTCGAGCGTGTTCGCATCCATCACCTGCAGCACCGCCTGCCGCACACGCTCGCGATACTCCTGCTCGGCCTTGCACGCGGGCGTGTCGGGGCCGTTCTCACCGCCCTGCTCGGCCTGCTCGAGCCGTCGCTGCACCGTCGGGTGGAAGCGGTTCGACTTCACGATTTCCGCCAGGCTCCTGACCGGCACCTTGTCGCCGTGCGAGGCCAGGTAGCGGTTGATGTCGTACTTGAACCCCATGCACGACCCCGCGCCCTGGGCGCGGCGCACATCGTCGAGCGGCACACGCGCGGGATCGACGATGACGGCGCCGGCGCGCTTCAGGTCCTCGACCGCGGTCATGAACACGGAGACGATCTCGGGATCGGTATTGTCGCGTTCGTAGGCCTGCCGCAGCACGCCGATGCGCGCACCTTTCAAACCGTCGCGCTGCAGCGCGGCGGCGTAGTTCTCCCGCGCACGCCCTTTCGACGCGGCCGTGGCCGGGTCGTCCGGATCTTCACCAACCACCGCCTGGAACACCGCCGCCGCATCTTCCACCGTCCGCGTTATTGGTCCGGCGATATCGGCCAGCAGGTTGAGCGGCATCACGCCCGCCCGGCTGGTCAGCCCCATCGTCGCGCGAATGCCGACCAGCGCCTGGTGTGACGCCGGCCCGCGAATCGAGTTGCCGGTGTCGCTGCCGAGGCCGGCCGCGCCGAAGCTGGCCGCCACCGACGCGGCAGTGCCGCCGCTCGATCCGGCGGTGACGCGATCGATCGCGTACGGATTCTTCGTGTAGCCCGGCAGGATCGAGCTCAGTGTTTCGAACGGCGTGAACGCCCACTCCGCCATGTTCGACTTGGCCAGGACGATGGCGCCGGCGTCCTTGATCCGCTTCACCTGGAACGCGTCCTTGCTCGACACGAACCCCTGGAGCGCGAGCGATCCATTGGCGCTCTGCAGACCGATGGTCTCGAAGTTGTCCTTGACGATCGTGGGGATGCAGTGGAGCGGCCCCACGGGACCGCTCGCCTTGAAGCGGCGATCCATCTCGTCCGCCTGCGCCAGCGCCTGCGGGTTGGTCACGACGATGGCGTTGATGGCGGGGCCGTTCTTGTCGTAGGCGTCGATGCGGCGGAGATACTGCTCGACCAAGCCGCGGCAGGTGACCTGTCCGCCTTTCATCGCCGCGTGAATGCCGGATATCGAGGCCTCGTGCACCTGAAACGGCCCTGGCAGCTGCGCCAGCAGTCCCGAAGTCAGCGCGATGCCGGTCGCCGCCGTCACAGCCAAACTCATCCGTGGCGTCATAGTGCCGGAGATTCTACGGCTCTCGAGCAAGCAGGCGATGCAGCCGCACGGCGGCGCGCAACACGCGCGCGTCCTGACCGCGATCGGCGGTGAGCTGCAAGCCAAGAGGGAGCCCGCTGACTGGCATGGGAATCGAGACGGCGGGTGTGCCAAGCCCCGTCCACGGCGCATTGATTCGCGGGTCACCGGTGTTCGAGAGGCCGAGGGGAGCGGGGCCCGTGGCTGCAGGAACCAGGATTACCTGCGTCGTTTTATACAGCTCGCTAAGTCGCGACTGTCCTTCACGGATTTCCCGTAGTGCGCGCTCGTACTGCTCGACCGGCATCTTCAGGCCCTTCTCGACCATCTCGGCTAATTCGAGCAGCTTCGCCCCATGCTCTTTCCACCGTTGCTCATGGAACCGCGCAGCTTCGTAGAACGCGACGTCGTTGGTGGCCGAATCGAGGTTCTTCAGAAGGCCGGCGATGTCAACCGGGCGCATGACGATGCCGGCTCGCCGGAGCGTGTCGATCGCATGTTGAAGCGCCTTTGCCATCGCATCGTCGATCTCGGGCATCGGTTCGGGCACACCGAAGGTCAGTGTTTCGTCGCCTCCGGACGAATGTCCCATCGCTTCCCAGAGCGCCAACATGTCGGCCGGCGTGTGCGTGAAGAAGCCAACGGTATCCAGGCTCTTTGCGTATGGCAGCACGCCATCGATCGATACGAGGCCGTAGCTGGGCTTGAAGCCAGTGACACCGCAGTACCGATGCGGGCCTGAGAATCGAACCTCGCGTCTGCGTGCCGAGCGCGAACGGCACCATGCCGGCAGCCACAGCCGCCGCCGAACCGCTGGAGCTGCCGCCCGGCGTGTGCTCGAGGTTGCGCGGATTACGCGTTGGCGCCGGCGTCCGGTAGGCGAAGGCGGTCGTGTGGGTCTTGCCGAGCAGGATTGCCCCGCGGCGGCGCAACGACGTCACGATGGCCGCGTCGGTGCTGCCGAGACGGCCCTTGTAAATCGGCGAGCCGTACTCCGTCGAAAGCCCGCGCGTTTCCATGATGTCCTTCGCACCGAATGGAATGCCGCTGAGCGGGCCGTCGCCGAGCGCCGGCTGCGGCGCTATCTGCACCCACGCGTGAATCTTCGGGTCCATATCGCGGATGCGAGCGAGGCAGGCCTTGACCGCGGCAGCGCGCTCCGCCCGCGAGGCGTTGATCCACTGCGTAACGGTTTCGACACGCGGACTCTGTGCGGACGCGTCCGCACGCCAGCCGACGGCCGCCGCCGAGATGCCGGCCAGGAAGCCGCGGCGAGTGACCGTCGTGTTCGTTTTCTCAGGTGGAATTCGCATTTGTGATATCCCGATGCGAACTTTTATACACCCAAACCTTCAGCGATCCAGCGGCACGCTGATTTCGCTTTAAATAGTCCCCGGCCTTTCAGCAACGAAAAGCACAGAAGAATCGTCCAAGGCGATGTGCGCGTGTCAATGATTGCGCTTATTGCGTTCGGCGGGCTGCTCTCTGCCCAGTCTCCGTCAAACACCATGTGGTCCCTGCTGCGGCAGGCGGAAGACAACACCACGCGCTCCTTTGTCATCCGTGACCTCGCGCGAGCTGGCGTCAGTCCAGACATCGTGGTTCAGCGACTTCGCTCGGAGTCCGACGTTTCTGCACGGCGAGCACTCCTCCTGGCGCTCGGTGGATATCGCAGCGAGCTCATCGCATCCGCTGAACGGGACTCGCTGATTCGCCTGTTGGGACAGTGGCACGAAAGCGACCCCGATTCGGGGATCCACAGCGCCAGTCAATGGCTTCTTCGTGAACACGGCCACAGCGCGCCACGTCCGTCACCAACGGCCGTCCTGAGTGACCGCCGTTGGTACGTGACCGCCGAGGGCCAGACGATTGCGACGTTCGCCGGTACGCTGTCAGTGAAAATGGGATCTCCGGCCGATGAGGCTGGCCGGCAGCCGGCATCCGATTCGCCCGCCGAACCGTTGCATGTGGTTTCGATTCCGCGCTCCTTCGGTATCGCGACCACTGAAGTCACAGTGCAGGAGTTCCGCCGTTTCCTCGACGCCAATCCGGACGCGAAGCGCGGATATCAGTATCCTGACGCACCAACCAGGATGGCGGAAGTCCTGGCTCGCTTCAGCCCGTCCGACGACCGTCCTGCCATCGCAGTTACTTGGTACGAGGCGGCGATGTATTGCAACTGGTTGAGCGCTCGCGAAGGCCTTCCGCAATCAGAATGGGCCTATCCGGTTGGAATCCTCGCTGATGGGATGCAATTGCCTGCAAATTACCTGCACCGCCGCGGATATCGACTCCCGACTGAGGCCGAGTGGGAATTCGCCGCCCGCTCCGGCACAACGACGTCCCGATTTTTCGGCTCGGCTCCGGAGCTGCTGCCGGACTACGCATGGTTTTCCAAGAATCCTCCACAAGCCAGACACGATCCCGTTGATCCAAATGACCCGCAACGAACATCCCCTGTCGGCCGATTGCGGCCCAATGACTTTGGGCTGTTCGACGTCTACGGCAATGTCTGGGAATGGACGCAGGATCGCGTCGCGCGTCACGACAGCGGCGACCTGCAGACGGATCAAGAAGATTCTGTCCTCCAGTACGCGATCGCGACGCGCGTACTCGACGCGGTGGCGCATTTCCCTACGGGGCGGCGATGGCGCGCTCGGCCGCTCGGGGAACTGTGAACAGTCTTCCCACGACCCGTCGCGATAATGTGGGATTCAGAGTTGCGCGGACGATCCCGCCGCACTGACAAGCCAATTACCAACGAAAACGGGCTGGGAACCGGCTCGCGGTAAGATGGGGTTCGTGCACCGTTCAGCCATTATCCGCAGCCTGCTCTTGACCGTAGCCGCGTTGGGCGCCGCGCTTCCCGCGCGGGCACAAACACCGCGCATCGAAGTGTCGGGAGGCTATCAGTTTTTCAACCTCTCGGCCGACTTGGAGAGCCTTGACATCGACACCGGCGACATTCCGGTGCGGAATCTCGACCAATCGTTGCCAGCCGGCTGGTACGTTGATATTGCCGGGAATCTGAATCGCCATTTTGGTGTGGTATTCGCCGCGGGCGGCAACTACAAATCAATGACCGAATCGGCGACGTTTGGCGGCGCTGCCGCAAGCGCCTCATTCGACCTGAAGATCCATGAGTTCATGGGTGGGGTGCGCTACAGCAGCCGCGCGCACCGCACCGTGGTTCCGTTCGGGCAGTTCCTGGTTGGCGCGATCACTGCTTCGGCGAAGGTCACCGCGTCAGGCAGCGTCCCCGGCTCCCCGGGATTTTCCTTCAGCGAGGAGGCGAGCGGAACGGACATTGCGCTGCAGGTGGGCGGCGGAATGCAGCTGCGCGTTGCGGACAACTTCGGTGTTCGTATCGGCGCGGACTACATTCGGGTTATGGCTGTCGAGGGCGTGAATGCGTTCCGGTTGGGCGCGGGGGTCGTGTTCGCTCGCTGATCTTCCTGCCGCATTCAAGTGATTACGGGCACAGCCAGTGTGACTACTCCGACGACATCGACGTGGTCACGATGAACGATTGGCTGACCGTCGAACGCTCCGGCATTTCGACGTTCACAAGCACCTCCGTTCCAGTCCGTACATCGATCGAGATCGGATTCTCCAGCCGTTCAAAACAGCACGAAGGCAAATTGAGGACTTCGACTTCGAGAGGAGGGTGCGTCCCGTCCTGAGTAGAAACTGCCTCCAGCCTCATCACACCATCGGCTGGTGCGATAACTCGGACCGTTCGACAGAGAAAGCCGGTACCCGGCAGCGTAAACGTGGGGTCCTGGAGGTTGTTGAGGCACAGCGAATCATCCGGACGGATGGTTACAGGCCACGCCGCGCCTGCCGTAATCCGCTCGATCCGCTGCAGGCGAAAGCTCTGAGCTCGACTCCCCCGAATATATCGGACGAAAACTTCATACCCATCTGCACCAACCCACGCAACGCTGGAAGCGCCGATATCCAGATTGCCGGGAAGAGTGTAATTACCGGCAAGATCCGTGTTCGCGCTATACCTGCCATTAATGTAAACAGTTGCGCCGGCGATTGGCGACGAGGTCCTTGCGTCGGTGACCCGTCCCTCGAGCACGATGTCCGATCCAAACGGCACCAGAAAAACCGTCTGCGTCTGGTTGAGCGCGAGAGGTGCGCGCGCCGCGAAATACCTCGCCGCCGATACCTCGACAATGACGCTTGATTGTGCCAGCTCCGTAAACAGGAAATTTCCAGACGCATCCGTTGTGACAGACTTGCCCGCGTCCGGACCGTTCACGATGGACACGCTTGCGTTGGCGACTGGCACCGAGGTTTGGCTGATAATGACTGTTCCGCTGAGCGAAAACCTCGTGGCTGTCGATGGCGCCGACGGCGACGCCAATGAAGGTTCTTTACCGCCACAAGCCACTGCGGCGAGGAGGAGGAGCGAGGTGCACAACCAGCCGAGGCGCGCCTTAGGTTTCAAGCCAGACACAATATAACCCGCCCGCTGTTGACAAGACCGGTGTCGCGTCGAAAAATGCCCTTACCGCATGCCTTCCCATGGCGCCAGCGCACTCGCGCCGCCGGCTTCCATGGCCATCTCGTCAAGCCGGTGGATATCGACGCGATCGAAGCCACACTCAAGCCACCCCCATGACTGACGCGGTCCGCCTCAGACTGCGCGCAATTCGAAGACGGTGACTTCCGGCCGGACATTGAAGCGCACCTTCAGAAGATGGCCGACACCCCTACTGATGTACAGATTCCGGTTGCCGCTCAACTCGAACTCACCTGACGTGTAACGGCGATTCACCACGGGAAGCAATGGCGGCGGCAGAAATGGAGGTTTGCATTGCCCGCCGTGTGTGTGTCCCGCAAGAATCCAGCCCTCATAGCCTTCCCAGCCTGGCAGATCGACGGTATCCGGGTTATGGCTGAGAACAAGCGCCGCGCGAGTTGTGTCGATTTGCTTGAGTGTGGCGGTGAGATCGAGGCGATTGCTCCACAGATCGTCGAGGCCCGCGATTTGAAAGCCTTCGATGTGATGCACCGTGTTGCGCAGGACTGTGATGCCGAAGTCCCCGACAGTGTCGACGAGCCGTTGCGCGACCTCGGGTTGCGCCCAGTTCACGCCGTAGTCGTGATTGCCGAGAATCGCAAGCGTCGCGAGGAGCCCGCGTGGAAAGCTGCGGTAGACGTGCGCCACCCGATCGAAGATGCGTGAATCGTAGCTAAGGAAATCGCCCGTTACCACGACGATATCGGGGGCCATCGCCGCAACGCGGCGAAATGTCTCGAGGACGTAATCAGTACTTACCTGCGGCCCCACATGGATATCGCTCAATTGAACAAGCGTACGGCCTGCGAGGGAAGGAGGCAGATGGCGAATCGGAAGCGGGCGCCGTACGATCTCCAATCTGTGTGGCTCGATGCGCCACGTATAGAAAAATGTCCCGGCGGCTGCACCGACGGCGCTGGTTCCGATTTGAAGGAAATCGCGGCGCTTCACTTGAGGAGGTATACGTCTCGCTGGCCCGGAAAGTTCGGCGAGGGCACTTCGACCACCTTTGACTGACTGGCTCGATCGGACTACGCTGGCCATCTGTCCTCAGCACATTCCGCGAACCTTTCACCCGACGAGATCGATCAGCTCAAACAGGCGATCGACACCAACGATCTCGAGCGCGTCAAGACGTTGATGACGCGCAATCCGGCGCTGCATCGCGCGCCGCTTGGCTATGGAAAAGACGGCCCCCTCACGTGGGTCGCGGAATGCCGCGTGCCGTGGGAGCCGCCGAGTCCGGCGCGCCTGGCCATGGCGAAGTGGATGATCGAGAACGGCTCTGATGTGCATCAGGGCGGGGATGCGCCGCTCGGCAGAGCGGCGCTGAACGCCTACCGTATTCCGATGATGGAGCTGCTCGTCGCGTATGGAGCGGACGTGAACGGCAAGGGGCCCGGCGATTTTCCGATCCTCTTCTCGCCATGCGAATCGATGGATCCGGACGCCATTACATGGCTGCTGGCTCGCGGGGCAGATCCCAATTGCGGGGGCGCCTACGGCCGTGCGACGGCGCTGGATTATCTGCTCGGAACCTACGCGCGATCGCCGGAGCGGATGAGTGCGTGCATCGATGCGCTACTGGCGGCCGGCGGCAGGACGAAGTTCAACGAGGCAGGCGTGCTGGAGCTGCTTCGTGGTCAGCTCGATCGACTAAGCGAACTGCTCGATGCTGATCCAGAGCTCGTGCACCGGCGGTTTCCAGAACTGGACTGCGGGAGCACTGGCGGACGCGACCTCCTCCTGAACGGGGCTACTTTGCTGCATGTGGCTTCAGACTTCGGCTTCCTTGACGCCGCGCGACTGCTGCTCGATCGCGGCGCGGACGTCAACGCGCGCGCGGATGTGAATGCTGCCGGTGTCGGCGGGCAGACCGCCATCTTTCACGCGGCCACGCAGTTTGACGATGACGGATTGCCGATGGCGCGGTTGCTGGTCGAACGAGGCGCCGACCTCTCATTGCGGGTGAAAATTCCGGGACATTACGAGAAGAACGAAATCGTCGAATGCACGCCGCTCGGGTATGCAACACGGTTTCAGGGGCAGTCGTATTCTAGAGGGAGGACGATCGCCTTTCTGCGAGAACGAGGAGCCGTCGAGTGATTGAAAAAGCCCTGGCCTTCGCCGGCGCGGTGGTGCTCAGCGCCGCGGCGATCCACGCCGCCGACTGGCCGCAGTGGCAGGGCCCGGATCGCTCGCGGCGGTCGAGCGAAACCGGTCTCCTGACCGAATGGCCGGCGGGCGGACCTCCAGTCGTGTGGACGGCCACGGGAATCGGTGCGGGCTACGGCTCGATGGCGGTGGCGGGCGATCGCGTCTTCGTCCAAAGCACGCGTGGCCGCAACAGCATGGTTGTCGCGCTGAATCGCGCGGATGGAAAGGAAGTCTGGTCGAAGGCGCTTGGCGCGGCACAAGCGGATGACCGCGGACCCGGACCGCGCGGAACACCAACAGTCGACGGCGATCGACTGTACGTGCTGAGCGAGAACGGCGATCTGATGGGCCTCAAGATCGACGGCACGACGCTGTGGCAGCGCAACATCCTTCGCGACTTTCGCGGGCGGCAGCTGCAATGGCTGATTAGCGAGTCGCCGCTTGTCGACGGGCCGCATGTCATCGTCTCTCCGGGCGGGCCGGGCGCCGGCATCGTCAAGCTGGACAAGATGACAGGCGCCACCGTCTGGACCGCGAAAGAGCTCAGCGACTCCGCCGGATATTCATCGGTTATCGCCGCCGATGTACAAGGCGTCCGGACATATCTGACGTTCACGGCGAGCGCTGGCGTCGGCGTGCGCGCGTCCGACGGCAAGCTGATGTTCCGCTACGAGAACGCCGCGAACTACGTCGCGAACGTCGCCACGCCCATTTTCTCGAACAACAGAGTTTTCTTCACGTCCGCGTATGGCACCGGCGGCGGGCTGCTCGATCTGACGGTGCAGAACGGCGAGGTGAAGGCCAAAGAGGTGTACTTCACCCGCAGCATGAACAACCATCACGGTGGCGTCGTACTTGCCGACGGCTATCTCTACGGGTTCAACGACTCGATCCTCGTGTGCCTCGACTTTGCGACGGGGAAGATGATGTGGCGGGATCGCAGCGTGGGCAAAGGGTCAGTGACCTACGCGGATGGCCACCTCTACATCCAGGGCGAGGATAACGTCATCGGTCTCGTGGAAGCGACGCCGTCCGGCTACCGCGAGAAAGGGCGTTTTCGCATTCCCGACAAGGGTTATCCGAGCTGGGCGCATCCGGTCATCAGCGACGGCCGCCTATACATCCGCAACCAGGACACGCTGCTCGTCTACAACATCACCGGCCGTTGAGTTTCCCCATCACCGCATTTCTGGATGGTCTTCAGGGCAACCTGGCGTACTCCGTGCGCGCTGCCTCGACCACCGGGACGCTGAGGTCGGCATTCTTCCACAGTGCAAAGAGATCGTCGTAGGTGCGCTTGGCTTTGGCGGTGTCGCCCGAGAGCGCGAGCGCTCGTGCCAGCTGCAGGCGCGCCATCGCATCCATGGGATCGACGAGGACGATGCCTCGATGATCGAGAATCCTCTGAAACTCGCCGGCAGCTTCGCCGGGCTGACGTGCGGCGAGGTAGGCCAGTCCGCGAACGTAGATGGGGTACAGGCCGCCGAAGCGTCCTGTGAAGCCGACGCCACCAAGCGTGAGATCGTAGCGCGAGGCGATCTGCAGCGCTTGGATTGCGGCTGCCGGATCAGGTGTGTTCAAGGCGAACAGGGCCTGCAGCGTCGGCAGATACATGAACTGCACGAACGTCGCCTCGGGGAACTCGCGCGCGAGACCGTCGGCGAGCGCCCGCGCCTGCGGCAGATCCCCTGAGAGGGCCAGTGCGAACGCCGCTGCATAGTCCACGTCGCGGCCCCGTCCAAGTTCGAGCGCCTTGCGGGCACTCTGCCTGGCTGCTGCCGAATTTCCGTAAAACGCTTCCCACACCGCTCTGCCCGCTTCGAACAAGCCGGCCCGTTCGCCTCGACCCCCGCGCTGCGCGATCTCGACGGCGACCGCCGACATCCGCCTCGCGTCCTGCAAGCGGCCGGAGCGAGCCAGGGCGAGCGCCTCGACATGCGAGAAGAGGTCCTCGGCGGCGGGGCTCTTCCTGGCCAGCGTCACAATCCGTCCGAGCTCCTCGTCGGTGCCCTTCAGGAACGCGACGAAATACTGGATCAAGAGCAGCTCTGGCGAGTCCAGCTTGCGCTCCGTCGCTCGATGGACCGTCAGCAACGCATCATCCAGGCGATTCAGGTGGAGCTGATTTCTGGCCTTGCTGATGTACGTCGGTGTCATGCCGCCATCCGGATCCAGCGTGATGGCCCTGTCGGTCTCGGCGATCGCCAACTCATGTTGTCCGGTGCTGGTCAGGGCGAGACCTGCCAACAATGAACGAGGCCGCGGATCGCGGGGATAACTTGCGGCCCATGTTTCTAATGTTCGTCGTTCGCGCTCCAGATTGCCAGTGAAGTCGCGGTCGTATAGCGTTTCGATGTTGAGGCGCTCGCGGTCGCTCGCGCGATGGCGCAGCTGGTAGGCTTTGAGCAGGCTCTGTCGCCCCAGCGTTGACTCGCCGACTGTGCTGTAGCCGAACCCCACTTGCGCGTGGGCCATTGCAAACTCGGGATCGATCGCAATCGCCCGTTGGTAGTGGGGCAATCGCCTTTCCCAAGCGAAGACCGTCAAATCACTTCCAGTGCTGAAGGCCTTCAGCGCTTCCAGCGAGGGCGTCGTCGCTTCTTCGAGAGGCCTCGAATGTTTCTCGATGGTGGCCAGCGATTCTCCCACTCGCGTTCGAAACCGCGTCGCAATCTGACTGAGTGTGCCCAACACCTCTTCCTTCCGAGCCGCCTGCGCCTGCTCGTCGGCCAGGATGTCGCCGGTCGTGCAGTTTGTCGCGCGCAGGCCGAGGACGTACTGACTGCCGAGCATCGCGATCGATCCTTCCAGGACGGCGGTGCTGGCGGTCCGGACGCACACGCCCTGCGCAATGTCGGGCGTCAATCGCGCATCCGCCGGCTGGTTCATCAATGGCAGCGTTCTGCGGATGCGTTCGTCCGAGATGAGGCTCAGGAACGGCGACTGCTGAAGCTGCACGGCGAGTCCTTGTCGGAGCGTATCGTCGAACACCGGGTCGCCGGTCGTGTTGGTGAACTCGGCGAGGACGATCGTGTCCTTGTCGGTCAGAATCGGCGGACGGCTGCTGTAGATCCAACCCGCGCCTGCGGCTGCAACGACGACAACGGCGCCTGCCGCCAGCCCTCGGGCGCGGCGGCGCGCGCGGACGGGGCCCCGGTCCGTCTTCATGCCCGGTTCCGGGCGTACGGACTGACGATCGCGCTGCAACCGCTGCAGGTCGGCACGGATCTCCGAGGCGTGCTGGTAGCGCAGCTCGCGATCTTTCTCCAGGCACTTGCTGACGATCCGATCCAGGTCCGGCGGCAGATCCGAATTCAGCTGCAGCACGGGCTGCGGATGGTGAATGAGAATCGCCTCGAAGATGGCCATGGGGCTCTCGCCCCGAAACGGCCGCGTGCCGGTGGCCATCTCGTAGAGCACGACGCCGAACGAAAACAGATCAGAGCGCGCGTCGACCTCCTGCCCTCGCACTTGCTCGGGCGACATGTACGGGACCGTCCCCAGGACGCTACCCACACCGGTCAGGTCGGCGAGAGCGGTCACAGTCGGTGCGCTCTCATGACGACCGCCGACGCGATGGACTTTTGCCAGCCCGAAGTCGACAATCTTGGCGTGGCCGTGGCTGGTGACGAAGAGATTGGCCGGCTTGATGTCGCGATGGACGATGCCGGCGCCGTGCGCGGCGTCCATCGCGTCGACGATCTCGATCGTTAGCGGGAGCAGCACATCGATCTCGAGCGGGCGGCCAGAGATGCGATGCTTCAGCGTAGTCCCGTCGAGAAACTCCATCACGAGGAACGCGCGACCGTCCTCTTCGCCGACATCGTAGACGGTGCAAATATTGGCGTGATTCAACGCCGATGCGGCGCGTGCCTCGCGGCGGAATCGTGCCAGGGCCTCGGGATCATCGGCAAGGTCCGGCGACAGGAACTTCAGCGCGACGAAGCGCTGCAGGCGCGTGTCCTCGGCTTTGTAGACCACGCCCATGCCGCCGCCGCCCAGCTTCTCGGCGATGCAGTAGTGCGAGAGCGTCCGGCCGATGAGCGGATCGCGCCCGATTTGGACGTCGGCGCCGCGGGTGTGTGCGGCGAGCAGCGAGCGGACGGCGTGCTCCAGCTGGTGGTCGGCGCCGCATGCGTGACGGAGATACACCTCGCGCTCGTTCGCAGGAAGGTCGAGCGCGGACTGCAGCAGCTTATCGACGCGGTCCCAGCGTTCGTCGTCCATTGGCGCTCGGGCCGGAATTATACGAGGTCTGGGCTGGCCGCTCCCCAAAATGCACACGAAAGACGCGCGTGCCCAGGGGGAGACGGAGCAGCGGCTGTACGCGCTGAGCGCGTGGCGCGAATCACCGTTCTATTCCGAGCGCGAGCGTGCGGCGCTCGAATGGACCGAGGCGGTGACACTCGTCGGCGACACACACGTGCCGGACGACATCTTCGAGCGCGCGCGACAGCACTTCGACGAATCCGAGCTTGTCGCGCTGACTTTCGCCGTTGTTGTCATCAACAGCTGGAATCGGCTGGCGGTGTCGTTTCGCGTCCCGGTCGGGACCTACCAGCCGCAGGTGCCCGCACACGCCTGACCGGTGATTCCTTCGACTCAGATGAGGGTGACCGAATAGGGGACGTTGCCACGTATAGCTTTGGTATACGGGCACGCCCCCTCCGCCGCGTCGACCAGCGTTTGCGCGACATCGCGCGGTAGGCCTGGTACGCTCACGTTCAGGCGAGCTTGAAGCGAGTACTCGCCCTCGGCCACGCATAGATCGATTTCGGCGTCGATCGCCACATCGGACGGTAGCGCGATCTTCATCTTTCGGGCCACCCCGCCCATGGCACCTTCGAAGCACGCCGACCACCCAGCGGCAAACAATTGTTCCGGATTGGTGCCGTTCCCGGGCGCGCCCGGCAACGACAGCTTGACGGCGAGGCGGCCATCGGAGCTGCGGGATTCACCCTCTCGCCCGCCCGTCGTATGTGTCTTCGCTGTGTAGAGCACTCTCTGTTGCGTCATCGTAGTCATCGTCTACCTCCTACGCTTCATCGCTTCCCGTACTCCGTAAAAACGTAATCTCTCGCCTTCACTTTCGTGTGACACGCGAATCCGCACCTGGCGTTGTTTCCCTGCGGCGGGCTGCCAGCTGTGGTGCCGGGCTTGAACGTGTCTGATGCGTCGTCGTAATCGAACACCGCGTATCCCCATCCGCCGCTGTCCGCGAACCTCTTGCTGTCCTTCACCATGAAGTCCACGTTCAGCAGACTGCCCGGCACCGTCGCATCCGGGAAGAACTCGTTCTGTTTAGGGTTCCAGTGCACCTTGGCCATCTTGGCCCCGTCCGGGACAGGCTTGCCGTTGGCAGGAATGCCGGCGCGGTAGGCGTCGATCATCACGGGATTGCCGAGGATCACAGCGACCACCTTGTCGTTCCGGCTGAGCGAGATCGCCTGCCATGCTTCGTATCCCTTGAACTCAGAGAACGCGAGCCCGCCCGGCACTTTCACGGTGTACTTGCTCTCGGCGGAGTTCTGTGCGGAAAGGGCCAGGCCGCCCATGACCGCGAGCCATACGGTCGCGATCGCTATCGTTAACATGCTGTTTCGACTCATCCCGGCACCTCCTGTATCGCATGCTCCGCGGTGTGCGCTCACGAGACGAATTTGACAGGATGGAGGGAACCGAATCTATTGGACGATGGTATCGATCGCTTCGAGATCGACTTGCGGATATATCACTAGTCCGATAGCTTGATAAGTAGCCTGTGTTATCAACTCGCTCGCTTGCCGATTGCGGCAATCGGCTCTGGCTTAACTTGGGCCAAGCCGAGCCACACAAGCAACCCGATGAACAACCATCCCAAGTCGACCTCGCCATTCACGTGCGCGAACTTGGCCGACGACGGGTGCTTGTGGTGGTTGTTGTGCAAGCCTTCTCCGCCGGTGAGCAGCGCGATCAACTGGTGATTCGTCGCCAGGTTGTCGTAGTTGCGGTAGCCGATCATGTGGCAGATGCTGTTAATCGAGGCGTTCAGTCGGTTATAGACGATTTCCTGACTGAACCATGCCACTGGCGCCCACCGCCCAAAAATCGGAATAAACAGGGCAATGCCCACCACTGGGCCAACGAACTGCATGTATCGTTCGGGGAGCAGGCGGTCTACAAGATCGGGTTTGTAGTCCGGTGCGTACTGCCGCACCATTGCCTCGTCAGCCGCCGCCATCTTGTACAGAATGGTGTTTTCCCAGAATACGGTCCACAACCCTTTAATATAAGGACTGTGCGGATCGCCTTCCTTGTCGGAAAAGTGATGGTGCTTGCGATGCACCGCCATCCATTGGCGCGGCACGATACCGGCAGTGAACAGGCACAGCGCCAGATGCATCAAGTTCTTCACCACCGGGTGAAGTTCTAATGCCCTATGAGTCAAAAACCTGTGCAGGTAGATTGTCGTTGTGAACATCGTCGCAACGAGGAAAAAAACCGCAGGCCAAAACGCGCACAGCAAAACAATGGCAGAGAGGTTTAATACAACCAGCACAAACCGCATGATCATCTTGAGCCGCCTATTCGCTGATTCGAGACCCACAGCGAGAGATCAAGATATCGATCGCACGTGAAGATCATGTAACAGACATTTTTGACGACCGTGTAACCACTACTCCATATGCGGAGTACATCGAGAGGAGGCACCAGGAATGGATCGTAGAACCCAAATCGCCTTCACAGTATGTGTCTTGCTCGGCATCGGCACCGCGATCACAGCGGTGCGTAGCGCGGCGGCGCAAGCGGCACCGAAAATGACCTTCTTCATCACGAGCGCGGGTCCAGGGAACGGCGCCAATCTCGGCGGCATCGCTGGGGCGGATAAGCATTGCCAGACTCGGGCTGCAGCCGTCGGCGCAGGCGACCGGACATGGCGGGCGTATCTCAGCGTCACCGGCGATGGCAAACAAACCGCCGTCAACGCGCGCGATCGCATCGGCAAAGGACCTTGGTACAACGCGAAGGGGATGTTGGCGGCGCAGAACGTCGCCGACCTGCATAGCGCCGGGAACAAGCTGTCCAAGGAAGTATCGCTCTCAGAAAAAGGGGAGATGATCAACGGGCGAGGCGACAGCCCGAACCGTCACGACATCCTGACAGGTTCCCAGGCCGACGGTTCCGCGGTCACCGGCGATCCGGCGACGACGACCTGCGGCAACTGGACGAGCGGCGCCGAGGGTAGCGCAAACGTGGGTCACCACGATCGGCAGGGAGGCGGTGCGGATCCGACGTCATGGAACGCGGCGCACGCGTCGAAGGGCTGCAGCCAGGCGAACCTGCAGGCAACCGGCGGCGACGGGCTGTTCTACTGCTTCGCCCAATAGGTCGAATTCGGCTCGCGGCGGTCGTCTCCAGTCCCGCGGAGACGCCGCCGCTCCAACCTCATCGACTGGCGGTATCTCGCGCTACAACGGGGCAAATCCAACGGCTTACCGCTTCTTCAAACGCCACCACATGTAATTAACTTCCGAGGACCATCACGCTGGACGCGGTGCTTGACGTGACAGTTTTCATCGTCGCTTCCCGTCTCTCCAATTGGAGAGGGATGCGACATGAGCCTCAGGAGACGCCGCCGCGCAAAACTCACTAGCCACTGCCGCACTCGAGTGGGCAGGCCGCTAGATCGAAGTCGCCGGCTCCATCGTGTCGATGAAGTAGAGGGCGTCAAAGGCCTGTGCCGGATTGGCGACCGTCTCCACTTTATATTTCGGAATGCGCATCGAAACGGCTCCGGCAGGCATGCTGCGCAGTGGCAGAAACATCTCGGGTGCGCCAAGCCGGTGAAGGCGCTCTTCGAGGCTGCCGGGCGGTGCGGGCGGCACCGGCGCGGGGGATGCGCCGACCAGGCCGTCGCGGCCCTGCCACGCTGTAAAGCCAATCGTGTACAGGTCCTCGCCATACCAGTCCGAGAGCCAGATCCCGGTCGGCTTCATTGCATCCGCTATGGGTTGCAGGCTCACATGATCGAACCCCGGTCCGTACCAGGCGTTCATCACATGCGCGTTGTGCGCCCAGACGATGATCTTCCGGCCGGCATAAGCCGTGTCGATCAGCCATCTCAGATTGTCGGCATTGATCCGGTCGCGGCGGTTCTCGCCGGTGACGACGTATCGGGCAGCCTGTTCGGCTGAGTGTTTTCCATGTGCCTCGAAGAGATTTGCACCGAACCCTGCAATGCTCGCGATAGCACGCGACATGAACCGCGCACGTCCGTCGCGCGGGCGAAGCAGGCGCTCGAGCTCACCGGACGCTTCCTCGACACCGCCAACATCCTTTGCGACAGGGCGGAGTGTTTCGCCCTCTTCGGTATTCCAGGCGCGCATCGCCGCGCCCTGCGCGTCCCCGGTAATGCCTGCACGCCTGAGCGCTGCGGCCTTTGCCGCGCGCGCATCGATGAAGCGATAGAGAAGCCGGAAGTGATCGAGCATGCGGTCCGCGAGCGGCTCCGCCTCGACGCGTGCCGCCGGATCCAAAGTGCCGACCAAACCACGCAACTCCGCGGCGAAATAGTCGAGCGTGCCAGGAGCCGTCAACTGCATGTCGAATCCGGCCATGGTGAGCGGCCGCCCACCGTTCCGGGTCGTTTTCGCATACGCGAACAACGGCTGGCATTCCGCGCTCGCCGACCAGATCCTGAAAATGCCGCGCTGCGCGGCTTCGATCGGATCGAGATCGCCGCGAAGACCCGCCTCGGTGCGTTCGAGGTCGATGAGCCCAGATTCCCAAGCCAGCACGTCGAAGCCAAGGCGTTCGTGCAGCAGTCTGACCAGGCGGACCTTGGCGGCGAACGCCGTGCCTGCCCCGTGACTGGGTTCACCGAGCATGACGATCCTGGATTTTCCAATCGCCGCGATCAGGCGCTCAATACCGGTATCGATCCTGACCGCGTTCTGTCCGATCCAGCGCTGCAGCGCATCATCATCCGAGGTCTGCCCCCATCCCGCGTTCGGCACAAGCGCGGCCCCGAGGAAGGCGCCCCCGCCTTGAGCACGCTCCGCCGCGAGAGCCGGTTTGTCACTCAGTCGCTTGGACGAGGTTCGAATGGTACCGGTTGTCGCGCAACGCCATATGATCGCGATCGCGTGCTTTCGCCCGTGACGGTTCAGAAGATGAAGCGCAACTGTAACTGAATCGACCGCATGGGTTGAGCTCCAGTGGCGGCACCGAAGCCCGCCGTCGCGGGCGTGAGACGCTGGCTGTTCACCGTGCCATCGGGGTTGTACTGAAAGTTACGAATGGTCGTCGGATCATTCGGGTTGTTCAGCTGAAGCTGCGATTGCCTCGCATTGATGACCACTGAATTGAACACGTTGAACGCGTCGATCCTGAACTGAAACTGTCGAGTACCACCGATCCTGATGTTGCGGGCGATTGCCAGGTCCGTCGTGTGATCCCAGCATCCGCTCAGAAGATTGGCGCCCGACTCGTTGCCGGTGCTGAAGTAGGTGGGCCCCGCAAACGCCGCGACGTTGAATTGGCCGTACGGGTTGCTGGAACAACCGGAGCCGGTGTCCCCAGTGACCCGTACGCGCGCCGCGTAGTTTGGCGACCCTGTCAGGTTCACGTTCGCTCCCCCCGTCTGGTAGGTATAGGTGACATCGTAGGGCGCTCCCGATCCGCCAGTGAAGACGCCAGAGAGCTGCCAGTCGTTGGCGATGGCCCTGACGATTTTCATGGCGCCGTTCGACGATTCGACATTCGGAAGATCCCACACGAAGTTGCCCTTAATGAGGTGACGGCGGAGCCCCACGTTCGAAATCAGCTCGTCGTTGGCCTCCTGGTAGCTCGCCACTCCGATTGTGCCGTCGGCGTTGTGGACCAGATGTTGCGGCGACAGCGTATTGCCCGAGAACCTCAGGCCGAGCGTCCAGTTCACCCCTGCCTGCCAGCCGTTGTGATAGCGCCGGTTGAACGACATCTGAATCGAGTCGTAGTCGGTGCTGAACCGCGGCGAGGTCAAGACAATCGGTCCCAGGCCGCGGTACGGGCGCAGGAGCTCTGTCGCCACGGCCATCGCACCCGGAACAGTACTTGGCGCGGCCGTCCGATCCTGGTTCTGGGGAAGATATGCCGCGCCGATGTCGGGAGCGTTGAGGTCGAGCGGAAGCTGACCGGCCGGGGTCGAGATCGATCCGAACGCGATCGAGTTGTAGTTGTGCGTGCCGACATACGAGACATCCAAAGACGAGGACCAGGGCAGCGTCATCTGGATCCCGGCGTTCCATTGCGTAGCCGCACCGATCTCGGCGTCGTATTCGTGGATCAGCAGAACCGGTGGCGGCTGGAGCGCGGCGGTTCCCGCAGCCACGTTCTGGAGCGTCGAATTGATGACGGTCGAGCCCTGTCCGGTCGGCGGGTTGCCGATCTGACCGAAGATCGCATCGCCCTGAGGCCGATCGTAGAAGACCCCGACGCTGCCGCGAATCACCATCCGCTGTGTCCCCGAGACGTCAAATGCCGCGCCGATCCGCGGCCCGAACACGAGCGGATCTTCGACGTAGTTTTCTTTTGCGATCCCGTTGCCGGCTTGAATGATGCCGTTGAGAAGCACACCGGTATTGGGCACGATGGTGCCGATGGCGAACGAGGAGCCCGCGCCGAGCGACTGGTTCGTTCTCGGATCGATCGCCACGCGATTGGCCGCCGGACAGGTATCGCCCCCGGTTGAACAGCCCGGCAGATAGAGGAGAGGCGCGTTGGCGCTCGACCATCGATCGGGGAAGAAATTCGATGCCTGCTGCTTGATGTCGTATTGCGGTCCGTGATGCGTGAAGCGCATGCCGAGATCGAGCGTGAGCCTCGAGGTGACCTTCCAGTTGTCTTGAATGAAGAAATCTTTGTTGTAGTAGCGGTAATCCCCTTCGTACAGCTGGTTCTGCTGCTGGAAATTCTGGAAGACGCCAACGGCGGCGTTGGCAAATGGGAAACCGGTATCGAGCGGGTTGTTGCTGTCGTTCTGGAAGCTGACGCGGCCTTCGAACGGCAGCGCCCCCTGAGTGACGGTTCCGAGATTCTGCAGCTTCAGACTATCCTGCGACTGATATCCGGCCTTGAACGTGTGAGAACCCCACAATTTGGTGATGCTGACGGCGAGATCCTTCGTGTTCTGCATGCACAGGAACGTCGGATAAATCAGACCCGGCGGTCCGTTCGCCACACGCCCGCCCCATGTGAAGCTCGGCGCCAGCACGACACGTCCGTTCTGATAGAACGGTGCGCTCATTTCGCGCAGCACTTTTTCCTGATACGAGTCCAGCAGGCACGACACCGTTCTGATACAAACGGGGGAAATTTGCCAGGCCGACCGTCGCCGGATCCGTCCCGGGGCTGCTGATTACGTTGCCCAGCTGATTGCCCTGCGTCAGACCCCAGGTGCCTTCGAGCACGGTCGACGCATTGATGGTGTAAGTAGCGGTAGCTGAGGGCACGAGAATGGCCGGGAATTGGAAAGTCGTGTCGTTGTAACCCGGGATCGTTCCCGGGTTCGTCTGCACCGTGGCGTTCTGCCCCGCGTACTTCGCGCTGATGCGCAGCTTTGACGACGTCTGATAGTCAACCCGGACGACGTGCTGGATAGGTGTTGCGGTCGCTGTCGGGTGCGACCGTCTCGAGGTTGTAGTTCGCGCCGGGCACGTTCACGTTCGGCTCGGGATAGCTCCTGAGGATGTTCATGCCCAACCCGTACAGCCGGTTCTGCGGGATTCTGCCCACCACTCCGCCGTCGCGGAAGCAGCCGCGTGTGTCTGTCGCCACGCAGGGGAGACCAGACGCGGAATCACGAATCAGATTGAACAGCGCTCCGTTGTTGTCGGTGGTCTGCGAGAAGTCTCCCTGCCGCTCGAGCAGCGTCGGCACACGAAAGCGATTGACCGCGCCGCCGGTCGTGCGGGGCGAAAACTGCTCGGAGTAGAAGAAGAAGATTCTGTTGCTGCCGCCTGGCTTGCCGACCGGGCCTCCGATCGTGTAGCCCCAGTCCCGCTCCTTCGCGACCGCCTTGGCGTTACCATTCCTGACGTTGACCCAACTGTTCGAGTTCCAGTCGGAATTTCGCTCGATGTCGTAGAACGATCCGTGAAATTGATTGGTTCCGCTCTTGGTCACGCCGGAAATCTGGATGCCGGTCGAGCGGCCGTATTCGGCCTGATACGCCGACGACACCACCTTCACTTCGGCGATGGCGTCGGCATTCAGCTCGAGGCCAGGCTGGTTGCCGCCGGTATTGACCGAAGAAATCCCGTCGAGCATGTAATTCGTCCTCGCGCCGTCGAGACGGGCGAATCGATTGGTGCCGGTACTGATGACGCCCGGAGCCAGCGTGGCGAATTGTCCGAAATAGCGGAGTGAAATCGGCAGGTTTTCCACCTGTTCCTTGGCGACCGTGAACGAACGCTCACCGGTCTGCGCCTGAATCATCGGCGCATCGCCGGTGACGAGCACCGTTTCCGTCAGTTCGCCGACTTCGATCGTCATCGGCGGAACGGCCACACGATCGCCCGGGCTTGCCGCGACGCCTTTCCTCTCCGACGTCCGGAAACCATCCATCGAGATTCTGACGGTGTAGGTGTCGCCGGGCACGCTCGAAAAGACAAAGTCGCCGGCCTCATTCGACTGTGTCTCGAACGTGATGCCGCGCGTTTCGCTGACAAGCGTAATGGTGGCGCCGGGAATCATGGCGCCTTGGGCGTCCTTTACGCTGCCGGCAACCGTGGCCGACGACTGGGCCGCGGCCAACGACGTCATCACTATCATGAGAACCGCGATGGCTGCCACGATCGTGCACTTACCCCTGTTCGCTGTCATAAAGCCTCCAGATAGAAAGCGCTCGTCACCAGGGCCGGCGTCGACCAGGAATACGCAAGAATTTGAAAGGAATTGGCTAGATGCTGGCACAAGTGCCGGCGGTGATCAAGGCGGGGACCGCGCCCTAGGTTCGGAATCGTTCAACGAGCCGAAGAGGTACTCCGCGTCACTTCGAACGCGAAGCGCAACGCCGGAATGCGGTTCCCGGGATGATCGTCGGCATAGGTGAGTTGCGGCAACCGATACAGCTGCTGACCACCTTCAGGTCCCTGGTAGATCCCGGGATAGAAATCGATCAGGTGCACTCCCGGCGAGCCGGCCGCCGTGAAATTCACGACAACGTCTCCCTGACTGTTGAACCCGCACGCATATCCCATGTATGCGTTGTCGTAGGTCACCACGTAGATGTTGTCGTAGTCGGTCCAGCCGACGCCTTTGAGGTGAATCCTGACGGGTGTTCCGACCGGACCCGATGTTGGCGAGATGCCGACGACGCTCGTTTCGATGACGAAATGCGTACGCGCAAGCGTCTTGTCGCCGCTCCGGATCGAAATTGCGTGAAGGCCTCCGAGATCGTCGGGAACAGTGAGAGGGAGATCGATTCGCCCGTCTGCGGCCACGGTCAGCTTCGTGATCTCGTTGTCCTGAGGAGCAAACCCTCCACCCGATACCCGGTTGCCGGCCTGCGTTTCCCAGACGAGCGACACGAGCGTGTTCGCGGGAAGACCACTTCCTTTGAGCGATGCGCGTGTCAGCACCGGGCCCTGAGTAGGGCTGATACTCAGGCTTCCTCCGCCGCTGGTGGTGGCGGCCGCCGGCACCGGCTGTTTCTGATAGGGCTCTGCGAACGCCGGGGTAGCGACATTCCCTGGCGTGATGCGGAACACGAATCCGGGTCTCGGCAAGTACGAGTTGGGCGCTTGCTCGTGATTCAAATAGCCCTGCCCCATGTACCCCGTATAGAGCTTTACCTGATGTTCCCCGACGGCGCCTGCAGCGCGGAAGCGGGCAACAGACGAGCCACGCGTGTCGGTCGCAGAGACCCACCCGACCTCCTGGTTGTCCCAGTTCACCACCCACGTGCTCTCGAGTGTCCGCCATCCAAGTCCTTTGACTCGAATTTCAATCGGAGTGCCGACTGGACCTTCAGTTGGGTGCATTTCGAACGTCTGGCTCACATCGACCCCACCCTGGGCGAGGGGCACGCCGTTTTCCGAGAGGAACACCTCGTGAACGCCGCCATAGTCTTCGGGAATCCTGAAGCGGATCGACGCCCGGCCATCAGAGCCCACCTGCACCTGTGCCAGAGTCCTGGTTGTGTTGGCGAATCGTTTCCCACGAAAGCGGTAATACTCCTCGACTACCCAACCTCCGCTCACCGTTCCCCAGACCAGATCGATCTTTCGATTGGGCGGCAGCCCTTCAGCGCTCGCTTCGACCTCAGCACCTGCGACGAGCTTTACGTTCTTGGGATACGTGACTGTGAGCTTCTTCGGTGCTGCAGAGGTGGGCTTCGACGCGGTCGGCGCGGTGGCTGGAGAAGACGCGATCGGCTGCGGGATGTCCCGCCCGCACGCGATCGCGCTGATTAACGCGAGTAGTGTGAGGAGGAAACGCGTAGCACCTACTCCACGATCGTCACTTGGGAGTCTTCGACAACGAAGGGCTTGAATTCTCCCGTGCGGCCGTACTTGTCAGTCGCGGTCACTGTATAACGAACGATGCCAATAGGTGCGGTGTCTGGCACGACCCACTTGGCAACCCAGAACTCACGTTCGGGCTGCTTGACCGTTCCGCGATATCGCATCGGGAGATCCTGCGTCATGCCGCCATAAGTGAGGTGAACAACGAACTGGGCCGAGGGTTCCCGTTGGCCGGTTACGGATCGATCGCCGTCATCCGGAATCCGACCGGGTCGCCGCGCTTGAAGCGGCTCTGCAACGCGCAATTGCCCGCCATTCCGGGCTTGCCGACGAACAACGTCACATCGCCGAACACAATCAACTTCCCCTGGCCTGGGGCGAGGGACGCGGCCGCCTGAAACGCTGCGACCGACGGACTCTCGAAAGCGAGAAGTGCCACGGCCGCCAGACCCAGGATGGCTCTGATCGCTGGATTCATGGGCGGAGTCTAGCCGATTTGCGAGCGCCATTACAATGCACCTGCGCCCAGGAACCGTGTCATGCAGCTTGTGATTCTTGCCCTTCTCTTTAACGGCGCCACGCTCATCCAACTGCCAGCGCTTATTACTGGAGCAGTCGTCGATCCGTCAGGAGCGGCGGTCCCCAATGCCACGGTGCGTCTCGAGATTTCCGGGCGCACGGTCGACGAAATCCGGACGGGCAGCGACGGGCGTTTCCAGTTGACGTTCGAAGCCTCCGGATCGCTGCGCGTGGTTGTCAATGCTGCGGGATTCGCGGAGGCAATCGCACCGGTGTCACTCGACTCCCGCTACGTGCAGGTCACGCTGCAGCCGGCGCCCTTCTTTGAAGCCGTGAACGTTACCTCTTCGCGCACCGACCTGCCGCGGGCGGATCCCGCGGTGACGATGACGGTTCTCCCGGCAGTCGAGCTGCTGACCAGCGCCGCGCTGACGCTCGATGACGCGCTCAAGATGGTTCCCGGTTTCACTCTGTTCCGTCGAACATCCTCTCGAGTGTCGAATCCTACTGCACAGGGTGTCACGCTGCGCGGTCTTGGCGGCACCGGCGCAAGCCGCTCGCTGGTGCTGACCGACGGTGTGCCGTTGAACGACGCATTCGGAGGATGGGTGTACTGGGACAAAGTTCCGCAAGTGGCGATCGATCGCGTCGAAGTACTGCGAGGCAGCGGCAGCGATCTGTATGGCGCAGATGCCGTTGGCGGTGTCGTGCAGATCTTGACATGGCATCCAAACCAGCTCGCCTCCCGCGCGCTTGTCGAAGCCGGCGGCATGCGGACGGGCCGCGTTTCGATGTTTGGTGGCGGTCGCTCCCGTGGCTGGAGCTACACGGCCGGGGGCGAGTGGTTTACCACGGACGGCTACATTGCCGTGGCTTTGGAACAGGACCCTGGAATCGCCACGCGCGGTCCGATCGACTCCGAAATTGCCTCGAAACATCGATCCGGTGTGGCATCGATTGGCTACGAGGCGGGTAATGGCTGGCGCTTCGATACCACTGGCAGCGTGTTCACCGACAATCGCCTGAATGGCACCCCCGCCGTCATCAACGACACCGCTTCACGACAGGGAACCAGCGAAGTTGCCGGTGGACTAGCCGGCGGGCTGTTGTCTGCCCGCGCATTCGCCGGCACTCAGGGTTACGACCAGACGTTTTCGTCGGTGTCGCCCGACCGGACGAGCGAGGATCTCAATCGACTGCAACGTGTGCCGACGAGATTCAGCGGGGCTGCGGCGCAGTGGGCCCGACCAGCCAGACGGCACACCGTGCTCGTCGGAGCCGAAGCCAAGTTCATCAAAGGAGAGACTCAGGAGACGCAGCTTGTAGCAGGGCGCGTGCTGGCGTCCCTCAGCAACGGCGGTACACAGGATGTGTGGTCGGCGTTCGTGCAGGACACTTTTCTCGTCAACGATCGGCTGACGGTGGTCATGGGCGCCCACGGCGACCGGTGGCAGACGCAATCGAAGAACACCAGCTACGACAAGACGCTGGGATCGTTCAGTCCGCGGGCGTCGTTCGCCTACCACCTGGGTAGCGGGATCTCCGCGCGTGGTTCCGCCTACAAAGGCTTTCGTGCGCCCACTCTGAATGAGCTCTACCGGGGATTCAGAGCCGGCAACACTCAGACGAATCCGAATGAGGCGCTCGCCCCGGAAAAGCTGACGGGTGTTGACGCCGGAGTGCTCGCCACACGCGGCCGGGTGTCGGCCCGCGTGACCGGCTTCTGGAACGTCCTGGATGACGTCATCACCAACGTCACGCTGTCGAGCACGCCACAGCTCATCATCAAGCAGCGAGCGAACGCGGACAAGATGCGGACAGCCGGGGTCGAATTCGAAACCAGCGTGCGCGTGCGGGCGTCATTTACGGTGGCCTTTTCGAGCGCGATCGTCGACGCGCGCTTCAAGGGCGAGACGAGCCTGCGCGACAATCGCGTGCCGCAGGTGCCGCAGTACAACCTCGGCCTCAACATTCGTTACGGCCACAACGCGTGGATGGCGTCAGGACAGCTTCGGGTAACCGGACCGCAGTTCGAGGATGACCTGAACGCGTTTACGCTTCGCCGCGCGACCGTCGTGGACATGTTCGGCAGTCGGAGCCTTGGCGGCAAGGTCAGCGCTTTTGTCGCGGTGGAGAACGTCTTCGACAGCGTGTATGACGTGGGTCGGACCCCGATCCTGACGACTGGAGTGCCACGCGCCGCGCGCGCCGGCGTGCAGATCTCACTGCCGTGAGATCAAAAGCATCCCGCCGGGTCCTCGGACCTTGAGCGCCGCCCCCAGAGGGCGTATCCTGAGCCCTTCCAGCGGTAGTGCACCCCCGAGAGGGAGAAGGTTCATGGCAACCAAAAGTCGACTGAGCGACTGCGGCGTCTCGCGGCGCGACATGATCCGGATCGGCGCCGGCGGCCTCGGCTTTGGCCTCCTCGGCGGCATCGGACCGGTCCCGTTTGTGTTGAACAGGGCCAGCCTTGAAGCCGCGGCGCTGCAATCGGGCAAGATTCTCGTCGTCTTCGAGTGGTTCGGCGGCAACGACGGACTGAACACGATCGTGCCCTACGGCGACCCGATGTATTACAAACATCGGCCGACTATCGGCATCAAGGAACGCGATGTCCTGAAGATCGACAGCCAGTTCGGCTGGCACAGGTCGATGCGCGGCATCAAGCAGCTGTACGACGAGGGCAAGGTCGCGATCGTGCAGGGCGTGGGGTACGACCAGCCGTCATTTTCGCATTTCACGTCGGTGTCGTTCTGGCACACCGCGGCTCCCAACAGCGGCAACGAGTACGGCTGGATGGGACGCACCGCGTCCGCACTCGATCCCTCCGGCACGCGCGACAACATGGTCGTGAACATCTCCGACAGCCAGACGCTGGCGGTCAAAGGTGAAAATCACGTGCCGCTCGTCTTCATCGACCCCACGAGGTTTCAGCGCGGGGTCTTCGCCCAGGAGAAGGCGGCGCTCGCCGCGCTGGGCGCGCCGCACGAACCAGTCGGCGACGCGCACAAATACGTGCTGGAAGTGACAAGGTCCGCGGCGCAGGCCTCCGAGCTGGTGCGGGCCGCGTGGAGCCAATACCGCGGCAAAGACAATCCTGATTTGCGCCTGCTCGATCTCGACAAAGTCGCGGCGCTCATCGAAGCGGATTTCCCGACGAAGCTCTATTACGTGCCGCTGCGCAATAGCCTGTTCGACACGCACGTCAACCAGGCGTCGCCCCACGATCGTCAGCTCGAATATTGCGCCGACGCCGTGGCCGGCTTCTTTCAGGAACTCGAGCGTATCGGGCGCGCGGACGAAGTTGTCATGTACATCCACAGCGAGTTCGGCCGCCGCGTGCCGGAAAACACAAGCCTCGGCACGGACCACGGCACGGCGCAGGTGAACTTCGTCATCGGCAACGGCGTGAAAGGCGGGCTCTACGGCACGCCGCCGAGTCTCACCAACCTCGTGCTCGGCGACAACCTCGAAACCACAACCGATTTCCGCCAGGTGTATGCGACATTGATAGAAGGCTGGCTGGGCGCCGACTCGGCGAAAGTGCTGGGGCAGAAATTCGAGACGTTGAAGTTATTCCGCGCGTAGCGCGGCCCACCTTCGCGCTTTGCGCTACGGTGGGCAGGCTGGAGAGTGACGTGGCCAATCACATCGGCTGGGATCCGGGACCGGCGGACTGGAAAGACGACCTCACGCCGATCACCAGTGCGGAGTGGAACTACGACCGCGCCGCGCACCTGCTCGCGCACGCGGGGTTCGGCGGGAGCCCCGCAGAAATCCAGAAACTGGCGGACCTTGGCCTCGAGCGCGCCATCCGCTCGCTCGTCCACTACGAAAAAATCCCGAACCCGAAGATGCGGCCGTTTGTCGAGTCCGGCCTCTGGGATGAATCGCTGAACGGCTTTCCGGAGAGCCGCCCCGAAGCGACAGACCGTGCGTTGAAATCCGGCGCGTCGATGGGCGTCGACACCAAGCCCGCCGGCAACCGTCCGGTACAACCGGTCTCCGATCGGTTCTTCTACTGGCTGCGCGCGACGATGCTCGAGACGCGTCGGCTGGGTTACTGGTGGGCGAACCGGATGGTGCAGACGTCGCATCCGCTCGAGCAGAAGATGGCGCTGCTCTGGCATGGCCACTTCGCCACCCACGAGAACAAGGTCCGCGATTACCGCAAGATGATGCAGCAGATCGATCTGTTCGAGCGGGGTGCCACCGGCAACCTGCGCGATCTGACGATCCAGGTCGCCCAGAACCCGGCGATGCTGTATTTCCTCGACGCGCAGTACAACGTCAAAGGCGCGCCGAACGAGAACTTTGCCCGCGAGGTGATGGAGCTCTTCACCATGGGCGTCGGCAACTACTCCGAGAAAGACGTGCGCGAGTGCGCGCGGGCGTTCACGGGATGGTACTTCGACAACCTCGCGTTCAAGGTCAACCCCGAGAAACACGATGCAGGCGCGAAGACGTTCCTTGGCCGGACGGGGAACTTCGACGGCGTGGAGGTGATCGGGATCATCTTCGAGCAGCCGGTGACCGCCGAGTACCTGGCGGCGAAGATCTATCGCTTCCTCGTACGCGACGAGCTGTCGCCGGACCTGAGGACGAAGCTCGGCGCGGTCCTGCGTTCGAACAACTACGAAATCAAGCCGCTGCTGACGATGATCCTGTCGTCGAAGGATTTCTACAGCCAGGCAAGCTACGGCGGGCACATCAAGGGTCCCGTGGAACATCTGATCGCGATGATGAAGCATCTCGGAGCCGAGGCGGTCCCCGGCGTGCCCGACTTCAATCAATCCACTATCGCGATGGGCCAGCATCTGCTGAATCCGCCGTCGGTGGCGGGTTGGGCGGGCGGGAAAGCGTGGATCACGCCAGGCCTGTTGATCGCGCGCGGCAACGTCGCGCGTGAGGTGCTCATTCCCGATATGACCGGCTTCCGCGACTGGAATTTCGCCGCGGGCAGCGACGGCGTGCTCGGCAGCCGCTTGCGTGACGGCTACGATATCGGTGCGGCTACCGCCGTCAGCGATCCCTCGCGCATGAGCACGTTCGACATGGTTGCATTGGAGCGCGATGAGCAATTCAACACCCGCATCTCGGGCTACATCGGCTGGCAGCAGGCGGCGCGCAAGCTGATTCCCACTCCTCGCCAGGCCGCTCAATTCGACCTTACGCAGATGGTTCTGAAGAGCGACGCGAAGACCACCGCAGAGGCGGTCGATTATCTGCTTTGGCGGATGCTGCGTGTGCCGACGGCCAGGGCGACTCGCGACGCCCTGGTGGAATTTCTTACGAGGGAGCTCGGGACCGACAGCATCGCCAAGGCGAGCACCTACATGGAAGACGCGCTGCGGATGACCGTTCACCTGATCATGAGCACGCCGGAGTATCAGCTGGCGTAACCCAGTTCAGCGTACGCTCTACCGCTTTCTGCCCACTATCACATCGCGCGCGGCAGGTCGGAATGTTTCGCCGTGCAGAATCGTCACGTTGTTGCTAATCGAGTTGACGATGTAGGCCCGGTGATTCACCGGGTTGACGGCCGCACCATCTGGCGTGAGACCGCTGAGCACGTCTCCCAGCACCGCATACGTCGTCCCATCGAGAATTGTGGCGGTCTGGCTCAGCCAGTTACTGACGTAGACAAGGTCCAGAGCCGAATCTACAGCCACGCCCGAAGGCTGGCCTCCCACCGGAATCGTCGCAAGCGCCTGATGCGTGGCGCCATCGACGACGGTCACACTATCTCCGAAATAATTGCCGACATAAATTTTGTTGGTCACCGTGTTCACGCCTATCGCGTCCGGCGTCTTGCCGACCGGCACTTCAGCGAGCGTGTCCAAGGTCTGTCCGTCGATGATCTGCAGGTAATGGTCATACCCGACGGCCACGAACACTTCGTTCGTCACGGCATTGGCGGCGATGGCGAACGGGCCGCGGCCCACGGGAACGACGGCGAGCAAGGTGTTGTTCTGCAAATCGATTACCGACATCGTGTCGGATGCGTAATTCGCGGTGTAGGCGCGATTCAACAGTGGCAGTACGGCGACGCCGCACGGCGCGCCGCCGCCGACAGCGACGGAGGTGACCACCTGGTTCGACGCGCCATCGACGATCGACACATCATTCGTGTTGACGTTTGAAACCACGATGCGGTTCGTGACCTCGTTCAAGCCTATGGCACAAGGAAGCGCCCCCACAGCCAGCGTCGCGGTCACGGTGCTGGTCGTCTCGTCAATCACCGACAACGTGTTGTCGCCGCCGTTCGGCACATACACACGCCCGGTGTTGGGATTGACCACCGCGCCGATCGGATAGAACCCGACCTGAAGCCATTCCGGCACCACGGGGGCGACAACGGCGATCGGGCCGCTCACATTCGGTGCGAGCGCACCCAGTAAATCTCGGACGTACGGATAATACCGACCCAAACCGAAGAGCGGCGGAATAGTGAAGCTCGCCGCGATCGACCCGTTGACCACCGGACGTTGGCCGAACGAGATGTCCTGGCCGTTCGAGGACACGAGTCCCACTTCGACGGTCGGCGTGGCGATGCCCCCGCCGAGCACGCTCAGCGCGCCGCCGGGAATCAGGACCGGCGGATGGTGGCCAAAGGCGCTTTGCCCTGGCGCGACCATCTGCAGCGTGCCGATGAGGTTGATGGCAACCTTGAACCCAGAGTCCTGCACGACCACGTGATAAGTGCCCGCGGCGAGCTGGGGCACCGAAAACTGACGATAGAAGAACCCGTTGGTCAAAGGAATGATGCCGAGCGTCGTGGCGGTGCCGTCCACGTCGACGAGCGAAAAAGCGGCGGCAGGGACATGTGGACCGAAACGCCACCCGACGACATCTAGCGTCGCTCCAGGAAAGACAGTCCTGGGCCGGAAAGAGAAGACAGGCGGCGGCGCGGCGACCTGTGCGGCCGCCGCGGTCATCACGATTGCGGCGGCTATGACCAATGGTCCAGCCATCCACCGGCGGGGATTCACTTGATACCTCCGGGCGCGTAATTACAGTCGTGTATCATCGGCTGGCCCGAGTCGCCCCTAACATATGCCAAGCCGCAGACGATTCGTAAAATACTTCGCGGCCGGCGGAATGGCGTCGATAGCGCCGCGTGCTCTGGCGGCTGCTCCGTATCGCGTGGGCATAGGCCGCGCACCGGATCCGTATGACGCAACCCAGCGGGCGATTGACGAGTGCGGTGAATGGCCCACCGATCTCATCGCCGGGCGCCCCGTCATCATCAAACCGAATCTCGTGCTTCCACAAACCGCCGAGGAGGGCGGCACGACGAGCCCGCACGTGGTTCGCGCGCTCGCGGATCGCGCTCTCGCGTCGGGAGCGACGCTCGTCGTAGTTGTCGAATTCGCGTGGTTCAACGCCATGTTCACGTATTGTGGCTACGACTTCCTTCGTACGCACGACCCCGATGGACGAATCAAGCTGGTTGACCTCTCGCTGGCGGCGGCATCGCTGCGCGCGGTGCCGAACGGATCTGCCTATCGGTATCTGTACCTGCCGAACATTGTCACCCATCCTGACGCGGTGTTCATCAGCGCTGGGAAACTGAAAACGCACGTCGAGACGGGCGCGACGCTCAGCGTGAAGAATTTGTTCGGCTTACCGCCAATCGCGCCGTATCACGACTCGGTCGAGGCGCGCTTCCGATCACGTTTCCGTCTGCACGACCGGGGCGTCCACCAGACGATCGTCGATCTCGCGTTGGCGCGACCCGTGCACTTCGCCGTCGTGGATGGCGTGTGGGGCTTGGAGGGCAACTCTCCCGACGCCGGCGTTCCTGTAAACGCCGGCGTGGCGGTCGCGGGACGCAACGCCGTCGCCGTGGACCGGGTGTGTCTGGAAATCATGGCCACTCCGATCGCGCACGTCCAGCATCTCGCCTATGCGGCGGCCAGAGGATTAGGACCGTCGTCGCTGTCGCAGGTACAGGTGCGCGGAGCGTTTGCCGCGCATCCGTTTCAGCAACCCGTGATTCCTCCTGGGGTGTGGGCGCCGAAATCGTATCCGGCGGTCTTCTCTCGCTCCTCGGGTACCGGGACTACTCTCGCCTACCGCCTCGCGGACTCCGCGGAAGTACGGCTCGAAATTCGCCGCACGCGCGACCACGTGTCGACCTTCGACACGATATCGGTCGTGCACGACTGGACGCCGAAAGCCGCCGGCGTGGAGGCGCACCATTGGAACGGTCTCGACGACGCTGGGGCGCCGGCGCCCGACGGCACGTATGCAATCGTCGCCCGCACGAGGCGGTCTGCGGGTGAGATGATGTCAGCAGCGACGGGCTGGGTGACTGTCGTCGCGTGATCCGTCAGCGTGCCTGAACCGGCGGCGTCACGCTCGATGCCGGCTTCGTGCCTTTCAGAATCCAGCGCTGCATCCGCCGCCCGTTGGCGGCCTCACCGGTATACATGCGGCTCATGGAGTCGATGGCGACGACGTGCGCGCGGATGAACTCACCGGCCTGACGTCCAGGTCTGCCGAAGCGATCGAGGATGGCCAGATCTTTCCGGCGCAGGATCCAGACACGCTGGTTCGTGCCGTCGATGAGATAGAGAATGCTCTGCGCCGGGTCGCGCGAGAACTGCAGGCTGAAGCCGCTGCCCGAGCCGCCAGTTTCAGGACGGACAAGCCGTTCCATCACGTACTCGCCGCTCTGACGGAACACCTGGATGCGATTGCCGCGCCGATCCGAGACATAGATGAGGCCGTCCTTCGAACCGACGAGGCCGTGCACTGTCGAATATTGCTGCGGCGGGCTGGCAGGATTCACTGGGTACGCATACTTTTCCGTGTCGCTTGGAGGCTTGCCGTACGCGCCCCAATGCCGTTTGTACTTGCCGGTCGCGGCGTCGTAGACGATCACGCGCTTGTTGACGTAACCGTCGGCGATGAAGATCTCGTTGGTCTTCGGGTCCACGTAAAAGTTCGCCGGCCCGCCGAGGTGGCCGGGATCGTTGCTGCCCTTGTTCACACCCGGCTCACCGATGGTGAGCACGTGTTTGCCGTCCTGTGTGAACTTCATCACGTGCATGCCGGTGCTGGTGCCCATCCACACGAAGCCGTTGTGATCGATGTAGATGCCATGCTCCTGATCGAACCACGTATAGCCGTCGCCGGGACCGCCCCAGGCTCGAAGTACTTTGCCCTCCGGGTCGAGTTCCAGGACGGGCGGAGCGGGAACGCAGCAGTCGGCGATGGGCGGCTTGACCGCCGCACCGATCTCCTGAGGCGTCAGGCTGGATGGCATGTGAATCACCCACAGGTGGTCCTTGTCGTCCACGAACAGTCCGCGGATGTCTCCCAGGATCCAGTCGTTGGGCAGGGTTGGTGGCCACGTCGGATCGATTTCGTAGATTGGCAGCCGCTCGGCCGTAGGCGATCGGGGATCGGGCGCGGCGTTCGCCCCTTGTGCTGCTGCCATTCCCGGCAGGAGCAACCCGGCCACGAGTCCAGCGAATGTGCGAGCACGCGTCATGACCAGGGATTATCGCTCAACCGCATAAATCATCGGCATCCAGCATGCAAGCGCTTGCCGTGGAGGTGTGGGTGGCGAAAAGATCGACTCAAAAAAGATCTCGAAAGGGGAGCAAGACCAGGAAAAAGACAACAAAGACAACCAGGACCACAAGCACCGCAAGAAAAAAGGCCGCCGCACGTTCAGCCGCGGGTCGCCGGCGCCGCGAGCGCAAACCACCACCCAAGCCGTCCAGGTTGACCTTCGCAGCAACTGCAGCGCGAGGCGTCGTTGCCGGAGCGGTCGCCACCGTCACGAGCAAGGTGGCTGGCGGCAGCGCCAAGCCCGATGCCATCGAGCTGCTCGAGCGGGAGCATCGGCGCTTCGAAAACCTGATGAAACAGGGCGAAGAAACGACCGAACGAGCGCGTACGGCGCGGCGCGAGCTTCTTGCGACGCTCACCTCCGAGCTGAATGCTCACGAATTGATGGAAGAGAAAGTGCTGTATCCCGCCTTGCAGGCCCATGCGGAGACACGCGAGGTGGTTCTCGAGGGTTTCGAGGAGCACCACGTCGCCGATCTCATCATCCACGAGCTGCGCGACGTCGCTACCAACGATGAAGCGTGGGGCGCGAAGTTCAAGGTGCTGAAGGAAAACATCGAGCACCACATCAAGGAAGAGGAAAGCAACATGTTCCGCCTCGCGCGGGGCATCTTTTCCCGCGAGGAGCTCCGCGGGCTCGCGACCCGGATGATGAAAATCCGGCCCGCTTGACAGTGCCACCCAGGCCGGGCCGATAATTCGCGCTCGCCTCTCGTCATCGTCTCCGGCAACTCAGGAGGGCACAATGAACACGAGCCGTTTCTTGCGCGCGCTGGTACTGCTAGCGGCGTTAGCCTTTTCGTCGGCGTCGTGGTCCCCGATGGAGATGAGCGCACAGTCGGCCCGCCCGGCCCCCGGCGGCCCGCAGTTCGAGGTCGATCCCTTCTGGCCGAAGCCGCTGCCCGAGCGCTGGGTCACGGGCGAGCTCGGCGGCGTGTGCGTCGATGCGAACGACCACGTCTTCGTCTTGTCGCGCGCGAACCTCTATCCCGGCATCGCGGAAATCGCGCAAGCCGCGCCGGCGGTCATGGAGTTCGACCCGGCCGGCAATGTCGTGAATTCTTGGGGCGATCGCCAGGTATTGCCGGAAGCCCTGCACAATTGCACTTTCGATGCACAGGGAAACATCTGGATCGCCGGCAACGGCGACGGCTTCATCCAGAAATACTCCCGCGACGGCAAGCTGCTGCTGCAGATCGGCGTGAAAGGAAAAGTCGACTCCGAAGATGGTACGGCGAAGTCTCGCTTCCTGAACGCCAGCCCGACGGCCTTCTACTCTCCGACCCAGGTGGCCGTGGATCCGGCGAACGGCGACGTATTCGTGGCCGACGGCTATGGCAACAAGCGCGTCGCCGTCTTTGACAAGGCCGGCAAGTTCCTGCGCCAGTGGGGACGTCAGGGCACGACGGCCGACGCCGCCGCTGGTACTGGCGGAGTGTTCGTGAACATCGTGCACTGCATCGTGATGGCGAATGACGGCTTGCTGTACGTGTGCGACCGCAACGGCGATCGCATCCAGGTCTTCGACAAGGCGGGCGAGTTCAAGCGGAGCATCGCCACGCCGATCCTTTTCCGGGCGCAGTACACGGGCAATGGCGGCGCCGGGTCGCTCGCGTTTTCGCGTGACGCTGCCCAGAGGTACATGTACGTTGGCGATTTCAGCGACAAGCTCGTGCGAGTTTTCGATCGCGTTTCGGGGAAGGAACTGTCACAGTTCGGCCGTCCTGGCAGCCATCAGCTGGGAGGTATCGCCAGCCCGCACGCCATAGCCATAGATTCACAAGGCAATCTTTACGTCGCGGAGTCGCTGGACGGACGACGCGTCCAGCGGTTCAAGCCAGTGAGCGGTTCGACGCCAACCGGAGCCCGTTGATCAGCGGGAAGATTCGCCGCTGCTACTATGCGGCGTGCTCCTGGACGACTTGATGCCCGAATACGACGTCGTCGAGCGCCACGGCACCGTCGTGCGCGCGGCGCCTGACGTTGTGTTCTCCGCGATCCGATCCGCCGACCTCTCCGGCAATCTGCTCACGCGCGCGCTGCTTGCCGCACGGGCCATCCCCGCCGGGCTCGTGGATTTTGCGCGATCGCCGGGCGCTGCATTGACCGACATTCGCATCCGCCGCAGGACACGGAGCAACGGGCTGCGTCTTGCCGAGTTCGAGAGCGCGGGCTTCAAAGTGGTCGCCGAGCGTGTACCCGAAGAGCTGGTCATCGCACTTCTCGGCCGCTTCTGGACACCGCGCGGCGGCTTGCGCAGGGACGTGTCGGCCGCCGACTTCGCTGTTGGCCCGCCCGGGGGACACGCGCTCGCGGGCTGGAATTTCACTGTCGTCCCGCGGCCAGACGGAACCAGCGATCTGCGGACGGAAACGCGCGTCTGGTGCGCCGCAGATGCTCGGCTCAGGTTTCGAACCTACTGGCTGATCGTGCGTCCGGGAAGCGGGCTCATTCGACGTGCCATGTTGCGGGCGATCCGGCGCGAGGCGGAGCGGAGGGCTGAACTATGTTAGTCCACAGTCGACGGTCCACAGTCGCAAGTCAACGGTCGGTCGATGGTCGCGCGCAAGAGTTCCGCGACGCAGGAACGCCAGCGCGGTCGCGGCAACCGGCGGACGATCCGACGTCATGCGCGCGCCAGGGCCCCTTGGTGTTCGCGTGTCCGGGGCGTTCGCCCGCGTGTCCCCGTCATCCTGGCGAAGATCGCCAGATGGCTGAGCAGATACATGGGAACCAGCACCGCCGGAATGAGTACCCACGGTAGCGTGGCCACCGCCCCTGAGTTCGGACTCTCGAAAATGAATCGAATAGGGGAATCCTGCGCCGATCCCACTCCAAGCGTGACGGCTGCGACCAGGTCCACAAGCCCGACGGTATTCCAGGTGAGGGTGGCAATGCGCCAGCCGCTCACCTGCCGATGAATTGCCCATGCGAGCGGCAAGGCCGCAGACGCCACGACAATGTCTCCCCATCCGGCGGTCAGCGCAAAAGTCGGCGGAAGGCGTCCGGCCTCGAAGAGCAACACGAAAAAGACGCCGAGCAGGCGGCCTGCGTGGATGCCCACGAGTACCGGCAGCGGCGTGGCCAGAGCCACTTGCCGCACCACCAACGAGCGCGCAGCCGCGCTAAGCGAGAGAACGATCGGTGTGAGAATGGCAGCGCCGATCGCCGCGGTTCCAAGACTCGCTTCCGCGAAAACGCCAGCCGCACCACAAATGCCGACACCGATGAACCACGTCAGCGCGGCAAGCGAAAGCTTCCAGCGCGCGCCGGCGTCGATCGGCGCGGCGCTCGTCACGGTCACGCAGCAGAGAGCGAACAGGGCGGTCAGTGCGATTGCACCGATGATGTCGATCATTTCGTCATCTCCTTGGATGTTGCTTCGTCGATGCGCGGCTGCCGTGCGCACGCGTTCTGGCCAGCCGGGCGGTGACGGTGTCGAGTGAAGAGAACGTCGCGCGTGTCAGATGGCCGGCGACGTTCCGTTGCGCCTCACGCCAGTAAGGCAGTGCCGCAACCGCTGTGTGATGTCCTTGCGGCGTGATCGCGATCGTCCGCACCCGCCGGTCGGCCGCATGATCGACTCTGATGAGACTTCCTGCCAGCAGAGGCTTGAGGTTGCGCGTCAGGGTCGTCCGCTCCATGCCCAGTCGATCCGCAACGCGGCAGAGGGGTGTGGGGCCGCCCAGGGCGAGCATCGTCAGTACCGTGAACTGTGTGGCGCGGAGTCCCGAGGGGCGAAGCGCCCGGTCGTAGTGCTGGGTAATCGCGCGAGCGGCGCGCCGGACGGCGAAACACGCACATCCCGCACATTCGTCCAGGCCGTGAGGTTGAGGCGAAGCCATATGAGTGTATATACACTTAATTTGCACGCCTGTCCAGATCCACCTTGCACGGCGGGCGCATTTTTCTGCACCTTGCGCTTCATGAGGGTCGTGCTTCTTCGTCGTTCTTCGCGTCTTCGAGGCCGGCGCGTCATCGAGTGTTTGGACCGTGAGCTTCTTCGTGTCTTCGTGTCTTCGTGGCGTCGTGCAGTTCGCGCCCTTCGTGGTTGGTGCGTCCCATGCATCTACCCGCAGCGGTCCGCATCCTGCGTCGATTTTCCTGAGCATGTTTTGCGGCCCGCTTACAACGGCTCGTCACGTCCCACGACATACGGTGAGCGAACACACCGCGCGGCACGTCGACGTGGCCGTCAACCGTGACGCTCTTCAGCATGGCGTGCACCGGGAGGAAATGATGCGACGGATAAGTCAAAGAATTTTTTGTGCCGGAGTGCTCCTGACGGTGTTGGCCGCGGCATCGCCCGCGTTCGCACAATCTAACGCGGCCGATTCGCCGTGGAGCATCGAATTCGGCGTTGGATTCGACAACGGCATCAGCGGCAACATCAACTCCAGCGGCGTTGGTCAGATCAACAACCAGGTAGTCGTCGTCACCAAGAACTCGTTCGATGAGGTCTACGGAACTGGCCTGCATCTACGGTTCGGTGGCGGCTACATGTTGAACGACACGACCGAGATCAAGGGAACATTCGCGTTTCAGTCGCTCGACGCGGACTTCATCGTGCCGATGGGAGACATCGGCGTGTCGAATCTCTACGGGCAATTTTCGGACTATCAGACGCTCAGCCTCGACTTCGGCCTGCGCCGATACGCGGAGCTGAAGCCAAGGCTCCTGGCGTATGGCGAAGGGACGCTTGGCATCGGCTTCGTCGACAAGATCGATGTCGGACTGATAGCGCCCGGGGCCAATCTGGCGACGCAAAACAACGACTTCTACGATCAGACGTCTGCCTTCACCGCGGGCATCAACGTCGGTCTACTCGTGCAATCTGGACGAAACTTCGGATATTTCGGGCAGCTCGGCCTGCGTTTCGTGACGGGGATGTCCGAAGTCGACGACCTGATTGGCACGGGCCTGGAAACCATCAACGACAAGAGCTCGCGATGGACGATGCCCTTTGTCGCGGGTGTGCGATTCCGGTTTTGAATCAAGGAGCCATCGAACCGCCGCGAGTGTCGTTTATAGTAGCGGCGATTCGATGGCGCCGGTCATTCCCAATCCCAGAAAGATCAAGAGCTTTCGCTCGGAGAGCGCCTTCGAGGCGTGGATGAAGGCCAACCACACCCGCGAGGCGGAGATCTGGCTGAAGATTCACAAGAAGGATTCGGGGCTACCGACCGTGACTGCTGCCCAGGCGCTCGACGTGGCGCTGTGCTGGGGCTGGATCGACGGCCTCCGCAAGTCGTTCGACGAGCGTTCATTTCTGCAGCGCTATTCGCCCCGCCGCCCGCGCAGTTTGTGGAGTCAGATCAACCGCGACCACGTGGCCAGGTTGACGGCCGCCGGACGAATGACGCCGCACGGCCAGCGCCAGGTGGATGCCGCCAAGGAAGACGGACGGTGGGACGCGGCGTATGCGCCGATGAGGACCGCCAGCGAAGCGATGATCCCGGACGACCTGCGCGAAGCGATCGAAGCCAACCCCCAAGCACGCAAGACCTACCGCACGCTCGGTAAGCAGAACATGTTCGTCATGGCTTTCCGGACGAACCACATGAAGACGGCGGCGGGACGCGCGAAGAAAATCGCGGAGCTCGTCGCCATGCTGGCACGAGGGGAGACGATCGTTCCGGAGCGGCGCCGCTAGGCGGGGGGCAGGACTACCGTCGTTCCCTGCGCGTACATCGGTTGACGATCGTTCAGTGCCAGCCAGCCGCGGACGATGCGGTAAATGAACCAGACTCCCACCAGCCCTATCGGCAGCCACGCGATCAGGATGCCGATGCCGAACGTCATGATGATGAACAGGACGCATAGCGAAATCCACAGCAGGCCGTACCAGAACGTGCGGATCTGCCAGCGGAAGTGCGACTCGAGCCAGGAGCCGCGGACGTCACCCCGTTTCACGTAGTTGAGAATCACGGCGATGATCGACGGCCAGCCGGTGAGGAACGCGCCGACGACCGTCGCCGCACCGAGGATGCCGGTCAACAGGCTGAACGCGTGAAGCCCGTAGATCAGCTGGGTCCAGTTGACGAGCGACTGTTCTTTCGCGGAGTCATTCATCTCAAGATAATCTCACGTAGTGCTCCCAGGAAAGAACAGCCCGGTGTATCCCACATGACGTTTTATCCATTCTGGGCTTAGTATCTGCACATGTCACGCAATTGGCTTCCACTCGCAGCAGTCTCCCTCGTCTTGGTCCTGACGGCTTTGCCGGCGGCACAAGGTCCTGCAAACGAATTCAAACCAGATACGACCTTTACGGGCTCGAGCCTGACTGGCTGGACGACGCTCGGAAGCGCGGATTGGCAGGCGCAGGGCGGCGAAATCGTCGGCCGTCCGCGCGCCGGCAGCCAGGGCGGGTGGCTCGTGCTCGACAGGTCGTATCAGGACGTCAACTTTTTTACGCGCTTCAGATGTGCTGCGCCGTGTAACGCAGGCGTGCTGTTTCGCATGCAGAAGACCGGCGCGGGTATGACGGGCATTTACGTGTCGCTCGACGATCTCAAGACATATCGGTTGACGCTCGATGCGGAAGGCCGGGAGACGGCGCGCGACGCACTCAGGCCGTCGCCGCCATTTGTGCGTGTTGCGCTGCCACCGGTACCCAATCCGAATCCGCCGCCCGCCGGAGCCGGCCCCGGCGGATTTTCGATGGTAGGCGCGGGTCGGGGCGGCGGTCCCGTGACACTGCCGACGCCGTTGCCCGAGCTGATTCCGCCGCCATCGGGCATACGCCAGGATGACTGGAATCTGCTGAGCATCACGATGGACGCGAACGTCATCCGCCCGATCCTGAATCAGTCTTACGACTTCATTCCGGGCGCAGCCGACGAGAGGGATGGATACGGGCCCATCGCGCTGCATGCGGCTGGTACCGGAGAGGTCCGGTTCAAGGACGTCTCCTTCAAGGATCTGCACATGCGTCCGAACCCGCCGGAGCAGATCTCGTCGCGGTTCCGCATGCAACGCGTCGATGAGTTCTACCTGTCGTGGGGCGCAGCGGGAGGCGATTTCAACAACGACGGCGTGCTCGACATCGTCGCGGGTCCGTACTACTACCTGGGCCCCGCGTTTACCACGCGCGGGGAGATCGACGCCGCGCCAGCTCAAGCGCCGAGCATCAGCTTCGCGCGGACGATGATCGACTACACCTACGATTTCACCGGTGATGGATGGACGGATGTGCTCGCCGGCGAGTCGCGCCCGATGCACCTTTACGTGAACCCGAAAGGTGAGAAGCGCAGATGGGCAAAACATCCCGTACTGCCGCAAATCACCAGCGAGCTCGCGCTGATGCGCGACGTCGATGGCGACGGAAAACCGGAGATCATTTTCGCTACCGGAGGTGTCGGCGGAACGTTGATGTTTGGTTGGCCCGATGCCGCGAATCCAACCGCGCCGTGGCCGACGCACGCAATCTCGGACCGCGGACCCGTACACGGCCATGGTTTGGGCGCCGGCGATATCAACGGCGATGGACGTCTCGACGTTCTTCAGGCGGCGGGCTGGTGGGAGCAGCCGGCCGCCGGGCCACGCTCCGGTGTGTGGGCGTACCACCCATACGCGTTCGGCCGATGGGGCCGCGCCGAAGGAGCAGGCGGCAGCGAGATGGTCGTCTACGACGTGAACGGTGACGGACTGAACGACGTGGTGGGAGGCTTGAACGCCCATGGATTCGGGCTTGCCTGGTTCCAGCAGAAGCGAGATGCGGCGGGAAACATCATGTTCGACCGGCACATGATCATGGACGATTATTCGACCAGGAATGCCGGCGGCGTCACGATTTCGGAGATGCACGGCGCGGTGATGGCCGACATCGACGGCGATAAGATTCCCGACTTCGTCACCGGCAAGCGCCTGTTTTCACATCAGGAGAGCTGGGTCGATCCGGATCCGCATGGCGAGGCGGTGCTCTATTGGTTCCGCACCGTGCGCAACCCGAAGGCCGCGGGGGGAGCCGAGTTCGTGCCGGAGTTGATTCACAACAAGTCGGGCGTCGGCTCGCACGTCACCGCCGTCGATCTCAATAAAGACGGCACCGTCGATATCGTCACGTCGACCAATCGAGGCACGTTCGTTTTCTGGGGCCAGCGCCGGCGTTGAACTAATCAGGCACCCAGAATGGTTCTTCCGCTTTGACGAACTGAACCGGCAATTCGGGAACGAACCCTTTAATCCAGCCGGCCATCTCGAGCATCCCCGCTTCTTCGGAGATGACATGGCCGAGCATGATCCAGCCTTTGGCGATGCCGAGGGTCACGGCATCCATGACGTATTCAGGACTGTCGAGCCCCGTGTCGGTTTCCTGCTGCTCGCCGCTGATGACGACATCGACCTCCGCGTTGTCGATCGGAGGTGTGGCGTACCCGACGCCAAGCTGGATGCGGCTGACTCTCGCGTTTGGGTTGCCGACCACTCTCAGCGCGCGCGCGCCGCTTCGCTTCTTCACGTCGGCGGCGAGTGCCCCGAGCGTGGTTTCGGGAACGACGAAGCGGTGTGAATTCGGCGCGGTTTCGTATTTGCTCTCCAGGCCAATCAGGCGCGCGGACCCCACATAGGTGAAGTCGGGCCGCTGCGCGTGCATGTGATCGTGCATGCGGAACACCACCACGTTGTGCTTTCGCATGAGGGCGACTTTGGCCGCATACAACGGATCCTGCGCGACGACCGCCCCGTCGTCGCGATCGTTCCAGAACGTGACTTCGTGCGGGATGATCATGTTGAGTCCGGCCGCGGCGGCTCGCTGGATCACCTCGAGCGTTACGAACGCTGTCGTCGCAATTCCCGTGACCTCGGTCTCCGGGCCCCCGGCCTTGTAGGTGTCGCGATACGTGGCATCGCGCCACGGGACGCCGAGATTTTTCTTGATGCGGTCGATGATTTCTTCGGCTTTCATCGAGTTGGCCCCCAATACGGATCGCCTGCGGCGATGTGGCGTACCGGCACTTCGGGCACGAGCGTTTTCAGCCAGTTCGCGCACACCTGCATGCCGGGCTCTTCGGAAACGACGCGGCCCACCAGGATGAGCCCTTTTCTCTCACCGGCAAACGCCTTGTCGCGCACGTATTCGACCGACTCCCATTCGCGCACTTCGCCTGCGACGATGACATCTACCTCAGGAAGCATCTTGAGCGACGCATGGATCGGCGTCGTCCCGGGCAGCAGCCCGACGCGCCGCACGCGTATCCGGGGATCGCCGATCACTCGGACGCCGCCCGCGGATTGAAAACGTCTCTTCACGTTGCCCGCCAGCGTTTCCAGCGTCAGTTCCGGCACGTCGAACCGTGAGGCATCGGCGGCCTGTTGATATTTCGTCCACCCCAAAGCCTGCGCCATGCCCTGCGCGAGCGGATCGGGCGTTCGCAGGCGCCAGTGGTCGCTCAAGCGAAAGATCACGATGTCGTGTTTGGTAATGAAATCGTTCTTCGCGGTGAAGATACGATCCGATGGCGGCCGTCCGGCCGGCGGATTTCTGGCGTCGGTTCTCGAATAAAAAGTCGGCAGACTTGTTACCACGAGGTTCGAGCCGGCCTTGACGGCGCGCTGAAGCACGTCGAGCGTCGCCATCGACGTCGTGACGATACCTTTGGCGATCGCGGACGGCTGGCCGGCCTTGATGCCGTCGATGGAGTCGGGCTTCCATTCGACGCCGATGTTCATACGGATGCGGTCAACGACATCTTGCGCCGTCATCGCCGAGCCCGATGTTTTCTGGCTGGCCGCCAGTGGTGCGGCAAACGTCGCGCCGGCCAGCGCCGCGAATTCCCGCCGGGACAGCTGAGTCATCGCCTTCTCCTTTACCGGTTGAGGAGCACAATCAGCAGCGCAATCATCAAGAGCACCGCGCCAAGCAAGCGCCACACGAGCACGCGCGCGCCGAGGTGCTGCTCGCGATTCGAGAACCAGTGACCGACCGCCCAGACGGCGACGACGCTCCAGAGCCCACGGGAACTGTACAGGACGTTGGCGGTCGTGGCGTTCCCGTAGATCGAAATCGGTGTGATGAACATCAGCCCCTGCAGCGCGAAGCACGCTGCTCCCCCGGCGAGCCACCACCGGTAGCCGGTTCCCGCTTGCTCCTCGGGAGCCTTGTGCGCTGCGCCGTAGGGGCGCAGCGCCAGTGAATATACCGCCCCGCACCCCATCGCGATCGGCAGAAAACGTCCGGTTCCCCAGACAGGGGACCACTTCTGAACGAGCACGTCGAAGAGCGCATACGCGGGGCGCCGAGCCCTGCCAGGATGATAGTGGTGCCGACGCGGCCGTGGGTGTGCTCGCGATTGAAGTTGAGCAGCGCGATGGCGACACTGCTGAGAGCCGCGGCGGTCCAGAGCCGAGCGCCGATCGGGTCGCCGATCAGAACCGCGGTCAGCAGAGCAACCAGCAGGATTTTCACACCCAGCACCGGCGTGGCGACCGAGACGTCTCCGATGTTCAAGGCAAGCAACGTCAGTAACTGGCCGGAGAGGAAAAGCAGACCTCCGAGCGCAGGCTGCCACCACAACGAAGCTGAAGGAATCGTTCCGCCGAACAGCCACAACGGCGTTGACGCCAGCCGCGGCCGTGTAATTGATGATGCGCGTCGTGCGCCAGACGTCGGCGCCCAGGTTGGCGGCGCGCTTCAATAACAGCGCGGCAACGACATAGACGACGGCGCCGACGAGCGGCAGGAGCGAGGTAAATGGGCACTCGCCCGTTACTTCGGCGTGAGCTTCAACAGCTTGCTGGTTGGCGGAGTATTCGCGCTCATCGACGGCGTGCCGCTGTCGGTGAACACATACAGCGCGCCGTCGGGCCCGACGCGCACGTCGCGGATGCGCGCGCGCAGATCGGCGAGCAGCGCCTCTTCCGCCAACCACTTTGTCGTTGACGATCTCGAGCCGCGAGAGCATGCGCGCCGCGCAGGCCGCCGACGAACATGCTGTTTTTCCATTGCGGAAACAGATTGCCGGTGTAGAAGGCGAGGCCCGACGGCCCGATCACCGGATCCCAGAAGTAGACGGGCTCTTCCATTCCGTCCTTCGTCGTCACGCCGATCGGCGCGCCGGGATAATCGATGCCTCGCGCGACGATCGGCCACCCGTAGTTCTTGCCCTTCTCGATGATGTTCAGCTCGTCGCCGCCGCGCGGCCCGTGATCGTTCTGCCACAGTTTGCCGGTGCGCGGATCGTAGGCGAGCCCTTCGACACTGCGCGTGCCGTCGCCCAGATCTCGGGAAGCACGCCGGGCTTGCCCGACAAACGGGTTGTCTGCCGGCACAGTGCCGTCAGGCGCGATGCGGATGATCTTGCCGAGGTGGGTGTCCATCTTCTGCGCGACATCCCATGGCGGAGAATCAGATCGATCGCCGAGCGGCATCAGCAGATTGCCCGCCCTGTCGAACACCATGCGTCCGCCGGTTTTCGCGCCGAGCCGCTTCGACGGCATCATCGGCAGCGCGCGGAAGATCACTTTGACGTCGGTGACCTTGAGCTTTTTCTCGTCGAGCCGCGCGCGCGCGATGCACGTGTTGGTGTTCGTGCCGTCGATGTAACTGAAGAAGCTGAAAAAGATTTGCTGGTTCCGGCGAAGTTGGGATCGAGCACCATGTCGAGCAGTCCGATATCTTTCGAGCCAGGCGAGGCGACGACGTCACGCCGGACAGCGGCCGCGACACCGTGCCGTTGGTGTGAAGGATGCGCAGCCTGCCCGGCAGCCGCTCGGTGAGGATGATGTTGCCGCTCGGCAGAAACGCCAGGCTCCACGCCACCTCGAGGTTGTCGATGAGCGTCGTCACCTTGTAAGGTGCCGTCGCGCGAAACGGAGCGCGAGTCTGCCCGGGAAACGCTGGCACGTTGTCGGGCTTTTCGGTCGGCCGCGTCTCGATCGGCTTGCCTTCTTCGGTGACCAGCCATGGCATGCGCTCTTCGCCTTCGGATCCCGCGCTGGCGGCGGGTGTTTGAGCCCCGAGCGAGACCGGTAAGAGCGCGACCCAGACGAGGAGACCCAACTGCCGCTTCATGCGAAAACCCCCAGTTTCCCGCATTATATTCGGACAAGCTCACCGGACGATAAGAGACCTATGCAGGTCCATTACGAACTGACGCGATCCCAGCGGCTGTTTTCGATCGCGTCGATTGCCGCGGCGGCTGCGCTGGTCGTTGTTCTCGCGCTTCGTACCGGACTTCGCGCCGATCTGACGCCCTGGTGGGCGCCGTTTGCCTGTGGCTTGGGTATCCTCGCCGCGGACTTCGGTTCGGGCCTCGTGCACTGGTCGGCCGATACGTGGGGGAGCGACGATCTGCCGCTGGTCGGTCATCGGCTGCTGGTTCCGTTCCGCGTCCATCACGTGAATCCCGACGATTTTCTTCGCCGCAGTTTCATCGACGTCAATGGCGATGTGGCCTTCATCGGCGCCTGTGTTCTCGCCGTTCTCGTGTCGCTTCCGCTCACCACGAGCCGTGACGCCGTTGTCGCCATGTTCGGGCTCGGGTTCTGCGGCGTGGGCATGCTGACCAATCAAATCCACCAGTGGGCGCACATGCCGTCACCACCAGCCGTGGTGCGATTGCTGCAGGACTGCGGGTTGATTCTGGGACGCTCCGGACACGCCGCACATCATGCGCGTCCCTACGACGCGAGCTACTGTATTACGACAGGATGGTGCAATCGCCCGCTCGAGGCGATCGGATTCTTCCGGCGCGCTGAATGGATCGTCAGGCGTATCACTGGCGCGCGGCCGCGCGAGGATGACGTGCGGTATGAGGTAGGGAGTGCGTAATCTTTCGCTCGAGACGACGGAGCCGACGTCGTTCGGGTATGGATTCATCAGCGGTCTCTTATCGGCACTGCTGGGCATCGCGGGGTTTGGTGCCGTTCTCGCGTTCCACTTTCCACAGTACCTGACGTACGCGGAGCTTCGGCCTCTCTACGCGGAGGGCTACCTGCGCGCGATCATTCACGTGACGCTCGTGACGTCGTTTCTTCTCGGCAGCGCCAGTGCTTTTCTCCGGGCGAACAAGATGCTGGCGCTTACCGGCATCGGTTTTACTCTTGCCGCGGCGCTGCTCGGAGGATCGCAGGCGCCGGTCGGCGGCGACATGACCGGACGGTCGTGGCTCGGTCTCGATTTTTTCATTCTGAATCTGCTCTTGTACTCCGCGGTGTTCATTCCGCTCGAGCGCATCTTTGCGCGCAAGCGGGAACAGCAACTGTTCCGCCGGCACTGGACGCTCGATCTCACATATTTTTTCGTCAACTCGTTGCTGATCGAACTGCTGGCAATTCTCACGCTCGGGCCGGCGCTGATTCTGTTTGGCTGGGCGCGCGTGGCGCAGATCAGCAACGCGATCGGGTCGATGCCGCTCGTGGCCCAGGTGCCGGCGCTGCTCCTGGTCGCCGATTTCACGCAGTACTGGGTCCACCGCACCTTTCATGCGGTGCCGTTTCTCTGGCCGTTTCACGCCATTCATCACTCCGTCGAAGACATGGACTGGCTGGCCGGCTCGCGCCTGCATCTCGTCGACGTCATCGCCACCCGGGGGCTGACCTACGTCCCGATTTTCGTGCTCGGCTTCTCCGAACGGGCGCTGATGGTTTATGTATTCCTCGTGGCGGCACAGGCGACCTTCATCCACGCCAATGTCCGCTGGGAATTCCGGCCGATCCGCCGGCTGTTTGCGACACCCGCCTTTCATCACTGGCATCACAGCGCCGAACGTGAGGCGATCGACAAGAACTTCGCGGTTCACACGCCCGTGTGGGACCTGTTGTTCGGGACGTACTACCTCCCGGACAGGTGGCCGGCCGCCTACGGCCTCATCGATCGCAGAGCCGTGCCGCCGCGCTGGGGTTCCCAGTTGATATGGCCGTTTCGACGACGAACCAAAGGCTAGAATAAAGCCCATTAGTTCGTGGCTTCGTGTCTTCGTGGTTTTGGCTTTCTGTCTTCGTGGTTCGGGGGTGATATGAGCATGCCGATAGGACGCCGGGAATTTCTACACGCGGTGGCGGTTGTGGCGGCGGCGTCGCGCGCTGGAGCGCAAAGCTCAGCATCCAGTGAATGGGGCTCGCCGGTACTCGACATCCATCTTCATCTTCGCAATACGCCCGATGGAAACGCCGTCCATCTGGACGGCTCGGGGGTGACGAAAGCGATCCTCCTCGCGCAAGTGGCCGCCGAAGATCGCGCGAAGCAGATCGCCGCCGCGAGTCCGGGGCGTTTCGCCAGATTCGCGAGCATCGGCGTGACCCAGCCCGACGCGGTCGATCGACTGCGTGCTGCAGTGCAGAACGGCGCCATTGGATTTGGTGAAATCAAGTCGCAGGTCGCGGCCGCGGGGCCAGAGATGCAGCGCGTGTATACACTGGCGTCGGAGCTGAACGTCCCCATCACCATCCACTTCCAGGAAGTCAATCAGCCGGGAAGCCCGGGAACCTACAACACAGGTCTCAAGAAGTTCGACGCGATGCTGAAGGCGTTTCCCAAGACGACGTTCATCGGGCACGCGGATGCGTTCTGGGCGAACGTCAGCGCCGATTACGCCGAAGACACGGCATATCCCAAAGGCCGCATCGTCCCTGGCGGAGTGACCGACAGACTGCTGGGCGATTATCCCAACCTCTACGCCGATATGTCGGCGAACTCCGGCAACAACTTTCTCACTCGCGATCCGGAGTTCGCCGCGGGTTTCCTCGCGCGGCATCAGAACAAGCTGATGTTCGGAAGCGATTGCCCGTGCCCCGACGGGCGCGGCGGCGCCACGGGCCGGTGCGTCGCCCGGGCCACGTTGACCGAGCTGAAAAAGCTCGCCGCGCCTGAGGTGTTCCGAAAGATTGTCTGGGAGAATGGGACGCGCCTCCTGAAAATGTAGGCGCCACATCAGCCGGTAGCCATTCGCCGATAGCCAATAGTCACTGAGAGAGGAAGCGATGTTTAGGAATGCGTTAAAACTTGCGTTTATTGGCTTCGTAGTGGCCGTCATCTCGGCTTCTGCGCAGCAGCTACCCGCGGGGCCAACGGTCACGCGAACGCCCCTGCGCACGCAGGACCTTCCGATGCCCGGCGGGTATGTGGCGACGATGGTGCTGGTTGAACTTCCGGCCGGAGCGCGAGAAGGACGACACATGCATTCGGGGACGCTTGTGGCCTATGTCAAAGAAGGCGCGGTCACCATGGATTATGAAGGGCTGCCGTCAGTGACGTACAAAACCGGCGAGACGTTTTCGGTGGAGCCCGGTAAGGTTCATGAGGGCCTGAACAAGGGGAACGTTACGGCCAGAGTGATCGCAACCTTTGTGTTTCCCAAGGCCGAGCCGATGACGACGCAGGTGACGAAGTAACCCTCGGTTTCGCCCGATCGCGATGCTCCCGACCGTTTTTGCTTTACTATTAGTTAGCTAATGTGCTAATTATCTAATTATGACGACGGCGCGGAACGCGAGCTTCCGGGCGCTGGCCGACGAGACGCGGCGTGAGATTTTGGCGCTCCTGCGCAACGGCGCGAGGACATCGGGGCAGATTGCGGCTCATTTCGAGTCAAGCTGGCCGACCATCTCGCGGCACCTGGCCGTCCTTCGCGAGGCGGGGCTGGTGAGCGCGGAGCGAAACGGCCAGGAAATCCGCTATGAATTGAACACATCGGTCCTCGACGAGCTGATCCAGCACTTGATGTCGTGGACCAGGAATCCTCGGGAGAAACGGCGCAACCGGGCGCAGCGAACGCGCGAAAGTGAGGCGTGACATGACCGGAACCCAGTGGCGGATATGGGCGCTCATCGCGGTGGGGTATGGAATCGGCATCGCCGGAGCCGTCCGGCTGGCCGGAACGCTGACGCTCCTCGAAACCGCGCTCATCGCCGTGCTCCTGCCCTCCACGGCTGCCGTCATCTATGTGTCCGCGACGCTCATCCTTGCAAAGGACAGGTCGTCCGCCGGTAACGGCGATCTTGCGACGACCTACACCCGAATCCTGTTTGGAGTCATCGTGTTCGTCGTCGCACTGCACGCGTCGATCGTGGCGGCGCTGGCCGGACCCCTCGCGCAGAGCTCGGGGCTCGCTCGCGTCCCGATCGTGATGTTCGGGCTTGTGGCAATCTACGTCGGCAATCTTCTGCCTCGAACGCGGCCGAACCTGGCATTCGGAATTCGTACGCGGCGGACGCTCGCGGACCGCGACGTCTGGATCAAGACGCATCGAGTCGCCGGTTACTTCGCGGTAGCGCTTGGGGTGGTGTTCGTCGCCGGCGGCTTGTTTCTGTCGAAACAGCGCGTCGAGATGGTGCTCGGCCCTGCGTCAATCGCAGCGGCATTTCTGCTGGCAGCGGAACATCTCCGCGCGGGCACCACTCAGGCTAATCGCTAATCTCGAATCGCCAATTCCCAATCCCTAATCCCCAGCTCACGGATTTGGCGTTACACTCCAGTCATGCTTTCACGCCGCGAAGTGCTGGCCGGTGGTGTTGCCGCGGCCGCCTCGACAATCCTCAGCCGCAGCAGCGATGTGATGGCGGCAGGGCCGCAACCTCGCACAAAGGTGAACTTCGACGTCCCCGCCGGCGCCTGCGATTGCGCGGTGCACGTCTATGAGGACCCGAAACGCTTCCCGTTGTGGTCCGGGCGCACTTACACACCCGAGACCGCGACCGTCGAAGAGCTTCGGCAGCTTCAGCAGACGCTTCGGCTCGATCGCGTCGTCATCGTCCAGGCGACTCCGTATGGCACAGACAACTCCTGCGTCGTCGAGAGCATCCGCGCGCTGGGGAATCGCGCGCGCGGCGTTGCGATGATCGACGAACACACGGCCGAAGCATCCATGGACGAGATGGACCGCGGAGGCGTGTGCGGCATCCGCCTCAATCTCGGGGGGCTGGGGGTAAACGACCCCGCGGCAGCGCGGCAACGTTTACTGGCCGGACTGGCGCGCGTGCAGAAACGGAAGTGGCACATACAGCTCTCCGCGCAGCCGGGCACGTTCGAGGCGCTCCGCGACCAACTCGCGACGCTGCCCGTGCCTCTGGTGATCGATCATTTCGGTGGAGTTTCCGCGGCCGCCGGCGTCAATCAGCCGGGGTTTGGAACCGTGCTCAGCCTGGTGAAAGCGGGAGCCTACATCAAGATTTCCAACGCCGATACGATCTCGACAAAGCCGGATCTCTCCGACGTCGTTCCGTTCGCGCAAGCGATTGTTGCGGCCAATCCGGAGCGGGTGCTTTGGGGAACCGCCTGGCCCCATCCCAGTGCCGGCTCGGTGCCCGGACGGACATCAACCGACCTCGCGCACCATCGTCAGATCGACGACGGAACGATGATTAACCTGCTGCCCGTGTGGGTGCCCGACGCTGCCGTGCGCCGGTTGATCCTCGTCGACAATCCGGCACGGCTCTACCGGTTCTGATCGGAACCCCCCAGCGCTGAAATTCGGGGTCGGGTGTCATTTTTAAATGACACCCGACCCCGAATTTCCGCGTTTCAGTCGACGGTGAAGGCGAGATACATGAGTTCACCGCGGCGCTCGATGTGCAGGACGACGGCGGCGCCGGGTTTGAGTGGGTCGAGCGCAGTGCGCAGCTCGGCGATGCTTTCCACAGGCTTCCCGTTGACGCCGAAGATGACGTCGCCGACGGCCAGTTTGCCTTCCCTGGCATCAATCGCACCGGCGATGCTCGAGGCGACGACGACCCCCGACTTCACTCGCAGCACCGGGATCATTCGCGCGACGTCGCCGTTGAGCGTCATCGCGAGAATCCCCAAACGCGACACGAGATTCTCTCGAGGATCCGGGGCCTGCACGTCGTCCGAGAAGGAGTCATACCTTTCGGCGATCTTCACCCCCATTATTACGGTCTTACCATCGCGGAGGATTTCCAGGGCAACCGCCTCGCCGACGACCTTGCGGTACAGGTTCACTTGAAGCTGCCGCCCGTTTTCCATTTCCTTGCCGTCAACACTGAGGACGATGTCGCCGGGATGAACGCCTGCTCTCGCCGCGGGACTCCCAGGCAGAACATCGGCGAGGATCACACCGCGCTGCTGCGGCAGGCCCAGGCCGGCGGCGAGCGTCGGTGTAATCGATTGCGCGCGAATGCCGATATCACCCCGCCGGACACGCCCGAACTTGCGGATCTGCTCGTAGACAGTTCGGACGATGTTGCTCGGCGCGGCAAACCCGACCCCTTCGTTGCCGCCGCCGCGTGTCGTGATCATCGTGTTGATGCCGACGATCCGACCACGCACATCGACCAGCGGTCCTCCGCTGCTGCCGGGATTGATCGACGCGTCGGTCTGCACGTACACCATCGGCGATTCGGGCTCGAGCTGCCGCGCAATGGCACTCACCACTCCGAGCGACACCGAATTCTGCAAACCGAGCGGGCTTCCGAACGCCAGCACGAGCTGTCCGGGGTTCAGTTGATCGGAGTCAGCAAAGACGAGCGCGGGCAATTTGCGTTCGTCAATCCGGACGACGGCAAGGTCGGTCTCCAGATCGATGCCGACAACCTGCCCGCTGACAGTGCGGCTTCGTGCCGCGAGCAGCGACCGTCCGGAAGATGCTGTTGGAATCTCCACGAGGAGGCGGTGTGCTCCGCGGACGACATGCGCGTTGGTGACGATGTAGCCGTCAGGATCGACGATCACGCCCGAGCCCGAGGCGCGTTGTGTCGAGATGAGGTCGGCAGATTGCGGGACGACGCCGTCACCAGGCGCGTAAGACATCGTCAGAATCTGGACGATCGCGGGTGTGACCAGCCGGGTCGTCCCTTCGAGCGCATCGCTGAGGCCGGCACTTGCCGCAAGCGTGGCTTGTTGCGCGGACGGCTTCTGCGCGCTGAGGAACATGCCCAGCAGCACGCACGCGGCCATCGTCGCCCGGTGCGGAGGGATCATGGTGGCATGAGCCTAACCGAAAGCCCTTGAATATCTCAAACCGGCAGGAGCGTGCTGGCTGTCAAACCTCAGCGCGCGTGAAGCACCTTCGCGATCCACCACCGTAAGCCGACCAGCAGGAACCGCCAGTCTTTGAAAAATTCCGGCGGCTTGCCCTCGACGATGTGCCCCGCGAACTGGAGCACCCAGCCCGCGAGGAACATCGCCGTTGGTATTTGCCAGAACCGTCCCCAGAGCGCGGCGACGGCTAACAGCGGCAGCGACAGCGCGATGAGAGGAATGCCGAGCGCGTGGCACATCCGGTTGAACGGGTGTGTGTGGCTGTGCCCGTAGCGCTCGATCCATTCCTCCATCGGCCGCCCTGCGAGCTGCATCGGATCCTCAGAACGTGAACTTCAACCCCAGCTGAATCTGGCGCGAGTCCATTCGCGTGCTGGTAATGACGCCGTAATTCGGCGTGCCCAGCTGCGTTCCCGGCTGGCCCCAGATCGGCACGTTGAACAGGTTGAACGCCTCGATGCGGAACTCCAGGTTGTCGCTGCCGATCCCGAAGTTCTTGTTGAGCGACATGTCGAAGCTCTTGATGCCCGGTCCCACGACCGTATTCCGTTTCACGGTTCCATAGCGGAAGCCCGTGCCGTACTCCGGATTGCGATCCACGAACGCGGCCGTGTTGAAGTATCGCGTCCGGCTGCGCTCGCTCGCCGGCAACTGCCAATCCGGGCTGCCAGGCGCGGGATCCGGGTAACATCCGCCGCCACCGTTCTGCACGGTGCCGGTGCTGCAACCCAGCGTGAACGGGAACCCGTCCTGCAGCGTCAGGATGCCGCCAAGCTGCCAGCCGCCGAGGACGAAGTCGACAACGCCGCCGTGATTCATGTAGCGGCGGTCCTGGCCGAACGGCAGTTCCCAGATCCACGACGTCGTCCAGCGTTTGCGGAAATCGAACGCCGACGGGCCGGTCTCGAGCTCGAGGTCGTAATTGTTCGAGGGGGTGAGTGGGTCTCCGACGGACGTGCGCACGCCGCTTCCGTTGTCGATCGATTTCCCGTACGCGAACGAGCTGAGGAAGCTGATGCCGTGCGAGAACCGTTTCTGCATCTTGAGATACAGCGCGTTGTACTTCGAGTGGCTCGGCGCGCTCATCAACTGCACGCCGCCCAGATCGGGGAACGGCCGCGAGAGGTTGGTGTTGGCCAGCGCACTCGGCTCGGTGTTGTTGTAGGTCATGAGGCGGCGAAGGTGCACGCCCGTCGATCCGAAGTAGGTGACTTCGGCGGATATCTGCCCGGGCAGCTCTCGCTGGAATCCGAGCGACCACTGGCCGATGTAGGACGAAGGCATGTCGTATTCGGCCGCGAGGATGAACGTCGGCGATCCGGTGCGCGCGAACGGCTGCTCGAAGCTGAGGTTCGGCCGGAACGTCTCAGCCGGCTCGTTGCGTCGGATCGTGAACGGCGCGTTGCGGACGATGTCGAACACGGCGTTACCGATGTCGCGCACGTAGTAAATGCCTGCGCCGGCGCGGACAACCGTCTTCGGGTCGACCGACCACGCCAGGCCTAGTCGTGGAGCGAAATCGTTGTAATCGGGCTTGTAGGCGCCGCGACCGAAGCGGCCGTCGCGGACGTAGGGAATGTTCGAGGCGAGCTGGAACGGCGGGTTGCCTTCATATGGATCGCCCTCGCCCGTCCGCACGAACACCGGGAAGTAACTGTTGTCCCAGTTGAAGTCGATGTTGACGATCTTGTCGTCCTTGTCGGTGAACGGCTGGTCGTATTCCCACCGCAGACCGTAGTCGAGAGTGAGGTTGGGTGTGACTTTCCAGTTGTCCTGGATGTAGAGCGCGTAGTAATTCGATCGGAAATCGGCGATCGGCGCGCCAACCTGAGACTCGGCGTTGTTGAAGTGCCCGAGCAGGAAGTCCGCGAACGGCGCCCCCCCACGTTGCGCCGCGGGCAGCAGCGGCTGCCGCGTGTAGCGGCCGTCGAAGTTGAACCTGCCGCGCGTGACGACGCCGCCGATCTGGTCGTAAATGACGCGCCGGAGCTCGCCGCCGAACTTGACCGAGTGGTTGCCGAGAATCCACGAGAAATTGTCGACGAACTGAATCGTCTTGTCGTCGTTGATGAACGGGGCGTCGCTCTCCTCGCCCAGACCGGAGAGCGCGGTGACGCCGATGTTCGGCACGCCCCAATAGAGCGGGTTGTCGCTCGGGATGTTGATGCCGAGCTCCTTGACGACGTTTTCCACATTCGCGCGCGGCGAGATGTGCGCGTTTTTCAGCTGCCCGTATCCGACCCGGATGTCGTTCAGCTTGTTCGCGCCGATGGTCTGCGTGATGCCGAGCACCATCTGGTTGACGTCGGTATCGGTGTTGCTTCCCATGTTGGGAATCGCGAAGGGATCGTAGCCGAGCTCGTGCGAGATGCTATGCCGGAAGAACCAGTTCATCGTCGAGCTCTGTGTGTAATCGAGCCGATACGTGTACTGGTCGGAGTCGACCTTGCGCGCTTCGTTGTTGACGAAGTTCGTGCCGGTCCGCTCCTGTTCCGGAATCGGATAGTACTCGGTCAGCTTCCTTGACGCGGGGTGGATGCGACTGGCGGGAATCTTGTTGTCCGGGAACGGCGTCGGCGCGCGGACGACGTTCCCGGCCGTGTCGAACACCGCCGTCGCGGGATCGTAGATCACGATCAAATTTCCGCTTGCGTCGCGCAGGTTCGAGAAATCGCCCGTGCGCCAGGCAGTCAGCGGCAACGACGCGTTCGAGGTGAGCGACTTCTTCTCGCGAAGGCCTTCCCAGTTGAACATGAAGAACAACTTATTGCTGATCACCGGCCCGCCGACTGTCGTCCCGTACTGGTTGCGCGTAAAAGGCGGAATCGGTCTATCTTGCGGGTCGAAGAAGTTCTTCGCGTCCATCTTCGCGTTGCGCACGAACTCGAAGACGGTTCCGTGGAAAGCGTTCGTACCCGACTTCGTGCTGGCGTTGATTTGCGCGACAGCGCGTCCGAACTCCGCTCCGAAGATGCCCGATTCGACTTTGAACTCCTCGAGCGCGTCGACCGACGGCAGCAGCATGTAGCTGTTGAAGTTGAGGTCGGTGTTCTCGACGCCGTCGAGCGAGTAGTGGTTGAAGTGGATCCGCTGGCCGGCGACGTTCAGCGAGAAGCTGTTGCGCTGGCCGCCCATCCGCTGCTGCCCCTGGGCCGACGCCGGACCGTTGGTCGTGGCGCCCGGTATGAGTGACGCGAGCTGAAGATAGTTGCGGCCGTTGAGGGGCAGCTCGACGATGCTGCGGTTTTCGATGACAGTGCCGATCGACGCGTTCTGCGTCTGGATCACCGGGGTGTCGGCGACGACCGACACAACGTCGGTCAGCGTGCCGATGGAGAGCGAAAACGGAAACCGGTAGGCGCTGCCAACCTGTACTCCGATGCCCGAGCGCTCGGCGGTGGAGAACCCTTCGAGCTCGACCTTCAGGGTATAGGTCCCGGGCTGAAGCGCGGGAAACACATACACGCCCGCCTCGTTCGTTTGCGTCAGTCGGACCGCATTGGTGGCGATATTGGTCAGGGTGACGCGGACGCCTGGAAGCACCGAATCGCTGGAGTCGGTGACAACGCCGCTGATTTCACCAGAGGGTGTCTGTGCGAATACCGGAAACGCGATGCTTGCGAGAAGGAACACGCCGAGGAACAACCGCAGACTCATGTTGCAGCCCTCCATGTGGGAACGGATATATCCGGGGGCTACGTTAATAGGTGATCCAACAGCTGGTGTCAACACAAAAGGCTGAAACCTGGTTTCAAAAATCCGGATCAGACGTTGGCGGGCTGATGGGTCTCCCACCATCTGCGAGCGTGGTCATCGCTCCACGGCTGAAAGTGGTCTGCTTCGGCAAGCCGTCGTGAGAGCTCTTTCGCCGACTGCGGCCTGTCGGCGGGCTGTTTGGCAAGGCAGTCGAGGACAAGACGATCGAGCGCCGCGGAAATCGGCAATTCCGACCGGATAGACGGCGGCGTCGGTGCAGTGTAGGCATGGTGCACGACGAGCGCCATGGGCGTGTCGCCGGAAAACACGAGCTGTCCCGTGAGAAGAAAGTACAAGACGCATCCAACGGCGTAAATGTCTGCGCGTCCGTCGATCGGCGCTCCGCCCAGCGCCTGCTCCGGCGCGATGTAGGCCGGGGTACCGTGCAGCACGTTGTCTCTGGTAAGGCCCAGGGTCCCCGTCTCCATCATGTGATGCGTGGCCTTGGCAATTCCGAAATCGAGCACCTTCACGAAATCGTATTCGCCTCCGTACTGGCACACGAAGAGGTTGGCGGGCTTGATATCGCGATGGACCAATCCGTGTGACTCCGCTTCCGCCAGCGAGTGGCACACCTGCCGCATCAGGTAGATCGCGCGTTCGGCCTGCAGCGGACCATGCCGTCGAACGAGCGTCTCCAAATCCAGCCCTTCCAGCAGCTCCATGACGTAATAAAAGCTTCCGTCTTCGGCCACGCCGAAGTCGAACAGCTGAACGGTATGTGGCGAAGAGAGAGCCGCGGTCACCTGCGCCTCGCGCTCGAAGCGCCGAATGGCATCCTCGGAACTGGCGGTGTCTGCCGACTCCGACACGCGGATGAGCTTGATGGCCGCCGGACGGGCGAGCAGCCGGTGTTGCGCGCGCCAGACCTCGCCCATGCCGCCCGCGCCAAGACGTTCCACCAGCCGGTAGCTGCCGAGCTCTCGCGCTTCGGTGACGGCCTTGCCGAGGGTATACACGACGCGCGCGCCCACGTACGACATGATCGTCGTCAGCAGATACGGAAAGACGATCCAGAAGAAGAACATCGCGAAGTTCGGCTGGAAGGTCGTCCTTCGCGTGAGGATCATGAAACCGATGACCACGGGAACGGCGCTTACCGAGGCCAGCGTCACCAGCAGGGCCTTGCGCGGACGGGTCGGGATCACGACGCTGAAGAGCAGCGTCCAGACAGCGACCCACGACAACCCGATCCAGCCGTTGATGTTCAGCCGGGTCGGCTCGAGATATTCAGCCATGGCGATTCCATAGCTGCTCACGATTTCGAAGGCAAGGCCCACATTCATCACGATTGATAAACGCACGCGCCTGGTCATAGTGAACGCCCAGACCAGAAACGCCATCGCAATCGAGACGACACCGGGAACCCAGTTTGAGGGGACTCGGAACAACTGAGCGCGATCTTCGGGGAAGAGCAGCGCCGGAAAGAACCCTGCCATGAAAAACGTAAACGCGTAGAGCAAGGCGAGGACCCGCAGCCTTCTGGCCGATTCGACCAGGAGGTCGGACGAGAGCCCCGCGGTGCCCCGGCTGGTCGCGGCCGCGGGGCCTTCCCGCTGGGGCCGCACGAGAGGCGTGGAGGGAGGTCGCGCGTTCACAATTCCAATTGCGTCGTTATTACCTTTGGAGGGCGGTGACGATGTCGCCGAATCCCCGCTGGCTGGCAGCGGCGATCAGTTGCTCCTCGATGCGAGCCGAGTCAGCGAACGTGCGCGTGGTGCCCGCAGCCGTGACAACGAGGTGGCCGCGGTACACTCGCGCCTGCTGGCTCTCGTAACGGATGATAAACCCGCGATAGCCGAGGTGGCTCGGTTCCGGTTGGCTCGGGGCTTCCGGCAGCGACGACAGCGCTCGCGACAACGATGCGGCGTGTTCCGGAGAAGCCAGCCATTTCGGATTGGGGCGGCCGCTGAACGCGTCGAGCTCGATTTCCATCTGGGGGGCGGGCCCGGTGTTGACACCGGCGCAGGCGGCGATCAGCAGCAGTGCAACGACCGAACACCACGGCCGGATTTGCGGCATTCATCCATCATACCGCGCACGTTCTCTCGATCCGGAGGAACCGATGCCCGTTCGAATTTCCGCCACTGCCAACTGCGACGATGTCGTCATTTTCTGGAGAATCGATACGGCGCTCCCGGACTGCTGGGGTTTTGCCATCGAGCGTGAAGAAAAGCGCCCGGACGATTCCATTGCGCGGACCGTGCTCGACAACCGGGTTGGCTTCAAGAAAGACAACGCGAAGTCCGGCGAAGGGCGGCCGTCGACGGAATGGCCGTTCCAGAGATTTTCATGGGCCGATCATTCGGTCGATACCGGCGATCGCGTGAGATACCGGGTCGTGCCCATGGTGCACGACGGCACACAGCTGGTTCAGAACATCGCCGAGCGCAGCGGATGGACGCCCTGGGTGGAAGTGTCCAGCGACGCCGGCAAAGACGTTGCCGCGGCATTCAACCGCGGCCTGGTGATCTCGCAGTTCATGGCGCGCTATCTGGAAAACCTCCGCGTCGAAGAAGGGCTCGCCACTCTGAAGGACGCGCTGAAGCACTTCAAAGAGACGATCGGCGATCACGAGCTGCCGATTCGCAGGTTCCTTTCGGGCGTGCTGCGTGCCGACCTCGTGCGCATCCTTGCCGATGCGCGCAAGAAAAAGCGGCACGTCTATGGGGCGCTGTACGAATTGGAAGACGACGAGCTCGTCGGCGAGCTCGGAAAGTTCAAGTCTCGAGGGCATCTCGTGCTCGCCAACGGCTCGATCACGAAGAAAAAGGGGGAGACGAGCGCGGACGCCCGCAAGCGCGACCAGAACGCAGCCGCGAGAAAAACCCTGCGCGACAAGAATTTCGAGGTGCACGACCGGATGACTTCTCCGGGGGCGCTCGGGCACAACAAATTCCTCGTGCTGACCACCGGCAGCGAACCGCCCAAGCCGGTAGCCGTATGGACGGGCAGCACGAACTGGACGAAGACAGGGTTGTGCACGCAGACCAATAACGGCCTGTTCGTGAAGAACGAGGCGTTTGCGGCCAAATACTTCGAGCAGTGGAAGCTGCTGCGCGACTCGAAAAGCGCGTTCCCCGACAATCTGGTCACGTCGAACGGCTCGCCGAAAAAGGTGAGCCTGGCGACAGGGAAAGCGGAAATCTGGTTCACGCGGGCCCGCAAGGAGGTCGATCTCAAGGCGCTCGATGAAGTGGTGAACGGCGCGAAAGAAGGGGTGCTGTTCCTGATGTTTCAGCCGGGCGGCGCCAAGACCCTGAAATCGATCCGGAAGCGAATGGATACGCCGGGAAAGCTCTACGTCAAAGGCGTGGTCAGCACCCTGCCGCCCGATGAGGTGGAAGACGAGGAAGAGGTGAAGGTGGCCATGGTCGGCGATGCCGTCAAGCGCCGGCTCGACCTGGACGTCGTGCAGCCGCAGGGCGTCAAGTCGCCATTTGCCTCCTGGGCGGCGACCGTGACCCGCAAGGACTTTCTCACCATGCAGGGCGGCGTCATCGGGTTCGCCATCGTGCACTCGAAAGTGATCGTGGTCGATCCGTTCACCAAGCCGGTCGTGATTACCGGCAGCCACAACTTTTCTGGCTCGGCCAGCACGAAAAACGACGAGAACTTCGTCATCGTCCGCGACAACACCGAGCTCGCGCTCGAGTACGCGATTCACATTCTCAGCGTCTACAAACACTATCGCTGGCTGGCGTATGTGGACCAGATGCAGCGGCAGAAGCGAAAGCCGTTCAGCGCGCTCGCGGAAACAGCCGATTGGCAAAAGGGCCACCTGAAAGGCGCGTCGAAACGGGAAATCGACTTCTGGGTGCGATGATCCGCGTTGACATCGCGGCGGCGGCAACGATAATGGCCGCGCAACCAGTCTGGAGGTGAGCGTGAGACGAACGTGTCTTGTGATATGCCTGGTGTCCCTGGCATCAACTGTTTCGGCGCAGACTCCTGGCGAGATCGTCTACTGGCCCGCCTCGGCGCTGAGCGGCTACTCTCCGACGTTGAAAGAGCGGCAGACCGCCAAGAAGACCGCGAGCGCATCGGAGATCCTGTCTGACCTCGGCAATCACAAGTTCGAGATTTTGCGCCGCGACGGGAGCGGCGCGGGCGAGCTGCATCAGAACTGGACCGACGTCTTCGTCGTCCAGGGTGGTGAGGCAACCATCCTTTATGGCGGGACCATCGAGGACGCAAAGGACACAGGCAACGGAGAGATTCGCGGGCCACGGCATGTCGGCGGCAAGTCGCAGAAGGTGTCGACGGGCGACGTCCTGGTGATGCCGCCGGGCGTGGCGCATCAGACCATCGTCGAGCCCGGAAAGATGTTTTTCGTGCTGATCGTCAAGGTTCAGCGAAAGTAACCATCAACGGTAAGTTCACAAGTTCGTAGGTTCGTGGGTTCGTGGTTTCGGCAGCATCGCGTCATCGTGTTGCTTAGGCGCCGCAACTCGTTCCGGAACGAGTTGACCGAGATCGCAAAAATCGCGACCTCATCGTCATGCGCTTCGCGTCTTCGTGCCTTCGTGGTTCATCGCGTCATCGTGTTACGCGATTCGTTCGTCCTTCGCTCGTAGCGTAGTTGTGAGTTCGTAGGTTCGTAGGTTCGTAGGTTCGTAGGTTCGTAGGTTCGTAAGTTCGTGGGTTCGTCAGGTTCGTGAGTTCGTGGGTTCGTGCAGCATCGCGCCCATCGCGCTTCATCGCGTCATCGTGTTGCTAGGTCGCCGCAACTCGTTCCGGAACGAGTTGACCGAGATTGCAGAAATCGCGACCTCATCGTGTCATGCGCGCTTCGCGTCTTCGTGCCTTCGTGGTTCATCGCGTCATCGTGTTACGCGATTCGTTCGTCCTTCGTCCGTGGCGTAGTTGTGAGTTCGTAGGTTCGTAGCAACGCGCCATCGTGTTCGTGTCTTCGTGTTTGTCTTCGTGCCTTCGTGGTTGTGCCTTCGTGGTCACTCCAGCGCCTTCAACGTATCCAGGAAGTTGACGAACTTGAACTGCGTCGCGCCGTCGAACTCGTAGCCATTCACCGGCTCCGTGCTCGGAGGCTCGGGGGCTTCACCGTTCTGGATGACCAGCAGGCCAAGCGGGTAGTCCGGACGAATCGCCGCGGGCACGTAATGAACGCCGTCGGTATCGCCGACGCCGTCGACAAGAAACAACCCGAGGTGGGTGATGTCGCGCCGTCCGATGCGGTAGAAGTGAAAGCTCGAGTCTCCCTGGCTCGACGCGAGCATCAGCGTCCGCCCAGGGAAGCTCGCGATGATGCTCAGCCCTTCGAGATCGGCCGCGAGAAATTGCCCGGCGTTCACGTGTGAGCCAGGTGCGTCGATATCGCCAGGCGCGGGAATGCCCTCGGGGTCGTATTCGCACTCGAACTCGTCATCATCGGGAATCGCGCGATACGGACGTCCAAACGACGTGACCGGCTCGATCAGGTGATCGACTCCGACTTTGACGAGATGGGGAAGCGGCCGCGACATCGGAAGCTTGTACAGGCCAATCGTCTCGAACGCGACATATAACGTGTCGTTCGCGCGATCGAACACCAGCCCTTCGGACTGCGGCTCCTCGGCCGCCGCTTCCCGGCACGGCGTCCAGCTGTAACGCGATCCATGTTCGCCTTGGAGCCTGAAGTTCGTGTCGAAAAGAAACGTGCGCGTGAGGCGGTAACTCAGGCGGCCGGCGTCGGTCGGAAACATCCGCAGCTGACGCACGAGGCCGCGTTCCCGCTCCGATACGAAGATCTCCGGGTGCTCGCCTCCCGGCGCGATCGTGAGTCCGTAGACGGTGTTCTGATCGTCGACGGGATTGGGCCGCCACCCGTCTTCTTCACCCTCCTCCGACTGCAGCGGCGACGGCTGGTCATAACGCAGCGGAAAGACCCTTGGAACGTCGGGCGCCGTGATATCGACGAGCGGCCCGTCTGGATCCGACGGGTCGATTTTGTAGAAGCGGACACGATCGCATCCGCGATCGGAGACGACCGCGACATCGACGCGTGAAGACCGGTGATGCGAGCCCAATCGCACGTCGTAAGCGATATCGACGTTGTTGAAGCGTCCGAAGGTTTCGCCGCTGGCGCTGCCTGGACATGGCCCGGTGGCCGGATTCGGGCCGGTCGGCGTCGGCGGGTCGATGGGCGACACGTGCGGCGCGTTCGGCGGACGAATCGCCTGGATCAGCTGGCCGGCGAGGTCGTACACCAGCAGACCGGCGTCTTTGGCCGTGCCGATGACGAGCGAGCGCTGACGGTCGTGGCGATTGATCCAGATCGCGGGATCATCGGCGTCCGGCGTTGCGGGAGCCTCTTCGTAGTTGTACAGCGGCGAAGTGCTGAGGATCGGAGTGACGACCAGGGGCTCGGCCGCGTGCCCGGTCGTGCCAACGCACACAATCAATCCCGCCAGCGACAGGAACACCATTCTTGCGATCATCGCGTCTCCTTTGACGAAGCCCGCAGATTCTAGTGACTGCGTGCAACGGCAAGGTGTCGGGGCGATGACGTCCGCGTTATTCGAACCCGAGCCGGATCACTTCGAAGTCGTCCGCGGTAAGGCCGCGGAACGCGGGGTTCAGCTCGTCGTTGTTCCACCGTGAATCGGACGAGCCGCTGATGAACATGTCGCTGCCGTTGTCGGCGACGATCAGGCCATGTGTCTGCATCGCGCGGAAGATATTGCGGATGTACGACGGGTACGACGAGAGGTTCTTCGATGCCTTGAGCCGGAGTCGCGCCCCCATCGGGAGCGCTCCTGGCGTGCTGCCGGCACGGTGCGACGCCGGCCACACATAACCGTTCGTCGAGCGCACCGTCACGCGCAGCGCGTGTGCGATTGGTCCGCGGCGCGCTTCGTCGAATCGCACCAGGCCGGGCAGAATGGCCAGGCCCGCCGCATCAGCCGATGTCCATCCCTCCGGCCGGCGGCTGTTGCTCGAGAGATCGAACGCCGCTCCGGATCCCGCTTCCCACCGGGATCGGCTGGCGTTCCAGCGTGTCGCCCAGAGCTCCCAGAGAATCCAGCGATCGCGATCGACGATCAGCAGATGGCGGTCGCCGCTCGTGCCTCCGCCGGGGACTCCTCCTTCGATGAAGTTGGGACGGGTCTTCGCTTCTTCGGGGATCGGGTAGCCGGTTTCGTTGCGGAACCCTTCATCGCTCTCGCTTCCATATGCCACGAACGCCACGTTCTCGCGCGCCTGGGTCGAGCCGACGCTCACATACGGAATGCCATATGGCGGCGGCCCGAAGTCGGGATGGAGGCGGCGCGTGCGGCCGATGAAATCGATGTACGCGCTCGACTGCGGATCGACCGGCGCGTTCGAGATGTCTCGGTTCCACCAGTTGTTCGACGGAAACAGCGCCCGGCCGAAATCTTCGTTGAGCCGCACGATGCTGGCGCTGGGCGCGGGAACCTGCGGCGATGGAGTCTGCGGCGCGTCGGGTGCAGGCGTCTGTGGCGGTGGCTCTGGCGCGGCCGGCGACGCAGCTGGCGGAGCAGTCTGCGCCGGACTGTCGGCCGGCGAAGGAGCGACCGGCGTCGCAGCTTCCCCAGCGCACGACACCGCGAGAAGGCAGATGGCAAGCGGCCGGCGCATACCCTGTTTATCGTCGCGAGGGCCGCTTTATGACAGTTCCGCGCCGATGGGATCCGACTCGGGCCAATTTCGTCCGGGGTGATAGAATCCGCCCCTTCCAGGAGCCAACATGAAACGCCTTGTTCTGGCGGTGCCGTTCCTCGCTGTCGTGCTGACCCCCATTCTCCTGGGCGGTCAGGCGCAAGATTCGAAACGATCTCGACGCCCTCTACCAAATCAAAGAAGAGGGATACGAGCGCTCCGCTGTCATGGAGTCGATGACCTATCTCACCGACATCCATGGTCCTCGACTCACCAACTCCCCCAACATCAAAGCGGCGGCCGCCTGGACCACCGCGAAGATGACCGAATGGGGTCTTGTGAATGTGAAGCAGGAGCGCTGGGGACCTTTCGGGCGTGGCTGGTCGAATGAGAAGTTGTATCTCCACGCAACGGTTCCGCAGAGATATCCCATCATCGGTTTCCCCAAAGCCTGGACTCCGGGCACAGCCGGACCGGTCGAGGCCGATGTGGTGATTGCCTTGATCGGATCCGAGGCAGACACGGAGGCTCATCGGGGAAAACTGCAGGGCAAGATCGTGATGACGGCGCCGGCCCTCGCGGTCGCGACGTCGGTGACGCCTCTCTCGAGGCTGTACGACGAGCGCGCACTCGAGGAGTTATCTCGCGAGCCCACTCCCACGCCCAGCCGGGGCCGCGGCGGTCCTGCGCCGGGCGCGGCTCCCGCGCAGCAAGCGCTGAACCGCCTCCGCGCGGAGTTTTTTGCGCGTGAAGGTGTGCTCGCAACCCTCGAGCCCAGCCGCGGAGTAAATGGCGGCACGCTCTTTGTGCTCGGGCCTCCGGCGACCGGCAGGGCCGGCGGGGCGAATCCGATGGGAGTGCGCGATCCGAAGGCTCCCAGAATTTTTCCGCAGCTCGTGATCGCAGCCGAGCATTACAACCGGATTTTTCGCACCATCCAGAACAAGACCACGGTTCGCCTGGCGATCGATGTCGAAAACAAGTTTTATGACGACGATCTCGACTCATTCAACATCGTCGGCGAAATCCCGGGCAGTTCGTTGCCGGACGAGGTCGTGATGGTCGGCGCGCACTTTGATTCGTGGCACAGCGGTACCGGCGCGACTGATAACGCCGTGGGAGCTGCCGTGATGCTCGAAGCGATGCGGATTCTGAAAGCCACCGGGCTCAAGATGAGCCGCACGGTTCGAATCGCGCTGTGGACCGGCGAGGAACAGGGCCTGCTGGGGTCGCGGGCCTATGTCCGGGATCATTTTGCCGACCGGCAGACGATGACGCTGAAACCCGAGCATGCGAAGCTCGCGGCTTACTTCAATCTCGACAATGGAACCGGATCAATCCGCGGGGTTTTTCTCCAGCGCAACGAAGCTGTCGGTCCGGTGTTTCAGTCGTGGATGGAGCCGTTCAGGAACGTGGGCATGACCACGTTGGCGATCCGGAGCGTGACCTCGACCGATCATGTCGCGTTCGACGAGGTAGGGTTGCCCGCTTTTCAGTTCATTCAGGATCCGGTGGAGTACAGCACGCGGACTCATCACACGAACATGGACGTGTACGACCGGGTTCAGCCTTCCAGTCTGATGCAGAACGCGGTTATCGTCGCGAGTTTTGCGTATCACGCGGCCAATCGCGATCAGAAACTCCCCAGAAAACCCCTGCCGCGCGCCGCACCGACCACGAATTCACCTGCGCCTTAGAGAGCAGCGCGCCCGCCTCAATTCGACGCGACGCGATGGCCTTCCGGCCATTTGAAGGGTCCCGTGGAATAGCACAACTCCGGTTCGAGCGGCGCGGCGTCCGCGGGCTTGACCTTTTTCGGTCCGAGCGGCTCGCTGGCGGCGAGCACGGCCTCGGCCGCCTTCAGCGGCAGCGGACGTGAGTAGAGGAAGCCCTGTGCGTGCGTGCAGCCGAGCCGTTCCAGCTCTCGAGACTGCACATCGCTCTCGATCCCTTCGGCAACGACGCTGGTGTTGAGCGTGCGCGCGAGCGCGAGGATGCTTTCGACGATCGCCGGACGATCGGGCAGCACCAGGCTCTTGACGAACGATCGGTCGATCTTCAACGCGTCGACCGGGAGCTTGTGCAGGTGGCTCAGCGACGAATACCCGGTCCCGAAGTCGTCGAGATAAATCTTGACGCCGAAGTCCCGCAGCTGACGCAGCACTTCCGCGGCCGAGTTGGGGCTGTCCATCAGGGCGGTCTCGGTAATCTCCAGACGGAGATCGCACGGCTTCATGCCCACCTTGTCGACCGCCTGCTCGACGATGCGGAGGAAGTTCTGCTGCATGAGCTGGCGGCTCGACACGTTGACGGTGATGTAGTCCAGCGCGCCGCCGGGAAACTTCTTCTGCCAGTCGGCGAACGTGCGGCAGGCCTCCTGCAGCACCCAGGTGCCGAGCGGCTCGATGAGTCCCAGCTCCTCGGCCATCGGAATGAACGTCGCCGGTGAGATCGGCTCGCCGTTGCGCGTCCATCTGATCAACGACTCGAACCCGACGCACATGCCTGACGACAGCAGGACGATGGGCTGGTAGTGCACCTCGAAGTTGTTGTTGTTCACCGCGTGACGCAGATCGTTTTCGAGATCGAGACGATCGCGGGTGCGCGCGTGCATATCGGCGTCGAACAGCTCGTGGCGCGCCTTGCCGTGCGCCTTCGCGTGATACATCGCGGTGTCGGCATCGCGCATGATCTCGTCGGGGCTCGCGTGCTGGATGTGACCGAACGCGATTCCGATGCTCGCCGAGGTGAACACCTCGCGTCCGGCGATCAGAAGCGGAGCGCTCAGCGCTTCCTGGATGCGGAACGCGAGGGCGTTGGCCTGGAGCTCGTCGCCCACCGTGTTCAGAAGGATCGCGAACTCGTCGCCGCCGAGTCTGGCGAGCGAATCTCCCTGGCGAAGGCACGACTCGAGCCGGCGGGACACCGCGATGAGCAGCTGGTCGCCGACGAGATGGCCGAGGCTGTCGTTGACGACCTTGAACCGGTCGAGGTCGAGATAGATGACGGCAAAACGTCCGGCCATTCGCCGCTGCTTGAACTGTTCGAGGCGTCTTCCGAGCCCTTCGACGAAATCCGAGCGGTTGCGCAAACCGGTTAGCGGATCGAGAAATCCGGCGCTGCGCAGGCGCTCCTGGGTAATCGCCCGTTCGGTCGTGTCGGTCAGCGACCCCGCGATGCGCGTGGGACGCTGGCCCGCGCCTCTCACGGCGACGCCACGGCACGCGAACCACCGGTACGAGCCATCCTCGTGGCGGATGCGATGTTCGTGCTGCAGATGTTCCGTCGTGCCCGACAAGTACGCCTTCAGTGCTTCCTTCAGAGCGGCGGTGTCCTCGGTGTGAATCCGGTCGAGCCATTCGTCGGGCTTGGCAACACCCGCTGCCGCCGGCAAGCCGAGCATCGCCTTCCAGCGGGACGAGACATAGAACTCCTGCGTCCGCAGATCCCATTCCCACAACCCGTCGTTGGCGCCTTCCGCCGCAAGCGCAAGCCGTTCTTCATTGCGCTTCAACGCCTGGTCGGCGCGCGTGCGCTCCGTCACGTCGTGCCACAGAAGGGTGACGCCCGCGGCGACAGGGACGATCTTGATCTGCAGGATCCGCGCGCCCACGGCCGAGGTCAGCGCCAGCTGCTCGATGGTTCGCGCCGACCGATCTTTCAGGACATCTGCAACGGCGCGCGGCAGTTCGGTGTTGCCCAACACCGGCAGCGCGTCGACGAGCGAGCGGCCCAGCGCTGTGTCGCGAGGGCAGCCCACCATGCGTTCGAGGCCGTCATTCCAGAGCGTTACACGGGCGTTCTGGTCGAGTGAAGACACCCCCCCGTCCAGTGACTCGGCAACCTGCTCCCGGCGTTTGTCGTCGCCGAGGCGATTCATGTAGTCGCAGTACGCGCGAAGGAGAAAGAAGAGGGGCACAGCCGCAACCGGCAGAATCTCCCACATCCGCCGATCGATCAGTTCCGCAAATGCGACCGCGAGACTGGCGCCGATGAGATAGATGGGGCACTCGACGAACACGCGTCCCGTCCACGAGCGGGCGATCGACTGCCTCGAGCACAGGGGAATCACGACCTCGGTCGACACGATCTTGACGAAGCAATACGCGCCGAGGGCCGCAACGATCGGAAGCGCCTGCATCGGCCAGGCAAAGTGGCCTCGTGTGCCGCCGAGCGCCTGGTGCGCGAGCCCTGCAACCTGGATCGCGAGCATGGCGATCGTGCCGTTGACGATCGTTCGCCGGTATGAATAAGGACGCTGCGAATCCGCCAGGCCAGGGGCGATGGCCGATGCGGCGGCGACGAGCAGCGCCGCGTGCGGACCGAACAGCAGGAGCGCCGTGAAATCGATGACGAATGCCGGCGGCATCGCGGGCGAATCATCAGATGCGGACTGCCGCCGCGCGAACGCAGCCGCAAAAATCGCCGCAACCAGCAGCGCTGAAAACTCCACAGGGCGGTGCGGCTGCAGCCAGCCGAGGGCTCCGAACAACACTCCTGCCGCCACCGCCGCTCCAGCGAGCATACCTAGGGCCGAATAACGAGAAAGGTTCCGCACAACGCCTGCTCTGCAGAGCAAAGCGAAGACCCGAATATGACGTTTCCCGTAATTCATTGATGGAAAGCCACTTAACCATCTGAGGGCGGGCGCGTGAGGGGGCGTGCGGCGGCGCAGCGTGTCTCAAGTCGGCACAAGAACGCCGAAAAAGGCACATCCCTTTCGATTTAGCTCAATTCAGAAAGACGGCCGGAAGATGCCCAGCTTCCGCATCTTGGACTGGAGCGTCGTGCGTTTCACGCCGAGCTTGGCGGCCGCGCCGCCGGGTCCGCTGACGACCCCGCCCGTTGCCCGCAGCGCGTCGAGAATCGCCTGCCGTTCGGCCTGCCGAAGTTGTCCCCGGGCGGCCTGGGCACGTTTGGGATCGGCAGCGACAGGCTCGAGCGCAGACAGTGGCACGTTCAGCTCGGCGCCTGCCGACAGAATCACAGAGCGCTCGATCACGTGTTCGAGCTCGCGGATATTGCCGGACCATACGGAATTCCGCAGCGCGTCCATCGTCGCTTCCGGAATCACCGTGACCCGCCGGCCGAAACGCCGTGAGAACCTGTTGACGAAATACCGCACGAGCGCCGGGATGTCGTCGGGACGTTCGCGAAGTGGAGGAACGTGGAGAGGGAAGACGTTCAGGCGATAGTACAAGTCGCGCCGGAACAGCCCGTCGGCGACCATCGCTTCGAGATTGCGGTTCGTGGCCGCGATTAGCCGGACGTCGATGCGCTGCGTGCGGGTGCTGCCGAGCCGTTCGAACTCCCGCTCCTGCAGCACGCGCAGCAGCTTGGGCTGGACTTCGAGCGGCATGTCGCCGACTTCATCGAGAAACAGCGTTCCGTGATTCGCCAGTTCGAGTCGGCCGGTGCGTGAGGTGACCGCGCCGGTGAACGCGCCTTTTTCGTAGCCGAAGAGCTCGCTTTCAATCAGCGGCACGGGCAGGGCAGCGACGTTCAAGCGCACCATCGTCCGATTGTGGCGCGGGCTGAGGTTGTGGATCGCGCGCGCGAGCATTTCTTTTCCGGTGCCTGTCTCTCCACGGATGAGTACCGTCGCGTCGGTGGGCGCAACGGTCTCCACCGCCTGAAACACGCGCTTGAGCGCCGAACTGGCGCCGACGATCCCCTCGAAGTCGTGCTCGAGCCGCATTTCGGCCTCGAGGTAATGTTTTTCTTCGATCAGCTGATCTTTGATGTCGGAGACCTGCTGGTAGGCGAGCGCATTTTCGACGGCGATGGCGATTTGCGAGGAGATTTGCTTGAGCAGATCGAGCTCGCGCGATGGAAATGCGTCGGGATCGACGCTCGCGACGTTCAGCGTCCCGAGGCAGCCGCGGCGCGTCACGAGCGGGACGCAGCAGAGCGACTGCAGCGTGGGAGGCAGCAGCGGCGGCTGATCTCTGGAAAAGCTGTCGAGATCTTCTTTGCGGAACACCCGGGCAATGGTCGTCTGATACGTGATGCCTGCCGCAGATCCATCGAGCGTGAGGACGATGTCGGGCTCGAAGACATCGGGCGCATCGGTGTATTTCAAGGCCTGAAGCTTCAGCTGCCCGGACGCGCGATCGAACAGCGCGACGCTGGCCGAGTCGTGACGAACCACCCGCTGCAGCGACACCGACAACGCCTGCAGCAGCTCGGGATAGTCGAGCCGCGAGACCAGGAGATTGTTGACGTCGAGCATCAGCCGGAGACGGTCGCGCTCTTCGCGCAGCTCCTGCTGAAGCCGCTCCATCTCGTCGATGCTGGGATGGGTCGTCATGAAAAATGAAGGGCCAAGACTAACACCGATGCCGAAATGCCGAAAGAGACTTCGTCAATTGCCGACATTGCGGCATTAGGTCATTTGGCAGAGAGTTTATGGCTGAAGCGACTAGGGCAACAAAGCTCATGTTTCGTTATGTTTAGCGAACCATTGTTCGGCTGAACGACCGTGACATCACTGGCGCTGACCTTGCCTCACACGACGGCGGAGGTCGATCCCATGGAAGGTCTTACCAGCAGAGTCGCTCCGGGTACTGGACGATGAAATCGAACTGGCGGCGGGCGTGAGCGGGCGCGTGATGGTCACCGCCGAAAGCCAGGCGATGCGCCGGTTCGTCGCGCAGCAGATTCACCAGAGAAGCCGCCGGTCGCGGAACCCTTTCATTACGACGACCTGCAGCCACCTGCTCGACGACCCTGAAGTGCTGCGCAAGGCCGCGGCCGGCACGATCTACTGCGATATCGAGGAGACCACGCTGTCGGAGCAGCAAGTCCTGCTCGCATTTGTCGGCGCGTCTTACGCGGCGGACGTGCGGCTCATCACCGGAGCGCCCGCTAACTTGCTGCACGAGGTGAACGCCAAGCGATTTCGCGAAGACCTCTACTACCAGCTCAATCTGATTCACGTCGTCGTGTCCCGGTAGCCGAATACGCTTCTTCGACATCGGCGTTCCGAACCACAGAGAGCACAGAGAACCACAGAGAAGACCAACCGATTTCTTCTCTGTGCGCTCTGTGTTCTCTGTGGTTGATAACCGCTGTCAATCCCGCCAACGGACGGCGCTTGTGATAGCGCTGCAAATCGAATCACGATATGACTGATGAAGATTGCGACGTGGAACGTCAACGGCATTCGCGCGCGGCAGGCGCAGGTACAGGAATTCATCGATCACGAACAGCCCGATGTGTTGTGTCTCCAGGAGATTAAAGCGACGGTCGACCAGCTGCCGCTATGGCTGTGTGACATCGAAGGGTATTGGTGTTATTGGCACGGGGGAAAAGGCTACTCTGGCGTCGGACTTCACGTGCGCAAGTCCGCGGTCCCCGAGCGCCCGGTGTTCGAACATCCCGAATTCGACTACGAGTCGCGGATCGTCACAGCCATACTGCCGCAATTAACGGTCGCGTCGGTTTATGTCCCGAACGGCGGGAAGGATTTTCCGGCCAAGATGCGGTTTCTCGAGTCGCTCGCCTCGATGACCGACGTCTACAACGCGTCGAACCGGCCGCTTGTGTTGTGCGGCGATTTCAACGTGGCACGCACGGACATGGACGTCCACCCGAAGGAACGGAAGCCCAACGCGATTGGTCAGCGGCCCGATGAGCGCGAGCTTCTTGAGCGCATCATCGGCCATGGCCTCGTCGATGTGCACCGGCGGCTGGAGCCTGACAATCCGGATTTGTTCACCTGGTGGGCGCCGTGGCGCAACATGCGGCAGCGCAACATCGGATGGCGTTTGGATCTCGTGCTGGCCACCGAAAGTATTGCGGCGAACACGGTGTCGTGTGTCGTCCAGCGAGAGTTCGGCTCGAGCGATCACGGGCCGGTGATTGCCGTGTTCGGGGACGCTGTCTGACCATCGCTACATCGTCAGCAGCGCCGCCATCAGCTCGATTCCGTCCCACAAGTTCTGGATGCGAAGGTTCTCATCCGGACCGTGCTGATTGTTGTCGTGATTCACCATCGGCACGACCACCAGCGGCACGTTGAACGGCCGGATAATCGCGCCAAGCGGCAGCTGGCCGCCCATCGTCGGCAGTTTTACGGCGGGCCCGCGGACACTTTCGATCGTCCGAATCACTTCCTGTGAGACGGCGAGCTCCATCGACGTCCGTTCCGCTTCGGCGCCCCGCGTGAACTCGAGCTTGACCACGCGCGGATGCGCGCGCCGGATCGCAGCAGCCGGCTCCGTATCCACGACGAAGTAGCCCTGTTGCCGAAGGTGGTCGCGAACGATTTGCTGCGTGCGCGCGATCGTCATGCGCTTTACCAGCCGGATGTCGATCGTCGCGGTCGCGGTGGCCGGGATGACGTTGCTGGCCTGCGCGCCCGTTCGCGCGCTCGACATTCCTCGGATGTTCAGCGATGGACGCGTGATGAGCTCGTTCAAAGTGGCCGTGCCGCCCTCAGCCGATCCCAGCCAGAAGTCGTGCAGGAGCTGCGTGTCGAGCACCGGCGCCGCCGCGATGGCCCGCTTCTCGACGCCGCTGAGTGGTTCGACTTCGTCGTAGAAGCCGGGAATCAACACCTTTCCATCCGCGTCTTTCATCGACGCGAGCAATCGAGATAGCCCGAGTGCCGGATTAGGAGCCCAGTTTCCGTAGTGTCCGCTGTGCAATTCGGATCGCGGTCCGTACACCGTCAGGTCGAGCGTCATCACTCCCCGCGTGCCGAAAACAATGAGTGGCTCTCGGGTTTGGTACACGGGCCCGTCGCACATCAGCCAGACGCTGTTCGGGGCAAATAGCGCGCGGTTCGCGACGAGCGTTTTTTCGAGGCTGGGCGAGCCCGCTTCCTCCTCTCCGTCGAACACGAATTGAATATTCGATTTCGGAGTGACGCCGGCTGCCCGCATTGCGTCGAGCGCGGCGAACATTGCGACGATCGGCGCCTTGTCGTCGGCGGCCGAGCGCGCGTAGACCCGCCATTCGGGATCGATCGGGCTGCCCGCGGGCGGACGCGTCACGACGCTTGCGCCGTCTTCCACGCGGCCGTTACGGAAGACCGGCTCGTAGGGCGGCGTCGTCCATTCTTTCGGGTCGAGCGACGTACCGTCGTAATGCGCGTAGAACACGATGGTTCGAGTTGCACCAGGCGACGGAAGGTCACCGAACACCAGCGGACTTCCTCCTGGAACGGAAAGCACCCGATGGGCAATGTTCCGCTTTTCCATCATCTTCACGATGAATTCAGCGTTTCGCTGAATGCCGGCGCGATCGCGGGACTCGTTTGGAATCGCCAGAAACGCGAGCAGTTCGTCGAGGATGGGGCGCTCGTACTGCTGACGCCAGCTGCGTGCGGCGCTTCCTGCCGGGTTGCCTTGCCCCGCGCAAACACCCACCAGGCAGATGACCAGAACACAGACTGCTGTCGTTTTCACGAATGACCTCCAGAGGCTGTCGATTCCCGCCAACTTCGTTCGACGTGTTAATAGAGGGTAGATTAGCCCGACATTTTCAAGGAGACGAAGGCAATGAGATTTCTGTCGATTTACAAGGGTGTAGAGACAGGCCAGCCGCCGACACAGGAAGAGATGACCAGGATGGGAGCGCTCATCGAAAAGTTCATGAAGACCGGCGAGCTCGTCGCGACCGAAGGGTGCCTGCCATCTGCGCTGGGTGCCCGGGTCCGGAAGGACGGGACGAAGATCACGGTGAAAGACGGCCCGTTTGCCGAGGCCAAAGAAGTTGTCGGGGGATTTGCCATTCTCGAGGCGCGCTCCAAGGAGCACGCAATCGACCTGGTGAAAGAGTTCCTCGGAGTGGTCGGGGAGGGCGAGTGCGAGCTTCGCCAGATCTTCGAAGAGCCCAAATAAAATCGGAGGCCTCGAAAAATCGGGGTCGGGTGTACTTTTTACGTAAAACGTAAAAAGTACACCCGACCCCGATTTTTCAGAGGCCCCTAATTATTTCGCCGCGCAGCTGGTGGAAACCATCTTCATCGACTGAATCTGCAAGTCGCGAAGCTCGATCGCGGCCTTTTCTTTGACCTCGACCTTCGGGTCCGGGCTATTCGGCTTGTCCGGCGTCCTGGTGACGCTGCTATCCGTGGATACCGCCTTCTGGGCGGCGCCAGACGACGTGCCGGTGATCTCGACGCGGTGGCCGACATGCGCGCCGAGGTTCGAGCCGCCACTCAACTGATAGGTGACGTTGGGAACTGCGCCGGAGGTACTGACAGCCACCCCTTTGGCAAGCGCGTCCATCGTCGTTGCCAGCACGAACTGATTGGGTTGCGCGCCGGGCTGCAGGCACCCGATAACGGTAATAGGCTTTTTGTCGTCGCTCTTCGATGCCGGCGTCGAAGCCTGCTGCTGAGCATTCGCCGTAGCGGAAACAGACAACGCAAGCGCCGCGAGAATCAGTGTTGGTCGCATCTCTACTCCTTTCCGTGTAGTCGCAGCAAGAACGTTGCCGCGCTGGCGTCACGGAACCGGCGCCGCGGCCTTTTCGATGAAGCGAGCATGCAGCATGCGCACCGCGGCGTCGAGGCTGTCGTTCGGGAGCGTCCAGGTGATGCGAAACGAAGACGTGGCGAGCCCGCGCGGTTCGGCGTGCGCCTCACGCAGCGCGGCCAGGCCGGCGCGAACGTTTGCGTAGGTCGCGTTGATGCCCGTGCCAATCACGCTCACCGCGCCATAGCCGCCGGAAAAGGTCACGCGCTCCCCGAAGCGCGACTGCAGCGAGCGCTGCACTTTCGCTTCGTCATGAAGGTTCTCGCGCGAGATCACCAGCGTCGCGTGACCTGTGTCGGTTGACACGTGGAGCTGCTTTCCCGACGTGTGATGTTCGTCCAGCGCGCGTAACAGATCGTCGGTGTCGACGTCGGCTTCCAGTACCAGCACGTCCCGTTCGCTTGCCACGCCGACGACGGTACCCGGCATGCGCGGCGGGTTGCGCCTGACGACGGTTCCGTCAGCGGAAGGGTCCGATCCCGGCAACGGTCCGTTGGTTGCCCGTGCGTAGATGGCAATGCCCTTTTCTTTCGCAAACTCGACGGCTTGCGCGTTGAGGACCTTTGCGCCCGACTCAGCCATCTCCTGCGTTTCTTCATACGAGAGCGTGCCGATCCTGCGGGCGGCCGGCACGACACGCGGGTCGGCCGAGTAGACGCCATCGACATCCGAGCAGATTTCGCAGTACTCGGCGTTCAAGGCCGCGGCCATGGCGACAGCGGTCGTATCGCTCCCGCCGCGTCCCAGCGTGGTGACTTCGCGTCGGTACGACACGCCCTGAAAGCCCGCGATGACGACAATCTTGCCGCGCGCAAGCTCGTCCTGCACGCGAAACGGCCGCACTTCGATAATGCGGGCATCGACATGGCGATCGTTCGTGATGATTCCGGACTGACTACCGGTAAAACTGATGGCGTCGCCGCCGAGCTCGCGAATGGCTATCGACAACAGCGCCATCGAAATGCGCTCGCCGGCCGTCAGCAGCATGTCGAGCTCGCGCCGGTCGGGGCTCGCCGACACCTGCTTGGCCATCGTCAGGAGCTCGTCGGTCGTGTCGCCCATTGCGGAGACGACGACCACGACGTCGTGCCCCTGCCTGCGGGTCTGCATGACGCGCTCGGCGACTTTCCGGAGCTTCTGAAGATCGGCCACGCTGCTGCCGCCGTATTTCTGTACGACAATCGCCATGCTGGGAGTCTACGACAGTACTAAGAGTCGGGGAGTCGGGGAGTCGGGGAGTCCGGGAGTCCGGGAGTCCGGGAGTCCGGGAGTCTAGGGAGTCTAGGGAGTCAGGGAGTCATGCGCGTTTCAGTTTTATTGCACAACGTCCGGAGTCTGTATAACGTCGGCGCGTTCTATCGGACGTGCGACGCGGCCGGTGTGGCGAAGTTGTATCTGTCGGGGTTTACAGGGGCGCCGCCATCGAAGCAGATAGCGAAAACCGCGCTTGGCTCGCAGGAGAGCGTTCCCTGGGAGCGCGCCGACGCCATTGCGCTCATCGAGCAGCAGCGCGCGGCGGGGTGCGAGACGGCCGCGATCGAAACAGTGCCGGATGCCGTTGACCTCTTCGAATGGACACCGCGGTTTCCGGTTCTTGTCGTCTTTGGACACGAGGTCGAAGGATTGCCTGGCGAAATCCTGAATCGATGCGAGACGCGAGTCCGGATTCCGATGGCCGGCATCAAGCGGTCGCTCAACGTGGCAACGGCCGGCGGCGTGGTGCTGTACGAACTCTTCAGGCAGGAGCGAGCCCGGAGGTGAACGTTCCGCGACCGCGCCTTGACTGCCTTCAGGGTCGTTCCTTGAGCCATTCGTTGACGCGCTGCTCGAGGATGTCGAGCGGCAGCGCTCCCGACTGCAGCACGACGTCGTTGAAGTCACGCAGATCGAATTTGTCGCCGAGGGTGCTCTCTGCTTTGCGGCGGAGCTCCTTGATCTTGAGCTCGCCCATCTTGTAGGCGAGCGCCTGACCGGGAACGGAGATGTACCGATCGACTTCGTTGGTGACGTCGTTCTCCGTCTTCGCGGCGTTGTCCATGAAATATTTGATCGCGCGCTCGCGCTCCCATTCCATGGCGTGAATGCCGGTGTCGACGACGAGCCGCACGGCTCGCCACATCTCATACGTGAGCTGGCCGAACTTCGAATACGGGTCGTCTTTGTACATTCCCATGTCTTCGCCGAGCGATTCGGCGTAAAGTCCCCATCCTTCGACGTAGGCCGTGAAGAACGCGTGCCGCCGGAAGTGCGGCAGGTCGCCGAGCTCCTGCGCGATCGAGATCTGCATGCAGTGGCCGGGCATCGCTTCGTGCAGCGTCAGCGCCATCATCTCCCACTTCGGCCGTGTCTCCGGCTTGTAGAGGTTGGCGAAGAAGTACGGCGGCCGCGAGCCGTCGGGGGCTCCACCATTGGCGAACGCCGTCGGCGACATCGGCGCGATGGCGTCGGGAATCGGGATGACGCCGTACGGTACGCGCGGCAGCTTGCGGCTGATCTTGATCAACTCGGGGTCTATGCGTTTGGCGACCGACCGGTAGCCCTCCAGCAGCTCTTCGCCCGTCTTGTAGAAGAACTTCGGATCCGTTCGCAGGTGCGTAAAAAATTCTTCGAGCGTGCCGTTGAAGCCGACCTGCGTGCGAATCGTTTCCATCTCGCCGCGAATCCGCGCGACCTCTTTGAGCCCGAGCGCATGAATGTCCTGTGGGGCCAGATCGGTGGTGGTGTGGTATCGAGCGAAGTAGCGGTAGCCGGCAAGCCCGCTGCTCGTCCGCCACCAGCCGACACCGTCGTAACACGCGGGCAGATATTCTTTGTCGACGAAATCCAGCAGACGGGCGAACGCCGGTTGCACCCGCGTGCGGACTTTTTCGAGGGCTGCTTTCGTCAGCCGGTCCCGATCGGATGTGCTGATGGTGGCTGGGATGGTGCGGAACGGCCGGAAATATCCGCTCTGATCGGCCTGCTGCGACACCAGCTGGGCGATTTGTTCGCGGACCCGCCGCATGACGACCTTCGGCAGCAGGACGTTGGCCTTCATCCCTTCGCGCATCAGCGCGATGTTCTGATCGACAAGGGCCGGGAACGCATCGAGACGCGCGATCCAGTCGTCGAAATCTTTCACCGTCTGGAACCGCAGCGAATCGACGATGAACTCGGTGCCCTGTACGCCGTCGAGCGTGGACGTGCGGATGAGGTGCTGACGGTGCTGAAAGCCTTCGACCGTCATCTGGGTCTGGTGGCGGAACAGGTCGTAGTTCATCCTGTCGGCCGGCGATAGTTGCTGGCGCGGAATCGACGCGAGCTCCTTGAGGACCCCTTCGCGATGCGCCTGTCGCGACGCAATCGCTGCCGCGCTCATGTCGGGCCAGCGATCGTTCCAACGCCGATCTCCAAGGTACGACGCCCACAGCGGATCCTGGGTGAGCTCCCACTCCCATTCGCGATCGAAAATGGCGTGCAGCTCGGCGCCGGTGCTGGCCGGTGCGGGCGATTGTGCGAATGCGGGGACCGCGATCACGGCCGCCGCGATCAGCAGGCTGTATCTCAGCTTCATAACTTTTTGAGTATAAATCAGTGAGTTGTGCGCCGTGCGACAATGCGCGCGCGTTCTGCCAGCCGGGGGCTGCCAATCGCTTCCGCGGTTGCGGTGAACGCGTTCGTGGGTCCCGTCCAGTGCAGCTCTTCGACGCGGGTGAACAGAGGTGCATCGGCACGCAACGTCGCCAGCGTTTTGAACAGCAGCGCGCGGTCGCGGTTCTCGCGCAGGACTTCCGGCGGAAACTGCTCGAGATGGCCGTGCTGGTTGATCAACCTTGCCGCCGTCTTCGCGCCGATGCCCGGAAGTCCCGGATAACCATCGGACGCGTCACCCACGAGCGCGAGGTAATCGGGGATGAACGCCGGGTCGACGCCGAACTTGGCGCGCACGAGAGCCGCCGTCCGCATTTCGCCGCTGCGGCGATCCATCTGCACGACGCGATCGCCGTCCACACATTGCGCGAGATCTTTGTCGGGCGTCCAGATGCACACCTTCTGCACGCGTGGATCGGCGGCGGCGATGCGGGCGGCCGAGGCAAGCGCGTCGTCCGCTTCGAGCTCGACCATCGCGAACGTCGTCACGCCCATCGCGACCAGCGCGTTCTCGAGAGGATGAAACTGCGCCCACAGTGAGGGGTCGATGCCCTCGCCGGTCTTGTAGTCCGCCCAGAGCTCATTGCGGAACGATTCGATGACGTGATCGGTCGCGACGGCGATGTGCGTCGCGCCTTCTTCGAGCATCTGTACGACGGTGCCGAGCACGCCGGCCACGGCGCTCATCGGGCGCTCGGGCAGTTTTGTCCGCTTGAAGCCGTAGAAGTGACGGAAGAGCTCGTAAGTGCCGTCGATCAGGTGAACGACCACGCGTTATCCGCCCGCGATGGCGCCGACCACGTAGAGAGGTTCGCGCCCGGCGACGACGGCTTCGGGCAACGGAGCATCCGGCGGCTCGTGAGACAGGTCTTCTTCGCAGGCGAAAAAGCGGATGAAGGCGCGGCGCTTCAGCGTGACGTGATCGCGGATCGTGCCGCGAAGAGTCGGATACCGGGCTTCGAGCGTATCGAGCACGGCGCTCAGTGTCGGCGGCCCCGGCACCTCGAGCAGCACATCTCCGCTGCCGACGCGCGCAAGCGTACGCAGGTGCGCCGGCAGCACCACTCGAATGACGATTGGGTCCGACCCCATTTCAAATCGTCTGCACTTCGACGGAGACCACTGGCGGCAGATCGCGGACGATCGTCTTCCACGAGTCGCCGCCATCAGGCGAGACGTACACCTGACCTCCGGTCGTGCCGAAGTAAATGCCGCATGAGTCGAGCGTATCGACGGCCATGGCGTCCCTCAACACGTTTACGTAGCAGTCATGCTGCGGCAGACCGTTGGTAAGCGCTTCCCACTCGTTGCCGCCGCTCCGGCTCCGGAACACCTGCAGCTTGCCGTCGAGCGGAAAGTGCTCGGAATCGCTTTTGATGGGCACCACGTAAATCGTCTCCGGCTCGTGCGCGTGCACATCGATGACGAAGCCGAAATCGGTGGGCAGGTTGCCGCTGACCTCGGTCCACGAGTCCCCCGAATTGTCGGTGCGCAGCACGTCCCAGTGCTTCTGCATGAAGAGCACGTTCGGCCGCGACGGATGCATGGCGATCCGGTGAACGCAGTGGCCGACCTCGGCATCTGCGTCCGGAATGTACTGCGACCGCAGGCCGCGGTTGATCGGCTGCCACGTCTTCCCGCCGTCATCTGTCCTGAATGCGCCGGCTGCGGAGATGGCGACGAAGATCCGATCGGTGTTTGTTGGATCGATGACGATGGTGTGAAGGCACAGTCCTCCGGCGCCCGGCTGCCAGCGCGGGCCGGACCCGTGACCTCTCAGTCCCGACAGCTCATGCCACGACTGCCCGCCATCGGTGGACCGGAACATCGCCGCATCTTCGACGCCCGCATATACCGTATCCGCATCTTTCAGTGACGGCTCGAGGTGCCACACGCGCTTGAATTCCCAGGGGTGCGGCGTCCCGTCGTACCACTGATGCGTGCCGGGGACGCCGTCGTAGACGAATTTGTTGTCGACGGCCTCCCATGTCTTGCCGCCGTCATTCGAGCGCTGGATCACCTGCCCGAACCAGCCGCTCGACTGCGATGCGTAAATCCGGTTGGGATCTACCGGCGATCCTTTAACGTGATAGATCTCCCAGCCGGCGAAATGGGGGCCGTTTACGTCCCAGCGGTCCCGTTTTCCGTCCGAAGTAAGAACGAACGCACCCTTCCGGGTGCCCACTAGTACGCGAACGCCGTTCATGCAATCCTCCGTGTCGATTTGGCCCGGCCTCGTTCGTCGTGATTGTAGAGGGCGGGAATGACAGTAACTTCGAGGAGGTCAGCCGTGAGATTCATGATGATTGTGAAAGCCAGTAAGGAATCCGAAGCAGGGGCCATGCCGAGCGAATCAGCGCTCGCTGACATGGCTAAATACAACGAAGAACTGGTGAAAGCCGGCGTGATGCTGGACGGTTCCGGCCTGAAGCCGAGCTCCGCCGGGGCGCGGGTGAAATATTCCGGCGACAAGCGTACGGTCGTTGACGGGCCGTTCGCTGAATCGAAGGAGCTCATCGCCGGATATTGGATTATTCAGGTCAAGTCTAAACAAGAGGCCATCGAATGGGCGAAACGCGTTCCGTTCCACGACGGAGAGGTCGAGCTTCGCCAATATTTCGAGCTCGAGGACTTTGCCCCCGGCGACGCCATCGAGCACCATCGCCGCGTGGCCGATCAGCTCGAGAAGCAGAAATCTTAACTCAGCAGTAAAATCGGCGGCAACGGCCTCCGGACAGCCGGGTAAGGAGACAGACGATGCTGCGAAAGATATTCGTCGGATTGGCGGTCGGGCTCGCGGCGCTGGCCGCCTACATCGCCACCCGGCCCGCCAACTTCAGCATCTCGCGGTCGCGGACGCTGGCCGCGCCGCCGGACGTCGTGCACGCGCACGTCAACGATTTTCGCAAATGGCCGGCGTGGTCGCCCTGGGAAAAACGGGACCCCGCGATGACGAGAGAGTACAGCGGCGCGCCGGCCGGCCCCGGCGCGTCGTACGCCTGGAAGGGGAACAACGACGTCGGTGAAGGGCGCATGACGATCACCGACAGCCGGGCGCCGCAAAGCGTCACGATTCGGCTCGAGTTCATCAAGCCGTTCGCGGCGACGAACACGACCCAGTTCGATTTCGCGCCGAGCGGGCCGGGCACGAACGTCACATGGTCGATGAGCGGCGAAAACAACTTCATCAGCAAGGCGTTTTCCGTGTTCATGAACATGGACAGCTTGATCGGTGCCGATTTCGAGCAAGGGCTGGGCAATCTGGACGCTGTGACGAAGCCAGTAGCCGATAGCCAATAGCCGGTAGTCGTATGGCTAGTAGCTGGCTACCAGCCACAGGACTACCAGCTAATGGCTACTGGCTACCGGCTGGCGCGTTGTGGTCTGATCGGTAGCCGTGACGGCTACCGATCCACAACGCGCCATTGACGCCGTCTGGCGCATCGAATCACCCAAGATCATCGCGGCGCTGGCGCGCATCGTCCGTGATGTCGGGCTCGCGGAAGATCTCGCTCACGATGCGCTCGTCGCTGCGCTCGAACAATGGCCCGCGTCGGGCATCCCCAGAAACGCCGGCGCGTGGCTCATGGCGGCGGCGAAAAATCGCGCCGTCGACTATTTCCGGCGCAACAAGATGCTCGACCGCAAGCACGCGGAGCTCGGCTACGAGCTCGAGCAGCAGCAGAACGCCTCGACGCCAGACATCGAAGCGTCGCTGGACGATGACGTCGGCGACGACCTGTTGCGGTTGATTTTCACCGCATGCCACCCAATCCTCTCGGCCGAAGCGCGCGCGGCGCTGACGCTGCGCCTTCTTGGCGGGCTGACGACCGACGAAATCGCGCGGGCGTTTCTGTTGCCGGAACCGACCATTGCGCAGCGCATCGTCCGCGCGAAGCGCACGCTCGCGAAGGCCTCGGTGCCGTTCGAAGTTCCGAGAGGCGACGATCGCGACGCGCGCCTGTCTTCCGTTCTCGAGGTCATCTATCTCATCTTCAACGAAGGATATTCGGCCACGGCGGGCGACGACTGGATGCGTCCGGGTCTCTGCGAGGACGCCCTGCGCCTCGGTCGAGTGCTTGCGGGGCTCGCGCCAGATGAAGCCGAAGTACATGGCCTCTTGGCGTTGATGGAAATTCAGGCGTCGCGCTCGCGCGCGCGGCTCGGGCCCGCGGGCGAGCCGGTGCTGCTGCTCGAGCAGGACCGCGGCAAATGGGATCAGTTACTGATTCGCAGAGGCCTTGCCGCGCTCGACCGCGCGGAGCGGCTGTCACCGGAGCGCGGACCGTACACGCTGCAGGCGGCCATCGCCGCATGCCACGCCCGCGCGGCGTCGGCATCCGTCACCGACTGGGTGCGCATCGCCGGAATTTACGCAGGCCTGCTCCAGATTACGTCTTCGCCGGTTGTCGAATTGAATCGCGCGGTCGCCGTGGGCATGGCGTTCGGTCCGGAAGCAGGGCTGGCGATCGTGGACGGGCTGATGGACGAGCCGTCGCTCAAGAGCTATCACCTGTTGCCGAGCGTGCGCGGAGATCTACTCGCAAAGCTCGGGCGGTCGCAGGAAGCCCGCGCGGAGTTCACTCGCGCGGCGTCGCTGACGCGGAACGCGCGCGAGCGGGAGCTGCTGCTGGCGCGCGCCGAGTCCGGCTAAAAAATAGGGGTCGGGTGTCATTTTTAAATGACACCCGACCCCGATTTTCGCCACCTGCCGATAAATACCGTGAATGGCACGCGCATTCGAGCAGGTCGCACCAGGACGCCTCGAGGTTCGCGAAGGAGGCGGCTGCCTCGGCCTGTTCGGACTGCCGTTTTTCTGCGCGGGCCTTGCCGTGATGCTGATCAGTTTCGGCATCATTCCTCTCAGCAACGCGAACGAAGTTCAGTGGTACGCCTGGCCCATCATGTTCGTGATGGGCGCTGTCTTTACAACCGTCGGCGGCGTCCTCGTGTTCGGCCGCACCTGGACGACGTTCAACAACGCGGACCGGACAGTGGTCGTGCAGTACGGGCTGGTCGTGCCGATGCGCGCGAAGACCCACCCAATCGGCGACTACTCTACGGTGCTGATCGATTTTCGACGCGGCGATTCCGACACCGCGGATCAATACCCCGTCAGCTTGAAGGCGCGCACCGGGGGCAACCTGCCGCTGTTCGGATCGACGAACTATTCGGAGTCGCGCGAGCGCGCCACTGCCATTGCCGGCCTCTTCAATTTCGAGATCGAAGATGCCACGACCGACCATCCGACGCGGCTGACGGCGGCTCAGGCTTCGCTTCCCTTGAAGCTTCGTGCGCGCATGGAGCATTTCAAGGCCGAGCCGATCACCCGTCCACGTGTGATGGCCGCGGATGTCATCCAGAGCGCCGACGGTGTCCGTATCGTGATTCCGAACTCGCGGCCGCATCTCGCGCTCTTCCTGTTTTTTGCCATCCCGATCGCCGCGCCGGTGTTCCTGTTCGGCCCGTTTTTCGACTTCTTCCGGCAGTCCAAGACGCCGGATGGCGTCGCCTGGGTATTTCTCGGATTCCTGGTTCTCGCTTTCGGCGCGCTACCGGCGTGGAGCGGAGTGCACGCGTATCTGAAATCGAGGCGCGGCCGGACAACCGTCACGGCTTCGACAAGTGGCATTCGCGTCGAGGAGCGCGGCGCGTGGAAAACTCGGACGGTCGCGACAATCGCGGCGGACGACATCCTCGACATCGACTACAGCACCCGGGACTCGATGCTGACCTCAGCCAGGAAGTCCGCGGAAGAGGCCACGCGTCAACGGCCCGCGATGGCGGCGGCACAAGTGGGTCCACGTACGGAACGGGCCCTCGCTGTTCTCAGCCGGTTTGCGAAAAGCGGCGGTGTTACGGTCAAAACGCGCGCCGGGCTGACGACGTTCGGCGCCGGCCTGGCGGATGAAGAGGTCCGATACCTGCACTCGGCAGTAAAAGGCGCACTCCTGCGCTGATCGCTTTACTCTGCCCTTCGCTCCTTGCTCTCTGCTCTTTGCTCTCTGCTCTCTCAGCGTAAGATCCTGAGCCTATGGACGTGTTCGCGGCAGTCGTCACGCTTCTGCTCATCATGGATCCGCTCGGCAACATCCCGACGTTCCTCTCGATCTTGAAAACCGTACCGGCACCACGCCGCCGCATCGTTCTGATGCGCGAGATTCTCCTCGCCTACGGCGTGCTCCTCGCGTTTCTCTTCCTCGGCAATTACGTGCTGCGGTTCCTCAGGCTCGAGCAGGAAACGCTGAGCATTGCCGGGGGCATCGTGCTGTTCCTGATTGCGCTGCGCATGATCTTCCCGCGCGAAGGTGGCATGGTCGGCGAGCCGCTCGAAGGGGAGCCGTTTCTCGTACCGCTCGCGATCCCGTTGTTCGCCGGGCCGTCCACGCTCGCGGCGCTGCTGCTTCTGCAGCGTTCGTCGCCGGGACACGCGACATCGCTCTGGATTGCGATGACGATCGCGTGGGCGATTGGCGGAGCGATTCTCCTCAGCTCGACGTTTTTTTATCGGGTGCTGCGCGAGCGCGGCTTGATCGCCATCGAGCGGCTGATGGGAATGCTTCTCGTCATGGTGGCGGTGCAGATGCTGATGAACGGCATCAAAGCCTTCCTGACCCAAATCTCGTAACTCCGTTCACAGATTTGTTCGTATGTGCGCTGCCGCACACACGGTGACTCCCCGCAACTGCACGGAAAATCAGCCCGTTCCAAATTGGCAGCGAAGTGGCAATGGGCCGTGCCCGTGCCCGAGCGACTCGAAGTACTCCACGTGCCGCTTTCGCGACACGGGTTCGGCGTATCGCTCGATGGCGATCTGCCGCGCTCGTTCGCCCATCGAGGTGTAGAGCGCCCGATCGTCCCACAGCGCGGTGATGGCGTCGTACCACGGTTCGACTTCCTTCGCGGTCGGCAGCCGAGAGGTATCGCCGCTCATCCAGTCTGGAATCGGCAGCACCCGGCCGCCGCCACCAGAGGAGAAATCGCCGCCGATGACACCGGGCAGCGCGCCTCTCGTGCCGACGAGCGGCGGAATGCCGTTGATCATCGCTTCGGCAGCCACACGGCCAAAGGGCTCTTCCCACACGGACGGGACGAGGAGGATTTTTGTAAGCGCGAAGTACTCCGACGGAGTGGCCACCGGTGGCGCGGCCATGATTTGCGGATATGCAGAGAAATTGATCTCCGGTATCGAGTTGAGCGAGCCGGCCGTCTGGCCGGACTGCACGACGAGGACGGGAATGTCCGGGCGGCGCGAGCCGAGCATGTCGGCGAGCCGTGCGAACAACAACAGACCTTTGTGCCGCGCGGGATGCACGAACGTAACGAACGCGCGCGACTCGGCTGGTGCGACGACCGTAGACCAGTCGATCGGCGGCTCGAGCGGAGTGCTGTCGAGGCCGAGTTTCTCCTTGTAGACGTCGCTCAGAAACTGACTGCACGTGAAGGCGTAGTCGACATCTTTGAAGTACCGGGCCTGGTAATACCCGAACCCGCGCACCGCAAACGCGGTGGTCATACCGCGGGCCCGCGCGCGCGACATCGCCTCGAAGATCATCGCGTGCCCGTTGCAGGCGATGAGCTGATCGGGCGCGAACCTGTCGAGCAGGTCGTCGAATTTCGAGAGATACGCCGACATCTCGCCGCGATGCGGACGCGACTCGTCGTTGTGACGCGTGACCAGCAGCGTCACCGGCACGCGGCCGACGCTGTACCGGACAACGCGGTCTTTGGGTCCCAGCTCGACGCCCCGGCCGGCGAGATGTTCCGCCAGCGTGAACGTGACGCGGCTCTCGAATCGCGCGGTCGTGAGAATTTCGCATTCGTGTCCGGCTTCGGCCAGCCACTCCATGATCGTCCGCAGGCTCTGCGTTACGCCCGCCGTGGGATCGCTGATGCAGTGATTGTTGACGAAGAGAAACCGCACGCCCTTCGTATCGACTCGTCGCCAACGCTACAGCAGTAGAACCCAACAACGCATCAAAAAGGAGCCATCGATGTTCAGGAACATAAGCAATCGGCAGCGCTGGAAAACACTCAAACCATCCTCGACGGTCCACTCAAACACGTCAGGGCCGCCGCCCTTGCCGCCGCGCTTGTGCCCCTTGCGTCGATCGCGGCGACACCTGCGGAGGCGCAAAGACTGCTGTGGATCGGGCGGACTTTGCGGCCTCGTGTGGAACGACACGAACAACAACGGCGTTCGGGAAGAGAACGAGCGGGGTGATCACCGGGCGCTGTTGTAACTCTGGTCGATTCTTCTGGTGATGAGACCACCCGGGGCCACGGATTCTTACGGGGTGTTTTGGTTCCTGACGCCTAGCGGGCGACTATCGACGGTATCTGTTCAAATTCCGCCGGGCACACAGCCATCCCCCGCGAATGTGGGCGACGACACGTTCGACAGTGATGGGAGTACCAGACGAACTGGGCAACAGTGTAGCGAAGGTTGTCACGGACGGCGACACCGAGCCGCATATCCGACTTCGGATTCTCACAAACGCCCGTGCAACAGCCTGGCACAGGCACTCCCGGGTACTGGAAAAATCATCCTGAGGCATGGCCGGTTCCGGCGATCACGGTCGGCGGAAGATGACGTCACTACAATGGCGCAGGCGCTTGCGCTGCTCGACACGCCCGGCAAAGACAAGACGCTGACCATGTTCAGCTCCCTCGTCCCCGCCATGCTGAACGTGCTCGTCGGCAACGACAGCAGCTGTGTCTGCCTCGACCATCGAAGCGGCGAACAAGTGGATGCAGAAGTACGGCCCGGTCGGTAAGGGTGTTCACGCCGCCAGCTACGCCTGGAAGGTCGGCGAGCCTCTACATCGGCAGATGGACAACTACAACAACGGCATGCTCTGCGCGCCACATCGCGACTAGGTATGCTTATGGGCGGTGGCAACCGTCCTCGATAGGCCCAGGTACGACCGTTCGATCGTGGACGGACCGCTCCGTCCCGCTGTCTGGAAAATCGCGTGGCCGACGATGCTCACGAACATCGTTGGCGGGTTGCAGGGCATCGTCGACCACGCGCTCGTTGGCCACCTCGTCGGCTTTACCGGCAACGCCGCCATCGGCGTCAGCTGGCAAATCATCCTCGTCGTCATCGTCTTCATCTCATCGCTGTTTTCCGGCATGGGCGTGCTCGTCGCCAGGTTCGCGGGCGCCGGAGACTCCGACAAGGTCGACCGCGCCGTCTATCAGGCGTTTCTCACCGCCACCTTTCTCTCCTTTGGCGTCATGGCCCCGCTGGGCTATTTCGCGTCGCCGTGGCTGCTCGAGTTCGTCCATGCGGCTCCCGCCGTGAAAGCCGAAGCGCTGCCGTTCCTCCGCATCATGTTTCTGTTCGTCGGCGGCATGATGACCTTCTTCCTGTTGAGCGCGGCGCTGCGTTCGGCAGGTGACGCACGGACGCCGATGATGCTGGGCATCGCCATGACGGCGCTGAATCTCGTGTTCAACGTCATCCTGATACGCGGCCTCGGCCCGATTCCGTCGTTCGGCACGGCAGGCTCCGCCATGGGTACGGCGCTTGCGTCGGGTCTCGTTGCCGTGTATTCGATGTGGAAGCTCGCGAGCGGAGCGTGGGTCGTGTCGTTTCCGCGCGGCCGCGGGTGGGGCCCCGACTGGCGCATCATCAGGTCGCTGTTCCGGTTCGGACTTCCGACAGGCATCCAGGGGATTGCGATGAACATCGGCGGCGTGCTCATGCTGTCGTTCATCGGATCGCTGCCGCAGAGCGCCGCGGCGCAGGCCGCCTTCGCCGTTTCTTACTCTCAACTGTTCTCACTCATCACCTGGACGTCTGTCGGATTGATGGGCGCCGCGGCGGCCGTGGCGGGGCAGAACCTCGGCGCGGGACGCCCGGATCGCGCTGATGCCGCGGTGCACGCGGCCGCGCGCGTCGCCATCGGCGTCGCCGCACTCGTGGGCTTCTTTTTCATGGTCTTTCCGCGTCAGCTGCTGGCGATCTTCGGTATGAACGAACCGGCAGTCGTGGAGATCGGCGTCGAGCTGCTTCGGGTACTGAGCGTGTCAGGAATCCTCATCGCTGTCGCGCTGACATACACGGGCGGCCTGCAGGGAACGGGCGACACCAGGAGCCCCTTGTACATTTCGATCCTGTCGCAGATCGTCGTGCCGCTCGGCATCTGTTTCGTCATTCAACAGACCGGCACGCTCGACCCGATTGATATCTGGGTCGCGATCCTCATCGGCCACGCGACACGCTGCGCGTTGAGCGTCTGGCGGTTCAATCAGGGACAGTGGCGTCACATCGCCGTTGATCTCGAGGAGGTGAGATGATTCCCGAACGCTACATTCCTCACACCTATGCCGTGTTCCGCATCGTGTTCGGTCTCATGTTTCTGTCGCACGGATTGCAGAAGGTGTTCGGCATGTTCGGAGGGCGCGCGATTTTCGGCGGACAGCTGCCTTCGCTGACCAGCGAAGCAGGCATCGCCGGCCTCATCGAACTGACTGCGGGGACGCTGATCATGACGGGGCTGTTCATCAAAGCTGCCGCGTTTATCGCGAGCGGTGAAATGGCCGTGGCCTATTTCAAGGGGCATCAGCGGACGGCGTTCTGGCCGCTCGAAAACCAGGGGGAACTGGCGGTTCTTTTCTGCTTCGCGTTTCTCTATATGGCCGCTCGCGGAGCGGGCATCTGGAGCCTCGATTCACTGCGGCGGCGGCCGCGCAGATGAAAAACATGGGCATAACAATGAGACTCGTCACGCTTACCGTCGCTGTATTCCTCACGGCCGGGCCGTGTCTGCTGGCGCAGACGCCGCGTATCGTCTCGCCCGACATCCAGCCCGACGGGCGCGTCGTGTTTCGACTGAACGCGCCCAAGTCCGATGAGGTGATCCTCACTGGCGAGTTCCTCGACGGCCCTCGAAAAATGGAACGGGGCAGCGACGGCATCTGGACCGTCACGGTGGGACCGGTCGAGCCTGAGGTATACCACTACAACTTCACCATCGATGGCGTGCGTACGATCGATCCGTCGAACCCGCAGCTGAAGACCGGTTCGACGGCGAGCACGATTACCAGCGTGCTCGAGGTTCGTCCCTCGTCGCCCGCGTTCTACGACGCGCAGCCGGTGCCGCATGGAGACATCCGCACGCATTGGTATCAGTCGACGTCGCTGGGCACCGTGCGGCGGCTCACTGTGTATACGCCGCCGGGTTACGACAAGAGCTCGAGCGCGCGTTATCCAGTGCTCTATCTGTTTCACGGCGCCAACGCCGATGAGAATGCGTGGTACCGCCTCGGACGCGCGAACCTCATCCTCGACAACCTCATTGCCGCTCGCGCCGTTCAGCCGTTCATCGTTGTCATGCCGTTCGGCTACGGCGTGCCTCCGGATGGGCCGCAGACCGAGAACACGGCAAAGTTCGCAAAAGATCTGCTCGAAGACGTCATCCCATTCGTCGAGAGCACTTACCGGGCCGTGGCAGATCGCGACAAGCGAGCCATCGTCGGGCTCTCGATGGGCGGCGGGCAGGCGGTGAGCATCGGCCTCAACAACATCGACAGGTTCAGCTATGTTGGCGGCTTCAGCGCGGCCCTCGGCAATGCCGCGAATTACCCCAAGACGTACGCGACGCTCATTGCCAACGCCGAAGAGGCCAATAAGAAGCTGCATCTCGTCTGGATTGGGTGCGGGACGGAAGACAGCCTGTTCGGCCAGTCGAAGAGCCTGTCGGAACTCCTGACGGCCAACAACATCAAGCACACGTTCCGGGAAACCGGCGGTGCTCACACCTGGATGGTGTGGCGCCGGTATCTGAACGAAATCGCTCCGCTGTTGTTCAAGTGAGCGTCAGCGCGAGATTCCAGATGAGTGGAAAAGGGCGCTCCCTCGACATCGACGAAGACCTGAATTTTCAGAAGCGCGAATGGTTTCTTCAGCGCGTCGGGATCGGCGTTCTCTTGTTGTTTGTACTAGCGGCGCTGCTCGGCTTCACCGGGATGGGAGGCCCCGTGAGTCATGGCGAAGCGGGCGAGCGCGGTGGTCCCGTGTTCGTCGAGTACGAACGATTCGTGCGCCGTGGTGCCGCGTCTACCATCAGACTCCACCTGCGCGCTTCGCCCGGAGATGTCCGCGTGTTTGTGTCAGCCCCGTATTTCGAACACGTGCGGATCGAAAGCGTCGTGCCGGAGCCGGAACTGGTCACGATTGACGCCGCCCGGCATGTGTATCTGATCCGGATCGGCTCTTCAGAGGCGATCGTCACCATGCAGGTCGATCATCAGTCGTACGGCACGCTCGAGGCGGAGGTTGGCCTCGTGAACGGACCGTCCGTGCGATTTACCCAACTCGCTTTGTTCTGAGGACGAGGTCGCCATGCATACCGTATTTCGTTCGCTCGCCGTCTATCTCTTCGTGCTCGTCGTCTTCCGCATCAGCGGAAAACGGTCGCTGAGCCAGATCACCACGTTCGACTTCATCCTGCTGCTGATCATTGGCGAAGCGACACAGCAGGCGCTGCTCGGCAACGATTTTTCGATCGTCAACGCATGGGTGGCGATCGCCACACTCGTGGCTCTCGAAGTGATGTTTTCGCGGATGGAATGCCGGTGGCCGTCGTTCGCCCGGGTGGTGGGCAGCCTTCCGGTGGTCGTCGTCGAAAACGGCCGGCTGCTCGAGGATCGCGCCAAACAGGAAGGCGTGACCTTATCGGAGGTCCTCGCCGCCGGCCGAGAGCATCACGGACTCGAGCGCCTGGAACAGTTCAAGTACGCAATCCTCGAGAGGCACGGCGGCATTACAGTTGTGCCGGCGAGTAGGGACTAGGGACTAGGGATTGGGGATTGGGGATTGGGGATTGGGGATTGGGGATTGGGGATTGGGGATTGGGGATTGGGGATTAGGGATTGGCGTTGCGACGCGTGTCTCAGTGTCTAATCCCAAATCCCCAATCCCCGTCAGTTCCGTAGGCGCCACTCCTTCTCCGTGATGAGCCTGGCTTCGCGCCGCGAGAACATATAGTTCCATGCCCAGTTGAAGACGACCGCCGCGCGGTTGCGGAAGCCGATCAGCTGATACACGTGAATGAGCAGCCAGGCGAACCACGCGAGGCGTCCGGTGAGCGACACTCGTCCAATTTGCCCAACCGCCCGGCTCTTGCCGATCGTCGCCATCGTTCCCTTGTCTTTGTAGACGAACGGCTCGCGCGGATCTCCGACCATGTCTCGCAGAATCATCTCCGCGGCGTATTCGCCAGCCTGAATCGCTGCCGGCGCCACGCCTGGAACGAGCTGCCCGGGCGCTATCTCGAGCGACGCCATGTCGCCGACGACGAAGACATTCCGGTGTCCTGGCACTGAAAAGTCTTTCTCCACCTTAATCCGCTGCGCCCGGTCCGCCTCCAGCGGCGGGATGAAGGTGAGCCTTTCAGCCTGCACTCCCGCCGCCCAGAACACCGTCCGCGCGAGGATCTTCTGGTTGCCGATCGTCACTCCTTCGGCATCGATCGCATCGACTTTCGCGCCGGTGCGCACCTCGACGCCGATCGCCGTCAGATCGCGGCGGGCGTGCTCGGAAAGCTCCTCCGAAAACGTCGTCAACACCCGCGGCGCGGCCTCGAGCAGGATGACGTGTGCCTTCGACGGATCGATGCGCCGGAAGTCGCCGCACATCGCGGTGCGGCTGATGTCGGCGATCGCTCCCGCCAGTTCTACGCCCGTGGGGCCGCCCCCGACGACGACAAAGGTCAGGTAGGTGCGCTGAGTAGGACCGTCGAGCTCGTTTTCCGCGAGCTCGAATGCGACGAGCATCCGGCGCCGCATTTCGGTCGCCTGTTCCAGCGTTTTCAGCCCGGGGGCAAACTCCTCCCACTCGGGATGACCGAAGTAGCTGTGCCGCGCGCCGCACGCGAGGATGAGATAGGAAAACGGCAGTTCGCGCCCGTCGCCGAAGACGACCTGGCGCTCGAAATTGACGCCGCTCACGCGTCCCAGATGGATGTGGACGTTCTGCGCGTTGCGGAACTGCACGCGAATCGGTACCGCGATGTCGGACGGATTGAGCCCAGCCGTTGCCACCTGATAGAGCAGCGGCTGGAACAGATGGTGGTTGCGATGGTCGATGAGAACGACCTGCAGGTTGTCTTTGTTCGCGAGCTTCTTGGCCGCGTTCAAACCCGCGAACCCCGCGCCCACGACCACGACAACCTGCGGCACTAGGAGCCTGTCCGAGTCATAGCATGGGTCGCGTTCCGAGCGCCGCGTCGGCAGATGCCAGGCGCGACGACCGAGGATATCGGGAATATCTGAGGGAGGAGCAACGCCGCAGATGCCGGCGCGCCGCCGGAACCCGAAGGGCGCACGGGGATTGCGGGCGAGCTCATCGTTACTCGTCGTCGGCGATGTCCCGCATCGCCTCCTTCTCGCGCCTCGATCTCGTCCGCAAGCCCCATGCGCGCGACCTATGCTATGACTCGGACAGGCTCCTAGCCCCTAGGAAACGCGCTCGATTCTCACGGACTTCATCACGACCGGTGCGAGCGGCTTGTTCGGAGGATCCCCCTTCGGTCCGGAGGTGGGCACTTTCGAGATCGCGACGACGCGATCGATACCTTCGATGACTTCGCCGAAGATCGAATATTTGCCGTCGAGCGAGGGATACGGCGCGACCGTGATGAAGAACTGCCCGCCGTTGGTGTTCGGCCCGGCATTGGCCATCGACAGGATGCCCGGACGATCGTGCTTCAGCTTCGGGCTGATCTCGTCGTTGAACTTGAAGCCAGGGCCCGAAAATCCAGTGCCTGTCGGATCGCCGCCCTGAATCATGAAGTTCGGAATGATGCGGTGGAACGTCAGATTGTTGTAATAGGGCCGGCGGACGCTTCGATTGGTTCGCGGGTCGGTCCATGCCTTCTTGCCTTCGGCCAGGCCGATGAAGTTCTGTACCGTGATCGGTGCGTCCTTGTCGAAGAGTCTGCACGATGAAATTTCCCTGGTTCGTCGTGAAGTGGGCGTACACCCCGGGCCCGTATTTCGCCGCAGTCGCCGCGGGTGCGGCAGGCGCGGTCGGCTTTGCCGTCGATGCAGCGGGCTTGGCCGTCGAAGGTGCGGGCTTCGCTGTGGACGGTGCGGGCTTCGCTGTACGTGCGGTGCCGCCGGTTTTGCGGGTGCGGGTTTCTGCGTTTGCGGTGTCGATGGCTTCGCCGGCGTGGAAGTCTGCGCGGCAGCAGGAGCGATCGCCAGCGCCGCGGTGACACACGAAGCAAGGAACCATCTCATCATGCTCATCATGGGGGAAGCTCTCCTTCTCGATTCGTAGAATAATCATCCTAGCATGGGCATTTCCCGCTACCGGTACCTGCATTACGACGTTTTCTCCGGCCGGCGCTTCGGCGGAAACCAGCTCGCCGTGTTTCCGGCGCCGCCGGGCTGCCGCCGCTCATCATGCAGCAAATCGCGCGCGAAATCGGCTTTGCCGAAACGACGTTCGTGACGCGGGCGGAACGTCCCGACACCGACGTCCGCATGCGGATCTTCACCCCCGGAAACGAGCTTCCAATGGCCGGCCATCCTGTCGTCGGGAGCACCTTCGCGCTCGCCCGGGATGGTGCGATTGCGGCAGGACGCGCGGAGTGGTCGTTCGGGTTGAACATCGGTCCGACGCCGGTGACGATGGAATGGAACGGCGCCGGCCTTGATTTCGCCTGGATGACGCAGCAAACTCCCGTGTTCGGTCCGATCATCGACGACCTGGGGCGGGTCGCGGCCGCCCTGGGTCTGCCGGAAGACGATATTCGATCGACGGGGCTGCCGGTGCAGCAGGTGTCGTGCGGCGTACCCTACGTCTTCGTGCCGCTCGCCACCCGCGCGGCGGTCGATCGCGCCGTGCCGGATGCACGCCTCATGAACTTCGAGGCGTACGTCTTCACGACCGATCGCGCCGATGCCGGTGATACGGCGACGACCTACTCGAGGATGTTCGCGCCGCAGTTCGGCATCATCGAAGATCCGGCGACCGGAAGCGCGAGCGGGCCGCTGGGATCGTATCTGGTCCACCACTCGGTCGTCGCGCCCGACCAGGCGCAGGCGATGGTGAACCTGCAAGGCGTCAAGATGGGCCGCCCGAGCTGGATCCACGTCTCGATTGAGGGTCGCGCCTGGCAACATCTCGCGCGTGCGCGTGGGTGGCACGTCGGTGTTCGTGGCGGAAGGAACGATGGAAGTGGAGGCGTAGCGCGTGCTCACCGAATACGACCTGCATCTGTTCAACGAAGGCACGCTGCACCGCGCCTACGAAAAGCTCGGCGCGCACCGGCGCGAGGTCGACGGAAAACAGGGCGTGCACTTTGCCGTATGGGCGCCGAACGCCGAACAGGTGAGCGTCATCGGCGACTTCAACGGCTGGAACGCGCGCTCGCATGTCATGCGCAACCTCGGGTCGAGCGGCATCTGGGAAACGTTCGTCCCCGACGTCGGCAACGGCGACCGCTACAAATTCGAGATCCTGTCCCGCGTGGACGGCGCCAGGCTCCAGAAGACCGATCCCTACGGAGTGTTCTTCGAGTCCGACGCAAGTGGCGCGGCCATCGTCTGGGATCTCGACCGCCACGCGTGGCGCGACCAGGAGTGGATGGAGCGGCGCGCCGACAACAACGGCTGGCTCGACAAGCCCGTATCGATTTACGAAGTGCACCTCGGCTCGTGGAAGCGCGTGCCGGAGCGCGGCAACGCGCCCCTGACATACCGCGAGATGTCGCAGCAGCTCATTCCTTACGTGAAGGAGATGGGGTTCACGCACATCGAGCTCCTCCCGGTGCTCGAACATCCGTTCGCCGGGTCGTGGGGCTATCAGGTGACCGGGTTTTTCGCGCCGACGAGCCGTTTCGGACCGCCGGAAGATTTCAAGGCGTTTGTCGATGAATGTCATCAGAACGGCATCGGCGTGCTGCTCGACTGGGTGCCCGGACATTTTCCGAAAGACGCACACGGCCTCGCGCGGTTCGACGGAACGGCGCTCTACGAACACGAAGATCCGCGGCAGGGGGAACATCGCGACTGGGGCACGCTCGTATTCAACTACGGGCGTCATGAAGTGCGGGCGTTCCTCCTGAGCAGCGCGCTGTTCTGGCTGGAGGAGTACCACATCGACGGCCTGCGCGTCGACGCCGTCGCGTCGATGTTGTATCTCGACTACTCGAGAAAAGAAGGGGAGTGGCTGCCGAACGTCTACGGCGGCCGCGAAAACCTCGAAGCGATGGAGTTTCTCCGGCAGCTCAACGTGCAGACGCATTCGCAATATCCCGGCTCCATCACCCTCGCCGAAGAATCCACGGCGTGGCCGGGCGTCACGCGTCCGGTGCATCTCGGCGGTCTCGGATTCACCTACAAGTGGAACATGGGGTGGATGCACGACATGCTCGAGTACGTCAGCAAAGATCCGATTTACCGGCGCTGGGCGCACAACGATCTGACGTTTTCGCTGCTGTACGCGTTTACCGAAAACTTCATCCTGCCGTTCTCACACGACGAGGTCGTGCACGGCAAGCGCGCGATGCTCGACAAGCTGCCTGGAGATATCTGGCAGAAACGCGCGACACTGCGCGCGCTCTACGGCTACATGTACGGCCATCCCGGCAAAAAGCTCATGTTCATGGGCTGCGAGTTCGCTCAGTGGCGCGAATGGACCCACGACGAGAGCCTCGACTGGCATCTGCTGCAATATCCGGAGCATCGCGGCATCCAGCAGTGGGTGCGCGATCTGAACCGGACGCAGGCGGAGCAGCCGGCCCTTCATCAAGTGGATTTCGACCATTCCGGCTTCGAATGGCTGGATTGCAGCGACTTCGAGGGCAGCGTGGTGTCGTTCATCAGGCGCGCGTACGACCCGTCAGATTTTGTCGTCGTTGCCGTCAACTTCACGCCGGTCCCGAGGCCGGATTACGTCATCGGAGTGCCGGAGCCCGGCCGCTACGTCGAGTTGCTGAACAGCGACGCGGAGATTTATGGCGGCAGCAATCTCGGAAACGCCGGCGGGCTCGAATCCACGCCGATCCCCGCGCACGGCCGTCCGCATCGTCTGTCGCTGATGCTTCCCCCGCTGGGATGTTTGATGCTGAAGCGGACGCGTTGAAAGGGGCAAGGGGCAAGGGCCCTTACCCCTACTCCCGCGCCGTCGTTCTCGCCACCATCACCACCGCAACCTTCACCGACCTGGTCGCCTATTCGGTTGCCGTTCCCGTCCTGCCCGATTACGCGGTCCGGTTCAACGCCAGCGCGACGACCATCGGGCTGCTGTTCGCGTCGTTCGGCGTGACGCTGCTCGTCCTGTCGGTGCCGATGGGGGCAATCTCGGATCGCATCGGCCGGAAGGGGCCGATGATCTTCGGCCTGGCGCTGCTCGCGGCGTCGACGCTGGCGTTCGCATACGCCCAGTCGCTCACGATGCTGTTCGTCGCGCGTCTGCTGCAAGGCGCCGCCGATGGCATGACGTGGATTGTCGGCTTCGCCATGATCGCGGACCTCTATGGCCCTGAAGAGCGCGGCCGGGCGATGGGTCTCGCCATGGCGGGCAGCACGCTCGGCATCATCATCGGGCCGGTGATGGGAGGCTGGCTGTATGAGGCCGGGGGCATTCGCCTGCCGTTTCTCGTGGTCGCGGCGATGGCTGTCGCCGACCTGATTGCGTTTGCGCTGGTGGCGCCGCGCACGACCGGATCCGGTTCGTCGGTGCCGATGTCGAAGGTCCTGACCCACCGCCCGATCGCCATTTGCGCGCTCGTGGTCGTGGCCGGCGGCGGCACGATCGCGATGCTCGAACCCGTGATTCCACTGGTGCTCGAGAGCCGCCTCGGGCTTGGTCCTGCCGCAATCGGGACGCTGTTCGGCATCGCCGCGGTGGCGTCCACCGCGATGCATCCGATTTACGGACGGTTGAGCGATCGATGGGGCGGCCGGCGGCTGATGTTGGTCGGTCTCGTCGCCTCGGCGCTGATGCTGCCGGCGCTGAGCCTGGCGAGCGATTTCCGCTCGGCGGCCTTCGCGATGGTGCCGATGTGGATGGTGTTCAGCATGATCGTCACGCCGTCGCTCGCCTACATGGCGGCGGTCGCCGCGGCCGCCGGCTTCGAGTCGTACGGCGTCGTCTACGGCGTCTACAACATGGCGTGGGCCGTCGGGTTGATGGTGGCGCCCGCACTCGGAGGATTTCTGCTCGAGCGCGTCGGGTTCGAATCGCTGACGGTCGGGTGGGGGATCCTGCTGCTGGTGATCGGACTCGTGCTGGCGCGCGTGCGTTGCGCGCGTGACAGCGCGGCGGCGGAGTGCACAGATATTGCACGGCGCCTCTCGACCCGCGCCCTCTACGGCCGATAGGACACGTGAGCAATCATTAGTGGGAACCAACGGTCACGCCGACCCGGCGGTGAATCTCACCCACAGCAATTCCTCTTCGTCATTCCCTACGAAGACGATGCGGCGACGCTCGCGAAGCTGCGGTCGGCGGGATCGAACATCTGCCGCGGGTTTTTCAACGACTACGACGCCGACGGCTCGCGCGACGGCCAGCCTCGCGAAACAATCCAGTTTCTGACGAGCGACTCGCCGGCTGCCGGCGGGGGCATCTCTTCTGCGCGTTACGTGGTCCATCTGTCGGCCAACTACCGTCCGCGGCTCGAAGAAGTCACCTGCGACTTCAAACGGCGCATTGCGGGCGCGGCCGACGTGATCATGCTCGACGGCGCCGAGCGCATGCCGCGCTACAGCAGCGCCGAGATGCAGAAATACGCCTATAAGCCTGCGCTGTCGCGCCAGTCCGGGCGGGTGGCGGGCAACGCGATCATCATGCCGATGAGCAAGAGCGCGGAGTGGTGGGAGAAATCGGCCCTCGAGCGGCATGCGTACTTCTATCCCCACAACGGCCAGGCCGGCGGCGAGACGGTGAGCGGCCACGCCAAGGCCGCCGAGGCGGGAATCTCCAAAGTGTTCCGGCGCCTGTACCACAATCCCGACGGCTACCAGCGGCCGAACGAGTTCGACTTCATCACGTATTTCGAGTGCACCGACGACAACATCCAGGTGTTCAACCGGATTTGTGCCGCGCTGCGCGACCAGCGCATGAACCCTGAATGGAAATACGTCATAGAAGGCCCGGAATGGCGCGGCCGGAGGGTTCTTCGCTGGTAGGGACTAGGGATTAGGGATGGGGGGATTAGGCCCTTGAAAGGCGTTCAATCTCCTTCCATTCCGCGTCCCTCACCGGCATGACCGACAGTCTCGGCAGCCGCGTAAGGGGGAATTCGGCAAAAGCTTTCGAAGCTTTGATCTCGGCGAGTGTTACCGGCCGCTTGAGCGCCTGAACAGGCGCGACGTCCACCACCACCAGCTTGCCCGACTTGTCCTTCGGATCGGGGTATGCATCAGCTTGTCGCGCGTGCGATGCCAACCACCGCCTTCTGGTTCCCCGTGTGGTAATAAAAGACGCGATCGCCCTTTTTCACGGTCCGCAGATGTTTCTGCGCCAGAGGGTTCCTGACGCCGGCCCAGGAGGTGCCGCCGTCTTTCGTGAACTGCTCGAAGCTGTAGCTGGAGGGTTCTTCTTTGAAGAGCCAATTCATGTGCACTAGACTAACCGAACAGTTTCCCCGTGGACACCGCCCTTCTCAGGAGGCCGTTATGAAGCGTGTGCTCTCGATCGCCTGTCTCAGCTTTACCATCGCCCTGACGCTCGCCCTTCAAGCGACGCCCGCCGCTCAGGCTGGTGCGCCCACAGCCGGTATGAAGATCGCCACTGACGCCGACTACGCCGCTCACATGAAAGAGATTGGCCAGCTGAACGGCGTACTGAACAAGTCGATCAAGGCGGGAGATGGCTGCCGAGGCGGGCAAGGCCGCGACTCGTATGGAAGTGCTCTTCAAGAACATTCACACCTACTGGATGGACAAAAAGGTTGCCGACGCGACGACGGCGTGCGCAGACCGCCGTGACCGGCGCTGCAGGCATCTACAGAAGGCGCTGGCCGCCAACGACATGACTGCGTGCCGAGACGGCGCGCGCGAGCCATCGGCGGCCAGTGCATGACCTGCCACACCGCGCATCGTGAGAAGCTGCCGGAGGGTGGGTTCAGGATCAAGTAGAAAGAGTCGGGGAGTCTAGGAGTCGGGGAGTCTGGGAGTCCAGAGTCCCATGAGTCGAAAGTCCACGAGTCGAAAGTCCAAAGTCGAACGTCGAAAGTCAAAGTAGGGCGGGCGCCGGGATGGCGGCCGCCCTTTTTTTGGTTCGGAATTTTCCTTCGCCGTACAGATTGCGCACGTGGCGTGTCTCTTGCTGATCCTCAATGGGCGACGGCAATGCCGTCTCAAAAGACTCCATGGCGCGTGCAACGCGCGCCCTCGAAAGGATACGCAATGGCCGCTGAAAATCTCCAGGAACTGTTCGTTGAAGAACTCAAGGACATGTACGACGCCGAAAAGCAGCTCACGAAGGCGCTGCCGAAAATGGCGAAGGCGACAGACAACCCCGAACTGAAAGCCGCGTTTGAAGAACATCTCGACATCACCCGCATGCAGGTTGGCCGACTCGAAGAGGTTTTCAAGAGCCTCGGCATGGCGGCGCGCGGGAAGACGTGCGAGGGGATGAAGGGCCTCATCGAAGAAGGCCAGGAAATGATGGAGGAAATGGAGCAGGGATCGACGCTCGACGCGGCGTTGATTTCGGCGGCGCAGAAAGTGGAGCACTACGAAATCGCGAGCTATGGAACGCTTGCGACGTTCGCCGAAGTGCTCGGCCACCAAGACGCCAAGGATCTGCTCGGTCAGACGCTCGAAGAGGAAAAGGAAGCCGACGAGAAGCTGACGCTGCATCGCGGGCCAGATCAATCCTGAGGCCGAAGACGAAGACCAGGAAGCAGCGGAAGAAGGCGAGGGCTCGATGGCGGCCGCCGGATCGCGCGCCGGCGCGGAGCTCGAGCGGCAGCCGCGGACGTACAGCAACGGCGGCAGCTCACGGTCGCGACGTCGTTAGGTGCGTTAGGTGCGTCAGGTGCGACGAGTGCGGCGGCGATGCCGCACTCGTCGCACGACTAGCTACCAGCTATTGGCTCACCGGCTACTGGCTAGTTAGCTACTCGGTCCTCCGACAAAAATTGGCGGCCCCGTGGCTCCGCTGCCCCAGCGGGCCGGATAGTCAGCGCCCAGGCCGACGCCGCCGTTTATACAACCAGAAGACACGAGCGTCGCCGCCAGAAGCAGCGAAAGGATCCAGAGACGCAGTACGAGGTTGCGGTGGCTCATGACGAATCCCATCAGAATGGGTATTTCTGCAGCGCGAGAACCGCGCCGCCAGGATCGGCGATGACGACGAGCGAGCCGTTCCGCAGGTCGGGTCTCGCCGCCACAACGATACGGCCGCCGAGACCAGGCACGCGCGCAGCGACGGTTGCAGGATCGTTCACGAAAACATAAGGCAGCCAGTTCGGCTCCACATCCACGACCGTCGCCGGCAGCTGGAAAAGTCCCGCGCGTCCGCGCGTCTTCCGCAGGACGTGATACTCGATGCCCAGGCGTGAGTCCGTGATCGCCGACTCGTACGCCGCGAGACGTTTATAGAAATCGAGCGCTTGCGCCGCGTCTCGAGCGAGATACTCCTGCCAGAAAAAGTGATTGGGCGTTGGCTGCTGAGGGTCTGGCGGGTTGCGAAGCAGTTGCGCCAGCCCGAGCGGCGCCCCTTGCGGGTCGGCGACAACGGCTGCCCTTCCGATGCCATCCAGGTCGCGAGGTTCGACGAGGACCTTCCCTCCGTCCGATCGCACCTGAGCGGCCGACTTGTCGACATCGTGCGACGGCCATGAAGCTCAGCCACTGCTGACCGGCGTTGGCCATGGCGCTGATGTCCACGATGCCGGCAACCCGGCCCGCTGCGGAGGAAGCGAGGACATAGGGACGATCCCCGCGTCTGGTGTCCTCGAAGCGCCAGCCCAGCAACTCTCCGTAAAACTTTCGCGCCGCACCCACATCTCTAGCCATCAGGTCGTGCCACACGAAGCGGCCCGGTTCCACTGGATCGGCGGCGAGCACCGGGCGTGGCGCGGTTGCCACGACGAGCGCGGCAACGGCGGCTGTTGCAGCGATCGATATGGCGGTCAGCCACTTGGCACTCATGATGGCTGCCGGGCGGTGCAATCCTCGATCCGCTGAAAAACCGCATGCTATGGGAGATTTGACGACGCCGCTGACGAAATTCAACAGGTCGTCACCGACGCGATGACAACCGGCCGTGAGCAGTCACTTCCTCTTCGTCGATCGCCTGACGAGCGTCGCTACCGACGCGACGAGCTCACCGGGATCGACCGGCTTTGCGAGGTGCATCTCGAAGCCGCTTCGCAGCGCCCGTGTCCGGTCCTCGGAGCGCGCGAATGCCGTCAGCGCGGCGGCCGGAACATCGCGAGACGCGTCTGCGCGACGAGCGAACGCGCGAGATGAACTCGAAGCCATCCATCTCTGGCATGCCGAGGTCCACCACCAGCGCATCCGGATCGATCGAGTCGATTGTCGCGAGGGCTTCCTTCGCGGATGCAATCGTGAAGACTTCGGCCCCTGCCGATTCCAGCACGACGCGCAACAGCCCGAGCGCATCCTTCTCGTCGTCGATGGCAAGCACGCGGATGCCGGTGAGATTGCCCAGCGCCGTGACGGGCGCCAGTTTCTCCGCGCGAGGGTGTTCACGAGTTTCGCGAATCCCTTCGCGGTGCACGATCATCAGCGGCAGCCGCACGCGGAAGGTCGCGCCTCTGCCCTTCGCCGTCGCTGCTGACGTCCACTGTTCCGCCGTGCATTTCGACGATATGACGGACGATCGACAGACCGAGCCCGAGTCCGCCGGTTTTTCGCGTGGTGCCGGCGTCGGCCTGGCGGAACCGCTCGAAGACGAACGGCAGAAAATCCGGTCGAATGCCGATACCGGTGTCGCTCACGACGATCTCGATGTGGGAGTTCACGCGTTCCACGCGGACCTGCACGCGCCCGTTCTTCGGCGTGAACTTCACCGCATTCGACAGCAGGTTCCACACGACCTGCTGAAGCCGGTCCGGATCGCCGGAGACCGGGCCCACGCGCGGATCGACGATGGTCTGCAGCCGCACGCCTTTGGCGTCTGCCGCCGGCTGGACCGTCGCGATAGCGTTGTGGACGACGAGCGACAACTCGACCGGCTGCACGTCCAGCCGGATTTTGCCCGAGACGATGCGGGAGATGTCGAGCACATCCTCGACGATCTGCGTCAAGGCCGCGGCGTTGCGGTCCAGCGTTTCGAGCCCGCGCTCGGCTTTTTCGCCGCTCAGCACGTTGCCTCGCAGCAGCCGGGTGTATCCCACGATGGCGTTCAATGGCGTTCGCAGCTCGTGCGACAGGACGGCGAGGAACTCGTCTTTCAGGCGGTCGGCTTCACGCGCCTCTGTATACAGACGAGCGTTCTCCAGGGCCAGCGAGGCCCAGCCGGCGACCCCGTTCGCCAGTTGCTCGTGATGCTCCATGAAGACGCCCGGCCGTGAATGACCGAAGAACAAGCCGCCCAGCACTTCGCCGGTCGCCAGTCTTTGACCGGCACGGCGAGGTAGCTGCGGACGGGCAGGTGTCCTTCCGGCATGCCGTAAAACGGCGGATTCTGGCCGTAGCGCGGATCCTTCGTCACATCCTCGAGGCGGACGGTTCCCTCGCCGTGAAACGTCGGCGCGAATACGCCCGGTGGCGCGGGGATGCGGGAATTTCGCGAAGGCTTCTTTCGGGGCGCCCGCCAACGTGTAGAGCATGAGCGCCTCGCCCGACTGCGCATCGTGCACGTTGTAGAAGAACGCACCGAACTCCGCCTCGGTCAGCGCGGTCGCGGCATCGGTGACCTTCTGCACGATGGTCTCGCGATCGAGCGAGGACGCGACCAGACTTCCGACTTCGCTCAATTTCAGACTGATCGTCGCCTGCTGCGCGGCCAGAGCCTGCAAGCGCGAACGCTCGGTCACATCGCGGGCGATCTTCGACGCTCCGACGATGACCCCTGCCTCATCGATGATCGGCGATACCGTCAGCGACACCTGCAGCTCCGACCCGTCCTTCCGAATCCGCCGCGTCTCGTAATGATCGACCGTCGCGCCGGCGTGTATGCGCGCGAGAACCATGTCTTCTTCGCTCTGCAGGTCCGGAGGAATGATCATCCTGATCGATCGCCCGATAGCCTCGCTCGCGGTGTATCCAAACATCCGCTCGGCGCCGCGGTTCCACGACGTGATGATGCTGTTCAGATCTTTCGACACGATCGCGTCGTCCGATGATTCGACGACCGCTGCCAGACGACGCGCGACGACGTCGGCGTGCTTCCGGTCGCTGATGTCTCTGGCGATCTTCGATGCGCCTATGACCACGCCAGCCTCGTCGTACACCGGCGACACCGTGAGGGAAATCGGCAGCGTGGTGCCGTCCTTTCTACGACGGATCGTCTCGTAGTGGCGGACGTGCCGTGTCCTGCTCTGATTTGACCCAGGACGAAATCTTCTTCGCCCTGGCGATCGTCCGGAATGATCATGCGAATCGACTGGCCAATCGCCTCGGCGGCCGTGTAGCCGAACATCCGCTCGGCGGAGGCATTCCACAACTGAATGATGCCGTTCAGGTCCTTGGTGACGATCGCGTCGTCCGAAGAATCGATGATTTTTGCGAGGTACCGGGAAGTGAAGTCTGCCGGAATACGTGTCATAGGACTCGGGAGCCGAGCCGAGATCTAAGGCACGAAACGTACCCGTTTTTCGCGCTATTTTCGGCGCGGCATATGCACCTCGCAGCTGCCAATCGTGATTCCTGTGTCGTGTTTCACGTCAGCCGATGCTGGTGACCGCGGACTCATTCGGAGCCGCGCCTGCTGAAGGCCGCTTGTTTGCCTGACGCGAGCAGCGTTTCCGCATCGAGCTGCCCGAACATCTCGATGAGCTTGGCCACCAGCCCTGACCATCCAGTCTGATGACTTGCGCCGAGCCCCGCCCCGTTGTCGCCGTGGAAATATTCATAAAACAGGATCAAGTCGCGCCAGTGGGCATCGGTCTGGAACGTCTCGGTGCCGCCGTACACCGGTCGGCGTCCGCTGCCATCGCGCAGGAAGATCCGCGTCAGGCGATCGGAGATTTCTTTGGCGACTTCGAAAAGGTTCATCATCTGCCCGGACCCGGTTGGGCACTCGATCGTGAACGTGTCCCCGTAATACGCGTAGAAGTTCAGCAGCGCCCTGATCAGCATGATGTTGACGGGCATCCAGATCGGTCCGCGCCAGTTCGAGTTGCCGCCGAACATGCCGGAGTCCGATTCGGCCGGCAGGTAATCGACGCGGTGTTCGTGTCCGCCTGCATGAAAGATGTACGGGTGATTCTTGTGGACCCTCGACAAGGCGCGGATGCCGTACGGGCTGAGGAACTCGTTCTCGTCGAGCATCTTCGTCAGAATTCGGCGGAGCCGCTCGGGGTTGACGAGGGCGAGTACGGTCCGCCCGGCCACGCCGTAGTGATTCGGCCCGACAGGGTGCATCGTCTTTGACAGTTCGGGCATTCGGCGCAGCCGCTCTTGGACGCGACTCATGGTCTTCGGCACGCTTTCCCGCTGCGCCTGCTCGATCACCGTAGTCGCGCACAACGGGAGGAGCCCGACCATCGAGCGCACCTTGAGCCGCGTGGCGCTGCCGTCGGGCAGTCGCAGCAGGTCGTAGTAGAAGCCATCCTCGTCGTCCCACATGCCGTCCCACCCGGCTCGGTTGATTCCCGCAGCGATGTAATAGAAGTGCTCGATGAACTTGAATACCATCTCTTCGTAAACCGGATCGTGCGTGGCGAGCTCAATGGCGAGCTCGAGCATGTTCTGGCTGAAGAGTGCCATCCACGCTGTGCCGTCCGCCTGTTCGAGATAACCTCCTGTCGGCAACGGGGCACTTCGGTCGAAGACGCCGATGTTGTCGAGCCCGAGGAAGCCGCCCTCGAACACGTTCTTGCCGAAGCGGTCCTTACGGTTGACCCACCACGTGAAGTTCAGCACGAGCTTGTTGAATGTCGCCCTGAGAAAATCGACGTCCACTTCGCCTCGCATCGCCTGTTCGGCGCGATGGAGGAACAGCGTCGCGAAGGCGTGGACCGGCGGATTTACGTCGCTGAAGTTCCACTCGTAGGCAGGTATCTGACCGTTCGGGTGCAAGTACGACCCGCGCAGCATCAGCTTCATCTGATCCTTGGCGAAGTCCGGATCCACGATCGAGATCGGCAGGGTGTGGAAGGCCAGGTCCCAGGCCGCGTACCAGGGGTACTCCCACTTGTCGGGCATCGAGATGATGTCGCGGTTCAGCATGTGGAACCACTCCGAGTTGCGGGCATTTCGATATCCGTGATGCAGTGGATTGGAGTGGTGCTCGTCCAGCCAGTTGTCGCCGTCGAAGAAGAAGAACTGCTTGCTCCAGAGCATTCCGGCGAGGGCCTGACGCATCACGTTGGCCGCGTCTTCGCTCACCGATGGCGGCGTGACCGATTTGTAGAATTCATCGGCCTCGCGCAACCGGTTGGCGAAGACGTCGTCAAACGGCTTTCCGAATTGCTCGCCCTTCGGATTCAGCGAAACTGCTCGAGAGCCGCAGGCGAATCACTGCTTCCTTCCCGGCGCCGATGTTCACCTGGTAGTGCGCCGCGACCTTCGTTCCCTCGCGATCGGGATTCACCTCGTCTCGCCGGCCGTGCACCACACAGTTGTTGATGCCGTCCTTCACATAGCGGCTCTCGTTCCTGGTTCCGGAGCCGGGAAACAGGTCGCTCGTGGTTGGTTTCGTTCTCGGTGAAGAGCAGCGGCACGTCGCCTTCGCATGAAACGACGAACGCCCCGAGCAGGGGATGCGCCGCGGCGACCGCCGCGCTACCCGCCGGTGCCTCCACCTGTTTGATGTGCGGCTTCTCCGGAGCTCTGTTCGACTCGGCAATCCACGTCGACCAGTCGTTGCGGAACCACAGCGTCGGCAGGAGATGCAGGTCGGCCGCCTCCGGCCCCCGGTTGATCGCCGTGATGCGCACGAGGATGTCTTCAGGCGACGCCTTCGCGTACTCCACGAACACGTCGAAGTAGCGGTCCTCATCGAACACGCCAGTGTCGAGAAGCTCATACTCCGGTTCGTTGCGATTCCGTCCGCGATTGGTGTCCACGAGAGCGGCATAGGGATAGGCCGACTGCGGATATTTGTAGAGGTACTTCATGTACGAATGCGTCGGCGTGCTGTCGAGATAGAAGTAGTACTCCTTGACGTCTTCGCCATGGTTACCTTCGCTGTTGGTCAGCCCGAAGAGCCGTTCTTTCAGAATCGGATCGTTGCCGTTCCACAAGGCCAGGCCGAAACAGAGGCGCTGCTGGTCGTCGGAAATGCCGGCGATGCCGTCTTCGCCCCAGCGGTAGGCGCGCGAGCGGGCATGGTCGTGCGTGAAGAAGTTCCAGGCGTCGCCGTTTTCGCTGTAGTCCTCGCGCACCGTGCCCCACTGCCGTTCGCTGAGGTACGGCCCCCACTTCTTCCAGGGAGTTTTCAACTGGCGGGCTTCGTCGAGCCGGACGTGTTCAGCTGTCATCGACACCTTTCGTGTGCGTCGGGTTAGGCCCCCGCAAAGCGAAGACCAGGTCGCGTTGTTTGACATTGAGATGCTTCAGGGAGACGAAATGCGACATTATCAGGGAATGATCATGCAGCCGGAGTGACAAGCGCCCGTGGTACGGCCACGAAGCGTTGAGACGCGCTCACCTCAGAACGACATCACCTCTTGCCTCCGGTTCGTGATCCTCGAAACTCCTGGCCGGAAATGGGCTGAAAAAGGCTCCGTCGAACATGCGGGGCCTGGCACGGTTCGCGCAGTGGCGATGGGGCCGACTGCTGCGCGGCGAAGGAGGACTGCGATGGATGCAAATGCTCTCGTGGCAAGTGCGATCGCCACGTTGATTGCCGTGGCGTGGAAGGTTGCCGGGGCTCTGGTGCTCTGGCTGGCCGGGCGATGGCTCATCGGGATGACCGTGCGGATGCTGGGCCGGGCGCTCGGAGGGCAGCGAATCGACGCCACGCTGACTCAGTACTCTGGAAAGAGGCCTCTCGGTACTGCCTCAATGCCATCCTGATCGTGGCCATACTCGGGTTCTTCGGCGTCGAAACCACCTCGTTCGCCGCGCTATCTGGCCGCGGGCGGCGTCGCCATCGGCGTTGCGTGGGGCGGGCTGCTGTCCAATTTCGCGGCCGGCGCATTTCTCGTGTTCCTGCGGCCGTTCAAAGTCGGGGACGTCGTCAACGTCGGTGGCGTCCTCGGTACCGTTGAATCAATTGGACTGTTTGGCACGACGCTGAACACGCCTGACAACGTGATGACGATTATCGGGAACAACAAGATCTTCTCCGACACCATCCAGAACTTCTCGGCAAATCCGTACCGCCGCATCGATCTCACGACGACGATCAACCACGCCGTGGATCACCGTGTCGCCACCCGGCTCCTGAAGGAGAAGCTGGCCCAGATCCCGAACGTGTTGACCACACCCGCCCCAGTCGTCGAGATCCTCCAGTTCACGCCGGCAGGGCCGCTGCTGTGCGTAAGGCCGTTCACCAACAACCAGAACTACTGGCAGGTGTACTTCGACACGAACCGGGTGATCCGCGAGTCGTTCGGCGAGGTGGGCTTTCCGGTGCCGGTCCCGGGCTATTCGGTGACGGGGTTCTCGCCGAGCCTGCCGTTGGACGCAGCGGCGGGCGTTCAGCACTGACGGCGTTGAGCGCGCATGCGATCGCCGCGCGGGTTAGCGAAGACGACGGACGAAGCCGGCGCCGACGGACCAATTGGGGAGGCCACCTGCGAATTTGCGTGTGCTCCAGGCGTCGATCTGTGTACGGACGCCGAGTGGCAGTACGAACCCATATTCGATCGACCACACATCTGGCTTCGAACCTGATTGGTGGCGATTCCGCAACTGATCCCGACGAAGCCGTTGAGAGCACGCACGACTGTCGTGCCTACCGAAGCGCTTGCCGCGGGTTTCACCCGCACCTGGTCATCGTCGTCGCGTGCAGCTCCGAGATCCGCAGTCCCCCACATTGCGGCGTGATCCGAGATTGAGACTCCCCACGCGAAGCGAGCCCGGGGATCGGCGTAACGCGACGACGACGGAACTGCTGCCCACGGGCAGGTTGGTGTACCAGATCAGCGCGGCGTCGAAATCCGGGCGATCGACGAGACCGAACTTCGCGCCCAGTCTTACATCGGCCCAGCCTGTGCTGCGCCTTTTGGCGTTCGATTCGGACCTCGCTGCCGCGCTCGACACCAGTCCATCCCACGCCAGCGAGAGCTCCAGACGGGGAGTAAGACCGCCGTGCAGTTCCAGTTCTGCCAGGGTGGACGTCTTCGTAAGGCTCGCGCCGCGGCCGTCCTGCTCCCACGAAAAACCGGATTCGATCTGTATGCGCCCGCGGCCGAGCAGGATGGGACTGTCGGCAAAGCCCGGTCGATCCGCCGTGTCGCCGACCGAAGGGGGCGACTGCGCGCGCGCCGGCAGCACGAAGGCGAGGCTCATCAATGCGGCACACGCATGTGGATGACGCGCACGCTTCACGTCAGCACGCGGCCGATTCGCCCGTGAACTGTCAAACACAACCTGGTCGTGCCACCAGAGCCGTTCGAACAGCGCGCGGCAGACATCGCGCGGCTCGTCGCCGGCGATCTCGCGGATGCTGCGCTCGCCGTCGATGGCGTCGACCAGGTGATTCTCCCGCGCGTCGATCGGCAGGTAGATATCGGTGAACGTGTGAGCCCGGTTGATCAGGACCGCCGCAGCCCCCGGCGGCAGCCGCTCTTGAACGCAGAGCGTGTCCGGCACTCGAACCGGCACGTAGTCAAGCCACGCATCGCCGGAAAAACTGATCGCGTGCGAAGGGCCAGGGCGATCGTCGCGGCGGACGATGACGCTGTGGCTCATCATCGACGCCCCGAAACAGTTCGGCAGCGGCATATTGCTGCGCGGGCTCGAGCGCTGCGATTCTCGCCGCGTGCGGGAGGTGCGCCATCACCCCGCAATGAGGGCTGTAGGGCGCCTGCCTGACCCAGCGGCTGAACGTGAGCCCTGCTTCGCTGATGAAGTCCAGCAGCTGCGGCACTGAATACGCGCGATCCTGCGGGTGCAGCAGGGCATCGGCCAGCGCCGCTTCTTGCCGGAAGTCCGGCGCCTCGCGCAGCAGGCGTGTCAACGGATGTCCGGCCGGCAACGCGCCGAGCGCGACGATGAGATCGCGGATCTCATGGTCGGAGGCCTCGATGCCGATGCGGCGGCAGAACTCCTGGAGCATGTAAATGCCCGCCCGTCCGTACGGCGCATACACCATCAGATGCATGGCCCCGTCCAGGTCGAGCACGTCGCGCAGTGCCCGAAGCGCCGCCTCAGGGTTCGCGAGATGGTGCAGAACGCCCGTACACACGATCTCGTCGAACGTCATCTGCAGGTCGCCGACACGATCGATCGGCAACTGATGGACCTCGAGATTGGTCAGGTCGTATTTGCGCCGGAGATCCTCCGTGTGGCGCACGCTCGTCGCGCTGAAGTCGATTCCGATGACCCGGGCCGCGGGGCAGCGCGCGGCGTGTTTGGCCGCCTGCGATGTTCCGCAGCCGGCGACGAGAATCGTGCGCGCTTCCGCGTACGGCTTGTCCGGCCAGAAAAGGTGAAAGTCTGCGCGGCGTCTGTTCTGGTCCTGCCAGCGCCATCGATAATTGTCGAGATCGTCGATCGGCCGCGGATACGGATACCGTTCGTAGAAGTCTTTAACCGTTGTCGCCACGTCATGAGCCGGCAGCCGATTCAGGCTGCCGGCCGTTGAGCGTCTTTGCGTTGCCAATCCGCTTCTCCCGTTACCTTCCGCTGGTGCTCGCCGCCGTGAGCTTCTCCAGCACCTGATCGAGCGAGAAGCTGCCGACCTTCTGGCTCGGCGGGAACTCCTTGAACGTGGCGATGTACTGTGCGACGAACTCCTGCGCCGGCACGAGCAGGTACGTGCGGTCGATTCTCCACCTGGCCGTAGTTCATGGCGATCTCTTCGGCACGCTCGAACGGATCGGAACGGAGGTTGATGATCTTGGGCAGGCGCAGTGGGGTGAACGGATCCTGCCAGACGTCGAAGCCTTCGCTGCGCTGTTCCTGGAACACGACCTTCCAGTTGTCGTAACGCAGCCCCACCAGCGAGCCGTCGTCGTTCCAGTAGAAGAACTCCTTGCGCGGATTCGGCCCCTTGCCCGCCAGCCGGTCGGTGATGTTGTAGCCGTCGAGATGAACTTTGAAGGTCTTCTTGCCGACCTTCATGCCTTTGAGCAACTGCTCCTTGACGTCCGGCACACCCGCGGCCGCGAGCAGCGTCGGGCAGCATGTCTTCGTGCGAGAACAGGTCGTTGTTGATCGTGCCGGGCTTGATCTGCGCCGGGCCATCTGATCGCGCAGGGCACGCGATAGCCACCCTCCCAGTTCTCGTTCTTCTCTCCGCGGAACGGCGTCGTGCCGCCATCGGGCCAGGTGAAGCATTCGGCGCCGTTGTCGGTCGAGTACATGACGATGGTGTTGTCCTCGAGGCCGAGCTCCTTGAGCTTGTCGAGGATCTGACCAACGTGCCCGTCGTGCTCGACCATGCCGTCGGGATAGATGCCGAGGCCGGTCTTGCCCTCGCTCTCCTTCTTCAGGTGCGTGTTGATGTGCATCCGCGTGGAGTTCCACCACAGGAAGAACGGCTTGTCGGCCTTCTTCGCCTTCTCGAGATAGTCGAGCGTGGCCGCCGTGACTTCGTCGTCGATGGTCTCCATGCGCTTCTTGCCGAGAGGCCCGTTGCTTCGATCTTCTGGCTGCCATCCGGATTGGCCCAGCAGTGGAGCACGCCGCGGGTCTTGTACTTCTTCGATCAGCGCCGGGATCCTTGAAGTAGTCCTCGTTCTCGAACTCTTCCTCCGCGTTGAGGTGGTAGAGCGAGCCGAAGAACTCGTCGAACCCGTGCGCGGTCGGCAGCGTCTCGTCGGCGTCGCCCAGGTGGTTCTTGCCGAACTGCGCGGTCATGTAGCCCTGGTCCTTGAGCAGTTCGGCGATGGTCACGTCACGGGCCTGCAGCCCTTCCTTCGCGCCGGGCAGGCCGACCTTCAGCATGCCCGTCCGGAAGCCCGACTGGCCGGTGATGAAACAGGCGCGGCCGGCCGTGCAGCTCTGCTGGCCGTACCAGTCGGTGAACAGGGCGCCTTCCTTGGCGATACGGTCGATATTGGGAGTTCTGTAGCCCATCTGGCCAAGGTTGTAGGCACTGATGTTCCAGTAGCCGATGTCGTCTCCCCAGAGAATCAGGATGTTCGGTTTCTTCGCAGCCATCGCTCGTCCTTTCGAGTGTGTGGGATCGATCCGGTCGAGGCCGAGTGGCAAAACCGAAGCCAGCGCCCGCGGGCGAGCGATGCTGGAATTACGACTGATTGCGTGCGAATCGAAACGCAGGTATCAACCGTCTGACGTAGTGCTATCAATCCCCGGTCAGCCAGGGTGTCTCACAAGCGGCGATTTCAAAACGCCTCCGCGACCGACACGTAGAGCGCGTTGCTCTTCTTGCCCCAGGCGTAGTCCACTCGAAGATTCACGTGGTTCTGCCGCGTCAGCCGAAACCGGATGCCCGTGCCGCCGGAGGGCAGAAGCGCGTCTGTCGAGAGCTTGTCGAAGCCGTCGGCCACACCGCCGAGCCCGCCGAACATCACGAGTCCGAGCCGTTTCCAGATTCGAGACGATACTCACTCTGCCAGGTCAGCATCGCGTGATCGCGGTACTGGCCGGTGGGATAACCGCGGAGGTCCTGAAACTGTCCGATAAGGCACAGGTCGTAGAAGGGCGCGTGGTCGCTCGCGAAGCAGGAATTTACTCGGCTCGCAACGACCTGCCGGCCGCCGACACCGACATACGAGCTGAGTGCCACCTGATAGATCTGATAGGTTCGCTGGCCGCCCACAGCTTCGCTGGCGAACAGCCCTATCCCGTCGAAGAGTGTCCCGCGCCGAGGATAAAACTGGTTGTCGCGGGTGTCCCGCTCGAAATGCGGACCGAGCAACGCCGTCCGAAGCTGGATGTCCTGCACGGGAACAGGAATGTCGCTCTGGCCGGCGTCGGTATTCACCGTCGTGCGCATCAATCGGTAGCGAGCGCCGGCGTACCACGGGCCGGCGACACGCACGAGCAGTTCAGCGAGTCCACCGGCACCAACCTGGTTGAGCTCGACGGAACGTCCGGCATCTCCCGCGCTCGAGCCGATGCCGAAATAGTCGACGTTGATGTCGAGATACGCGGCCGCAAGAATCACGCGGTACCGATCCTCGGCAATGTGCAGGGTCTGCGCCGCCCCGGTCATCCAACTGTCGTTGCTGGTACGAAAGCCCATGACGGCCGATGCCGAGGGCGGTGAATTCGTGTCGGCAGCCGAGAGCGGATACAACATGCCGACCACGAGTGCGAGCCCGTTGTCGAGCGTCGGATTGATCATCGGAAGCGGTGCGATGACGAACTCACGACGCCGCCTGGCCGGATCGGGATTCGGCGCCTTATTCTGCCGGTCGGTCCTGCCTCCACCTGGCAGCTCGCCGGTTTCCCCGACAGGCGGTCGCAATGTCCAGTACCAAGTCCCAGTGTCCTGTGCAAGAACCGGCGATGCGGAGGACAAGACCCACGCTACTACGGTGGCCGCGACAAGTCGGCTTGGTATCCGCGGCCGCCTGTCAGCCAGGGCATCGCTGCCAGCATCGGAGCCATCCATTGGCGAAGCCCAATGGGCGCAATCGTCGTACGTGCGCCGGTGACACGCCGCGCCAGCCGATGCCTGCAGCTACTGCCGCGCCATCGCGACGCGAATGGCCGTCTCAGGGTCAACCAGATGGTCGGGGCGTTCCGCGGCCTCGGCGATCGCGAGCTGCACGCCCTTGATCCGGCCGTTGAACGCGTTGCCGTGCGGTCCGTAGTCGGGAGAGACCGGAGCGCCGGTGTCCTCGCCGACATCGCAGCCGTCGTCGGCGGAGAAGATGTTCGTCAACGTCGCATCGACGGCACCTTCTCCGACCTTCTTGCCGTCGGTGTAGAGCGTGACTTTGCCACCTTTGCCCAGTCCATCGCCGGCGTAGGCGAATTCCATCCGGACCTGGTGATCGCCGGCAGGAATCGGAGTGGTCGCTTCGACCATGAAGTGCTTGAAGCCGCCCCAGTTGTAGCAATATTTGAGCTTGCCGCCCTTGGCGTAGAGGCTCCAGCCGCCGATGTTCGCGCCCTGCGCGATGATCACGCCCTCGGCCCCTTTCTCCGGTACCACGAGCTCGGCGGTGATCGAGTGCGACTTGTTCTTGATGCTCAGGACGCAGTTCTCCGACAGGTGCCCCATCCCACCGAAGAGGACCTGGGTTTTTCCTTCGACGAGCCGCGGCCGGCCGGCCAGGTCGGGGTTGACTCTCTCGAGCAGCCGGTCGTCGATCGGCAACACGTTGTAGCGCGTCGCCTCGATGATCCAAAGGCGCTGCAGCTCGCGCACCTTCTCCGGCATCTCTTTGGCGAGGTTCTTCGCCTGACTCCAGTCTTTGTTCGTGTCGTAGAGCTCCCAGACGTCATCATCGAGCGCCGGCGGCTTTTCTTTCGACCACGGGTATGTGTGCCGGGTTACCGCGGTCCATCCCTGGTGATAGATGCCGCGATTGCCGAACATCTCGAAGTACTGAGTCTCGTGCCGCTCCGCTGCCTTGGCGTCGTTGAACGCATAGAGCATGCTGACGCCTTCAATCGGCGACTGAGCGATGCCATTGACGGACAGCGGCTCAGGTAGCCCTGCCGCTTCGAGAATTGTTGGCGCGATATCGATGACATGAGCGAACTGCGAGCGGATCTCGCCCTTCGCTTTGATCCCCTTCGGCCAGTGGACGATGGTGCCGTTGCGTGTTCCGCCCCAGTGCGATGCGACCTGCTTGGTCCACTGGTAGGGCGTGTCCATCGCATGCGCCCAACCCACGGCGTAGTGGTTGTACGACTCGGGACCCCCGAGTTTGTCGATCCGTGCGGTGAGGTATTCCGGTGTCTCCAGCTCCTGCAGACCGTTGAAATAGCTCATCTCGTTGTAGCAGCCGTTGAGCGATCCTTCAGCGGACGCGCCGTTGTCGCCGGCGATGTAATAGATGAGTGTGTCGTCCGCGATGCCCAGTCGGGTGAGTGAATCGACCAACCGGCCCACGTGGTGATCGGTGTACTCCATGAAGCCCGCGTAGACCTCCATCTCGCGGCGCAGCACTGGCTTGAATCCCTCCGGCATTTCATCCCAGCTCGGGATTTCCTTGTGCCGCGGCGTGAGTTCGCAGTCCTGCGGGATCACGCCCAGCTTCTTCTGCCGGGCGAAGATCTCCTCGCGCAGCTCGTCCCAGCCCTGGTCGAACTTGCCCTTGTATTTGTCGGCCCACTCCTTGGGCACGTGGTGTGGTGCGTGGGTTGCGCCCGGCGCGAAGTAGATGAAGAACGGTCTGTCTGGTGCGAGACTTTTTTGTTGCCCGATCCAGCCAATCGCCTTATCGGTCATGTCCTCCATCAGGTGGTAGCCCTCTTCGGGCGTCTTCCCCGGCTCGACGGGCGTTGTCCCCTCGTACAGCGTCGGGTACCACTGGTTGGCTTCGCCACCGATGAATCCGTAGAAGTACTCGAAACCGCCTCCGCCGGTTGGCCAGGCATCGAACGGCCCGGCCGGGCTCGTTTCCCAGACAGGCACTTCGTGACACTTGCCGAATTGCGCGGTGGAGTAGCCATTCAGCTTGAGCGTTCTCGCCAGCGGCGACATCGAGTTGGGCAATACCGAGCAGTAGCCCGGGGCGCCAGTCGCAATCTCGGTGATGCCCCCCATGCCAACGGAATGATGATTGCGCCCGGTCAACAATGCCTGGCGCGTAGGTGAGCACAGCGCGGTGGTGTGGAAGCGATTGAACTTCAGCCCGCCCGCCGCCAGTTTTTCCGCAGTTGGTGTTTGGCAGGGCCCGCCAAAGGCGCTGGTTGCGCCGAAGCCGACGTCGTCGATCAGCACAATCAGGACATTGGGAGCACCCTTGGGTGGTCTCAATCGGTCGATTGGCGGGAACTTCGAGGCCGGATCCTTCGCATCGAAGGTGATCAGCCCCTTCTTTCCCGTGTTCGGCATCGGGAGATGCGAACGATGTCTTTTTTCTTCTGCACTCATACGCGTCGTCTCCTTTGGAATTTACCGCCCTAGTTCGTCTTTGGTCTGGCAATGGTGAATCCGACGAAAACGTGCCGCCCTGAAAGGTGCTGCGTCCTGCCGATTCCCAGAGATAGCGGGCATTCAACAGGCCAATCGTGCCGCCCTTCTGGAACACCGCCATCGTCACGTCCGGGCCGATGCCGAACAGCCTGTTCTTCCCGTACAAATTGAGAGCCTGGAGAGCCGTCAACGGCACATCTGCGCCGCTGTCATCCGACAGCTTCGCCTGCAGGTAATACGCGACACCGAAAGCGCCGCCGATCCTCGGTACGTTGTAGGCCGCGCCGCCTTCGAGGGTCAGCAGGTTGCCGACCTTCAGATCCTGATCCTTCTTGTCCGAATGGAGCTCGAGGTAGGCCGTCGTCGCAGCGCTGATCGTCTTCGCCGCGTCGAGGTAGACCGTGGTGCCAGCCTGAAATTCCTGCGACCACATGCCAAGCCCGACGTTGTCGTTGGCGCCCGCTTCGTACCGCCCTGTCGGCGCATAAAAGCCATATCCCGCGACGAAGTCCGCGCGCGCTGCATGCCATCCGAGATACAGCGGTACGACATACATGTCGTTGAGTGCCCAATCCTGTTCGAAGGGTTCCAGGGTGGCTCGCTCGGGGCGGACCGCGGAGAAGGGCAGCGCCACCATGAAGCCGTAGTTGGCGCCGAGCACTTTCTTCGGAGTCACGCCGATGAGCGTCGGAAACATCGCACGCACGTCGAACCCCTGAAACTGGGAAGCCGCCAGGGTGTTGCCGTCGTTATCCTTGATGTTGTCGGCGTTGATTTGCGCAAACGGAATGGCGACATAAACACCCGGCGCGGCCTGAGTACCGGAATTGACCCCGAAGTCGCCGTGAAAGTTGTTGCCGAGGTATTGAGCCGATGCAGGCTGTGGTACGACGAGCGAGCCGGCGCATGTCAGTACGCCTAACAGGAGCGATTGCAGGATACTCGAGCGCTTTGTCATCGGTCCTCTTTGAAAAATCTCAATCTCTTACGCCTCAACTTTCATCGTGGCGATCGAACCCATCGATCTCGCGACTCACATATTGGCGGCCGCCAAGTGCGGCGCGAACCGCAGGGAGGAGCTCGTCGCCAGCCGTATCTTTCAGGATGTAGCCGAGCGCACCGGCCGCCAGTCCAGCCTCCACCAGCATCAACTCCGAATGAACAGTGACGAGCACGATCCGCGCGTTCGGGTTGTTACAGCGAATCCGCGCGACCGCCTCGATACCGCCTTCACCCGGCATGGCGATGTCGGTGACGATGACGTCAGGCGACAGCCGGGCCTCGGCGTCCACCAGGGCATTACCGTCCTGGACCCACGCGATGACCTCGAACTCTGCCCGGAGCATCGAGGGTCTGCGTACTTCGGGGGAAGTATTTCGGTCTATTTGTGGCCTTCAACCGTCTCCCGTCGACGGGCGCCGTGATCGGTCCGGAGTCGAAACGGCTCGACGCTCTCGCGTAGCACTCGTCGCTGGACCAGCAGGCCGGCGATCGCCGCCACGAGAATCGCAAGGCCGCACAGAACGGAGGCGACGATGAAGGTCATAGAGATGCGTCCCGCAGGCCCGCGGCGTAGAGAACTACCCGGACAGCTGGAGGCAGCATGTTTGGAACGGATGGCAATTTGGCGTCCAGCGGTACGTGCAGGCGCGATCGTCTGGTTCAGTCGTTTTCCGGCGAAAAGCGATGGTTCTGGGAAGCGGGGTCGCTTGCGATTCGGGTTTGGTTACGAAATGTCGTGACGGCGCGACGGTCTTCGGGCACCGCCCGTTGCGATCTCGAACTCGAGGGACGGCTATATCGGAGGGTGCGTCTGGCATGGCACATGCACTTCGCCAGTATTCCGTCCAGGCACTTTCCCGGCATCGGCTCATGCCATCCGCTGCCACGATTTCACGAACGAGGGCGCATTATGACCAAACCGATGATCGCCGCAGCTGTGGTGTTGTTCGTGGCGTGCGGGTCGCCGGCACGTACGCAGACGGCGCAGCCACCGGCGGCGAAGACGCAGGCGGCGCCGCCACCGGCCGGCACCCTCGATCAACTGCTCGCTCCAATCGCGCTCTATCCGGATCCACTTCTCGCGCAGATGTTGATGAGCGCGACAGATCCGACGAAAGTCACCGAGCTCGCCAAGTGGCTGAAGTCCAATGCGAAGCTGAAGGGCACGGCGCTTCAGGACGCCGCAGTGAAAGCGGGGTTCGACGCGAGTTTCGTGGCCCTGGTCCTCTTTCCCCAAGTTGTCACATACATGGCGGAGCAAATCGCGTGGACGCGCGTCCTGGGGCAGGCCTTCGAATCAGATAAAAGCGCGGTATTTGCCAGCATTCAAAAACTGAGGAAACAGGCGCAGACCGTCGGCACGCTGAAGAGCACGCCGCAGCAGGAGGTCGAGACCAAAACGACATCGGCCGGCGAGCAGGTGATCGTCATCGAGCCCACGAATCCGCAGATTGTCTACGTGCCGCAATACAACACCGAGGTCGTGTACACGCAGGCCCCCACCACCGTGATTATTCAGGAAGACGACGACGACGCCGAGGAGGCGATTGCGGCGGGTCTCATCGGGTTTACTGCCGGTATCGCGATTGGCGCAGCGATGGACAACCACTACTACTACGGTCCTTATGGATGGCACGGCGGCGCCTACATGTACAACGACGCGTGGGACGACTACTACGACCACCGGGAAGACGCGCGTGAGGATTGGATGGATCACCGCGAAGACCTTGTCGAGGAACGCGGCGATCGTATGGAAGACCAGCGGGAGAACCGGTCGGACCGCGTGGAAAATACGCAGGAGCAACGCACCGACCGCCAACAGAACCGTCAGGAAACCCGGCCCAGACGCGCAGGCCCAACGAGCGGAGCGGACCACACAGGCGCAAAGCGCCTCCACACAGAGCGCGGGCGGGAGTCGGTACTGCGGCCGCGGAAGCTCGCGGCCAGAGCAGCAGTGCCAGAACTCAGCCGAGTAGTCAACGAACGAGCTCGGACGCGTTCTCGGGCTATTCGAGCGGCTCGTCTCAGCGCGCCTCGAGCGCCCGGGGGCAGCAAAGCCGCGGCTCGCGCCGGCGGCGGCGGCTCACGTGGCGGCGGACGTCGGCGCTGACCGGCAGCGGAAGGAGTCCAAAATGAGCAGGGTCATCTGGCGAAGTCTTGCCGTGTGGTGCACGTGCGCGTTGGTGGCGGCTCCCCTGTTCTCGAGCCCTGCGTCCGCGCAGGCCGCACGGCAGTTCGCCTCACCTGAAGACGCCGTCAAGGCGTTGATCGACGCGGCCAAGGCGGGTCATCTCGCCGAGCTTCTGGCGATTCTTGGAGCGGAGGGAACGGAGCTGATCGAATCCTCCGATCCGGCGACAGCGCGGCAGAACCGGAAGGTCTTCATCGTCGCGGTGGGCGAACAGTGGCGTCTCGAGGGCGCCGATCCGAATCGCCAGACACTCGTCATCGGCAATGAAGACTGGCCGTTCCCGGTGCCGCTCGTGAAGGAGAAAAGCGCGTGGCGTTTCGACACTGCGGCAGGGAAAGAGGAGCTGATCGCACGGCGAATCGGGCGCAACGAGCTGGCCGCTATCGCGACGGTGCGAGCGTATGTGACCGCGCAACGGCACTATGCCGAAGAGGCTCATGACGGCAACCCGGCAGGCGTACACGCCGCGAAATTCGCAAGCGATCAGGGCAAGGAGAACGGCTTGTATTGGCCCACGAAAGCCGGTCAGAAGCGAAGTCCTCTCGGGGATCTCGTGGCGCAGGCGGCCGCAGAAGGTCGCGCCGTCGGTGGCGATCGCTCGCAGCCGTCACCCTTTCACGGCTACTACTTCAAGATCCTGACCGCGCAGGGATCCGCCGCGCCCGGAGGAACGAAGCAGTACATCGTCAAGGGTCTGATGTCGGGCGGGTTTGCGCTGGTCGCCTGGCCAGCTCAGTACGACGTGACCGGGGTGATGACGTTCGTGGTCAATCAGGACGGCATCGTCCATGAAAAAGATCTGGGCCCTGGAACAGATGCGGCGGCGCGAAAATTGACCGTCTACAACCCAGATAAATCCTGGCAGCAGGTGCAGTAAGCCACAAAAATCCCACCAACACCTTCGTCTGATAGACGGACCCGCCACTTCTTTGGTTTGATGCGTTCGGGGGATCGAATCACGTGAATGGAGGAATGGCCCACGACCGCCGGCGTTTTCTCGGAACGATGGCAATGACGAGCCTCGCTGCAGCATTCGCGACGCCGGGCACGGTGGAAGCGGAGCAACGTACGCCACGCGAGCTGGCGGCGATTGGCGGTGCGGCGGAATGGCTCAATTCTCCCCGGCTCACGGCCGCAAGCCTGCTCGGCAAAGTCGTGCTCGTCGATTTCTGGACCTACACCTGCATCAACTGGCTGCGCCAGCTTCCGTATGTCCGAGCCTGGGCGCAGAAGTACCGCGACAAGTTCGTGGTCATCGGCGTGCACACACCCGAATTCACATTCGAACAGAACATCGACAACGTCAGCCGCGCGGTACGGCAGATGAAAATCGACTATCCCGTGGTGATCGACAACGACTACGCAATCTGGCGTGCCTTCAGGAATCAGTACTGGCCGGCTCTCTATTTCCTCGATGCACGCGGACGCGTCCGCCATCAGCACTTCGGCGAGGGAGCGTACCAACAGTCCGAGACGGCTATCCAGCGGCTGCTCGCCGAATCCGGCATCGCCGGAGCTCGTGATGGAAGCGCCGTATCGGTCGTGGGCGAGGGCGTCGAAGCCGCAGCTGATTGGGACAATTTGAAGTCTCCGGAAACCTACGTCGGCTACGACCGGCTCCAGAATTTCTCATCGCGTGGCGGGCCCGCCCTCGATCGACGTCGTCTCTATGCGACCCCGACGCGTGTGGCACTGAACCAATGGGCTCTGGCGGGTGAGTGGACGATCGGCAAGCAGGCCACCGTTCTCAGCAGTCCTAACGGGCGGATCGTCTGTCGCTTTCATGCGCGCGACCTGCATCTCGTCATGGGGCCGGCCCGACAGCAGTCGGCGGTGCGTTTTCGCGTCTCGCTCGACGGGCAGCGGCCCGGAGCCGCCCGCGGCCTCGACGTCAACGAGGATGGCGACGGCACGGCTACAGAACAGCGGATGTATCAGCTGATCCGACAGCCCAGACCGATCGTCGATCGAACGTTCGAGATCGAGTTCCTCGATTCGGGTGTCGAGGCGTTCGCGTTTACGTTCGGCTGATCGGCTCAGCCGGTGGAGATTCGATCGCGGCTGACCGGCAGCGTGATGGAGAACGTCGCGCCGCGGTCGGGATTGTTCGCAGCCGAAATCTTACCGCCGTGGCGTTCGATGATGGAGCGACAGATCGAAAGCCCCATACCCAGTCCTTCCGGTTTGCTGGTCACGAAGGGATCGAAGATCGACTCGAGCTTGTCCGCGGCGATGCCAGTGCCGCTGTCCTGAACTTCGACCAGCACGTGTGAGGCATCAATCGAATTCGTGCGCACGATCAGCCGCCGCGCGCCATCGAACCCGGTTGCGCTCATCGCGCTGAAGGCATTGAGCATCAGGTTCAGGATGACCTGCTCGAGCTGGACGCTGTCACCCCTGACCGGGGGAACGTCCGAGAGGTCCAGGTGGAGCGTGACCTTATGCAGATTCGCGTCGCCGTGCGCGATGCGCTCGACGCTGCGGATCACGTCGTTCACGTCGACGTGGGTAACGCCCGCAGCCGTGCTGTCGCGTTTGAGCATGGCGCGCAGCCCGCCAATAACTTCGCTGGCGCGCTCGGTGACCTCGCAGATGTCGTCCAGCGTACTCCGCACCTGCTGAAGATCGGGTTCGGGCGCGTTGAGTAAACGCACGCCGGCATACGCGTTGGTCTGGATCGCGGCCAGCGGCTGTTGTAATTCGTGCGTCAGGGTCGCGGTGAGCTCGCCGAGGGTGGACACGCGGGAGACGTGCTCCAGTTCTGCACGCTTTTGCGCGGCTGACGCCTCGGCCTCTTTGCGGGCGGTCACATCCATCGACACGCCGAACAGCTTCGGGCCGGCTCCGGCGTCAGGCCCCACACAACGTCCGCGCCCATGAATCCAGCGAACCGTGCCATCCGTCTGCCGAATGCGATACTCCATGTCGTATTCGCCTCGGGTGTGAAGCGCCTGTTTGATCGCGTTTTCACGCGCGAGGCGATCCTCTGGGTGCACGCGATCGAACGTTGCCGCAAGATCGAGGCGCACGTCTGGCTCGAGCCCGAACAACGAGCGCGCCCCCTCGGTCATCCACACTTCATTGCCTGATACATCCCACACCCACATGGCAAGGTTTCCTGCTTCGGCGGCGAGACCCATCAGTTTGGCGCTCTCACGCACCGCGTCTTTCGAGCGTCGTTCCTCATCCATGACCACCGCGAGCAGCAAGAGCGGAGTGGCGGTCACCAGGAGGAATAGCTGAAGTGCCGTTGCATTTTCGGCGGGGGACTGCGTCATGAAGGGGCCGCGCCCGTTCATGGTTCCCCAGATCGCCAGGAACGTCACGATCAACATCGACACGCTGATGCCAGCAAGGCCGAAGCGCAGCGCCGCCCAGATGAGCAGAGGAATCGGCGCATAGAGGAGAGCGGGTGACGTGCTGGGACCCGCGGGCGTGCTATCGAAGACGAAGATTCCCAGCGCGACCGTACACGCACCGACGACAGCCGCTTCCAGCACTCGTCGGGCGGACAGAGCTCTCGGGCGTCTGACGAACAGATAGTGCGCACCGAGCAGAAATGCCGGCACCAGAACGACGGTCGTGACCGCATTGGAGATTCCCAGATTGCGCCATTCGATCCAATAGTGAGTGCCGAATCCATACGAGATCGTGAAGGACGCACCCCAGAAGGCGGTCCCGAAAGGAACGAGCACCACCGCGATGAGGACGAAGAGCGTCGCGTCACGAAGCGTGATCGCCTTGATCGGGGACGTAATCAGCATACGAACCCCGGCCGCCGCCGAGACAGTTTTCACCGCGTCGAATGCTTCGCAGGTCAATGCGTACAGCGGTGGCCAGTGTGCCTGCTGGGTCGCGAGAAAATGAGCGCCGGCGGCGGTGAGAACGTAGGCCCACCAGTGCCGTGTGGGAACGAGCAGCAGTACGCACAGCAGAACCGCGTGCGGAGGAAAGAAGAGCGAGACCTTGCTGTCGGGAAACGTCAGCGCCCAGGCGAGCTGCGTGGCGGCGTAATAGCAGACGGCGCTGGCCAGGACGTAGTACACCGTGCGGAGCGGCGCCCCGGCGGGGCGTCGCTCTGAGGTGGCGTTTATCAGAGCGGCGAGTTCGCGATTCAGCAGCTGTGCACGCTGAATGCCGGTCAGTTCCGTGGCCGTGTTCCTTCCTTCTGCCACTCGACGGCAATCGTTGATTCTAAAGCGAGACACACGTTCGTCCACAAGTGAAATTGGACGAAGGTATCAACGAACGTATCGGTCTCAGCAGGATGCGAACGGCGAGTCTGACGTGAGAAATGCCGCCGCATGCCGCGTAAAGGACTCATGGAACTGGAAGAGGGAACCGTGTCCGGCGTCCGGGTAGGCGAGCAGCATCGCATTGGGAAGGTTCTCGCACAATCGGTAGGAGTTGGCAACAGGGATCATTTCGTCGTGGATACCGTTGATGACCAGCGTGGGCTGAAAGATGCCCCGCAGATTTCCAAAGCGGGTGCCGTTAGATTGCTCCCACTCACGGAACGCTGCCATTTGCGCCGCAGCCACGTCGGGGTCTGATGGTGTATCGAGATCCTCGTCCCGTTGTGCCAGCCTCTCGAGAAACGCAGCGCCGGCCGCCTGACTCGACGAAGTCGGCGCAAAGAACAGTTTCTGCAACACGGCGTATCCCTTCAGTGCCGGATCGCCGAGGTGCATGGCCAGGCTCGGTTTCTCGAGATGCATGATGTCGTCGCCACCTCGCGGCGCGGTCCCGACAAGAATCAACCGATGGACGATTGAGGGCCTGTCCTGCGCCATCTGTTGCGCGACCATCCCACCGAGCGAAAATCCGAGCACGTCACAGTTGTTCACGCGCAACGCATCCAGGAAATCGAGCGCATACATCGCCATTCCGGCCACCGTGTGTGGCACCGTGCCCGTTGATCGGCCCACGCCTGCACTCTCGAAGAGAATGACGTCACGGTCCGTCGCAAGCGGATCGGTGACCGCCGGATCCCAGTTGTCCAGCGTCCCGGTAAAGTGCTGGAGACAGAGCAGAGGCCGTCGCGTGCCCCCGCCAAGACGTCGATACGCATACGTCCCGTGCGTTCCCTGAAGGAATTGCGTTGGCGCTGTCGCGTTGCTGGCCGTCGTCGTCATGGACATCTGCCAATCTCCTCTGTCGAACGCTTCGATTGGACCATCCGCGTGACCGGTGGTCTATTGGACGATGGTGTCGATTGGGTTCAGATCGATACCTTCGTCCGATGGATTCACGGTCGGGAGTCTGTTCTCATGTGTGCTCGCCGATCGGCTTGCCACAACAAGGTCCGTTAGAGAAGGAGATTGCCATGAGCCTCGAGACAGTCCCGACAGAAACGCCGACAGCCATCCGCATCGAGAACATCCCGCCCCAACCTGGTGCTGCAGCCGGAGGGAGCAGTACGCTGATCGCCGACAACACCGCCATTCGACGGTTTCGTGTGGATGTTCCGGAGGCGGAACTGACCGAATTGCGCCGGCGCATCAACGCGACAAGGTGGCCCGATCGGGAGACGGTCACGGATCAATCGCAAGGCGTGCAACTCGCTTTCATTCAAACGCTCGCGCGGTATTGGGCGACGGAATACAGCTGGCGGCGGTGCGAGGCGCAACTGAACTCTCATCCCCAATTCATCACCGAGATCGACGGGCTGGATATCCACTTCATTCACGTCCGGTCGAAACATGAAGATGCCATGCCGCTCATCGTCACCCACGGCTGGCCTGGCTCGCCCATCGAGCAGCTGAAGATCATCGATCCGCTGACCAACCCCACGGCTCATGGCGCCAGCGCGTCGGACGCCTTCCACCTGGTGATCCCGTCGATGGCCGGCTACGGGTTTTCAGGCAAGCCCACGACGCCGGGTTGGGACCCCGCTCGCATGGCGCGGGCGTGGGTGGAGTTGATGAAGCGACTAGGCTACACACGGTTCGCGGCGCAAGGCGGTGATTGGGGTGGGTTCGTCACGAACCTGATGGCGCAACAGGCACCTCCGGAGTTGATCGGCATCCATGTGAACTTCTCAGGTGCCGCGCCCCCTGACGTCGCCAAGGCGCTTCAGTCCGGCGGGCCGCCGCCGGCCGGTCTCTCGGCTGAGGAGCAGCGGGCATACGACCAGATGGCGTTCCTTTACCAGCACGTCCCTACGCAACTGATGATGGCCGCACATCCGCAAACCCTGTACGGGTTGGCCGACTCACCCGTCGCCCTTGCCGCCTGGATGATCGACCACGACGTGACCAGCTACGCGCACATCGTGAAACTCTTTGTCGATGGGGAGCCCTACGGCGACCTCACACGGGACGACATCCTCGACAACATCACCCTTTCCTGGTTGACGAACACGGGCGTGTCGAGCGCTCGACTCTATGTGGAATACAAGGGCGCCTTCTTCAACGACTACAACATCTCCGTTCCAGCCGCCGTTAGCGTTTTCCCTGAAGAGGTCTACCAAGCTCCGCGGAGTTGGACCGAGCGCGCCTACCACAATCTCATCCATTTCAACGCTCTCGCCAAAGGCGGCCACTTTGCCGCCTGGGAACAGCCGCAACTGTTTTCAGAAGAAGTTCGGGCGGGCTTCAGATCGCTGCGCACCTAGTTGTAATAGGGGTCGGGTGCGATTTTTACGAGATTCGTAAAAATCGCACCCGACCACGATGCCCGTCGCGGAGCCTCGCGTGAACGAGGACTCGATCGATGAGCTCCGGCTGATTGTTCACCCGATAATGTTGGGCAGGGGCCAAGCGCTCTTCAGCGGCGTCAACACGCGGCTCTCGCTCGACCTCGTCCAGGCGGAGTCGACCGAGTCCGGCAGAGTAATCGTGACTTACCGAACCGTTGTCCCCAATTCTCAACGCTTGGGTCTTGAAAATCGGTCCTCGCCCTAGACGGCGAAGCCCCCGCGGTCGGGGAGTAGGCTTTCCAGCAGCTCCCCAGGCGTCGTGCCCGCGAACTCGCGCACATCACGATTGAGGTGCGACTGATCGTAATAGCCGGACGCGACCGCGAGGTCTGCGAGATCGGCAGTCTGGCCGGCACGAATCGCACGGACGACGCGTCCAAATCGCAGCATGCGGGCGAAGACCTTCGGCGAGACGCCGATTTCGTGCTTGAACTGTGCGATGAAGTGCCTCTGGCTCCAGCCGACCTCCTGCACGATGGAGGCGATGCTCGCCCGCCCGCGCGAGGCAACCAACCGGTGCCACGCGCAACGCACACCCGCGGGCACGTCCAACGGGTCGCCGATACGCATCGCGAGGGCTTGGTCGAGGCACTCGAAGCGCGCGTCCCACGACGTGGCGTCATACAGGCGATGGGTCAGCTCACGAGCGAACTCGCCGAAGATCTCTTCCGGCGCAAACGCGCGATTTTTCATGTCTTCGATTGGCCGGCCCACGAGGAGGCGGATACCAAGAAGGGTGAAATTGACCTGGACGCCGCTGGATGCTCCGACCGATTCGACGAGCTGATAGGTGTCATAGGCGCCCGTGATGAAGCTGGCGAGTTCGAGGTCACGACGGGAGTGGCCTGGCGCGAACAGGTGAAACGGGGCGCCGAAGTTGATGATGAGGGGTGCCTCCTCCGTGGGCAGCTCGCGGCGGCACAGCGGCGCCGACACCTGTTCGCTCCACCCGACGTACTCGCGAGCGAACGGTCGCAAAGCCTCCGCAGGCGGCGCCGTCGCCAATTCCCAGCGCCCAAGCGCCGAGGTGTGGCGCGTCACCTTTGCGCGAGGCCGCGTCGTCGGTGAGTCACATCGGTGCGCCATGGCGTAGGTTGGAGTCACTCCAGCTTAGCATCGAGGGCTGACAAAGCAGGTCAGTTCCTTACAAGACCGCGTTGACGGGCCTGTCGAATACTCGATGACATGAACACCAACTCATTGACGCCCGACTCCATAGCGGATGCTCTCGCGACCGAACTTGCGGGGGTCGAAGAGGACTTCAACCGGGCGATGATCTCGAATGACGTCCTGCGGATCAGCGCGTGCGTTGCCGACGACTGGGTGCTGATCACACCCGAGGTTGGGGTGGTGCCGCGCTCGCGTATCTTGCACGTGATCGAGAGCGGCGAGCTCAGCCACGACACGATGACGAAGGACGTTGACCGCGTCAGGGTCTATGGTGAGGTCGCTGTGGTAACCGCACGCGGCCGGAACACGGGTCACTTTAGAGGGCAGCGAATCAGTGCCGACGAGTGGGTGACCGACGTGTACCGGAAGGTCAACGGACGGTGGCTCTGCGTGCTTACGCATTTGACACCGGTTGCGGCACGATAGACGGGGACGTCTGATGCCGAGTCCGCTGGGTCGTTTGCGACGGGTGTGCCTGGCGCTGCCCGATGCCTGGGAAAAGGTTTCACACGGCGAACCCACGTTCTGGGTCGGCAAGAAGATGTTCGCGAGCTTCGCGAACGCCGCCAACCACCATGGCGCCGGCCGCTATGCGTTATGGTGCAAGGCCACCCACATGACGCAAGATCTCTTGCTCGCGCGCGCTCCTGAGCGGTACTTTCGGCCGCCTTATGTCGGCCCGAGTGGCTGGATCGGGATCTACCTCGACGGCCATCCCGATTGGGCCGATGTCGCGGAGCGACTCCAGTATGCCCACGAACTGGCGGCGCCATCGCGGCTGAGAAAAGGGGCGCGATCATGACGCGTCCTTTTCGGATTGTGCCGCTGTCTTGGAAGCCAACACCCGTGACAACCAGGACCGCCTCCGGGATGTCGCGTAGGCGATGCGCGCAGGAAGGCGCAGCTCCACCTCCGCCCCTGCGCCCGGTTCGCTCCACACCGCCAGTTTCGCTCCGATCAGTGCCGCACGTTCTGGCATGCCGCGCAATCCGTAGTGTCCCTCACTCCCCTGGTTTGCGAGCACCTTCGGATCGATCCCCTTGCCATCGTCACGCACCCGCAGGCGGAATTGCTCGGTGTCGTAGCGGATCTCGACCTCGAGCCGTCCGGCCTGCGCGTGCCGGAAGGCATTGCGAAGGGCTTCCGCCGCAATCTTGTAGATCTCGTCACGAAGAATCGGATGGAGCTCTCGCGTCTCGCCTTCGACGGCCACGTGGAATGCCGGTCGGAGGCCGCTGCCGTCGGCCGCGAGTTCTGCTCCCAGCGTGCTGATCGCCAGAGCGAGGTTGTTCCGTTCGATGGTCGAGGACCGTAATCCCTGCACGGCATCGCGCCCTTCCGTGATCGCCTTCGCCGCGTGATCAATCGCACCAGCGAGTTGCGCTTTCGCGTCTGCCGGGCGATCTGGCAGCAGGTACAAGGCGGTCTGGAATCGCAGCAGCAGACCATGGAAGCTCTGCAGCAGCGTGTCGTGCAGCTCCCGCGCAATACGTGTGCGCTCGTTGACACGTTCGTCGAGCCGTCGTTGGTAATCGCGAGCGACCTGACCGAGGCGGGCGCGATAGCCCGCCCACAAGACGACGAACACACTGGCGACCA